>NZ_BJED01000047.1 GCF_005405485.1 Enterococcus hulanensis | reverse complement strand
CTTTCAATGCCGTCTCTCTAAATTGTACCGGACTCTGCCAATTGAGTTTTCCTTTCATACGTTCATGGTTATAGTAGTGAATATAATCATCAATGGCCCGCTTCAATTCATCAAAGCTATGGTATTCTCGTCCGTGATAGATTTCCTGTTTCAACAGACTGAAAAAATTCTCCATGATCGAATTATCCAAGCAAGTACCTTTACGGGACATACTTTGGAAGATTTTATGTTCTTTCAACTTATGATTGTAAGCGTTCATTTGATAGGCCCATCCTTGATCGGAATGAAACGTGCGTCGATAAACGCAGTCTTCCGTTACACGAATCGCTTCCTCTAAAGCCTCCATGATCGCCAATGCGTTCGGTTTCTCTGAAATGCGATAAGAGATAATCTCGCTGTTGTACATATCTAAAAATGGATCAAGATACAGTTTCTTTTCACGAATAATACCAGATTTGTCCGCTTCAAAATACTTTAGCTCTGTCGTATCTGTTGTAATCTTTTGATGACAAATGCTTGTGTAAAAGCGTCGATGAATTCGATTTTTCGCAATCGTTCCGATCTTCCCACGATAAGAGTTATAGCGGCGGGATTTTCTCGTGAAGGAACGGACTTCTAGTCCTAGCTTTCGAATCAAACGTTGCACTTTCTTTTTGTTTACATGGAATCCTCGATCTTTCAGTTCATTTGTCATACGTAAGCAGCCATAATTTGTATGTTTCTCTCTTATTTTAAGCATTTCCTCTTCGATTTCCTGATCTGGATTTTCGCGATCAAACCGTTTTTGCCAATACATAAAGGTTGATTTAGGAAATTTCAAGGTTTCAAGAAGCTCAACTAATTTGAATGATCCTCGGAGGCTGTCGATGATTCGCGCGATTGATTCGTTCGTCTTTGTTGGGCTTCCTGTTTTCGCAGCTTCCTCAATTCTTTTAAAAAGGCATTCTCGATCTGAAGGGAACGCACTTGTTTTTCTAGTTCCTTAATTCGGTCGCGTTCTTCAGGTGTTTCCTTATTTGTCTTTTTAGTTTCTTTTTTCTTAGACACGATGGTTGGACGTCCTTTCGGTTTTGAGAGTCCGTCTAAACCTTCTGCACGAAAGTTTCTCATCCAGTTGGCAATTAGCGTAGGGTTATTCATCCCTAATTGATTCGCCACTTCACGATAGGACAGCTCACTTGTTTGATATAACTCTATCGCATCCATCTTAAATTGAACAGAATAAGTTTGATTTTGCCGTTTTCGAAGGAGCCCTTCTTCGCCGAATTCTCGATAGACATTGATCCAATCTTTTACTTGTCTTTCAGACTTTATCCCGTGTTTCTTTGATAAATATTTCGCTCCTCCTTTCCCGTCAAGATACTCTTGAACGATTTTTACCTTGAGTTCAAAACTATATTTAGCCATAAAAATACCGACCTCC
>NZ_BJED01000046.1 GCF_005405485.1 Enterococcus hulanensis | reverse complement strand
CGAAGCTGAAGGACGTCATGGAACCAGTCATTGTGGAGCTGCCGTTTCCGCAACAGACTGGTGAACCCTTGAATGAGGTCTATATCTATCCGAAATCCAGTGTCTTAGGCGATGTACCTAAACTGCCTGTGACCAAAGGTCCGGATGGCAAGCCGATCCTCGTGGAAGTCGATGAAAAAGGCGAGATCAAGAAATTGCCGCAAACCAGCGGGAATATCGGAACAGCTCAGGTATTGATGTGGATTTTAGCCATGATCATTGCCATGGGCGGTGTCGGAATGATTAGTATCCATCGCAAGAAGGATGTTTTTTAAGAAAGTAATCAATGCATCATTACGGAAGAAAGAATCTCAGATGCGCCTGTTTTCGTGTCTTTGATTCTTTCTTTCAACTTGTGATGCTCAATTGGAAAGAAGGACCCGTCATGAAGAAACGTAAACAACCGAAAAGAAAGCATTCCTTTTTGAAGATTTTCGCGATCATCATGATCGTTGGCGGCGTCTTGACACTGCTGTATCCAATTGTGGGAAACTACTTAGCCAATCGTGAACGAAGCCAAGCGGTGTCTCAATACGACGACACCATGAAAAAGATGTCGCAAAAGGAAAAAGATGAACAATGGGCCTTAGCCAAAGCCTACAACGAATACCTCTATAACATGCAAGAAGGCTTACCGAAAGGGAATCCCGTCGTTTACAACAAGATCATGAAACAAGGGGATGTCATGGGAACGGTCGATATTCCCGCGATTGATATCAAACAAATGCCTTTTTTTCACGGCACGTCATTCAAAACATTGGAAAAAGGCTTGGGGCATTTTGAGCCGACCTCGATTCCCATCGGTGGGAAGAATACCCATGCGGTCATTACGGGACATAGTGGGGTCAAGAACCAAGTCCTCTTTACCGATATTCGAAACTTAAAAGAAGGCGATTTGTTTTTTATCAATATTTTAGGCAAACGCTTGGCTTATGAGATTGATTCCTTTGAAGAAATCTTGCCAAGTGATGTCGATAAGGTCAAGATTCATAAAGGAAAAGACAAGGCGACACTTTTGACCTGTACACCTCCGGGAATCAACACCTTCCGACTCTTAGTCACCGGTCATCGGATCGATTATAAAACGGCGGTTAAGAAGAAAGTCAAGAAACGCAATACATGGAGTTATCAAAACATTGTCTTAGCGACACTGGGCTTGAATGTAGCGATCTTTGCCTTACTGATGGGCTTGTATCGAAGATTCATCAAACGTTTCCGCTCAGACGACCCGCTCGTGGCAGCCAAAGCACGCAAGAATTTGAAACGTCTATTCCTAGTTACGAAGACCCTGTTCATTGTGTTATTCGTGACGATGACCGCGGTATTGATCACAGCGATCTATGGCTATCTGCACATGGAAGAAGAACCCGCCTCGGCGGCTGTCAACATCGGACAAAAGGAAGAATTGAATGCCTACAACATCGATAAGATCGAAGAAGCGAACTACGAGGAGAAACAGATCGCCAGTGTTAAAATCTCCGACTATGCCAAGGCCAAGTCGGTGGTTCAAACCACCACCAATAATTGGGGAATCGGTAAGATCGTGATTCCCGATGTCTCGATCGATCTGCCGATCCTCGCCGGCATGGCGAATGAAAACCTGTTGACCGGAGCGGCGACGTATCGCTCCGATCAACAATTGGGTCGAGGAAACTATGTCGTTCTGGCCCACAACATCTTCGATAAGGATGTGTTATTACACCGTATCCAAGACTTGAAAAAGGGGCAGCTGATTTATACCACGGATTTTAAAAAAGTCTATGTCTATGAGGTTTCTTTGAACAAGATCATTGAAGAGACCGAGGTGTCGTATGTCGAAAAGGAGCCGAAAAATGGGATTGCCAAGCTGACCTTATTACGCTGTGAAGGAGACATCGGAACGATCTATCGGCGTCTTGTTCAAGGAAATCTCAAAAGTGTGCATACGTTGCATGACGCAGAGGATGATTTGTTCAAACAAATGAAACTCAAGCGAGACGAGGGGGAAATCGACGGGACCCTGTTGAAGGAAGATCCTGTTTCCGAACCCGAACGGGTGAGTATGACGTTGGCTGCGAAGATCATTTCCGATCCGATGCAGACGGTCGTGCCCTTGTTCTTATTGTTTCTCTTACCGATTTTATTTTTTAGTTTGATTTAGAAAGGAACCAATCCATGAAAAAGATAATGATAGGGGTTTGCGGAGTCCTTGTTTTCATTGGCGGACTCGTCAGTATACGCAGCGGCGTGTTGAAGGCAGGAGAGCTGCCAGAAGAATCTTCTTTAATAGTAGAAACAGGAACAATGGAAAGTGCCGTTTCGGTTCCAGAAGGTAGTGAAACACCTGTGGAAGAGCCTGAAGTCGTTGAAGAAGTTCCGGTTGTGGAGCCAGAAGTTCCAACAGTAGATTCTACTACTTCTTCAGAAATTCCGACAACTTCGGAGTCAACACCTTCTGAAAGCAGTACAGAAGAATCTTCAACCAGTACGAGTTCAACAACAAGTACCTCAAGTTCGACGAAGCCAACAAGCAGTTCGTCGACTTCAAGTACGACAAAACCGA
>NZ_BJED01000045.1 GCF_005405485.1 Enterococcus hulanensis | reverse complement strand
ACGAACTAAGCAGAATAATTGCTCACCTTATTTTAGTTTTATATAATACCCCTACGAAGTATAGGTAATCTTTTAGATATTTAATTGTTTACACGTAGACTGTTGCGGAAACAACAGTCTATTTTATTAGTTATGTTTAGACCCTTGATTAAACAGGAATCGAGAGTCTTTTTTATTTTGCAAAAATTTTTGGGAAAAAGAACTTCCTTCTTTATTACAAACGACCCTCTTTTAGAATTAAAGTGCGAATCTGGCTTTTTTCGTATCCGACAATTAATTTCTCCCCCCTAATTACAACAGACTTTTTAATTAATGTTGGATTACTTTGCATTAATTTTACTAGCTCTTTTACAGTCCATGTATGTGATTCGAAGAGTTGCCTAAAAATGCATTTTAAACGTGCACTTTTTTTGTAATGGCTTCAAAAAAAATGAGAACCTCAAAAAGATTTCCTCATACAAAGAGTAACCAAATACTATTTATTATTGCCATTCTCTATTCGAAATTTTAAAATAGAGAAAATATAGCAGAAGTACAACATACATTATTAAGTTCAAAAGTGACAACGAGCAAAAGAAAAACAAACTTTCTTCAGATTCGTAAAGGATAAGTGGTTTCACGAAGGTGCCTCAATCTGATTATGCTGCTTTCTTGTATTTAGGTAAAATTGCTTCAAATTAAAGACAATGGTAAAAAGTTTCTAAAAATAGCAAAGAGCTGAATTCATTAACATATCAGAAGGCGATCTTCGTTAATTTGAGTCCTATTAAGAATTATGTTATCATGAATGTGCAGAAAAAGAACATGTGAACATTGAACCCCTAGAGTAGTAGGATACTCTAGGGGTTCTTTTTTGGCTAATGTCGCCTTTGCTTGGTTTTACTTCTTGTTATGATTATTTAGCCAATAATCAAACGTGGCTACCAATAAGCCGACAAGAAGGGGGCAGAAAAATGCTAAGAACATGTGAACACCTCCTCTCAGCCGCAAGACTGTAGGATAGGCGACTATTCATTTTAGCATTCCGTTCGGATTTTATCTATATTATCTAGATACATGACAACACATGATTCAATACATGTATCATTCGTTTAGTTCTAATTTTTTAGGTACCGATATATTGTCGTACGAGAAACACCCCAGCGTCCTGCAATAGTTTTTATCGGTGTACCACTATCAACTAATGTCTTCAGCAAATCCAAATCGCTAGAAGTTAATTTTTCTGGCCGATCTCCAAAAGGACCTCTTGCTCTCGTTGCTGCACGACCAACTACAGAACGTTCTAAAATCAAGTTGCGCTCAAATTCTGCAAATGCCGCAAACAAATGAAGCATCAATTTACCGGTAGTCCTAGATTTATCCTCGTAATATTTTCTTGCAAACTATGGAAGCTGACTCCACGTTCATTCAATCGATTTGACGATTGAAATGATATCTTACCTATTTCTTCCTAGTCGGTCCAATCACCAAACAACCAGAGTATCACCTGAACGAACAAAATCGATTCTGGAATCGTTTCACTCCTTGGATTATTCCCCTAATCATTCAAGAGTAGTATTCTAATCCTAGCAAGCTTTAAAAGTTCAATTTTCTATTAATTATGATATTATATGTCCAAGTTAAATAAGGGTTGTTTTTTTATTGGAGGCGTACCATGATTAACTTAGACATGTTTTGGGGCAGTGAAGCGGCGAAAGAAATCCAGCTACTTCAACTCATTTATAAGAATCGTCAATTTATGAAAGTCGAGGAACTATCTGTTCTTTTAGGTATGGATCGGCGTTCCATTTATAAATACTTTAATTTGTTGCAGAAGTATCCTTCTGTAGAAAATAAGGCATCAAACGACTTACTGATCTATAGTCGTGGACAGGGGTATAAATTTACAGGTACGAAGAAAGACTTCAAAATAATGTACCAACAAATTATTCAAGCGAACCCCTTTTACAAATTTTTAGAATCATTGTTATGGACAAACAAAGTGACCATTTCTACCTTTGCGTATGAGAATTTTATTTCTGAATCAATTGTTCAAAAGAGATTTTACGATCTGAATCTTCTCTTGCAAAATGTTGGATTATCTATAAAAAAGAAGGGTGACAGTGTTCAACTACATGGAGACGAGGCTAAAATTCGTTTCTTTTCAGTCGCTTTTTTTTGGAAAACCTATCATGGCTCTTATTGGCCATTCCCTACTATTTCACAAGAACAATGTGAAACAATTGCTGCTAATATTTTTTCTAAAAACAGGATTTCCTATAATGATATTGGCTTAAAACTCACTAGCTATATCTTCGCAGTAAACATTTTACGTGTGAGAAATGGTTGTTCAATAACTCAAAGAAAAATTAATGCGATTAACCATTCCTCCTCCTTTGATCACGGTCTCCTTTCCATTATTTCAGGTATGGAGAGCACTTTGAATGCCTCCATAGTAGAGGAACTGCGTTTAAACTATCATCTAGAGGCACCAGAAATTGAATTTTTGCTTCTTTGGTTCTATTCAAACTCTAATTTCTACTTCTTAAATAATGAAATTGTGGACTATTTAAACATACACAATGGAGATCACAATCACTTACTACAGTATTTACACTATCTTGACGAAATACTGGCAGAGAAAGACTCTCGGTACGATAAGGAGGCTATTCCAGCTGACAAGAAACAGCTACTTTTAAGCACTTTGTTGGCAGGCCATTTGTCGGTAGAATTGTTCGGTAATACTAGTTTTACAGTCACTGGGTACGAGATAGAAGCATATATTAAGAAAAAAGTACCTAAATTACTAGATCGGGCGATTAAAGTGGTCACTCAGTCTAAAATTTATACAAACGATCCAGATAGACTGGAAGGATTAGCCCTTCAATTCACTATAGCGGTTATGCTCATTGAATCTCCGTCTAATTTTGCTCACAAAATTAGAATTAAGGTCGAAACGGACCTTCCTAAAGTTTTGGAATTATTTATAGCCAACCGAATTAATGATGTATTCAAAAATTTTTATAACTTAGAAATAAGTAGCAAGCTCTCTTACCAAGATGCAGACTTCTGCATAAGCACCAATTATCTATCAGAGACGGATAATTCCATTGATACCTTGCTCATAGATGCCCAAGTGACCGCTTTAGATATAGTAACTATCCATAATAAAATCACTCAAATAGTAGACATGAAAGAATCCTAACGATTTTCTTCTATAATAAAAGGTGCTACTACAAATCAACTTTCAAACTATCCTTGTTTTCCAAGATACAAATTTCTTAATTCTGTCTGAAAGTTTTTTTATTATCACGCTATCTCCATGCAAAAAAACTGCTCATATTAACTGAGCAGTTTTTTTACTATTCTGGCGAAGTCACACAAATGGACGTGATCACTTCTTACTTACTCGTTAAGAGGAAAGAACAAAATCCTGTTAAATCCATTTTTTTATTCGTGTAAAAGACTTAAAACAGCTATAAAGCGCTCATATTTGC
>NZ_BJED01000044.1 GCF_005405485.1 Enterococcus hulanensis | reverse complement strand
CGACCGCCTTCTCAAGATAGTGTTCCCATAACGGTGACCACTGTCTGTCATCCAAATACATCTCTGGTTCATTGTTTTTCATTTTAATAACCTCCCTCAAATTAAAAAAACGTTTACAATTAAAATATACATCAACTCAAAAAATAATAAAGTTCTGTTTTTGTTGATTTAATTCGAAAAACAATAAAATTGTAATGTATTAAGAAAAATAATGAAATAAACTATATATTTATTTAACGTATCAATGACAAATATATATTATAATCATATAATACAAAGGCATCTTCCCTTAATAGGAAAGATGCCTTTGTTTATTTTGATTTCCTTTTTTTTGTTAATAATTTTAGAAAATGCTTCCAAATATTACTTAGTCTTACAAAAACCCAGAAATTTCGTAGTTCAGATAAAAGAGATTAACTTATTTGTTTGTCAAATCAAAAACATATGATAAAGCAATTATATATTATTAATTATTAATAGGCAATATGAATCATAAAAATAATTATATTTAATCAAAACGGTGAAAGCAAACTGAAATGTAATTACTTTTTGTTTTGTTCAAGGCTAAAAAGAAATAAAAAGTATACAAAAATACGCCGTCTGCTGAGCCGTCAAAAATAGGAGGGATTTTTAATATGCGTAAAGGAGAAAATATCTACTTACGAAAAGATGGTCGTTGGGAAGGACGTTTTCCCAAAGGAAGAAAGGTCAATGGAAGAATAAAGTATGGGTATATTTATGGAAAAAGCTACACAGAAGTAAAAATGAAGCTTTACCCACTTCGAATCCAGTATCAATCTCTGCAACAAATTCGCGGCTCATCAACGGAAACATTTGAAGATTGGTCAGTTGAATGGCTATATGAAGTTCAAGATGAGGTCAAACCTTCTACACTATCTAGTTATTATTACAAGCTAAGGAAATACATTCTTCCAAAAATCAAAGATATTCCTTTAAATGAGTTGACATTAGATACAGGAAAATGCTTACTGAAGGATCTTCAAAAGCAACTGGCGCGTTCAACAATCCAAGTCATCTTCCGAATACTTAATAAATGTCTCAATCGAGCAAAGAAAAAGGGAAAGATCAATGCAAATCCCTTTTCAGAGTTAATCATACCCAAGGCCAAACAGAGTAAAATCCGGGCATTGACACTAAAAGAACAAAGGAAAATGATGAGCGTTGCGTCTCATGAGAAGAAGGGGTACGGAATTCCTGCCCTGTTAGCACTGCAATCTGGAATGCGGATCGGTGAGATAGCAGCATTACAATGGTCAGATATTGACTTTGATACAAATCTTATTTCTGTTGCACATACGTACCAACGAATTCCAGCGATCAAAGAGTTCAAGAAAACCCGGCTTATTTTCACGGATTCAAAAACAGAAGCGTCTGTCCGAGTGATCCCGATTAGCATTGAATTGAAGAACCTATTGTTAAAGCATCGGAAGCATTCAAAAGGCAACTTTGTTTTCTCCACCAAGGGGAAGCCTTGTGAACCTCGCTTATTGACGTATCATTTCCACCGAATTCGTGAAAAGGCAAAGCTTGTAAAAATACATTTTCATCAATTGCGGCACACTTTTGCGACGCGTTGCTTGGAAGCAAATAAGGATATTTCTTCCGTAAGCGCACTTTTAGGTCATGCCTCTACACAAATGACCTTAGACACGTATGTCGATGCCATGTTAGAGAAACGGTATCAAGTTATTGAAGAAATGACTAGATTAATTAGCTGAAATAATGAAAATTTTTTAAAAAAATGAACAATCAAATTTTTGGTCTATTCTTTTTTCTTTTTTCAAGTAAGCGCTTACTCAAAACGAAATTTTTCCTATTAGAATAATTTCCATTTAATAACATCTGTTATATTTAAGAAATTGGGTAAATAACATCTCGTAAATTTGGATGCGCCGTCTCGCGTCGTCAATAAGCTCTGAAACCCCTTGTGATATAAGGGATTTCAGAGCTTTTCTGGTTTTTTGTAAAACTAAGAAGAAAACTGATTATATGTAGGTTGGAAACTAGATATTTCAACTAAAAAAATTAACTTAACGGTAATTTGAAAGGAGGTATGTTTATCGAAGGACAGACATACTAGTTTTTCATTAGTTTCCAATCCAGAACTGGATGTAAAAACATCTCCATTTGTGTATTGGAAAAAGATAAGTGATTAAGAAATTGGCGGCAACCGTTTCTAATTACTTATTTTAGCTAATTTAGGAGTAAAAGACAAAAAAGAGTAGAGGAGTTTATTTATGAAGACGAAAAGAAAATGGATCAGTAAAGTTGCACTTAGTTTGGGTGTCTTAACAATGTTAGGAGCGGCAGGGGCAGGAACGATAGATGTTGCTTTTGCGGCAGATCAAAATATTAGTGGGAACGCGGCGTCTGACAATACGTCGAAGCGTTCGATCACTCTTTGGAAATATGAGATCAACAGTTCGGCAGAACTTGGCGGACGTGGAGACGGGACAAACCCTGATCCAAGTAAAGCCCCTGATTTAGGCGGCAAGAAATTAATGGCAGGGGTCAACTTTGAGATCATCAAAGTGAAAGCAATCGGCACAGCGTCCTTAACAGATCCGTTGGTTCAAAAAGAAGGCGTCGATTGGGAAGCAGATCCTGCCTTTACAAAACAAACCGATGTAACAGGGGATGGCACTGGTGGAACCACTTTAGGTGCGTTGACTTTCGATGTGGGAACAGGAAAAGCCGCTGACGGGATCTATTTAGTACGAGAAATCAAAGATGCGACAAGCGGAGATTATACGTACACAGATGAAAATGGCGATACGAAGAAAATTACTAAACCAATGGACCCATTCTTCGTGCATCTGCCACAAACGAAACGTGATGACACAGGCAAATTGATCTACGACGTGCATGTGTATCCGAAGAATATCGTCACTGATACAGAATTGGACAAAACGATCGAAGGCGGAAAAGGCTACTCCATTAAAGCTGGAAATTCCTTCAAATGGGAAGCAACAACGAAACTTCCAGATGGCTTATACGCCCTTGCGCCAAATGACATGACGATTCCAAATTACGTTGATCCAGATACAGGGACAGCCTCTGATAAAAACTTTGCAAAAGGTGACGAGATTTATGCTTCTTACTTTAGAGTAAGCGATAGCATCGATGAAAATCTGTTGTTAGAAGACGCAGAAGTTTATGCGATTGCTAGTGATGGCAGCAAAGTGAAATTAACGAATGGAACGGAATATACCGTTACATTGGATGGCACAACTATTGCAAATCCAAACAAAGTAGAAGATTTGACCGAAGGGTCTAAGAAAAACGTTGTCGTTAGTTTGACGAAAGCCGGAATGAAAAAACTTGGTGTGGATGAAGATACTCATCTTCAAGTGGTTTACACGGTGAAAACGAACAATGACTTCAATGGAACAATCTCCAACCAATATAGAATCGATTACTTGCTTCCTGGGGGAACGCCAGATGAAGGAACCAGTGATGAACCTGAGAATTACAATGGCGGCTT
>NZ_BJED01000043.1:0-2500 GCF_005405485.1 Enterococcus hulanensis | reverse complement strand
CCTATTCAGACTCGCTTTCGCTGCGGCTCCGTCTTTTCAACTTAACCTCGCAAGTAATCGTAACTCGCCGGTTCATTCTACAAAAGGCACGCTATCACCCATTAACGGGCTCTAACTTGTTGTAGGCACACGGTTTCAGGATCTATTTCACTCCCCTTCCGGGGTGCTTTTCACCTTTCCCTCACGGTACTGGTTCACTATCGGTCACTAGGGAGTATTTAGCCTTGGGAGATGGTCCTCCCGGATTCCGACGGAATTCCTCGTGTTCCGCCGTACTCAGGATCCTCCTAGGTGCCAGTCAAATTTTGTCTACGGGGCTTTTACCCTTTCTAGCAGACCTTTCCAGGTCCTTCGACTATCTCACTGAACTACCATATCGGAGTCCTACAACCCCAAGAGGCAAGCCTCTTGGTTTGGGCTTTTCCCGTTTCGCTCGCCGCTACTCAGGGAATCGAATTTTCTTTCTCTTCCTGCAGGTACTTAGATGTTTCAGTTCTCTGCGTCTACCTCTAATCAGCTATGTATTCACTGAAAAGTAACATCCTATAAAAGATGCTGGGTTTCCCCATTCGGAAATCTCCGGATCAAAGCTTACTTACAGCTCCCCGAAGCATATCGGTGTTAGTCCCGTCCTTCATCGGCTCCTAGTGCCAAGGCATCCACCGTGCGCCCTTATTCACTTAACCTTATCCTAACTTGCGTTAGGGGTTTGATTGTTTCATCTAGCGATAGACTTCCCAATCAGAAAAAAATAAGCAATTGAACTTATAAAAAACTCATTCAACGCGGTGTTCTCGGTTTGTTTAATTTGTTTCTGTATCCAGTTTTCAATGAACGATCTGAGAGTAAACCTCTCAAAACTGAACGAATAAAAGCAAGCCTGTGTAGTTTCCGTAACGTTCATCTAAGATGAACTGATTCCTTAGAAAGGAGGTGATCCAGCCGCACCTTCCGATACGGCTACCTTGTTACGACTTCACCCCAATCATCTATCCCACCTTAGGCGGCTGGCTCCAAAAGGTTACCTCACCGACTTCGGGTGTTACAAACTCTCGTGGTGTGACGGGCGGTGTGTACAAGGCCCGGGAACGTATTCACCGCGGCGTGCTGATCCGCGATTACTAGCGATTCCGGCTTCATGTAGGCGAGTTGCAGCCTACAATCCGAACTGAGAGAAGCTTTAAGAGATTAGCTTAGCCTCGCGACTTCGCGACTCGTTGTACTTCCCATTGTAGCACGTGTGTAGCCCAGGTCATAAGGGGCATGATGATTTGACGTCATCCCCACCTTCCTCCGGTTTGTCACCGGCAGTCTCGCTAGAGTGCCCAACTAAATGATGGCAACTAACAATAAGGGTTGCGCTCGTTGCGGGACTTAACCCAACATCTCACGACACGAGCTGACGACAACCATGCACCACCTGTCACTTTGCCCCCGAAGGGGAAGCTCTATCTCTAGAGTGGTCAAAGGATGTCAAGACCTGGTAAGGTTCTTCGCGTTGCTTCGAATTAAACCACATGCTCCACCGCTTGTGCGGGCCCCCGTCAATTCCTTTGAGTTTCAACCTTGCGGTCGTACTCCCCAGGCGGAGTGCTTAATGCGTTAGCTGCAGCACTGAAGGGCGGAAACCCTCCAACACTTAGCACTCATCGTTTACGGCGTGGACTACCAGGGTATCTAATCCTGTTTGCTCCCCACGCTTTCGAGCCTCAGCGTCAGTTACAGACCAGAGAGCCGCCTTCGCCACTGGTGTTCCTCCATATATCTACGCATTTCACCGCTACACATGGAATTCCACTCTCCTCTTCTGCACTCAAGTTTCCCAGTTTCCAATGACCCTCCCCGGTTGAGCCGGGGGCTTTCACATCAGACTTAAGAAACCGCCTGCGCTCGCTTTACGCCCAATAAATCCGGACAACGCTTGCCACCTACGTATTACCGCGGCTGCTGGCACGTAGTTAGCCGTGGCTTTCTGGTTAGATACCGTCAAGGGATGAACATTCTACTCTCATCCTTGTTCTTCTCTAACAACAGAGTTTTACGATCCGAAAACCTTCTTCACTCACGCGGCGTTGCTCGGTCAGACTTTCGTCCATTGCCGAAGATTCCCTACTGCTGCCTCCCGTAGGAGTTTGGGCCGTGTCTCAGTCCCAATGTGGCCGATCACCCTCTCAGGTCGGCTATGCATCGTTGCCTTGGTGAGCCGTTACCTCACCAACTAGCTAATGCACCGCGGGTCCATCCATCAGTGACGCAAAAGCGCCTTTCAAACCGAAACCATGCGGTTTCGATTGTTATACGGTATTAGCACCTGTTTCCAAGTGTTATCCCCTTCTGATGGGCAGGTTACCCACGTGTTACTCACCCGTTCGCCACTCCTTTTCTTTCGGTGGAGCAAGCTCCGGTGAAAGAAAAAGCGTTCGACTTGCATGTATTAGGCACGCCGCCAGCGTTCGTCCTGAGCCAGGATCAAACTCTCATATAAAGTGTTTGAAACAGT
>NZ_BJED01000042.1 GCF_005405485.1 Enterococcus hulanensis | reverse complement strand
CCTGTTCACCCGAAAAAGAACCTAACGATATCAAGTCTTCCATTGAGCGCATCTGAAGAAAGATTGTTGACGATTTTGTATCAACACCAGACCGTTGTTATTTCTCGAGAAGACCTCTGCAGAGAAATGTGGAGGAAACCCAAAACGCACTCGACGATGTCTCAACTCTCGACCTTAGTCAGTAAATTGAAGCGAAAGCTAGAAGAAGTCGGTCTAACTGGAGAGATTATTGAAACCTCTTGGGGGCAAGGGTATCGCTTGTCGGAACAAACCTATCAACAGTTGTATATGGAAGAGCATTAAATGTAGTGTTACATCAAGGTCTTGATCCTAAAAAAGCGACAAATTTCTTCGTTCAACTTCTACAGATGTCTCGAAAGTAAAATAAAGGAGACTGTTGCTGCTATGTTTGAGATACTAGCTGAATTAATTTTTGCTGGTTTGATTGAGGATCTCCTTCCCTCTTCTTCTGCGACTAGCTCAAAAAAAGTGAAAATCTGGCATGCTTTTTTCGCACAACATTTTATCTTTTAGCAACTGGACTATTTGTTTTATTAGCCCTAGGGGCTACAGATCGGAAACAGCTGTTTTAAGTCTTCTTCACGAATTAAAAAAAATAGACCTAACAGAATTTTGTTCTTTTGTCTTAACGAGTAAGAAAGAAATGATCATGTCCATTTGTGCGACTTCGCCAGAATAGTAAAAAAACTGCTCAAACCTATTGAGTAGTTTTTTTATGCCTGGAGATAGCGTAACGATACAATCTTTATGACCAAAAAGCAGAAAATAGGGTCTGAAATATTTTGTAAGACGAGGATCTATTATAGAAGGACCCGGACATGTGATGACAAGTGCGCCAACTTAAACACATTACTATAGTAGTATTATCACACACAAAATTTATTCAAATTGGTTATGCACCATGATCTCGCTCTCTTCATTTATCACGAATAGCTATACACTCCTACAAAAGAGCACAATAGGGTACACTCTATCTTGCCTAAGATTATCTTGGAGTAATGATTGGTTCGATCTAGCACAATAGAGTTGTTCAAAACTTGAAAGTCAGGATTTTCTTAGTATTCGGCAATGAAGAAAAAAGTTGGGAACAAGTCGAAAATCTTAGAAATATGAATGTCACACAAACTGATTGTGTGACATTCGCTAAAATAGCTCTATCCCTTGCGGCTCTAAGGAAAGCGAGTTTTTCCTCTGGTCGCTTTTTAATTAGTGCGTTTTGAATGTAACTTAAACACACTACTAGACGGTTTTTGTTACATTCGATAAATGTCTTTTTCCTGTTACTTTTGTTTAGTGAATTTTAGTTAAGGCATTTCCGTTGTGTCCATTTTGAGTGTACCTTAAATAGACAATGAGAGAGCGTTGGAAATATAGAATCGACAGTGTATGATTAGGGTGTATTTTAAAAAGTTCATGAGAGAAGGTTAGAAATTTGAAAGTTGCATATATTCGTGTTTCATCAATTGATCAAAATGAAAACCGTCAAGTAGAAGAGATGAAAAAATTTGGTGCAGAGAAATTTTATATTGAAAAGCAATCGGGTGCGACAATTACCCAACGTCCCATATTTCAAGAAGTCTTAGAATTTGTACGCGAGGAAGATATTTTTATCGTAGAAGCCATCGATCGACTAGGAAGAAATTATGACGAGATTATTGCTTCAGTCAATTATCTAAAAGAGAAAAATGTTCAATTGATCATAACTAGTTTACCAATTATGGCTGAAGCAATTGGGAATCCTTTATTGGATAAATTTATTAAAGATTTGATCATTCAAATTTTAGCTATGATTGCTGAACAGGAAAGAACAGAGTCAAAACGTCGTCAAGCACAAGGTATAAAAATCGCTAAAGAGAATGGTGTTTATCAAGGACGTCCCAAGTTATATAGTCTGAATTCAAAAAATCCTCAGCGAAGAGCAATCTACCGAGATATTGTAGAAGAGCTAGGAAAAGGAACACCTATTTCAAAAATAGCAAAAAACTATGGAATCACTCGCCAAACGGTTTATAGAATAAAAGAAGACTGCGCTCCTATTGATTAGGAACATAGTCTTTTTGTGCAATTTTCCAATTAAAGTTGTACGAAATATCTCTAAACGTTAGAATACAGAACTTATTTCGCAACAGCTTGATTTGATTATACGAAAAAAGTTTATTAACTAAATGAGTTATCTCAACAGAGAAGGTAAAAGTTCTTGTACATATTCAACACTGTAGTATTTCAATAGCTCGGCTATATTATCAAGAATTTCTTTTCGTAGATTCGGTTCAATATTTTCTTGATGAAGTGACTTCATAATGAACACAATCATTTCTTCCTTCGTCATTTCCTAATCCTCCAACTAAACATGTATCAATAAATTGAATCTTTTTAGTTTCCTTTTTTCATACTTATTAACCATTATGAAATCTCAAAGAGATCATCAAAATCAGTCTGATTGAAGAGTAGAATTCTCTTCGGTCCCAGTTTGATTAGTATCATCCCGAATTCAAACGACTCATTTCCAGAGGGTAAATCGATAATTGCTCGTCCATCTGTTGCTCCTTTTTCGGTTTTTTCAACTGGAAAGGGGGCGCAAAACTCTTTAATTTCACGCCAGTTATCCTTTGTATATAAGAGATAAGGGATATCCGATTTGTAATGACAAACACCTTTGGGATGGAGGTTAAGTTCTTTTTCTAAATCCATAATACAAATTTCCCTTCTTCGAATATATTAGCTGTTTCATAATAGAAACACGAACGTACTTTCGTAATCAATGATAGCAGGTAAATACTAAAAATCAAGACTGGAAATTGTAGGAAAAATCTATGAAAAGGATAAAACATTTTTTAGACAAAAGAAAATAGGCCGTGATGAAAGGGAAGATTCGAGGCAATGTTTTTTTGGGTAGATAAAGAAAAAACATTATTAAAACATGATGAATTGAAGACGTTTTTTAGCTTTTGTTTATATTTATTAAATAATCAGGTTTATTTTTACGGAAATCACTCTATAACGGTGACAAAAAGTAATTATATATTATAATAAATAAAGCATCTTCCTTATATATCAAGAAGATGCTTTATTTTTTGTGGTTAAATGACTCTATAAATAGGGCGGAATTTATTCTCAAATCTTACATAGTCTTACAAAAAACTAGAAAGAAACGACATTAACTCAGAATGAATTAACTTAATTGTTTGATAATTTGAAAACAGTTGATAAAGCAATTATATATTATTAATTATTATTAGGCAATATGATTCATCAAAATAATTATTTTTGATTAAAAGACAGATAGGCAAATAGATCGGTACACTTTTTTTATTGAAAAAGTTGAATAATAGGCTGAATTATGTGCCGTCTAATAAGCCGTCAGTATATAGGAGGAATTTAACATGCGTAAAGGTGAAAATATTTATCTTCGAAAAGATGGTCGCTGGGAAGGACGCTACCCGAAGGGAAGAAAGGTCGATGGGAAAATCAAATATGGCTACGTCTATGGGAAAAGCTATACAGAAGTTAGACAACGACTGTTCCCACTTCGCATCCAGTATCACACCCTACAAGAAATCCATGGGATGTCTAGTGAAACATTTGAAGAGTGGACGACTCAATGGTTAAGTGATGTAAATGGGAAAATCAAACCGTCGACGTTTTCAAGTTACTACTATAAACTATCCAAATACGTGTTACCGCTCCTTAGACAAGTCCCCTTGAATGAACTATCCAGTGTTCAAGGAAAATCACTCTTACAAGAACTTCAAAAGAAGTTAGCCAGATCCACGGTTCTAGTCATTTTTCGAATCGTGAATAAATGCCTGAATGCGGCCAAAAAGTGTGGACGAATCCTTTCCAATCCGTTTTCTGACATTCAGTTGCCAAAAGAAAAACGAAGTAAGGTCAGTGCGCTAACACAATTTGAACAACGGCAATTGATGAAGATTGCCCGAAAAGAAAAGAAAGGACGAGGGATTCCGGCTTTATTAGCCTTGCATTCCGGCATGCGGATCGGAGAGATCGCGGCACTGAAATGGTCAGACATTGATTTTGATAGTCGACTGATCCATGTCTCCCATACCTATCAACGCATCGGATCAATGGATTCAGCGAAGAAGACTCAGCTGCTTTTTGCCGATTCAAAAACGGAAGCCTCGGTTCGAGTGATTCCGATGGGGAGGGTCTTGAAAAAACTTTTATTGATGCATCGAAAACAATCAAAAGGGGTGTTTGTCTTCTCAACAAATGGGCAACCTTGCGAACCGCGCCTTTTAACCTATCATTTTCATCGCCTTCGGAAGAAGGCCAATCTAGGTTGGATCCATTTCCATCAATTGCGTCACACGTTTGCGACGCGTTGTTTAGAATCGAAGGCTGATATCTCGTCAGTCAGCGCCATTTTAGGACATGCTTCTACTCAGATGACGTTAGATACTTACGCAAATGCCATGATGGAACAGCGCACCCAAGTCATCGAGAAAATGGAAGAATGGATCAGTTGATCGCCCTTTAAAAAAATTGCACTATCCCAATTTTGGGTGACTCTTTTTTTATTTTTTAAGAAAGCGCTTACTATTCATCGCCCAATCGGATACGTTTGGATTCTCTTCTGAGATTCGTTGTTTCTAAGTAAAAAGAGCAACCTTATCGTATCTATAAAAATGATCCGCCGTCAATCTCCGTCAGTCCGCGTTCAAAGCCTTGCATTCATAAGGTTTTGGACGCTTTTCTAGTTTTTTGTAAGTCCAAGAAGTAAAACCGGGCGGTTTTTGTTAGAAAACTACAGAGAAGCAACCGTGAAAGGAGGTATGTTTATCGAAGGACAGACATACTAGTTTTTCATTAGTTTCCAATCCAGAACTGGTAGGAAAACCTCTCCATTTGTGTATTGGAAGAAGTGAGGCAGTGAGAAAATGGCGGCAACCTTTTTTCATGTACTTATTTTAACTAATTTAGGAGTAAAAAACAAAAAAAGAGTGAAGGAGTTTATTATGAAGAATAAAAGAAAATGGATTAGTAAAGCAGCACTTAGTTTAGGCGTGTTAACTATGTTGGGTGCAGCAGGGGCAGGAACGATAGATGTTGCTTTTGCAGCAGATCAAAATATTAGTGGGAACGCGGCGTCTGACAATACGTCGAAACGTTCGATTACTCTTTGGAAATATGAGATCAATAGTTCGGCAGAACTTGGCGAACGTGGAGACGGGACAAACCCAGATCCAAGTAAAGCGCCTGATTTAGGTGGCAAGAAATTAATGGCAGGTGTCAACTTTGAGATCATCAAAGTGAAAGCAATCGGTACAGCGTCCTTAACAGACCCGTTGGTTCAAAAAGAAAGCGTCGATTGGGAAGCAGATCCTACCTTTACAAAACAAACCGATGTAACAGGGGATGGCACTGGTGGAACCACCTTAGGTGCGTTGACCTTTGATGTGGGAACAGGAAAAGCCGCTGACGGGATCTACTTAGTTCGTGAAATTCCAGATAGTAACGGTGAGTATACGTATATAGATGAAAATGGCGATACGAAGAAAATCACTAAACCAATGGATCCATTCTTCGTGCATCTGCCACAAACGAAACGTGATGACACAGGCAAATTGATTTACGACGTGCATGTGTATCCAAAGAATATCGTCACTGATACAGAATTGGATAAAACGATCGAAGGCGGAAAAGGCTACTCCATTAAAGCTGGAAATTCCTTCAAATGGGAAGCAACAACGAAACTTCCTGATGGCTTATACGCTCTTGCGCCAAATGACATGACGATTCCAAATTACGTTGACCCAGATACTGGTACAACCTCTGATAAGAAGTTTGCGAAAGGTGACGAGATTTATGCTTCTTACTTTAGAGTAAGCGATAGCATCGATGAAAAACTGTTGTTAGAAGACGCAGAAGTTTATGCGATTGCTAGTGATGGCAGCAAAGTGAAATTAACGAATGGAACAGAATATACCGTTACATTGGATGGCACAACAATTACAAATCCGAACAAAGTAGAAGATTTGACCGAAGGGTCTAAGAAAAACGTTGTCGTTAGTTTGACGAAAGCGGGTATGAAAAAACTAGGTGAAGATGCCGATACTCATCTTCAAGTGGTTTACACGGTGAAAACGAACAAGGACTTCAATGGAACAATCTCCAACCAATACAGAATCGATTACTTGCTTCCTGGGGGAACGCCAGATGAAGGAACCAGTGATGAACCTGAGAATTACAATGGCGGCTT
>NZ_BJED01000041.1 GCF_005405485.1 Enterococcus hulanensis | reverse complement strand
ATTTTTGTAATGGCTACGAAAAACAAAAAATGAGAACATCAAAAAGATGTCCTCATACGGGGAGTAACCAAATGCTATTTATTTTTTAACATTGTCAATTCGATAGTCAAAATCAAAGAAATGGGGCAAAAGTACCTGTTAAGTCCAAAATAACCCAGTTCTTACTGAAAATAAAGAGGACAAAGTGAGTTCTTTATCTTAAGTGAATGCCGTTCTTTTTATCTCGGAAATGGCGTTGCAGTGAATTCATTAAAAATTATATCGCACAAATTAATTTGCTTGCTGAATATCCATGATCATTAACTTCAGGGCTTTTTCTTTTGCATCAAAACGACGAATTTTACGTGGAGTAAATTGATGGATATCTTCTTCATTGAACCCAACTTGGAGTCTCTTGGAATCAGTAATAATTGGGCGTCGAAGGATACCAGGTCGCTGCTCTACTAGTTCGACAAATTCATTAAAAGATAGGTCATCCAAATCGATGTCTAACTTTTCATAAACCTTTGAACGTGTAGAAATAAGCTCTTCAGTCCCGTTTTCCGTCAGCAATAGAAGTGCTTTGAGTTCTTCTTTAGTTAATGGATTCGAGAAAATATTTCGCTCTTCAAATGGAAGGCCTGCTTCAGTTAACCAGGCCTTTGCCTTTCTGCAAGATGTGCAACTTGGGGAAGTAAATAATGTAATCACTTTACTTTCAACCTTTCTCTTTTAAATATCAATTGTTCTTTATGGTGAAACTATACTAAGAAATTTATAAGACCAAGTCATTACAATGAAAATTAATAAGTACAAAAACATCCCCCAAACATCAAGGAGGATGTCTTTTTGACTATTTGTTCCGCTCTTGAATACCTCAACTGCATGTCTAAAACCACTAGTAATAAGGAAAATGATTTGTGTCTATTGGCTCACAAAAGAAATTAACATAAACGGATTATCATATTTCACCAAAAAGATACCTATAAAAATACGGTTTTTAACATTTTCATGTTCAAGGAAAAAGGTATGCTTTGAGATAATTGTTAATTTATGAACCGTTTATAAAAGTTAGCCTTTTAAGTATGATTGTAATTCACTTAGAAAAAGCATAATTCTATTAATCTTTGGATATATTTTAGTATCTCGGTGCCCTCTCACAAATAAGTTAAACACTTAAAAAAAGCACTAAATAACCGAACGAACAGCTAGCATCATCAATGATAACTAAGCCACGTTTGGTTATTTAATGCCTAAAAAATGAATAGGATATTAGAAAGTTTACACTTTTATACCAAAATTATAAAATGTTGTCTTTCGTTAACTCACTTTTTTTAACAACATAGTGCTTTACACCACTTTCAACAATCACTGTCTTTTCTAATATCTTACAAATGGTTCCATTTATTAATTCGTCATGACAGTCTTTTCCTTGAAAATAATCACCTATTTTAATTTCCACAGCTTTCCCTCCGATTAGTTCTACCTAGCAATTTGATGTGTAATTCAATTTATTTACCATAATAATAAATACACACCAATTTTTAGAAGTTACGTATATCATACATAAAAAATTCCAACAATCAATTATTGGCTACCACCTTCTTCTTAGACTCACCTCTTGTTTCAAAGTGTTGTAGTTCATGAAGTACAAATGACTGAATTCATTCCTCATTGTATTCAATACAATTTAAGTTGTTAATCACTTATTTTTATAATTGACTATTTATGATTTGAATCGCGATAAACAAGCTTGAAATACTCATTCAAAAGATATCAAACGACAAAGAATCAATTTATACCTCGCGAAAGAATGTCAAGTTAAAATCATTCAAAAGTACGAGCTGACAGCCTCTGTCTCAAAATTATAATGTTTCAATAATGCCTCCTCTAAGGAACCGTAATATACATTTCTTACTTTATTAATAAGGAAAAGATGAATACTAATTTTAAACTATTATAATCAAGAGAATTACCAAAAATGGCTCTATTTTAGCACGCTTTTTGAAAAGACAGTTTAGTCAATCCACGTTGAAATATAAAAAAAGTATTTTAGCAAATTTTATCAAGTGATCAGGCATATTTTTTTTACCTTTGCTCCTGTGGTGGTAGTATAACTTTACAAATTTAAAATACTTTATTTATGTGGAGGCAACGAAATGAGCAATATATTGAAATTATTTGGAACTGCTACCGTGTCTTTTCTAGTCTTGGATCTATTATGGCTGTTACTGTTTGCGCGGCGCATGTATCAAAATAACTTAGGGCATTTATTGGGACAGACTAAATTTATGCCAGCAGCGATTTTTTACATGATCTATTTGATCGGTATCCTCTTTTTTGTTGTACATCCTTCTTTGGAAAAAGGTAGTTTGTTTTATGCTATCGCAGCTGGAGGTTTTTTAGGCTTGCTGAGTTACGGGACTTACGATTTAACGAATTTGGCGACCATTAAAAATTGGCCTGCTATAATCACGATTATTGATTTGATTTGGGGGACTGTTGTGACAGCGTCTGTTTCTGGAATCACCGTTTTCGTTGCACAGCACTTTAATTGGAGGTAGATGTCATGGAAATGAGTCGGTCAAATCAGTCAATTGATCCAAAGAAACTGCTTTTTGCATTTCAACAAGGGGCGATTCAATTAATCAATCAAAAGGAATTGTTAAATCAGATTAATGTTTTTCCAGTATCTGATGGAGATACTGGAAGTAATTTGGCTTCTTTAATGCAAACTATTTTGGAGGAAACGACAGAAGAAAGTCATTCTGTTGTTGAAGTATTTGAAAAAGTAGCGGATGCTTCATTATTAGGTGCACGAGGAAATTCAGGGATTATTTTGGCTCAGTATTTTAATGGCATATATAACCATTTGTTGAAGTTAGAGGAAAAAGACTCCGTTCAAAGTTTTGTACAAAGCATTAAGTCAGCAATTGATGAAGCTTATCAGGCAATCGAACAGCCGATGGAAGGGACAATCATTACTGTGATACGCTCGTGGGCAGAAGCGCTCGATGATAATGTACAGTTTGCCAGTTTGGAATCTTTGCTGCCAAATGCCTTGAACAAGGCCAAGCAGGCTTTAGAAAATACTACTAATCAATTGAATATCTTGAAAAAGAATCAAGTTGTTGATGCCGGTGCTAAGGGCTTTTACCTATTCATCGAAGGTTTTACTGATGCTATTTTGACAAAACAGCCCGCCCTTTATGTAGTAAACGAAGTAACAAGTGGTGTAAAAATTGAACATTCTCCACAAGAACACAGTCATACTTCAGAACCGATGTATCGTTATTGTACTGAAGTATTACTCGACTGTGTGGAATTGACCAAGAGAGAGTTGCATCAGAAGCTGAGTCCATACGGAAACTCTCTGATTGTTGCCGTAAATCGCGGCAAGGCCCGCATTCATATTCACACCAATCATCCGGATAAGGTCTTAAGCTATTTAAGCAGTGTAGGCGAACCGATCCAGCAAAAAGCCGATGACATGTTGTTACAGTATCAAGTCAAGAAGCAGCGAAAAGCACCAATTGCTCTAGTGACAGACTCAATCGCGGATATTCCAGTGGACTATTTTCTCGAAAATCAGATCCATGTTTTGCCGATGAATATTTTGCTGGGAGAGACTAGCTATATTGATAAGATCACTCTACAATCGAAGCAGTTTATAAACCTGGACAATCGCACTGATGGTCGTGCGACGAGCTCACAACCAACGCTAAAAAACGTTGAAAATTTGTTTTCGTTCTTAGAAACACGCTATGAAGCAATTTTAGTAATTACCGTTGCTAGAAAATTAAGTGGTACTTTTTATACAGTTAAAGAAGCGGCAAAACGAAATCGTGCGATACCAATCGAAGTCATTGATTCCAGAAAAAATTCTGTGGCTCAAGGTCTACTCGTTATGAAAGCAAATGAGTGGATTCTAGCTGGAATGCCGTTTGAGAAAATTGTGTCGCAAGTAGTAGAAAAACGCGATCAAATCAATATTCTGGTGAGTGTTGATGATTTACATTCGATGATCGATTCAGGACGGATTCCGCAGACCATTGGTAAAATCGCCAAACAAGTCAATTTGAAACCGATTGTTAGTCTTGATGAGTATGGCAAAGGGAAATTGAGTAAATTTGCCTTTAGCCGCAAGGGAAACGAAAAGAGACTTTTCCAAGAGATACTGAAGGTCAACCAAAAACATACAATCAGACGTTATGCAATTACCCATGTGAATAACGAAGCCAAAGCAAAGTTGTGGGGGCAAAAACTTCTAGAACAGCTCGCCTTTCCGCCAAGTTATATCACGGATAGTTCGTCGGTGATCGCTATGAGTGCTGGAGAAGGCAGTGTCGCAGTAGCTTATGAATTTGAGGGAGATGAAAATCGATGATTGTTTGGACAATAGTAATGCTCTTATTTATTTACTTCACCGTGCTATTCTTTCTCGCACAGGCACTTCACAATAATTCGATCGTGGATATGGCCTGGGGGATCGGATTTGTTATCATAGCAGTAACTGGTTATCTTTTGATGCCGGAAAAATCGCTAGGTGCAACCTTTGTTTTGATTCTCGTGACAATTTGGGGATTTCGGTTGTTTTTCCATTTAGCGAAGCGTAACATCGGTAAACCTGAGGACTATCGTTATGTGAATATGCGTAAACGCTGGGGCAAACATTTTGCTAAATTAAAGGCCTATCTGAATGTTTTTGTTCTACAGGGAGTTCTTTTATGCGTCGTGGCATTACCGATTTTCTTTGTCACTACTGGCACGGAAAAAGCTTTTTACTGGTGGAACTGGTTAGGTGTTATCGTATGGTTGATCGGTTTTATCTTTGAAACCATCGGCGATTACCAGCTGACGGTGTTTAAGCGAAATGCTAAAAAAGGCGAGCTTTTGACGACTGGCTTATGGTCTTTGACCAGACACCCTAATTATTTCGGCGAATCCTTGAGTTGGTGGGGAATCTTTTTAATCAGTTTCAATGAGTTGCGAAATCTCTGGGGAATTATTGGACCACTCGCGATTACGTTATTACTTCTATTTGTTTCAGGGATTCCATTATTAGAAAAGAAGAACAAAGATAAGCCCGGCTACCGGGCTTACGCAGAACAAACGCCTAAGTTTGTTCCAATTGTAGGAAAAAAAGGATTGTAAAAGAAGAGTTGAGGCAGCCGATGAGAGTCGACTGCCCTTTCTAATTCAATGGATACTTTCTTGTGTACTGTTGTTAGAACTTTAATAGGTTGTGTCTAAATTTAACTCACTTAAACAGAAAATAGATAATAAACAGTTTTTGCCTTACCTTGTAACATAGCTGATAGTCAGAAAAGTGCATCATAGCCCTTCGATTTCTACTACTGCCCTGCTTTCACACTAACTGGAAAAGTATCTTTAGCTTCTCAAAATGAGTAGATAGTTGTGTTTTTCGTTTCCTTTAGTATTTATAAATGAAATAGTTATACTTTATTTTTAGGTGCCTCGATTGAAACTACGAATTTCTTTGATTTAACTTGAAGTTGGAAACTTATACTAGGATATTTCTTTAATACTTTATTCAAGTTTGATAGACCTAGACCTGTATGCCCATCCTTAGTAGAGTAATTTTTAGTTAGAATTTTAGTAACCTCTACAGTCGAAGTCACAGTATTTTCGATTTTAAACGCCCATAACTCTTGAGTATTTATCAATATAATATGGATATATGGATTTCGTTCATCCAAGCTTGCCTCAAACGCATTATTAATAAGAATAGATACTACACGTAATAAATCAATCTGATTAAACGGGATTGAATCCCCTTGATCATCAGCAATGAGCTCAAAATATATATCACTTTCTCGGCATTTCTCTATGAATCTAGAAATTAATCCTCTTAAAGCAGCATTATGAATCGTTATTAATTGTGAATGGTGATAATCATTTAAATACTCAGCAGTAGTCTTTGTTAGATCTGCCAAATATTCTCTAGCTCCATGAACATCGTCATTTGCTAAATACTCACTTAATCCTAAAAGTGCGGAATTAAAATCGTGACGGTACTCTCTCGCAAGTTCATAGTTATTTCTTTCCTCTTCCATAGATAAATTTAAATCTTTTAAAAAGGATTCTCTTTGATAATTTTTATTGATTAAAGTGATTATGGAAAGTAACGTGAATGATAGAAGAATAATTAATACGATTAGGACAAAAAGTGTGAACTTATACCTTTTTACGTATAGGTATAAGTGACTGGTGAGAAGTAAGAAGAATAAAATTAATAAAAGAATTCCCTGTAGTGGATAATTCTTTTTCATATTTTTTAGCATTGGGACTATTGTATATTTTTTGTCCAATTTTTTTAAAATGTAAGAGATTCCAACTATAATACCAGATTGAATACAGGCAATTAAAAACAAATCATATATATTAGTAAATATGGAGTTTTTAGAAAAATAGACCGGCAGATAAAATGTTACTAATCGCACAAAAGTCACTAGCATATCTTGCAAAATAATTAATATTGAAGGCAACAACCAACTTGATAAATAGTGTCTCATAATCATGTATTCAATTATGTACAATAAATAAATATAGACAACAGCGTACAAATCGTGTAAGAAAAAGCTTATTACTAAAGCAAGCAATAAGAACAACGTTAAAAAATTGGTTCCTTTTTGAAAAATGAAGCGATGAGGGTTTGTCAACTAAACTGTGGAAGTTAATTAATTAAGTTTTCTAGTAAATAGCCTCTCACAGTATTTTTAAGCAA
>NZ_BJED01000040.1 GCF_005405485.1 Enterococcus hulanensis | reverse complement strand
AATAGGAAAACTGTCGCCAACTAAAAATAAAAGTGACAGGGCCAGAGGAAAAACGAGCTTTCCATAGAGCTTTTTTTGAAAGCAACACAATCAGTTTGTGTCACATTCGCCAAAATCTCAATTCTCTACTTTTTGAACATAGATTTTGAAGCGACTTACTGGACACAAAAAGAATTGATAACTTTAAATAAATTGCAATAAAAGAAAGTGTACAGAAAAGGGTCATTTTCTGTACACTCCCAATTGTTATATATAATTATTGCGTGATCAGGTGTTGCGTGATATATTGTAATAAAGAGGTGACACTATGCTTATAACTAAATCTAGATTACAAGGAAGTTCTGTAGTTATTACTTTGCCCTCAGATAACGGTAAGAAACCTACAGAAAATAAAGAATACATAGTCGTTTATTCTGATGATGGAACAATTACATTGGTTCCTAAAATCGAAGATCCATTTAGTGGAGGAGAAGAAGCGGAGTATTATGAAGAAGATGAGTGGCAAGATCTATCTCCTGAGGGGAGAGAAATTTTGTAATGGCTGAAGAAAAAAAATATATTCCCAAAAAAGGCGATATTGTCTGGATTGATTTTGATCCTTCCGCTGGAAATGAAATTCAAAAAAGGCGTCCGGGATTAGTGGTATCTAGATACGATTTTAATCGAAAAACAATGTTTGCAGTGATTTGTCCAATTACTTCTACTATAAAAAATCTACCTACACGCTATTCATTACCAGAGGAATTAGATACAACTGGGCAAGTGCTTATTTCTCAATTGAAATCTCTGGACTTCAAAGAAAGAAAACTTAAAAAGATTGAAAATTTACCATTACAAGACATGGCAAAAATTGATCAGATTATCGAGTATATATTTTAATTACAGATTTAAGGTTCTATCTATTTATGATTAAGTGGATAAAAATTAAATACAACCTGTCAAAGTTTTACCAACAGTATAAAAAAAGGTCCATAGAATTAGAAAAGAGGCTGTGCCACCCCCATTGGGTGGCACAGCCTCTTTTCCTTTTACATCCCTTTTTTCCCAATAATGGGAAAGAACTTCGGTGTTTGATCCGCATAAGCGCGATAGCCGGGTTTTTCTTTATTCTTCTTCTCTAATAGCGGGACACCTGAAACAAATAAAAGCAGCAAGGTAATCGCGATTGGCCCAATCACTCCCCAAATATTTCGCGGTTCATTTAAGCTGATCAAAAAGATTCCCCACCAGCTCAAGGCTTCGCCAAAATAATTAGGATGTCTGGTCAGCGACCATAAACCCGTTGTCAGCAGCTCGCCCTTCTTAGCCGTTCGCTTAAACACCGTCAGCTGATAATCACCGATGGTTTCAAAGGCAAAGCCGCTCAGCCATACGATGACCCCTAGCCAGTTCCACCAATAAAAGGCCTTTTCCGTGCCGGTTGTGACAAAGAAAATCGGCAAGGCCACGACACACAGGAGAACCCCCTGCAGAACAAAAACATTCAAATAGGCTTTTAGCTTGGCAAACTGCTTGCCCCAGCGTTTACGCATATTGACGTAGCGATAGTCCTCAGGCTTGCCGATATTCCGTTTCGCTAAATGGAAAAACAATCGCAGCCCCCAAATTGTTACGAGAATCAAAACAGCGGTTGCCGCTAGCGTTTTTTCCGGCATTAAGAAATAGCCTGTCACTGCAACGATCACAAAGCCAATTCCCCAGGCCATGTCCACAATCGAATTATTGTGCAGCGCCTGCGCGAGAAAAAACAGCGCAGTGAAATAAATGAACAGAATCATTATTATTGTCCAAACGATCATTATTTTTCATCTCCTCCCAATTCATAAGCAACTGCGACACTGCCTTCTCCCGCACTCATAGCAATCACCGTTGAACTATCCGTGATATAGCTTGGCGGAAAACCAAGCAGCTCGCGAAGCTTTTTGCTCCATAGCTTGGCTTTGGCTTCGTTATTGACGTGAATGATCGCATACCGTTTGATTTTGTGCTTTTGATTGACCTTCATCATCTCACGCAGAATTTTTTTCTCGTTCCCCTTGCGGCTAAAAGCAAAATTACTCAATTTCCCTTCGCCATATTCATCAAGACTGACGATAGGTTTCAAATTGACCTGCTTAGCGAGCTTGCCGACAGCCTGCGGAATCCGTCCTGAGTCGATCATCGGATCTAACTCATCCACACTCACCAGAATTTTCAATTGCTCTCGTTTTTCTGTTGCTCGCAACACCACTTCTGCAAACGGTATTCCCCCTTGAATCCACTCATTCGCATTCATAACGAGTAAGCCCTGAGCGGCAGAATTTTGTCTAGAGTCAATGACTTCTATCGGGATTGCATGACTGCGCTTCGCCGCCTCTTTGACTGTATAATAGGTGCCGCTTAATTTCCCAGCGACAGTGATGACCAAGATCGCTTCATAGCGGGTTTCTAAAAAGGAAAACAAATTCTCAACCGTTTTCAATGTCGGCTGCGAGCTCGTCGCACGCTCCTTTGTCCCTTTAGCTAGATCAAAAAGCTGCTTCGTTTGCAGAGTGAGCTTATCGAGATAGCTAGTCGCCCCCAACAAAATATTCATCGGCAAAACATGGATCTGATTTTCGAGAAAATAGTCCACTGGAATATCCGCGATTGAGTCTGTCACTAGAGCAATTGGTGCTTTTCGCTGCTTCTTGACTTGATACTGTAACAACATGTCATCGGCTTTTTGCTGGATCGGTTCGCCTACACTGCTTAAATAGCTTAAGACCTTATCCGGATGATTGGTGTGAATATGAATGCGAGCCTTGCCGCGATTTACGGCAACAATCAGAGAGTTTCCGTATGGATTCAGCTTCTGAAGCAGCTCTCTTTTGGGCAATTCCACACAGTCCAGTAATACTTCAGTACAATAACGATACATCGGTTCCGAAGTATGACTGTGCTCTTGTGGAGAATGTTCAATTTTTACACCGCTTGTTACTTCGTTTACTACATGGAGGGCGGGCTGTTTAGTCAAAATAGCATCAGTAAAACCTTCGATGAATAAGTAAAAGCCCTTAGCACCGGCATCAACAACTTGATTCTTTTTCAAGACCTTCAATTGATTAGTAGTGTTCTCTAAAGACTGTTTGGCCTTGTTCAAGGCATTTGGCAACAAAGATTCCAAACTGACAAACTGAGCACTATCATCGAGTGCTTCTGCCCACGAGCGCATCACAGTAATGATTGTCCCTTCCATTGGCTGTTCGATTGCCTGATAGGCTTCATCAATTGCTGACTTAATGCTTTGTACAAAACTTTGAACAGAGTCTTTTTCCTCTAACTTCAACAAATGATTATATATGCCATTAAAATACTGAGCAAAAATAATCCCTGAATTTCCTCGTGCACCTAATAATGAAGCATCTGCTACTTTTTCAAATACTTCAACAACAGAATGACTTTCTTCTGTCGTTTCCTCCAAAATAGTTTGCATCAAAGAAGCCAAATTACTTCCAGTATCTCCATCAGATACTGGAAAAACATTAATCTGATTTAACAATTCCTTTTGATTGATTAATTGAATCGCCCCTTGTTGAAATGCAAAAAGCAGTTCCTTTGGATCAATTGACTGATTTGACCGACTCATTTCCATGACATCTACCTCCAATTAAAGTGCTGTGCAACGAAAACGGTGATTCCAGAAACAGACGCTGTCACAACAGTCCCCCAAATCAAATCAATAATCGTGATTATAGCAGGCCAATTTTTAATGGTCGCCAAATTCGTTAAATCGTAAGTCCCGTAACTCAGCAAGCCTAAAAAACCTCCGGCTGCGATAGCATAGAACAAACTATTTTTTTCCAAAGAAGGATGGACAACAAAAAAAAGGATACCAATCAAATAGATCGCATAAAAAAGCACTGCAGGCATAAGTTTTGTTTCTCCCATCAAATACCCTAAGTTATTCTGATACATACGCCGAGCAAACACTAGCAACCATAATAAATCCAAAATCAAAAAAGACACAGCCGCTGTTCCAACTAATTTCAATACATTACTCATTTCGTTTCCTCCTCATAGATAAGTATTATTGTGTTACTCATCTTGAATCGTTAAATTTATCCTATCATTTTAGGGAAAAAGGTAAAAAAAATATGCCTGATCACTTGATAAAATTAGCTAAAATGTCTCTCTTTTATTGATAATTCAACTTAGACAGATTGAACTATCTTCTCGAAAAGGGTGTAAAATAGAACCTTTTGAGGAATTATTCTTGATCACAGTATTTTAGATCCATCAGAAAGCATTCGTTTAATTATGATTTGTCACTGAGCACCGTAAATATCCATTCAGTAACTCTCAAAAATACGGGAAAATGAATTTTTATACCCCGATACGATGAAGAATTCAAACGAACGATTGTTGAATTAAATAAAGCAGGACTTTACGCCCGAGGCTTAGCAATAGAATATGGCTTATCTGAAGTAATGATTTATAAATGGAAGAATCTATATTTTTCAAATCAGTCCACAGAACTAACTGGAAAAGAAGTGGTAGTACCGAAAAAAGAAAGCGAACGTTTGAAAGAGAAAATGGCATTATGTAATGCGTATTTCTTATCATTAAGGTACTTTCAGGGTACAATGCTAAAAAAGGGAGCTGTGCTTATGAAGGGGAAGTCGTACAATTTTTTCATCTTATTTCTATGTTGCTTTGTTTTTTTTGGAGCATTTTGTTTTGAAAAAGTAGTTTTTGCAGAGGAAGTAAACAATTCTACCGAAGAAGAAACAAAATTAGATGTTTTGACAATCGATCAATGGATGCCTGATAAAAATTTGCAAACAGTGGTTGCAAATATTTTAAATAAACCTGCAGCACAGATCACTCAAAAAGACATGTTGTCCCTTACAGATATTATTGCTTTGAGAGAGAATATTTCTTCATTGGAAGGACTACAATATGCCAAAAACCTGACATATATTAATTTTTACGACAATCATATTTCAGACTTGACACCGATTTCAAAATTATATGGATTGACGATTTTGTGGTTTGGAATTAACGACATTTCAGATATTAGTATGATTCAAAATTTAACAAATGTCTCTCAAATTAACTTTGATGATAATCATATTAGCGATCTATCTTCCATTTCCTTTCTTCCTAATTTATTTCATTTTACTGCACAAAGGCAGGAAGTGGTTTTGCCTGAAATAACGATTCACACAAATACATTGAATTTGCCATTAGAGGTAAAATGGGGCATGGAAACCGCTAGATTTGTGATTCCAGGAGTAAACGGAATATACAATGAAGATGAAAATAACATTGGATGGACAAATTTAGATAAGTCAGGAGTATTAGAATATTCGTGGCGATTTGAAGGATTTGGACCTTTCTATGGAACTGCTCGTAGAGCATATACTTTCATTCCGCTAGAAGCAGGAACTGTGACAGTTCGCTACCTAGATACACTCGGAAATAGTATTCATCCAGATATAATACTAAAAGGGAATATTGGAGAAAAATTTATAAGCGAGCAAAAAACTATTACTGATTTTACATTTCAAGAAATACAGGGGAATCCTACAGGTGTATTTACGGATCAAGCGCAAGAAGTCACTTATATTTATGTTCAAAATCCGATTCCGGCCGCTAATGTAACGGTTCGCTATCTAGATACACTGGGAGATAGTATTCATCCAGATATAATACTAAAAGGAAATATTGGAGAAAAATTTATAAGCGAACAAAAAACTATTACCGATTTTACATTTCAAGAAATACAGGGGAATTCTACAGGTGTATTTACGGATCAAGCGCAAGAAGTCACTTATATTTATGTTCAAAATCCGATTCCGGCCGCTGATGTAACGGTTCGTTATCTAGATACATTGGGAAATAGTATTCATCCAAATATAATACTAAAAGGAAATATTGGGGAGTTCTATATTAGTAAACAAAAGGAAATCGAAGGTTATCTATTTGACAGCTTAATAGGAAAATCAACCGGCAGCTTCACTGACCAACCACAAACAATAAGTTATTTGTATACAAAAGACAATATAGTAATCAAGGATTCATTTACTGAAACACATCTGAGGGACGATTCAGAAATAGGGAATAGAAAAAACAGCACAGTACACGATAATAATCTTCCTAAACAACTTCCAGGCTTGGGAGAAAAAAAGCAACAAATATTAATGGCTTTTGGAGGAGGATTGACAGTTATTGCACTTTATTTTTATCAGCGTAAGAAAACTATCGATGATAAATAAGAATGGAAATTTCAGACCTTTGATTTCACAATAATTCTGGAACATTTGTGTTTTAAAGTCTACTGTTATTTTCTGCATGGATGTTCTAGTGATCTCAATATCTATAAAAAGCAAATAAAGTGTAAATTCAACATTTACACTTTATTTGCTTTTTAAAATTGGTGTTAGTGTCAAGTCTGAGACAACTTTTCGTAGATATAGAATTAAATTAACTGATGTACTAGAGGATGAACATTTACGAACCGGTACGATGAAGAATTAAAACAAGTGATTGTTGTTGGGCTAAATAAAACTAGACATTCCGTCCGAGGCTTAGCAGTCTCTACTAAAGCGTGTCCAAGATATTGACTCAAATTCATTTTTAGAATTAACTGAAATACTCCCATTTGTACAAAAGAGTTTTGTTAATTAAGTTTAACCAATCATCAAACCAACAATTAATCCACCTGTGATCACTGAAGTGATTGTAATCGTCGAAAAGCCTGCAGTAACCATTATTGGTAAGATATTCTGTTCAATTACAGCAATTTCTTCTTCTGTTTCTCCTACAGCTGCGGCAGCTTCTTTCGTTAGGACCATTGTCCCAGGGAATCCAAACAGTGTGGTCATGCCGACAGCGATTGATAGCGGTCCAGAATACCCCACTTTCTTTCCAATATAGAATGATGAAATAAATATAATGATCAATCCAGCAATTAAATAAAAAGTAATGGGCCATACAAGCTGAAGAAGATCTGCTGGAACGATATCCGCTAATGGACCAAACGCTATCACCATAATAGAGATCATCAATAAACCAAAAGAATCTGTAGATGAGAGTGCATTTGGTTTCAATACTTTAAAATGGCGTAAAATTATTCCTAATAACAATGCAATGACAAACGTATTCACGTATCCATTTGTTAAATCACTCAACATTCGAGAAACATACGTTGTTAACCCGAGTAAAAATAGGGTTGCATAAGGTGTTTGTAAAAATTCTGGCAGTACGCTTTCTTTTATAGGAGCTGTATTTTGTTCAACTTCTTTTTCAAAGAAAATTAATTCGCCTTTTCGATATTGTTCTTTTACTCGTTGGGCTTCCTTCTTCAAAATATTTGCAGTGAATAAAAAGCCCACCAAATTCTTCAAGTTGAGAATCAATAATGGAAAAACTGCCAATAGGTAACTGGATAAAATACCTAAGTCTCCACCAGCGCTTTTAATTTCATTTACTTTGTCTTGTACCATCAAAATTGAAAGTGTACCTCCAGTAATTGAAGCGGTTCCCGCTACAGCAACATTTCGGTCAAAAATCATCTCCCCAACAAAAATTAAGAGAATTGTCATTAAGACAACGGTCAGAGAACCGATGAGAAACGTCTTCCATTGTAACTTTAAGTCTTCAAAACTCATCATTGTTCCTAAATGAACGATGATCACACCAATTACAGCATTTCCTAGTCCTAATAATCCTGAATCTTGAATTAAATCATGAGGTAAAAGATCCGCCGCAAAGCCTACTAAAAAAATCATTGAAGCGACTAGCATCATTGAAATCAATGCTTTACTTTTAGTTGAGACAAATTCCCCTATTGTCCAGATAAACATTACAATAGTAAATGCTAGTATAGGTGTCATTTTTATTCCTCCTAATTTTTACTGGATAGGATGATAACTGAATCCTAATCCATGAACTTCAGCAACATTATAGGTAATCATGAAACTTTGTGGATCAATCTCATCAATCATTTTTTTCAATTTCGGATACTCTTGATCTGTGATTACAACCATAATCATTTCTCTATGGGCATTCTCTTTACCACCTCGAACATCGAATATTGTGGTCCCCCTATTAACTTCTTGTGTCAACCTGTTGTGAATTTCTGTGGTGTGTTGCTGACTGATGACCATAACAACTTTTCGTCTTTTCAGTCCAGTTTCTATATAGCTCATAACAATAGAGGTGATTCCTAAAGATAGTATGGCGAAAAGAAACTCTTCAAAACCAAAGACGTACAGACTCATAAATACAATGGCCGTGTCTGTTAGTAATAAACCTAAAGAAGTATTCACTCCCCAATATTTTTCAAAGATCAGGGGAGGTATCGTGGTCCCACCACTAGAAGCTTGGATATTGTATAGGATAGCCACACCTATGGCAAAAATAATACTACCAAAAACAACCGACAATAAACGATCACCTGTTAACATAGTTGTCGGCACGATTCTTAGTGCTAAAGGAAACAATAAACTTCCAATCAAGGTGTTAAAAAACACTTTTTTTCCCAAGAAAAGGGCAGCTAAAATTGAGACAACCACATTCAACGACAAAACGATCACTGACCGATTAATTCCAAATGTTGTTTCTGCTAAAATCCCAATACCGCTCGCACCCCCAGCAGCTATATGATGGGGTCCAAGAAACATATTGATACTAACCGCCAATATCAATACAGCACTAGCAATTTTAAAAATCTGCTTTATTTGATTTATCATCGTTCCCTTCATCCCTCTCTTTTTGAGGAGAAACTTCCGCTAACTTCACAATTAATTGGACTCCCTTTTTTCATCTCGCTAATTAGAATAAATTCTTTCGTCGTGTGAATTTATTCATAACCAACACATACGTTTATCACCTACTTTCCATTTTCGTTAAATACATTCGCATCACTACCTCCACCACTTTGCTCTTTAATGATTATGTACTCTAAATTATTACCAGCAACAGTGAGCAGTTTCATTACAGCCTATTCATTGCTGATGTTAAATCCAGTGGCCATTTTCTACACATCGATTGTTTCCTCTCTGCCATGTTCAGTTGCATATTACTTAAATGTTACAATCATCTCATCAATTAAGGATTATGCTTTAGAAGGACTGATTGAATGAACTTCTAGCGAGACCATGACAATATTTGTCGCTTCTCCTCCTTGAATGATATCTATATTTGCGGTGTTCTGTTCATCAAGTCTACCAAGTTTTATGAGGTTCAATGCATCTGATAAAATCTAGACAACAAAAATGCCTTATTCCGGTTCAAGCCCGCCATGTGCTACTTTTCAGAAATAGTGACTTCATACAAGTAAAGTGTTGGGCTGGCCGTGGTAACTCTGCCGACTGAAACGCCACTGTCAAGAACATATCCTATATCGGATGTCGCTTACTACATGTCCAGTGCTGAAGAACCAATAGAGCGGATTTATTTTCCAGGAGATGATCCAAATTCTAGGTCTCATCTTTCGATATCCTGCTCCTGCAAATATCTAATGGATTCAATCATGATTGCAATCCCAGTTTTATCATCAGCTGCCAAGATGGTTTCTTCAGCTGAAAAAATAGCGCTCTCTTCTTTGCAGTACCTTTAAGTTTTGCGATCAAATTTTTTTCTTCCAAGTCTAGTACTGTTGATACTATCATCTTCTCTAACCTTCAGCCCTAACGAACAAAATAACTTTTTTTAAGTAACTGTGAATTTGTTCTTCATTCCCAGATGTTGAATCAATCTCGACTAGTTCTTTAAAAGTTTTTATCAACCTCTTTTCGATCAATTGGTCTTCCAACATTTTCATTTTACTATAATGATAATTTAACCATATTGAACTACGTCCTAGTGTAGAAGTCTACGAATCTGCTCACAGCGAATTATTTGGAAACGGTTTTGTTGCTAAAAATAATATTTTTTTGAAGATTTGTGAAGATATTTCAGGAAATTATTCCGCTGAATATATATGGTTAGTTTTTCTATGAAACTGTTCTTTTGATCTTTCTAAAAATTATTTGATCAACAAAAATAGCACTAGGTATATTACCAACAGAATTCAATACTGTTGCTGGAATATCAAATAAGGTACTCAGTAAAATGATTATCGACATCCTCTCATTTGGTAGATTAAACATTGAAATCATTAATATTGCCGCAGACACTCCTGTGCCAGGAACTTTTCCCATGACAATTCCCGATAAAATTGCAGTTAAAATGATTAAAGCTAATGTAGAGAAGTTCATATAATCGATCTTACATAGTCCTAAAATTAATAATATTTTTAGAACACCTGCCCCTGTTGCTCCGTCTTTCTGAATATTTGCTCCTAAAAGAACGATTGTACTTGAACAATTCCTAATTGAGCCCAGGCGTTCAAATTGGCTGGAATACACGCTGAGCTTGATACTGTCAAAGTTGGGATCGTATGGAATCTCCAAAAATGCTTCACCCTTTGCAGCTCCTCCAGAAAAATAGATGACGACACTATAAAAATGAAATAAAACAAAAACGGAGAATAGAAGAAAAAGAAGAAATATTTTTGTGAGTTTTTTAAGATTGTAGCGACTGTCTGACCGATACTGTATGAAAAGTAATAGCCAAATCCGATGAATAAATTTTGATCTATTGAGAATTCAAATCCAACAGTAGTAAAGTAATACGTCAAAAACTGTTAAGTACATTTTTATGTTGTTTCTAAAAATTCCTCTGTTGACATCTGAAATATCAGTTGTTGAGGTACAGAAAAAGGCTCCGATTACTCGAAACCTTTAATAAGATCAAAAAGTTGTATTCAATAATGAATTGTAAATATACGTAAGCCATTGCGAGTCTTGTCTTCTATTATCAAATGGAATATACCCATTGTATTTGTAGATATGTTCTATTTTCCAACCGCCTGTTTTCGTTCTCTTCTGTTCAATTTTCTCAATTAGAGCAACAGTATTGCCTTCTTTTAAGAGATTACCTTTACTAGCAATATATAATAAGTCAGTAATTGATAATACATAATTTTGTGGAAACATATTTTTTGTTATGTTTGCACTAATTGGCTTGTCGATAGATAGTCGTTTAAACATTTGGTGCTTCAGCATGTAATCTAACCCATTATTTATTAGTTGATTAATGGTAGTATCTTCTGAATCGACTATGTCACGATAAGTGATTAAGGCTTTTACAGTTTTTCCTATTCCAATATAACATGGGACAGATTTCATACATCCGCCATATTTACAAATACCATCGTATTTCCAAGCTGTTTTTCTATTTCTATCAAATACTTGGTACGATTTAATCCAACTTAATGCGTTTTGGGCTTGTTTAGTTTTTCCTAGACCAAGACGAGAATATGCTTCAAAAATCATAGCATTGTAGCAAGGTACGATATCTTCCATTTTACCTGTATAAGAGAAACCTTGATCAGTTGCTACATTATCGTTTATTGACCCTATGAGTTTCTTTACAAACGATAGTTCATAACTATAGGGTATTTCTGCTAACCCAATTAAAGCAAATATTTCACCCAACATAGTTAGATTTTCTAAATTTTCATATCTCTTTATCAATTCTGACCTATTTAAATACATCAGTGCATCTTCCACGTGCCCGTGTTTGTCTACAGCCATTCTTAACTCTAATGCTTTATCCATGGACTCCTCCTTTAACTCTATAATTAAGTATAAACTAGCACGTAAGGTGCTAGTCAATCCAAAAACAGGAATCATTGTTTTTGGATTTCTGGAAAGTTATCTACTTTTAGAGCATCGTTCAGATATTCCAATCAAATTCCGCTTTTTGGGTGAAAAGTCGTTTAGGTTCCTTCTAATAGTCACACTTCAGCTGATTAATTTGATCAAAAATTTTGATTAAACATGAACGTTGCTTTTATTAATAGTATACTTTTAGTTTTAATTATTCCTTAGAATAGAATGACATTGCTCCACAATTACGGGGGAGATTCAGCAAAATCTTGGCATATTTTTGTATGGCGAGCTGTTGCCCCAATTCATAAAAAGTAAAGTCGTACTAGAAGATATCTCCGAGTACGACTTTACTTTGTTAGTGGGCATTGCCTAATTCTTAAATTGTTTATTACTGATAAGGGGTGTGATAAACAGTATAGAATTCCTTATTGAGATGGTATCCTTTTCCCCATACGGTTTCGATAATAGTTGATGAGAACCCTTTTCTCATCAACTTTTGGCGTAACGATTTTGTTAATACTGAAAGTTGTGC
>NZ_BJED01000039.1 GCF_005405485.1 Enterococcus hulanensis | reverse complement strand
GATCAATTCGGTGCCAGAAGAAGAGATCATGATCGAAGACCGACCAAGAACGGTCGAGCAGCCTGTGAAGAAAGAAAACGATGAGACCGCGGAACTGAAACGTCTAATCGCTGAAAAAGACGAGCAGCTTGAGCAAATAAAAAGAGACAACAGCTTAGAAAAGCAGCGTCTGACAAAAGAAAATGAGAAATACAAACAAGCACTTCTACGTACTGGCGAAGAAAAAGCCGAGAACCGTCGTCAGATCCAAGACCTAGAGACAGAGGTTCGTAGAAACCGCCAAGAGATTCAACGTTTGCAGGACAATAAAGAGACCGGCTACTTAAAAGAACAACTGGAGCAAGCCGAAGAAGAAGTCACTACCTTGAAGGCCTCGCTGGAACAGCACCATTCGTTGGAAGCTGATTTGGAAGAAGCTAAGAAGCAGCTTCACGAGTTCGCGGTGAGCCAGCAAGACGTCGAGCGCCGTTACCAAGAAGCCATCCAACAAGTTGAACATCAAATGGACAGCCTAACCGCTGACCTGACCAAAAAAGAAGAATTAGTCGCTCAGTTGGATCAATTGATTGCGGATAAGGACCAACAGATTTTAGAAAAAGAAGAATTGGTTCAGCAATTGATCGAAGATCAGAAGCATCAAGAGGCCGTAATTGAAAGCGAGCAGATCGCGAGCTTACACCATCAAATCGATGAATTGAAAACCGAAAATGAGCAGTTGAAGCAAGAAGCGATCCACTCTCAACACGAGATCGGTGAAGTCCTGATCTCCGCTCGCCGCCAAGCCAATCGGATGGTGGAAAAAGCCAAGATGGATGCCCAACGCATTGTGAAGGATTCCGAAGCTGAATTACAAACGATCCATGACCGGGCCAAAGAAATTTCGTGTGAAGTCGACGAATCCCGTCAAACAATCATGAGTATCTATGAAGAAATGAAGACCCGTGTGGATCAATTGGCGCAAAGTGATGTGCCGGACCTAGAGGAAATCAAAGGCCGCTATGAGTATCCGAAGGTCTCCGTGATCTCTCGCAAAGAGTTTCAGTAAGTCAATCGGAAGAACGCAGGGCCGTCTTGTTTTCTTCCGGCTACATAGTGCTTCAGGAAATTGAATGAATCATTATTATTAGGGTTTAACTACGAAGGGGAGATTAGCATGAATCAAATCTTGATTCTGACGAAAAATATTTTAACTGAGCAAGAGATTCAGCAAAAGCTGCAGGCGTTGAATTATGAAGTCTATTGTTCAGCCCGGATGCTTGAAACCAGCCGCCAGCAAATAGAGGCAATGGAGTTTTTCAAGTTCTTTCAGTATGTCATTTTAAGTGAGACGATCTGCGAATCAGAAATCATGGAGCTCGTTCCGCTGTTGCGCAAGAACGCCATTCGCATTATTCGAAAAGTGGAATCCAAAGTAACAGAAATGGATCATCAGTATTTAGAAGAAGCACTTATCCACGCCATCATCTCAAATGAGGATTCTGTCGATGAACTGCGGGAGTGCCTATACGCTTTGAAGAATCAGCGAAATGAGCAGTCATATGAGAATCGAAAATATGTACAATTATCGGATAAGGTCTCGTTGATTCGACCAAATGTCCTGCAAAAAGAAGTCCATACTCCAGAGGACAATTATCAATTTTTAGAAGTCCTGCATCATCTGTCGACAACAGAAACGAAAATTTTGTCGATCCTGCTTGAAGCGGGCAACCAAGTCGTGACGAGAGAAACCATCTGTCACCAAATCTGGAACGAAGACGTCAATAAATCACACTTGGCCTCATTATCCAGCACGGTCACAAGGATCAAGACCAAGTTTGAGACGACGAATTTAGCCAACAAAGCGATCCAAACATTGTGGGGAAAAGGCTATCGAATCAATCCAGAGCTGTTAGACCGGATTCGGAAAAACGATACGCTTAATACCCTTGTCTCAAATGGGTAATATTATAATGAAGAGTTTTAAAACAAGAAAGCCGAATCCACTTTTGGATTCGGCTTTTTACACCTTAATAGATGGCATATTTTCTGCATTTTTCAGGCTTTTCCTTTCATATTTTTTATGAGAATGACGAAAATTAAAAAGTAAATGCGAATAAAGTTTGAATATTACGTGAAGAATTGTTACTATTCTCTTTGTAAGCGTTTAAATTAAAGGAGATGAATTTCTTGAGGAAACCGAGTCTGATTAGAAGTGCAGTAACATTGTTCACCGTTTTAGGTTTTACTTTGCCGGCGGGATTAGCGGCAGCAGAAACAATAAATAGCGAAATAAATAGTACAACAAGCAGTCAAATAAGTGAAACGATAAATAGTTCAACCACTGCTGAAACAAGTACAAGCAGCGCTGCGAGCAGCCAATCATCAGAAGCAGCACCAGCAGATGAAGCCGCAGTTGTGAGCAGTTCAGCAGCTGAAAAGGCAACGAAGAGCGCAACCACTGTTCCGATCCAGATGTTGGGGATCAATGATTTCCATGGTGCGTTGAGCACGACGGGAAGTTACTATGGTGCAGATGGTGCTAAAGTATCTAATGCAGGTACGGCAGCATTGATGGCGGGCTATTTTACGCAGGCAGAAACAACTTTTAAACAAAAGAATACTGATGGAAAAACCTTGCGAGTGCAAGCTGGCGACATGGTTGGTGCGAGTCCAGCTAATTCTGGTTTATTGCAGGATCAGCCAACTATGCGCATTCTAAATCAGATGAAGTTTGATGTGGGGACTCTTGGAAATCACGAGTTCGATGAAGGTTTAGGAGAATTCAATCGAATTTTAACTGGAGCGAAACCAGGACCTGATGCTGGATTTTATGACATAGTCAATAAGTACAATGAGGACTATACTCAGGATCAGCTAAAGGGCGGCTTTGATCTAGTCATTGCAAATGTTCATGAAAAAAAGACGGGAAATATCCCTTATGGGTGGCGGCCTTATATAATCAAAAATGTTGGTACTCAAGCTGAACCAATCAACATCGGCTTCATTGGAGTTGTCACACAAGAGATCCCAAATCTTGTATTAGCGCAATATCATAAGGATTATGATTTCACCGATCCTGCTGAGGCAATTGCAGAATACAGTAAAGAACTTGTTGATCAAAAGGTCAATGCAATTGTTGTTCTTGGTCATACACCATCGGTTCAAGGTACTGGCGACAGTGTTAGTGGCGAGACCGCTGACATCATGAATAAGGTGAATCAAATTGATCCAGATAATAGCGTTGATGCTTTCTTTGCTGGTCATAACCATGTTTATACGAATGGTGTTGTAGGAAATACGCGGGTTGTTCAATCTACTTCTCAAGGTAAAGGTTATATTGATCTGCAGGGAGAATATGATACAGCAACGAAGGATTTTGTCGGAACACCAAAGGCAACGGTCAGTGCGGTTGATCCAAACGGTGGTGTTGCGCCAGATTCAGCAGTTCAAGGAATTGTTGCTGATGCTGACGGTCGGGTAAAAGGAGTTACCGAAGAAAAAATCGGTACAGCAGAAAAAGCGGAAGACATCACACGGACAGTCAACGAAATGGGCGAGTCACCTGTCGGAAATCTCGTGACTGATGCGCAAGTGTATATGGCTAAGAAAAATGGTGAAGCTGTTGATTTTGCCATGACGAATAATGGCGGGATTCGCGATGACCTGAAAGTGAAATCCGATGCGACGATTACTTGGGGAGCAGCTCAAGCGGTTCAACCATTCGGCAATATCATGCAGATCGTTGAGATGACAGGTCAACAAATCAAAAATGTATTGAATCAGCAGACTAGCAAGTATTTCCTTCAAGTCTCTGGATTAAAATATACAGTAGAAAAAAATCCTAATAAAGATGATACTGACCATCCTTATGTGGTCAAAGAATTGAAAAAAGCAGACGGCACAGTAATCGAAGCAGGCACAACGTACAAATTAATCATCAACGATTTCTTATACGGCGGAGGCGACGGATTCTCTGAATTCACCAATGCGAAGTTAGCGGGTGCCTTAGACCCTGATACAGAAACATTTATCGGTTATATCGAAGATTTAGAAGCGAATAACAAAACAGTTTCGGCCTCAATTGAAGGAAGAAAAACGTTAGCAACAACTGATCCAGCGAAGGAAGAAACTGAAAAGATCAAAGCTGAAACGAAACTGACGGATTACCGTGAGGGTGACAAGAACTTAACTGGTAAAACCATTCCTAATGGTAAAGTAACGGTTGCACCAACTAAGGCTCGCGCTTTAGCACAAGCAACTGCTGACAAGGATGGAAACTTCAGTGTGGCCGTAGATCAGCTAGGTCTAAAAGAAGGACAAGAAGTAACGGTGACAATAACTGGGGAAAATGGCGGAGAAGCCAGCTTTACATTAAATGTTTTGCCAATGCAAACAACGACTACTACAACAAGCTCGTCAACAGATAGTTCGACTACTACAACAGATTCGACGACTGAACCAACAACTTCAACCGATCCAAGCGTAGAGGAAGCGGAACTGATTGAAAAGAAAACGAAATTAAATGAACTTTTTGAAGGTGACAAGTACCTAACAGGCGAGACGATTCCGAATGCAACCATTGAAGTGGCTGTTGCAGAAGATAAGGCTGAACAGGCGACCAAAGCAGCACCGCAAGCAAAAATTGCTGAGCAAGCTGAAGCCCCACTAACTTCTGATGAAGATGGTAAGTTTAAAATTGATGTACAAAATATGAATTTGAAGGCTGGGCAGGATATTACTGTCATGATTACTGGTCCGAATGGAGGAAAAGCTAGCTTTTCTACAAGAGTTCTAGCAAAACCTGGCACTAATCCAGCAGCAGATGCCGAAACTGAAAAAATCAAAAAAGAAACAAAACTTGCGAATATTTACGAAGGTGATACACAATTAACAGGTAAAACGCTCGCAGAAGCGACCGTTCATGTTGCTGTTGCGAACAGTGAAAAATTTGCACTAGGAAAATCTGATATAAATGGAAATCTAATTCTTGATATCAAAGAATTAGATTTGAAAAAAGATCAAAAAGTTGTCATTACTATCACTGGAGTAACTGGTGGTAAAGTAGAGTTCGAAAAAACTGTTCTTGGAAAGATTGTCTCCACTAATGTGGTCGATAAAACACCAAGCAGTACTAATTGGATCGATAGCACGATCGGAAAAATCTATCCGAAAACGGGTGAAGGCAAACAACCAATCTTTATAATAGTAGGAATGGTTGCATTAAGTGCCAGCGGTTTGATTTACTTTAAGAAAAGATAAGTGAGAGGAAGCCGAGTCCAATAGTGGATTCGGCTTTTTTTTGCTGAAATTCAGCTTTTTTCTGAATTCAGTATTTCCATCAGGTATAATGAGGCAACGACTTTTTTATGAGGAGGGGCTATGAAGACAAATCATATCAAATTGAATCTGCAATATATCAGTATGCAGATTCCTTATTGGATGGGATTTTCGGTGTTGGGGACCTTTACTTCCGTCTTTTTATTGTCTCGTGATTTTACGAATGGTCAGATCGGGATGGTCTTGTCATTGGCGAATCTGCTCGCCGCAGTGGTTCAGCCGTTTTTGGCTTCATTTGCTGATCGGATGACGCGCATTCGTTTGTCGCAGCTGGCGGCGGGGATGGCTGTTTTGTTGGCGTTATTTTCGGGAATCTTGTTGGCATTGCCAAAAGCATTTTTGATCGTCGCATTTATTTATGTCTTGCTTTACGCATGTCTGGTGCTGCTTCAACCAATGACGATCGCTATCGGAACGTTCTTTATCAGCCGCGGCTATGGATTGAATTTCGGTGTGGCGCGTGGTCTGGGTTCGTTGGCTTTTGCGGCCGCGGCATCAGTGACTGGGGTGTTGATCGAACGTTTTTCGCCAACGATCATTTTGTATTTACTGATCGGTATTTTCCTGTTTTTCGCATTGATGGCTTTAATGATTGATACAAGAAAGCATGGCGGAAGGTATTCCGAGTCTTTGATCGCAGAGCATCATCACGAAGGTCAGCAAGAAGAACCGATTGGTTTAATCGCCTTCACTAAAAAATATAAACGCTTTATGCTTTTATTGTTCGGCGTCTCCTTGTTGTTCGTTTATCATACGATCATCAACAGCTATATGTTCCAGATCATGCAGCCTTTAGGCGGAACAGCCGCAAATGCAGGCGGTTCTCTATCGGTCGCGGCTTTGAGTGAGCTGCCGACGATGTTTTTCTTTACTTGGGTCCTGCGGCGCTTCAAGATCCATTCGCTGATGCGGTTTGCGGCGTTCTTTTTCTCAGTCAAAGCGGTGCTGATTTTATTTGCCGGCAGTATTTTTCTGATCAATGTCGCGCAAAGTTTGCAGATGGTGGGTTTTGCGATGCACACGATGGCATCGGTTTATTATACGAATCAAATCATTCCGCAAAAGGATCTGGTTAAGGGGCAAACCTTGATGGCGACGGCCAATACGATCGGCGGGATCATCGGGGCATTTGTCGGCGGGCAGATGCTGAGCTTTTTATCTGTCTCGGCGATGCTCTTGATCGGTACGGTGATCTCAATTGCCGGAACTTTGATTGTTTGGTTATCGGTAGAAAAATAAAACGTAAGAAACGTCTATTTTCGTTATGGAAATAGGCGTTTTGTTTCGTTTATTTTTTTGAATAGGGTAGAGTAATGTTTGTAATAATCGATAAGGATGTCAGTTTTATTATTTTGCAGCAGTCATTTTTTTAAATCACTGCTTGGCAGACTGATAGACGGTGAGAAAAATAGTTCATTTGTTTGAACGAGGAGGTCGATTATGAAACGTTATCGTTACTATCTGATTATTCTTTTGATCGCTGGCTTGTTTGTGGTCCCGCAGCTTTGGACTCAGAAAATGATTTTAGGTGCGGATGCACTCTTTCATTACAATCGTTTTTATGAGACTGCGGAACAAATCAAAACGGGAAACTTCAGCTATTTTATCTCGATCTTTGGTTTCCAGCAATCCGGCCGGATCGTTAATGCGGTGTATGGACCGCTATTTTCTTATTTACAAGGCTTGCTGGTCTTACTAGCCGGCAGCTGGTTTCGCTATCAGGTGCTGTCGAATTTTCTCGTGTTTTTCTTGGCAGGCAGTTCGCTGTTTAAGCTATTGACCTATGGCAAGATCAAAGAACACACGGCATTGTTTGCGGCGATCATTTTTATGACGACCTACAGCATCAACTATTGGGTGCTGAATCAAGGCTTTACCAGCTGGGGCGCGAGCCTGTTGCCCTTTTGTTTGATTCCGCTGGTGGACTTGAAAAATCGTCATTTTCCAATCGTCAAAATTGCCGTGAGTATGGCCTTAATGACGCAGGTGCATATGCTGACTGCGGTGATGCTGGGTCTGATTTATTTTCCATTTTTTATTTCTTATGCGCGAAAGCGTTGGGGCAAGGCGTTGCTTGAATTGGTAAAGGCGATGGGCTTGTATGGCTGCTTATCGATCAACGTTTGGATCAGTTTGATCTTGATTAATACAGGGGATCAATTGAAGATGCCGTTTATCAACCCGCAAATGAGTGAGAAGGCCATCGATCTAGGCGGCGCTTATTGGCTGCATTATCCCGGCATTTTACGTGTGCTGCTGATCGTCGGTTTTTTTCTTTGTCTGGTGTATTGGCACAGTGTTCAACGATTTACGAAGCAGCTGTTGATTTTTAGCGGAATCTTTTTACTGCTTTCAACAAGTATCGTTCCGTGGGATTGGCTGGTTGCTCACAATGTGCCCTTTATATCTTTGATCCAGTTTCCGTTTCGCTTCTTTACGCCATTTACGATCCTGTTTCTATTCTTTTTTGCTTCGTTGGCAGAGGACTTGGCGGGTAAGAAATATCTTCCAATCATTTTGGCGTTGTTCAGTGTGGTCAGTATCGGGCAGAATTTGCGGATACTTTCTGCTGATCTGAATCAATGGGGCCAACAGACGTTGAGCAGCAAGCATACATTTGTCCGTGTTTCTGAAACGAAGGCCAGAGAAAGCTTTTATGACCCAGACATGAAAAAAGCCCTGCAGGCGGTCGAAAAATCCAGTCCGGATTATTTGCCGATTTATCACAATGACACTAAAAATAAGTACGTCAGCTACGAAAAGCAAATTCTTGCGCAGCAGCCAAAATTCGCAAAGACAGTTAAAAACAATCAATTAGAAATTTCTTGGCAAGCGGACAAAGCGGGCAGTCTACAATTGCCGGTAATCATTTATCAAAATACCAAACTAATTGAAGACGGGCATGAGATTAAGCCATCGTCATTGTCGAATATCGGCGTGCCGACGATCAAACAACAGGCAGGGAAAAATACGATTCGCCTGCGTTACGATCCGCCAAGCTATGTCACGATAATTTTTGCCCTTTGCGGACTTAGCTGGTTTGGGACATTATCATGGTGCGTTTATCGTTTCTTCATGAAGGCAGGATAACTTTGGCAATCCGAGAAACTATCGGGTAAAATACAAAAAGAAATGTGGGGGTAAGATTATGACAAATTACAACAATGAAAAAGATCGTCGTCTGCGGGGCTCAATGGCACCAAAAACCGAGGACGATGTGGCTCTAGCAGGAACCAATTCTAGCGAAACTGAGAATAAGCAAGAAGCATTAGCTGGCAGTAATTCCGGCGAACCGAAGGAAATTGCCCGTTCTGGCTCAAACGCGGTGGAGGAAGAGGAAGCTCATCCGTCATTGAAAGCTGAAGCGAAAAAAATCATTAAAGAGATCGAAGATAAATTTGATCCAAAGAAATAAGGCCTTAATCGATGGATAATTATTTAGCGATTTATGAGCATTGGTATCCTAGAAGTTATGGCTTGGATGATTATCCGACAGAATGTCATGTGACCTATTCAGGAGCAGAGCGCAAAGCCCTCTTCGGAAAATTGTCCGCGCCGCAACAGGAGCTCGTCAATCAGCAGCGAAAATACGAAGTCCGTTCGCTGTTTTTGCAAAAGCAGTATTTGCAGACATCGGATTGGGAATTTGTCGCGTTGAATATCGACGATGAATACGAACGGGGAATCCACAGCCAATTAAAATGTGCCTGCGGACGACCGTTAAAATATCAGTTTGTGATCGAGTCGAAAAGCAAGCAACAGGAGATCCGTCTGGGGATTCAGCACTTCAAGGATCATTTAGGCATTTCGCAGCAAGTGGCCGAAGAGATCAAAAAGGGTGTCGCTCATGTAGATTTGGCTTTAGATGAATTGTTGTGGCTGACGGAAAAGGGCATCCCTTTTCCAGAAGACCTGTGGCAGCGATATGTTTTTGCTTATTATCGCAATAACACTTTGCGACGTCCGCTTTCCTTGAATCAGAAATTAGCAGGACGCGTCGTGCGTTTCCGTGAAGCAGAAATGCCGCTGTTTATTGGTGATTATCTGAGTGTTGTGACGGAGATCAATCAAGTCGATCGGGAGGTTTTCGAACGGCAGGAGAAGAATTTCTTAGCGGATAAGAATGTTTTCGAAGCGTATTTGGCGGATTTTCAGCAAGATATCCAAGCGCCGGTTTATCTGGAACGAAAGTTTTGGGGACGCAAGCTGACTGACTTTATTCAGCTGGAGCGCTATGGTACGGAGAGCTATGAAGAGGCAAAGGTTCGTTACTTTGATGATCTGCTGTCCTTTTTGCTGGTATTGAAGGAGCCAACTAAGGCAGCACGGAAAATTCGCAGCTTTGAGATTTTCCATCAAAAGAAATATGGCAATGGGGAGCTGATCGCCTTTATCATTGAAAAATATCGCCAGTATCAATTTACGCAGAATTTTTTCTTGGCACTGCCGCGGGTCTACCGAATCGGCCTGCGCAAAGCCATCCAACGAAAACAGAAAAAATGAAAGGAATCCGAGCAGCGTTCGGGTTCTTTTTTTACATACTAAATTATATTCTTTTCGGACTGTTCATTTGTTTTGCGACTCGGTAGAATGAAGGTATTACAGACTGCATGATTCGTTGGGCGCTGCAACAGGAAAAAAGGAGGTAGAAGATGAGTCGAAAAAAGCAAGTAACAATCGATCCACAGCATTTTGAGGCGTGTTTTAAGGTGATTGACGCACATACTCAGGGAGAATTTACGCGTATTGTTTATGATGGATTCCCAGAACCGCAGGGAAATACCATGCTGGAAAAAAAGCAATATGTATCAGATAATTACGACCATTATCGTCGCGCTTTGATGGATGAGCCGAGAGGACACAAGGATATGTTTGGTTCTCTTTGGACTGAGCCGGTGAACCCAGAAGCTGATTTCGGCGCTATTTTTATGGATGGAACGGGTTATCTGCCGATGTGCGGGCATGGTTCTATGGGTTCTGCAACAGCGGCGGTAGAAACAGGTGTCGTTGAAGCCAAGGAACCCTATACAATCGTGAAAATTGATGCGCCTGCTGGTTTGATCGAAGCGAAGGTCAAAGTCGAAGAAGGCAAGACGAAGTCAGTCAGCATCAAGAATGTTCCTTCGTTTCTTTATCAAGAAAATTTGAAAACACAGGTATCCGGTAAAGAGATAACCTATGACCTTGCTTTTGCAGGGAATTTTGTGGCTTTGATTGCGGTAGAACAGCTTGGAATGAAGGTAGAAAAAAAGGATTTAGCCGCAATTACCGATATTGGTATAAAAATGTTGGCGAAGCTGAATAAGGAGCTCAACGTGGCACATCCTGAATTAGCAATCAACGAAGTGGGAACGTGCAATTTTTACGAAAGAATCGACTCGGGCGAAGTGAATTACCGAAATGTCGTTGTCTTTGGAAATCACCAAGCCGACCGTTCTCCTTCTGGATCGGGAACAAGTGCCTTGATGGCGATGCTATATGGCAAGGGATATCTTAGCCTAAACCAACCGTTCATCAACGAGAGTATTATCGGCAGCCGGTTTGAAAGTCGGCTGCTGGAGGAAGTGAACATCGGAAGCTTCACAGCGGTGATTCCTCAAATTACAGGCAGTTCCAATATTACTGGGCTGGCGACCTATTTGATCGATCCTGATGATCGCTTAAAGTACGGCTTCCAACTTAATTAAATCTGATTCAGAAAAAAATAGTTTAGCAGGCGCTGAAAAAAATTTGGAGATTAAGCTTTTTTCAGCTGTTCTTCCATTAAGCAATTCTAACGAAGAGTCGATGATCAAAATCATTGGCTCTTTTTTTGAGGCATCAATTAAATAAATAACGAAATAATTAAACAATAAGCTGTGTGATTTTTCTTAATTGTGGGATAATGGAGGTGTAAAAAACATACCATTAGGAGTTGAAATTTAATGTTCGATTCGCAAAAGGTGAAAGAATTAAACGAGTTGGAATTGATTGTCTATACTTTTATTGTAGAAAACATGGAACAAATTAACCAGATGACGATTCGCGATCTTTCAGATAACTGCCATGTGTCGACGTCTACGATTTTACGCTGTCTAAATAAGCTCGGCTATTCAGGTTATTCGGAATTTAAGTATGCTTTGAAAGAGAACCTTTCGCGACAGGGACAATCTTTCGAGGCTTTTTATGACGCAAACGTACATGTCGACGCTTTTTTGAAAAAGGTAAATAATGAAAGCTATCGTACGGTGATTGATCCGGCGATTGAACTGATACTAAACAGCAAACATTTGGTTTTTTCAGGGATTGGCACAAGCGGAATACTAGGAACCTATGGGGCGCGCTATTTTTCTAATTTACTATTTAATGCCTATGCCATCACCGATCCCTTCATTCCTGTTCCCACCAAAGGCTTAGATACGACGCTGATGATCGCCTTATCAGTCTCAGGAGAGACGGTCGAGGTCATCAAGCAGATCGAAGACTTTAAACGTTACGGGGCCAAAATTTTAAGTATCACGAACGATCAGCACTCAACGATTGCGCAAATGGCCGATTTCAATATTTCTTATTACATGCCGGAAGTGACCGGTCCGGACCCGACGGAGGAATTTATCAATCTGACCACGCAGGTCCCGGTCATCGCACTTTTAGAAATTTTGGCGCATCAAGCGTATCAACGAGAAAACAAACTAAAAAACAAATAAAAAATTCTTTGGTGAAATCGTGGAATACTGCGGTTACGCCTTTTAACAGGCTTTAAGCAGGAATAATCAAGTGGATTTTTGGCAAGATAAATGATCTGGCTGTCTAAAAACGGCTAGGTTGTTTTTTTGTGTGGAACATGTTCCTGACTGTTTCAGAAGTATTCCATTCGGAGAGGCCATCCTATATGATAAAGCTGTAAACGGATACATCAAAAATGCGAATGGCCATCGCTGCAAAAAAATATTTTTAAGGAGAATCATTTATGAATAACTTTATTAACGAGAAATTATTACCACCGATTTTAAAATTTGTAAATACTAAAGCTATTACTGCTCTTCGTAATGGGATGCTGTACACTATGCCATTTACGATCGTCGGTTCCGTTTTCTTACTTTTAGCGAATTTCCCAGTTCCGGCAATTTCTGAATGGGTCGCTAGCAGCGGCTTGGATGTTTATTTTAACGAAGCGTTTGGTGCATCATTTGCTATTATGTCACTTTTCGCCGTAATGGGTATTGCTAATTCATATGTAAAAGAAGAAGGCTTTGAAGGTCTGCCAGCAGGAATGATCGCTTTGGTAGTATTCTTACTGACAATGAAATCATCAGTGACCGATGCTGAAAGTGGAACAATCATCGGCAACGTCATTGATAAAACTTGGACTGGCGGACAAGGAATGATCAGTGCCATCTTAGTTGGTTTGTTTGTCGGTTGGGCATATTCTTGGTTCTTGAAACGTGATATTCGGATCAAATTACCAGAACAAGTACCAGCAAACGTAGCGAACTCATTTACTGCGTTGATCCCAGCAGCGGTAATCACGACTGTATCATTAGTCATTTATGTAATCTTCGACAAATTCCTTAATACAACAGTGGTAGAAGCAATTTATAAAGTTATTCAAAGTCCGATGCAAGGTGTTACCGATACGTTTGGCGGAGCGATGATGCTTGGTTTCTTAGTACCATTCTTATGGTTCTTCGGTGTTCACGGCTCTACATTAGTCGGCGGGATCATGGGTCCGATTTTGACAGCGAATTCATTGGAAAACACAGCGATCTTAAAAGCTGGGCAAGAATTGACAGTTGCTAATGGCGGACACATCGTAACACAGCAATTTTTAGATCAATTCATGACAGTAACAGGTGCAGGGATGACGATCGGGATCGTAATGTACATGGTTATGTTCGCTCGTTCTGCTCAGTTCAAACAATTAGGACGTTTGGCTTTCTTACCAGCATTCTTTAACATTAACGAACCGATTCTGTTTGCGACACCAGTCGTAATGAACCCAATCATGGCATTACCATTTATCTTGACTCCAATGGTTTCAGGGGTAATCACTTATTTCGCACTGTATTCCGGCCTAGTTCCATTGTTTACTGCAGTCGTAGTACCTTGGACAACACCGCCGATCATTTCAGGCTTCCTAATTGGCGGCTGGAGAACAGCTCTTTTACAAGCAATCGTTTTAGTGATCGGATTCTTCATCTATCTGCCATTTGTTCGTAAAGTGGATTCATTGAACTACTTGCAAGAACAAGGTGAAAGCATGGAACAAATCGAAAAAGACTTAGAAACTGAAAATAAAAAAGCCGAAGGACAAGCGACGGTTTAAACGAAAAAAAATGAAGAGGTACAAACATGAGTATTTTTAAAGAAAACTTTTTATGGGGCGGCGCAGTTGCCGCCCATCAACTAGAAGGCGGTTGGCAAGACGGCGGAAAAGGTGTCAGTGTCGCTGATGTTATGACTGTCGGTGCTCATGGTGTGCCACGCCGAATTACGAATGGCGTTTTAGAAGGAGAAAACTATCCTAACCATGAAGCCATCGACTTTTATGGTCGTTACAAAGAAGACGTGAAGCTATTTGCAGAACTTGGATTGAAATGCTTCCGGACATCAATTGCCTGGACACGTATTTTTCCGAATGGCGATGAAGCAGAGCCGAATGAAGCAGGACTGCAATTTTACGATGATCTGTTTGATGAGTGCTTGAAATACGGGATCGAACCAGTAATCACGTTGTCACATTTCGAGATGCCATATCATCTCGTTACTGAGTATGGCGGCTGGCGCAATCGCAAAATGGTTGAGTTCTTCGCTCGTTTTGCCGAAGTATGTTTCACTCGTTATAAAGATAAAGTGAAATACTGGATGACTTTTAATGAGATCAATAACCAAGCCAACTATAAAGAAGATTTTGCTCCCTTTACCAATTCTGGGTTGAAATTTGAAGCTGGTGATGATCGTGAAAAAATCATGTATCAAGCGGCTCACTACGAGTTGGTAGCAAGTGCTAAAGCAATCGAGATCGGTCATAAGATCAACCCTGATTTTGAGATCGGCTGTATGATCGCGATGGTTCCAATCTATCCATACTCTTGCAGTCCGTCTGATATGATGGCTGCAACAGTAGCGATGCAGCGTCGATATTGGTTCACGGATGTTCATTGCAAGGGACGCTACCCAAGCTATATGAAAGCTTACTTCGATCGTAAACAGTTCGACTTGGATATTACAGCCGAAGATGAAGTGCAATTAACCAAAGGTACTGTGGATTACATCGGCTTCAGCTATTACATGTCCTTTGCGGTCAAAGATCATGATAAAGGACCTGCATATGATTATGACGAAGCCAATGATTTGGTAGAAAATCCGTATGTTAAAGCTTCGGAATGGGGCTGGCAAATCGATCCGACTGGTTTACGTTATGCGATGAACTGGTTCAATGATCGTTACGAACTGCCATTATTCATCGTAGAAAATGGCTTCGGCGCAATTGATGAAATTTCTGAAGATGGTGAGATCCATGATGAGTATCGAATTGATTACTTGCGGGAACATATCGAAGCGATGCAAGAAGCAGTCATTTATGACGGCATTGATTTGATGGGCTATACGCCTTGGGGCTTCATTGATTTAGTTTCTGCTGGAACCGGCGAAATGAAAAAACGCTACGGCTTCATTTATGTCGATAAGGACAATGATGGTGCCGGAACATTGGATCGCAGCAAGAAGGATTCTTTCCATTGGTTCCAAAAAGTGATTGCAAGTAATGGAGAAGCTTTGTAGTGAAGAGCTCGTAAAAAATGAATATTTTAATTTAAAGCAGGAGGCAAGCATAATGAGTGAAAAGACAATTATGTTAGTTTGTAACGCTGGGATGAGTACCAGCATGTTAGTGACAAAAATGCAAAAAGCAGCTGAAACACAAGGATTAGATGTGGATATTTTCGCAATCGCAGCAGCAGAAGCGACGAATAAATTGCAAGAACGCGAGATCGACACGGTCCTGTTAGGCCCACAAGTTCGCTTCATGCAAAAACAATTTGAAGAAAAATTAGCACCACTGGGAATTCCTGTGGATGTCATCAATATGACGGACTACGGCATGATGAATGGTGAAAAAGTGCTTGGTCAAGCAGTTGCGATGATCAACGGTTAATTTACGGGAAAAAAATGGAGGACGGGTTAAATGCAGGAAGAAAATTTAGAAGCGGTGATGGGGCTGATCATCCATGGCGGCAATGCGAAAAGCAATGCCATGGAAGCTATTCAAGAAGCCAAGGGAGGCGACTTTGATTTAGCAGACGAAAAGATCAAGCAAGCCGAAGAGTCATTAGTTGAAGCTCACCATTCGCAAACAGGACTTTTAACAAAAGAAGCACAAGGTGAGCACCTCAATTTGAATTTATTGACGGTCCATAGTCAAGACCATCTGATGACATCAATCGCCTTTACCGACCTAGCAAAAGAAATCATCGATGTTTATCGTAAAATAAGTGCATAAGAAATCCCCCTCCATGATTCTGTACCGACCCCCAAAAGTTAGACCAAAAATCTAACTTCTGGAGGTCGGTATTTTTATGGCTAAATATAGTTTTGAA
>NZ_BJED01000038.1 GCF_005405485.1 Enterococcus hulanensis | reverse complement strand
TGTTGTTTGTTTCTATTAAATAGAAACGCCCTACACATTTGGTTTGTTTTATTCGTTCAGTTTTCAAAGGTCTACATAGTTTGTCGCTTTGTTTCAGCAACTTTTATATCTTAGCAGGTTTCCATTTAAAAGTCAACAACTTTTATTTAAAAACTTTTTGATAAAAAAACAAGTTTGCTTTATATTTCGTTCAAGCGACTTTATAAAAATACCACAAGATTTTTCATCCGTCAACAATTATTTTAATTTTTTTTCGAGATGTTTTGCTCTCTTGGGAACATTTAATAATATAGCAATCTTCAAGTGGTAATGCAACTATTTTTTGCACATTTTTTTAAACTTTTTTATTTTTCGAACGTTCATTTAAAACTCCAAAATAACGTTCGATTTTAAAACAAAAATAACGCTATCTTGAGTGAAAATATTTTGTAACCTTCGCATAAAAAAACAGCCGAGTTCTACTCAGCTGTTTTCTCTTCCACCATTGGAATAAAAATTCTAAAAATTGTGCCCTTGCCAACAGAGCTTTCGACACTGATACTGCCTTTATAACTCTCTAAAAGTTTGTGGGCGATCGATAATCCTAGTCCATTTCCGCCTTTTGTACGGGCGCGGGCTTTATCCACTCGATAAAAACGATTAAATACTTTATCAATATCTTCATTCGGAATTCCTTCACCAAAGTCTTGGATCGCGATTTCAAACTTATTCATTGTTGAAGAAACAGAAATGTGTACTTCCTTGCGGTCCGTAGAATATTTCACCGCATTGTCTAAAATGATGATCAAAATTTGTTCTAAGTGATTGCGATAGATTTTCAGCATTTTCTCGCCATCTAAATCATCATCCAACGTAAAGGTAAATTCAGGATAAAGTAATTTGAAATTATTAAACACTTGATAAGTAACATCTTTTGCCTTTGAAGTCTCATTACCATAATAGACATCCACTTGTTCGGCACGAGAAAGATCCAGCATTTCCTGCACTAGGCTCTTCATACGTACAAGCTCCTGCAGACTGGCTTGGATTGATTCATCCAATATTTCTGGATCATCTTTGCCCCAGCGGTTCAACATATTCAAATGACCTTCGATTACTGCTACTGGTGTTCTCAATTCGTGAGACACATCTTCCACAAATTGCTCCTGCTGCTCGATATACATTCGAATGCGATCAATCACATCATTAAAGATGACTGCTAAATCCGCCAACTCATCATTAGTAGTAATATCCGGCACATGCACTTCTGCTTGCGGATCTTGACGAATGATCTCCATCGTATCGCGCAATATCTTGACCGGCTTCAAGAAATAAGAAGACAGTAAGAAGCCTAAGAAACTGCTCAAAAGCAGTGAAACAATCTCTAATACGATCAGCGTCAGTAGTAACTTGCTGCGCATTTCATAGAAATCGGATAATTCATAAAATACTTGGGCATAGCCGATCTTCTCCCGTGTTTCCTTAGAATAGATCGGTTCAACAGATAAAAAGCCATTATTCTCATCAACAGTTACGATGGTCGGCTCCTTATGCTTCGTCTGCACTAGTGGACGATAATCCTTTTGCGTTTTAAAAATCAGCTTCTTATCTAAATTATAGATATCTAAAGACAACTGGCGCTGTCCTAACTCTGAAATAAAGTCATCGATCCGCATCATATTGCCTTCTAATGTCATATTTTGATCATAGATAGCATTATCCTGACTGTCTGATTCTGTCAAAGTGCGATAGGTATTGACCAGTGTCAGCTCTTCATTCGCATTGGATAAACGAGAAGTAACTTCAGAGATCGTTCGTTCTACATTGTTTCTTTCCTTCGTCACGATCAGATTGACCGAAGACTTATACGTAATAACTGCAAAGATCGTAAATACGACGAATATAAAGAAAGAACTTGTAAAGGCCCACTTGATGGTAAGTGAGGGCCCTTTCAGTTCTCTTTGTTTCTTGATCAATTTTCTCATGAGCGCATAACGTACCCAGTACCACGAACAGTTTGAATATAGCTGTCCTCACCTGGTACATCGATTTTATTACGCAGGTAACGGATATACACGTCAACAACGTTTGTTTCTACTTCTGTTTCGTAGCCCCAGACCTTATTAAGTAACACATCCCGAGCAAGAACAACATTGACATTCTCCATAAGCGTCAATAATAATTCGTATTCACGTTTTGTCAGCTCAATAATTTCATTGCCTCGGCGAACGACACGGTTTTCTTTTTCGATCGTTAAATCGCGATAAGTAATCGTTGTTTGTTTCGCAACGTTCTTATCCCCTTCGATATCGATTCGGCGAAGTAAGGCACGCAAACGTGCTAATAATTCTTCGATAGCAAATGGTTTGACGATATAGTCATCTGCACCATGATCCAAACCTGAAACGCGGTCGATTACAGAGTCACGGGCGGTCATCATGATGATCGGCGTATTTTTAACTTGACGAACACGACGACAAACTTCCAAACCGTTTAACTCAGGGAGCATCAAATCAAGCAAGATTGCATCCCAGTCGCTTTCCAAAGCGGCTTCAAGTCCTGTTCTACCATTATAATGAACTTCTGTATCATAGCCTTCGTGCTTCAATTCTAGTTCGACAAAACGAGCTAGATTTTTTTCATCTTCAATGATCAGAATATTACTCATTTTTTTAGTTCCTTTCCAAGTTGAATTTCATTAAACCTCTATCATTATAGGGCTAAACCTGTCAAAAAGCTATAGTTAGTTATCAGTATTGTTATAAATAACTCATGCTATTCTTCATGGTACCAGCTGTAGTGATAAATTCCTTCTTTGTCCGTACGTTCATAGGTATGAGCACCGAAGTAATCACGTTGTGCTTGGATCAGGTTTGCTGGTAATCGTTCAGCGCGGTAAGAATCGTAATAGGTGATCGCAGATGAGAATGTTGGTACCGGTACGCCTGCTTGAACAGCGATGGCCACAACTTCGCGGACTGCTTGTTGATATTTGTCAGTGATTTCTTTGAAGTAGTCATCTAACATTAAGTTTGCAAGGTCAGCGTCTTTTTCATAAGCATCGGTGATTTTTTGTAAGAAACGAGCTCGGATAATACATCCTGCACGCCAGATCTTCGCGATTTCACCGAATGGCAAGTCCCAGCCAAATTCTTTTGATGCGGCACGTAGTTCAGAGAAGCCTTGAGCATAGCTCATGATTTTACTGAAATAAAGTGCTTCACGGATTTTTTCGATTAATTCTTGCTTATCGCCTTCATATTTATAAGGAGCTGGTCCAGCAAGAACTTTGCTGGCTGCCACACGTTCTTCTTTATATGCAGAAATGAAACGAGCAAAAACAGATTCAGTGATCAATGGCAGCGGTACACCTAAGTCTAAAGCGCTTTGTGACGTCCATTTACCTGTACCTTTATTTCCGGCAGCATCTTTAATCACGTCCACGATAGCTTTATCCGTGCCTTCGTCATCTTTGCGAGTCAAGATATCCGCTGTGATCTCGATCAAGTAGCTGTCTAATTCGCCTTTGTTCCATTCTGAGAATACTTCCGCCATTTCATCTACTGAAAGGCCGAGTAAGTTTTGCATCAAATCATAAGATTCAGCGATTAATTGCATATCGCCGTATTCGATTCCGTTATGAACCATTTTGACGTAGTGGCCTGCACCGTTTTCGCCGATGTAAGTAACACATGGTTCACCGTCTTCTGCTTTGGCAGCAATTTGTTCAAAAATAGGAGCGACTAAATCATACGCTTCTTTTTGTCCGCCTGGCATCATTGAAGGGCCTTCTAATGCACCTTTTTCACCGCCGGAAACGCCCGTACCGATGAAATTGATTCCTGAGTTCGCTAATTCTTCGTTACGACGGATCGTATCTTTAAAGAAGGTGTTCCCTCCATCGATCAGAATGTCGCCTTTATCTAAATGTGGTAATAGTGATTGGATCGTTGCATCCGTTGCTGGTCCAGCTTGCACCATTAATAGGATACGACGTGGCTTCTCGATCGAATCAACAAACTCCTCGATTGAAAAAGTTGCTTTTAACTTGCGATCGGGATGTTCCGCTACCACCGCTTCAGTTTTTGATCCTGTACGATTATACAAGGCCACTGAATAGCCGCGGCTTTCAATATTTAAAGCTAGGTTTTTTCCCATCACGGCCATACCGACGACGCCGAATTGTTGTTTTGACATAGTATACCCTCCTAATTACTCAATACGATTCTCATTATATCCTAAGAAAGTGAGAATGGAAAATGAATAGTGTTTTTAATCCGAAAAGATTCAAGAAAACTTCTCAGAAATTAAACTGCTGAAATTCAATATCAGGATGAGAAGCTATTTTTCATTAAATGACTTCCATCCATTTTTATCTAAGAAAAAAACCTCAAGACTCCATGGTTAGTCTTGAGGTTTTAACTTTCTCTATTAAAAAGTTCTTATGCTTCTTTAGACATAACATCTTTTCCATCATAGTAGCCGCAGTTGGCACATACGTGATGGCTCTTCTTCATTTCGCCACAGTTAGGACATTCGTTTAATCCTTTAATGGTCAATTTGTAGTGAGTACGACGTTTGTTCTTTTTAGCTTTTGATGTTTTTCTAGCTGGTACTGCCATTGGGTGTTACACCTCCTTATAAAATGAAGTATCATTTACTGATACATTTTATTCCAATCTTACTTGTCATCTTCCGATTCGTTGAATAGTTCAGATAATTTTGCAAGACGAGGATCAATTGTTTCAGCGGATTCTTTTTTCTGCAAATACTCTTCTTCACTTACGACTTCCCAATCGTTACCTTTTGGTAAATCAGAAGAATTTCGTTCTTCCTCAGTGAAGACTTGCAGCGGAATCGCTAATAAAATGTTATCTTCGATAGAATCGGTCAAGTCGATCGTATCATTGTCTAGGACAAGGATCTCTTCGTCTCGTTCTTCTTCCATTGAAGACCATTGCTCCCGTGTCATGAATACTTCGTCCACCGAAAGATCAAGTGGTAGATCAACTGGTTCCAAGGAGCGGGCTGAAGGAACAGTTACAATAGTTTTCAAGCGATAATGTAAAATATATTCATTTTTTCCGACAGACAAGATTCCTTCTACAGTAACGGGAGTTACCGCTAAGACTTCATTGTCGCGGGCTATCAATGCGTCATTCACATCAATCGTTTCTGAAAAATTTAGTGCTTCTTCTTTGTAGCGGCGCAATTCGCCAATCGACCATTTCATCATTCATCACCTCATAAGCAACAATCGATATTATACAGGTGGAAAAAACCTTTGTCAATGAAATTTTCTTGACACCTTTAAAAGCTGAACAAGCTCTTTTAGCTTTTGAGCGACAAAACTAAAATTTAGGGAAATCGCTCCTCAGATTTTTATAAATTTTTGCTTTCCGTCGAAAAAAGTTCGCTCGAAAAGCTGGATGTCAGAAGAAACTTAATAGTTTATTCAAATTAAAGGCCAATCAATCTATACTGTCGGCCGACTCAAATAATCGGAAAAATAAATTTTTTAAATTTTATACTTATCATCGTCGGCATATCATCGCGCTATACTGATTGGATACAAACGTTCTAAATAACCATAAACGCTATTTTCACTCTTATATTCTGACAAAAAGGACCGCGACAGTTTGCCGCAGTCCCAAAAAATCCTTTTGAAACGACAATCTAGAATTTAGATCGCTGTTGTTTGTCCACGGTAGACGATACCACGACGAGGGTCAACAGTAACTAATTCGCCATCAACGACTGTTGAAGTTGCGTCAGTTGCACCAACTACTACTGGGATATCTTGAGCGATACCGACAACAGCAGCGTGTGAAGTCAAGCCGCCATCTTCAACGATCAAAGCAGAAGCTTTTTCGATTGCAGGCATGTAGTCTTTATCAGTTGTAGGAACAACTAAAACCATACCGTCTTTCGCGTTTTTGATTGCTTCTTCAGCGTTTTTAGCAACGACTGCGTGAGCCACGACTGTTGATTCACCGATACCTTGTGCTTGTAATAATTTAGAACCGATCATTTGAACTTTCATAACGTTTGTAGTTCCGCGTTCACCAACTGGCACACCGGCAGTGATCAAGATCAAGTCGCCTTCTGTAGCAAAGCCTAAATCAACAGCTTTTTGAGCAGCTAGGTCGAACATTTCGTCAGTTGTTGTTGGTTTTTCAGCAACTGTTGGGAATACTCCCCAGTTAACCATCAAGCTGCGTTTTGTATGTTCGTCAAATGTTACAGCTAGGATGTCAGCATCTGGACGGTATTTAGAGATCATACGTGCAGTGTGTCCTGATTCAGTTGCCGCAACGATTGTTTTAACGCCTAAGTTTTTCGCAGCGCGAGCTACAGATAAACCGATTGTTTCAGTTACGTTAGATTTGTCGAATTCGTTGATTTGGAATGAACCTAATTCTGACAATGCAGATTCAGCTTCCATATCGATACGAGCCATTGTACCAACAGCTTCAACTGGGTATTTACCATTTGCAGATTCACCAGAAAGCATTGTAGCGTCAGTTCCGTCAAATACAGCGTTGGCAACGTCAGATGCTTCCGCACGTGTTGGACGTGGGTTTTCTTGCATTGATTCTAACATTTGAGTTGCTGTGATAACTGGTTTACCGGCAGCGTTACATTTTTTGATGATACGTTTTTGAACCATAGGAACTAGTTCAGGCGCGATTTCAACACCCATGTCCCCACGAGCGATCATGATACCATCAGAAACTTTGATGATTTCGTCGATGTTGTCGATACCTTCTTGTGATTCGATTTTAGGGAAGATATGAACGTGGTTCATATTTTTTTCTTCAATGATTTCACGGATATCAAGAACGTCTTGTGCTTTACGAACAAAACTTGCAGCGATAAAGTTGATGTCGTTGTCTAAACCAAAACGGATATCGTCTGCATCTTTTTCTGTGATACCTGGCAAGTTGATTGAGATTCCAGGAGCGTTAACACCTTTACGAGAACCTAGCATACCAGCATTTTTAACAACCATTACTAATTCACGGTTGGCATCGTCTTTATCAACGATTTCCATGTCGATCAAGCCATCATCGAATAAAATGTGTCCGCCGATGTGAGCATCGTCGAATAGTCCTGGGTAAGTAACAGCGATTTTTTCTTTTGTTCCTTTATGTTCAGAGTCCATTGAGATGCGTGTTTCGTCACCTACGTTAAATTCAATATAACCAGCGCGGCCGTAATCTGCGTCTGTAGTATCTTGAACAGTTGTACGGATTTCAGCACCTTTAGTATCTAAAAGGATACCGACATCTTTACCAGTTTTTTCTACTGCTTCACGAACCATGTTCATGCGTGACAATTGTTCTTCGTGATCTCCGTGTGAGAAGTTGAAACGGAACACGTTAGCACCTGCTTCAATTAATTCAGAGATTGTTTCAACAGTGTTACTTGCAGGTCCTAAAGTACTAACGATCTTCGTTTTTTTCATTACGTAATACGCTCCATTCTTGTTGTTTATAATATATAGCTTTTTTCACTATTATTAACGAGATTAAAATGAGATTTCGTTGTTCAAACCATATAATGATAAGTCAGGTTTGTGTTTGTTGTTTTCTAATGTATCAACGATGTCAGCAGCTACGACTTTGTTGTCTTCGATACCGATACATAATCCGCCTTTGCCTTCTAACAATAAGTCAACGGCATATGAACCGAATTTGCTGGCTAATACACGGTCGCGTGCGCTTGGTGAACCACCGCGGACAACGTGACCTAATACACTGACACGTGTATGGAAGTCACCGTATTCAGCTAGTTTATCAGCGAATTCATTTCCGCCCATAACGCCTTCAGCTAAGATGATCAAGCAATGTTTCTTCCCGCGATCGCGGCCTGCTTGGATTTTCTTGGCAATACGTTCCATGTCAAATTCATGCTCAGGGATGACGATTTCATCAGCGCCGCCTGCAACACCTGACCATAAAGCGATATCGCCCGCGTTACGTCCCATTACTTCGATAACGAAGGTACGAACGTGTGAAGTCGCTGTATCACGGATACGGTCAACGGATTCTAATACGGTATTCGTCGCAGTATCAAAACCGATCGTGAAGTCTGTTCCTGGAATATCATTGTCGATCGTTCCTGGGATACCGACAGCTGGATAGCCATGTTTTGTCAAAGCCATCGCACCGTGGTAAGATCCGTCACCACCGATAACGACTAATCCTTCGATACCGAATTTTTTCAATTGTTCGATCCCTTTTAATTGCCCTTCTTCAGTAGCAAATTCTGGGTAACGAGCTGAATATAAGAAAGTTCCGCCTCGTTGAATCTTGTCACCAACATCTGCGACATCCAAACGACGGATATCACCAGCAACTAGACCGGCAAAACCATAATTGATGCCATATACTTCCATGCCTTCGAAAATCGCTTTACGAACAACCGCACGAACGGCAGCGTTCATTCCGGGAGCGTCTCCTCCACTTGTTAAAATTCCAATGCGTTTCATTTTCTCACCTCATAAGTATTCTCAAAAAAACATACATCGTTTAATTCATGGTACATTCTACCAAAAAACATCCCAAAAGTCTTGGGATGTCTACGGGAAAAGCTCGTATTTTGAAAAAAGTTTTTGAAAGTTACAAGAAATCATCTTATTACGACGTTTTGTTCCCCTAATATGTCACTTAAAGCATTTAACAGGGTGTCATTAACCCCCACCCAAAACTTTTTATCCAGCACAATCTTCCGCCGACTTTTCTCATAATAGATCACAACTGGAACTTTTCCTGGTGATAATTGAAGTCTTTCGGCAATTCCTTGCTGAATTTCACTGGTATCCTGTTCGGCCTGCACCCGCAAAAATAGTGTTTTATCGCTAATATCATCTTCGGCGGTTTGCGCCGAAATCATTTCTTCGACTAGTAATTGGATCGCTTGATCATAGCGGCTGCGCTCTACCTTTCCTTGAACCAGATACACTTTTTCAAGCTCAATCTCTTTGCGTAAGCGGCGATAGGTTTGCGGGAAGACGGTCAACGAAATTTCACCGCTTTGATCATTTCCGGTCAAGAAGGCCATCTGCTCGCCTTTTTTAGTACGGATCTCGCGTATATCCTTTAAATAGAAGAGAATTTTTCCGTGACTGCCGACAGAAAGCTCTGTGATCGGCTGCAAGTCCTTTTGTTTCAATAATTTAGGGAAGTTTTCAGTTGGATGTCCAGAGACATACAACCCGAGATATTGCTCCTCGTAATTCAAGCGTTCCGCCAATGTAAAATCTTCGGATGGTCGTTCCTTTAGACTCATCACATCCAGCAAGGACATACTGCCGCCGCTGTATTCGACATTTTGGATTTTCCCTTCCAGCCCATCGGCTAATTCCCGCCGATTGGGATGAAGTTCATCGAAGGCGCCAATAAAAATCAACGGCGCGATATAATCAATCTTCAACCAGCGCGATTCGATCCGCAGCAGAAATTGATCCAAGGATTTGAAGGGGCCTTCTTCCTTGCGAGTCGTCAAAATATCACTGACAAAATCACGCCGCATGCCTTTGATCGCATCCAGACCAAAACGAATCAGATTCTTCTCAACTAAGGTAAAGCTGTAGCTGCTGCGATTGATGTCCGGTGCTAATAATTTCACCCCAGCACGATTGGCCTCGGCGATGTATTCACGCAGCTTCTTCGGATCATTGCGAACCGATTGCATCAGTGCGGTGTAGAAAGCGCCAGGATAATGGACCTTCAAATAAGCCATTTGATACCCTACGAAGCTATATGCCACCGAGTGGGATCGGTTGAACCCATAGTTGGCAAAACGTTCGATATAGTCATATACCTCTTCGGCACTCTGCTGACTGTGCCCGCGGCCAACCGCTCCGCTGACAAAATGACGTCTTTCTTCATCTAATAAGTCTTTTTTCTTTTTGCTGACGGCACGCCGCAGAATATCGGCCTCGCCTAAGCTGAAGCCCGCCATCTGAGCGGCTACCTGCATGATCTGCTCTTGGTAGACGATAAACCCATAGGTCGGCGCTAGAATCTGCTGAACAGAAACATCGGGATAGCTTACCTGCTCTTTGCCATTCTTCCGTGCGATAAACTGATCAATGATCTGCATCGGACCCGGCCGATACAGCGCATTGACCGCCACGATGTCTTCAAAGGATGTCGGATGCAGATTGCGCAGCACTTTGCGGATACCAGCGGATTCAAATTGGAACACGCCGCTTGTCTCGCCCCGCTGGAATAAAGCCAGCGTTTCCGGATCGTCCAAGGGCACATTTTTTAAGTTCAAGTCTTCTTGATAGACACGCCGAACATTTTGCAGCGCATTGTCAATAATGGAAAGATTCCGCAGACCAAGGAAATCCATCTTCAACAGTCCGATGGCTTCCACATCGCCCATGGTGAATTGCGTCAGCAAAATATCCTCCGAACCATTTTGCAGCGGAACCACATCGATCAAGTTCACATCGCTGATTACGACGCCGCCTGCGTGGGTGGAGACATGCCGCGGCAGGCCTTCTAAGCTCAAAGCTGTTTGGAACATCAAATTACTGCGCTCGTCATTTGCCACTAGGCGTTTTAACGGCTCGGACTTTTCATACGCTTCTTTTAACGTGATTTTCAATTGATTAGGGATCGCCTTCGACCAGCGGTTTGCCTCGCTTTGAGATAAGCCGAAGACCCGGCCAACATCTCTCAGAACCATTTTCGCCGCCATCGTGCCGAATGTCGCAATTTGCGAAACATGGAAATGACCGTATTTATCATGAACATAGTGCAGCACCTGATTTCGGCGGTTGTCAGGAATATCCAAATCAATATCGGGCATGCTGTTTCGTTCCGGATTCAAGAATCGTTCGAACAATAGATTGTATTTGATCGGATCGACATCGGTAATACTCAGAACATAGGCGACGAGTGAACCCGCCGCAGACCCTCGACCGGCACCAGAAACAATCTTGCTGCGATGCACATAATCCATCACATCCCAGACAATCAAGAAATAATCATCGAAGCCCATGTTATGGATAATCCCTAATTCGCGAGTCAGCCGCTGACGATATTCCTCGGTGACATCTACGATCCGCTCCGGTAATTTCTGCCAGCAAAGCTCCTGCAAATACGCATCCGCCGTTTGCTGCGTAGGTACCGGATAATGAGGCAACAATTTCTGACGTAAAGGCAGGTCAAATTGACAAGCATCAACGAGTTTTTGGGCATTGGCTAGCGCTGCCTGATCTTCGAAACCAGCCACTAGATTATCCCTCTCGATTAAGTAATTATCCCCCAGCTGATTGGTCAATTCTTCTCGCGGCAGTTGACTGCCGTTTTGAATGTGGCCCATGACTTTGATCGCAAACGCTTGATTGGAGTCCAGATACGCCACTTCATGGATCGCAATTTTCGGCAAGCTTGTCGGCAACTCCGAAGTTTTCGTTGCCGGTGAAATTCCTAAATAGACCTCGCCGGTGATCGATTGAGTGATCTTTGGAATGATTGATTCCAGCGGTTCGTATATTCCATCAACAGGAAGAACGGTAATCAGATGCTCACCATTGATCTGATAGTCAGATAATGTCTGGGGCTTCTCCGCCATCATGCGCGTGCTGGATAGCCGCATCAATTCCTGATAGCCAGCGACATTTTTAGCATAAAACAAGATTTTTTCAGTGGCTTCTTCAGAATGAAAATCCAACTCCAAGCCGATGATGCCGATCATTTGATGCTTCTGGCAGGCCTTGAAAAATTCTACGGCCCCATATAAAACATTCTCATCGGTGATCGCAATCGCAGAATATCCGCGAGCTTTCGCTGATTCCACGTATTCGCTGATCGTTAAGGTACTTTTCAGTAATGAATAGGAAGTTTTCGTATAAAGTTGTGGTAAATTCATGAGATCCTCCTACTTCGTATTAAGGTATTTATTTTTCTTGGGAAAAATAAGTCTGATGCTCAGCACGTATATCATTCCACTAAAGTGTTAATACTGAAATTCTGCAAAAAGTGGAACTGACATCCTACTTCGTATTAAGGTATTTATTTTTCTTAAGGAAAAATAAGTCTGATGCTCAGCACGTATATCATTCCACTAAAGTGTCTGAAATGAATGAGCTAGCTCGGAAAATTGGTTTGAATTTTTTTAAGAAAAATTCAATAGATTCTCGTACGCATACCATTCTACTAAACTTGCTAAAGCAAGAAGTAGAACTGGCAAAAAGTGGAACTGACATCCTACTTCGTATTAAGGTATTTATTTTTCTTAAGGAAAAATAAGTCTGATGTGCAGTTCGTTTATCATTCTCCTAATCTCGCCAAAAAAAGAGTTGAACTGGCGAGACAAGTCTTTTCTTTACATTTTCAAAAATAATGCTAAACTAAACCTAGAATTTCCTGCGAAAAGAGGTGCTCTTGATGAAATATCTAGTTACATTATTTTGGGCTTTCGCAATTGGACAAGCCGTTTGTTATCTAGGCGGTGCCTTGCAAAGTGGTTCTTATAACTTTGAATTATCTACGATTATATCATTGATCGTTGGTGTTATCGCACTTATTGCCGTACGTTTTGTATCACCCAAAAAAGCTGAAGCATAGAAAAAACCAGTTACTTTATTGTAACTGGTTTTTTGTTTATTTCAAAGGGTGAAACGTTGGTTAAGTAGACAGTTAATTGTCCAACCTAGCCTCATAACAACCAAACTAATTTTTTCTGAGCTTCTTTAGACTCGTCTCCGCTCTTTTTCGATTTGGTTTCTCAACGCTTTTTGGCTAACATTGAGCCGTTTAGCCAGGCTGGCGTCTATTTTTAAGAAGGGATTGTTCTCTAACTCGGCGGCATATTTTACATAAGCCTTCTCGGCGGCCGTTTTATCCCAAGTATTTTTTCCATATCTTTGATCGTAGAATTTCTTATAGGTTAAGAAAGTTCCCCTGCCGACTGATTCCCCGGCTTCTGTTTCCAAAAATTCTTTTATGGTCAACCTGGAATTGTAGTGTTTCATTTGATAAAAATTACTTACAATAAACCGAGCCCTTTTATGTGAAAACGGTCCAAAGTCTAACTGATCCTTCGTAATAGTGGTCTGATAAACACTTGTCCGATCTTCCTCGGATTTGTTCGGATTGTCATTGTAAGTGAGGTACATCATCATTATTTTATTTTTATCGACCATCTCTTCTTTTCTTATCTCTAAGTGTTTCTCCAAAACATAAATATCTAATAGTTCGTTAAAATTTGACCCCTTTTTATTTAACGCCCGATATTCTTTTTTTGCATCAACGAAGCTTTTATAAGTAGCTAACAAATAATAGTTCGCTCGGAAAAGCGAGTAATCCTCTTGAAAAACAGCATCCCTGTTCTCTCCGAAAATGGCATATTCTTTGATGAACTTAAAATACTGCTCACTATCTTTTTCCAACTTACTGTCGATATCTTTTACTAAAGCTTTCTCGTGTTTTAAGAGTGCTTTAGCCGTATAGTCCAAATAGATGAAATGAAATAAGAAGAGATAATAAGATCTCCAGTAGAGTTTCTTGTAAACTTTCTCAACGTATTCGATATCTTCTGTTAAATTGAGTATCCTATTTTCATTTCCTAAAATGGTTTTTTTATCCTTAGTGAAAGCGAGCTGCAGCCATACCAAATCATGATAAACTTGGCAAAAAACTGTTTTAGTTCGAACGTTTTTATTTCTTAGATTTCTTACTAAAAAATCTATATCTGAATATGCGATGTCTTCTTCTCTCATTTTCTTCTCCAATATTTTTCTGTTGCGTAAAAATAATATCATTTTCTCGCGTTTATTAGAATAAAAAAAGGTTATTCCAGAGAATATATTAACACCACCATTATTTATATTTCAACCTATATATTTTCGTTGCATAATTTCTTCTTTAAAATATAATTTTCCAGCCATTTATTTTTAACTGAAAGCTGTTATTTCTACGGGTTCTGCTAAACTCGTTTATTTGTTTCCTATCTTAAAATACCTATTTCCCGTCTTGTTTAATAAATACTGCTAAAAGCTGAACTCGCGGCTATCTCACTGAAAGGAATCTATTTTTCCAAGTGCGTGAAAAATAAGTTTATCTTCGCTTCGCATACGATTCTGCTAAACTTCTCTAGCTGTTTCTTATCTTAAAATACCTATTTTCTATCTCGTTTAATAAATATTGCAAAAAGCTGAACTCGCAGCTATCTCATTAAAAGGAATCTATTTTTCTAAGAACGTGAAAAATAAGTTTATCTTCGCTTCGCATATCATTGCACTAAACGGTTCGAATCCAGATTTACCATAAATTATTTCTTTGTTTTCTCCACATGCGCACTGCAAAAAGTGCAACTGACAAAAAAGCATCCTCTTGTTAAAGAGCGATGCTTTTGGTTGGTTATTTTTCTACACGGTATCTTTCTTGTTTGAACATCGTCATATCCTTGTCGCTATCGACTTCTTGGAACTGAACAAATTGAACTTTTGGTTTGTAATCGGTTCTGTGGGCGTCTTTAAGTCCTTTGATGTTTATTTTGTAGCTCTCGGTATTTTTGATTTTTTGCTCAAAAACTTTTTCATTTGCTACATAAACAAAAGTTACCTTGTCTTCATTCACATTTTCTGCCATGAATTCTATTTCATTGTCATCCACAGAAATCGTGGTTGGGATCAGTGTAAATTCTCCTTCACCTGCATCTTGATTTTTCGCAACTTTTATTCCTGTATCACTACTTGTATCAGTTGAATTTCCCGCGCCAACAGAGCATCCAGTAAAGCTTAAAACACCGACAAACAAAAGTACACCTAACATTAGCTTTTTCATTAAAAACACCTGCCTCTTTCAATTTTCTTCCTACATCTAATTTTACAGGTTATTTATTCCAATGAACATCCGCCAAAAGTTGTAGTCAGTATTTTTTTCAACTAAAAAGGCATCTCTACTTTTCCGGTAGAAATGCCTGTGCTAAAAAATTAGCAATTCTTATTATGGCTCATTAATTTTGGGTTACTTAGATCTTCGTCTTCGTCACCAGCAGCTTCCGGAAATTGAAGACGCTCAAGATGATATTACCGAACACGCAGGCGCTGGTTACTAGGAATACGGCCGGGTAGCCCATCGCGTGTGCGACGGTTGATCCAAGCATCGGACCGATAACTTGTCCGAAATTATTAAACATTTGATTGTAGCTGAAAATACGGCTGACGCCTTCTGGTGGACTGATTTTGCTGATCAACGTATTAATGGACGGCATCAGCGCTCCCGTCGAGAATCCGAGGAAGAAACGCAGCACTCCCAGTTGGAAGGGCGTTTTTACAAAAGCCATCGGAATAAAGCAGAACAGCGACAAAACAAGTCCTGCTAATAATACCTTATGATTTCCGATCCGATCCCCGATTTTCCCCAGCGTCGGAGAAGAAGCAATCGCCGAAACCCCAGCGATTGAAACAATAAACCCGCTGATGACCAAAGCATTGCTGCTGGAGCCGCTTAAATCACGAATATACAATGTCAGAATTGGGCTGATACTTGTTACCCCGACTTGCAGGATCAGCGAACTGATGAATAAGCCAATCAGGATCGGCATATAATTGATCCGTTTCCGTAATTCCGCCATACTGATGACGTCTTCTTTTTCGATCGGCTGGAAATTTTCCTTGACCATGAAGACGGTCAAAAATGTACAAATCATTAAAATGACTCCGGTGATGATGAACACATTCCGCAAACCGAACCATTGCGCCAGCATTCCGCCGATCAAGGGTCCGATCAAGTTTCCCGCGACACCGCCTGTAGCCAGGGTGCCTAGTGCCCAACCGCTTTTTTGTCTAGGGACTTGGGAAGCGATCAATGCCGTCGCATTCGGCATATAGCCAGATAACACACCGGTCATAAAGCGCATGATCAATAACCAATAGACATTCGGAACAAAAGCCAACGACCCCATCGTAAACGTCATTCCGGCCGCCGCACGAATCATCATCAGCCTGCGCCCTTTTCGATCGGCCAAGCTTCCCCATAATGGTGCAACGATCGCTGCTGAAAATGCCGTTACAGAAATCGCCAGCCCTGAAAATAGATCAACCTGCGATTTCGCGGTCCCTAATTGTTCAATGTAGACCGGCAAAAAGGGCATCACCAGACTGAAGCTCGCGCCAGTAAAAAAACACCCAATCCATGAGATCAACAGATTCCTGCGCCAATTGATTTTCATCCTCTCGACTCCCTCTCTCGCCAATTTTATGACTCTACTATAGCAGAGTCTGAGGGAAAAAACTTTTCTTCTCCCTCATGAAGTTTGAAATTTTCCTAAGACTTTCAGCTTTTTTCAAGCGCCACGGTTGCGTTTTCCAATGGATGTGCTAGACTGAAACAAATTGAAAGTAGGGTTTCAGTTCCACTTTTTGCCAGTTCTACTTCTTACTTTAAACAAGTTTAGTAAAATGGTAGGCACACGAGAATTGATTGAATTTTTATTTAAAAAAATTCAGACATATTTTCCGAGCTAGCTCATTCATTTCAGACACTTTAGTGGAATGATACGAGTGCTGAAAATCAGGCTTATTTTTCCTAAGAAAAATAAATACATTAATACGAAGTAGGATGTCAGTTCCACTTTTCGCAGAATTTCAACGTTAACACTTTAGTGGAATGAAATGCGTGCTGAAAATCAGGCTTATTTTTCCTGAGAAAAATAAATACATTAATACGAAGTAGGATGTCAGTTCCACTTTTCGCAGAATTTCAACGTTAACACTTTAGTGGAATGATATGCGTGCTGAAAATCAGGCTTATTTTTCCTGAGAAAAATAAATACATTAATACGAAGTAGGAGTTTTTATGAAAAAATTAATCGCAATTGATTTGGATGGTACAACTTTAAATCAAGATTCAAAAATTACTGATAAAACCGCAAGAACCTTGCGTCGTGCGATTCAAGACGGTCATTCTGTTGTGATCGCAACTGGTCGTCCTTATCGCATGAGTAAAAATTTTTATCAGGAATTACAATTGACGACGCCGATGATTAATTTTAACGGCGCCCTTGTGCATCTTCCTGGGAAAAATTGGGACGGTGAACAAGAAACATCATTTAATCGGAAAATCGTGTTTGATTTAATGGCGGAAAAGAAGAATCTAAAACTGGATTTTATCGCCGCTGAAAATCGCGAGACCTTTTTCATTGATGATTTGAATTTCTTTGATCAACACTTCTTCGCCAGCGATTTCGCTACGGATGAGAATTTGTTGACGGTCAATACGTTACGAACTAATCCAACGTCTGTCTTATTACGCAGCCAGCCGGAAAATGTCGGCAGTGTTTCTGAGGAATTGAAACAGCAATTCGGACATGAGGTCGAAGTCAATACATGGGGCGGACCAAATCCGATTTTGGAGGTCGTAGCTAAAGGGATTCAAAAAGCGCATGGATTGAAGCGCGTTATCGATAATTTTAATATGAAGCAAGAAGACATTATTGCGTTCGGCGACGAGCACAATGATGTAGATATGCTGAAATTCGCTGGCTGGGGTGTCGCGATGGCAAATGGGACTGATCAAGTAAAAGCAGTCGCAAATGACATCACCGAAAAACCAAACACCGAAGACGGTATGGCAGATTATTTAACCAAATATTTAGACCTATAAAAAAAGAGGGAAAGAATCGGATATGATTCTTCCCTCTTTTTTTATTATTCAAATAATTCTAATGCCTTCTCCGCGAAACGCTGACCGAAAAGCTCAAACATTTCCTTCGATTTTTCATAGTGATCCCCTACCGCATCAAGCGCCACCGGTCCATGATGGATAAAAGGTTTGCCGAAAGCCGAACCGCCTGAATACACCAGCATTCCCTTCACCAGCAGCATTCCCAGCATAGAAAGAATCGCGCTATCACTGCCGCCTTGCGCATAATGAGCCGTCGCGAATCCGCCGCCTAACTTCCCAGCCAAAGAAAAATTGCCGCTTTCTGTCATCAGCCACTGAGAAATTCGCCAATGACTCGTCGCCATGTACGTCGGTGTCCCAAAAACGATTCCCGAACAGTCATTCACATATTCTGTATTGATCGGTTCATCCACCGAAAATATACGTGCCTCACTACCCGCCTTTTTCATTCCTTGAGCAATAATTTCCGCCATTTCTTTTGTCTGTCCTGTTTTACTATAATAAATAATCGCTAATTTCAAACCATCCGCTCCTTTATCCCTTTTCTTTGATAGTACCCCTTTGTCAACGGGAAATTCAATAGAGAAAAGGAGAAGCGCATCCGCTCCTCCTACTTTACAACCGTATATTCATCGATGGTTTTCCCAGCTTTATCCTTCAAGACAAGCCAGCCGTTGGTTCCGGCATAGTAAAGAAAGATCCCGACTTCGTTGACACTTTTTAACACGATGTCCTCTGTCGTCGTAAAATCCGAAATTTGATCTGCATGATCTGCTCTCAATTTTTCTGTTAAGCGCGCACTAAAACCGACTGAGCCATCTTTATTCAATGGCATCTCCTGTTTTAGCTTCGCTCCGGCCTTCAGCAGCATTTCATTGCGCTTTTGCCAAACAACTTCCCCTTTTGCATCATTGTAATCAATATAAAACGGAATTTCACTGACTTTTTTATTCCAGCGGTGCTGGGCCTTCGCTGGCTTGGCCTTCACTTTTTCATTCTCGTAGCCAAAGGTAGCCAAGATTTCAAATAATATCTTTTGATAATTCGCTACGACTGGAAAATGATTCGCGGCAATTTTTTGCGTATCAAACAAACCCTTCGTTTGCAGCGAATTGTCATTCCAGACAGTCAGCATCTGCTGCGCCAGGTCCTTACCCTCAATATCCCATGGCACATTAATTCTTACTAAGCTGTCTGCTTCTTTTACTATTTTTTTGTCGATCTTTTGCCCGTAGTCAATCGCCTGCGCCGTACGCCCCTTAAAGTACAGCAGCAGTTCATCGCTGGTCAAATCCGAGAGCTTTTTCAGCTCTCGATAGATCACCATCGTCCCTTGCTCATCAAATTGAATGTTCGTTATATCTTGATCTATTTCCACCGCTAGTTTGATCATCGCATTTCCCTCAAATCTTTTTTCCTAAGCTTATTAAAAATGCGACTTTGAGTCGAATGATATGTCCTGTATCATCAAATTTCTGGCGGCGGTTCCTCCCTGTTTATAAGACCAAGCCTCAGCCCATTGCAAATAAATCGCTGGTTCAGCGAATTCCGTTTTGATAGTAGCTCCACTTATCAATCCCATACCAACGTTGGATTTTTTGATGGGATCGACAGGGTAAACTATTCTCGCTTTCGAATGCGATCAAGCAGACGTTTTCTTTTTTTCTTAGGCGCTTCTGGTGGTGATTGTGTCGCTAATGGTACCTCTGTGTATTCTTCCTTGAGTCTTCCAATCAAAACCAGCTTCGCAGGTCCTTGAGTATCATCAACCTGCACATTTTGCAAAGCATACTCTTTCGGTAAACAAGCTGTCACAACCGCCAGCGATTGCATTTCATTCAATTCCCACAAATCAACTCCAGCCGGAAATCCGATCGTTTGGATCAATACTTCTGGCTCAGGCTGCTCTGTTGCGACCATTAAGTCCTCAGGAATGTGGATGTCTGCCAATTCTGCTTCTTCAATTACCAGTTCATTCACCTGTGGTTTTTCTTCTGTTGCTTGGACAGCAACCGCCGCTATTTCGGCATCATCTATCTCAAAGATCGGACTTTCGATTTCTTCGATAATTGTTGCATGCTTCAATTTCTTATATAAACCTACGCCATCTTTTTCAAATAGATTCAACAGCGTGAATTTCTCTAAAGTCGCTTTGAGTTC
>NZ_BJED01000037.1 GCF_005405485.1 Enterococcus hulanensis | reverse complement strand
TTCAAAGGTCTACATGGTTTGTTGCTTTGTTTCAGCAACTTTTATATCTTAACAGGTTACTGAGTGATTGTCAACAACTTTTTTGAAGTTTTTTAAATTCCAAAAATCATTGTTCGGCTTTTGCTGTATCAGCAACGTTTACTAATTTACCACTTAATCTATCATCGGTCAACTATTTTCTCTAAAAAAAAGGAACTTATTTTCATAAGCTCCTTTTTAGTATTTATTCAAATAATGGTACACCTTCGATTTCGATCGTTCCAAGGATTTTTCTCACGCTGTCAGGACTTTCCCAAGCGAATCCTTCTGGTAGTTCTGTGGCAGTTTCACTGGCCATTTCAAACACATATAGCGGCAAACTGGCTCCGTGTGATTGCGTGTTGGTCAATTCAACTAAACGAATATCCTCAACATTAATATGTAGTGTTGCTTTTAAAAAATTCAAAAAACTAGCTAAAACGGTGTTTTCGGCTTTGGTATCAGTGCGGGCAAATTCTTTATCTTTTCCTTTTTCGTGAACTAAAAAACGTTTTGATCCATCTTCTAAATGCAACATGATTGTTCCAGATACTTGTTTCGTCACAATTTTCACCTCTGCAAAAGCTAATCATAAATCGCACTCATTGTATCACGTTTTCTGAAAAAAAGATATTCTTTGCATAAAACTGAGAATTAATTTTCAACACGTTCTTTCAATAGAAAGTCAATTGCTTCATCGGTCCACTCAGGCATGTTCTTCTCCAGCGAACGGAAGCCGATATTTTTGTTGCGATTCGTAAAGTAGCGTTTTCGATGATACGGTGCTTCTGCTGGCCGCTCAGCTAATGTGCGCAGCGATAAACTGATTTTCTTCGTGTATTCGTCGATGTCGATTACTTGGACCTTTACTGTTTGGCCAATTTCTAAAAAGCTGTGGATGTTCTTTGTGTAGCCGGACTGTACCTCAGATATATGGACTAACCCCTGTGTCTGGTCATCTAATGAGATGAATGCACCATAGGGCTGAATCCCGGTAACTCTTCCTTCAATAATATCTCCAATTTTATATCCCATTCATTTCCCTCTTTTCGCATGTTTCATTATACTGTATTAAGTATTCTAAGTCATCATGAATGACTAAGAGAGTAATGATGACTCTTCAGTTCCTGTGGTATCTTTCTAGGTATCACCAACTCCAACATTTCACTTTGTGGAAAATTGTCAGTACGAGAAACCATTCACACATCTATAATAAAACTTCTACTATATATTTAATGGTCGATGACGTCGTTGAAAAATGACGTAAAAATCTCAGACCTAAATTAGATCTGAGATTTTTTCTTTTGCACTTGATATTACTAATTATTTGTAGGCAATTAAGAATACCATGTAGACTGTTCCATCTTCTGCTACAAAGAATGAAACTCCAATATCTGTACCTTTATTGTGTTTCAAGATAGCATCATGACCTTCACTATTTTGCCACATATCTAACACTTTTTCTGCTAAGGTACCACCACTAGAATGACTATATACGTTACCCACTGAAGCAATACATTCTCCATTTAATGTATATGGATTTTTACTAGCTCCTCCAAAGATTTCATCAATTGCTGTAATAACTCCACTTCCGTTAGGTCGTGTATGGCTAAATGATTCCGCTAATTCTTTAGCTCGAAGATCTGCAGCTTCTTGAAGTTTATCATTGGTACTTAGACCTTTTAATCCACTTTCTTTACGGTAAGCATTTAATTCATCTAAGAATGTATTTGTATAATTTTGTTGCTCTTCTTTTGAATTTTGAATTGTTGGGATTTCATCATAAACTTTACCAGATGCTCCCATAAATTCCCGTACAGCTTCTAGAACTTCTTCAATGGTTGTTGCTTTATTGATTTTTACTAGATATGGTGCAGCTGCAATTCCTAAACCTTCAGCTCGAATTTGATCTGACCATTTGTCTTTGGTTTCTTGCAAGGTTAATTCTAGTTCTGGAGCATTTTCTTCATTCTTAGCTTTTGCTGTATTTAATGCTGTAGTTACTTGATCAACTGTTGTTGCTGCATTTACTTGACTAACAAATCCTTGTTTTTCAGATGATGATAGGTGTTCCAAAGCGTTGATTTCTTTAATTGCTACCTCTTTAGCTTCCGCTAGTTGTTTAGCATCTTCGTCTTTTTGATCATTTTCATCAGATACTTTTTGAGCATCCTCAACTGCTTTATTAACTTGATCAATTGTTGTTGCTGCATTTACTTTAGATTTGAATGAAGCTAATTGATCTTTAAGATTCATTGCATCTAATTTAGCCAAAGCTTCTTGCTTAGCTTTTTCTAATTTGGCAGCTTCTTCATTTTCTGTAACTTTATCTTTTGCTGCTTGAACGATTTGATCAATTTGGCTAGTTGTTGTCGCTGCATTGATTTGATTGATGAATGAAGTTTTTTCATCATTTGTTAAATTCAATCCATTTACAATCTTAATTGCTGCGTCTTTTGCTTTTTGAAGTTTTTCTGCATTTTGATCATCTTTATCATTAGAATCAGAAACCTTTTGCGCTTCACTGACTACATTAGTTACTTGATCAACTGTTGTTGCTGCATTTACTTGATCTACAAAATTTTGTTTTTGATCTTTAAGATTCATTGAATCTAATTTAGTTAATGCATCAGTTTTTGCTTGAGCTAATTCTTTAGCATCTTGATCTTTGGCATCGTTTTCATCAGAAACCTTTTGAGCTTCTTCTAAAATCCGATCAATCACTGAGGTAGATTGAGCATCATTTACTTGATCTACAAAGCTTTGTTTTTGATCTTTAAGATTTAATGTATCTAATTTTGCGAATGCAGATTCCTTTGCTTCTTGAAGTTCTTTAGCATCTTGTTCATCCGCATCATTTTGATCAGAAATTACTTGTGCTTCATTTACAATTGATTTTACTTCATCAACTGTTGTAGCTGCATTTACTTTAGATTTGAATGAATTCAATTGATCTTTAAGATTCATTTGTTCTAATTGAGTGATTGCTGCCGATTTAGCTTCTGCTAATTTTTTAGCTTCTTCTTCCTTAGCATCATTTTCGTCAGAAATCTTTTGTGCTTCACTTACAATTGATTTTACTTCATCAACCGTTGTTGCAGCTTCTACCTTAGATTTGAAATCTGATTTTTCATCATTGGTGATATTCATTGAATCGATAGAAGTTTTAGCATCTGTTTTAGTTTTTTCAAGTTGTTTAGCCGTTTCATTTTCAATTGATTTAGCTTTCGCAGTTTCTAAAACTGAATTTACTTGATCAATTGACGTTGCTGCATTTACTTGAGAGGTGAAATCTGCTTTTTCGTCATTGGTTAATGTTAATCCGCTGATTACTTGGATTGCAGATTCTTTAGCTTTTACTAATTCTTTAGCAGCTTGTTCTTCTTCATATTTAGCTTGCAGTTCAGCATTTTTGGCACTAGCTTCACTTACTACTGCTTGAATTTCACCTTTGCTTAATGCTGAATTAATTCGAGCAACATATCCATCAACCAATTCTTGAGTTAGGTAAGTGAATTGTTTTAATGAATTAATCGCATCTGAACGATCAACTTTTAATTCGATTGCTGCAATCTTTTGTTTTACTTCTTCAATTTGAGCTTTTAGATCGTCAACCACTTTTTGCTTTTCAACAACGATTTGTTCAAGTTCTGCAATTGATTGAGAAGCTAATCCCTCTTTTTGAGCTTGCAATTCAGCAATTTTGGCTTGTTCAGTTGAAGTATCACCAGCAGCATTTAATTCATTTTGCTTAGAAGTTACTTGATTCTCAATAGATGTTACTGCATTCTGTTTTTCATCAACAGCACTTTGCGCTTGAGCAACTTGTGCAGCAACATCACTGGCTGCATTCTGTGCTGTTTCTAAGGCTGCTTCCGCATTAGCAATCTGTGTTGGGTCACCAGTTTCTTTAATCGCTTCCAGTGCTGCTTGAGCGGCTGTCACTGCATCTTGTGCTTGTTGTTGAGTTGCTAAAATATTATTTAAATTGGCTTGAGCGTTCACCAATTCAGTATTCGCCGTAGATTGTTGATTTTCTAAATTAGTAATTTCAGATTGTAAAGTTGCTTTACTTGCTTCTTTTTGTGTAATAGCAGCTTGCAAATCACTAATTTGTTGGTCGATTGATTCTGCTGTTGGTTGATTTTTAGCATCTTCAAGATTTTGTTTAGCTGTTGCTAATTCCTGTTCAGCAACTTGTAATTTAGCTTCTAAATCAGCTAGTTGAGCTTTTAATTTTTCAAGTTCTGTCCGATTATCCTCTGGTTGTTCAGGAACAACTGGTGGTTTAGGTTTTTCTGGATTAGTAGGTTGACCAGGATTCGTTGGTTTTTCTGGTGTAGTTCCTGGGTTACTTGGTTTAGCTGGTGTTTCTTGATTAGGAGATCCTTGACCATTTTCTGTAATTGGTGCTTGCGGAATTGTTTGGCTTGGTTTTTCTGTAGCAACATTTTGATTATTTGACGCTGCATTTGCCGATTGTTTTTCTCCCGTAACTGGTACTTGTGGAGTATCACTAGCTTGACCAGCAACTGGTTGATCAGGATTATGCTTTTGTTCATCCTTAACAACTGAATCACCAATAACATTTCCTTGAGGATCAGTTACTGTTACATGGTTGCCATCCCAAGAAATTTTTGTTCCTACAGGTAAGGTATACTGTTCACCGTCTTTGAACCCATTGTCATACAATAACTGCATCGGGTCCTTAATATTAATGGCTAAACCAATATTATAAACGGTATCCCCCTCAATCATTGTAATGGATTTTTGTCCATCCTTGATTCTGCTAGCGATTTGTTCCACTGTATTTGGTGCCCACGCAGCTTCTACTGATACACTGTCAATTAACATTCCTCCAAATAATAAAGTACCAAACACCATACCTTTTACTAACCAACCATGTTTTCCTTTTACCATTTTTGCTCGATACTTTTTTTCTGAAGCAAGAATACTATTAAGAAAGCTTCTTTTCATTGAATTTACCCCCTGTTTTTTGATTAGAATCGTTCTAACTAATTAATTATATAAAATGACCTATTCATAAGATGAACACTTTTGCATTTTTGAAAAAAAAGAGGAAATTCAACATAAATTGTTGGATTTTTGATAAGGGAGTGCCGAGTTTAGATATTATTTTCAAAAATGATTATTTCAAACGAGTTAAGAAGGTCATTAATTGTTCTTCAGAGAAGTTTCCCAATGAAATTGTTTGTGCTTTATCCAAAATAGCCTGTGTAAATTCTCTACTATAACTAGCATCCATGTAGCGTTCATCTTGAAAATGTAATGGAATGTCATAAATTGTTACTGTGCCATCGCCGTTATCAGTATACGTAACACCACCCGCTGCAGTCGGTGTTGCTAAAATTGAAATAGCTGGTTTGGAGAAATTTACACTGTTCGGAATTGGTGCAATTGCTGAACCTGCTTCCAAATGTGTAATTGAATAATAAGCATCCGGATCAATAGCAGAACCATTTTCTCTATCAAATTTAGTAAACCAAACTCTTGCTGCTTGAACTTGTTGGTTAGAGTATCCTGCTACTATTCCAGTGTTCACTGCTTTTTCGGGTTGTTTACTCAAACTATTAGTCCCATTAACAATCTGAGCAAACCCATTTTTCAATTCTTTATTTTCGGTTTCCACAAAAGCCGCATAATAAGCTTCATGCTGACCATGTAATGTTGCTATTAAGACTTTAGGTTCACCATTGTATATAGCAAATAAATAGGTATGCTTCTCTAATTCATATGAACCGGGTTCAAGATCAGAATAAACAGCAACCACTTTATACCCAGAACCGGATTCACCATCTTTTGACCAACTAAAATCCGCGCGTTCATTATTGACTACAAATGGATAATCTCCAGATAAAATTTGATCTGGGACTTCAAAAAGATAATGTTTAATACTGTGACCTTCTTTATACTCATGATATTCTTGTCCCATAGTTGCTCCCCAACTTGACATAAACTGCTGCAATTGTTGGGCTTTTTCAGAATTCCAAAGAGTTTGACTCGTTTCTGACGAATTAACAACCTCCTTCGTTTCGCTTGAGGAACCTGATTCCTTTATCTCCCTGGATGGTGTACTTGATTTTCTTGTTTTTTTTCTAGTTACTTGGGATTGCTGCAGAACTTTTGAAACATTTTTCACCTCATCTTCTTGGCTACTTTGAGCATGACATCCAGTAAATAATACTAAACTGAATGCGAGCAACATCATTTGCTTCTTTTTCATTTATTTATCCTCCTAATACTTATTCCAATCAACTCATTATATAAAACAACCTATGCATTATATGATCACTTCGCTGGAAACAAAAAGAAGATAGCAGTTTAACTATCTTCTTGCGGAATGGTTTCATATCCATAATATTTCAATGTATCTCGCATATCCTGAATAACATACTCTTTCATATGCTTGGGAGAAATCACTTTCACCATATCGCCTTGGCTAAGCAGCCACATCTTTACTCCATAGCCGTCATTTGCATGTACTTCGATACGGTAGCTGTCATCTTCATTTTCCCTAATGATTTTTGAGTTTGGAAAACGATCCAATACATAAACAGGATCGTGATAAAAATCTATGATCATTGTAATGGGATTTCCTAAAAAGGGAAGGTGTGCTGTCTGATTTCTTAAGGCACCCGTTTCACACCTGTCTTTGTACAATGATTTCTTAGGGGAGGAAACAATTCTTAAATTGACCATGTTGTTGATTCGAAATTTATTCAAAGCAGAAAAGTCCGCATCGTCTTGTGCCGTATGAGAAGCCGACATCATAAAGAAATATAAGTCTGAAAATTGAAGAGCGTTCGGGGTACGCCTAAAGATTTGCGTCTCCCCACGTCTGGTATACTCAAACTCAATGGTTCGGTTATTTGAGATCGCATCACACATAAAATTGATTCTTTCCAATAGATCAACTTTTGAAACACCTTGATAATAGAGTTCTTCATTGGCAATGAATTGACGAATCCTTTTCTTATCTGTTGATAGTGTATGGAATTTATCAATTAGTTCAGTCATCTCTTTTCCGTTAAACGCTCGACTAGCAAATAGGACTTTTAGGATGGCAAGTAATTCATCATCACTTAAAACATTTTTTCTCAAGTGGTCAGATAATTGATAACCTCCCTTTCCTTCGCGTTTCAAGGTACCGAAATGAGAGGATGAATAATCATTTTCGTCTAAAACTTCTTCGATAATTCCGATATCTCTTTGAATCGTACTGCCTTGCTTTTGATATTCTTCCATCAAGTCTTTTTTCAGCAATGTCGTGCCACTCAGTAATTGAGTAAAGATTTTAAGAATTCTCTTTTGACCATTCATGATAGTTCTCCTTTGAATTACGGAATGATTGCAAAAACGGTTGAATCTGGGGTAAATTACTTAACCAAACAACGATGAAGCAAGAAATGATCTTATCGACAATCCCATCTGTGACCGCTCCCCAATAGGCGGCAACGATCGCTCTTCTACCAGATGCTTGAAGTGAAAAAACGAGAATGTCAGAAACGGATTTAGATAGGCCACCAAAGCCGCCATAAAGAATGACCCGGATAGGCGCGCTGACTAATGAGCCGATCAATACTAATAGAATGCCTGTAATAAAAGCTTTCTTGTATGAAAAACTTTTTCTAGCACATAAATTTGCAACAATCGCGATCGTGATGCTGACTAAGCCAAACGGTAAAGCCAGCGGTCCATGGATCACTCCCAACAATAGATTTGTGCATACCCCTGTAAGAATCCCGTCCCTCATTCGAAAATTCACAGCGATAAATATCGTTCCTATTGCATCGAGAAAAAGAAACGGAATATTGGTGACGGTGATGATAGAACCCAAGACGACATTGATACAAACCCCTATTGCACAAAAAATAAAAATTTTAATAGAATAATGTTGTTTCATATACCCAACTCCTCCTTAAATATCTAGTATACAAAATCAAGTGCGCGTATTATGACCACTTCATTCTATCAAGCGTATTTTGTGAAAGATATAGGTAGTAAAAAGAATCGTTATACTCATATTTAGCTGCCGGCTAAGGCCAGAATGGATTTTAGCTTGAATTCAAATCTTCGGTTTTTCCGCCAAAAGAACATTAGTTGATTTTTGCGGTATCTTTCTGGGTATCATTTATTAATTTTTTTATGCTAAAATGGCAGTTAAATTTGTTTTAGGCATTAGTAAAACACCTATTCTATCAATAATCAAAGTTTTTCATTATACTGTATTTATAACTAAAATTGAAGTTCGCAAGTAGGAGGAAGAAGAATGACAAATTTTGATCAACCAATCGAGCGTCTGGGCACTAACAGTGTGAAGTGGGACGCGATACTTCAGATGTACAATGAACAAGAGCTGCTGCCCTTGTGGATCGCTGATATGGATTTCAAAGCACCGGCAGGAGTTTTGCAGGCTTATCAGAAATTGCTGGATCACGGAGTATTGGGTTATGCGGATACGCCAGAGAGTCTGTATACGGCTATTATTGATTGGGAAAAGAAACACCATCAGCTAACTATCGAAAAAGAAGAGATTCTTTTCTTCTCGGGTGTGTTAGCTGGAATCGCCACGGCGGTCCAAGCATTTACGAAACCGAATGACACGATCTTGATCCATGATCCTGTCTACCCTCCGTTTGCAAATATTATTACTACTAATCATCGGAAATTGGTTCGCAGCCAATTGATCGAGGAAAACGGTCATTTTGTGATGGACTTTGGTGACATTGAGGAGAAATTCAAGCAGCACCAAGTAAAGGTCATGATTTTATGCAATCCTCACAATCCTGGCGGTCGGGTCTGGCTGAAGGAGGAATTGCAGCAGCTGGGTGAGCTTTGCCGCAAATACGGTGTGCTGGTCTTTAGTGATGAAATCCATCAGGATCTGGTCTTTTCGCCAAATGAAATGACTTCTTTCTTTGCTGCGGGTGAAGGGTTCAGTGATTTTAGTCTGCAATTCACTTCCATGACGAAGACCTTTAATCTGGCTGGGATCAAAAATTCGATCGTTTTTGCGAAAAATGAGAAATTGCGCAAACAATTGGAGCACAAGCAGACAGAAAACTTCCAGCAGGAGATTAATACCTTTGGTTTAGCTGGGATGGAAGCAGCTTATGAAACCGGCGAAGAATGGTTGGCCGAGTTATTGCCTTACGTTCAATCAAATATCGCTTATACGATGACTTTCTTCCAAGAACATTTGCCAAAGGTAAAAATCATGAAACCGGAAGCCACCTACTTATTATGGCTGGACTTTTCGGCGTATGGACTTGCTGATGAGGAGCTTGAGGAACGATTGGTTCATAAAGGCAAGGTTGTTTTGAATGCGGGGATTAGTTATGGCCCTAGCGGCAAACAGCATATGCGTTTGAATGTGGCTTGTCCGCAAGCGATTCTGGCTGAAGGATTAAAGCGGATCGCTGCTGCGTTAAACTAAAAAAAATTCGAAACGAATCAGATAAAAAGACACCCCAAACTCAAATTACGAGTTTGGGATGTCTTTTGTCTACAATCTGATACGGCCGCTTGACCGTATTTTTTTATTCTGAGATCTCGATTGATTCGATCACGATGTCATTGACTGGTTTGTCTTGTGGTCCGCGTTTTGCCGCACCGATGCTATCGACAACATCCATGCCTTCAACTACATGACCGAAAACAGTATGACGGAAGTCTAACCAAGGAGTTCCGCCTTGTTTGTAGGTTTCAACGATTTCGCCAGGAAATCCTGCTTCTTCTAACTGCGCCATCATGTTAGCTGGAACATTTTGATTGTTTACGATAAAGAATTGGCTGCCGTTCGTATTCGGACCAGCGTTCGCCATTGATAGAGCTCCACGCAGGTTGAACAGGTTGCGTGAAAATTCGTCTTCAAATTTTTCACCATAGATACTTTCGCCGCCCATCCCAGTACCGGTCGGGTCGCCGCCTTGAATCATGAAATCTGGAATAACGCGGTGGAAAATGACACCATCGTAATAGCCTTTCTTCGCTAATTCAACAAAGTTTTTAACGGTTTTAGGTGCTTCTTCAGGGAACAACTGAACTTTGATGTCGCCCATATTTGTTTTGATCGTAGCTTTTGGTCCTTTTTCTTCTGTTAAGTTTAATTGTGGAAATTGAGTCACTTCAACATCCTCCTTTATTTTTTACTGTGTTCATCATAACAAACTTTTCTGATTTTGCCACCTCCTCAAACCAAGCGTTTCTATCTCTCTCATTTATTTGTTACAATCGATGAAAAGAAAGGGTGTTGATATGGAAATTTTTGATATAACCATCGTAGGTGCGGGTCCTGTCGGCATGTTTGCGGCTTTTTACGCCGGTATCCGCCAAGCCAAAACAAAACTGATCGATAGTTTGCCGCAATTAGGCGGGCAGCTGACGACGCTTTATCCTGAGAAAAATATTTATGACATTCCCGGATTCCCCATCGTCAAAGCGGCGGATCTGGTTGGCAACTTAGAAAAGCAGCTGCGGACTTTTTCTCATACCTACTGTTTGGACGAAGAAGTTTTAGAATTAAAGCAGCACGAAGATTATCTTGAACTGGTAACTAATAAGGATAGCCATTACACGAAAGCAGTCATCCTAGCGATCGGCAATGGTTCGTTCCAGCCAAGACGTTTGATGCTTGATGAGGCTGAGCGCTTTGAAAATCATGGGATCGATTATTATATAAATGATTTGATGAAATATGCCGGTAAAAAGGTCGCCATCGCTGGCGGCGGCGACTCTGCCATTGATTGGGCCTTAATGCTGGAGCCGATCGCAGCAGAAGTATCAATTATCCATCGCCGCGATAATTTCCGCGGACATGAACACAGTGTCCAGAAATTGAAGGACTCCTCGGTGAATATTTACACGCCATACCTCTTGAAGGAGCTCCACGGTGAACAGAATTTAGAAGATCTGACTTTGCAAAAAGCGAAAAGTGATGAGACAATTACATTGAACGTGGATTACTTGATCGTCAACTACGGCTTTTCTTCCTCCTTGGATCATTTACGCTCTTGGGGCTTAGAAAGCACGCGGCAAGCAATCCTTGTTGAATCGGACATGCGCACATCGATTCCTGGTGTCTATGCCTGCGGAGATATCAGCACCTATGACGGCAAAGTAAAATTGATCGCGACCGGTATGGGAGAAGCTCCTACTGCTGTCAATAACGCGCTGCACTATATTAATCCGAAAAACCGCACGCAGCCCGGACACAGCACGAGCCTATTTCCACAAGTGTAGGCTAGCTGGATGGTCTACGGCGTAAGAGTCAGGTTCATTTTTTCAAACTTAGAAAAATATTCTACTAACACATAGGAGGTAAGACATGGTATTCGAAACAACCGCTCTTGAACAAAAGGCCCGCGAACTCTTAGAGGAACGCGGCGTTACGATCAAAGATATCGCCGATTTGGTCTTCTTTTTACAGAAGGATTATATCGACAAATTAGACATTGAATTATGTATCCACAGCGTCAATCGTGTGCTGACAAAACGCGAGGTTCATAATGCGATCATCACCGGTATCGAGCTGGACAAGCTGGCTGAGCAAAAGAAGCTGGACTATCCGTTGCAAAATATTCTGGAAGAAGACGAGGGGCTGTACGGGATCGACGAGATCATGGCGCTTTCTATCGTGAATGTTTATGGCTCGATCGGCTTTACGAATTACGGCTACATCGATAAAGTGAAGCCCGGTATCTTGAAAAAACTCAACGAACACGATGGTGTGCACGTTCATACCTTCTTAGATGACCTTGTAGGCGCGATCGCAGCGTCTGCTGCCAGCCGTTTAGCCCATGAGCATCCACGCAAGCTTGATTCCATCGTTAAATAAGAGCATTAAAAAAAGAGCTTAGCGCTCTTTTTTTAATGCTCTTTTGCCAAAGTAAATTGGTAAGAGATAAAAGATTTCTAGTAAAATGAAAAATAAAATAAAACAGTGTAAGAAAAACGTTTCGGGCAAGACATTGATGATCGGATCAGTAGCCGGATTGAAGATCCACGCATCATTGTTAAAGAAAACGCCGTGGAACATAATAAAGAACCGGTCAAAGTTCACCGCCATCAAAAAAGCGATCACGATCGGAACCGCCACCGCGATCCGAAACGGCTGAATCATCGTCCATAGTCTTTGCTGTTTGATCAAATGACGTACGTAGAAAAAGCTAGGTACGGTCGTTGCCAGCAGCAGACCATAGTTCAGCAGAAATAATTTCTTCACTTCATAAAAATGCAAGGCGCCGCTGGCCGAGACTGGAAAATCAGTCATTTTGAGACTTTCCACCCACGGCAAGTTCAAATAGCGCATCAATTGATCAAAATTATGCAGCAGCTCTTTACTGGAAAGCGTCGTATAGTCCAATAAGTCTAAATGCCCGATGTCAAACTGATACAGCCAGCGGGCATTGATCGTTAACGTGATCGCCAGCGTCAGCAAAGTCACCAGCAGGCACAGCAAGCCGATTTTCTCCAGCCATTTACTTTTCATCGAAGTGCCATTCATCTAAGGAGTCCACCAGATACGTCGGCGGCACAGGCAGCGTCGGTACATCTGCTTTTTGCGTAAAGCCTGATAAAACCAGCAGCGAGTCAATGTCATTATTGATGCCTGCCAAGATATCAGTCGTGTAATTATCCCCCACCATCAAGACATCGGATTTTTCCATCCCTAAGATTTCCACTGCTTTATCCATAATGATCGCTTCAGGCTTGCCAATATAGATCGCCTTTTGCTGCGTAGAAGCTTCCACCAGCGCGATCACTGAACCAGCCCCCGGCAGCAAGCCGCGTTCGGTTGGAATATTTTTATCTGGATTCGTCCCGATAAAGGTCGCGCCCTTTTGGATCGCTAATGTGGCGGTCACGAATTTTTCGTACGTCACATCGTTATCCAAGCCGACAACTACATAGTCCGGGTTTTCTTCTTCCCAAACGTAGCCGGCAGACAAGATAGGATCGATCAAACCGGGTTCGCCGATAACATAGACTTTTTTGCCCTTAGCGGCTTCATTCATGTAGTCGATCGTTGCCAAAGTGGCAGTGTAGACCGTTTCCGGACCGACATGAATCGAAAATTCATTGGCCAAGCGATTGGCGACTGTCTCTGGTGTTTTCGTTGTGTTATTCGTCAAAAACAAAAAGGGAATCTTGCGCGCCTGTAATTGCTCAACAAAGCGGCGGCCAGCCGGGATCGGTTCGCTGCCGCGATAAATCGTGCCATCTAAATCAATTAAATATCCTTTGTACATGCTCTTACTCTTCTCTTTGACGAATCACGAAGCGTTCGTCTTTTTCTTTCAGTTTGGTCGGCGTTTCCTTTTTAGGCTGCCGATTTTTGATGATTGGTTTTTTCTTTGGTTTGTCATTCACAGGAACTTTCTTTTCTTCAATGAATGCCTGCGGTTTGTCCTTGCGCTTGCGTTTACGCTTCTTGCGATTTTGCTGCCGCTTGCCGCCGGTTCGTTCCAGCACAAAATAAGCACAGCCGAAATTGCAATACTCATACAGGTAATCTTCTAACGCATCGATCCGCTGTTCCGGCAGACTTTTGCGATCGTCTTCGCGGAAAAAGCCCTTCAGCCGCAGCTGGTCGTAGCCCCAATCGCCAACGATATAATCATAACGTGTCAAGACCTCACTAAAGCGTTCACCTAAACGTTCGGCATCAAAGCCTTCACGATAATTTCTAACTAAGCGATATTGGCGTTCGCCAATCAAAAGATTACTGTCATCAACAAATACGACGGGTTCACCTTTTTTCTTTTCTTCAGCGGGCGTCTCAACGATTTCATCTAAGACCTCAGTCAGTTCTTCAGTGACTGTTTTTTCAGGATCAATCTTCTCTTTTTTGTCTCTTTTTTCTTTTGCCATCGTTTCACCACCTGTTTGCTATTATACCTTGTTTTTATTTGATTGGATAGTGAGTGTGGAGATAGTCTCCCAAAACACTGCGGATAAAATCCGGGAATAAAAATTCGTAGCGGCCTGCGATCTCGATCGTCGGAAAGAAGGGCACAAACATATAATGATCGACGGTTGCGATCGTATAGTCTAGTTCAGGATCAATCGGCTCGCCAAGCCAGCGAACTTGATGATTCACCCGGTCATACTCGATCCCGTCATAAACGAGATGACCAAAAACCTTTCCGCGAAAGCCCATACCCATTACAGGGAAATTGATTAGAAAATGGCGGTTCTTTTCCATTTCTAAAATCAAGCGAATCAAATTATTCCCATCTAATGTCACCTTGATCAAATGCATCGGATGCGGAAGCGCCGTATGAAGCTGATCTTGATTGACCGTTCCTGCGGGTATGTCGGTCAAAAAGAGACCCGAGTTTAAAACCGCGGCCTCTGTTCCAGCAGCCTCTTTGACCGCCGCCAGCGTGTAATCGATCATCGGATGCTCCGCTTGAAGGTCTGTGCTCAGGGCAAATGGCAGGTCCGCCACTTTTTTATCGGCTAGTAGTCGATGACCTTCTGTCAAATAGCCTTCGACCTCTTCGGTATCTTCCGGCAGCTCCAGCATCTTCTCTGTCGCAAACGTACGAGCAGAAGTTTTTAAAATGCGATGGTCCTCATCAACGGTCACATGCACTTCGCCGACGTAATAGCCATATTTCCCAGCGGCAGCCAGCTGAACGTTTCCGATGGTTTCACCATGCTCAAACAAATGATGGGTGTGAGAGCCTAAGATCACATCGATCGCCGGTACTTCCCGCGCAATGCGCCGATCCACACTGATCCCAAGATGACTCATCAGCACCAGTACATCAACCTTGGGACGCATTTCGGCGACCAGCTTGGGTAAAATGTCCATCACCTGACGAATGTCCCAGCCATTGGGGCTGTAAGTCAGCGGAAAAGGCGCGGTAAACGCCAGCAGACCGACTTTCGTTCCTTGATCGGTCGTGATGATTTTAGCTTGCTGGGCCCATTTAGGCGGCTGCAGTGTTTGCTTATCAAAAAGGTTGTCTAAAATAAGATCAAAATTCGCTTGATCGTATAAATGATTTAACTCCGCTTTGGAATTTCCGACCCCTTCATTATTCCCGATCGTTGCCGCATCGTATTGGATCTGATTCATCAACGCGACATTGGCTTGACCGTTCGTCGCTTCCGTCAACGGATGCCAGCGATCGACAAAATCACCGAGATCGACGGTGATGATCTTTTTTTCTGCTGTCTCCTCTTGTTTACGGTTCAATAGAAAACGGCGAATCTTCGGCCAATTTTCTAAATGGGAATGGAGATCATTCGTATGTAAAAGAATAATTTTTTCCATTATTCTACCTCTTTTCAACTCTTCTTGTTCCATCTATAGTACCATACAGCTTAATAAGGCCGAACGAATTCGTTCGCTAAAAAAGCAGGTGAAAGTATGAAATTTGAATCTATTCTCGGCACGCTTTGGCTGAATGCCGATCAGACTGCCTTGACCCAAGTATCTTATACGCCAATCGAGGAAAATCCTTTAGCCAATCAGGAAATCCTCCAGACCGCAAAAAAACAGCTATTAGAATTTTTAGCTGGTGATCGCAAAGCGTTCGATGTTCCGTATATTTTTGCCGTTGGAACGGATTTTCAGCAGGAGGTTTGGCAGGCGCTGACAGAAATTCCTTATGGCGAGACATGGAGCTATCTGGATGTAGCACAAAAGCTCCAGCGGCCAAAAGCCGTTCGTGCTATCGGTCAGGCAAACCGCAACAATCCATTGCCGATCATTGTTCCCTGCCATCGTGTCATTGGCAAAAACGGAAAATTAGTCGGCTACTCCGGCTCCAGCGATGCTGGTTTAAAAATCAAGGAACAGCTGCTGGTAATCGAAAATCCCCTGTTACAAGAAATCACCCTTTTCTAAATACAAAACCACCGTTGCTGAATTTCTTCAACAACGGTGGTTTTTTTAACTTGATGAAGACGATGCGGAGTCTGCTTCATCTTGTTTGACACAATCAATCGCGATCACTAAAGAAATGATCAATTCTTCCAACGCTTCATTCAAAATCGTAATCTCATAGGTATCGCCCCATGAGATCCAGCGTTTATTGATCTCGGCAACCTTGCGTCCTTTTTGCGAAACCTCAAAATCCATATCCCACCAATTTCCATCAACGGTCACATCTTCGGCAGAGATCGAATACTTCGCCTTAAAGAAACTCAGCTGTTTGGAAATCTCAATCGCCTCTTGTCCATTGATTTCAACAAAAAATTTCGGCAAAAGACTGATGACCTTTTTCGTGATCCGGCTGACCTCATGCCCGTGCTCATCCTCGATGCGAAACGTCTTGGGAATCTTCATGAAGCTGCCGGTAACAAAATAACGGGGCTTTTGATCTTCATCTGTCACCGTAAACTTTTCGCCAATGCTAAAAACCTTTTGCTTAATATACAGTTTCTTCATCGCCGTTCCTCCTATTTTTCCGATAGATCGCCAGTATTGATCACCGGCTGTGTCCCTTTATCCGTAATGATCGAAACCAGCAGATTATTGATCAATTGAACTTTGCGGTCATCGGTAAAATGAATGTCCTGTCCATTTTCAATTTGTTCAAGGGCCATCTGAGTCATCGTCACCGCACCTTCGACGATCGTTTGCCGTGCAGAAAGAATCGCTTTGGCCTGCTGCCGCTGCAGCATGGCATTAGCAATCTCAGTCGCATAAGCCAAGTGATTCAAGCGGGTCTCGATCACTTCCACGCCAGCCATCGCCAACCGCTCCTGTAATTCGGTCGCTAATTCTTCCGACACCTCGGTAGTATTGCCCCGCAGCGTCAGGTCATCGTCATTGAAGGTATCGTAAGGATATTGAGTCGCAATATGGCGGATCGCCGTCTCGCTTTGAATCTCGACAAAATCCAAATAATAATCAACATCAAACAATGCTTTGGCCGTATCCACTACCCGAAACACCACGACCGCCGATATTTCCACCGGATTCCCATCCGAGTCATTCACCTTCAACAGCGAGCTGTTAAAATTTCGCACCTTCAGTGAAACTGGAATTTTTCTAGTCAAAGGTGTCGTGATGAATAATCCATTCGTCTTGATCGTGCCAAGATATTTTCCGAAGAATAAAACAGCCTTTGCCCTGTTGGGACCCACGATCGTCAACGAGCTGAAAAATAAAGCTGCAATAAGCCATAAAACAATTCCTAAAAACATCAGTCCAAAATTACTTGAATTACTCCCCGTAAAAATCGACCAAAAGCCAATGCCGACCATCACAACTAATCCGACTAAACCTAAATAGCCATTAATATGAAACGCCTGTCTCTCCTTCATCGCTGCACCCCCAAAATTTAATAACTTCAGTGTACGCTTATTTTGAAAGAGCTTCAATGAATTAACATTCCGCAAAAAAACAATAAGAAAGGCTTCGCGAACTCGCTCAGCTTTTGAGCAATAAGACCAAAATATTTCTAAATTGCTTCTCAAATTTCGAAATATTTTTGCTTATTGCCGATAAAGCTAGTTCGTGAAGCCAGACATGGATATACCCGCTACAAAGCGATTTATTCATATGAAAATTTTATACTTCCTTTAATGATTCGGGTGTCAAAAGTAAGAATTAGGATGCTTGCTTTATCTAATCCCATTTTTTAATGCCTAAACACTAATTTGTGGTGACCCTTACTTAAATCCATTGTAAAATTAGCGATCTGTTCCCATTATTTTAGCGAACAAAAAACCTTTTCCTTCAAAACAGGCTTTTGACACCCGAATCTTTAATGTTAAAAAAACAGGGCCTAAGCCCCGTTCACTAATTTATTCAAATAAAAAAAGCAAGCCTCAAGCCTGCTGTTAAGTCATCTATCAGACACATGCCGGATCCTACTTAGTGCTGCTTCCTTCCAGACCTGACACAATTCACAGGCCCGGCATTGTCCTGCCTTTCGGCAAAAAATAGTATAACAAACTCTACTCGTTTTGGCTAGTCTTTTTTTTCCGCGCACGGATTTCTCGGAAAAAATTAGTCAGCAGCAGCCCACATTCCTCTTCCATAATACCGCCCTCGACATACGCTCGGTGGTTAAAGCGTTCATCCGTTAATAAATTCATCAAGGTGCCGGCCGTTCCGCCCTTCGGATCATAAGCACCAAAATAAACCTCTTCGACACGCGATAAGATCATACCGCCGCTGCACATCGGACACGGCTCCAACGTAACAAACAGCTGACATTCCTCTAAGCGCCAACTGTCCAAATGCTGGCAGGCCTCGCGAATAGCAAACATTTCAGCATGACTGGTCGCGTCCTGACTATGTTCTCGCAGATTATGCCCGCGCCCGATAATTTCGCCGTGATAAACCACGATTGCACCGATCGGGACCTCGGCAAGCGCCTCGGCTTTCTTCGCTTCAGCAAGCGCCTCCTGCATAAAAAAGTGTTTCTCTTCTTCTGTTAACTGGCTCTGACGTTCCATTTCTTTCCTCACTAGCTCTATTTCTAATCAACTTACTTTAGCATAACTTTTTCAACAAAAAAAGATGCGCCATCGCTGGCACATCGATTACATTACTTTATCTACAAAATCCATCAAACGGTCCTTCAAATCCTCGGTCGTATCTTTGATGGAATCACCATAGACCGAGACGCGCTTTTTTCCGCTTTTAATCTTGTCTAAAATACTCATGATATTGTCTAAATCCTCATCCGATAGTTTATCAACGATCGCGAGCAATGTTTCGCTGCCGTCAAACTTATCACTGACAAAGCGTTTCACTTTGCAGCGGTTTGATACATGACGGGCTTTTTCAATCAGTTTTCCAGAAGCTACGACTGCTGTTGCTGTACTCGCCGCAACAATCACGCCTACTCCGATTTTGACTTTGGTCGATCTTTTCATAATATCAGCTCCTTATTCGTATTAATGAGCTAATTTCTCTCACGAAAAATTAGACTGCCATCCTTAATTCCATGATACCACACACTTAAAATTATCAGTAATAAGAACCCCTAAAAAAATGAAAGCGCAATCTTTACGGATAAATGAAGCGGGGTCCATTTTAGCTAAACATATTCAAGCTCCTCCAATAAGGCAGGTCGTCTTGGATAAGTCGCCCGCAACTCTTGGACAAATTCTGCCAGGACCTTTTTCCCATCAGGAATTTTTTTCATATCTTGCATTAAATGAACGATGCTGCGGTATTTTTTACGACTAGACGATTCATACAGCATAGAACGAATCTCTTTCTTGTATTTCTCCAACAAACGTTCAGGATAGCGATCCTTCAAAAGAGGCAGATAAGATTGCGTTTTATAAAGCAAATAAGACTTTTCAACTTCTGCCATCAGCAGATCATAGCGCTGCTCTTCAACATAAAGATCATCCAACTCCACTTCGCCCGCAAGCTGCTTAAAAATTTTATCTCGGATCGGCCGCCATTCATCTGCCGGATAAAGCTGCTTCAGCTCGATAAAAATCTCCAAACTGCCTGGATCATCTTCATAAATCAAACGATAAAGCTGCTTCACATAGGCTTCTTTGTCCCCTAATTGCAAATACAGATCTTTTAACTGATTACTGTACTCACCGACTACCCCGCGATATTCTTTATCCAAAACAATACTTTCCTTTAAGACTTCAATCGCTCTAGAAACGTTTTGCTGGTCGATACAACGTTGGATATACTTTTGACGAATCTCACTGTTGTCCCACATACTCCGATAAAAAGCCTCGATTTCTTCCTCAGGTTTTCCCAGCTGGTCTAATAGCTCAGCCTTCATTGTCCCCCAAAAAGCCAGCGAATAGTCTCTGGTAAAATCATCTACCTTATCCACCTCTTCAAGCATTTCCTCAACCCGACGCAGCTTTTGTTCCGCAAAATCAAACTCTTGGAACTCTTCTGCGATGACTTGTTGGATTATTTCTAATAGAAAATCATGCTCCAGCTCATCCAATTGACGCGAAAACCAAGCGAACATCTTCTGTTTCATATCGGAATCAACCAGTGACAAAATCTGCTGCCAAATCTCATAGCATTCATTTCCTAAAAAGCCGATTTCCCCATTCGAATCATCAATCTCCACTTCACCAATCGTTTGAAAAACAGTGTTCGTTAATTCGAAGGCCTCGTGATACCGCTCTTTTTCAATCAGCTGCTGAGCCACAGTATCCAAAAGCTCGGATAAATCAGAAGCAAACCCAAAAGCACGATCATAATTAATAAACCCGGAATAGTCTGTATACCGATCAACGATCTGATTCACTTGAAGATACGGATCAATCTCCCCATCAGTACCACTTTTCTGAGACTTACCCATGAAACGCTGTGCCAAACCTTGATCCTTCTGCAGGATTTCAAGCAGAAACGCTCGCAAGGTTACTTCATCGGTTGCCGCAACAGATTTTTCCAGCTCGGATTTTGAAAAGGCGGGGGCCACTTGTTTCGCTCCATCCTCCCAAGCAAAACAGACTGCCGCCATATGCTTGCAGGTATTTAACTCAGCCGCATAAGGACATTCACAGTACAACCCTAAGTTATCCTCTTCATTAAAATCCAGCTCAACCTCATAATCCTCACTACCGGTTACGATCGCTGATATGACCCCATCTTCCTCAATCAATTCAGATACATGACCCATCTGATAATAGTTCAACCCTCGCTCTAGGATGCGCGGTTCAAATAAACTTTGCCAATCCACCATTGGACTGCCTCCTCTTCATCAACTTTTTTGCCTGATTTTCTAACAAAAAGCTTTTTCCAATTCCATTATAAAAGAAAAGACTGCAGACAGCATCTCCTTTAGAGACTTTGTCTACAGTCTGAACCGGCATATCGCCAGTAATTAATCTCGACTTCGATTGCCAAACAGCAGGACCAACCGCAGCAATTGCAGGAAAGTCGCCAGCGCTGCCGCTACATAAGTCAACGCAGCCGCAAACAGCACTTTTCGAGCCGCCGCCAGTTCATCTTCTTCCAGCATATTTCCCTCACGCAGAATACTTAACGCCCGTCGTGACGCATCAAATTCCACCGGCAAAGTCACCAGCTGAAAAATCAACGCTAATGAAAAGGCTAAGATTCCGATATTGATCAAGGTTTGGTTCCAGCTCATAATGACACCCAGCATGATCAAGGGAAATGAAAGAGTCGAACCGATATTGGCAACCGGTACGATCGCCGCCCGCATCCGTAACGGGATATAATTTTTAGCATCTTGGACGGCATGCCCGCATTCATGGGCCGCTACACCAATCGCCGCTACCGAAGTTGATTGCGCAGTCGCTTCGGATAAGCTCAACATCTTATTTCCGCTATTGTAATTATCCGTTAGATCTCCAGCGATCTGCTGAACGCCGACATCATTGATCCCTTGGCTGCGTAAAATATATTCCGCCGCTTGAGTTCCCGTCACGCCTTTACTGCTGCGGAACTCATCATATTTACGAAAGGTCGAATTAACATAAGCAGACGCAAGTCCAGAGATAACCAGACCAGCAATCACTAATAAAAACGTGGGATCTAGAAAATTGTAAAACAGTCCATTCCCATACATATACATTCTCCTTTTTTGCTGTACTTGTTTTTCAAGCAGAGATACCTCTAACCAGACATTGTCTGTTCAAGACAGCCTTAAAAAAGTCAGTGTGGTATCAATCAAAGTTATTGCTTGAAATAAACAGCTTCCTAACCTTAGTTTAGCACGAAAGGCGTGAATTTTTTATGAAAACAACTCTAAGAATCCTTCTAGCTTATAACTTCTTTACAAATTCGGATTTTAATTTCATTGGACCAAAGCCATCGACCTTGCAATCGATATTATGATCCCCTTCGACTAAGCGAATGTTTTTGACTTTTGTTCCTTGTTTGATGGCGCCTGACGCACCTTTAACTTTTAAATCCTTGATCACGGTAACACTGTCGCCTTCTTGAAGCTGGTTGCCGTTACTATCTTTGACCACCAATCCTTCTTCGACCTCATCGCTTTCAGACCACTCATGACCACACTCAGGGCAAACAAACAAGCCGCGATCCTCATAAGTATATTCTGATTGACACATTGGACAATTTGGCATAATCTTCCTCCACTAAAATTATTTTCTAAACTCTAAGTTTAGCGGAAACGCCGTGACTTGAAAAGTCTTTCTCAAAGAAAACATCCGCTATCGAAGCCTTCTGATTAATATTAGAATCTCTAAAACCTAATTTTCTCCATACTAAAGAAGCCTGATTGTCTATTTTTTTCAATCACGCGGAGCGTCTATTTTTTCTTTCTCTTCTTTCTACCCAATATTTTGTTTTTCTGTCTTTCGAGCCAGCGTTCCTCGCGCGCTTCTTCTATTTTTTCAGTCGTTTTGCCATAGTGCAGGTAGGCGGGGTCTGTCTTTTTAGGGGTTGCAGAGGGTTTCTTTGCATTCGGTTTTTGCTTCGAGGCGGCAGTTGCAGGTGTTGGCGTTACGTTGGTTTTGTTGTGTGGTGTCGCGGCTTGCTTTGTTAATAATTTACTTTCATTGGCAGATTTATTGGTTTTCTTTGATGAAGCTCCAGTTTTCGTATCATTAGAAGCCGTTTCATTCGATGATTCTTGAGCAGACTCCTCCATACGAGTATCATAAGCGGTTGTGATGATTTTTCCTGAGCCTTCGTAATTGATAAATTTGACGAATTTGCGGACACCGTTTGTTTCGAAAATCGTTAAAGTCGTCAAGATTTGTAAAAGCTTCGTGACCACAGGTGCAGCTTTGTTAGGATCAACTTCACGAATTGTCAATTTGTGGCGTTTACCGTTCATATCTCCAAAGAAGGACTCCACAATATAAACATGATTTTCCTGACGAATATCCAGCGTGCCTTCTTTTACTAAATATTCCTTATACCCACGAGCCTCTTTGGTGCAA
>NZ_BJED01000036.1 GCF_005405485.1 Enterococcus hulanensis | reverse complement strand
TCGTAAATGCTTAAATTGGAAAACCCCTTTTGAAGTATTTTTTAATCGAGTGTTGCACTTGATTTGACAATCCGCCTTTTAAAAGATCAGGGCTTCGATAACAAGAGTAATTAAAAAAATATTCTAAGAACACTTGCCTATCTTTTTAAAAAAAGGTAGTATATTAAAAATAAATGAGAATTGTCAAACTATTTAAAGGATGATGTCTATGACAAAGCAACAAGTAACAGAAGGCCCGACCATGTATGATCCCTCTTTTGAGAAGGATGCATGTGGTATGGGCTTTATTGCTCAGATGGAAGGCCAAGCTTCACATCAATTAGTGAAGCATGCACTGACGATGCTGGAACGAATGAATCATCGTGGTGGAACTGGGGCGGAACCTGAAACTGGTGACGGTGCAGGAATATTAGCGACGATTCCAGACAAATTTTTTCAACGGGAAGCAAAAGCGGCAGGTGTTACTTTACCTGAACGTGGGCAGTACGCGGCAGGAATGTTCTTTTTGCCCCCAGACGAGAAACACAAAAACGGGTTGCAGCAGTCACTTGTAAAAGAAATCGAAGCCGCTGGTTATTTAGTTTTATGGCAACGGGATGTGCCGTTTCAGTATGAGAATTGCGGGCCCGGGGCGCAAAAAGTCATGCCCAGCTTTGTTCAGTTGTTCATAAAACGGCCGTTAGAAGTCCAAACGGATCGTGAGTTTGAAGATCGGCTGTATCGTTTGCGCCGTAAGTTGGAAAAAACGTATCATGCGGATGAACTGGCGATTTGCAGCCTATCCAGTAAAACAATCGTTTATAAGGGAATGCTGCATGCCTATCAGGTTGGAATCTTTTATGATGATTTGCAGGATGAAGACTTTGCGGCAAGTATCGCAGTAGTGCATTCACGTTTTTCTACCAACACGTTTCCAAGCTGGGATCGTGCGCAGCCCTTCCGTTTCTTAGCCCATAATGGAGAGATCAATACATTGCGGGGTTCAGAAAATTGGATGAAGAGTCATGGCATCGAAGTGTATAACGAAGAAGACTCTGATTCGGCTAAGTTAGAGAATTGTATGGAGTATTTATATCGTAACGGTCGTGACATTCCTCACGCACTGATGATGATGGTTCCAGAAGCTTGGTCGGAAGAAGCGGGACTGGGTGAAGAAATGACGGCTTTCCAAGAGTATAATGCCAGCTTCATGGCGCCGTGGGATGGACCAGCAGCCTTGTGTTTTACAGATGGCGAAATGGTCGGGGCGACGCTGGATCGCAATGGTTTGCGGCCTTCCCGCTATTCCATAACGAAAGACGGCTTTGTGCAAGTTGCTTCAGAATCTGGTGTTGTTGACTTTGCACCATCAAATGTGATTGAAAAAGGTGTGCTGGGACCTGCGAACATGATCCTAGTTGACACCATCAATGGAAAATTCTACCGCAATCAAGAAATCAAAGAAAAATATGCAAAGGCTCACGCTTACAAAGAATGGTTAGCTGAAAATCGCATCGAATTAGCACAGCTTGCTGAAGCGGAAAACGAAGCAGAGGCAATGACTGAAAAGGAATTGCAAAGACTGTGGAAGCTGAACGGTTATACCGATGAAATTATTCGCGGGGCATTATTACAAATGGCGGAAAAAGGCGAGGAACCAGTTCTTTCAATGGGGTACGATTCTCCTTTAGCCGTTTTAAGTGAGAAGCCGCAATCGCTGTTCACGTATTTCAAACAGCAATTTGCTCAAGTAACGAATCCGCCGATTGATGCGATCCGTGAACAATTGGTGATCGGAACAGAAATGTTTTTAGGTCGTGATGGCGATATTCGCGTAGACGATGCACATAACTGTCAAAAATTGAAAATCAAGAGTCCGGTTCTCAGCAGTGCTGATTTTCAAAAAATTGCCCAATTAAATACCAAAGAACAAAAAGCAGTGACGATCTCAACATTATATCCAGTCGGCAGCCGTAATGCCTTGGAAGACGGGTTGGAACAGATGTTTAAAGAAGCTGAGTCGGCGATTGATCATGGCGGGACGATTCTGATTTTAAGCGATCGCGGTTCAGAGCAGAAAAAAATGGCGATGCCGATTTTATTAGCTGTCTCTGGTTTGCATAATCATCTAGTGCGTAAAGGAAAAGCCTCCATGGCAAGCTTAGTTGTTGATTCTGCGGAGGTTTGCGAGGTTCATCACTTTGCGACTCTAATCGGATATGGTGCCAGCGGAGTCCATCCTTATGGCGCATATGCGACATTGAATGATTTTAAGATTGAAAATGGTTTGGAAAATTATCGGAAAGCTGCTGAAAAAGGTATCGTGAAAGTCATGTCGCGGATGGGAATCTCAACGATCGCCGGTTATCATGGTGCACAGTTATTTGAAGTTGTGGGGATCAGTCTACCGGTGACGGAGAAATATTTTACCGGGACAGCCAGCCGAATTGGCGGATTATCCTTGCAGCAAATTGAAGAAGAATATTTGCAGCGACACCAATTAGCCTATGGCCCACAACAAGACGATCGCTTAGCCTCAGGCGGAAGCTTTCAATACAAGGCCGATGGCGAGCATCATTTATTCAATCCAAAAACGATCTATAACTTCCAACAAGCGGTCCGCGCAGGGGATTATCAGCTATTCAAGCATTATGTGGAGCAAATGAATCAGGAAGCCTTAGAGGAACCGACGAATTTGCGGGCACTGTGGGAGTTCAAGCAGGATCGTCCAGCAGTCAAGCTGTCTGAAGTCGAGCCTGCTAGTAAAATCGTGAAACGCTTCAAAGTTGGGGCGATGTCGTACGGTTCATTAAGTGAAGAAGCCCATCAATGTATTGCTGAAGCGATGAATAGTATCGGCGCGAAATCTAATAGCGGTGAAGGCGGAGAGAACCGCAAACGATTCAAACCACAAGGAGACGGTAAAAACTTCAACAGTAAAATCAAACAAGTTGCTTCTGGACGTTTTGGCGTGAATGCAGAATATTTAATGAGTGCCGAAGAACTGCAAATCAAAATGGCACAAGGTGCGAAACCAGGTGAGGGCGGACAATTGCCGGGGAATAAAGTTTTCCCTTGGGTCGCAGAGATTCGCGGATCAACACCAGGTGTACGTCTGATTTCACCACCGCCGCATCATGATATCTACTCGATCGAAGATTTGGCCCAGTTGATTTACGACTTAAAAGCAATCAATCCGTATGCGAAAATCAACGTCAAGCTGGTTTCTAGTACCGGTGTGGGGACTATCGCTACAGGCGTAGTGAAGGCAGGCGCAGATGTTGTCGTGATTTCCGGCTATGATGGCGGAACAGGTGCATCGCCGCGCAACTCGATTCGTGATGCGGGGTTACCATGGGAAATGGGTGTTGCTGAAGCGCACCAAACATTGGCAATGAATAATTTGCGCCAACGAATGACGTTAGAAACCGATGGAAAACTAATGACCGGCCGCGATGTGGCGATGGCGATTTTACTTGGAGCGGAAGAGTACAGTTTTGCTTCACTTGCGTTAGTTGCGATCGGCTGTGTCATGATGCGGGTTTGCAGCTTGAACACTTGTCCAGTCGGTGTTGCGACACAAAATCCGGCATTGCGGAAATTCTTTGTCGGCAAACCAGAGCATTTGGTCAATATGATGTATTTTATCGCGGAAGATTTACGCGAGATTATGGCTGAGTTAGGTTTTAGAAGTATCGATGAAATGATTGGACATACCGAAGTATTGGAGCCGCGCTTTATCGCTAAAGGCAAAGCGAAATCGTTAGACTTCTCACGGATCTTAGCGACCAGTGTTGGAATCGAACGTAAAACCGAAGACCCATTCAAAGAAAAACGGGAATGGCCTGAATTGGATCACTTTGCGGAAGGGGCCATTAAAAACGGTGAACAAGTAGAAATGACGTACCCAATCAATAATGTTAATCGTACGGTCGGCGCGCGAATGGGCGGCTGGATCGCGGAGCGTTTTGGCAACTATGAGCTGACTCCGGGTCAGATCAAATATACCTACACCGGGATCGCTGGTCAAAGCTTCGGTTCATTCATCACACAGGGAATGGAGTTGAAGCTGATCGGTGAAGGAAATGACTATGTTGCTAAAGGGCTGAGTGGCGGCCGTGTGATCATCGTACCGCCAAAGGATGCTGCTTATGATGTCGAAAATTCACCAATCGTCGGAAATGTGGTTTGCTTCGGTGCAAATCGCGGAGAAGGCTACTTCCGCGGAAAAGCAGGCGAGCGTTTCTGTGTCCGAAATAGTGGCGCGCATGTTGTTGTTGAAGGTGTCGGCGATCATGGCTGTGAATACATGACTGGCGGTGTCGCGGTGATTCTAGGCCCAACTGGTCGAAACTTTGCAGCCGGGATGTCAGGCGGTGTCGCCTATGTTTATGATCCGACTGATACCTTTGCTGGTAAATGCAATTTAGAAATGGTTGATCTTTTCAAATTAGGTGAAGCAGGCGACGATTCTATCTTGAAGGAAATGATCGAGAAGCATTTAGCTTATACCGATTCATTGAAGGCAGCCGAATTATTGAATGATTGGGAAAATGCCCAAAAACATTTTGTCAAAGTCTATCCAAGAGAGTATCACGAAATGGTCCGTGTAACTGAAGAATTGGCGAAAACCGGTTTGATCGGTGAAGAATTGATCGAGAAGGCCTTCATTGAAGTGATCGGCGAACAAACAGTACCGGCTGGAAAGGAGCGTGGCTAGGATGGCAGATCCTTTTGGATTTTTAAAATACCCGCGGAAGGACAATCCTTATCGGCCAGTCGAAGAACGGATTCAAGATTGGGAAGAATTGCAAACGCCGCTTAGTGTAGAAGAACGAAAAGAACAAGCAGCTCGTTGTATGAACTGCGGCATTCCATTTTGCCATACGGGAATTTTCTATGGCGGCAAACGGGCAGTCTCAGGTTGTCCAAATGACAATTTGATTCCTGAATGGAATGATTTTGTTTTCCGAGGCGATTTCAAGAATGCCTTTGATCGATTGGCGAAAACCAATCCGTTACCGGAAATGACAGGGCGCGTCTGTCCAGCTCCTTGCGAGAAATCTTGTACAGAGGGGCTGAATGGTTCAGGTGTGGCGATCCACGACAATGAGCGCTTCATCATTGATAATGCGTTTGAAAATGATTGGGTCAAAGCAGATGGGCTGCCGAATGAACGGACAGACTTTAAAGTAGCGATCATTGGTTCAGGCCCGGCTGGTCTTTCAGCGGCTTGGCGTTTAAATCAATTAGGCCATCAAGTAACGGTCTATGAACGCAGCGACCGTGCTGGCGGTTTGTTGATGTATGGCATTCCAAATATGAAATTGGATAAAGAAATTGTTCAACGCCGGATCGACGTGATGGAAGAAGTTGGGATTACGTTTGTTTTGAATACCGAAGTTGGTATAGATATTACTGCTCCTGAGTTGCAAGCAAAATACGATCGAGTGATTATTGCTAGCGGCGCGAGTGTTCCTCGAGACCTGAAAATTAAGGGACGAGAACTGCACGGTATCCAGTTTGCGGTGGACTACTTAACCGAATGTACAAAGGATGTTTTACAGCATGGGAAAAAAGTCAGCGACAAAAAGCTGGCAGGTAAGCATGTTATTGTAATTGGTGGTGGTGATACAGGAAATGACTGTATCGGTTCAGCAATTCGCCAAGGTGCGGCTTCGGTGAAACAATTGGAGATCACGCCGCAATTACCTGCAAGTCGAGCTGCCAATAATCCCTGGCCGGAATATTCAATGATCAATCGTGAAGGCTACGGTCAAGCAGAATGCTCTTTAAAAAATGCTGAGTTAACAGCTTACAATACATCAACAACAGCATTTATCGGCGCTGAACGCGGACAAGTAAGCGCAATCGAGACGACACAAGTGGATCATCAGTTCCAGCCGATCAAGGGAACGGAAAAAACGTTAAAAGCAGATTTAGTTTTACTGGCGATGGGTTTTACCGGAGCAGAAAAACAGTTGTTAGATGCATTTGATGTAAACGAGATTTATGAAGACTATACGACGAATAACGAAAAAGTATATGTGGCAGGCGATGCTAGACGTGGACCGAGCCTAGTGATTTGGGGAATTCGTGAAGGACGCAAAGCGGCAGAAAATGTAGATCAGATTTTACGTTCTTTAATCCATCAATAGAAAAAGGATGCCAGTCGGCATCCTTTTTTCTTACTAATTTTTAACAGGGACGATCGGAAAAGACACATCGTCTAATTCGTCATAAAGCGTCTCAGGTATGCCATTTTTTGTTTTGATCAACAAGTGATAACCGTATTGATCCTGAATCGCCAATTTTTGTTCACTCAATTCAATCAGTTGATAGATGATGGCTGTGCCATCTAAAATAATCGATAAATCAGGATAGATCGTAATAGTGTGATGTTTGTGTTCTTTAGGATGAGTGAACTCCCAAGAACCGACATATATACTATTTAAGTCCTTCGCTTCACGTTTGCGAACAAATTTCGAACTCACTGCTGCCACACCGAGAGAGGTCGCACTTAGGAAGACGGGCCATTTCAATCTCATCAAAAAACTCCTTTCACACTAGCTTTGTTATACTATATAATAAAGTCTGTCATCTTTCCATCAGCCTTAAGGACTATTTAACTTTTTTTAGAAGGATTTTGATAAAAAATGAAGTATTCTGCCATTCACTTAGCTATTTTTATTGAAAGAAGCAATCGCTTCATTGCTCGCTGCCGTTTATTGGAGACAGGGGAAGAAATTATCACCCATGTAAAAAATACCGGCCGCAGCAAAGAATTATTACTACCTGAAGTTTTGGTAGCAGTGAATCATCAGCCATCTGCCAAACGGAAAACGGCTTATGATTTAATCGCAGTTAAAAAAGGAGACATGTGGATCAATATTGACTCGCAAATACCGAATGCGTTGGCCGCTGAAGGAATCCTAACAGGTAAAATCCAATTGTCTGGATTGAAGGGATCAATTAATTTTTTAAAGCGCGAATACACTTTTGAACATTCGAAGTTTGACATTTATTTTGAGACGGATCAGCAAGAAAAAGGATTCGTGGAAGTAAAGGGGATGACGTTGGAAAATCGAGGGATCGGTGCTTTTCCCGACGCACCAACGTTAAGAGGCTTGAAACATGTTGAAGAATTACGCGTGGCTCAGTCAATGAGCTATCATTGTTATGTTTTATTCGTTGTTCAGTTTCCAACGATTCAAGCTGCAACGATTCATCGTGAGATGCAGCCGGCACTTTATGAGGCGGTAAAAATGGCCGTAGCAGACGGTGTTCAGATTTTAGCGTATAATTGTGATGTGGATCAGGAGAATATCTCAATCAAAAAAGTTGTTCCCTTTGATTTGGAACAAAAATTTATTGATCCGAATCAGTGAGACGTTTTCCAACCCTTTACAGTGTAAGTAAAAGAACTTAAAAAAATACCTTGGAGTGAAAAGGGAGGAAGAAACATGATTAATTTAGGTATCATTGGGACAAATTGGATCACCGATCAATTTGTTCAAGCGGCACATGAAACAGGCAAGTATCAACTAGCAGCAGTTTATTCACGTCGACTAGAAACGGCACAAAAATTCGGTGAAAAATACGGCGATGTCGAATATGCGACCGACCTTGATACGTTTTTTAGTATTGAGCATTTGAATACGGTCTATATTGCTTCACCAAACAGCTTGCATTTTGAACAAGCCAAACAAGGAATTCTAGCTGGCAAAAATGTCATCGTGGAAAAACCAGCCTTTTCAACACCTAAAGAGATGGATGAAATTATTGAACTAGCCAATCAGAAAAAGGTCTTTTTCTTTGAAGCGGCTCGCAATATTCACGAGCAGGCGTTTAAAACGGTGGCTGATTTTCTACCTTTTAAAGATCATATCATTGGGGCGGATTTTAGCTTTATGAAATATTCATCACGTTACGATCAAGTGTTAGATGGCCAAGAACCCAATATTTTTTCACCGCACTTTTCAGGCGGTGCATTGGCTGACTTAGGTGTCTATCCAATTTATGCGGCGTTAGCTTGGTTTGGTATGCCGAAAGAAAGTATTTATTTTGGCCAAAAAATTTCGACCGGCGTTGATGGCATCGGGACCGGTGTATTGCGGTATGATAACTTTGATGTTACGATTCGAACGGGCAAAATCAGCGACAGCTTCCAGCAATCAGAGATATATTTAAGTAACGGCACATTAGTGATGAACGCAGTTAATTCGATTAGTGAAGCCGTCTTCCATGATCGTGATCATCAACGCAGGGAAAAACTAAACGTTCATCAATTGGAAAATCCAATGGTGGAGGAAGCCAACGTATTTGCTGAAGTCATTTTAAATCCAACAGATCGTGAATTAGGAACCGATTATGAAGAATGGGTCGAATTAGCCCGTAATGTAAACCAAGTGATTTATGATATGCGAAAAAGTGCGGGCATTGTTTTTGATGCTGACGAGAAATAGAGGAAACTATGAACAATCAGGAATTTGTACCATTTTTAAAGAACAATTGGGAGGAGGCCGGCTTTCAAAAGCCAGCCTTGATCCAAACAAAAGTTTATTCACCAATTATTGAAGGAAAAAATCTAGTTGGAATCGCTCCAACCGGCAGTGGAAAAACGCTGGCCTATTTATTACCCTTAATTAATCAAATGGAAGCAGGTAAAGCTAGTCAAGTTTTAGTATTGACCTCTTCGCAAGAATTAGCAATGCAAGTGGTGGAAGTAGCTCGCAAATGGTTAACAGGCTCCGGCATGAAGGTGCAAGCTTTAATCGGCGGTGCAAATGTTAAACGCCAACAAGAAGCACTGAAGAAAAAACCGGAATTGCTGATTGGGACCCCTGGTCGTGTGTTGGAATTGATCACAGCAAAAAAAATCAAAGCGCCCAATATCAAAACATTAGTCTTTGATGAGGTTGATCAGCTAATTCAAGGACAAAGCCTGCAGCTGATTCAAAAAATTCTGAAGGCCAGCGATAATCAGGCGCAGCATTTGTATTTTTCCGCGACAGCTGATGTCGTACTGGATGAGTTGAATCAGCTTGAGTCTGATTTATTAGTTGTAGATGTCTCCGATGAAGATGATAGTCAAGGTGACGTGCACCATTTCTATTTAGAAACAAGTGATCGAAAAAAAGTTGATCAACTGCGACGTCTGCTGAATCTGCCCGCTTTTTGGGGGATGATTTTCTTCAATCAATTAAACGATATGGGAAGTGCCGAAGAAAAACTGCTCTTTCACCAATTACCTGTGGCAAGTCTTGCTTCAGATCAATCAAAAATATCTCGTAAGAATGCAATCGAACAATTCAAAAAGCATCAAGCATTAGGCTTATTAACAACCGATTTAGCTAGTCGCGGTTTAGATATCGAGTCATTGCCATTTGTGATCAATGCGGATGTACCGATGAGTGAAGAAAGCTATCTTCACCGTGCTGGACGCGTTGGACGAATGGGAGAAAGTGGGATTGTTATTTCTCTCGTTACACCACAAGAAAAATCGGATTTGACTAAAATCGCTAAAAAGCTCGACTTGAAACTTGAGCCAATCTATCTGTTTGGCGGAGAGCTGCTAACTGAAGAACCAGTAAAACAGAGCGAACCAAAAAAGAAAAAAAGCAAAAAAAGTAAAGGGAAAAGACGAAAATAGGTCTTTTCTCTTTTTTTGCTTTAGCTCAGTGTTCTCAGTATGAGGTTCGAAAGTCTTCTGGATTCTTAATTGATAAAAATTCATAAATTGCTAATAGTCGGTTAGTGAAAATTTTCATTTTTTCGAAATAACTCCCTTAAATTTAAGTTAGCCAGCTTGCTAAAATAAGTTAAAATCGCTACAATAGTATAGGCACGTTCTCGTAGCTCAGTAGGATAGAGCGATCGCCTCCTAAGCGATAGGTCGCTGGTTCGATTCCAGTCGAGAACGTAAAAATAGCCACTTAGAAAAATTTTTCTAAGTGGCTATTTTTTGTTTTTTAATTAAGCCCAATCACCATTTCTAAAAATTGGAACTTTTGTCCCATCTTTTCGAATACCATCGATATTCATTTGGTCTGAGCCTACCATGAAATCGACATGAGTTTGGCTGCTGTTTAGTCCAGCCTCCGCTAATTCGGTTTTAGACATTTCAGTTCCTCCTTCCACACTGAAAGGATAGGCGGCACCGAGGGCTAAATGGTTTGAGGCATTTTCATCAAAGAGGGTATTAAAAAAAGTAATCCCTGATTGAGAGATTGGTGAGGGATCAGGTACTAAGGCAACTTCGCCTAAGTGTTTAGCCCCTTCATCAATATCTAATAGCGATGCCAATACATCAGCGCCTTCTTTAGCAGAAAACTCCACCACTTTGCCGTCTTTAAACGTAAATTTCATTTCATTTAATGTGGTTCCAGCATAACTCAGCGGTTTTGTGCTAGTAATATAACCATCTACACGATTACGATCTGGTGCTGTGAAAACTTCTTCGGTCGGCATGTTGGCCATAAACTCATTTCCATCTGCGGCGAAACTGCCAGCGCCCTCCCAAACATGATTCGCTGGTAAGCCTATAACAATATCTGTTCCTGGAGCAGTGTAGTGCAGAGCGTAAAACTGTTCCTTATTTAGAAGCTCTGCTTGTTTTCGCATCGTAGCATCGTGTTCTTCCCAAGCTTTGACTGGATCATCGGCATAAATTCGAGTTGTTTTAAAAATTTCATCCCAAAGCTTGTCGACTTGTTCTTCACTTGAAGTCAATTCTGGAAAGACTTTTTTAGCCCAAGCAGGACTTGAAGCCGCTACGACAGTCCAACGTAGTTTGTTAGATTGTGTTGCTTCCATCACTGCTTGCAGAGCTTTTCCTCGAGCCGCTTGGAAGGCTGCAACCCGGTTTGTATCGACTCCTAATAAGGCATCTGGATTTTGAGAAACGATACTAATACGAGTGACTCGTTTTTCAGCAAATGTATTAGCCTCATCCACTTTATAGGCTGGAACTTCGTTGATACGATCTTCGGCCGCATGACTTAAGAATTCTCGTTGGATCTCATCGTCATTCCATTGAACGATGACTTCTGCAGCACCTAGTTGATAAGCTTCCTTTGTCACAAGACGTGCCAACGATGCTTGTTCAATACTAGTGTAAACCACCACTGTGTCATTTTTTTGAACATTCACCCCAACTTTTGTAATTAAGTGGGCATATTTTTTTAAAAGTGTCTCAAAATTAGGTAGTACCATTATTATCCCTCCGTTTCATTAGTCTTATCTTAGCATTTCTTAGAATTTCGCAAAAGAAAATGCATTTAAAAAAGATGTGCCAGACAAATCTGGTACATCTTTTTTCGAATAATTAGGATGCTGCTGCGACAATTTTTTTAGCGAAAGCTTCTAAATTTTCGATATCCTCTTCCTCGGCTGCCATTTCAACTTTTACACTGTCAGCACCGCGAGTTGCGCCGGTTTTCGCAAAGGCCGCTTCAAAATCATCAACGGATTTGCAGTATTGATCATAAAAAGTATCACCAGAACCACATACGCCAAAAATTTTCCCGCTTAAATCTAACTCTTGCAGCTCTTCGTAAAAGTCTACGATTTCATCAGGCAGATCACCTTCACCATAAGTATATGTAGCAACAACACAGATATCCGCGTCTTCAAGATCTTCTGCTTCTACTTGTGTACACTCATCAATTTCTACATCAAGATCTAGATTTTCGAAGGCTTCGGCTACAATGTCCGCGATTTCTTCGGTATTTCCAGTCATGCTGGCATAAACAATTTTTGCTAATGTCAAAAAAATTCCTCCTTAGCTTTAAGCTAAATTTATGGTCATTATATCAAAATAAAAATCAAAAGGAAATCACTGCTCTCTAACCATTTGTTCGCTTTATAGGGTTATGTTAAAATGGACAAGATGAAAAAGGATGTTCGTCCAGATTTTCACAGACTTGTTTTATTGCTTAAAAAAAGATTATGAGACGAAAAATCCAAGTATTAGCTGGACGACCTATGAAGATATTTTCACCAAAAAAATAGATATATATAATAGTAGAAATATCAATATGAGGAGACGAGAACATGATTACATTAAAATCACCCCGGGAAATAGAAATGATGAATGAGTCAGGCGAGTTGCTAGCTGACGTTCATCGTCATTTGCGAGATTTTATAAAACCAGGGATTACCAGTATGGATATTGAAGACTTTGTTAGAGACTTTATTGAAAGTCATGGCGGCGTTGCAGCACAAATCGGCTTTGAAGGCTATGAATATGCTACATGCTGCAGTATCAATGATGAAATTTGCCATGGATTTCCAAGGAAAAAACCACTAAAGAATGGTGATTTGATCAAGGTTGATATGTGTGTCGAATACAAGGGCGCGATGTCTGATTCTTGCTGGTCATATGCAGTAGGAGAAGTTTCACCTGAAATCAACCGACTTATGGAAGTTACTAAAAAAGCGTTGTATCTAGGTATTGAGCAAGCGCAGGTTGGAAATCGTATCGGCGATATCGGTCATGCAATTCAAACTTATGCTGAAGGTGAAGGATTTTCAGTCGTACGTGATTTTGTTGGTCACGGCATAGGACCAACGATTCACGAAGAACCAGCGATTCCACATTATGGTGTTGCTGGAAAAGGACTGCGTTTAAAAGAAGGTATGGTCATTACAATTGAACCAATGATCAACACTGGTGTTTGGCAAATGAAGATGGATCCAAATGGCTGGACTGCCTATACACGTGATGGTGGTTGGTGTGCGCAATATGAACACACCTTAGCAATCACGAAAGAAGGACCGAAAATTTTGACTTCACAAGGTGAAGAAGGAACATATTAGGACGACGAGGATTTTATGGGACCAATAGATAAAATTAAAAAAAATAAGAAACTAATGGATTTTATCCAATCGATCCAAAAACATTTAGCAGAGACAGAAATAGGCGACCGTTCCGTGGTAGTCGCCTATTATTTGTTGCTGTCCTTTTTCCCAATATTGATCATAGTCGGCAATTTGCTGCCATACTTTAATATCACACCAGAAACAGTTCTACCCTATCTAAGTGAGGCTATTCCGCCAAATGTTTACAGTTTTTTGAAACCGGCGATCACAGGATTGTTAGAAAGCACTTCTGGCGGTATGTTATCAATCTCAGTTTTAGCTGCTTTATGGTCATCTAGTCGAGGAATCAATGCCTTGCAGACAGCCTTGAATCGTGCTTATGGTGTCGAGGATCGTGGGAATTTTGTTATTAGCCGTATCGTATCAGTAGGTATCGTTGGTGTGTTAATGATGGCAATCATTGCTGTTGCGCTATTTTTCAGTGCGGGTCAAGTAATTTTAGATGCCTTGCAGCAATTATTACGTTTTTCTCCTGATATTATTGATACATTCTTGGCTTTACGCTGGCCTGTCACATTAATTGGTCTGCTGGTAATACTAGGTGGCTTGTATATCGTTATTCCTAATGCACACGTACGTGTAAAATATGCACTTCCTGGGACAGTTTTTGCCACAGTCGGTTGGATTGTTTTAGCGCAGGGCTTCAGCATTTACGCGCAAACTTTCGCACAACGTGTCTCCGGTTATCAAATCATCGGAAGTTTCATTGTGCTGATGTTTTGGTTAAATTTCGCTGCAACGATTATTATTTTAGGTGGCGTGTTGAACGTAGCTATCGAAGAATATCGTACAGGACAAGAGGTTACAGAGGGATCCAATCGTGTCAATAAATGGTTCAATAAATTGAAGGATCGTTTCATAAAAAAGAAAAAATAATCTCAAGAATTTTGAAAGATTTTATGAGAACCTTGTAAAGAGTGTTTAATCCTATATAATAATTTTAGTAAAAAGGCAGGTGGCAATATGTTAGTATCGTTCGGGCTGATCATCAAGTATTTTTTAACATTTTTGATTGCGTTGGTCTTAACCCCGATTTTTAAAATAATTTCGGTCCAGACTGGGTTGGTAGATAACCCAAATGCGCGCCGAATGAATCAAGTGCCGATGCCTAGTGCTGGCGGTTTGCCAATTTTTGTTGCATTTGCTATTTCATCGTTAATTCTATTTCGTGATGCGATCCCTTTTGATTATATTAGTAAGATTTTATTAGGTGGTCTAATTATTATTATCACTGGATTACTAGATGATAAATTTGAATTATCTCCTAGACAAAAAAGTGTGGGGATATTACTGGCGGCTTTGATAATTTATTATGTTGCAGAAATTCGTTTTGATTTCTTCACAGCACCATTATTTGGTCGAATTAATTTAGATTGGTTGAGTCTGCCTGCTACAGTTTTTTGGATTTTTGGTATTACGAATGCAATGAATCTAATTGATGGTTTGGACGGCTTGGCATCAGGAGTTTCAATTATAAGTTTGACAACAATAGGTGTCATAGGATACTTTTTCCTGCATTCATCAACAGTCTATATTTCATTAGCGATTTTTTGCTTAGTAGCAAGTATTATGGGATTCTTTCCGTATAATTTTTACCCAGCTAAGATCTATTTAGGCGATACAGGAGCTTTATTCTTGGGATTTATGATGTCGGTACTGACATTACAGGGTCTGAAGAATGTTACTTTCATTTCTTTGATCACACCATTGATTATCTTAGGTGTTCCAGTGACAGATACATTCTTTGCTATGGTTCGACGCAAAGCTAAAAATATGCCGATTTCTGTTGCAGATAAACAGCACTTACATCACCGCCTATTAAATCTAGGCTTTACACATCGCGGGGCAGTTTTGACGATTTATGCGATTGCTGTATTATTCTCTTTTTCCGCGTTGCTATTGAACTATACCAGCCAAGTGGGCACGATTGTTTTGATTGTTGCCATGGTTTTCGCTTTAACATTCTTATTAGAATTGATTGGATTAATTAGTGAAAAATATAGTTTTATTACGAAAAGTTTCCGATTCTTTGGGAACAAGGAGTACCGTTCGCAGGTATTGCAAAAATATTTCAAGAAATGAGTGTTGTCGTCCGTTATGAATATGAATGATACTAATCTAACTGTCAGCATCGTGACGCACAACAGCGACAAGATTTTTCTAAGCTTGGATTCTTTGATTGAAACGTTGAGTGAAGATCAGGCGATTCAGATTAAGATTTTTGACAATGCCTCAGAATCAGCGTATCGCGAACGTTTAAGAAAATACCTCGATTATCCATTTGTCAAAATAGAATTTCATGAGGAAAATAAAGGTTTCGGTTTTGGTCATAACGTCAACCTTTTAAACACTACAGGATATGGGATTATTTTTAATCCAGATATTATATTGTCAGAAAATCATCTAAAAGAAATGGTTATCCATTTGGCTAACTATCCGAAGTGCGGATTGTTAGCACCGAAAATATTAAACGAAGATGGAACGACTCAATATTTAATTCGCAATCATTTAAATGTTTTTGATTACATACTGAGATTTATCCCGTTTAAGATTGTCAAAAGGCTATTTGCAAAGCGATTGGCTAAATTTGAGTGTCGTGATTTACCAGAAGGGCAAGATAGTTTTGTACGAATGATTTCTGGCAGTTTCATGGTAGTGGATCTAGCAAAGTTTAATGAGATTGAAGGCTTCGATGAGCGTTACTTTATGTATTTCGAAGATAATGATCTTTGTCGTAAAATGGAGCAAGCAGGTTACAAAGCAATTTATAGTCCACAATTCGCTGTCGTTCACTTATATGAACGCGGCGCAGTTAAAAATCGCAAGTTGTTTTTTATTTTTTTACAGTCCATGAAAAAATATTTTCAAAAGTGGGGCTGGCAATTTTTTTAATTTTGGAGGTAGGGAATGCAAAAGCAGTCCAAGATGCGAATTTCCGTTTGTATGGCGACATACAACGGCCGTCACTTTATTGAAGAACAATTGAACAGCATATTCCCTCAACTTTCAGAACTTGATGAGTTGATCATTTCCGACGACCATTCTACGGATGGCACGTGGGAATTTTTATTAGAATTAAAAGCAAATGATCCGCGAGTGAAACTTTTTCAAAATGATGGGAAAGGTTTGATTGCGAATTTCGCTAATGCTATTCAGCAAAGCAGGCATCCGATCATTTTCCTAAGTGATCAAGATGATATCTGGCATGCTGACAAAGTTAAAAAGATGCTCCCATATTTCAAAAATCCCAGAACAAAAGTGGTTATTTCTGATTTAGTTATTGTTGATAATGACTTTGAAATTTTGATGCCTTCTTATCAAGCGATGCGTCATACTCACTCTGGATTCTGGCATAATATTGTGAAGAGCAGTTATATTGGTGCAGGGATGGCCTTTCGATCAGAATTAAAAGAAATTATTTTGCCAATCCCACAAGGAGTGCCGATGCACGACATGTGGATTGGTTTACTAGCAGATTATTATCGCGGAGTGGTTTTTATTCCTGAACAATTGGTTTATTATCGTCGTCATGGTTTGAATGCATCGGAGATCAAAACGACTGCTTCAAGAGTTCAGCAGTTTAAATGGCGTTGGAATGCTCTACAATTAGTTAGAAAAAGAATAAAAGAAATTAAAAAAAAACAGCAAAACGATTTTTCTAATACCTAACATCAGGTATAATGTGTTCGTATGCAAAAAAAAGGAGCGTAAGTATGAAAGGAATAATTCTAGCAGGGGGCAGCGGTACACGTTTATACCCTCTAACTAAAGCAACTTCGAAACAATTAATGCCGGTTTATGACAAACCTATGATTTACTACCCAATGTCTACATTGATGCTGGCAGGAATCAATGAAATATTGATTATCTCAACACCTCAAGATACACCACGTTTTGAAAATCTTTTTGGCGATGGACATGAATTAGGGATTCATATTGAATATGCGGTGCAAGAAAGTCCGGACGGCTTGGCTCAAGCATTTATTATTGGTGAAGATTTTATTGGCGATGATAGTGTCTGTTTAGTTTTAGGAGACAACATTTACTATGGCGATGGACTATCACGTATGTTGCAGCGTGCTGCGAAGAAGACGGATGGTGCAACGGTTTTCGGTTATCACGTAAACGATCCAGAACGCTTTGGCGTGGTGGAATTTGATGATGATATGCAGGCTGTTTCTATTGAAGAAAAACCTGAAAAGCCTAAGTCGCATTATGCAGTAACTGGATTATATTTCTATGACAACGATGTAGTTGAAATTGCAAAAAATATCCGACCATCCGAACGTGGCGAATTAGAGATCACTGATGTTAATAAAGAATATTTGAAACGAAATGAATTATCTGTAGAAGTAATGAGCCGTGGTTTTGCTTGGTTAGATACGGGTACTCATGAATCTTTATTAGAAGCTTCTACCTTCATTTCGACGATTGAAAAGCGTCAAAATCTAAAAGTGGCATGTTTAGAAGAAATTTCTTATAGAATGGGCTATATTACAAAAGAAGACCTAATTGAACTTGCTCAACCATTGAAGAAAAATCAGTATGGTCAATATTTATTACGTTTAGCAGAAGAGGAATAAACATGGGAAAAATCAAAGTAACAGAAACGAATTTAACAGATGTAAAAATTATCGAACCTGCTGTTTTCGGTGATCATCGCGGATTTTTCACTGAAAGTTATTCAGTAGAAGATTTCAAAGCAGCGGGCATTGATTTTAATTTCATTCAAGATAATCATTCGCTTTCAACACAACCAGGGGTTTTGCGGGGATTACATTTCCAAAAAGGAAAATCAGCACAAACGAAGCTAATTCGGGTCGTAAGTGGTGCGGTTTTAGATGTGATTGTGGATATTCGAAAAGGAAGTCCGACTTATGGGAAATGGGAAGGCTACATTCTTTCCGAATACAATCATCGTCAATTATTAGTACCTCGTGGTTTTGCCCATGGATTTGTGACACTGACTCCAAATGTCAATTTCATGTACAAATGTGACAACTATTACGATGCAGAAGCAGATGGCGGTATCTCATTTGCCGATCCAGACTTAGCAATTGATTGGCCGATTGATATCGAAAAAGCTATCACATCAGAAAAAGATGCCAAACAACCGACCTTGAAAGAATTTGAAGCTGAAAATCCTTTCGTGTATGGTGAAATTTAAGAATACTCATTCCATTTTTTCAATCTAAATGAACCGATCATTTAGTATAATGGTATGCGCGGTTAGAATCAAACTCATTTTTCATTTCTTGAAAAATGAATATCTTATTACGAAATAGGAGTAAAGTATAGATGAAAAATATTATCGTAACAGGAGGAGCAGGTTTTATCGGCTCTAACTTTGTTCACTATGTGGTAAATAATCATCCAGAAGTTCATGTAACAGTTTTGGATAAACTAACGTATGCTGGAAACAAGGAAAATCTAGCTGGACTTCCTGAAGACCGAGTAGAATTAGTTGTTGGAGATATTGCTGACGCTGAACTGGTCGATCGTTTAGTTCAAAAGACTGATGCAGTTGTTCACTATGCAGCTGAATCACACAATGACAACTCTTTAAAAGATCCTTTTCCATTCGTACAAACCAACATTATCGGTACTTATACATTGATTGAAGCGTGCCGTAAGAACAATGTTCGTTACCATCATGTTTCTACAGATGAAGTTTATGGCGATCTTCCATTGAGAGAAGATTTGCCAGGCCACGGTGAAGGAGCAGGCGAAAAATTCACGGCAGAAACGCCGTATAATCCATCAAGCCCATATTCATCAACTAAGGCTGGTTCAGATTTATTAGTTAAAGCTTGGGTTCGTTCATTTGGTTTGCAAGCAACAATCTCAAATTGTTCGAACAACTATGGTCCTTATCAACACATTGAAAAATTTATTCCACGTCAAATTACAAATATTTTGAGTGGAATTCGTCCAAAACTTTATGGCGATGGAAAAAATGTACGTGACTGGATCCATACGAATGACCATTCTTCAGCTGTTTGGTTAATCTTAACTAAAGGGAAAATCGGAGAAACTTATTTGATTGGCGCTGATGGTGAAGAGGATAATAAGACTGTAATGGAAATTATTTTAGAAGAAATGGGCCAAGCAAAAGACGCCTATGATCACGTAAAAGATCGTGCCGGTCACGATTTACGTTATGCGATCGATTCTACTAAATTACGAGAAGAATTAGGCTGGTCACCAGAATTTACCAATTTCCGTGCGGGTATGAAGGATACTATTAAGTGGTATACTGAGCATGAAGATTGGTGGCGTGCTGAAAAAGAAGCGGTCGAGAGCAACTACGCGAAAAACGGCCAATAATACAAATTGAATGAGGCAGGTGCAACCTGCCTTTTTGTTGGGTTTATTCATAGCAAAATGAGTTAAATTTGAGAAGGCTATATCAAGTTGTTTAAAAGAAGCTAATTACATTACTATATAAGGAGTAGATAGATATGATCTTAATTACAGGCGGGCATGGACAATTAGGAACTGAACTGCGCAATTTGTTAGATGAAAAGAAAATTGAGTACGTTTCAACTGATGCTGATCAACTGGACATTACTGATAAAGAGGCTACAAATAAGTTTATTGCTGATATGAAGCCAGAAATCATTTATCATTGTGCGGCATATACAGCTGTTGATAAAGCAGAAGATGAAGGCAAGGAGCTCGATGAAAAAATAAATGTTGAAGGCACACGGAATGTGGCAGAAGCCGCAAAAGCTGCTGGTTCAACATTAATCTATATCAGTACGGACTATGTTTTTGATGGAAAGAAAAAAGATGGCATGTATCAGGTAGATGATGCAACGAATCCACTGAGCGAATATGGCCGTACAAAACTTTTAGGTGAAAAAGCTGTGCAAGAAATCATGGATAATTATTATATTATCCGTACTTCTTGGGTATTCGGTATTTATGGTCATAATTTCATTTACACGATGCAAAAGTTGGCTAAAACGCACGATCGCTTGACGGTTGTGAATGACCAATTCGGTCGACCAACCTGGACACGTACGTTAGCTGAATTTATGACATTTGTGATTGAAGAAAAGGCGCCTTTCGGAGTTTATCATCTATCGAATGAAAACAGCTGTTCTTGGTACGAATTTGCTAAAGAAATTCTGAAAGATACAGACGTGGAAGTAGCTCCGGTTACTTCAGAAGAATATCCGCAAAAAGCAACTCGTCCGCAGTATTCGATTATGGACTTGAGTAAAGCAAAAGAATTAGGCTTTGAGATTCCTACTTGGCAAGAGGCTTTAGCTAGTTTCCTTGAATTAGAAGCAAAATAATAAAAATTTAGAGGTGAGAAGTTTGTTTGAAATGGTTGTGGTTTTATATAATCTGATGTTTTCAGAATCGTCAACGATCCAAAGTTTGAACAAACTTCTTGCTTCAAATAAATTTTCTGAAATTAAACAAGTATTGATTTTTGATAATAGTCAACAGGCTGAGGAACCTCAGGGATTGGATGAACGCTTTATTTACTATCACAGTCCGGAAAATGTGGGGTTAGCGCAAGCGTATAATTACGCTTTGAGTCAAGTCGATGAACATATTGAATGGCTAGTGACGTTGGATCAAGATACTACGCTTACAAGTGACTATTTAGAAGAATTGATTGTCCAAGCTAATAGTCAGCCGCAATCAGTTGCTGCAATAGCGCCAATCATCAGAGATAATAATCAGCAAATATCACCTGTACGCAGCGATACATTGCGTCCATTACATACAGAATTACCTAAGAGTGATCAAACATATTCTCAAGACATTATGGTAATCAATTCAGCAACTGCACTTCGTAAAAGTTTCTTAAATAAAATCGGTGGGTACAACTTAGAGTTTCCATTAGATTATCTAGATCATTGGATGAGTTGGCGAATTTTTTTTGAGAAAAATCAAATTAGAATACTTTCAACGGAATTGCAACACCAATTATCTGTATTGGATTATGCGAATCATATGAATTTTTCTCGTTATCAAGCGATTATTCAAGCTGAAAAATGCTATTATACTTTATATAGAACACAACTGTTTGCTAAATACCGGATGCAATTATTTTTACGAGCATGCAAACAAATTTTAACGGGGAAATTCAATTATGGAAAAATCACATTTAAATTTTTATTCTCAGGAGGAAAAAATGGAGACAAGGGCACAAAAGCGAACGAGTGAAATACCATATGAAAGAACAAGGAAGAATCCTTTTGTGTGGATTGTTGATCAAATTATTCGTTTCCGTTATCTTATTGGTGTACTATTTCTAATATTAATCGTTACGCTAAATTTAAATGGAAGTTCAATCGGCTCTTGGGACAGAATCGTTTCAGAACGTAGTGATGACAAGAAATCAGATGTTATCTTCGGAGAAAATCGGGAAGTTCGTTCAGACGAGTGGATGGTCCAGACACCGTTTTATTTCTCGCAAGCTGAAAGCGACTATCCAGTTGTGAATAAACAGTATGGCAAAGAAGGGCAAAATATGATTATTGCCTACAATTCACCAGTCAAGGACTTGACTGTAATTGGAAAGCCATTCAATTGGGGCTTTTTCTTTTTAGGAAAAGAACGTGGATTGTCCTTTTATTGGGGCTTTAAAATCATTGCGATGCTTCTATTAAGTTTTGAGATGGTCATGATTTTGACGAAACGCAACAAATATCTGTCGTTGTTGGGATCATTCTGGATCACTTTTTCACCATCGATTCAATGGTGGTTTATGCAGCATGTAGGAGATTTGATGTTCTTCACACTGGCAATCATGGTAGCCAGTTATTACTATATTGCGAAACATAAAAATGTATTACTGCGTCTGCTAATGATGAGCTTGATTGTTATAAACGGAATTGGATTTGTTTTAGTTTTGTATCCAGCCCATCAAGTACCGCTGGTTTATCTGATATTATTTTGGTTGTTTGGTACATTGATTCACTTCAGAAAAGAACTGGTATTAGACATTTGGGATTTGCCAATTATTATTGGTGGTCTTGGAGTTATCAGCTTTGTTCTTTTACATTTTTACAGCACGTCAAAAGAAGCAATTGATGCAACGCTAAATACAATTTATCCTGGACATCGGGAAGCCGAAGGAGGAGGACGTCCTCCTTCTGATTTTTTCCTGTTTTTGACTAACTGGAAAATCCCTTTCGAGAATTTCAATTTTCATGGCACAAATAATGGGGAAGTGGCCTCTTATTTCAACTTTTTACCATTGACTGTACTTTTATCCCCGTTTATTTTCTTTTCTAAAAAAGGAAAAGAAGAAAAATATTTAGGAATTATCCTGGGATTGTTCTGCCTATTTATATTTGGATGGACATATTTTGGCTACAGTCATGGAATTGCGAAAGTCTTGATGCTGACTTATGTAACAAGTACACGTAGCTTAGTGACATTAGGCTTTGGTGCTGTGTTGTTATCATTATGGATGATCAACTTCATCTGGGAATACGTAAAAATCCCTTGGTGGATAAAATTTATTTTTTTAGCTTTGATCATGATACTGGCGACACATTCGGTGACATCGTCAATTATGGGATTGTATTTCAATAACTTTGAGATTTTTATGACTTTAGTAGTTTTCGCGTTAATTATGTTTGCTCTATTGTTCAAGCTCAAGAAGTTTTTTATATTGGCAATGACTGTCATCGTGCTAGTTTCAGGAGTTTTTGTTAATCCAATTGTTCATGGCACCGGGGCAATTGATAAAAAGACCTTGGCTGAAGAAATTGTTAAGATCAAAAAAGAAGATCCGGATGCTATCTGGTTGTCGGAAGGCGATCTTTATAACTTTACACCTGCTTTAGGTGTAAAGACGATTAATTCGGTTCGCTTTTATCCAGATATGAAAATGTGGCACAAGATCGATCCTAAACATAAGAATGAAGAGATTTATAATCGTTATGCGCATGTTCGGACCTTTATTGATAAAGGTAAAACAGAATTTCGTTTAGATCGACCAGATAATTTTACTGTCAATCTCAATTTTACTGATTGTAAAAAGCTTGGGATCAAATACGTGATCAGTAAACGTCCATTAGAAGATTATAATCCACTTAATTATGCGCAATTTGAGGAGATATATGGTCCTGACAAAGATAAATGGTCAATTTATCGTTTGAGCTTTACTTCAGATGAGCTGCAGGCAGAGGCAGAGGCCGCAGTTGATCCAATTGGTGGAACAGATAATTATCAAGAGATTCCTCAACCAGCGCCTACTGAAGATGGCTATATCAATTAAAAATTGTTCTACTCGAAGGGTTAAGAATAATAAACTAGGTCATTTATAAAAGGTATTATGAATTTTTCTATAAAATTAGGAAGAGAATGGGTGTGTATATGAGTTACTTACTTTTCATAGGCGTTGGAAGTTTGACTGCAGTTTTTAGAAAGAATAAATTCTTGTGTATTATACTTGTCACTCTTTTTTGGATTGCGATGACATTCAACACTACGATTGCGGACAGAGGGCAGTATATAAATTTTTATAAGGATCCCATTGCAGCAAAAGAAGAATGGGGATACACATACCTTCAATTAGCAGCTAAAGCAATAGGGTTGCCTTTCCAAGCATTTTTTGCTATCGTAATTGGTTTGTCACTACTATTGATGCTTTACTCTGTGTTCAAGGCATCAATTAATCCAGGGTGGACGCTCTTTTTCTATACAATTTTTCCGTTTACAATGGATGCTGCGCAAATTAGAAGTTTTGTAGCAGCAGCGTTTATCACTACTGGCTTAGTAGTCTTAGCGAAGGATCGTAGTTGGTTAAGTATTGTTAAGTACTTAGCACTTGTAACAGGAGGTGTGATGTTCCATTATTCGGCACTTTTTTTCTACCTGGTCATAATCGCCTGTTTTGTTCCACCGCTCATTTTGTATCTTATAACAACTTCGTCGGCTATTTTTATTTCATTAAATCTTGGGAGAGTAGTGAAGACTCTAGGACGGTTGCTACCGTTTATCGATTATAAAATAAGTCGTTATTATAATACAAAGTTGATAACTGATTCTGAAGAAATGAAAGGTTTTACAATTTATTTGATACTTTTATCATTATTAGCTATTGTTTCGTGGCTGATGATACGTTATAGCCTAAAAAGTCCAACCGAGAGGTTTTTTGCTAGTAATCAACACTTAACAAAGATTAATAATTACTACTATAATCATGCAATTTTAGTGATAAAAGTAAATTCATTGTTGATGCTAACATTACCATTAATCTCCATTTCCGTAAGTTTTGATCGCTTGATACGAGCCTGTTTATTATCAAATTATATCTTGTTTGCTAACGCATTAGGATCTAAAGCAAGTTTATGGGGACGAATTATTCTTGCAATCCTCTGTTTAATTTTTGTTGGTTATTACTGTAATTTTTATATTGTTTCTCGATTTCCGGAGGTAGTATTTCGTTCTGTATTTGAACAAAATATTTTCTTGCCTTAAACAGAAATAGAGAATTAAATGTCCTAAATTAATGCTAATGACAAGCTTCCATGTCAAGCGAACAATGAAATATAATGAAGATTTTAAGATTGATTTCCGATTTTGGAAGTCAGTCTTTTTTCCATGTGTCAGACATGGTACTTATTCTAGCTGGTGAGAGTTCAATCGTAGGTAGTTACCCAAGCGTAGTGAACCACAAACCGAAATCAGTGATGATGGAGTTAAGTAAGTGATATAGTGAATCTTAAGAGCTCACGCACAGGAACTTGATCAGTGTAAATGGCGGATAGGGTCGCTCTATAGGGTTTGTCAACTAAACTGTGGAAGTTAATTAATTAAGTTTTCTAGTAAATAGCCTCTCACAGTATTTTTAAGCAAC
>NZ_BJED01000035.1 GCF_005405485.1 Enterococcus hulanensis | reverse complement strand
TTTTAGAAAAATAAAAACTGTGAAGCCACCACCTACCTAGGATTAGCGGTTACTTACACAGTTAATATTACACTCTCAGCGATGATTTAATAATGCCCACAGAATGGCCAAATAATTCAGCATGTAGAGCACAATTGAGTATGTATTTGTCATTCTAAACCATTCCTTTTTAAATATTGATTTATTTTCCTAGTTCCAGAAATACCAACATCCAAAATGGTTTGGTCTTCAAATTGAATAAACCCCTCTGTTTGATCAATTTTTTCAATTTGATTTAAATTGATTATGAAAGATTTCAGCTCTTTAAAGAAATAAGGCGCTTTTAATTGCTCCCGGATACTTTTTAGTCGACTTGCTACTAGCATTTCCCCATCAAGTAATTTAATAAGTAACATCTTTTTATAGCCTGGGATTGTTGCTATATATATAATATTTTTTTCGTAAACAATAACCTTTTGGTTATTAGACTCAACAGTGATTTTTATTTCATTACTCTCTCTGTCTTGAATAGTCATTAAATAATGATCAATTAGTTGTCTAGCTTTCGCATTAAGCTGATCCATCGGCAAATTCTTACTCAAGTAAGCGAATGGTAAAATTTGACGATTAATGACTTCAATTCCATAGGTTTCAAATGATGTGATAAAAACAATGAAACAGTTAGCATTCTTTTCTCGAATTTTTCCAGCTAAATCAATCCCATTAAAATAATTTTTCAATTCAATATCAATCAAAAAGAGCGTAGAGTCTGCAATATCTAACAAGTGCAACTCTTTATAGAAGGACCGCTCATTGCTCACCTCAACAAATTCAAAAGGAAAGCGATTAAGGTCCTGAATAACCTTAATAATTTTTTTTCGAATCACAAATTGATCATCAATTACAAAGATTTTCATTTTTAACAACTCCTAAGAAAAAACATTGTATTAATAATATCAAACTTTGATAGATCAATAAACAAAAGTGACCCTACATTTAATCTCATTTATATTTAGTCTAATTTTCTTTATTTCCAATTTGTGGATATGAAATTAACACTGATAAGATATTTTAAGTCTCAGGATTGGTGAATGTCTCTTTACATATAGAAAAAGACAAACCATCAAAATAGAGAGTTTGTCTTTCATAGTTTTTTTAAGTTCTAATAATTCTTTTTCTTGTATTAATTTGAGCAGGGATAGAATTTTGACAATGCCTCAGTAACCACTAATCATTCGTAACGATTCGGCTGAATACTTGATCATTTTGAATGCACTCTAGTAACTTCTGATTCATTTTATAACCTTTTCCCCATAACGTTTGAATCGCGGCACTTTCTAAATTAGTGTACATAAATTTATTTTTAATTCGTGTAATAGTACTTGATAGAGAAGCCAAATGGGATTTAGTTGGGTTTTCGTTCCAAATAATATGGCAAATCTCCTCTCTTGTAACTATTTGATTCCCTGCTTGCATCAAGATAGAAATAACTTTCGACTCAATCGGTGATAATCGATGCAATGCATCCGTTAATAATTGTACCTCTTTTGATGACATCTCAAAATCGTTAAATTGATTTGATCGAATTAAGGATACATTCCTAGATAACTGACCAACTTTTTCATTTTGATAAGATCTATCATTTTGTTTCTGTTTCCATTTCAAACCATGAAAACATTCTCTTAGCTCATCAATAGAATCATCGTTAGAAATAATTGCATGTATTTGCTCCGTTTCCAAATACTCTTTATCCATTTCTGTCAAATTTGTCTCAACTTTGCGAATAATACTCAGTGAATATTCTTTTAATGAAAGCACTAATGATTTTACCTCTGACTCACAAATAGTCTCACTTAAGATAACATATTGAAAAAAACTAAACAAATCCATCATTTGGGTTTGTTGACTATAAGAATCAAAATGCTTTGCCGAACAATAAACCTCATAATTCAATGCTTGTAATTTTTGTTGAATCTCCTGCTCTATCAAAACATTTCTCGTTAAAATCAGTATTTGGTTCATAATTATATTCATCCCTTATATAGTTAATTAGCTCAATTAACCAGCGTTTCCGTTTTATCAGCTGCTATTTCATATAATTGAGTAAGTACTGTGTCTAACATTTGTTTTTCTTAAATTCCCTATTTAAAATAGTTCCTTTTATTTTAATTGTTTCAATTTGTTCAAAGCCTAGCTGTCTTGCTACAACTTTATTTATTAGGAAAAGCTCAGGAAAGAAATCCTGTGTTCGAAGGTCTTCACCTTCCGAAGTCTTAATCATCTGGTAATAAGAATAATCTTGATGACTATATACGTTATTGAAAACAAAGAAACTTATTTATTTTTCTAAAATATTTAAGAATCTTTTCTGGGTAATGCAGAAATTTTTGAGAAATCATTGTGATCATTATCTGCTTCTCTAACTGATAAAGGTTCTAGTGCTAATTGATCAACCCGACTTTTCAATTCATCATAAATACTTAAAATCGCTTGTCGGGATTCATCCACCTCAAAAGAAATGTCTTTTGCTCGTTCATGAATCGTTTGAATCTCGGCTTCTGATTGTTCAATGATTCGTTGAGAATCTAATTTCGCTTTTTCAACAATTCGATTAGCTTGTTTCTGAGCTAAAATTAAAACTTCACCGATTTCTTGTTGCGAATGACTCGCTTCCAGTTTAAGTTGGTCATTCTCTTTTTGCAGAATCATCAATTGCTGTTGCAGTTCAGAAACGATTTCACCTTTCATAGAAAACTCCTTTTGTTCATTGATCAACCGATGAATCTCTTCCTCTTTTTCATTAATTGAGTGATCCAGTTGAAGTAATTCCTCCTCTTTCTCAGCTAATTCTTTTTTCAACTCATCAAATTGCTGCTCCAATTGCTGAATTACATCATAATGCTGGTCATCTTCCTCTTTTTTCTGTAACACAAGTTCATGATATCGCTCCTTGACTTCATTCAGCTCTAATTCAATCGTTTGAAAAAGTTCCAATGATGACTTTAAATCCGTGATTTCATCTTTAGCTTGTTCCAATTCCTTTTGAAACTGCTCAGTATCTTTATCTTTTTGTAGGTGCTCCAGTTCTTTACGATTACGTCGGATTTCTGCTTCTAAATCTTGGATTTGGCGACGAGTTTGAGCTTTTTCTTCGCCATTCCGTAATAATAATTGTTTGTAATTCTCATTTTCTCTCGCTAATCGTTGGTTTTCTAGGGTACTTTCCTTTTTATATTGCTTAAAATCTTCTTCCTTTTCTAAAAGCCTCTGTTTTAAATCAGTGATTTCATCCCTTTTTTGTAGAGGTTGTTTTTCTAAGAGACGCGTTTTCTTCTCCCCATCTTCTTGAATAATGACTTCTTCAGGGACAGCATTGATTTCATCAATAATGTTCTTATTAAAGAACCAGCCACCATTTTTCTTTTGTTGTGCACTCATGCGACTCCCTCACTCTCTTATTATTTTTCTTGAATTAACGAAAATGTATCGTCTCCATTTTCACGAGAAAATGTACAACTATAAGTTTGTTTCTTCTCCTTATCATTCATTAAATTCATCTGGAAAGTAATCTGAGTTAGTTTAGATATTCCTTCAGCTTCCTTTGCAAATGCATTGATATTTTCTTTTATTTGTTTAAGATTATTCTCGCTACCTGAATCCCCTGCTAATGCTATATTCAGTGTCTGCGTTGGCACATCTATAACGATTAACGTTGTAGATATACCAAAATAAGGACTGATTTCAGCTGATAAATCACTCTCCAATTTGTATTGCTTCTCACGATTTTCTTCTGAAAACAACTCTTCCCATGGATACTCTTGCAAATTAATTCCATCTTTGGGGTAGTCTTTTATCGGCATCTTTGAAATAAGCTGCTTCTGGTCTTTTTTGATCAGATAGAGCTCATCTTTTAATTGATTGTTCTGTTCTGTAACCCGCTGTTGCTGGTGTTCCAATTGAAACAAACTAAACATAATCAATAATAAGGTCATAGCTAAAATGAAGACTACAAATAATAATGCAGATACATGCTTCACCTGCTCTTGTTGTTTAACATAATCAAGTTTTCTTTGAAACGAATCAGGTATATTTTTGGGTAACTGTATTCTCTCTAACTGTAACTTGATAAGCATTCGACGGAACCAGATAATAAAGCTCACAATGACAAGTCCTATGCTAATCCAATGAATGATATCCATAATTCCACCTCTTTCCCATTAATTTCCCTCTTTGGGTTTTAAAACATTCTTCAGATGTAGTTGAACTGTGCCTTCAATATTTTTATTATGCACAAAACCAAATGTTCGACTATCTTTTGACACGTCAATGTGATCACCAATTGTGAAATACATCCCTTTCGGAATCTGGTTCAACGATTGGAACTCTTCAGATACAGACGGAGAAAGTTGAAAGGTATAGGTAGTTTCAAACCCTCCATGTTCCCCTACGTTTAATGTCATCCGATCATTACGAACGAAGACTCGATCCCCAGGCAAACCAATCACACGCTTCACAAATTTTCCATCTTCTCCTTTAATAGAAAAAGCTATCACATCATAACGTAAGACTGTATGGTCTTTTTTCACTAACACCATATCTTTTTCCGTTAATGTCGGACTCATAGATGTGCCGGAAATTGGATGTATACTGTATCCTTTTCGTAAAAGCTGTATTGATAAAACAATCATAGTTATTACTAAAAGTGTCAGTATTGTGAGAACAAGACTTTTAATGATAGAACGTTCAGGTGGTTTCTCCACTTTAGTTTTTCGGGATCGAACAGTTGCCATAAGTTACGTTGCTCCTTTTTCGTGTTTATGAAATTGTTTTATTTTGCCTTGATATAGGAAACTTGATCGGATGTGGCTAAGGCGTTATCAATTACGCGATAAGAAATCACCGTACCGCCATAGACATTGCCTTCTGAGATCAAGATTCCGTCAGGTCGAACAACCTCCACAAAGGCCACGTGCCCATAACGAGCATCAGAACCTGCCACACCTGGTTTAAAGGAGACCAACCAGCCCGCTTTTGGTTTTTGACTGACTTCATAGCCAAGTGCCTTGCCTTTGGTTGCCCATTCGCCACCATTTCCCATGTAATCATCGACTGATTTCCCGAGTTGCTTCACACGATTAAAGGCATACCATGTACATTGGCCAACGGGATAAGAGCCTGAGCTGTTGTAATCCACACCGTTGTAATCCGGATATTTCATCAGACTTTTATACTCCGTTGGAATCTCTTCTTTTCCTTTGATAAAGACACCTGATCCAGAACTTCCTTGTTCAACCCTTGCTTGGTCGTATTGAGTCAAATGATACAAAGCGATAATCGAATTCAACTTTTGACCGTAGGTCGTATCTGTCGCATAAGTGCCTGTTAACGCCTTGGTTGTGCGTAGATAATTCTTAGCGGTTGATCGCCACGTTTGTTGGTAATACCCCGCATTGCCTGAGATTCCTCCACGAAGTAATTCCACGTAATCACCTAGTGAAGCCGCGTAATTCGGATACTTACGAAATGCGGAATTAATGGAATAGAGTTCGCCATTTCCACGGTCTTCTTGCGTTGACATAGAAATCGATTGACCTTGATAGGTTCCTTTGATCCCGAACAGATTGTAGTTTGGAGCCAATGACAAGGCACTTGTACCTGAACCACTTTCCAATAAAGCTTGTGCGATCATCACTGAAGCGAAAACATCGTATTCTTGTCCTAACTTTCTAGCATCTTCGCCAACTTTCTCAATGAAACTTTTCGCATCTTCATTTTCGGTAAAGTTCATAGCTGCCGGATATTCTGCCAACGTTTGTTCGCCATACTCTGTCAAGTCTGCTTCTGGTAATTCTTGACCCAACAAGTCCTCTTCCAAATCAATGAATTCAACGACGACTTGTCGCTGGGTTTCTTTTGACTCTTCGGAAGTGGAAGTTTCCGTTCCTTCTTCTGTTTCCGAAGAGTCCTCCGTCCCTCTCTCAATCTCTACATCATCAACGGTTAAGTAATACTCATCCCCTATGTAGACACCTAACAAAACATTCTTGTCTTTTTCCTTTTGATACAACAGACTCCCTACCGTGAGTTCCTCTGTTAGTTTTTCTGGTGTCCCTGTGATTTCTAGTTCGAATAATTTTTGATAAAGATCTGTTGCTAATTGTGTTGCATTGTAGGTTTCTTCTTGTTCGGATCCTACTTGTTTGATCCCTTCATAGATTAATGCCGCATGGGCTTTATTTTCAAAACTGCTTAATAATGGTAACTCGAACCCTTTCAAGTCCGATTGCGCCACTTCAGTTGTTTTCAGTTCACTTGGCAAGTTCAAGGTGCTGGTTTCCGCAAATGCTTCAGGCACGGTCGGTGTAAACCCTGAACTGGCCTGCACACTAGCGTACTCAGGTGTGACTGGCGCTGCCGCTGCGGGTGAACTTGGAACCACAGGTGTTGGCACTGGTGTCACCGATTGACTGGGTGCTGCTTGACTTTGACTCGTAGACGACTGTGCGGGTGCCGAACTGCTTGGCGTTGTCGTACTTGGTTTTGTACTGCTCGTCGGCGTTGTACTTGAAGTCGACGAACTGCTTGAAGGTTTCGTCGAACTTGAGGTACTCGTACTAGACGCGGTTGAACTGGTACTGGTCGAAGAATCTACCGTACTGCTTTCAGTAGGTGTCGGTGACTCTGACTCTGTCGTTCCAGACGGTTCCGGTGTTTCTACCACAGGAACTTCCGGCTGTTCTTCTGCTGGCGTTTCTTCAACTATTTCTGGAGCAGAAGCTTCCACTACCGGTGTTTCATTACTTTCAGGAACAGAGACAGTACTTTCAGTCGTACCTGTTTCTACTATTAAAGAAGATTCTTCTGGCAGTTCACCTGCTTTTAGTACGCCGCTGCGCAGACTGGCGAGTCCACCAATGAAAACAAGTACCCCGCAAACACCCACAACTAGTTTTTTCATGAATTGGTTTTCCTTTCTCACATCATGGTTTTCAGTGTTAATGAATCAAACTGAAAAATAATATTGGCAATAAAAAGAAGAGAAACATCGGAACCATTGTTTGAAGCGGTTCTGAGACAAACTTCGCCGCGATCAACATCGCAAACTGTTGAAAGGGGCTCACTCTTCGTTTGGTCAAAAGCTTTTTCGGTGCTTCTTGAGCCTGGGCCTTCACACCGACTTCTTTTAATAATAGCGTACTGGCTGTCTCGATCGGTTGGACACTCGACAGCTTTCCTTGAACGACGCGTCGGTAGATCGTGCCGATATTGCCCTCACATCGAAGCAGCGTTAAGGTTTGTTTGCCGTCTTTCGTTACACTGTCGACATAGGAAACTTCCGTTTCCTCGATCACTTTATTCAAGGAGACATCATAGGTATAGATGTCCTTGAAATCTGTGATGTACATCTTGTCCCCCACCGTCAATTTCTTGATTCGGTGAAGCAAGACATCCTGTTCAAAAATATTGTGAGCCAAAAGAACGTAATTGCCCTTGCCTAATTGTTGATCTACCCGATAGGTCGCCGCTCCGGTCAAGAGGTTCTCGTTGGCGATCCCAGCCAATACAGGCAAATCAATATCGACCTTTGGGATCTGTAGTTTTCCAATCCCCCAATTATTGGTCGTTTCATAGCTGTTGCTTCGTGCTTGTGCGTAATTTGCGACATTCACACTAGCAATTTGCTTCTCCGCATAGTTTGCTCGATTTATTTTATCTAAGTTGAATGTATTCAATTGTTCTTCTTGTCCTACATCCACTGTACCAAGCGATGTATCTTCTTGCATTTGTACATATCCATATGCAGCTACACTCAATATGGATAGCATTGCAAGAAAGATCAAAACAAAGTAGATTTTCGTAATAGTAAATAAACAGCGAAGTCTTTTCCGAGCCTTCTTCACAACTACTGGATTATCTGACTGAAATCGTTTGAGATGGTAATGGTAAATCGTAACTAAAATCAAGAATAATAAGAAATTGATCGCTAAAGTAACAACAACTACATTTTGATAACTCCAGATATTTCGTTTTTTTACTTTTTGTTTTTGAGCATCCTTATATGGAATTCGGTGACCATTGACAAGTAACCGGTATGTATTAATCCCAGGTGGTGTACACGTCAACAATGTCACCATATCTTCACCTTTAACAATTTTTACTTTATCAGACTCGCTAGGCAATATTTCTTCAAAAGAATCAATCTGATAGGCTAACCGTTTTCCCAAAATATTGATGTAAAAAAGATCGCCCTCTTTTAAGTTCTTTACATCTGTAAATAATATTTGATTCTTTACCCCACTATGTCCAGTAATGACTGACCGGGTATTTTTCCCGCCAACAGGGATAGATGATCCTTCTAAGTGACCTAGACCTTTGTCCAAGGTTTTATAAGACGTTCCATGGTAAAAAGGCATCTTTTCAATATCAATCGCAGGAATATCAACTGTTCCCATCACTCCCGAATCATTTTTGATGATGCTTTTGTATGCCATTGGCTCTGATCGACTACCTTGTTGCTTATCAAAAACGTATTGATTGTACAATCTCGCCAGCTGATATTGCTCTTCTTTCTCCTTTTTCGACATTTTTTTCATTGTATTGTCATAGTCTGTACTAGCAGAACTTCGTTCCTGATTTGCTAGATAATTTCCAACAATTGGATAGAGTAACACTAATATTCCTGTAACAATCATAAATGTGGCAAACCTCATCACCAAGCGGCTACGTTTGGTCTGATTACGACTGACATTTTTCTTCATGACGTGACATCCTTTACATAATTGAGAAAAAAGAGTAACTCAAAAGTTCCACGAGTCACTCCTTTTAATCACCATTAAAAATCAAACTTCTTATTTTTCATTATTCTAAATCCTACTAAAGTCATAATTAAAATGAAGCTTAACACGAGTATTAGCGAGTGATAAGAACCAATGTTTCCACTAGTTTGTGGGATTCGGTCTTTGTTAGCCGCAGTTAATTCTTTAGTCGCATCTGATATTCCTGATTCAGAGTTATTTGTATCAATAATGGGTTTTACTCCTGATTTTGGATAAAGATAAACTTCAGGTAGAGCTTTTCCAGAAGCCTGTGGAAGAGGTAATTCCAAAACAACCGGTTCCATGACTTCACGCAATTGTGAATGTTCTTCCTCTACCACACGATACATTCCTTGAGCTAAGCCCGAAAAATGGGCAATTCCAGTCACATCGGTTGTAATAGTGGTACAAAAAGCCTCATCGCCAACCGTTGCTTCAAACCTATTCGATCCCTGAACTGGTGATACTCGAGTAATTTCATAAGAGATCCCTGCTAAAGGTTCTAATTGATTTCCTTGTTTATCCTTGATCTCACCGGCTTTTACTCCATTCAAGGGGAGTTGCCCAGTAAGAATTTCAGGCTCTTCTAACTTATATTTGACAACAAAAATCGAGTATGTTTCATCCACTTCTGACGCCAAGCTTTTCTGTCCCCATCCCATCAGTCCTTCTAGCATCAGAAGAAGGCTAAAACATACTATTAAAAATCGTTTCATTTTATCCTTCTCCCTTCTCATTAGGATGCTGATAGTACCAATAAAAACCTCCAAGTCCAATAATTCCTAAAACACTCACAATCATTACTACAATGAACATTGGACCTGCACCTCCGGTAAATGGCAAATCAGTTTTTCCATCATTAGAAACATGGACCTTAACAATTGAATTGTAGGTTGAAATCGTCACCTTAACTGGATCTTTTAGCAGTTCAAAACCATTCGGTGCTTTCGTCTCCACAATTGTATAGTCACCAGGTATCAGCCCTGGATATTCTAGCCAGCCACTACTATCTGTTTTTGCAGAACCGATTTTGTCAGTTGCATTAGTACTGTTTCCTTTATAAAGATCAAATTCAGCGCCTTTTAACGGACGACCCGAGGATTCTATTTCTGCTTCACTCAATTTACCATCTTCATTACTGTCAATGACACTGCCTTCCTCATACTTAAAGAGTCGTAACTTAGACATACGAGTCAATCCTGCGTTAACATCCATGATATGATACACCTTGTCTGAACCAGACAATTGAGCAGGTAAATCTTCCAATTTCGGTTGTTGATAACTCGGGGTTTTATAATCATTTGGATCTGCTTTCGAATTTTTAGTGTCGTCACTTCCGACTGATTGTTTTGTGATAATAGCAATCTTTTGGACTACTAAATCATCCACTATAAATTCTGCAATATACTTTCCTTCAGGGAGATTTTCAAACTTATATTTTCCATTTACATCTGTTCTAATTAATGAGTTACCTGAATCATCGATAAATTTTTCTCCCGTCAAACTATTCTTGACTAGCTCATTTTTATAGGAAGAATCTTCCAGACTGGTTCGATACAATTTGACTGGAATATTCTCGACAGGGTCTTCAGGCAATCCATTCGATTTATTTCCGATCAATCCATCATAATCATCGTCATACCAAACATATCCGGCAAGATCTCGAGCATAAATCTTGGTCTCTACTACCTGTGACGTGACAGCATTATCAATCACTGAGTTCAAACGTGCATTATTTCGATACATATCCCCGGCTTTTTGTTTTCCATTAGGTCGTATCGTTATTTTTAATACAAGCTTTCCGCCAGTAGGCATATCTGTGGCCTCGACCAATACCCCTTTTGCATCTGAAGGAACAGGATCACTAGTCGTTGCTTCTGTCCAACCTGAAATCGTATTTGGATCACTTTTCTCATCGTAGGTTGAACTACTTGGTGCGTCGGTTGTATAGAACATTTTTGATTTAGCTGGCGCAGGAAGTGGCTTTCCTGTTGGATCCACTATTGTTGCAGTCACGGATTGTACACGATAGTCACCATGATAATTTGTTTTTCGACTGTCGCCGTTGTAAGGAAGAACATCCAACAATTTTAGTGACGTCATGTCTTGCGTTGAATTATTTTCTCCTGTGACCGTATAAGTGATATCTGTGCTGCTTTCAGCCTCTGAATCCGCAGGATCGACTGTCCCCACCTCAATAGCTTTTTTATCGATTTTCTTCGTAAGTACAAGTTGTTGATCCAATTTCACTCGAAAGGTGTCGGAAGACGACCGACTGGCTTCAACTGACTCATCCTTATTCGATTTATCTCCAGTGACCCACATTTCACCTACTGTGCTTACAGTGAGATTTGACGTTAATCCGGTATCATCAAAAGACAATTGGGAAATATTCGAAGTTACTTTAAAATTCACTTCTGTGCCATTTTTTATGTCTGTCTTTGGAAAGTCCCAACGTAAAGTTGTCGTTCCATCTGAGTTTTCTGTAATAGTAGGATTCGGTAGTGCCTCCCCTTGAGCATCTGTCGCTGAATCTGGTTTATACGAAATTCCTTTGGGCAACGTCGTGTTCAATGTCGTGTCATAGTCTTGTGACTCAGATCCTGACAACATTCCTCTGACTTTTATATCTATTTCTTTATCTGACTCATATAGTCCTTCTGCAACTTTTGTTTTCGTTGTAATGCCAAATGGTTCTACATATCCAGACTCTCCTACCCAATTCGTGTATGTGGCTGGTGTACTCTGAACCGTGCCATCTGAATTATAAATAGTTGGATAGTAATTTCCTTTGCGAGATCCACCCGAAGTATTATTCACAGCTGGTTCATAAACTGGCTGATCATTAGCATCAAAAAATACTGTTCCTCCTAAAACAACTAATGGATTACCAGCTGGCGTTTTGTTTCCTACATTTGTCGAAATATTTTTGACAAACACACCCGCTCCGGTTCTCATCATATTTGATGAGCCCGCATGCCAATCTAATGATTTCCATTGAGTATACACTGCCGATACATCACCTGCAGCAACTGCTTCATCCATCGAAGAGTACCACACATATTTGGAATGGTTATTTGACATAGTCGAAACTTCCATATTATTAGTTATAGAATTGTAGTTATAAGGTGCAGTGTTATTAATATTTTTTGCAACACCAAAAAATTGGTTTATTTCATTTGCATTTGTTCCAGCGTACAGCAAAGTTATATCAACATCTAAACGTTTGTATCGCTCTACATCTAATTTGAAAGCTGTAGGATCCCACATAATCATGTTATCGAATCTGCGTATTCTGTCATTACTAGTTCTACTATTATAAAAAAAGCTCAATTCTGATCCCATTGGAATTCTTGCGTTCCCACCATTTTGTATGAGGTTTAGTCCTCCCGGATTAAGGTTTAAATCAGTACTACCAGCACTAACAGAAGCAACTTTTTTTCCGACTTTATTTAAGTGAGTTATTTTTGATTCCGAAACTGCATTCATCACCACTCCTCCCCCATAACTTCCACTTGAAGTCACAACGGTTGGATAATCTACACTAGAACCACCGTCACTTTCAATACCATCATAATTGACACTCTCCACAAACAAAGTCATATCATATCTGTTCCACCTGTTAGATTCTGCTAATTTTTGGGTCGTGTCTCCATGCCAACGTACGATCATTTCAGTACTTGAATAAGGTTTTACTGTAGACGAACTGTATGCACTGCCATTCATGTTATACGTGTAAGGGTTATAGACACCTACGTAACCAGAATTTGTGATTTCTGCCGTATTTGTCATCGTTGTCTTATTCTCATTTACTGCTGAAAATGTTCCAGAATCATACACCCCAATTTTTGACCGATCTCCTGAGGGTTGGTTCATGAATAGACGTTGTGTATTTGCATACGGGACCGAAAGTGGAGATGTTAACAGTCCTGCATCGATACTTGGCACGGTGTAGCCTCCAGTTCCCATTACCCACGTATTGCTTGGTCTGCCAGAATCGCCGAGGGCTGGTGAAACGGCTTGTACTGTCATTTCAGAGGCTTGACTATTTGAAAGGTTCTGAGTAGTCGTTTCCCCCGTTACCTGATACGTCCCTTTTAGACCTAACTTAAACGTCACATGCCCCGTTGGGAAAGTCGCTCCTCTAAAATCGCTCGCTGGCCGTGCAGGATTGGTCCCTGATGCTGGGAGAGCTTTTAGACCAATTGCAGCACCTATGTTCCAAGCACGTAATTGATCTTCTCCTGCTTTGTCTCCTCCTAAAACCGTTGAGGCTTGGGCTCCTTTGAATTCTTGCCCTTGGACAAGATTAACGCTAACTGATGGTTTAGCAGTGACGGCAGTGGCTGCTGGTGACAAACTTGAAAAATCAGAATTGTCATAAATTTCATCCATTGTGACAGTCTCTGTTGTTCCATCCTCGTTTTCTTTATCTGCACTGACAATCTTCACTTGAAATGTCGGCTTTAACTTTTGAGCATTGGGAGCACCTAAAACATTCACAACAATTGGGATAAACACTTGGCCCGTATTAGAAATGGTTGATTCAACCGTTCCTTCAGAATACCCTGCTTCAGTCACTTCTTCTTGTACGAGAGTTCCATCCGCTTTATAGGTCTGGCCATTCGCAATTAGTCCATTTAGTTGTGGGGTTGTTCCATCTGGCATCATCGTGACTGCATCATGCAATGTTGCAGTTACCTGATATTTTATGTTCGTATAGGTTGTATCTACACTCATGTTTTGAACAGAGAAATCAAGTAAATAAGTAATTTGATCCCATGAGCGAACCACACCATTGGTGGCTGAACTATCTCGTCCAGCATTCGCATCAGATGTTGGCCCATCAGGATTTCCTGTTGTCGGATCCCAGCTTGCTGTTCCATCCATTACCTTGATTCCTGCTTTTGGAACCTGGATATCTGCACTTTTCCCCGACTTTTCAGGTGTTTTAGAGGCTCCCGATGGATTTTCTGATAATGCAATCACTGGAGTGACTAAACTTTCATTTGGTTTATAGTTTATTTCAGTCAGTTCATCAATCTTTTTTTCTGTTTCCTCCGTTGGCACCATCATGACTGTTTTTCCCGCTACCTCTTTGGTTTCAACATCTATAGTTGAATCTTTTTCACTTGTTTGCTCCTGCTTAGCTGTATCCGTTGCTTGTAAAGGGTTACTAGATATCATAAATAGGACACCTAGTAGGAATATCGCTGGAAGCAGGAGGATCAACACTATTTTAAATTTCTTTTTCAACATATCCTCAACCTCTTTACATATACAAAATTATTTTTAAGCTTGACGTCGTTTCTTTTCAATTGCTATTGTGGTTATTCCTAAAACAATCGCTCCTAATGCAATGAGGACCATTAACGTCATCCCAGCTCCACCAGTAAATGGCAAATCTGTTTTCTTTTTATTTTCAACCGTTAATTCAATCGACTCATCATCAGCAGTTTCCAAAGTTACTGTTACTTTTTGCGGTTCCTTAATTAGTTCATACCCCGAGGGTGCTTTCGTTTCTACTACCCAGTAATCTTTTTTAATATCTTCTTTTGCCCATGTGGCTTCTGAATCAATGCTTGGATCTTGTTTCCCATTACCATTTGAGTCAGTAAACCAATCCAGAGCTAGTCCATTAAACTCTGCTTTACCTGAATCATCTGAAGCCGCTGTTAGATAGTTAACACCGTCTGGCAATGCTGGTGTACTTGTACCATCGTCATTTAATGTATAAGATTTACCATCTGATGCTAAATACTTCTTCGCATCGGCATTCTCTTTACTAGTTGCAATATGAAATTCTGCACCAGCCAATGCAGTAGAACCCTCATCCGTTTTTTTGATATCAAATCCACCATCGTAATATTCTGGATTTCCTTCACTTGTATCTGTCCAAGGATCTTGTCCCGGAAGCAAGTATTCAAGACCGTATTTATTGGAAATCGTGCCGTTGAAATCTTTGTCGGTCGTCACTTTATACACGACTTGCAAGTGTGTATCTTCATCAACAGTCACTTTTTTCATTCCAGCTTGTGTTAAGCTAACCACGACTTCTTTTTTAGCACCCAACGTTAAATCTTCTACTTTATTTGGTGCGGTAATCTTCGTGCCGCCTAATGTCACTTCATATTCTGTCCCGTTTGTTAATTTGACAGGATCGCCATTTTTATCTAAGACGTAAACTTCCACATCTTGTAATTTCAGTCTTTCGTCAATGCTATCGCTTACTCGGAAGTAATTGGCGAACAAATCATATGGCAGGTCCCCTGCACCAATCACCAAATCTTTGATGGTACCATCTGCTGGATCAAGCCAGTTAGTGATCGTCATTTCTTTGTCGATCTCACTGTACAGACCTGCTGGAAGTTTTGTAGTGGCTTCCCATTGGAAATCATTTCCCGCTTTGATCGAGTACCCTTTTCCACCTTCGATCGTTTTGTCCAATTCAGTATCTGTCACGATATTTTTAGGATACACATGCACGTCGTAAATCAATTTGCCTGTGTCATCTCGTTTTGTTTGTGGCAAGTGAACAAAGAATGGATCCATTGGTTTATTGATTTTCTTTGTATCTCCATTCTCATCTGTGTACGTATAGTCACCTGTTACCGAATCTTTTATTTCTCGAATTAAGTAAATCCCATCTGCTGCTTTACCAGTTCCAACCTCAAAGGTCAGTTTCCCATTACCGTCTGTTTTACCTGTCATTGCTGTAAAAGTTGAATCTACTTGCCAATCCGTTCCTTCTTCTTGTTTCAACGGGTCTGTTAAAGAAGCATTTCCGATTGGTTTCACTTTAATAATCTCAAAGTTCACATCTTTCATTAACTTCTTGCCGGCTAAATCAGGAGCTTGACTCGGGTCTGGATTAATTCCGTCTCCTCGATCACCCAATTCAGAGGCGCTATTAATTTCATATTTCCAGATGGTTACTGAACGGATAGATGTATTATCAGAAACTGTGTTACTACTTATATTTTGTTCAGCCGCGAGAGCCACTGTGATCGGCCCTGTACCTGCTGTCCCTAATATTGTTATCACACCTAAACCCAGTGCTGCTTTGCTAATCCATTTCTTGTTCATAGTATGCTCCTTTTATTTTTTGTTTTTTTTTCTTTTTTTAGTTAGAATGAATAGATAGAGGTTCCCCACTCTACCAGCACTACTTTTATGCCCAATACCTTTTTTGGTTCTTTGTAAGTATCGAACTTGAGTAAAACTTCGGATTTTTTTCTTTTAATAAGCATTCCTCCTTTCAAAGCTCCTTCTTTACGAAGTGACCTTATTCAAGTGCGTTACCTGTCATCATTAACAGTCCTTTTTCTTCTTGGATTAATACATTCTAGGAAAATCTAAATTAGTATGATTAAATCAGAAGAACAAAAGATATCTGACGGCGAATTGACGGTGCAAAAACTATATGGTTATTTAAAAAGAATCGTTAATTTTACTTATAGCCTTTAAATTGCCTGTTCCATTACTTTTAGAGAACTGTACTTTTCATCTAATACAGTTCCTGCATAGACATCCAAAGTCATTTGTGTCGAACGATGACCAAGCAGTTCGCTTATCGAGCTGATGGTTACTTTTGATTCCAATAATCTTGTAGCGAAGGTATGTCTCAATTGATGGAAATGAATATGATTCAATCCTGCTTTAGCCCGAATTTTATGAAAATAATAGGTAACCAAACGAGGCTCCATTGGCTTGCCTTTTACCTGAAAAACAAAAGAAGAGCGATTCGACTTCTTTAAATTTCTTAACAGTACAAGCATTTGATCCGTTAATGGGATTACTCGATTAGAAGAATGAGTTTTGGCAGATCCCAATGCTAACGTGGTGTTTACTTCTGAGTTGTTCAAACGCTGATAGGTTTCTTTTACATGAAGTATCTTCTTATCAAAGTCGATATTCTCCCATTTCAATGCAGAAATTTCACCGATTCGAAGCCCCATGTGTAGCGCAAGAATAATAGTCTCTCCATTTTTTTCTCTCTTAGCTACTGCTTCCAAGCGTCTTTGTTCAAGTAAAGATAATGGAGTAATCTTTTTAACTTCTTGTTTTGGAAGTGACACATCTAAACAAGGATTGTGGCTGATCATCTCCTTTTCAATTGCATATTTGAACAGACGACGAACTAATTGAAAAAGCAGATGAATTGTTCGACTAGATAGTTTTAGATTTTCCCAATATTCAACTAAACCTTTGATATGCGTGGACTTAACTTCCTCCAATAATTGGTTTCCTAGATGAGGAAAAACATATTTTGCTAATTTATATTGATACGTATTGTAAGTAGATACTTTAATCGATGGCTTCCATTTTTCTAGACAGAATTGACTCCAAGTAGCAACATTTCCTGAATAATAATGATTAGCCGACGATTTTTGGATATTTCCATATTCGTATTTTTTTAATAGTAGTTTCTCTTTTGTATCTTTATACGTGTAGCCATAGACATAACCGTATTGTATTTTCCCGTTTTCTCTTCTTGATTTAATATAGCGACCTTCCCAACGTTGATCTTTTCGTTTATAAATATTTTCTCCACGACGACTCATTTTGAACACCTCGATTTCTAAAATATTGACGGCTTATTTGACGGCTTAATAAGAAAGCCTCATTTACTAAGGAATTAGAAAAAAATAGTTGCTTTTCTTTTTATAGCCCATTAAACAATCATGACTAATAGATCATTTTTTTCTTTTTAGAATAATTTTATATTTGATATTGAAAAAAAACGTTTTATATTTTATACTAAATTAGTATTTTTGAATTTCTTCAGTTGTTTTTTCTTAAATTGTATTAATCTAAGAAAAAAATCGAGTTATTATTCGCGGAGAAAATAAATATGACTAGTTAATTCAGAAAATAAATAAACTTTTTACTAGAATTCTTTTCTCCTGTTGAAAAGAATTCTAGCAAAAAAAAAAGCGCTCCAAATTCATTTGGAAGCGCTTTTTTAGCATTTTGATTATTTTCTTTTATGGTTCATTTTCAAAGTTTTTAGTGGAACTAACTCAACAATCTGGACACATTTTAGTAAAGTCATTAAGGCATTTTAACTTTCTCAATATCTTAAAGCTAATGTGGAGTTAATAGTAAATCGAATAACAAAGTCGATTCACTATTATAAAAAATTCAATATAGCTAAACAGGACTTGCTGTTCTTTTTTTTTGAAGCTTGGAAAGGTTCAATTCCTTCACGCGTTCTTTTGCGACTGCAACGATGCATTATTTGTTTTACTCCAAGCCATTATTTCTTATTTGCATAACCGACAGAGGCTTATTTTTGTGGAATAAAAAGAGACTCCTAAGGACTTTTAACGACCAACACGATAAAAACGTATAATCTTTGCACTATTTTCAACAAATCGAACAAGTGAACAATCACTTTTGAGAGAGTAGGTCTGACGGTTTTTTTAAGATTCAAATTCCTTATTTCAAATGACAATTTTCTTTTCTCTAATCATCCGCTTCTTTTCCAGTCAGTCTTATGGGGTAACTTAGTACATATGAGGTTTTCCATTTATAAATCTTTACTTCAATTCTTTCGTTACGCCTCTAACAGAACATCAACGGTTTGATTCAGTTCAACAATCATTTGATTAAAATTTTCTTCTTTGCAAAGGTCTTTTCTTTCTGGTTCTTTCAATGTATAGCAAGATTAGTTTTCTCGTTACATGAACATCCGCGAAGAAGAACCGTTCGTGATTGTCTCTTCTGCTGCCGTTTACATGAGTACTAATATATTGGGAAGAGGGCGAGCAATCATACTGCAAATTTGAAAATCAGTATAAATTTTTCAATGATTGCTACTTCCGTACTCGTGACTAACTCTTAGTGCACTCTAGATTACTCTTTCTTACAAGAGGATCAGTTCTGAGCTACCTCAGAAAAAGTTTCAAAAAGAATCCCAATTATCCTCTTCTTGGAGAGTAGATTCATTCTTTAATGCGCGTTTTTTTCTTGTTGATAAAAAAAGAGAGAGAAAGAAAAATATCATCGTAAATGGAAGAAATGTTATCCCTATCAGAGGGAGTATCCAACCAAAACGAATATACTTTCTGGGAAAAGCCATAAAATCACAAATGGAAGTACAATTACTGCCACATTGATAGCTATTAAAACCACACTAACTTTATAAAGTATTTTAATCAATTTGCTCCCTCTTCTTCTGATATTTTTGAGAACTACTATTCTTTTCCTTCTCTAGTACTTGATTCATTTACGAACCTTTTGAATTAATGAAATTCTCAGTAGCAATTTCTGCTAACTTGGTATTTATTTTCTCATAGTCTGAGTCAATCCATCTAGTATTTACATATACAACCGGTTGCGAAATACTCAAGGATGAAATAACTTGAGGGGATAGAACAAAATCACTTATAAACAAATCAATGTCTGTGTCCGTTTCTATGTTATCGACAATACTAACATTATAATAATTTGAAAAATAACTCATGAAATCAAAAACAGCATTTTCATTTGAAATAATCGAGAAAATTGCTACCTTTATTGGTAATGTGTGCTTAGAAAAGTCTATTCGTTTTTCGAGAACAAGTAGGTAGTTTTGCTCTAACTCTTTTCTGAATGGGTCAAAAATAGATAGTTCTTCTCTATCCATCATTTGACTTACTAAATCTCTCATATGGTTAATTTTATGTTTCTTCCTTACGTTTCTTTGGATTTCCGTAAAACCCATGATCGTGGAAGATAAATCCATACTCACTCCTTTAAAAAGAAAGTATCGATATGTGACACTTAGCATTGAGTATAACAATTTCTCTTTTTCACCACTCGAAAAGGGAATCGATAAGTGTTGCTCTACCAAATCAATCATGAATATAACAGTTTCTACAATCTTTGTTTCTTTCAATTGATCTTCGCAGTAAAAAAAAGCGGGGACTTTATCTATTGGAGAATAATTCCCCATAGCGAGAACAGTGCTTAAAAGAAGTCTTGATGTAAAAGTTAGAACACGGTTACTTAAGTTAGGAAGATATTTGTTCAGATTACTTGTAAAAGTATCGAACGCCTCAATCGATTCTTTGGGGTATGGTGTATATAGAGCAATATCAAATGAACGCGTCTCTGGAATTAAATAATTTTTTCTTACTCTTAAAAGGTGGATTGCAAAGTAGTAGTGTACCAACATACTTTTATCAATACTACCAGCAACATAAATCTCCTTAGGACAATCTTTTAATATCTTTGTAATCTCAAGATATTGAATATATGAGAATGGCCATAGCTCTCCACCGTAAGCAGTTAAAAATAAAATTGTATAGAAAAGTCTAATTCCTAGCTCGTCTCCTTCTAGCCTTACTCCATCTTTAGCGGAAATCTTGAGGCTATACTTGCTAAGAAGTTGATTGAGATCCTTAATATCCCTTCTAACTGAACTATATGAAATAAACAAACGCCGTGATAGAGATTCTAAATTGGTATAGGATGATGTCAGTAACAATTCAAGGAGCTTGAATTTTGAAGATTTCCTAATATAAGCATGTATTACAAGTTGAATACTCATGTTTTCACTAATGCCAATAGAATACGACTGATTATACGAATGACGAGTAATTGAAAAACTCTCGTAGCCAAATCCTAGCAAATCATTATTTATCCCTTCGACCATAGAAATTAATGTAGGGTATGTCAAATTTAGATCATTTAATAAATCTGACTGTGCGCAAGAATGCTTGTTGCTATGAAAGATTTTTTCGATTATATCTATCTTTTTTTTGCTTTTTGAATCTAGCAGTTCTTTCATTTTCTACACGCTCCCTGTCACTAGAGGACTCATTTTTTCCATTTCTCTTTTGTTATTAAAGTATATCTCTGCTTAAAATATATGTAAATATCGAGCACATTTTTGTAGATAATATTACAAAACAAACTTTTTCAATACTTAGTTTCCTAGATATCTTCCGAGAAAATCGAACTCGATTCAAGAGTAATTTCTGCTAGTGGAAAAACTGATTCAGAAACAATTTCACTTAAAATCACAATGTCAAAATTAGTAACTATTGATTGACTAAACTCACTTCTCAATCAAAAAATACCGTTAAAAAGACGTTTTTCACGTCAGTTTAACGGGTCCTTATATGTTTTCGCAAAACTATCTTCGCAGAGATTTTCTCTGATAAAAAACGAATAATGCGATAAATATACAGACGACTGTACCTATAAAAGCTAAGTTGTTCCTCAGTTCACCAGTCTTTGGGAGTGCTGCATTCACTTTGGATTTACTGCCCTCCTTACTTGTTGGTACCTCTTTGTCAATTTCAAGTATAGTTTCGCTGTCATCCACATCTTTTGGAATCACTAGTTGTACATTTACCTCGCTGGCTTCAACTTTTACAAATGTCGATATATGCAGACTGCTTATCATACACACTAATATAAATAAAATAGTGAATCTAGTTTTCATCGCAACTTCCTCCTAAACGTTAACAAACAAATTATTTATAGCCTGCTCCAAATGTTAACGTAGTAGAATAGCTCCCTGCCAGCAGATCACCTTGTGGAATACCAAATTCAATTTTAGTTACTTCCGTTTCAGCCATAACATATCCTGTGAAGCTTCCAACCACTGGGTTTGCGATTGTTACTAAATTATTTTTGCTTTTAATACTACTTGTTAATACATCTGAATCTGAACCAGTACGCTGTAGTTTAATTTCACCATCTCCTGATAAACCATCTGTTATTGAAATTTCTACCTCTTGGTCAGGTTCCAAGTTCCGATTAACTGTTTTAATTGACATCTCTGTAGTACTGTCCTGAAGCAAACTTACTGTTTGAGGAATCACTAATGTGTATTCCCCTTCAACAGAATACTCAACTTTTGTTGTATCTGCTTGAGCAGTGCTTCCATTTATAACCATCATTCCTAGTGTTGCGAATGTCATCATACTTCCTACTAATTTTTCCATGAAAAAATTTCCTCCTATTTGTGCCTATACGACAACTAATTTTAAATTTATTTCAGTTCCATTTAAGGGTGACTGATCCGTCAAAGAAAAACATTCATACTTCAATATCGTATCTTCATATTCACCTTCGGATAATGTCTCTTTTAATTCAATTTCATACATCCCTTTTCCGGGTTCAATTAAGTTGGATGTCCAAAGTACAGAACCATTTGGATGAATCAAGCTCAATTTAAAATAGCAATCATTGGTTTCAGGATTATGAAAATTAACCTCTTGCTTTGTTTCTTTTGCTTTCAATGTCACTTTTTCAAATCCCGGAATCGCGATCGTAGCTTCTTGGTTTGCTGACTCCTTGTTCTTCTTCCCATTCCAATCAACGGCAGAAGAATCGATGTTCATCAAATCAACTTTCTTCTTAAAATGAGAATATCCCTTGGAAGCAATTATCAGTAAAACTATAATTGCTAAAGATGCTATCATAACTTTTTTCTTATCCATGTTCTACCTCCTACTCATATTTGATTGAAAAGACCATTTGACCCTTATACTCACCTGCTTGGATCCCGTCAGGTTTTGTCATTTGTATCTCAGCACTTTTAGATACAGAACCCGCTTTTGGATCAATCGTTAATACATTCCAAAAATCAGAAGACAGTTGCCCCCAACTCAGTTTCGTGTGAGTGGTAATATCCTCGTCTTGTTTATTTGTCAGTCGAAGTTGAGTAAAATTATTGATCTGACTTTCTGTTTCCTTGAGATTTATTTTCAGTGTACCCGAACCATTATTTACACCTGTAATAGTCATTTTATCTTCTGAGTTTAGATTTATTGTCGCCAGAATCGTAACAGTATAATTCTCTACCCATTTTGCAAAAATCGTTAATGTTTTCGTAGCAGGCTTAGAGAAATCAAACGCTTCTGTGTATGCTTCATCCAGATACCATCCATCAAACTGATAATTTTCTTTTGTTGGTACCTGTTCTTCCCACAAATCATTTATAGCTTTAATTTGTGTGGTTTTTTCAGCGTCATCGTTAAACTTTCCACCCTTTGCGTCCATTACCAATTCCACATACGCCACTTTTCGATAAGTATTGGTTTCATCGGAATCGTTGTGATAAGCAATCATATCGTCTGAACTGAAGAATAACTGTTTATTATTCTCCTCCTGCCAAGCATACTTCGACGATATGAGAGGGAAATTCGTTAGGCTCCCAAACTTAAACCTTTTACTTACTGAAATTTCCGTTAAACTACGACAGGAAGAAAACATGTAACTCATAGTCGTCACTTCACTTGTGTTAAATCCACTAACGTCTAATTTTGTTAAACCGCTACAGTTATAAAACATGTAGCCCATATTGGTCACTTTACTTGTGTCAAACTCACTCGCATCCAAATTTATTAAACCGCTACAGTCACGAAACATGTGACTCATATTTGTCACTTTACTTGTGTCAAATCCACTCACATCTAATTCTGTTAAACCGCTACAGTTATAAAACATATAATTCATATCGATTACTTTACTTGTGTCAAATCCACTCACGTCTAATTCTGTTAAATCACTACAGCTACGAAATATGTGGCCCATATACATCACGTTCCCTGTGTCAAATCTACTCACGTCTAATTCTGTTAAACCGTTACAGTTTTGAAACATGTAACTCATAGTCGTCACTTCACTTGTGTTAAATCCACTCACGTCTAATTTTGTTAAACCGTTACAGTTATAAAACATGTAGCTCATAGTCGTCACTTTACTTGTGCTAAATTCACTCACATCTAATTCTATTAAACCGTTACAGTTATAAAACATGTAACTCATAGTCGTCACTTCACCTGTGTTAAATCCACTCACATCTAATTCTGTCAAACCTCCACAGTTATAAAACATGTAGCTCATAGTCGTCACTTCACTTGTAGCAAATCCATTCACGTCTAATTCTGTTAAAACACTACAATCATTGAACATATTGCTCATAGTCGTCACTTTACTTGTGTCAAATCCACTCACATCTAATTCTGTCAAACCTCTACAGTTATAAAACATGTAGCCCATATTGGTCACTTTGCTTGTGTCAAATCTACTCACGTCTAATTCTGTTAAACCGCTACAGCCTGAAAACATGTTACCCATATTGGTCACTTTGCCTGTGTCAAATCCACTCACGTCTAATTTTGATAAACTTCTACAGTTATTGAACATATTGTTCATATTCGTTACTTCGCTTGTATTAAGTCCACTCACGTCTAACTCTGTTAAGCTACTACATTCACTAAACATGTAGCTTACATTTTCCAGCAAACTTGTTGAATGATGTACATCTCTAATTGAGACTTTTTTCAAATTTTTAAGATTGGAAAAAGTCTTAGTCATAGAAGTAACACTATTCAAAGTTGCTACTCCAAAATCAATTGATTCAACATTTTCATATGTCGTAAAAAAATCTCTGAAATCTCCTCTCAATTCACTTTGAGAAAATAGTATTGATTTTATACTCAATGAATGCTGTTTCCAAGCTTGAGATGCTTCTTTTGTTACAACTCCTTCTAAGTACAATTGTCCGTCAGAATAAAGAATCCACTCTCCAAATTCAAGTCGTCCAAAATCAACTATAGTTTTATCAATAACCCTTGATCTAGAATCATCCTTAATATCTTCTGTATTTCCTTCAAATACTGCTTCAGGTATTTCGAGAATTTCATCCAGACTTCCTTTCTCAATTTCCTCATCAACCGGTATTTCATCTTCATCAGAAATTGAGGAATCATCTGTTTCTAGTTTCTTAATTATTTGCTCATCTGATAGTTGTTCCGCTAAAGAATCCATAGGTGTTAAAATACTAGTCATAAGAGACAAAGAAATTAATATCCCAAATTTACTTTTCTTCATTATCTACTCACTGCTTTCATTTATATTGGAATAAAAGTGATTGCCATCATATTTTTTCAAAGCTTTATATAGATTAACTAAAAAAAAGTCGGTGGCGTGTTCTGTTTTTTTAACTTTGTTAAAATATCTGACCACGTACCTCCTTGAACATAAAATAATCACTTTGTTCCTTAATAAAGACAGATAAGAGATTATACATATGTTGAAATACCCTTACTAAAATGAAAAGCTGGAAGGAAAGAATCACAGAAACAAGCTCATTAAGCGGATCCACTTTGAGTTCATGACGTTCCGGTATATTCGCATGAAACTCCCCATCGAGCAGAATTTCTGTGCCGTCACTTAATCTCAAAAAAAAAGGAAATGCCGAAGCTTCTGTTTAAGATGGTTTAATAAAAACAACACTATGTGACTTAGAGCTCAAAATAACCCAATCACCTGTTAAGTTGATTGGGCTTCATAGTATTAATAGATATTTATAAATCAGTCTGATTCAATTATCGTTCTACACTCTTCTGAAAAGCGTGTAATAGCTTTATTCTATTCGCCAGAATACATTATTGTACTTTCAAAGTACAATAATGTATTTTTGTATTATCAGAGAATTTTTAGGTGACTATATCCTTTTTGAAAAGTGGTGGAGTATCATGATTAATTTAAATAGTTTTTTTGGAAATGAATCATCAACTGAAATCGAGCTGCTCCAAGTACTATATAAAAATTCTGGATTTATGGACATCGAAGAGTTGAGCGCTCGTTTAAATATAGACAGACGATCGGTATATAAATACTTTGAATTATTGCAGAATAATTCTTACAACCTTAAAAGCACTACAAACGAAATTTTTATTTCAAAGCGTGGTCGAGGATACAAATTTGCTGGGACTAAAAAGGATTATAAACTCCTCTATAAAAAAATTGTTGAATCGAATCCCTTTTTCGAACTTTTGACCTCCCTCTTGTTGAACAATGAAGTCTCAATTACAAAATTTAGCATTGATCATTTTATGTCTGAATCAAAGTTTCTAAAGAGACTGTACGAGTTAAATCTTCTTTTTGAAGAATACGGGCTCTCTGTAAAAAGAAGAGCTGGACAAGCGCGACTAATGGGGGACGAGGCAAAAATTCGTTTCTTTGCAGTCGCTTTTTTTTGGAAAGTGTACCATGGCTCTTATTGGCCATTTCCTAGTATCTCTAAAAAAAAATGTGACCAGTTGGTATCTAAGATTTTCACAAAAAACAAGATTAACTATAATGAAATTGGACAAAATCTTACTAGCTATGCCTTTGCTATAACCATCTTACGTGTCAGAAGAGGGCTTCGGATAGATCCTAAAAAAATTGACTCTATCAAAAAGTCTCAATTTATCGATGATGAAGTATTCTCAATCATTCTTAATACAGAGGATGAATTGACTGCTACGTTGTTAAAAGAATTTCGTTCAAGCTATCATTTAGACGAAACAGAAATAACCTTTCTGCTCTTTTGGTTTTATTCCAACTCCAATTTTTATTTAGTTAATCCTAGACTGAAGGAATATTTAAATCACTTTACCAAGAAAAAAGGCTATCTCTTCTCCGTCAGTAAATTGCAGAGAAAATTACCAGAAATATCGAGATTTGAGACACTTAGTTTAACTACGAAACAGATGTATTTGAGTACATTGTTAGCAGGCTCCATGTCTGTAGAATTATTTGGGAAAACGAGCTTTACTGTTACTGGGTATGAGATAGAGGAATATATTCAGAAAAACGCTCCTAAATTATTGCTTCGTGCAACTGAGCTTTTGACGCAAGCATCCATCTATTCTGACGATCCTGACAAAAAATATGGATTAGCACTACAAATTGCCATAGCCAATACTTTGATTATCAATCCTACAGACTATATGAAAAAAATTAAAATCAAGATTGAAACCGACTTACCAACAGCCTTGGAATTCACCGTTGTTGAACGGATCAAGAATACCTTCAAAAGCTTTTACAATATTGAATTAAGTAATAATCTCTCTTACCAAGACGCGGACTTCTGTTTAAGTACCAATCCTCTTTCGGAAATGGATCGTTCACTTGAGACGCTTCTTATTAATGCGCAGGTTACAGAATCAGATATTGTCGCAATTAATCAAAAGATTTTGGACATCTTGAATGATAAAGATACTTGAGCCTATTAACAAAATATTGTCAAAAAAAAGAGTGTACAGAAAATTTTCTGTACACTCTTTTTAGTTCTATCATCACACATCAAACTGGAGCTCATTCTTCTCTAAAATGGCTCACTATAAACAGTATAGAATTCTTTATTGAGATGGTACCCTTTCCCCCAGACCGTTTCGATAATAGTTGATGAGAACCCTTTTCTCATCAACTTTTGGCGTAACGATTTTGTTAATACTGAAAGTTGTGCCAAATTGGATCGGGTCGGTTCATCATCCCAAATATACTTACAAAGTTCTTCTCGTGAGACAATTGACGCTTGAGCTTCGTACAATTTCGAAAAGCACTTATTTTGATTTTTAGTAAGATCCATGACTATTTCCTCAATGGTTTCTGTATGCTGCTTTTCTTTCACCTCTTCAATCACCGGTACCGTACACTCACTAATCAGTTCGCGCAAAACATCGGTCCCGATTTCTCTAGAAATCCATTGATCGATTCCTAACTCTTCCAGAACCCCTTTTTCTTTATTTATAGGTTCACACAAATATTTTCTAAAAATCACTGCGTTCTTTTTCTTTAATTTTGGAACAAGTAGTTTCAATTCCCGATTCGATAGGGATTCACTGAGGATAATCACGTGATAAAAAGAACTATCCCACGGATCGTCACTATACAAAAGCATATCCAACATTGTCTTTGAAACAAATACCTCATAATTAAAATT
>NZ_BJED01000034.1 GCF_005405485.1 Enterococcus hulanensis | reverse complement strand
TTCAAAACTATATTTAGCCATAAAAATACCGACCTCCCGAAGTTAGATTTTTGGTCTAACTTTTGGGGGTCGGTACATTTTTCTAGGCTGACGGGGTTATTTTTGTTGAGAGGACAGGAAAGCTAATCCAAACTTTTATCCAAGATAGATCGTAAAACAGTTTCCCGCAGTTCAATGGAGTTCACGTTATTTTCGATCTCGTAGCCTTGAACCAGCAGATCGCACAAATACAATTGCGAGATCTTTCCTGCTAATGAGGCGCCATCTAAAAATTCCTCGATCGCGGTTTGCAGGACAACATCTGCCAGCTGCGCAATGGGTGAAAGTTGGTAATTAGTGATGGCAATAATTTTTGCCTGATTTTTCTTTGCGATATTCAAGGAGTCATAGGTATCCTTGGTTCTTCCCGATAGCGAAAGACCGATCACTAGATCTTTTTCTGTCAGCAAAGAAGCGACTTGTGCTTGGAAGTGGGGATCAACAACAGATCGGGATTGCACACCGACGCGCAGCAGCATGGCCTCCAGATCATTGCCGGTATTGCCGCTGGAGCCTACGCCAAAAATGTAGATTTGATTTGCTTCGGTGATCAATTGAACGGCTCGTTGAAGCTTTTCACTATCTAAACGCTGATTCGTCGTTCTTAACGCATTGTTGATCGTCGTTGTCCGTTTATCAAATAGATCAGACTCCTGTGAGGCTTCCTGCTGTTTGCTGAAATCTTCTTTAGCGATGGCGATTTTCAAATCTGAAAAACCGGAAAAACCGATTTTTTGGCAAAAACGAATAATCGTCCCGTCACCAACATTCGTCGCTTCCCGAATGTCGCTCATAGTACTGTGAACAATTTTTTCGCCGCTGGTAAGAATATAGTCGGCGATTTTTTTTTCTGATTTTGTTAGGGTGGAATAATTTTCTTGAATGGTATAAGTAATGGTCATTAGTTCTCCTTTATCGTTAACGATGTCAACTTGAATTATACGTCAAAATAATTTTTTTTTCATTTCCTATTTACATTTTTGAAAGCGCATGCTATATTTTTGGAGTAATAATCCAAAATATTTTAAAAACGGAGTGAAAATGGAGCGTGGAGAAAAAAGAGTTTTTAGATGCTGTGAAAGGTGGCTTGATCGTGTCTTGCCAAGCCTTGCTAGGTGAACCGCTATATACAACGGAAGGAGGGATCATGCCTTTAATGGCAGTAGCAGCCAAAGAAGCGGGAGCCGTTGGGATTCGTGCCAATACGGTGAGGGACATTGTGCAAATAAAAGAAAAGGTGGATCTGCCGATTATTGGAATCATCAAACAAACGTATCCTGATTCTGAAATCTTTATCACTGCTACGATGAAGGAAGTGGATGCCTTGGTGGAGACAGGAGTGGAAGTGATTGCACTTGATTGTACCTTACGTCATCGACCTGATCATCAGACGATCAATCAATTTATTCAGCAAATCAAAGAAAAATATCCGAAGCAATTATTCATGGCCGATATCGCGACTTTTGAAGAAGGAGTGAATGCTTGGAGAGCAGGAATGGATTTAGTTGGTACCACTTTGCGAGGCTACACCGAGGCGGAGGCCTCATCAACTGTTGAGCTGGCAAAAGCTTTAGTGGCTGAAGGGATTTCAGTTATTGCGGAAGGACAAATTCATACACCAGAAGAAGCTCGAAAAATCCAAGATTTGGGTGTCGCCGGTGTTGTCGTCGGCGGAGCAATTACACGACCGAAAGAAATCGCCGCACGTTTTATCCAAGCGCTGACAAAATAAGGTTTATGGTTTTTAGCAAAGTCAATTGAAGGGTGCACGACAGGAGTGCTTAATAGTAAATGAGGAGGATAAATCATTATGTTTAAAAAGTTTTCACAGTTAGGGCGCGCATTTATGCTGCCGATCGCCATTTTACCGGCGGCCGGGTTGTTGTTGGGATTAGGCGGCGCACTGACAAATGAGAGTGCGGTTGCTGCGTATCCATTTTTGAATCAGCCGTGGCTGCAAACGATTCTCAGCGTCATGAGTTTTGCCGGGAACGCGGTCTTTGCTAATTTAGCATTGATCTTTGCGATTGGGATTGCCGTAGGTTTAGCGAAAGGGGACAAGGGAACAGCAGGTTTAGCCGGCGGTGTAGCATTTTTAGTTTATACAGCGACGATCAGCGGGTTATTGGAATTATTTTCGGCTAAGGATGCTTCGATCGATACTGGTGTTGTCGGTTCGATCGTGATCGGTGGAACGGTTGCCTATCTGCATAATCGTTATCGGAAAATTGAGCTGCCGCAATTTTTAGGCTTCTTTGGCGGTTCGCGGTTTATTCCGATCGTTTCATCCTTTAGTGCGATTGCGATTGGATGTATCTTTTACCTAATTTGGCCGCCGATTCAAAATGGTATGGTGGTAATTGGTCAGCAGGTCGCTCAAATGGGTAGTATCGGTACTTTCTTTTATGGTTTCTTGCTGCGATTAACGGGTGCGGTTGGTCTGCACCATACGATTTATCCGATGTTTTGGTATACGTCTTTAGGCGGTGTGGAAACAGTCGCGGGTCAGTCGATTTCGGGGGCACAAAATATTTTCTTCGCACAATTAGCGGATTCTAGTCATACAGGATTGTTTACGTATGGAACTCGTTTCTTTGCTGGACGTTTTGCGACGATGATGTTTGGTTTGCCGGCAGCTTGTTATGCGATGTATCGTGCGATCCCTAAAGAGAACCGTAAGAAAAATGGCGGGTTGTATTTCAGTGGCGCGTTGACTTCTTTCTTGACCGGGATCACTGAGCCGATTGAGTATATGTTCTTATTTGTAGCTCCTTGGTTGTATGTAATTCACGCGTTCTTAGATGGTTTATCTTTCTATTTTGCAGATATCTTGAATATTCGAATCGGTAATTCGTTCTCTGGCGGTTTGATCGACTTCTTGCTGTTTGGTGTTCTGCAAGGAAACGATAAGACCAACTGGATAAAAGTCATTCCATTTGGAATTGCTTGGGCAGTGATTTATTTCTTTGTCTTCAGCTTCTGTATCAAGAAATTCCGAGTAGCCATTCCTGGGATGGAAAATGACGACGAGTTGTTGGTAGAAGCGGATGACTCTGGTTCTAAAAGTTTGCGGGATGAAGCATGGCAAATTATTGAAGCCTTAGGTGGAGATGGAAATATCGAAACTGTCACGGCCTGTGCGACACGTTTGAGAGTAGCTGTAAAACAAGGAGATCAGGTTCAAAAACCAGTCTTTAAACGCTTGGGTGCAACCGCTGTCTTTGAAGTTCAAGGTGGGATTCAAGCAGTCTTTGGCGGGAAAGCCGATCTGTATAGCCAAGAAATCAATCAATTATTAGGGCGCGACGATTAAGCTTGCAGATTGGAGAGATGATGAATGTTTGAGAAGTTCAAAAAGAAAAAGACGGAAGCTTTTTTCGCACCGGTTGATGGTAATTTTGTCCCATTAAACGAAGTTAGTGATCCAGTCTTTTCACAAAAAATGATGGGTGAAGGCTTTGGTATCAAACCAACTTCAGCGGAGATTTATTCGCCGATCAAAGGAACGATCACGACGATTTTCCAAACGAAGCATGCGATTGGTTTAACGGGGAAGTCAGGCAGTGAAGTATTGATCCATATCGGTTTAGATACGGTTGAGTTAGCTGGCGAGCCGTTTGACGTTCATGTAAAGGAAGGTCAAACAGTCGATGAAGCCACGCTGCTAGTGACCGCGGATTTTGAAAAGGTTCGGGCGGCAGGCAAAGAGGATGTGGTCTTGACGCTGCTTACAAACGGCGGCGAAAGCTTTGATTCACTGGAGAAAAAACAACTGAGCCACGGTGAACTGCTAAGAAAATAAACCAAATGAAAACCGCCCAACGGAGATTTTTCTCGGTTGAGCGGTTTTTTATACTAAATGATCGGCAATTTAGGGGTTGCCAATCAAATAGGGGGCAATAATTAAGGATTACACGTAATCTTGAACGGCCGTCTTACTTTTAACGGCTTGTGAGAAGTCGGTAAAGATCCGGTTCGTGATATCGATGCCTTTTTCTCGTGAGATATACCAGCAAAAGACTTGGAAAGGAATGATCGCCAGATAGGGTGCTTTAAATTCATCTGAACAATTTCCTAACGCTAAGGTATTGGCATCCCCCGCTTCATTTGAGCGCAAGGAGAGAGTGAAGACATGCTCGGTATGTTTTTGTTCATAGGCTTTCAACAAACCGGCCTTTTCAATGATCTCTGGTTTTGCCGGAGTTTCAATGAAGAACAAGCGATGCTCCGGATTGATCTCTAAGTAAGGGCCGTGCATGAAGGCTTCCAGTTCAACACCTAGCGAAGGCACTCGGATCGTTTCTGAGAATTTAGTTTCCATTTCTTTCGCTGTTCCAACTGCCGGACCGTAAGCGATCGAAGTAAAGCGCGGTGCAAGCTGGAAATCTTTGCGATGTGTCTCAAAGAATTTTGTCGATTGATCGATCACATGATTAAAACGACTAGTTAATTCTAAGAACTCTTTTAGTTCGTCGCTTTCTTGCTACGGTGTAACCAATCCTTTTTTGACACCGATTCGCAGACCTAACAGCATGAGGGCTAAAACAGTCGCAGAAAAACCGAGCGTCACGTAGCCCACGCGTTCACGACCTGAAAGGACATCCAAGGTGGAAGTTGTGACTTTGGTGATCTCGCTATCGGGAATACTTGTGACCGCCATCGTATGAACGGCGTGATGATTCGTAATCTTATCCATTGCTTCGATAGTTGAGGTACTTTGACCACTTTGAGAGATGCCCAAGACCACCTGAAGCTGCGGATCGATTTTTTCATAATGAGTAAAATTGTAGGGCTCTTCGATCGCCAATTTTACATCCGCCATTTTTTCGATATAGTATTTTGCACTTTTAGCGGCATTGATGCTGGAGCCTGTTCCTAAAACCAGCCAGTTGGCCGCAGCTAAATCGAGTCCATTGATGGCCGTATCAATATTGGCAGGATAGGCATTGATCGCCGCCGTTAGCTTTTCTTGTTCTTCTAAAATGTATGACAGCATTGTAGGTTTTGACATAGTTTTTTCTCCTAAATATGTTTTTTTAACTGAAGTAATCAATCAGAAAATTGGCAATGCCATCTTCGACATTGGTATCCGTAATGAATTTCGCATGACGTTTCAATTCATCGACTGCATTGCCCATAGCCACACTGACACCGGAGGCTTGCAGCATTTCCAGATCATTGAGGCCGTCGCCGAAACTAATGATATTTTTTTGCGGAATCGCCAGACTATTTCGCACCGCTTGGATCGCGGTTGCCTTGTTGACTCCAAGCGGGATCAATTCGATGTTATTTGGATGAGAAGAGGAGACAGATAAAAGCCCGCTTTCTTCCAAAATTTTGCGCACCTGTTCCAGCTCGGCTTCGCGTTCGTCAGCAATAACGATTCCGTTTACGATCCGTTGACTGACCGCCATTAACGTTTCTAAAGAATCAATGAAACGAAAATCCTCTTCGCTGCTGCCGATTCGAGATTGATCATTTTTCTGCAGGTAGCTTGGCAGCTGCTGGGTGTAAAAAATCGTATGCTCGCCAAAGAAAAACATCGGTAAATCATGCGCTGTAATCGTTTGATAAATGAATTGAAGCGCCTTGTCCGATAAGCGTTTTTTATGAAGCATTTCATCAATTGAATAAATGCTGCCGTTTGATGCGATAACCTGAGTTTGAGCGGTCAATCTTTTGGCGACGTCAACCGCAGAAGAATATTTTCTGCCGGTCGCAACATAAAATTGATGCCCCGCTTGCTGAAGCTCAGTGACGACTGATTTTGTTTTCTTTGAGATTTTCTGATCCTTGGCAACGAGTGTGCCGTCGATATCCATAAAAATTAAGTGTTTTTCCATTACCCTCGTATCCTTCCAATACCGCAGGATTCGCGAATAATTAATTCTGGCGAGTGAGCTTCCAAAGCCTCCAGCGGTTCTTCATTAATCATTTTCAAAAGCCGTTTGACAGCTTGCTTACCGAGAAACTGGTTATGCTGATTGATCGTGGTGATCCTAGGAATCTGATAATCGCTATCTGGAAAAGCGTCACAGCTGGCGATCGCGATATCTTCTGGACAAGCCAAACCATGGTCAGCTAACGCACGAAAAGCACCCAGCGTCACACGATCATTGATCGCTAACAGTGCATCAGGCAGCTCGCCTTGTTCGATGATCGCCTTCATGTTCTGGTAGCCGTCTTCCGTATAGAAATCACTTAAATGAATCAAGGTCGGATCAAACGTACTATAAAGTGAGATCACCTTTTCAAAGGCTTGCACTCTTTGTGTTGTGATTTTAACGTTAGGCTCACCGCCGATAAAACCGATTTTTCGATGCCCCAGCGCCAATAGATGCTGGACAGAAAGAAAAATACCTTTTTCTAAATCCCGCTCGATAAATTCACAGCTGCAGTTTGCCTGTTTCTGACCAATGATTAGGACCGGCACTTGGCTGTTCAGCTGTTCAAGCGTGTGAAGATATTCAGGATTCGGTTCATCTCGATCGATCTCACCTCCGAGGATCAATACACCATCGACCTTTTTTTCAAAAATCGTATTAAAGGTGTCCCGTTCAGCAAAACTGCTGTCGGCTTTTTTCTGGCGACCGGCAGTCATTGTATTAAAGAGTAAAAGAGAATAGTTTTGTTCGCAGCTGGCTAACTCGATTTCGGAAACCAGCGAAGTAAAATAAGGGTTGGTAATGTCTGAGACAACCACTGCAAGGGTTTTCGTTTTATTAGAAATCATCCCGCGGGCCAGCATACTTGGCTGGAAACCTTCCTTTTCGATCACCGCTTGAACCTTCGCCCGTTTAGCTGGTGAGACAGAAGGATGGTTATTCAAAACGCGGGAGACTGTCGAAACAGACACACCGCTTTCTTTTGCTATTTCTTTGATTGTAATTGTTTTTTTCATAAGAGAGCGCCTCCTAGAAATCAGTTTAGGGGAGGAATGAAAAAAATGCAAGATATTTTTGGTAACGTTGCCACGGATTGAGGTGCAGAATGACACAAACGGTTTTAGCAGTTGATTTAGGCGGAACCAAGATATTAATTGGGGAAGTCACGCCTGCTGGAGAGATTCTTACAAGTGAGAAATACCCTTCAACGGTCGTCGATCAACGCAGTGCAACAGAAAAAATAAAAGCAGCAATCAAAAACTATTTGCAGCAGCACAGCATACAAGGAGATCTAATTGGGATCGGCATGTGTGTCGTCGGCCGCGTTGATACTGATCGCGGGCAATGGATGGAGATTCATCCGGGATTGTCTGATCCGATCTTTTTAGCGGATGAGATTACACAAACCTTTCAATTACCATGTTGGATCACTAATGATGTATCTGGTGCAGCTTTGGCGGAAAGTATCTTAGGTATCGGTCAGGAAACAGGCAATTTCGTTTATATCAATATTGGAACAGGGATCGCAGCCCGCGTAGTGGCGGACCATCAATTGATTAAAGGCGGTAATTTCAACGTCGGAGAAGTCGGTCATATGGTGGTAGATATGAGAAGTGATGATCTTTGTACCTGCGGCAGAAAAGGCTGTGTCGAACTGTTTGCCTCAGGTTTGGGCATGCATAATCAAACAGTAAAATTTGCCCCTGATTATCCAAACACGATGTTAATGATTGAAGAGGGGAAACGTGTGACCTTCCAAGAATTGATTGGGGCATATGAAGCCAACGATCCCCTAGCAAGAAAAGTAGTCGACCAAGCATTACAAGCTGTAGCGGCTTTAACGATGAATTTGATTCGTGTAAGTGACCCGGAAGCGATCGTTTTTGGCGGCGGTGTAATGAACGATGGATGGTTTTTGAATCATTTGGTAACGTTTCTAAATGCGAAAACGATCCGCTTTATCACTAAAGGGATGCGTGTCACAACACTTAATCCAAACGAAGTTGCGTTAAAAGGAGCTGCAACATTGGCTTTTATGATGAAGAAAGGAGTAAAAACGTATGCGTGATTTTAAACAGGACGTAAAAGCATCAGGTTATACTCATCGACCATTGCCATTAGACAGCAGTCGTTCATTTGAAAAGCAGCAATTAGAAAAAGAGACGATCACGAATCGTCGGCCATTGACTGATAATTTTCAAAACTGGCAGCAGCGCGGTCGTGGAGAGATCAAGCAAACGGAAGAAACAGTCACTTTATTGAGTGCCACGCGTTATGACACATGGGCTAAAGGTGCACCGGAAGATGGCGACTATGTCAATTTTGGCGAAGTCGGAGCCTATCTGCCTATTCCACGCGAAGACTGGTCCGAATTTACCCAAATCAAACTAGATATCGCAGCGGAATGTGTCAATGTCATCAATCCGAATATTACGATCACGCTGGAAAATGATGGCGAAAACAAGATTCCGGATATCTATAACCGCGAAGGAACCCATGTCATCAATTTAGAAGGACAAGCCAAACGCACGTATGTATTAGACATCAGCAATTTACCAAGAGATGTGGTAACGGGGATTCGTATTTTTACTGGAGCGAATGGCTCCTACATGAACCTGCAAGGTAAGCTTAGTTACACCATCAGCAGTTTATTTTTAGAGCAGAACCAAAATAGTACTTCTGCAAAAGGCTGGAAGGTGCCAAGTCAAGAAATCGTCTTTTCCCATATCGGCTATCATCCGGATTATTCAAAGACAGCAATTATCAATTCCGAGGATTTTACTGCAACGACATTTGAGCTTAAGTCAGCAGATACAGTTATTTTCCAAGGCGAAATTCAAAAAACAAAAACGGAAAACGGCACGTTTGGTGTACTAGATTTTTCAACAGTGAAAGAATCAGGAACGTATTATTTACAAATCGCTGATACGAAAACGCCAAACTTTCAAATCGGTGCAGTCTCAACGCTGAAAGCCGATTCGATTTGGAAATCCTTGAACTTCATTTTCTGCGAACGCTGCGGCTGTCCTGTTCATGGAATTCACGGAACCTGCCACGAAGATTTGACAGTGGAATATAAAGGTTCGTTAGTGAGCTTTAACGGAGGCTGGCATGATGCGGGCGATCTTTCGCAGCAATTGGTTCAAACTGCAGAAGTGACCAGCAGTTTATTTGAAGTCGCAGAAACAGTCAAAGATCAACCAGACCTTTATCTGCGTTTAATCGAAGAGGGTGAGTGGGGAATCGATTTTATCCTGAAAACTCGTTTAGATGAAGGCGACCGGGTTACTAGTGCCGGAATCACTCGCTGGACAGATAATCGGATCGGTACGATGGATGACGCTGTTCCGCGCATTCATAACAGTCCCTATGACAATTTCTTGATTACAGGTTTGTTGGCGAAAATTATTAAATCCTTGCCGCAAGATTATGCGATGAGATCCCAACTGCTGCAGGTCGTAAAAGAAGATTATCAGTACGCATTTGCCGGTTTCAAAAAAACAGGCTTCAAGCATGAACCGATTTTCTGGGAGCATACCTATAACACATCTAAGAGCCTTTTCTTAGCGACAATGTCATGGACAGCAGCGTTGATGTATCAATTGACTGCAGAAGAAACGTATCAAGAACAAATGACGGAATGGTTTGACGAACTGCTCACTTGCCAAGAACAAACAGGTCTGGACTTGTCTGACGGAACGATACTTAAAGGGATGTTCTATCGTGATGAGACACATAAAGTCTTTCAACATTTCAATCACCAAGCCCGAGAGCACTTGTATGCGTTGGCCTTTGAAGAGGTTCTAGCAGCTTCACCGAAGCATGCCAAAGCAGAAAAATGGTTAGAGCATGCCAATGAATACGGCGATTATTTGGATTATTTAGGCCAATTTACTGACCCTTACCCAATGTATGCCAGCGGAATCTATCGTGAAGATGAATGGCAGGATAAGGAAAGCTTTTACAGACAGCATCTATTAGTCGATGACGAAGCAGAAGTTAGCTACCAAGAACAACTAAAACAAGGAATCAAAATTGGCGACGGTTTATATATCAAACGATTTCCTGTTTGGTTCTCTTTCCGCGGCAATAACGGCATTTTACTTTCGATGGGTAAAAGTGCAGCGGTTCTGGGCCGATTACTCAATCGACCAGCACTGCTAGATAAAGGACATCAACAGCTGCAATGGATGGTCGGAAAAAATCCCTTCGGACAATCGATGATCTATGGAGAAGGTTACAACTATCCGCAGCAATATTCGGTTTCTTCTGGGGAGTTAACAGGTGAGATGCCTGTTGGAATGCAGACGTTTGGAAATGAGGACCAGCCGTATTGGCCTCAATTCAACAACGCGACGTATAAAGAAGTGTGGGTCGGTGTCGCAGGCAAATGGCTGTCACTCGTTGCTGAATTAATTAAATCTGAAAAAGGATATCAGTAGAAAAATGAATCACAAAATATGAAAAAGGAGATTAAAACAATGATGAAAGATGGCGCATTTAATAAAGAAGCTTTAGGAGAAAAAGTGGCAAATTATGCGAATAAGATCGCAAGCAATCGTTTTATCGGAGCGATCCGCGATGCCTTTGCGAGCACTATTCCTATTACGATCACCGCAGCATTCTTTTTATTGGTAAATAATGTCTTATTAACAGAAGAAACTGGTCTATTGCGCGGTATTCCAGGTCGTGCGGTTATTTCTGAAATTTGTGTTCAGGCTTATAATGGAACTTTAGGTATTTTAGGTTTGATGGTCACTTTCTTGATCGGGCTACGCATAGCACGTTCGTATGATGCTGATGGTGCGCTAGAAGGGATCGTTGCGCTAGCTTCTTACGTTGCATTGGTTCCTAACGTGATTAATATCACCGGAACTGACGGAACAGCACTGGAAACAGCGGGAGCATTGACTCAAACATATACGAGTGCTTCTGCAATGCTGTTAGGGATTATCGCTGCTTTAGTCAGTGTACCGATGGTAGTCAAACTGACGAATAATCCGCGTTTAAAAATTAAAATGCCAGATAGTGTACCTCCAGCAATCGCGAAATCATTCAACAGTCTGATTCCTACTTTTCTAACGATTAGCGTATTTGCCATCGTTGAAGTGGGCTTGCGTACAGCAACTGGTTTGACGATTCCAGAAATTATTATCAATATATTACAAGCGCCATTAGTTGGAGGATTCCAAACACTACCAGGTATTTTATTGTATGTTTTCTTATCGACCTTCGTCTTTATTTTCGGTATCCATGGTGCGTTTGTTTTTGGTGCGATCTCAGGTCCGGTCTTGTTGACATCATTACAACAAAACGTAGATGCTATTAATGCTGGTTCTGCTGCACCGAATATCGTGACTCAGCCTTTCCTTGATGCGTATGTCTATATGGGCGGCGGCGGAACGATGATCTGTTTAGTGATTGCTTTATTGATTTTTTCAAAAAGAGAAGATCAGCGTATGATCGCAAAACTAGGCGGGGTGTCAAACTTATTCAACATCAGTGAGCCGATCATGTTTGGTTTACCAATCGTTTTCAACCCAGTCTATGCAATTCCTTTCTGTGTTGTACCGATGGTTTCGACGATCCTAGCTTATGTTGCAACAAGCTTGCACTTAGTGAATCCAACCTATATTTTGATTCCTTGGGTAACTCCGCCAGTGCTATCAGGTTATCTAGCTACTGCGGGTGATATCCGGGCAGCGATTTTACAATTGGTGATTATCGCGGTGGGTGTCTTTATCTACATGCCATTCGTATTAATCTCAAATAAAATGGAAGAAACTGTATAGTAAAAATGCGTAACAGAGAATAGCTTCTGTTACGCATTTTTTTATACTCTTCTCTTCGCCAACATAAAACTAACAAGTACGAGTGCTACTCCGCTAATAAAAAGCACAAGCTTAGAAGTCGTATCCTGTTCATTCAAAGTAAAGAGATAGAAAATTTTTAAGTATTTATCGCCGGTAAACAAGCTAGCTACATAATAGCCCAAAGGAAGAATCAAACCTGCGACAGGCTGAACGGTTAAAGCGAAACCAAAGGCAAACAAACCACCCATAAATAAAGTATTTGCTAGACCGCCAAAGAGGAAGCGGCCAAATGCGATCGCAGCATTACTTTGCTTAAAGATCAGCAAGCAGCCGCAGGTCAACAGGAACAAGGCTAGCATGATCTGGATAAAGCGCAGGAATAAAATATTTACATAAGCAAACCGTTTCGTCTTGATCAATGAGGTTGTTTCCTCGGAGCCATCCGGCAGATAGAGCGGCAGGAATAAAATCAATCCAATCAAAGGGAAAAAGCGTTCGTAAATTTCAGCGCTTTGTATTATAGAAGCATTCTCTACGCCAAATAAAAATGGAAAAAGTAGCGTGAGCACAAGAGCAGCGATCACCGCCGGATAAAAATGAAATCGCCAGAAAACAATCGAAACTTTAGCGAGGATGTCCATAGTGAATCCTCCCTCTTCGTTTTAAATCAAAGATGACACAGCTGATCAAAAAGCAAATCACTCCAAGTGCGAACCAAAAGACGCGATTGACGACCAACTCGGTAAAGATGCCTTCGAACAATTCTCGTGACCCAACAGCATTGAAACGCGGAATCAGATTTAAGCCAATACTGCCGACTACCTGCCGACCATTGACCAGCAGTGAAAGCAGCCAAAGCCCTAATTGGAAAAGAACACTGACCAATCCATTGAATAAGGTAGTCACAAGAAAACTAATTCCAACGACGGCAACGATCGTAGGCAATAACCAGCCGAGAATATATTGATAAAAGAGGAATAAACTACCAGTATGCTGGTACTTTTGCGCGACATAAACCGACTGAAAGGCGGGCAAAAAACTAAACACAATGACTGGCAGCAAAATCAATATTACTGTTGCTAAAAAACGGGTTCCCTGCAATTTAAAAGAAGAGATCCTTTTTGTCTGAATCACCAGCTGACTTTGGGAGCGTCTATCTCTCAAGACGACCGTCGCTGCTACAAAAACAGGAACCAAAGCCAAAATGATACCTAAATAATCACAGGTCATCCGAGCATATGCACCAGATACGCGATCTTTCGTTAAAGTTGTCTGGAAGTTATGGTTGGCTTCTTCGTAATTTAATTTTTTATACGATTGATGCAAGTAAGTATTTTTAGCAAAGTCAGAACCTTTCCCGATGTTTTTTTCGACCTCAGTCATATCCTTCTCGAAATGTTTGTAGGTATAGCTTTTTGCGATTGGTATTTTTTCAGCCATAGTGAATGGATTGAATTGTTGTGCAGGCGTACTTGTCATGTGACTTGTTTGTATTTGATTCAGTTGATTGATCGAACGACCGGTAGCTCGTTCGATTATTTTTTCTATCACTGCCTGATCCGATTTCGATGGCTTGACGGTTTTTAGAAAGCCCAAGGGCTAGGTGTTGTAGCTTTCGTTATTGTATTGCTGTAGCAGGTTATAAATTGTCTGCTGTTGGATGTCCTTCTTATTTGTGGTATGTGCAATTCCATAGTCACTTTGGCCTGGTTCGGGTTGTTTTAACGAAATAAAATCAGAGCCTAATTGCGTAAAAAGAAAGACGCCAATGAAGAGGACCGCCAACCAATAAGTTAAGCCTCTGAAAGTCAAAGATAGTTCCTTTTTCAGCAACATATTAATCCCCGCCTTTCATCAATAATAGGTAGAGATAGGCGTCTTCTAATGTTGGGCGCTCTTCGATCACGAGGGGATGCTGCATGATCTGTGCCTGCGGATTGCCGATAAAACGCAGGTGAGAGGTGCTGCCTTCTTGCTGCAGACTGATGATTTGGACTTGCTTTTTGGCAGTGCTTAACTCCGTTCGCGGGACTTGGACACTAAAAATTTTCCCTTGAGCGTTTAATAGTAGCTGCTCGATCGAATCTGAAAATATGATCCGGCCTTGTTCTAAGATCGCCACATTTTCTGCGGTTGCTTCAATATCACCAGCAATATGAGTAGAGAGTAGGACAATTTTATTTTCACTGACCTCGGCTAATAAATTACGAAACCTCAGCCGTTCCTCGGGGTCTAATCCGGCCGTTGGTTCATCCACCACTAAAATTTTCGGATCATTCAGTAGTGCTTGAGCGATTCCCAACCGTCGTTTCATTCCGCCAGACATGGCTTTAACTTTGACATTTTTATGAATCGTCAGATTAACTTGATCCAATAAAGCGTTGATGCGGGTTCGTCGAGTTCGTTTATCCAGCTCTGAAAGGACAGCAAAATAATCCAATGCCTGATAAGCGGTCATATTGCCGTACATTGAAAACTCCTGCGGCAAAAAACCGATGATCGAACGAATCTTCTTTTGATCGTGAATATCGATCCCGTTCATTCGAATCTCACCCTCATTGGTCGGCAGTAAAGTGACTAAGGTTTTCATTAGCGTCGTTTTACCAGCGCCGTTGCGCCCCAATAAGCCAAACATGCCTGTAGAAATTGACAGATTGATATCGTAGAGAACTTGCTTTTTGCCATAATATTGATTTAAATGATTGATGTCGATTTGCATCATCGAGCCCTCCTAATGTGTATTCTCTTATTACCTAAAGGATAATCATCAAATCTCTATAAATTCTCTACAAATGAGATAAATTAATCATTTAAAGCGAAAACCGCAGAGACGATCGCGCCGCCGTCGATACTATTGGCGATTTTCAGGTTGCCGCCATGTTTTTGGGACAAGGCTTCGGCGATGGTCAAGCCGAAGCCAAAATGACTATTCTTATTTTGAGAATAATAAGGCTCCGTTGCTGTCAGCAGTTCTTTTTTTAAAAAACCTGGTCCATCATCCTTCACATAAATAATCAATAGCTTTTCTTGCAGGGTGATCGTGATAGTGATCGTATTTTTTGCAAAGCGATAGGCATTATTCAGCAGATTTTCTATTACTTCATTGATCAGATCGCTATCGTAGCTGGCCGTGATTTTAGGATATTCTTTGATAATCTGCAGGTCCTTTTCTGGGCGATGCTGACGAAGCTCCAGTAAATGTTCTTCAATCTGATTCAGCGGCAGTGCTGTTTTATGCAGCGGACGATCCTCTAATTTCTGTAACTGCTGCATGGTTTCGGAAAAAGAAGTTAGCCGGTTGATGCTGTTCTTGATTTTTCCGGCCGCTTTATCGAAGGTTTCTGGACTCAATCGATCCTGTTCATAATAGGCCTCCATTAGCTCCAGATTATTTTGAATAGTTGCTAAAGGCGTGCGCAAATCATGGGAAAAAGCCGCATTGACCTTTTTCTGATCGTGATACAGTTCATGGAGTTTCTTTTGATTTTCTTGCAGCGTTACTCGCAGATGATCCAAACCTGCTGAGGTCTTTTCAAATTCGTCATAAGTATTGTAGTAGATCGGATGCTGATAATTTCCTTGTTCAATCTGTTCGATGCTTTTTTCCAAGATAGTGATCGGCTGCAAGATACGTTTGCGGTAAAATACCGTCGTCGCAAAATAAATGCCTAAGAAGCCATAAACGAAAACAGCGTAATGACGAATAAATTCTAGTATTCGGATCGACAACAGAGATTTTTTTGAAGGTACCCAAGATAAATATTCCCAAAAATGTGAATCCTGCGCATCCGGCATCAGGATCAGGCGCTCCCAGCTGACACAGATAGAGACCGTGATCAAGGTCGCAAAGACAACCGCCAAAACACCGATAAAAAGATAAAGGAGCAGGCTCTGATCAAGACTGCTTCTTCTGGTAAAGAGACGATCAATAGTATCTTCTAACCAATCCATTTATAGCCCACCCCCCAAACGGTTTGAATAATATCAACCGATGAATAATCGGCGATCTTTTTACGGATTCGGCGAACGTGCTCTGTAATAATAGCGGCGTCGCCTAATTTATCCCAATCCCATAAGTGCTGGTAGATTTCATCTTTTGAAAAAGCTCTGCCGGGATGCTTGGAAAGCAGCTCAACGATCGCGAATTCGACTTTAGTTAAATGAATCTCTTGATTACGAAACAGCAAATTTTTCTGATCGTAATCAATCATCAGTTCTTCGAAATAAGCAATTTTTCGCGTTGCTTGTTTTCTTGTTTCACGTCTAAGATGAGCCTCGATTCGTAAAGCCAGTTCCTTTAAACTGACAGGCTTAACTAAATAATCGTCGCCGCCAATTCTCAATCCTTCAAGTCGACTTTCCTCATCTTCCTTAGCAGACAGAAAAACAATCGGACAGGTGATCTGTTCACGAATCGCTGCACATAATTCGAATCCATCCATTTCCGGCATATTTACATCCAGAATAATAATATTGGGCTGATGTTTCAGCTGTTTTAATCCTGCTAAACCATTGTCCGCGGTATAAACGAGGTAGCCCATCAATTGAAAGTAATCCGCGAATGTTTCAAGCAGATCGCGTTCATCATCAATGATCAGTATTTTTTTCATGATAAACCTCCTGACATTTTTGATTCGTATAAATTAAACCTATCATATTAAATAGAAGGAAGATATTTGCATTAATAGGTGTTTACTCTGTTAATTGCTTTGGCTAAAAACTATAGATAAATTTTTAAGTAGTAAAAAGCGTTTGACAAAAGCAGACCAGCCCGCTATCCTTAACTTAGATTAATATTAAAACACTATGAGAAAGAAAGTAGAAATAAAGATTTCCAGCAGAGAGTCTCGGCAGCTGAAAAGAGACGGAGAGGATTTATTTTGAAAATGGCTTTTGAGTGGATCTTCTGACTAATTAAGAAGGTACGGGGATGTTCCGTTAAACAACAAGAGTCTCCCAGCGATGGGGTACTTATCGAGGCAGTGGCTCGTGAGAACACTGCATAATTAAGGTGGTAACGTATATTTATATGCCCTTAGACAGCTATTCGGCTATCTAAGGGCTTTTTTTGCGAGTCGGTCTTTTCGCAGTATATTGGTTTTGAGAGCTAGATATTTTTATGGTCAATAATAACTCAAGGACTTTAGACCGATCGTATGCGTACGAAAATAAAAGATTTTTTTGTTTAAAAAAAATCATTCCTTTAGCTGAGTTAGCTGCGTGCTTAATCTTTTCTCAGCCTTCGAAAAAGAGACTTCATCAACACGCGGCAACAGCTTTCAAAAGTTTATTTACTTATCCAAGTTATCAATCAGATTTTTTCTGAAATATATACAATAAAAAAGGAGAGAATTTTATGACCAATATTCCATTTCGTTTTGATCAAGTAGGCAGTTTATTAAGACCAGAGAGATTAAAAAAAGCCCGTGAAGAATTCAAGCAAGGGGCGATCACTAGAGAAGCGTTGACTAAAATCGAAGACGAGGAAATCGTTAAAGTAATCCAAAAACAAAAAGAAGCTGGTTTGCAGGCGGTGACGGATGGTGAATTTCGCCGCCGCTGGTGGCACTTGGATTTTATTGCTGGACTAAAAGGGATTACTGTTTTTGATTTCGAAACAACAGCCTTTGGCATTACGACTGAGGCTCAAGGAACTTTTGTCAGCGGACCGCTATCCTTTGATCCAGCGCATCCGTTTTTAGATCATTTCAAATTTACGAAAGAACAAGCAGGAGAGGCGATTGCGAAGCAAACCATTCCGGGACCCAATATGATCTATTTAGATTCATTTATCTTATCGAAGCAATACCATGAAAATCCTGTCTATGCAGATAAAAAAGAGTTCATTCAAGATTTGATTACAACCTATCAAGCAGCGATTCAAGCTTTTTATGATGCAGGCTGCCGTTATTTACAATTAGACGATACGAGCTGGGGCGGATTATTCGATGACCGCTTCCGTGGAATGATCGCGAGCAACGGTTATGATCCGGATGAATTGATCCAAGAGTTTGGAGATATTACCGAAACGGTCCTTTCCAAGAAGCCGACTGATTTAGCGGTGACTTTCCACTTCTGTAAAGGCAACTTCCAATCCCATTGGCTTTATAACGGTTCTTACGACAAAATCGCTGAACGTTTATTAGCCATTACACAATTCAACGGCTTCTTCTTAGAATTTGATGATGAGCGTTCTGGCAGTTTCGAACCTCTGAAGAATATTCACGATCAACGAATTGTTCTAGGCTTAGTTACAACGAAAACGCCAGAATTAGAAGACAAAGAAGCTTTGAAGGCGCGAATCAAAGAAGCTACACAGTTTGTTCCATTAGAACAGCTTTGCTTAAGTCCGCAGTGCGGCTTCTCTTCGACACATGAAGGGAATAAAGTGACTGAAGAAGATCAATGGACTAAATTGAAATTAGTCGTTGAAACGGCGAAAGAAGTTTGGAAGGATTAATAAAGCAAAATGTTCTCAAGAATAATCAAAAAGCGGCTATGACAATTCGTCATAGCCGCTTTTTACGATCAATCACCTAACACGATTGCTTCGATCTCAACAAGGGCATCCATTGGTAATTTTGAAATTTCAATGGCTGTTCGAGCTGGATATTCCGCAGATAACTTTTCTTCAAAGGCTTGATTTACCTCTGAGAACTTAGACAGGTCTGTGAGATAGACGGTTAGTTTAAGCACATCTTCAATTTGAAAATCTTCAATTGATAAGATCGTTTCGATATTTTCAAGACACTGAAGCACTTGATCATAAACAGTGGTTGCCTCAATCGTATTAGTTTCTGGATTGATCGGTAATTGTCCAGAAGTGACTAAGAATTTGCCTTTCTTGCGATACGGACTATAAGGTCCAATAGCTTTCGGTAATTTTTTCATGGCGAGCTTCCTCTCTTAATAAATTCCATTACTATTGTATCCGTTTACAACCGGCAGGTGGGGATTATAACAAGATATTCCAAATAACTTTAGGAGATTCTAATCAAGGAGGATTAAAGCCGGGCTATTTTTATAAATATTTTTTCCCATTGGCTTTACAATGGTTTACGACAAAATCATCAGAATTAGAAGATAAAGAAAACTTGAAGCAGCGAAAGAAGTTTAGACAGACTACAAATTTATCCAACAAAAATTCCTGCGACCAATTATAGTCGCAGGGATTTTTGCTTAACGAAATACCTCAATGATGATCATAATCAAAGGAATCGCATTGAGTGCTCCGTGAGAAATGATTCCGACCCAGGTATTCTTCGATTTATAGATGGCAAAGGTAAAGAAGAGAGCAAAAGGGATCAGCATTACTAACTGCCATTTCCAAAAGAAGTGCCACAGCCCCCACATCAATCCATGAATCAGCCATGCTTTGGTGCCGAAGCGTTCGACTTGTCTAGGCAGGATGATTCCACGCCATAAGAATTCTTCACTAAAGATGTTAAAAAACCAGCCAATGAAATAGACGATGGGGAGCCAATATTGACCAGCTAAGGAATAGTCCATCATCGTTCCGCTGATCGCTGCTTTGTTTGGATTGATTTCGGCCGGGAAAAAGCTGGGAGGACTGAAAAAAGAATGCTGCGCTAAATTATTCATGATAGGCGTAGTTGTTGCTGCTAGTATCAGATAAACCAAAATGATCCCAAGTATCCAAAACCAATCTGATCTTTTTAGGCGAGTCAAGTTCAAGCGTTGTTTGAACGCTGAAAGCTGCCAAGGGTTTCCTTCTTTTCTGTATAGTACCAGCGCCGTAATGAACATAAAAACGAAGGGAAGATAAAAGAGGACCAGATAGCCTTTGATAAAGGGAACGCCGGCAGCTATAAGAGCTGGGATTCCTTCAAGTAGGAAATCACGCCAAAGGTTTCGAGATCAGTAGGGTCGATACCAAAAAGTTCGGCGATTTGTTGAAAATTATTGGTTTGCTTTTGTTCTACTGAAGCCTTCGCTTTAGCCGGCAGTTTCTCCGTCAAAGATTCCATATCCTCTGGTCGTAAATAAAGTACGATACTGTCTTTCGATAAATATATTTCCTTTAATGCTGTAGTGACCTTCTCACGAAAATCGCCTGTCTTATAATCAATTGCCAGGATTGTTTGAAAAAGTTTCTGCTCACTTTTTTGAATGACATGAAAGAGCAGCTCTTCTTTTGATCGGTAATAATTGTAGAATGTTCCTTTGGCGATGCCGACTGCCTGGATGATATCCTCCACCGTAATTTTCTTCATGCCTTTTTCTTTAATCAATTGGATGGTGTGATGATACATGGCTTCTCTAAGTTCCTTTTTCTCTTCTTCCGTTACTATTTTCGGCATATTCTTCTCCCTTTTAAATAAGTAGTTTTTTTAGTGCGTTTATTCTGACTGTAAAGTTCAAAATAAACCCTGTCCTATCAAGGAAAACTCTGGTCGGTGAATTTAAGAATTTAAAAATGGACAGGATTTTTTTGGTTACATAGAGAAATGTTTCGCAGCTTCTTCGATTGTATATAATTCCACAAGCATCAAGTTCGAAAAAACGGTTTCCATCTCCTATAGTAGTAATGGACCAAAGAAACAGGAGGAATCACCATGAATTATCGAGTATTACTTTACTATAACTATACAACCATTGAAGACCCCGAGGCTTTTGCGCAAGAACACTTGGCTTTTTGTCGGGAATTAGATATTAAGGGTCGTATTTTAGTCGCACCGGAAGGAATCAATGGAACTCTATCTGGAACGAAGGAAGCGACTGATCGCTATATGGAGGTCATGCTGGCAGATGAACGTTTTAAAGATACGTACTTTAAGATGGATGAAAGCGAAGGGCATGCCTTTAAAAAATTATTTGTTCGACCTCGCACAGAGCTGGTGGCTTTGCATTTAGAAGAGGACATCGATCCGCGCCAATTGACTGGAAATTATTTGAAGCCGCAAGCTTTTCGCGAAGCTTTATTAGATGAAGACACGGTGGTCATTGATGCTCGCAATGACTATGAATATGATTTGGGGCATTTTCGTGGAGCGGTTCGTCCGGAAATTCATAACTTCCGGGAATTACCGGCTTGGATTCGTGAGAACAAAGAGAAATTTATGGATAAAAAAATCGTGACCTATTGTACCGGCGGAATTCGTTGTGAAAAATTTTCTGGCTGGTTATTGCGTGAAGGGTTCGAGAATGTTGCTCAGCTTCATGGCGGGATCGCCGCATATGGAAAAGACGAAGCGACCCGAGGCGAGCTTTGGGATGGGAAAATGTATGTCTTTGATGAACGCATCAGTGTAGAAATCAATCAAGTCGATAAAAAAGTTATCGGCAAAGAATGGTTTGACGGAACACCATGCGAACGTTACATCAATTGCAGCAACCCTGAATGCAATCGTCAAATGTTAGTCTCTGAAGAAAATGAAGAAAAATATTTAGGCGCTTGTTCGATTGCTTGCGCTCAAAATCCAAACAATCGATATGTAAAAAAGCACCAACTGACGACAGAAGAACGAGATGCCCACTTAGCCATGATTGAATAATAGTGAAACTTTTCAAAAAATTCTCACCCGAACTGTCTTGACACTTCCGGAGTTTTAAACTAAACTAAAGAACGAATAAAGTGTCTTGACATATTGAGGAGGATAAAATGAAAAATAAATCTGTTAGAAACTTGACGATCTCGGCTTTATTGATCGGCTTGGGAATTTTGATCCCAATGGTCATGCCGAAAATCGTGATTGGACCAGCATCATTTACGTTAGCGAGTCATGTTCCAGTATTTATTGCGATGTTCTTTTCACCGCTAGTAGCACTTGCGGTCGTTATCGGAACGACCTTTGGCTTTTTCATTTCGACAACACCGATCATTGCTTTACGCGCTTTTTCTCATTTGATTTTTGCTTTGATTGGAGCCAATTATCTGCAAAGGCATCCGGAGCTTGTTTTGAAAAATGGCAAATTTACTTTAGCCAATGGTCGTTTCCAAGTATTCAATGTCGTGATTGGAATTATCCATGCGGCGGCTGAAATGATCGTTGTATCCGCCTTTTATTTCATGGGAAATATGCCGGATACGTTCTACTCACAGGGCTATCTATATACGGTCTTTATCTTGATGGGGGTCGGCGGATTGGTTCACAGCCTAGTGGATTTCAATATTGCCTACTTTGTGGCAGGGGCTCTGTATAAACAATTTAACTTGCCTATTTTTGAGAAAGCCGTTAAACATGAAAAAGAATTGCATAAGGTAACAGCGTAAACCGTGATAATAAATCACGGTTTTTCTTTATTTAAAAACGAAAAAAGAGAAAAAGTTAGGAATGTTCATAATTTTATTCAATATCATCTAAAAAAAGACCTTTTATTCGCTTAAATTTAAGTTATATTTTATTCATAGTTATTCTTATATAGAAAATGAGGGCGAGTGGATGGTTCGAGTATTAGTTTTAACTAAAAATATTTTGGCGGAAGAAATTATAACCAATAAATTGCAACATTTAAATTATGAAGTGTTTTGTTCTACCAGTATTTTAGATGAAATTCAAATGGATGGGCGTATTCCTGAGTTAGTCAATCATTTCCCAATTATCATTATTGGCGAAACGATTTCAAGCTATGAGATGGAATTGATGCTGCCAAGATTAAAACGACACAGTAAGAGTATTTTACGGGAAGTTGATCATTATCTTAGCGAGGATGAGCGAACAGCTTTAAATGAACTAGGTTTAACGGGGATTGTTCAAAACAGCGACTCGGTTGAAGTATTACGCGAGCAGCTGGCGGAAGTAGCTACCCAATATCATGGCCGGACGTTCGAGCCGGTCGTAACAGAGGAATGTTCACCTGCTGTTGAAGAAGATAAAGGTCTCTCCGCGATGACTTTGATCAATCTTTCTTCACTTGAGCTGCAGGTATTGGAGAAATTGCGCAGCCAGCCGGGTGAAATTATTTCACGGGATGAGTTATGTATGGCTTTATGGGGAAATGTTTCCCAATCACGTTTGGCCCAATTATCTTCCTTAGTGAAAAATATCAAGCTGAAATTGGAGATTCTTGAGGTAGATCAAGAAATTATTCAAACCATTTGGGGCAAAGGGTATCGTGTTCGCAAAGATGTCGCTGTCCAAAACAAATAAACACTGCGTTGAGAAAAAGTAGTCATGCTTTTTCTCAGCGTTTTTTTTGTGGGAAAAATCGAAACGATGCTTTCTTTTCACAAGCTATGCTAAAATAAATCGTAAGCATTAATGATTCAGAATGCTAGACTCACTTTGCAGTTTTACTCAAAATAAATTGAAGAAACTTCAAGGAAGAGGCTAGGACATTCATTCAACTAAGGAGCGCAATAAAGTGAAAAAAAGTATTTTAACGAGCTTGCTGTTTTTCTCAGCGGTAATTATTCTAGCCGCCTGTGGAAATTCTACCAAGAACTCGTCAGTAAATAGTAATTCAACAAAATCAAGCGAAACACCAAAACAAACGGAACAGACGACGGAATCGAAAAATGAGGAAATGACTGTGAAAGAAAAAGTCGCTAAAACAATGCAAGCAATGACGTTAGAAGAAAAAGTCGGGCAACTATTCATGGCGCGGGTGCCAGAACAAAATCAGGAAGCAGATATTCAAAGCTATCATTTGGGAGGCTATCTGCTTTTCGATCGTGACATGGAAGGAAAAGGCCAAGCGGATGTGAAACAAGCGATTGCCAGTTATCAAGAAGCGAGTAAGATTCCGATGTTTATCGGGTCTGATGAAGAAGGCGGAACGGTCAGCCGTTTAAGCAGAAATCAAATCGTGTCCCCAGCGTTTAAAAATCCCCAAACCTTGTATCAGGAAAACGGCTGGGAAGGTATCACTCAGGAAATTGATCGCAAAGCACAGGTTTTTGGCGAGTTAGGTATTCAATTGGGAATGTTCCCGGATGCGGACGTATCGACCGATCCAGAATCCTTCATTTATGATCGGACGATCGGGATGGACGCAGAAGGAACGAGCCACTACGTGAAGCTGAGCGTAGAAGAAATGAGAAAACAAAAGCTTGGTTCAACCTTGAAGCATTTCCCTGGTTATGGAAATAATCGTGATTCGCATGTTGAGATCGTAACAGATACCCGTTCACTGGATGAATTGCGGAAGAGTGATTTTCTGCCCTTTGAAGCAGGGATCAAAGCAGGAGCGGACAGTATCATGGTGTCGCACAATATCGTTCAGGCGATCGACGGCGATCGTCCAGCATCGATCTCAAAACCAGTGCATGATGTGATCCGGAATGAACTAGGTTTTACAGGTGTCATTATGACAGATGATATGGATATGGCAGGTCTAGCGAATTTCATTTCGCAAGAAGAAGCCGGTCTGCAAGCGTTGCAGGCAGGAAACGATCTGATTTTGTCTTCAAGTTACAGCAGTCAGATTCCTTATATTTTAGAAGCAATCAAAAAAGGGGAATACAGCGAACAGCAGCTTGATCAATCGGTGGAACGCCTGTTGACATGGAAAGTTGAATTAGGTTTGATTTAAAGGAGGAATTTGTATGTGCGCGTCTATGCGTTTGAGAATGAATCGAATCGCCAAATAATTAACGTTTGACGAACTTCTTGTTTTGTCAAACGACAAACAAAGGAGCAATTATGGAAAAACAACAATGGAGAAAAAAATATTTAACGATCTTATCTGGCCAGACAGTGTCTTTGATTGGGAGCTCTGCTGTCCAGTTTGCCTTGATTTGGTGGCTGACCAATGAATCTAAATCAGCGATCATGTTGTCTTTAGCTGGATTATCGGCTTACTTGCCGCAAATGTTCTTAGGGCCATTCGTCGGTGTTTGGTTAGATCGGCTGAAGCGAAAATATGTCGTGATTTTTGCGGATTTATTTATGGGTTTAGTCGCATTAGTCCTATCTATCTGGTTTTTAGCAGGTAATCCCGGGTTTCTGGTAGTGATTGCGGCATTATTTTTGCGATCGTTGGCAAATGTGTTCCATACCCCTTCGATCCAAGCAATCGTTCCTTTACTGGTGCCGGAAGAAGAGCTGGTCAAAGCAAACAGCTGGAATCAATTTTTACAATCGGGCGCTTTCATGCTTGGGCCTGTTCTGGGTGCTATGATGTTTGCGGCAATGCCTTTATGGATGATTTTGTTGACGGATTTACTTGGTGCGATAGCCGCTTGTTTGACCTTATGGTTCGTAGAAGTACCGGACATTCCCCGTAGCGAAGAGAGCATGCAGCATTATCTGGAAGAATTAAAAGATGGCTTTCGGGTATTTAAAGAAGATCCGCCTATGCTGATCATCATGTTCTTTTCCTTTTTCATTATGATTTTTTATCTGCCGTTGGGGATATTATTCCCATTAATGACCAATGTCCATTTTGAATTATCGGCGTGGTTTGCTAGTATGGTGGAATTTTCATACGCAGCGGGGATGATGATCAGTGCTTTCTTGATCGGAATGAAGAAGGAATGGCGGGAGAAATTACTTGCGGCACAGTTAGCCAATGTTGGGCTGGGAATCACGTTTATCGGCAGCGGCTTGGCACCAGCGAATTTAACTGGCTATTGGCTGTTTGTCTTTTTCTGTATTCTAATGGGCGGTGTTGGAAATTTATATAATATTCCGTTTACTTCCTATTTACAGGAAACGGTTGCGCCAGAAAAATTAGGTCGGGTCTTTTCACTGTTTGGCAGTGTGATGTCGGCTGCGATGCCGATCGGATTGTTATTGGCGGGACCCTTATCAGAAAAGTTAGGGATCGCAAGATGGTTTCTGATCTCGGGGATTTTGACATTGATCTTTAGTCTTTTATGTTTGGTGTTTTATCGTCGGGCAAAGGTTAAAATCGAAAAAAGTTAAATATGGTGTTTGAGTGATTAATGTTCACTTCAAGGCTTGATCAGCGAATGTAAAATTACATCGTTGGTCAAGTTTTTTTGATTTCTGTAAAATTCAGTCGCAATCTTAGCATTTCTACTGACGATTTCCTGTATATAAGTGTTAGAAAAGGTGATTTCATCGTGGGTTTTATCGGTTTAAAAAAAAGTTCATAAAAATTGGCCAAGATAGTTGTTTTAAATATACTTACTTCTTAATACATGAAAGGAGTAATAAAATGATATAGATTACAAGGAAGACTATACAGATTTAGCTAGGACCCAAGCCGCTTTAAGGAGAAATACTCCTGAAATGATTGGAAAGTTTCAAGAAGTAACTAAGGAAGCATTGAAAGAGAAGTTTCTACCTACGAAAACAAAAGAATTGATTGCAGTAGGAATAGCTGTCTCTGTTCGCTGTGAAAGCTGTATTTTAGGTCATGTACGGGATGCGATTAAAGCCGGAGCAACAATCGAAGAACTCTCTGAAACGATCGAAGTAGCTATCCTGATGGGTGGAGGACATTCAACCGCCTATGGAGCAAAAGCGTTATCCATTGCGGAGCATTTGTTAGGTTAGACAGTATGAATTGCTTGTTTTTTGATTGGAAATGCAAGCCTTTTCAATAAGAGAGAGTGAATAATTGAAAATAAATTTTTAGGAGGATTATCGTGAATCAAGACTTAAAAAAAGTTTTGCGACATAAAAGTGGTGTGCCGTTCCTAGCTGCAAAGGAAAATTGTTGGATCAATTCTGAACGTGTTGAGCTTCCATTAGTCGCAATCAATAATGATCATTTAAAAATCTACTATTATACGTTAGAAGGGGTTGCCAAGAATCTTGAACTAGAAGTGATAGCAATTCTCAGGAATGTATCAGACGAATACGACCCGCTTTTTGACAAGATTAAACGGGCACTGGAAAAGAAAATGAATGAGGTAAAAAAAGAAATCGCTATTCGGAATATCACCTTGGAAAAGTAGTCGAAAGCCTTGTGTCAAACTATTCGTAATAATCCATAAATCAACTAGTGTTAGTCACGATCCTACTACAGAATTTTGGATGAGTAGAAGATAAAGAAATAAAAAACTGAGTATATAGGTGTATGCTAAGAAATTGTTGATAATCAGATTTGTCAACTAAACTGTGGACATGAATTAGGTAAGTTTTCTACCAAATAAATTTTTACCGTACTTTTTAGCTATTATAAGCAAACTGTTAGAACATGTAGTTAAGTGAATCAGTTCTTATGAAAGGTACATAGCATACTTTCCAATTCTAAGAGAGAAAGTCGCGTTGACAATCAACTTGATTGAGTACCATAGATCAGTTACATATTCGAGTGTTTGCCCAATTCATGTGTCGAACGTAAATAAAACAAGTTAAGGAGTGCATTCTCATTGGAGAACACTCCTTTTTAATGACTTTTCTAAAGCTCGAAAGGGCGACTTCAACGGCCTTTATCATGTGTCTGATTTTTCGAATGGCACTACCGAAATAAAAAAATTGTTCAACGTGAGAAAGGTTTCGTTTCCAAGCATCTATTGTGCCAGAATATTGGAACATCAATTTTGAAAGCTGTCAAAAGAGGATTGGGCGACATTGAGAGAAGGGCGCGCCCATATTTCTGTAGCCTTCCTTGTATTCTTTACTTGGAATATATCAAGTGTGTTGCGGACAAGATCAACAATATAGCGTTGAACGATGACGGATAGGAAGATTGCTTTGCTCTTTCTTCGAGACCAGAAACACCACGCATCGGAAGGATTTCTGTAGGTTATATCAATTATTTCTTTTGTCAGGTAAGATAACGCCAAGTTCATTAGCAATTCTATCAATCGCGTCATTATATTTGTCAGACTTATATTTTCGACCAACTATATTATAGAATGTTGCACGTGAGATGTTTTTATTATTGTTTATAAACTTAGTTTTCTCATTATTCTTATAAGCAAGTAGTACTCCCCTGATCGTTTGGGCATGTACTTTCCTTCCGCTTCCAGGAGTATGAAAGTTACCAGTTTTTTTATTCTTATTAACTTCAAGAAGTTGTTTCAATTTTTCGATCTCCTTGTTTTTTAATTTTAATCCATTCATTAAACTAATAACTTGTTTATATCCAATTGCATTATTCCTATTTTCTTTGTCAACCTTTAACTTAAGTTGAGCAATCTCGACGATCAGCCTTTTGTTATGTTCATTTAAATCTATGGCAATATCAATCCATTCAGCTAACATTATTCCTAAAAGTTCCATCTTATTTTGTTCGATTAATTCTTGCGTTATGGATTTGTTTAGGAGCTCTTCCATTCGACGATATCTTTTCTCTAGTTGACTTATACTCATAGTACTCACGCCCTTTTCAGTATTAAAATTTCTGTATAGTTCTATATGTTAAGTATACACTTTTATTAGTGTGGAAAAGATCATTAATGGAAGAAATTTCATACTAACATTTAAGAAAGAGATTCAGAAAATATTTTTAAAAAGAGCAGGTTGAACTGTCATTTTTGATTTAACTGGCGTATTTCTTTTGTAGTAGTTTCCAGCATTATAATCCGATCACCAAGCTAACTCTTGCAGCCCCTATGACGTATACCTTGAGAAAAGAGGACAAGACTGTTCAACTAATGCCTATGAGGATATTAACCTAATGATTATTGATGAAGTTGATCAAAAGATCACCAAAGGAAATTTCCGCTTATTTCATCGACTACTTGCTTAAATGCATCGAATAGTAGAGAGTAACGAACGGGGGATTATTTTCATTGATGTTGTAGAAGCAACAAGAGACAGTTTAATTGCTGCCACTTAGCGTAGAAGAAACATGCCAGTTAAAACCAAAAGTGGCTGAACCCCAACAGGCAATCTTCTGTTTAAGAAACAGAGGTCAGCTTCCTGATCATTTTCTGAAGGTTCGATTTTTATGGACTAAACAAAAAATGCTGGATTTTCTGGTGACGATGAATTGTAAAAAAATTTGAACATGAATGTAACACAAACGGATTGTGTTACATTCGCTAAAATAGCTCTATCTCTTGCGGTCCTAAGGAAATCTCGTTTTTCCTCTGGCCGCTTGTCACTTTTGTTTTTGTTGGCGACAATTTTCCTATTTAAATGGCGTGGATACAACGCATTCACAATAACTCCTTTAGATGTACTGTGACTGTTCTGTCCTTCGCTCCAATTTTCATTAAACGGGGAAATAAAATTAAATTTATTCAAAGAATAGAAAATAAGTGGAGAGATTCTCTTCTGTAAGAGAGAAAGAAGCATTTAATAAAACCTATTCTGAAAAAGAGAGGGTTTGATCACGTGCTATTTCTCTTCTAGCGCGTCAATGTATTAGATTCCTGCCATATTTCCTTGATGGTAAAACTTCGAATAGACACTGGAAACGATTAA
>NZ_BJED01000033.1 GCF_005405485.1 Enterococcus hulanensis | reverse complement strand
GTGAAAATCTGGCATGCTTTTTTTCGCACAACATTTTATCTTTTAGCAACTGGACTATTTGTTTTATTAGCCCTAGGGGCTAACAGCTGATTTATGGTTTGATTGGAGTCGCCTGTTTTGGCACTATGATAAAAACAAATTGGACATCGTACCAACGTCATAAAAAGTGGCAAATGAGACAAAAGAACGTTAATACCCACAAAGCGTCGGAAAAAAAAGGGCGCTTAATTAAGCAGAAAACAGCTATAAAACGCAAATATGAGCGCTTTATAGCTGTTTTAAGTCTTTTACACGAATAAAAAAATGGATTTAACAGGATTTTGTTCTTTTCTCTTAACGAGTAAGTAAGAAGTGATCACGTCCCTTTGTGTGACTTCGCCAGAATAGTAAAAAAACTGCTCAAAACTATTGAGTAGTTTTTTTATGCCTGGAGATAGCGTAACGATACAGTCTTTATTAACAAAAAGAAGAAAATAGGGTCTGCAATTTTTTGTAAGACGAGGATCTATTATAGAAGGACACGGACATGTAATGACAAGTGCGCAACTTAAATACATTACTATAGTAGTATTATCACACACAAAATTTATTCAAATTGGCTATGCACCATGATTCCGCTCTCTTCATTTATCACGAATAGCTATACACTCCTACAAAAGAGCACAATAGGGTACACTCTATCTTGCCTAAAATAATCTTGGAATAATGATTGGTTCGATCTAGCACAATAGAGTTGTTCAAAATTTGAAAGTCAGATTTTCTTAGTATTCGGCAATGAATAATGAAGTGTTGAATGGATCGGAAATTTTAAAATTATGATTTCAATACATTCCGATTAAATTACATTAACTATCGATATCTATTTTCTCTGAGAAGTTTTTATCACTTTTGGAGTTTTTTCATTGATTGGTTTGAATTTACTAAATCCCTCAAATAATCTTTTCCTTTCAAGATTTAAATTTGGTCAAATTGATCAGATGATGGAGGAGAACCTAAGTGAATTTCCGCCCCAAAATTAGGATTAAATTGGCTTATCTGAACGATGTACTATAAAAAAAGATTTTTGGGGAGGAACCTTATGGAAATTTACTGATTATGAAAATTGTTTACAATATTAATTTTTCTTTATATCTTAAAAAAGTAAACAGTTGTAGTTCTCTATGATTGATTTCTGTCTGAAATGGATAATTAAAAGAAGTAGTTGGGCGTATCTGGAATGTTTAGTGGAAATTATCTAACTATGAGAACGTAACAATCTATAGTAAGATGGAGGCTAAACTTGATTAATAAGAGGAGCTAATTTAAATGAAAAAAATATTTCTAGTAGAAGATGATGAAAATCTACGAAGAGGAATTTCTTTTGCTTTAGAACAGGAAGATTATCAAGTGATTGCTATTGAAAAGGTTGTTGGAACTGTAGAGATAATTCAAGAAGAGCAACCAGATTTGATTATTTTAGATATTAATTTACCCGATGGAAATGGAATTGATTTATGTTTAGACATACGGAAAATTACTAGTACACCAATTTTTTTCCTAACTGCTTTGGATATGGAGATGGATGTAGTAGCCGGCTTATCAGTTGGTGCAGATGATTATATAACGAAGCCTTTTTCTTTAGCGATTCTAAAAGCTAAGATTATTTCAATATTGCGTCGTATAGATACCTATACGACTGAAATCTCTCAGCCGCCATTCATTTTAAATTTGGATGCTAATTGTTTAACAAAAGATGGAGAAGAAATCTTGTTAAGTTCGACAGAATACCGTTTAGTTCATTATCTAATTAGAAATGCAGGGATTGTATTAGAAAAAGAGAAGTTGATAGACGCTCTATGGGATGCTCAAGGAAAGTTTATAGATGAGAATACTCTATTTGTTAATATCAGAAGAATTCGTTTGAAAATTGAAGCAGATCCTCAAAACCCCAAGTTTATACAAACAATACGTGGCGTTGGTTATGTGTGGAATAAACGAGGCCGTTTATGATTACACTATATATAGGAATCTTTGCCTGTACGTGCATCTTTGGCGCAGTATACAATAGCATTTTAAAAAAAAGACATGAGCTGGAATTGGAGAAACTGGAAACTATATTTGATCAAGTCATTCATAATAAATTTGATCCAGAAACTGTTAAATATTCAGAAGGACAAGTGCATAAGGTGATTTTTAAAGCTAAAAGAGTGGCTGAGATTGCTGAAGAAAGAAAACATAATGTCGAAATAGAACACCAACATATCCAGGAATTGATTACTGATATTTCTCATCAAATGCGAACACCACTAACTAGTATTATGATGTATACCGAATTGCTGCAGTCGATGAATCTACCAGAAGGAGAAGCTAAGGAATTCTTAGAAAGAATTGAAGTCAGTTCTGAACGTCTGATGTGGTTAGCCTCTGAATTTATTATTATGACCCGTTTTGAAACAGCAACGATGAAATTACATCCTGTATTGGAAGATGTAAATAAAACACTCCAGAAGGCAATTTTGGAGAATCAAGAAGCCGCTAAACAAAAAAAAATACTGATATCTGGTGATTTTAATCAGGCGAATCTCTTAGTGCATGATTCTAAATGGACTGGAGAAGCATTCAGTAATGTGATTGATAACGCTGTAAAATATTCACACGAAAAATCGAAAATACAAATTAATATTGAGCGATTACTTTCCTATACACGCGTAGACATAACCAGTTATGGGATAGGGGTTTCAGATGACGCAATACGTTTAATCTCTCAAAAGTATTATCGTGGAGAGAATGCGAAGGAGTTACCTGGGGCTGGAATTGGTTTGTATCTAACTAAATCAATTTTGGAAGAACAGGGAGGGTATATGCTAGTCAAACAAGAACAGGAAAGAACGATATTTTCCCTATTCTTACTAAATTGACAGAAAAGAATAGTAAACTGTCAGGTGTGCGTAAGGTGCTCTTGTTACAATAAGGTCATTTAAGGAGGCGTACATTAATGAATATTGTAACAGTGAGTCATTTAATGAAAACATACGGTCAAGGAGCCAATCAAGTTCATGCGGTCAATGATGTCAGTTTAACTATTCCAGCAAAACAATTTGTGACAATTGTTGGGACTTCGGGATCAGGAAAAAGTACTTTACTCAATTTATTGGGTGGTTTGGATCAGCCAACTACCGGAGAAGTTATAATTGATGGAAAGAATTTGTCAACGATGACAGAAGAAGAGCTTACAATCTTTCGAAGACGGAGTGTAGGATTTATCTTTCAAAACTATAATCTTGTTCCTATATTAAGTGTCTATGAAAACATTGTTTTACCAATTCAATTGGATGGCAATAAAATTGATGAATATTTTGTTACTCAGATTATTAACACATTGGGATTGACCGGTCGAGAAGATGACTTGCCAAATGCATTATCTGGTGGACAACAGCAACGAGTCGCAATTGCTAGAGCTTTGGCTTCTAAGCCGGCGATTATTCTAGCCGACGAACCTACCGGAAATTTAGATAGTCGAACTAGTCAGGATGTTTTAGGATTACTAAAAATGACTGCAAAAGAATTTCATCAAACGGTTATTATGATTACTCATAATGATCATATTGCACAATTAGCGGATCGTGTCATCCGAATTGAAGATGGTCACTTGTCTGAAGAAGGTGAATTCAGATGAAAATACAAAAGAAGATTATCCGTGATATTTGTTTAAAAAGTTTTAAAGCGAATAAACGAAGGAATATATTTGTCAGTATTGCAATAGTTCTAACAACGTTATTATTGACTTCAATTGTAAGCTTAGGTATGAGTTTCATGGAATCTAGTCAACAGCAACAAAGACAAATAGTAGGCACAACAGCCGATGCCAATGTAAACAATTTGACAGCTATTCAATATCAAAAACTTGCCCAAAGCGACACGGTTGCAACTTACGGAACGCAGAGAACGATTGGAATGATTAATTCAAAAAGTCTAGCCAAGAAAGATGCTGAAGTTATTCTACATTGGTATGACGAACCTGAATGGACCCAATTGAGAACCCCAACTATCACAGACTTTAAGGGAAGCTTTCCCCAAAAAAAGAATGAAGTAATGGTACCGATATCTGCTCTGAAAGTATTAGGTATTAGTAAACCTGTGATTGGTATGGAGATCCCTTTGGATTTTACCTACCAAAATAAAGAATATACTCAAACATTTATCTTATCCGGATATTTTAAAGAATATGTGACCCAACGAGCAGCTGATTTGAGTTTTATATTAGTTTCAACTAAATTTGCTAGTGCTCATCCGGATTCTGAAGGTAAAAATACAGTGTCCATTAAATATAAAAGCAATCAAAATATTGCTCAACAAAATAATGAATTAGCAAAACTGTTGGAATTAACTGAAAACCAAGAGATAAAAACTACAACACGAGAAAGTGAAAGCAATATGTTCACGTTGTATTTTGGTATAGGTTTGTTTATCTTTATTATTTTACTTTCAGGAGGATTACTAATTTATAATGTCTTGTATATTTCAATTGCAAATGACATTCGTTTTTATGGTTTACTAAAAGCTTTAGGTACTACGGGAAAGCAAATCAGAAGCATTATTTTAAGGCAAGCATTTCTTTTATGTGCTATTGGGATTCCAGTCGGATTATTTTTAGGAGGTGCTGTTTCCATTGTCTTAGTTCCTTTTGCTTTAAAAGTTTCGACCCTTGCAGACACAATTGTTGTTTCAACAAATCCATGGATATATGTTTTAGCAGCTCTGTTCTCTCTTTGTATCACGCTTCTTAGTTCAATTAAACCAGCAAAAATTGCTGCAAAAGTACCTGCTATTCATGCAATTAAATTTACTGAAAGTACACCAAAAAAACAAAAAGTGCATAGTCGCTTTGGAGGGAATTTATACACTATGGCTTGGCGTAATATCTTTAGAGATAAAAAACGTGCATGGATTGTTATATTATCCTTGTTTTTAGGTATTTCTTTGTATATTGCAACGAACACTGCTTTAGAGAGTGTAGATTTAGAAAACTTTGTAATCAGCGAAATGTCCGATGATATATCTATTGTTTCGCAAAACGAAGAAACTTCGCCTAATCGTGTGTCGGAAGACAAAGAGCTGATTCATCAAATCAATCAACTTCCGGGTCTTGAAAATGTAGATGTCTATTTATCTAGTAAGATATTAGTTGATTTTGAAAAAGGGAAATTTTCGAATTTTATAAAAAGTTACAATAAGACATTTAAATATGGTATGCACAAAGAAGATAATCTGAATTCAAGCAATTTCTATGGCAATCTAGTTGGTATTGACATAGATGAAGCTCGTTCAGTCATGAAAAAAGCAAATCGTTCGTTTGATGAAGAAGCGTTTAATGATGGTGAGATTTGTTTAGTTCAATCTGACTCACCAAAAGATTTCGCAAATATTACAGATTTAGGCTTTAACGTTATTGAGGAAAAACGACATGTTACATTACCGATTGGCGGTTATTTTCCGACAGCGCATCTTGAACAACAGAGTGAAGGAGCACCAACGATTCTTGTTTCAAAAAAAAATATTAATCAAATTGCGCCTAAAGCGTCCATATTAGAGTTAAGAATGAATTTTTCGGATAAAGGTGAAGTAGAGTCTGTTAAACAGATGAGGGAGCTAATTAACCAGCGACCTTATTTCAACTTAATGTCTAAAAGAGAACAGATCGATAATGCACGTTCCAGCAGTATGACTCTAAGGATCATGGGAAATGCATTAGCGATTATCTTGGCTTCTATTGGTTTGCTAAACTTTGTCAATGTAATCACTACTAGTATTATTTCTCGAAAACAAGAATTAGCGACATTAGAAAGTATTGGAATGACAAGAAAACAGACGAACAAGATGTTAGCCTATGAAGGTCTTTATTATGGTGGTATCACTGCTGTGCTTGTTCTTACTTTAGGGATGTTATTAACGTATGGTCTATTTTTGATTATAAAAAATTCAGCAACATATGCTATTTTTGATTTACCTTTCAAAGAAATAGCCATTTCATTATTATTGGTTTTTTCGATTTGTCTTTTCACTCCGATTATTGTGATGAAAGCTTTAGCTTACGAACATATAGCTGATCGGATTAAATAGATCCGACGTGTAACGAAATTAAAAGCAGCTATAAGATTGCTTAAGTATCAATAGCGGTTTGAAGATGTATTTTTAGAAGTGTGAACATAATCTGATTTATTGCTTTTACAACAAAAGAATGGAAGAATCTCGGGATATAAAAAGAGAATGGTTAAAGAGAAATCTAAAGTTATAGTAACAGAGACTCTATAAAAAGTTTAAAAGAAGTGTTCCCTCATTTTTATTGTTCCAAAGACATGGGAGTTTATACATTAAGTTAATAATTACTTAAGAGAAAATACGAATATTTCTGTCGTTGCTAAGGTTGCTAATAAACACTTGCTGAAGTATTTCGAGGTGTCATTACTTTTTTAGCGGATCAGATCGCAATTTATTTTCTTTTTTTGAGAATCTCATGACGGATTAAATGATAATCAATCGCTTAGATATTCTAACTGCTAAATCATTCTTGTTTGCTAAGAACTCCACCTTTACCGCCAAGCGAGCCCCATATCTATGACAGAATTACTTATGTCTTAGATACGGGGCTCATTTTTTATAGAAGTTCGATTAATTTTTTTCCGGTATTCTCTTCCAAAATAATCGATGTTGATACCTTGCCATATGCCATCATTGCTGCTAATAATTTTTCCACCTCAGCAATCGTCTGTGCGCGTCCTTGCATGATATAGTTTTCTTCTCCAGTGACGGAATCAATAGATAAAGTAGGATTGAGCTGGCGTGCTCTTTTTATAAATTCATTAAAGTGAATCGTTAAATTACTGATTTTTACATAGAAGGGAATACTGAAACCTAATTTACTGTAATCAATTTCAATAGTAAAATTCCGCAAAACACCGATATCAACCATTTTTTCAATTCGTCGTTTGACACTTGGCTCAGACATACTCACAGTTTTTGAAAGATCTTTGATACGCATGCGGCTATCCGCTGATAACAGTTTCAGAATTTTTAAATCAGTCTCATCAATTGTATCCATAATTGCTTCCTCCTTTTTAGGTAAAATCAGCATCAATTTATCAAAATAATTATTTTAGCCAAAAATTAAATTACTATTTGTAGTTTAAACGAAAAAAAAGAGGAAATAAACTTTTTTTAAGCATATTCAACTTATAAAGCTTTTCGCTATAATAAGCACAAGGTTTGAAAGCGCTTTTAAACTTGTTGGCGAAAGGAGGAAATAAGTGAATAAATGGATGAAATTTTTCTTGCTTTATGCTGGTGGGACGTTGATCGGAATGTCACAGTTAAAGATAGCCCCGGTCATTAACCCATTGTCTCAATACCTTCATACATCATTGACACAGATGTCTTTGTTGACCTCAGTATTTACGATTTCTGGTATCTTTATTGCGATACCAGGTGGGGCACTTGTTACTAAAATCGGTGCAAAGAAATTGTTATTAGTGATTATCGGATTATTAGCAGTGGGAAATTTTTTAGGGACAATTGCTGGTTCTTTTTCATTACTTTTATTGACTCGGATAATTGAAGGTGTTTCATTCTCGACAATTGTGATGACGGCGGTGGTATTAATCAGTTATTGGTTTAAGGATAGCCCTCATTCTGGAATGGCGATCGGTATTTTTACAACCTTTCCAGCTTCAGCCTCCTTGATTTCAATGAATTTATTTTTACCATTGTCTGAGAGATTTGGACACTTTGCTAGTTGGTATTTAATTGGTGGCTTGTCCATAATTATATGGATTCTATATTTGCTATTTCTGGATGCCCCGAAAGAGGAGACCACAGTGATAGAGGAGGGAGGAGGCTCACCCTTTAAGGTAGTCTTAAAAAACAAGACGGTATGGATATTAGGAGTTTTACAAGGATGTATGGCCTTTGTTTTATATGCTTATATTGCATTATATCCAGTTTTATTTAGTGATTATTACCATCTTTCTCAAGCAACAGCTAATTTTTATTCAGGATTATTTGGGTTGTTTGGGATTCCCTTTGGGGTGGTGGCCGGTTTTTTATTAGATCGAGTAAAGAAATCAGGTATCGTAATTTTAGTAGCCTTCACAACAATGACTTTGGCCTGTTTAGCTGCACCATTTTTAGGGGGAATAGGCGGGTTAATCATATTGCAAGTCTTCTTTCTTTCAGCCGCCGCGATGCTAGCTTCTTCTTCAATTACTATCTTAGTCCCTCGAGCAGCAGGAAAAGAGCACTTGATTGGCTATTCAATGAGCTTGGTCAATTTGTTTTATTACACAGCAATCGTAATCGGTGCACCTATCATTTCTAAAATAATTGAGAATTTTTCTTGGATAGCTGGACTATTGGTTCTGACAAGTATAGCAGTTCTCGGTGTGGGCGGCTCAATTATCTATTTATCGACAACAAAGGAATCGCTTAAAAATAGGAGGAAATAACGTGAATACAACATTTCAAACAGGTTTAGACTATGCAAAAAAATTAGATTCAAAAGATGAATTGCACCAATATCGTGAAGATTTCTTTATTCAACCAGGAGAAATCTATATGGATGGGAACTCATTGGGGATGGCTTCCAAAGCTGCTGTAGCTAGTATTGAAAAGATGATAGAGCGCTGGAAAAAAGAAGGTGTCCAAGCTTGGAATGATTTATATATTTATGGTGAAAAGATTTCAGCTTTAATGGCACCGTTGGTTAATGCGACACCGCAAGAGGTTACTATAACTGGCAGTACAACTTCCGATATTCATTCAGCATTGACAACTTTTTATCATCCTACGGAAGAGCGATATAAAATTTTGGTCGATGATTTAAATTTCCCGACAGATCGATATGCGGTTGATAGTATTGTTGAATTAAAAGGATATTCAATTGAGGAAGCTGTTAAAGTTGTTCGAAGTCCAGATGGGGAATTTATTGACGAAGATGCGGTGATTGAAGCGATGGAAGCTGATGTAGCCGTGATTTTATTACCGACTGTTTTATATCGAAGTGCTCAGATTATTGATATGAAGCGTTTAACGGAAGAAGCACATAAGCGTGGAATTATAATTGGATTTGACTTATGCCACGCGATTGGTGCAATTGAAATTGATTTTAAAGAAATTCAACCAGATTTTGCTGTTTGGTGTACGTATAAGTATCTAAACGGTGGTCTTGGATCAACTGCTGGTTTATATATCAATAAAAAACATTTTGATAAAAAACCGGGATTAGCAGGGTGGTTTGGTAATCGCAACGACACTCAATTCCAACTAAAACATCATTTTGAGCCACAACCTGATGCAAGCGGCTGGCAAATTGGTTCACCGGCAATTTTTTCAATGGCAGGTTTAGAAGGTTCTTTACAAATTTTCAATCAATTAGGAATGAAAAAAATTCGAGAGAATTCTTTGAATAAAACCGCTTATTTAATGTATTTAATCGATCAAGAATTAGCTGATTATGGCTATTCTTATGGGAATAGTACGGATGATAGAGTGCGTGGTGGACATGTATGCCTACAACACGAAGAAGCATATCGAATTGCTGCTGCATTGAGGAATAATGGTGTTATCCCAGATTTTCGTGAACCCAATGTAATTCGTCTGGCTCCAATTGCCTTATATACCTCTTATGAAGAAATCAATCTGGTTGTTCAAACGTTGAAAAAAATTGTTGCAGAAAAGATCTATGAGGATTACAGCAATACTCGTTCTTCTGTAGTGTAAGAAAATAGATTTAGAAAGGGGATATTCATGATAATAGGGATTCCAAAAGAAATTAAAAATAACGAGAACAGAGTTGCTTTGCCGCCATCTGGGGTATTCGATTTAACAAATCGAGGACACAAAGTTTTGGTCGAAACAAAGGCGGGTTTGGGTTCTTCTATTACAGATGAAGAATATGAAGAAGCGGGTGCTACAATCGTACTAGATCCGATGAGTGCTTGGGCGGCAGAAATGGTTGTGAAAGTTAAGGAGCCACTGTCTGAAGAATACTGCTACTTTCGAAAAGGGTTACTATTATTTACTTATCTGCATTTAGCGGCAAACAAATCGTTAACTGAAGCGTTATTGAAAGCAGGTGTGAATTCAATCGCTTATGAGAATGTTCAGCCTGCCGACAATTCATTACCATTACTTGCACCGATGAGCGAAATTGCTGGACGCATGGCTGCGCAAATAGGAGCAAATTTTTTGGAGCGTGTTAACGGCGGGCGCGGCGTGTTGCTTTCAGGTGTTCCAGGTGTTGCACGTGGGAATGTCGTTGTTATTGGCGGTGGGGTTGTTGGTATGAATGCTGCGAAGATCGCAGCCGGTCTTGGGGCAAATGTAACGATTATGGACGTAAGTGTATCCCGTTTGAAACAATTAGATTTGATTTTTGAAGGAAACGTCCAAACCTTGATGTCTAATAGCTACAATATTCAAGAAGTATTGAGATCGGCTGATTTAGTGATAGGTGCTGTATTGATTCCTGGTCACAAAGCACCAACATTAGTTTCAAAAGAAATGGTTGCAGGTATGCCATTCCATTCAGTAATTGTTGATGTAGCAATTGATCAAGGTGGAATTTTCGAAACAACGGATAAAGTAACCACCCATGACAATCCAACTTATCTCAAAGAAGATGTGGTTCATTATGCTGTTGCAAACATGCCTGGAGCTGTTCCACAAACTGCGACTTATGCATTGTCAAATTCAACAATGGAATACACTAATTTATTAGCAAACAATGACTTAGTGAGTTTACTAGAAAATAATTTTGCATTACGCCGCGGACTGAATACCTATGAAGGAAAGTTAACAATTGAAGCAGTTGCAAACGATTTAGACCTACCTTATACATCTGTGGACACAGTATTGGAAGGTTGATGAAAGGGTTGAAAGATATTATCAAATAAATTGAGACGTAAAGGTCAATTTCATTAACTTAAGTACATTAAAAAAATGAGAAGGTAGAGCAAAGGGAATCTTAAATTCTCTTTGTACTACCTTTTTTTCTTTCTAGAAAGTAATCAACATGACTAAGTAAACGTAGCCACCTTAGGGTTTATTTAATAGGCATACTTAGATGGTTTTTATACAACTAGAATGGAGAATCTACCCATCATTTGTTGTGTATACGCTCTTTCTAATTACACTTCAGTAATCAAACAATTGCTCAACATGAGGAAAGTTTAGTTTCCAAATATCTATCGCATCAGAATAGAATGACTATCGATTTAAAAACTATCGAAAGCAGCGTGTTCAGCATTGAGGAAAGTCGCGCAATAAAAATTTTTCGTATCTGAGCAGATTTTCATCTTACAAGCCCAATATAAAAAATAAAAGTCACAGATTTATGTTTGTTTACAAATGAGTGCATGAAATGAGAGGAATTTACTTTCTCATTTCCTTAACATATATATAAGGAGTTGAAGAAATGGAATGGATTAAAAATCTGAGTAATGTAATTGAATATATTGAGAGACATCTTGATAGAGAAATTTCCTATGAGGAAGCTGCATCAATTGCAAACAACTCAAAATATTATTTCCAGCGTATTTTTCATTATGTAACTGGTTTATCATTATCGGAATATATTCGAAGACGAAGAATGTCAGAAGCAGCTCTTGAGTTGCAGCGAACAGATATTAAAGTACTGGATGTTGCTTTAAAATATGGCTACTCTTCACCGACGGCATTTAATCGAGCGTTTAAGAGTGTACACAAAGTTTCGCCCATGAGCGCAAAGAAGAAAGGCGTAACTTTGATTTCATTTCCTCCTATAGAGTTTTCGATAAAAGTGAAAGGGGATACTCCAATGTCATACAGAATTGAAGATAAACCAGCTTTTAGAATTGCAGGATTACGATTACGTATAACAGAAGATATGGAGAAAAATCAAAAAATTATTCCGGATTTTTGGAACGAGATTGTAAAAACAAAAGAATTTTCTGAGATTTGTTTATTGTCTGAAGAAAATCCAAACGGAATTTTGGGAGTGAGTGTTTTTAAAGATCCAGATAATATTTTTTATTACATTGCTTCAGCCACAAAAAAAGATGTTTCTGAAAAGTTTTTTGTATACGAAATTCCCGCTTCAACATGGGTAATATTTGAAAACAACGGTCACTTTCGTGAAAGTGTTCAGAGTGTTTTCAATAGGTTTTATACAGAATGGCTCTTAGGTTCAGGATACATGTATGCTGAATTACCAGATATTGAGGTTTATCCGATTAAAAATGAAAAAATGGGTGAAGGAAGTACAGAAGTATGGATTTCAATAAAAAAGGATGAGGTGAATTAATAGATGAAATATAAAGTAGAAGTGAGAGTGATTGAATCGTTTCAAGTTGCTTTTATGAAATATGAAGGAAAAATAGCAGAGGCGAATGAGTTTTTTCCTAGTGTTTTCAAATCTGTTCAAGGAAAATCTAATGGAGCTCCATTATTCAATTTTCTAAAAATAAATTCTGAAAAAAAGGAAGGGATTATGGAGTTATGCGTTCCAACAAGTGAACTACCAATTGGAAACGCAATTAGAACAAAGAAGATGAAAAGTTTTAGAGCAATATGTACAACCCACATAGGATCATACGATACTTTGCAAAATGCCTATCATGCTATGTATGAGTTTGCTCAAAAGAATAAAGTTGCTTTAAGTGTTACTGGAATTAGAGAAGTATACATCAAGGGACCCGGTATGTTCTTAAAAGGAAATCCAGATAAATATATTACAGAGATTCAAATTCCTGTGGTGGAGAAATGAAATGCTAGCTATTGAAGTTAAAAACATTGAAAAAAAATATGAAAATGGAGTCAAAGCTTTGTATGGGCTAAATCTCAATGTAAAATACGGCGAAATTTTTTCTTTATTAGGTCAAAATGGGGCTGGAAAATCAACGTTAATCCGTATTCTTTCGACTTATACAAATACCACTAGTGGCAAAGTAAAAATGTTAGGTATGGATGTTGAAAAAGATGCAGAGTTCATTAGATTTCAAATCGCTTGTGTGGCTCAACAGATTTCTCTAGATACTCATTTAACTCTAAAAGAAAACATGCTATTTCAAAGTCAACTCTATCGTATACCAAAAGAAGAAGCAAAAAAAAGAATTACAAAATTACTTTATGAATTTGCTTTGACCTCGTATACTTCGTATCCAATTTCTTCCTTTTCAGGTGGAATTAAACGTAGAGCAGACATTGCTTTAAACCTAATGTCCAATCCTAAGATATTATTTTTGGATGAACCGACAGTTGGAATGGACATCCAGTCGAGACAAATAATGTGGAAGATGATCAAAAAAATCCGCGATGAGTTTGGGACAACAGTTTTTCTGACAACCCATTATTTAGAAGAAGCAAATATTTTGAGTGATACTATTTGCATTTTGAAAGATGGTAGAAATGTCATTCAAGGAACACCAGAAGAACTACGTAGTATTATTCAACAAAATTCTATCAGAATATCATTTAACGATAATCAAAAAACAAAAATAGCATACTCCAAAATAAGACTTACTTTTTTTAAAAGAAAAGTGAGATTAAACAAAGTATCTATTGATATTGAATCTTTAGATTGTCAAAGTGATCTAGAAGAAATAAATAAGTATCTTATAAAAAACTCAATCCAATTTTCCGGAATTGAAATTGTTCAACCGACGTTGGAAGACGCTTTTCTTAGGCTAACGAAGGAGTAGGAGTGAGATGGGGATTGTAGCAATATTAGCAAAGAATATCAGATGGCGATTTCATAATTCATTTACGATAGTAGTTACTATTTTACAACCGATACTTTGGTTAGTTTTATACAGCACAGTTGCTGGAAAAACTATGGAAGGCAGCGGGATAGAAAATTACACAGCATTCATTTTCCCAGGGTTAATAGTCCTTATATGCTTTTCGACTTGTAGCAGTAGTGGAATGATGAACTATATGATGAAGTCGGAAGGTAGCTTTTATCGTATTTTAATCGCTCCTATTAAACGAAGCTCAATCATACTCGGACAAGTATTGGAGTCGGTTTGCTGTACTTTTTTAGAAGTCGGAGTTATGGGGATAGTGGGATTGTTCTTTTCGGTGAGATTATTTCCAAGTATAGGTAGTGCGTTCGTTGTTATTTTACTCGTTTTCTTTACTTCATTTTTTGTGGCCTCTATCGCGTATGGAGTAAGCTTAATTCTACCAAACGAGATGATTTATGAAACGGTTATGAGTGCAATAGTTTTACCGATATTTTTTCTTAGTTCAGCACTATTTCCAATTGAAGAGTTAACAGGTATGTTGAGGATCGTAGTTTATCTAAATCCATTTACGTATGTTATCAACAGTCTTAGATCAACTATGTTATACCAAACTGGTTATCAGCAAGAAATATTTTATTCGATTATTCTACTGTTTATTTTGTCATTATTTGCTTTTTTGTTCGCTAATCGACAATTAAAAAGGGAAACAAATTTATAATCTATTTAGCTAAATAGTAAATGAAATCACGCAAATCAAGGTAGGCTATATATGTTATTGAATTATTGACTTTTCACTTGTTCAATATCTAATTTTATCGTCATTAAAAATGATCTCAAAAAGAGAAAGCCTGTATGCTAGAAAAATACTTTTTGAACCTACATCATATAGGTAGCTGAGCGAATTTCAATTCTCAAATAGTGTAATCTGTTTTCGTTTGTGGAGAGTAATAGCGCAAGTTAAAGAAATTAGTTCTGGTAAGAAGTATATTCCATGAAAATAAAAATCATAAAAAGGAGAATTAGTGAGATGAAGCTGAAATATACTATGTTAGCAGTATCAGATATAGAAAAATCGAAATTATTTTATTGGAACATATTAGGTCTTCGAACATTGTCTCATATAGAGGGTCATGTAGTTTTAACTGGCGGATTAGCATTACAAACAGACGACAGTTGGAAAGGATTTATCAAAAAAGAAATTTCATATCATGCAAATGATTGTGAAATATATTTTGAAGAAGAAAACTTTAATGAGTTTTTAGAAATATTTGAGACTAAAAGAAGTGAGGAACAAATTGAATTGATACATGAAGTTATAGAGCATTCCTGGGGACAAAAGGTGATCCGTTTTTATGATCCAGACTTCCACATAATTGAGGTAGGAGAAACTATGAAAGCTGTTTGCAAGCGTTTCTTAGGTCAAGGGAAGACAATTGAAGAGGTTGCCAAGAGAATGAATATTCCACTTAAAGCAGCCAAAATGTACGCTAAATGATCAAACAAATTTTTTCAACATGCAACAAGCACTCGCGAGAACGGAGCTCGTTGCATTTTCTTATAGAACGAAAAAGTAATCAGGTGGGATAATTTTTATTAATCATAGCTTTATATAATTTATATTTAACTTCAATATCGTTATGAAATTACTTTAATATAACTTCGTGATGTAGTATAGTTTCGAAAAGAGACTAACAGTCTGTTTTCATAAAAAGAATAAAATAAGCTTTAAACATAACCTTAACGGGAATTGTTGAAGTTGTTTTTTTATTTTGTTAGTTACTTTACTTTTATATTTTTGATATATAATCTTGAATTTAATTATTTTGTATAGTATAGTTTAAAAAAAGACTTTCAGTCTGTTTTAGGGGGTAGTTGATGAAATATAATGTTTCTAAAGAAAAAATAATGTTGATTTTAGATTATGCATCGGATTTATTTGCTGAAAAGGGGTTTGATAAGACAAGTATCCAAGATATTCAAGATGGCTTAGGCTTTTCCAGAGGGGCAATTTACCATCACTTTAAATCTAAGGATGAAATACTTCTAGCTGTTTTTGAGAGAGAGCACGACGTCTTTACCAGAGAACTGAAAGAGTTCATTAGTGATGTTCAAGGGGAAACAGGACTTGAAAAGTTAAGAGCAATTATGAACGCGTTACTATTTGATGTTAAAGGGAAAAAAATGAACTCTTTTTTCAAAGAACAAACTTCCAATAGTGATTTTATTGTTAAAAGTATTACAACCGCTATTAATGAGGATAGTCAGTTATTTCTTCCACTCATTGAAGAAGGAATAACTGATGGGTCTATCCAAACAAAGTATCCAAAAGAAATTTGCCAGTTGTTAATGCTCTACCTGAATTTATGGCTTAACGGTCAGTTGTTTCCAATGACAATTGAAGATTTAAAAGCACGAGTTACAGTAATCCGCTTGTCTTTTAATGGATTAGGCCTAGAGCTATTTAACGATCAGTTCATGGATGAACTACTTAGAAAAATGAAAGGGGGAAATGATGAAGAAGAGGAGTGATTAAAAAATGGAGTTAGTGTGAAGAAGTGATAAGTATAGTAATATGATCTACTGAAAAAATGAACAATTCTTGGGTGTAAGCTCTTTATTAATTTAGGATTTAAGACACTTTCAAAGAGAGCTATGGTAATTGTTGATTATTAATAGTAGAAAAGTTCAAAGAATTAAAAAAGGCGTAAATAAAAGAGTGCAGTGGGGACTGCAATGTAAATACTTTTATTGATGTATAGAAACAACTGGGGATAAAAAAAGGAAAAGGGGATTCTTATATGAAATCGAGACTAAAGAAGATAAGTAAAGTAATAGCAGGATTAGGAGTAATGACCTTTATCGGTATGTCCACTGGATTAGGTACAAATGCATATGCGACAGTAGATAATCCATATATTAGTGACAATGCAATATCAGATGATTCATCAGATAGAACAATAACATTATGGAAGTATGAAATTAGAAGTACTGGTGAGCTAGGAAAACCTGGCGACGGTGAGCAGTTAGATCCAAACAAAGCTCCTGATTTGGACGGCAAAAAATTAATGGGAGATGTTGAATTCGAGATTGTACGAGTGCTTCCTAGAAAAGATGAATCAGGAAACTACTATGTCTTAGATGATACGACTAAACAAAAAGAAGGAAAACACTACGATATTGATCCGGATTTTAAGGCAATTAAACAAAAAACAGGTGATTCTAAATCAGTTACTGACTTTGGTAAAACAACTTTTAACGTTGGTAAGGGAAAAGCTGGCGATGGAATATATCTAATACGAGAAGTACCGAATGAATCAGGAGACTATACGTACACTGATGAGGAGGGTAACACTAAGAAGATTGCGTCTCCAATGCAGGCATTCTTCGCGTATCTTCCTCAAACTAAGCGTGATGATACTAGTAAACTGATTTACGATGTCCACGTTTATCCGAAGAATATTGTAAATGATACATCCGCAGATAAAACCATTGACGGTCAAAAAGGAACATCCATAAAAGCAGGACAACCATTCCAATGGGAGGCAACAGTAAAACTTCCAACAGGACTATACAGTCACATTACTGAAGACATGACTATTACTAACCGATATGACAAAGATGGTAAACCACTTGATGATTTACCGGTAAAAGCTCCATTCGATTTATATGCAGATTATTTCTACATTGAAGATGAGTTGAACCAAGCACTGCATTTAGATGATGTAGAAGTTGAAGTATTTGATGGAACAAATTGGGTAAAATTAACTCTTTCTAATGATTACAGAGTATATAAAAATGATGAGCTTGTTGAAAGTAGCCCAATCACAAGTCCTAGTGGTGAACTGACTAAAATTCGCATTGAACTGACAGAATTAGGAATGGAAAAAGTTGAAGGGAAATACACAGATATCCGAGCTATTTTCCATACACACACGGATGTTGATTTCAACGGTGTGATCGAAAACACCTTCAAGACTGGTTATTTAATTCCGGGGCAAAAACCAGTAGATACTCCTAGTGAGAATAACCCAGAATATTTTAATGGTGGCTTTGAGATTGAGAAGACTGAAGAAGATAAAGGGAAGGTATTAGCTGGAGCAGAATTTCATATTGCTACAAGTGACAAGAATGCTAGAGAGAAAAACTTCTTAGCGTCAGACGGAAAATCTTACACTTTAAATAATGATGGCACGGCTACTCCAGAGTTGCCAAAAGATGTGAAGTTCTTGAAAGCTACAACTGATGAAAATGGAAAAGCAAAATTTGATGGGTTAGCACTTGACTGGTTTACTGACAAGAACGGGGACACGATTCAAAATAAAGATGAGCCTACCTGGGAGCATGCAGAAATTCAACGAAAATATTGGTTGATAGAGACCAAGGCTCCAGAAGGCTTTGAATTATTGAAAGACCCAATCGAAGTTGTTGTAAAACTTGACCCGAAAGAAGTAACAATTCATGTAGAGAATAAAACAAAAACAAAATTACCATTTACAGGTGGCGAAGGAACAATGTTAATTATCATTATTGCAGTAGCTGCAATTACGATTGGTACAGTCACGATCATGATTGATAAGAAACGCCGACAAGCTTAAAAAGAGGAAGGGAAGGAAGGACAGTAAGGTTATGAAAGAAAAATTTACCAAGATAACAATAATTGCAGTCCTTCTTTTCTTTGCTTTTTTTGGAGGAGTAGTAATTATGGTAGTGACTTCTGCCAGCTCATCATTGCATGCTGCTGAAGAGTCATTGTTATTCCAAGTGGAAAATGAAGAAGGAAGCCAGATAGAAGACACTAAAACCGATAATGAATCTGAGATCCTCCAACTCACAGCAAATGAAAAAGGACTCTTTGAAATACCTTATGATGAGAGTTTTTTTGTTGAACCTTTGAACGAAGAAAAAGAAAAAGTATCTATTCCAACTTTTAGCAAAGAAGAAATTTCAAAACAAGACATTATTAAGAAAGTATCTGAGAAAGAAAGAGCTTCTTCTGAGGAAAAAGATTCCTATGGTTGCATTCAAGTAGAACAGACTGCTAACAAAGGAACATTCTATTTTGATTTGTCCCAAGGAGAAAAAATATGGATACACATACAAAGGAATAAGCCATCAAAGATAAATGTCATGGTATCGGATTTTCAAAATCCGGAACGTACTCAGTTAATGATTCAATTTGAATCATACGAGGAAATAAAAAATGCATCGGTAACTTCAGAACAAAATATGGAAACAGAAATCACTTCGGAATCAAAAAGTAGCCAGAAAAATAATGAAAAAAGTCCTTTAGTTATTGAAGATAGAAATAAATCTTTAGAAAAAGAGACTATCTCAAAAGTAGAAACTAAAGAAACAGATAAAACATTAAAAGAACTTATTGAAGAAAATTATGGAGTAAAGGACTCCTTGAAAAAACCTTTATATTATGGTGAAAGTTTAAGTCAAGATTCAAAAATGGAAGATGAAAGTGACCCGATTATTGTTCGGGAGGCTAAACTTTCTGTAAAAACAGGAACTAAAAATTTTGATCCCAATGATAATCCTGGGAATGACTCGTCAGAAGATAATAATATTGTACGTTCATTTGACCAAGTAAGTTATTTATTGTCGTTCTCAATACAGAATACTACTTTGACAGATAGATTTACTGATATTCGTTATCGAGTAAAAGCTAAAATGCCAAATGCAATTGAAATTAAAGATGGTAACCCAAAGAACAATGGAGAGATTGCTAATGGAATAAATATAGCTAATGGAGATGGTACCGAATATTCGGAAGGGATTATGGAATCCACTATAAGTGACACAGGGCAATTGTTTATACCGATAATTATGAATGTCTTCAGTGCTGATCATGGTGATAAATTGCAGCCAAGTATAACTTTGGAAATTGTGGATGCTAAAAATGTATCTACAGGTGAAACGGAAACTTTTAACAAAGAGTATACATCAGAACAATTTGAACAGCTAAACCCACCAATTACGATAGTATCTGCAAAGCCCTCAATAACTGCGCAACTTGTTAGAGGAAATGTTGAGTCAGGAAAAGTAATGTTTTCTGATGTAGATGCTGTTAATCAATCAACTCTTGATGTAGCGGTTGTAACTATGCTTACTCCATTAAATGGAAGAGGCGTCAATGGAAAAGGTGAAAAAGATTTTCGTGGAACCATGTTTCCAAAAGGAAAAATCAGTTATCGAATTAAAGGAAAAGGCTTTTATGATAAAAACGAAACTACAACGTATTTGTCCGAATCTAATTATGATTCAGTTTCAGCAGTTTACTACTCGCCATCCGAATTTGATAGAACTAAAGCCCCATGGCAAATAACACCATATGGTAGCAATATTAAAAAAATAACGAGTGAAAATTTTAGACCACAACTCATTTCCAATAAATTACAAGCACCAAATGCGAATACTGAGAAAATTCACTCAAAGCAACCAACCAGTGGATTTCAGGAAATTGGAGTTTATAATTCGGGGTCATTCACTGCAAAAGGGAGTTACACTACAGAAGTTACAAATGAAAATTATGCTAGGGTTTACAATCCCTATACATACAATATGCAAGGGACTAAGTATGTTTCCGATGTGAAACCTTTTTCTAGCTTTGAAATTTTTTATCATTGGAATAAGACACGATGGCAAGCTGATGCAATAAAGAATGGTTGGAAAAATTATGGGATTGAATTCTCTATTGATGAAATTTCGTATGACGGCTTCACTACCCCATCTAAGTCTCAAATAAATTTTCGTGATAAAACTTATGGTCCTTACGGACAAGCAACAGTTGTAATTAATTTTCGTAAAGAAGTGTATAACGATGATGGTTCAATGAAGTGGGGTGGAAATGAATACTCGTTAGATTCAAGTACTAATAGTGTGACCAGTAATACTGGTCAAGCACATGTTCAAATGGGAGAAAAGTTATATTTATCTGGTGTCATTGTTGCAAATTCTGCAATGGTTTCCGAAACAGAACAGATGTTAGTGTTTAGTCCTAATACCTTCAAATTTGACTCATCCAGAAAATTTGAAGATAGTAAGAAATCTCCAGTTTTAGAACAACTAAAGGGAACAGTTTTTGGAGTAGCCAAAGAACAGAAAAATGAGAATCCGCCATTAGAATTTGAGAATATTGATGTGCAAAAAAAATTATATACATGGTATGAAAGTCCTAGTGAAGCAGAAGCTAAGGGGAAAATTTCTGCTGTATTATATAAACGAAAGCTCTCTCCTCCTGGAGCAATGGGAAACATTTCAGCTGTTCCGTTTACTGTTGTTGGAAATCCTGGAAGTACTGATTCCAATGGTAAACCTAATGTTTTAATAGCTTTTTCAAAAGTAACTTCTAGTACTGGAGATGTTAGATATGAACCACCGCTAAACAAAAAATACACCTATACCCCGACAGTTTTTGATGCCAATGGAAATCAAAAAAAAGCAGATAGTATAAATAACTCCGGGTATAAATCTTGGGCTACTTCAATCTATGTTGATTCATTTGGGATAAATACAAGCACCAAGATTAAAAATACAATATATGAGGCTTCAGATGATACGGATATAAGAATAAGAGGAGATTTAACAGGATCAAGCTCCGTTGAATATAGCGGCTCATTAACTAGTACATTACCTAAAGGTGTTTCATATAAGTCAAAAACATCAAAAGATGCGACTGGAAAATCTATCCCTGAACCTTCAATAGATAAAAAAAGTGATGGAACTAGTGTACTAAAATGGTCATTTACTGATATGTCTCTGACTGAAGGGGTCGAAGTAAACTTCAAAGTTACTAATAATATAGGCGATATGTCATTTGAAGAGGACGGGATTTCTGAAGAATTAACAGTTAAAACTATTGGTGAGATGTGGAAGAAAAATGATACTTCAGTCAAAGATAATCGGCCAGAAAGGATACGGTCCTCAACAGATTCTTATAACATTAAATTAAACCAAAAGGTTATATTAAGTAAAAGTACTGACAATATCAATATCGAAGCTGGTGAGAATGATCCCTTAGGGGAAGATTGTTCTATCACTTATACTGTTTCATTAGTAAATGAAAACACGACACCAATTGCTAATGTGTGGGTAAAAGATGTTCTACCTTATGATGGGGACTCTAGAGGGTCGTCTTTTAAAGCAAATTACACTACAGAATCAATCAAAGTAGATAGTATTAACAAAGTCAATATAGCTTATAAAAATGAATCACTTGATGAAAATTCCGATCCCAAAAACATTGAGGGTGGTAATGAATACCTGCCTGGCATTACTCCGATCGACAATATTAAAAACGCTAAATCTGTATGGGTTCATATACCCAAAGTTGATGTGGGTGAAAAAGTAACATTGACCATTAAAATCAGATTATCTGATCAAACGCCTGGAGACGTATTAATCAATAATTCAACAATGAATTCTGATTTGGACTTACAAGTGACATCTCAACCGGTTCGTACCACAGTTTATGGTAGAGATTTGACTGGTTATGTTTGGTATGACGATGATTATGATGGTTTGATGGGCAATAAATCAGACGGTACATCAGAGGATTCAGTAAGCAATATTCCTGTAAAGTTATACCGAACAAGTCAATCAGATCCTAAATATAAAGATCAGCCTGTAAAAGAGAGTCTGACTGGGGAAGCATTTATCGATAACTCTGGAAATTCTTTAATAAAGACAGGTTCAGATGGTAAGTACAAATTTGAAAATCTTCCTGAAGGGGAGTATGTTGCTGAATTCATGGTAGATGATATCGTTGTGACTCGAAAAGTTGCGATTGTCACGAAACAGATACAGGGGACTGGTGAATACGATCCACTAAATTCAAAAGCCGATCCAGCAGCTCCTTTCAGAACACCAGAAAAAAATAAAGCTGGCGAGTCGTTCTATGTTCACCCAGAGTTGAAAGATCTACCTGCAATTCTGACAGGTACTGATAAGGTGCAGCATATCACTGACGTGAATGCTGGTTTGACTCGGTTATCGAAGATTCGTCTCTTTAAGTATGAAGAAGGTACAGCTATTGACAGTAACGACGATGGTAAACTCAGTGAAGCAGAAATTGAAGCTTCTGCAAAACCTTTAAAAGATGCCGAATTTGACATCTTCAAGGGGGATAGTACCAAAGAAGAAGATAAAGTTGACCATCAGAAAACAGATAGTAATGGTTGGCTTGAATTTGAAGGATTAGTACCTGGTGAATATACTCTAGTCGAAACAAAAGCACCTGAAGGATTTGAGTTACTTAAAAATCCAATTAAGGTCAATATATCAACATTTAATTCAATCACCAAGGTTCACGTCTCAAATGGTGGGAAAACAAAATTACCATTTACTGGTGGAACGAGAGCAATGCGTATTATCTTGATCGTATCTGCTTGTCTATTAGTAATTGGGATGACAGGAATCTTTCTTCATTTTCGGTCAATCAAAGTTAAGGGAGAAAACTAGCATGAAGAAATTTCATCGTTTGGTATTTTGCTTGTTTGCTTTCTCTCTGCTTGTTACCAGTGGGGTTACTTATTATGCCGAAGCAGCAACACCAGAAAGCTATGGTTACAGTATTTTCATACAAAAATACAAAATCGAAGATATTGCCAAAATTGCCGACGCGTTGCCATTAGATGGAACAAAGGCGGATCAAATTAAGGATGCAGATGGGAAGAACCTTGAGCCACTACCGGGGATCTCCTATGAAATCACTAGGGTGACATCAAACCAAGGGAAATCCGGCTTTGAACCTGTTCAAGGAGATAGCGCATTTTCTACAACTGTTACCACCGATGAAAATGGTCTGGCTCATGCTGGAAATTTGGTTCAAGGGATGTATCAAATCGTGGAGAAAGAACACACGAAGCTGAAGGCTGTCATGAATCCAGTCATTGTGGAGCTACCTTTCCCTCAACAGACCGGGGAATCTTTGAATGAGGTCTACATCTATCCGAAATCCAGTATTATGGGCGAGATTCCAAAATTGCCTGTAAGTAAAGGCGCAGATGGTCAACTTATCGAAGTCAATGAAAAAGGCGAAATCAGGAAATTGCCGCAAACTAGTGGAAATATCGGAACAACTCAAGTACTGACGTGGATTCTAGTGATGATTATGGTTATGGGGTGTATTGGAATAATCAGTATTTATCGTAAGAAAGATATTTTTTGAGGTATTGAAATCGTGAATTATCATTGAAAAAAGAGTTGTGGAGAGCTACTAATCAGTACGTGAGATTTTTTGCAAATTTTTTTTGCCAAAACTAAGGAAGTGTCATAAAAAATTGAGAGCAAATCAGTCCTTTTTCAAGGACTGATGGAATAAATCTATTGTGACTGATAAGGAATGCCAACAAGCTTAAAACAGGAGGGAAAGAAGGTATTGATATTATGAATGAAAAACAAAAAAAATATATAATTGCAATCCTTCTTTTCATTGTTTTTTTCGGGGGAGTAATAATTATCGTGGGTACTTCTATTGGTACGATATTACATGCTGCTGAAGAGACTTTATTATTCCAAGTAGAAAATGAAGAAGGAATCCAGATAGAAAACGATAAAACCAAAAAAGAATCAGAGATACTCCAATTAACGGCAAACGAAATGGGACTTTATGAATTGCCTTATGATGAGAGTTTTATTGTTGAACCTTTGAATAAGGAAAAAGAAGCGATAGCTATTTCTGCATTTAGCAAAGAAGAGATTTCAAAACAAGACATTGTTACAGAATTATTAGAGAAGGAAGCAACATCTTCTGAAGAAAATGGTTCAAAAAATTCTTACGGTTGTATTCAAGTAAAAGAAAATGAGGGCAAAGGAAAATTCTATTTTGATTTGTCCAAAGGACTGAATATATGGATACGGATACAAAGGAACGAAGAATCAAAGATAAATGTCACGATATCGGATTTTCAAAATACTGAACGTAATCAACTACTACTTCAATTTGAATCAAACCAGGAGATATTAAATGAATCGATATCTCCTGAGCGAAAGAAAGAAGCAGTTTTTCCTTCGGAATCAAGAAGTAATCAGGAGACTAAGGAAAATAATGAAACGAATTCTGATGGTAAATATGAATCTATATCCAAGGTAGAAACAAAAGAAACAAATAAATCATTAAAAGAACTTACCGAAGAAAGCTATGAAGTAAAAGATTCCTTGAAAACACCTCTATATTTTGGAGAAAATGAATTTCAAAATATAGATTCAGAATTCAAAGGTGAAAGTGATCCAATTATTGTTCGGGAGGCTAAACTTTCTGTAAAAACAGGAACAAAAAATTTTGACCCCAATGATAGTCCAGGGAATGACTCATCAGAAGATAATAGTATTGTACGTTCATTTGACCAAGTAAGTTATTTATTATCTTTTTCAATCCAGAATACTACTTTGACAAATAAGTATACAAATATTCGTTATCGAGTTAAAGCTAGAATGTCAAATGCAATCGAAATTAAAGATGGTAATCCAAAGAATAATGGAGAAATTGCTAATGGGACTAATATTGCAAATGAAGATAGTTCTGAGTATTCAGAAGGTGTTATGGAATCTACTATAAGTGATACTGGTCAACTGTTCGTTCCAATAATCATGAATGTTTTCAGCGCGGATCATGGTGATAAATTGCAGCCAAGTATTATTTTAGAAATTGTAGATGCTAAAAATGTATCTACAGGTGAAACGGAAACTATTAACAAAGAGTATACGTCAGAACAATTGAAACAGCTTGAACCACCGATTACAACAGTATCAGCTAAACCTTCAGTAGCTGTTAAATTAGTTAAAGGAAATGATGCTTCTGGGAAGGTTATTTTGTCTGATACCGATTCATTAAATCAAGCAACACTAGATATAGCAGCTGTAACAGTATTACAACCATTAGCTCTAAGAGAAGCCAAAGATTTTCGCGGTAGTATGTTTCCAAAAGGAAAAATAAGTTACCAGATTAAAGGAAAAGGATTTTATGAAAAAGGCGGAACAACGACATATTTATCCGAGACTGGCTACAATTCAGTTTCAGCTGCTTATTACTCACCTTCTGAATTTGATCGAGTAACTGCTCCTTGGGAAATAACACCATATGGTAGTAATAATAATAAAATAACAAGTAAAAACTTTAGACCACAACTTATCTCAAATAAATTGCAAGCACCCAATGCGAACACTGGCACAATTTTCACATCACAGCCAGTAAATGGATTATCTGAAATAGGTGTTTATAATTCCGGCTCTTTTAATGTAAGAGGAAGTTATACAACGGATATTGAAAATACAGGTTATGCCAGAGTTTACAATCCTTATACCTATAGTATGCAAGGAACTAAGTATGGAAATGATACAAAACCTTTTTCTAGTCTAGAAATTTTATATCATTGGGATAAAACTAGATGGCAATCAGATGCAAAAAAAAATGGATGGGTAAATTACGGTATTGAATTTTCTGTAGATAAAATTTCATATGATGGAATTACTACTTCTTTGGAATCCAAAATAAAATACAGTGAAAATACTCAGGGGTGGTACGAACAAGCTGTAGTAGTAAAAAAATTTTTAAAGGACAAATACAAAGAGAATGGAATATTAGATGGAAGTGATGGGAATGCAGTTTCCTTAGATATAGGAACAGATAGTTTATCTGGTAACACAGGGCAAGCACATGTACAAATGGGTGAAAGACTATATTTAACCGGAATAATTGTGGCCCATTCTGCAGTGGTTAGGGAAACAGAGCAGATGTTAGTTTTTAATTCAAATACGTTCAAATATGATGGTTCTAGAAGAACTGAGGACGAAAATGCTTTGTCACTCTCGGAACCTTCAGCTACACAATTTTTTGGTGTAGCCAAAAAATTATCAGATGAGAGTCCTCCATTGGAATTCGGTACTATTGATGCACAAAAAGAACTATATATATGGTATGACTCTTATAAAGAAGCAGAGTCGAAAGGGAAAATTTCAGCAGTTTTATTGAAAAGAACCTATTCACCCGCAAGACCAATGGTAATGGCTTCAGCAGTTCCTTTTACTGTTATAGGAAATCCTGGGAGTACTGATTCTAAAGGAAAACCTAATGTTGTATTATCTCTTTCAAAAGTTACTTCTAGTAGCGGTCTTGTACACTATAGACCACAACAGAATAAAAACCATAAATATTCACCAACAGTTTTTGATGCCAATGGAAATAGAGAAACTCCACACAGCATGAATAATGGTGCTTCTTATGCTGCTTGGGGAACATCAGTATTTGTAGAATCATTTGGAATTTCGACAAGTACAGATGTAAAAGAACCCACTTACGAAACCTCAGATGAAGTGGAAATAAAGATAAGAGGTGATTTAGCCGGATCTAGTTCTGTTGACTATAACGGATCTTTATCTACTATCTTACCAAAAGGAGTCTCATACAAGTCAAAAACATCTAAAGATGCAATGGGGAAAGTATTACCTGAGCCTTCGATAACAAAAAAACCTGATGGAACGACTTTATTAAAATGGTCATTTACTGATATGCCTCTGACTAAAGGAGTCGAAGTAAACTTCAAAGTTACTAATAATATAGGCGATATGTCATTTGAAGAGGACGGGATTTCTACAGAATTAACGGTTAAAACTATTGGTGAGATGTGGAAGAAAAGTGATTCCTCGGTCAAAGATGGCCGTCCAGAATCGATGCGTTCCTCAAAAGATTCGTATAATGTTAAGTTAAACCAAAAAGTCATATTAAGTAAAAGTGCTGATAAAACAAATATTGAAGTTGGTGATAATGATCCTTTACTTGGGGATACCTCTATTACTTATAAAGTTCTCTTGGTAAACGAAACTGTATCACCTATCTCTAATGTTTGGCTGAAGGATGTCTTACCATATGATGGAGACTCTAGAAATAGTTCATTCAAAGGTAGTTACAATATAGAAGAAATCAAAGTAGATAGTATTAGCAGTGTAAATATATCGTATAAAAATGAATCACTTGATGAAAATGCTGATCCAAGAAATATTAAAGATGGTATTGCCTATGTTCCAGGGACAACACCAGTAGAGAATATAAAAAAAGCTAAATCTATCTGGTTTCATATGCCGAAAATGGTCGTAGGTGAGAAAGTTACCTTGACTATAAGAATAAGATTGACAAATCAAAAACCTGGAGACGTATTAATCAATAATTCAACAATGAATTCTGATTTGGACTTACAAGTGACATCTCAACCGGTTCGTACCACAGTTTATGGTAGAGATTTGACTGGTTATGTTTGGTATGACGATGATTATGATGGTTTGATTGGCAATAAATTAGACGGTACATCAGAGGATTCAGTAAGCAATATTCCTGTAAAGTTATACCGAACAAGTCAATCAGATCCTAAATATAAAGATCAGCCTGTAAAAGAGAGTCTGACTGGGGAAGCATTTATCGATGACTCTGGAAATTCTTTAATAAAGACAGGTTCAGATGGTAAGTACAAATTTGAAAATCTTCCTGAAGGGGAATATGTTGCTGAATTCATGGTAGGTGACATTGTAGTGACGCGAAAAGTGGCAATCGTTACTGAGCCATTGAAAGGAACAGGCGAGTATGATCCATTGAACTCCAAAGCAGACCCTAATACTTTCAAGACACCAGAAAAGAATGAAGCTGGTGATCCGTTTTATGTTCACCCAGAATTGAAAGATTTGCCTGCGATTCTGACGGGGACTGATAAGGTGCAACACATCACTGACGTGAACGCTGGTCTGACTCGTCTTTCCAAGATTCGTCTCTTCAAATACGAAGAAGGAACGGTCATTGATGCTGATGGAGATGGGAAATTAAGTGATGAAGAAATTGAAGCCAGTACAACAAATGCCTTAGAAGGTGCCGAGTTCCAATTATACAAAGGCAAAAGCGATGATCCAAACACCATCAAGGATGAAAATAAAGTTGGAACGGTTAAAGTTACAGACGAGCATGGGTGGTTAGAATTTGAAAGCTTACCACCAGGTTTCTACACGATCGTCGAAACCAAAGCGCCAGCTGGCTTTGAATTACTGAAAAATCCGATTGAAGTGGAAGTCCCAACGTATAACTATATCGCGATCGTCCATGTACCGGATAGCGCGCAAACTAAATTACCATTCACCGGAAGTACCAAGGCCATGCGGATCATCTTGATCGCAGCCGCGGTATTGATGGTTGTCGGGATGACAGGCGTCTTCCTGCATTTTCGACCAATTAACGTAAGGGGAGGAAAATAAAATGAAAAAACTACGTCGTTTGTTGTTCGCTTTGTTTGTTTTCTCTCTGATCGTTGGTGGGGTGGTTCGTGCTCATGCCGAAGCAGAAGCCGCAGAAAATGCGGGGTACAGTATCTTCGTGCAAAAATACAAGATCGAAGATATTGCGAAGATTGCCGACACGATGCCTTTAGATGGAACGAAGGCGGACCAAGTCAAGGACGCGGATGGCAAGAACCTCGATCCATTACCGGGGATCTCCTATGAAATCACGCGTGTGACACCGATCCAAGGCGCGTCAGGCTTTGAACCCGTTCAAGGGGATGGCGCATTTACAACGACCGTGACCACCGATGAAAAAGGGCTGGCCCATGCCGGGAATTTGGTGCAAGGGATGTATCAGATCGTGGAGAAAGAACACGCGAAGCTGAAGGACGTCATGGAACCAGTCATTGTGGAGCTGCCGTTTCCGCAACAGACTGGTGAACCCTTGAATGAG
>NZ_BJED01000032.1 GCF_005405485.1 Enterococcus hulanensis | reverse complement strand
ATTGACAATAAAAGCAACAAAAAAATAGAGTGGATTTCTCCACTCCGAAAAAAGTCTAACTTTTTGGGGTCACTACAAAACTTTCTTAGGTCGATGGGGTTATTTCGGTTTCACTTATAGTTAAGCATGCTGTTAAACGACTAAAAAAACTGCCCATCCTTTTCGATAGGCAGTTCAATATCTTATTGTGCAGTTTGTTGATCGGCATCTGCTGTCTGTCCATCTTGTTGTGCGGATGGATCAGCCGTTGTTTGCTGCGGATGGGTCGCAAAGTATTGAGCTTCGCGATTTTCTGCATTTTGCTGCAAGTTATAGTAATAGAAGCTGATGTCATTGTTTAAGTACGAACCGGCTGGGTAAAGCTTGCGGGTGCTTTCCGGCATTTCGTATTTGGCTTTATCAACGGTGGAAGAAACGACTAACCCTCTTGTTCCGTCAACGGTCGCATCAGCTAGATTCATAACCTTCGTGTAGTCGCCCTCGTCATTTCGGACATACGACCCTAGATTTTCTTCAGCCGGTGCTGGCGTACCATCAGTTGTCCAGTTGATCGGATTGATGGCTAAAGCACCTTCATCCCACGTTGGCAATTCACCAGTGAAATCTGGAGCAACCGTATTGTAGGAAATAACCACACCTGTATCATCGGGACCCGTCGCAAATTTTACTTGCGGATTATCGTTCATTTCTTGTTGTGTTACCGACTGTCCCAATACGTAAGCGGCGATCATACGGTCGCTGACACCAGGATTATTTTTGAAATAATCATACATAATCGCTTTGATCATGCGAGCACCTTGCGAATGCCCTACTAAAATAAAGGGACGATTGTTGTTTTCGTGTTTGATGTAGTAATCAAAGGCAGCGTAAACATCGGCCTTCGGTATACCATCGACATATTCATTTTGTTCCGCTTTTGATTTTGAGTATAACCAGTTGGCATCTAGTTGACGGTAATAAGGTGCAAAAATATTGCCGCTCGTATCAAAAGCAGAGCCTTGAGTGGCTAGGAAAACTTGAGCTCCCGCGCGCATCGTCGCATTATCGATTTTGGCTACTGGTGATGAATTTTCATTTTTTTGTGCGTAAGCGGTAGGATACAGCATGAAGACATCAGCTTGACTCGTGATTTCGGTTGGTTTTGCCAGCCAGTTGTCTGAATCACTGTAATCGCTCGCCTTGATGGTCTCCCCTGATTTTTCTGGTTCCTTCACCTTTTTTATGGTTGTTTTGCGTGTTTCTTGCTTTGGTGCTTCTTCTTTGGTGAAAAAAGTCGTATAGGCGTAATATCCGCCCACACCTAATAAAGCTATTATGACTAATCCAATTAGGAATTTTTTCATTGTGTCCTCCAAGTAAAAAATTTATGTACTTTCCTATTATAGGGGAGTTGGGTTTTAATTGACAAATTTCGTTGGGATTTAATGAAAAAACAAAAAGAGCCGAAGCTCTTTTTAGTTTGCTTTATTTGCTTCTAACGCATTAGATAAGCGGGCAAATTCCTCCAACGAAAGGGTTTCGCCGCGGCGCTTCGGATCGATCTCGGCTTGCTGCAAACTGGTTTCCAACCAAGCTTTCGTCGCATCGTCTTTGCCATAGCTGTTTAATAAATTGTTCCATAAAGTCTTCCGACGTAAAATGAACGCCGCTTTGGTCAATTTGAAAAATTCTTTTTCGCTAGTGACTTCGACTGCGGGTGTTTTTCTGCGAACCAAACGTAAAATCGCAGAATCCACATTCGGCTGCGGAATGAAAACCGTCTTTGGTACGATAAAAGCGGTGCTTGCTTCCATATAATATTGCACAGCGATCGACAAGGAGCCGTATGCCTTCGTGCTTGGTTTAGCGGAGATTCGATCGGCAACTTCTCGCTGCATCATGACCACCATCTCATCAACGGCCAGATCAGATTCTAAAATATGCATCATGATCGGGGTAGTGATGTAATAGGGCAGGTTCGCGACAACCTTGATTGGACCTGCTTGAGCAAAATACTCGGTCTCTTTTTTCAAATCAACCTTCAAAATGTCGTTATGAACGACTTTGATATTATCATAAGGACTCAATGTATCAGCTAAAACCGGGATCAAACGATCATCGATCTCAAAGGCCAGCACCTGATGGGCCGCGCGGGCCAAATGCTCCGTCAATGCACCGATCCCCGGTCCGACTTCAATCACATTGGTCTGTTCATCAATCTCGGCAGTTTTGACGATTTTTTGTAAAATGTTGGGTTCGGTCAAAAAGTTCTGACCAAGACTCTTCTTGAAGGAGAAGCCGTGTTTTTGCAGGATTTCTCGCGTTCGCGAAGGCGTTGCTATATCTTTGTTCACAAAGTTTCCTCTACTTTCCTCATTGCCTCATGCAGTTGTGCTTCGGTGATCCGAAACATCGTTAAACGTTTTTCCAATTGCTTGGCATTCGTATAGCCAATCTTCAATTCATCGCCCAGACGTTCCCGTCGTTCGCGGGCTTGAGCTCCCGCTATTAAACCATAATCCAACAGCGTTTGTCTAGCTATTTTTGGCTCATCACCCGCTGCTGGAGTCACGACTTTATGCAGGGCATCAATGATTGCTTCATCACTGGCATGCTCCACCCCAAGACTTGAGCCGCGTTTTTGCGGTGCAGCCATTCGTCTGGATAAAAAGGCGTGTTGCGCATCGGGAATGGCTTCCATGATCGTCTTGCGGATCTTCTCCCCCGAAAAATCAGGGTCGGTAAAAACGATCACACCGCGCGTCTCCTGTGCATGTTCGATTTGCTCTAGGATCGATTCGTTGATCGCCGATCCGCGGGTCTCGATCGTATCCACCTCAAAGACTTCTTTTAACCGTTTTGTATCGTCTTTGCCTTCAACAACGATGATCTCTTCAATTTTTTCTTTATCCATTGGCATTGATCCTAAACAAACGATGAGCATTTTCGGTCGTTTGCTGTGCTACTTCTTCCATTGGCAAATTGCGCAATTCCGCAATTTTTTCAACCACATACCGGGTATAGCCCGGTTCATTACGTTTTCCGCGATAAGGCATCGGTGCCAAATATGGCGCATCGGTTTCTACTAATAATTTATCCATCGGCACGATGGTAGCCGCTTCTTGGACATCCAATGCTTTTTTGAAGGTCACGACGCCCGAAAATGACACATGCATGCCTAAATCTAAAAAGCGCTTCGCCCATTCGCCGCTGCCGCTGAAGCTGTGCATGATTCCGCCGATGTCGCGAATGTCTTCTTCCTTCAAAATCTTATAGGTATCTTCCATCGCATCGCGAGTGTGGATGCTAATAGGAAGATTCATTTCTTTAGCGATCGCGATCTGACGGCGGAAAACTTTCTCCTGAACCTCTTTCGGGTCTTCCATCCAATAATAATCCAGCCCGATCTCGCCTAACGCTACTACTTTCGGCAATGTTAATTTCTTAATCAGGTCATCTTCGATCGCCTTCGTGTAACTGCCAGCCTCGGTCGGATGCCAGCCGATAATAGAATAAATTCCCTCATATTGCTGGTTTAGTTCTAAACTTTTTTCAATCGTTGGTGTATCAAACCCGACAACAGCCATTTCCGTCACGCCAAGCTCGCGGGCGCGTTCAACCGTTTCAGGTATTTCTGCTTCAAATTGTTCCGCATTCAAATGCGTATGAGAATCAAAAATCATTGGTAGTCCTCCTAATACGTTTAATTATTTATCTGCTGAATCCATTGAGAATCAACTTATTTTAACACACTGCCCGCGAACAAACGAAAATCTACTTTAGCAAAAAAAGAAAAAACGGTTAGATAGTGACTATCACCTAACCGTTTAAAGCTATTCATTAATTTTTCTTTACAACCTTATCCATAATTCTGGTTGCTACGCAGTTGGGAAATTACTATAACCATTTTCCTCAGTTGCTTTGATCCGTGGGAAATCTAATACCACAAACAGGATACTAAAGATTAAGGTTAAGTAACAATACCAAACCCATGGCATAACCTCTACAGGAGAAACCTTCGCCATTCCACCTGCTACCAGCAGTTGCCCCGCATATGGTATTACTCCTTGGATATGCGTTCCAAACATGGAGAGAATAGTAGCGACACGAGCTCGAGCTAAATTAAATCTTTCACCGATTTCTGTGGCAAGCGGACCAACAGTGATAATCGCAATTGTATTATTCGTAGTCGCCACACATAATAATGTGACTAATAAACCGATAGACAGCTCTGCACCTTTTCTAGATTTCGTTCTTTTACCCAATGTATCCATCAACCACTGAATACCGCCGAGATATTTCATTATCTCAACTAGCCCGCCGACAAATACTGCGATAATAGCCATGTCTTCCATTCCGGCCATTCCTTTTTGAACAAATTCCATCGAGCCGATCAAAGTGAAGTCCCCAGAGATTACACCGATGATGATCCCCGAACAAACACCCACTAACATTACCGGCATTACATTCATCCCTGCTAGTGACAAAGCGATTACTAAAATATAGGGAATAATTTCCACTAGATTATAATTATAAGACGAACTAATCGCAATATCCTTAATTGGATACATTGCGAGCAAAATAATGTTTATGACAATCGCCGGAAGATACGTAATGATGTTCAGCTTAAATTTTTCTCTTTGAGTAACATTTTGTGTTTGAGCAGAAGCGATTGCTGTTGCGGAAATGAATGATAAGTTATCGCCAAACATCGCTCCACCAACCACGATTCCTGCCATTAGAGCGGGATTAACCCCTGTTTTTGTTGCAACATTCACTGCAACAGGCATTAATGCAATAATCGTTCCCATCGAGGTTCCCATCGCGAAACTTAGGATACAGCCGATAACAAATATTCCCGGTAAAATCATCTTGCCCGGTAAAATACTCAAGCCTAAGTTTGTCACAGAAGAAACGGCTCCCATTTCAGAAGCGACACCTTGAAAGGCCCCGGCAAGAATAAAGATAACGACCATCATGATTAGTGTCGGTTCTCCGCCGCCTTTACAAAAAGTGATAACCTTCTGATCAAAGGATAACTTCTCGGTTCCTTCTGGAGGTGAAAAAACAAATGATACGATCGTGGCAATAATAATTCCGACTAATAACGGCATGCTATCAAATTTACCTGATACAACACCCGTTAAAACATAGAGCACTAAAAAAATGATCAGCGGCATAAGTCCTTTGAAACTTCCCTTTTTAACGCTTGACATAAAATACCTCCTAAGTATTTCTTATGTTAAGACATCAAGATCGCCTGATGTCTTTCATAAATAATTTTCCCATCTCGTCAATGTTCAATTTATATCCGTTTTTGAAACCGCATACATAAAAACCAATACCTCTAGCTTTACTAACGCTTAAAAAATCCAGCAAATTTTTTTAAAGGAGAAAGCCGTCTATGAGTGACACCCTGAAAAGAGACAGCTTTCTCAAACAACAAGAAATTAGTATCGTTTAATAAAAATTATTTTCTGGATTCTCTTTAAAATAGCTCTTAAGATCATAGGGTGAATAGAATCCTCGATCCGTGACAACTGCGCCAATGAATTCCGGTGGAGTGATATCGAAAGATGGATAGATTGCTTGAACGCCATTCAACGTATGCTTAATACCATTTAGTTCCATCACTTGTTCCGGATCGCGCATTTCGATTTTAATACTACTTTTATCCTTCTTATCTGAATCAGGAATCCCTGTTACAAAATATGGAATCCCAAAGTACTTAGCTAGTATCGCAATCTGATAGGTACCAACTTTATTAGCGATATATCCGTCTTGTGAGATGCTGTCTGCGGCAGACGTAAACAAATCAATTTTTCGCGAACTCATTAAGTAAGCAATCATATTGTCAGAAATCACAGTTGTTTTAAAACCCATTTCTGCACAGCAGCTAGCTGTTAATCGAGCCCCTTGTAAATAGGGTCGTGTTTCTGCACAAAAGAATTGAAGATCTTTTTTCTGCTCAATTGCTTCACGCAAGAGCATCCCAATAATTGTTTCACCGTAACACTGAGTTAGCACGGTTCCATTATTGGGAATTTTTTCAATTAAAAACTTGGCTACTTTATTCATAGTGAAGTAGCGGCGATTTAAAGAATCAATCGTATTTTGCCTGATTGCTTCCGTTGGTGATGTGCCCGCAGCTAAAGCTTCCTTTGCGATGTCTAAACATTTTTCTGTAATCAAACGCATTCGATTCGCAGTAGTCGGTCTAGCGGTTGCAATGGTTTCACTCGCTTCTTTTAGATAGGCCAGCTGATCTTCGACGGACAAGTCAGCACTTTGATAGCTGGCTAATGCCATCCCCATTCCAGCAGCAGTATAAGGACCAGCACTTTGAGTAACCATATCTGTGATTGCTTGTGCTACTTCTTGATAGGTGTAACAATCGACAAATTGAGTTTCTCTAGGATAAATCCGTCGATCAAGAATGCGAACTTTTCCATTTTCATACCAAGCAACATTCTCATATTGTAAAAGTGTTGGCATCATATAGTCTTGACGTTCCATCTAAATTCCTTCTTTGCATTGGTTAAAAATATCTACTAATTCTTTCCCTGTTCTGATATTTTCCCGATTTTTTATAAGGTATATTCCATATTTGACTAACACTCTCTCAGCATCTAGTTTCTTATCTTCTGCAATCAATGACAGTTCTTTGACTTTTGAATCTCCAACAACGCGACGGATGATCTCCGTACCGGTATAACCTAAAGTATCAGCCATCATAGATTTCAGATAGTGTTGTTTAAATTGTTCATTTCGATAAAGTTTAAAGTCGACATTTTCTTCATAAAAGGTATTAAATTTAGCGCAGATCTTATCAAAAATTTCTTCAATACTTGTCAAAAGCCATGCTTGAAATTCTTCGTTAGAGTCGTTACGTGTTTGATCCAATACCAAAGGAAAAAGTAAATGTGCAAGTACATTTCCGATGTCATAGCCCATCGGTCCATAGAAAGCAAATTCCGGATCGATCACCTTCAGTCCGGCTTGATTGATAAAAATTGAACCGGTATGCAGGTCTCCATGAACTAGTGCCTGCGTATTATTCATAAAATTATTTCTTAACCAAGCCACTTCTGCATGCAGCTCTTCGTCTGCATACAAATGTGCCTCGACAAATTCTTCGTTTCCTGGCGTAATGATATTTTGCTTTTTGTAATCATCGTAAGGTTCTGTCAAAACTAAGTCTTCGCTAATATCGCACATGTCGATATTAGTAAATGATTTCACTCTCGTTTTCTTCTCTCCCCGCTCCAAGACTAAATCAGTTGTAGGAATAAGCACTTTGATTAAAAAATCAGAAATATCTTCACTGAATGTTGGAAAAATCTGCTGATCAATTAATTCATAACGCATATTTTTATACTCTGAGATATTTTCCATTGTTAATGCCGCAAGTGTTTCATTGTAATTGTAAACTTCCGGAATGTATTCCGGCGCCAGCTTATTTTGAATTTGCAGTATTTCAGATTCAATTCGATTACGCGAAAGATCCAAGCGTCTGCCGGAAGAACGCAAGTATTTATCCGCTTGTTTCACCACAACTGTCTGACCAGTTGAATGATCCGTTACTTGATAAACATAGTTGATATTTCCGTCTCCGATTTCAGACACCTCTAAGTATTCTGATTTTCGGAACAACTTTAAATGATCGACCACAAATTTTTTTATGTCGTCAGCATTCATTAAAAAATGCTGGTCATACACAACATCATTACTCATCTTTCTTTACTCCAATCATCTTTTTACAAAGCTAGTTTTAAAATCTCCACAATGTCTTGTTGATTTAGCGGTTTAAGATGCCCAACTGTCTGAGAATCATTTTTGGTCGCTCTTTTGGCCATGTCTTCAAAATGCTCAGCCTTGATTTCCATCTCCGTCAGGCTTGTTCTCATTCCCAGTTTCAGAAAGAACTCTTTCGTCTTCTCGATAGCCAGATCAATGATCTCATTTTCAGAATAGATGATGGGATCGATACCGAAAATTCGAATACCGTATTTCACTAATTGCTCCGGATAAAATGTACTAATGTATTTCATCCAGGCTAAAGTAACTACGACCATTCCTTCTCCATGAACGATTCCATATTGACCACTCAATTCATGTTCAATCCTGTGAGAACCCCAATCAGGTTCGCGCCCAAGTTCTAAACTATTGTTATGAGCGATGATTGCTGTTAAAGACATCTCTGCCCGTAGATCATAGTTCTCTAAATCATTGATCAGCTTAACCCCGTTGATCAATGTTGACTTAATGGCTCCTTCTAACAAGAAATCGGTAATATCGGTGTGCTCCACCTTGCTAAAATAGCGTTCTAATAAGTGAGATAAAATATCAGCCGTTCCAACTCCCGTATTATACTTAGGTAGTTTCACAGTAAATTCCGGATTAATAATTGAAAATTTAGGAATAATAATTTCACTCTCTACGCCTAATTTGTATTCTTTATTGGATACGATCGTCGCCGGCGACATCTCAGATCCAGAAGATGCTACGGTAGAAATCGCGCCAACTGGTAAAGCTTCGGTGACCTCTTTCTCTCCTGTAAAGTAGTCCCAGGTATCACCATCATATAAACTCCCCAAGGCGGTTGCCTTAGCAGTATCAATTACGCTGCCTCCGCCAACAGCTAAAATAAAATCGATGTTTTGCTGTTTTACGAAATCACTTAATTCATTGATTAAGGATAGTTCTGGATTTGGAACAACGTGTCCATTTTCAAAATATTGAATATCAAATTTCTCTAATTCCTGTCTAATCGTAGCTGCAATTCCTAATTTTTCGTAATAATCCCCACTAAAGAGAACTAAAACTTTTCTGGTTTTGCTCCATCTGCTAATCAACTCGCCAACACGCTTTTCCTCGCCTTTACCAAAAAAGATGTTTGCGGGATTATAGTAATTGAAATTTAACATGCCTTGCCTCCCTGAAAATTAAGATAGTATTATTTAGTTTTACTGCTGACCATAAGTACCAAATTTTTCAACTACTACTTCCATTTGTTCGGAATTTAATAAAGCCGGCTTGCCGATAGCTTCTGCTCTGATTTTTAGTTTCGCTAAAAACTCAATATCCTTCGCGACAGAAAAAGCCTCTTCACAATTCGCGCCAACGGCTAATGCTCCGTGATTGCCAAGTAAAATACCGTTATTATTTCCCATCACTCGATAAGCTTCATCCGCCAATTCTTGTGTGCCAAAGGTTTTATATTCACAACACCGAACGCGATCACCGACAGAACCAATGATGTAATGCAATGGTTCAATGTCTTGTAATAAACAAGCAACGGCCGTCGCATAATCAGAATGCGTGTGTACAACAGAATTAATATGCTCGGTTTTTTGATAAAAAATGCAGTGCATGTGATATTCACTTGAAGGCTTTCTCGTTCCTTCTACGATATTGCCTTCTAAATCTAAAACTACGATATCTTCTGGTTTTGTTTCATTGTAAGGAATACCGCTGGGACTGATCAGCATCACATTGTCTTCTCGTATAAAAATCGAAATATTCCCGCCAGTTCCCGTCGTTAATTTTTCAGTGATTAGTTTTTTCCCAAAATCTACAATTTGTTGTCTTTGTTCCATATACTTCATTTTTAAAATGCTCCAATCTCTTTTTTACTATTAATTTTTTCACGGTACATCAGCCATGTTTCTAATTGCTCTCGTAAATAATTATCGTTGCTTGGTTCGTATTCTTTGATTATCGGAATACTTTCCAATGTTGACTCTTTTGAAAAACAAACTCTTGCAGCACCAATGACGGATGCCTCATCATAATTCTCTTTCAAAACAAGTTTTTTATTGGTTAGATCAGCTATCATTTGGCACAAGCTGGTCATCCGTAATCCCCCGCCTGAACCAACAATAAAGGGAGATTCCGTTTGACTTAACACTTCATTTTGTCGAATCTTAAAGGCAATTGAAAACGCGATATCGGCAACAACGCCGTGAACAAGATCTTCCTTTTTTAATTCTTGATCAAAAGGAACGTTCATTAAAAAACCGCCTTTAGGAAAAGCTATATTTTTATAAGGCGATTGGGTTGTGAAGCTGCCTAAACATTTCAATTGATTATAGTGTTCCAAAACGTATTCATCGATTGCTTCATAAGAAGAATCCGGTAATAATTTGTCTTTAATTAATTGAAAATTTAATCCAGTGACACCAGGATTCGTTTCAATTTGATACCCCTCATCAGCCAAATTGCAACTACACCAAAAATTGAACTCTTTGTTTTTTTCATAATCAGGTATCTCATTTTTGTATTTCACGACTGGTGAGGAAGTTCCTGAAATCAATCCGATATCTTCTGAGCCCAAATCCATTCCTAAAGCAGCTAATTGCGTATCGGCTCCGCCTACTACATACAAACACTCTGAATCTAGCTTGAACGCTGAAATTCTTTCTGCTTGAATCTCATGCTCAGTCCCTGCTTTAACTACCTGGGGCAAAATTGACACCCCTATATCGAATGTGTCACAAATCGTTTGATCCCATTTCTTCGAGTAAATATTATAGAGCTGCGTTTCGCAGGCATGGGAAAATTCCATTTCTATCTCCCCAGTAAAAAGATAGCCAATCCAATCACTCAAACTGATGACATCGGTAATCTTCTGAAAGAGTTCCGATCTTTTTTGTTTCAAACCATAAAATTTCATTGCGCCAAAATCTTCAGTCACAGGTCTGCCAGTGTATTGCTCAATATATTCACGATTAAAAATATCTGACAACCATGTTTTTCCGCGATTATCAATATTAGGCAATCCGTAGAAATCATTTCCCTTCTCATCTAATAAAACAAATGATTCTCTAGCGGCAGAAGAGCTTAGATATTTGATTCTGAATCCCTCTAAATTTTTCAAAACTTCTTTTATCACTGAAAAAATCGTTTCTTTCAACTCGTTAGGCAGAAAGTATTTCGCATCATCGTATGCTTCGTCAATATAATAAGTGTTCTTACACCCTTTTATTCTGACTAGCTTTCCTTCACAGGAGACTACAGCGACCCGGGTACTTCCCGTTCCGATATCAATAATCAAAGCGGCATCTTTTTTCATTAACGATCACCTACTAATTGATGAGCAGGTTTGTTCTTATTCAGATAATCGATAATGCTTCTCGTGATAATCTCTGATTGATGATCCACCACCTGATGTGACGCCCCATAGATATGAGGGGTCAACAAAATATTGGGAATATCAGCAATTCCTGCGTCCTTTGCTGTTGGCGGCTCCGTGTCTAAGACATCTAAGATCGCGCCGCGAATTTTTTTCGATGATACTAATTCGTATAACCGATCGTTCTCGACCACTGCACTTCGGGAAGAATTAATAAAGACACTTTCGGGTTTCATAAGCGACAGCAGTTTTTCGTCAATCATTCTTTTGGTCTTTGCATTCACTGGTAAATGAACGGTGACATAATCGGAGTTCGAAAATATTTCTTCCAACTCAACCTTCTGACACTTCTCTACATCTTCTACAAATGGATCATAGTAGACGATCTCTACATCAAATCCTTGAAGCAGCTGTGCAATATTTCTTGCTACCGCACCAAAACCTACAAATCCTATTTTTTTCTTGTAAATCTCATTTCCCATCCATAAATAATACGGCGTCGTTCCCTCCTTCCACTTCCTTTCTTTTACCCAGTTCACTGAATCTACTAGATTCCTTTCAAAGGCAATTAAGCTGCCTAGCCACATCTCAGCAACAGCATTCGCATTTCGAGCGGGCGTACATAAAACTGGAATATTATATTTATCGCAGGCCTTCACATCAATATTTTCCGGCGAAGCTCTGCAATCACCAATAAATTTCAAATCGGAATATTCCTTTAACACATTTTCATTAATGACGTCCAGTTCAGTAATCAACGCGTCAGGTTTCTCCCGTAAAAGACAGTCAATCATTTCTTGTTCATAGTACCTTTCACCAGAATCAGTCCAAGGCTCATAGACTACCTCGTCAAAAAGATCGTTTAATTTTGAACGATTTTCTTCATTGATCGGCGCTCGCACTAATAGTTTTTTCATCATGCATCCTCCAGTTTTCGATTTTATATCTTAGTTATTCCATTGAATCCATTTCTGAAATTTGATCCACTTCACCCTCTGAAACGCTCGTTTTTTTAACGTCAAGAACATCCTTTACCTTAGGAACCTGTAAAATAATCGATAAGCTGCCGGCAACGATCATTAACATTGAGTACCAGTTATAAGGCATAATGCTCACTGGCGACACTCCCGCTAGACCTCCGACAACTAAAAGCTGGCCGGCATATGGAAGCAGCCCGTTGAAGGCGGAAGCGAATAAATCTAAAATACTGGCTGTTCGAGAACGAGAGATATCGAAACGATCAGCAATATCTTTGGCTAGTGGTCCTGCTGCAATAATCGAGATCGTATTATTGGTTGTTGCAATATCAATCAAACTTACTAATGCAGCGATGGAGAATTCCGCACCGCGTCGTGTTTTGACCCCTTTTGTCAAGTTATATAATAGCCAGTCGATACCTCCGAGATGTTTCATAAGAGCAACTAACCCGCCAACTAATACTGCAATGAGCGCCATATCCTGCATACTCATCATGCCTTCATGAACCGTCTTCATAAAACCAGTTAAACCAAAATCACCATGGAGCAAACCAATTGCAAGTCCTGATAAGACACCTAAAGTCATTACATTGATTACATTCATTCCTACTAATGAAAGAACAATCACTAGAATGTAAGGTAAGATATTTACTAAATCGTATTGATACGTTCCCTCAGTAATCGCACTCGTATCTATCTTTTGCAATGAAAGCAGGATTAGATTAATCAACACCGCTGGGAGAACAATCAAAATATTCGCTTTGAACTTAGACTTCATCGAAACTTCTTGCGTCCTTGTCGCTGCTATCGTTGTATCAGAAATGAAAGAAAGATTATCACCAAACATCGCACCTCCAACAACAATTCCGCAAAGCAGAGCAACATTTGAATTCGTCTTTTCCGCAATATCAATTGCGATCGGTGCAAGAGCGGCGACGGTCCCCATTGAAGTCCCCATCGCAAAACTTAATAAACAGGCGATCAGAAAAATCCCAGGTAAAATCATATTTGACGGCAAAATACTTAGTCCAAGGTTTGAAACAGAATCTACCGCGTGCATCTCATTGGCTACACCATAGAAGGCACCTGCCAACAAGAAAATAATTACCATCAGAATTAAAGTAGATTCGCCTGCCCCTTTACAAAATATTGCGACCTTTTCATCAAAACTTATTTTTTCATCCTTTTTATTCATAATAAGAGCAATTGCACAAGCGATAGTAATTCCAATCATTAACGGCATATTCTCAAAACTTCCAGTCGACAACCCCGTAAACATATACAGAGCCAGAAAAATGAGCAGCGGCAGCATTCCCATAAAATTGCCTTTTTTCATTTTAATCCCACCTTTTTTTGGTTTATTTTCGGTTAAGCGCTTTCTTCGACTTCAATATACAAATATTCCCAAAAAAAGTCAACCGTTTTTTGTTTAAATAACGAAGAAAAACGAAGAAAGCCAAAAATACCAAAAAAAAGAAGATTATTGATTTACAAATTTATGATTGTTATGATGAGGTAGACATCGTAGGAAATGAGGGAATATTAAATGTTGAAATTTGAACGCCTGCAAACTATAAAAGATTTATTGAATGAAAATGGTAGTGTTTCAACTTCTGAATTAAGTAAGCTTTTTAGCGTGACTGAAGAAACTGTCCGAAATGATTTAGCAGATCTGCAAAATGAGAAAAAAATCAAACGCGTTCGAGGCGGAGCCTTTCTAATCGAGCCGATGGATAATGAAGTTCCAATCGCCATTAGAACAGAGATGCTGCAAGATGAAAAAAATAAGATCGCAAATATCTGCATGAATTATATTAATCCAGGAGATACCATCGCAATCGATTCTTCCACTACAGCAAATTGTCTAGCAAAATTAATAAAAGAAGCCAAACTATCTGTAACAGTCATTACCAATTCAATTACAAATGGAACTATTTTAATGAATTGTCCCAGTATAAATTTGATTATTCTTGGCGGTACATTACGCTCAAAATCAAATTCTTTAGTTGGGAATATTACCAATGAATCAATTAAAAAATATGTGATAAACAAAGCGTTTGTAAGCTGTTCAGGTCTTTCAATGCCTGCTGGACCAACGGATACAAATGAACAAGAAGCCAAAATCAGAGAAAATTTTTTCCTTGCCTCAGAGCAAAATTTCTTATTAGCTGACAATACAAAGTTTGATTTTAGAACGGTTTATTTAATTTCAAGTTTTGATTCGTTAGATTACATTATTACGAATGAGCGTGCATCGAAGGAATGGAAAGAATTTTTGACAGAGAAAAAAATTGAACTTCTTTATTAAAAAGTCTCTATAAAAAAATAAACTGTGCAAGTTATTCTCATACTAAAAAGTATAAGATAACTTGCACAGTTCGTTTTTTATGAATAAAAGAACTAGCCTTAGACTGATTATGTGCTCCTTAAAGAAAACAGCTCAAGAATTCCGCTATGCTTTCAATAAAAGCTCCATCATCTCCAAAACGCTTTCTTGATTATTCGAGCCGATAATTTCTTTTGAGGCCTGCTTTACTTTTTCCTGAGCGTTTGCCATGGCGTAGCTCGCGCCGGCATAGGCCAACATTTCAATGTCATTGCCGCTATCGCCAAAGGCCGCGATCTCTGCTGGATCGATCTTCCATTCAGCGCTTAATTTTGCTAAGCCGTTTGCTTTATGAACCCCCGGAATAATTAAGTCAATGTCGCCATGACCACTGGAAACGGGGATCATTTCTCCTTCTAATACATCTGTCAACGCTGCTAGCTTCGCTTCGATCCCGACGTTTGGAAATGACAAGGCAAATTTGAAGATCTCATCGTTTTCTTCTGTGATATCTTCTAATTTTTCAAGTTGTTTGATACTGGGATAATAAAAGCTCACACTGTTGAAGACCTCTGCCGGCATTTCCTTGGACACATACGCACTCTTTTTGCCGCACAGCACAACGGCTGTCGGTTCAAGAGCATTGATCCCAGCCAAGGCCTTCAATACTTTAGTCATTGGTAGCTGCGCATTATAATAATCTTCGCCCTCCACGATAATATTCGCCCCGTTCTCAGAAACGAAGGTCATTTCCGTATGAAGCTCAGGGAAAAAGCTTTTCAATTGAAAATATTGATTGCCGCTGGCGACCACAAACTTGATCCCTTTTTCCTGTAATTGACGAAAAAGCTTTTCAAATCGTTCCCGATTATACTCTTTCTGATCATCTAAAAAGGTACCGTCCATGTCCACTGCGATCATTTTGATAGTCATTTGCATCCGCTCCTTCTTTTTATTCGTTCTCATAAGAGTACCATACATTGTGGGACGCATTTCAGGTCAAGGCAAATCTAGGTCTAAATCCTTTTGAAAATCCGTCGAAAGTCGGATGCTCCTGTCAAAATTTCCCACTATACTAGCTATTAAGGATCGGCATACGTCATAAGACCTATGCAACTATTTAGAAAGAGGTGCGTTTATGCCTAATTTTCAACAGGATTTTCCAAATGCCGCACGCTACTTAAAACAAAGATATCCAGATAGGGAACCCTTGAGCAGTTTTTGGCATTGGGCGACATTAGCGCTATTTGCCATTTTATGTATCGCGACGATCAAGCAGCAATTATTATTGATCGGGATTTTGATGCTGGTTGCAGCATTAATCAAGGGACCGGGAATCTTACTTTTCGGTTTGATCTATTCCTTTTTAGTCAGTCTATTTCCGCCAATCGGAATCGTCCTTTCAGCTCTTTTCTTTTTATTTAATATTCGTTTATTGACGAAAAGCTGGCGCGTGAATATCGTGACTTCATTGTTTTACTTGTACCCGCTGGGATTGAGCCTGCTGCGCTACTTTACTCACTGGGATGCCGCATGGCAGATCGGACTTCAATTACTACCGGGCTTACTACTATTGCACTTTGTATTGATGCAGGTGTACTACTTCCATCCAAGCGCGCGTCAAGTCGCCTGGACGGTCTTAGCCACACCATTTGAACTGATCTCACTCGTATTACCTAAGCGCTTCAAGAAACCGTTTCGGACTACGGCACAACCAACTAGAATAAAGCGCTAAAAAATATCGTTAAGGGAAGACTCCTTTAACGATATTTTTATTTGCAATTTAAGTTTAACGAGAAACAGCGGGCGTGTTAAAATGAAAGTATAGTGAAAAGCTTTTTGAAGGAGAGGATAGCATGAGCTCAAAATACGAACTTCCTACAGACGAAGAACGATTAGCGGCAGAATTTGAAAAGCTAGGCCGACAGTTCTTTGCTAAGGTCGAAGCGAAGAATTTTACCCAAGCCTATAAAATCTTGGATCAACTCACGGCTCCTTCTCAACACGATCTTCAAGAAACCAAAATCTATGAAGACAATCAAAAACTCATTTAATAAGCAAAAGACAGCGAAGAAATCATTCAATTTCTTCGCTGTCTTCTTTTATAAGGGATGCATCGCGCTTTCTATTGGGTGGAAACGTACCCTTTCAGCCGGCTAGTTTACTAACAAGCTGCTGCAGCTGAAATACATCCTGATTCGTTAAGAATGGATCAATCACCACTGTCGGATACTCCTCCGGTACTTCTTCCACACTGCTTGACGTAATCAGTGCATCATATTTTTCCAATTCTGAACGATTGATGTTCACGCTGGTTAATTTTTTCTCTACATAATGAACTTCAAAGTTCCCATAGATTTGATTTTCAATTTGGCTGCCTAGGAAAAATTCTTCTGTCGGTGATAATTCAGATAGCAACAACAGCTTCAGCGGCCGATCGCAGCTTGCTAACAGCGTCAAGCTTTGCGGTACCATCGTGATCAAGAGATAGACATAATTCCAGACGAAATCCTCAGCTTGATAGATTTGATACCGTCTGACGAAATAGTCAACGATCTTTTTCACCTTTTTCACTGCTTGATCGTGAGTCTCTGATAATTTTTCAAGGAAGATTTTTCGCTGTAAAAATAAAATATCGATCAGCTGACCATCTGGTTCATAGATCCGATGCTCATTCAGTAAGACGATTGCCAGCTCCTGTTTTTTGTCATTGCCTAACGAGAAGTTCAAGAGACTATCGAACTCCTCCACCAGCTCTAAGTGACGATAATAGCAGTCCGCATACTCGTCTTCTTTTCTTAGCGCGCTGTGCAATTGACTCTTACTGGCAACCACCACATCTGAATAAGACAACCAGAGACAATCCTTGATCTTATCTGAGGACAGCTTCACGCGAAAGACTTCCAGCGCCATTCGTTTAAAAGCATCCAAGCTTTGTTTTTCCGGCAGCATCAAATCACTTTCCAACTCCGATTTTGGATAGTAGTGCCCATTTTTGATTCGCCACAAACTAATGTACATGTTATAGCCCAGTCGTTTGCGGGAAATATAATTGTCCTCCAGCTTATTCACCTGAATAAATTGATTCACCAATTCCGTGATCGCCTTGATCTGGAATTCCTTCAGATCACGATACAGCGAATCCAAGCGATCCGACTTTTCAATGAAATAGCGGTAGTACATATGCCGGATGACACTTTCATTTCCCTCTAGGCGTAATGGCCGATACTGCAGATTTATGCCTGTTTGCAACAGCACACTTTCGATTTTTTTCAGATTCCGCTGTGTTTTTGACGGACTCAAGAAAAGCTTCTTCGACAAATCGATAATATTTTCGCATTCTTCGTAAAGCAATTCCTCAATAATCTGAAATTCCGGCGACTGTTGGATCGTATCTGCGTATAGCCGATTGATACTGACATGCGACTTGATCTGCAGCTGATACAGCCCTTTGTACTTCATGATTCGAAAGGCGTCCTGCTGACTGTTGATCAGTTTGACATCCTTTAATAAAACCGAGAGCGAGCATTCTAATTCCTCCAACAATTGGTCGCTGGACAAGCCTATGCGACAGGCATACAGCAATTCCACTAAACGCAGATGCCGTAAATTACTCACTCCTAAAATCTCTCTAAAGTTCATATCCTCACCCTCTTCACTAACTCCTCTGCTACCCACACCAACATCTGACTCTAGAAAACTAGTTGTCATATGGGTATGAAGCAAAACCCCTTTCGCTTCATACTGAATCATGTATTACAAACCCTTTGAAGCATTCAAAAATGGTACGCTTCCCCCTCCTTCTTTTGTTTTAGTTTGACAAAAGAAAAAGCCAAGTAATAAAACATACGTAATTATTACTTCGTTTTATCCGTTGTCTTACTGTATAATAATGGTAACTGATATCCGCCTTCTCTGCTTTTCCCCCTTAAAAAAAGGAATCCGTTATTGAATGACACCCACCCAAAGCCATATATGACATCTTTAAACATACACACGTTATTTAATTCACTTTTTAAATTTAAAATAAATTTTTTTAGAAACTAATAGTTAAATTTTTTTTATTCCGTTTGAATTAATGATATTTTTGAATAATATTGAATAAAAACAGGGACTTTCGTTTTTTAAAATCGGTCGATAAATTTGAATTTTTGACTATTGGATAACTATTACAAACACAAAAAGAGCAATCCTGCGAAAAAGGATTGCTCTTTATTACATTATAGAACTATTTTGCAGTACGGATATTGACGAATTTGACATCGACATATTCCTCTACGCCATACGTTCCGTTTTCGCGGCCAAAACCAGAGTGCTTCACTCCGCCAAACGGTGTCGCAGAGTTTGAAATGTCCGTATCATTCACGCCGACCATGCCATATTGTAATTTGCTGCTGACATTTTCAACGGTATGGATATTGGTAGAGAAGAAATAAGAGGCTAACCCAAATTCTGTATCATTTGCGTCCTCAATGACTTTTTCTTCATCTTCAAAGGTAATCAATGGAATCACTGGTCCAAAGGTTTCTTGATAGAAGATATCCATGTCCTTCGTTACACCATCCAAGACAGTCGGTTCAAAGAAATTCCCGTTGGCATATTCGCCAGAGTCGAGCTTATGACCGCCAGCCAAGATCTTCGCGCCTTTATCCGTGGCATCCTTCAATTGATCGACTACTTTATCGACACCGGCCTGATTGATCAGCGGTCCAGTCGTTGGATCATCTAAGCCGTTACCGACTGTGACATCCTTGATAGCTTCCACGATTCGATCGGTCACTTTTTCTTTGATGTCTTTATGGATGAAGATGCGGTTTGGCGACGTGCAGACCTGTCCATTATTGATAAATTTCGTTTGGATCAAGGTTTCTACCGCACGTTCGATATCGGCATCCGGGAAAATAATGTAAGGTGCATGCCCGCCTAATTCCATCGAAACATTCTTCAAAGTTGGTGCTGCTTGCTCATTCAGCTTTTGCCCCACTTCGGTGGAACCCGTGAAGGTGATTTTTTGCACATCCTCTGATTCTGACAGGATCGAGCCAATCGTTGATGAATCGCCTAAGACGATATTCACCACACCGTCAGGAAATCCGGCTTTATCAAACAATTCCATCAAAGCCAATGCAGACAGCGGTGTCTCCTTCGATGGCTTCAAAATCACGGTACAGCCGGCTGCGATCGCTGGCGAAATCTTCCGAATGATCATATTCGATGGAAAATTCCACGGTGTAATCTCCCCAACGACACCTACTGCTTGCTTGCGTACTTGCCATTGATTCGTTGCTGGTGAGGGAACGATCTCCCCAAATAAGCGTTGACCTTCCGCCGCATTCCAGCGCAGGTTTTCCACGTTTGTTTGAATCTCGCCTTTTGCTTGTGTCAATGGTTTGCCTTGTTCCATCGTCATGATGGCAGCTAAACGCTCGACGTCTTCTTCTACTAAGTCAGCCATTTTATTCATTAATTTTGCCCGTTCAGCCGCTGATTTTTGCGACCATTCAGGAAATGCCCGCTTCGCTGCTTCAATCGCTGAATGGACTTCTTTTTCTCCACCCACATGAACCTCTGCCAGTGTTTCTCCTGTCGCAGGATTCGTCACCGGTTTTGTTCCTTCTGAGCCTTCCACCCATTTACCATTAATATAGAGACGTGTTTCGACTGCTGGTAATTCTTGCTGTTTTCCCATATGTCTAATTTCCTCCCAAGTGATGGTTTTTGGTTGAAGATCAATAATCTTTCGGACCTTCAAACGTTTTCGTTAGTACATAAATTACCGTAACATGGATAAAATCAAAGCTCAAAAAATCAGCTTATAGCAAAAAGTCTTTAGAAAAATTTGATAAATTAGGACAAACAACGTTCAAATACACCGATTTAAATAACCGATCGCTGGAAAAGTCGCTTTTTCAAGATTTTTTTACTTGAATTTTTTGCTCAAAATCTCAAATATTAAGACGACAAATCTTGATATAAAGCCAAAAATTTCGTTTTCACCGAAAAAAACTCTATTTCTTAATTTCTTAAAAAAAAACAGATCAACTTTTTTGTCTCATTTCGCGGTAAGATGTATTTATAAAAAACAAATCATTCTTAACTAATAAACTTAAGGACAAATACATATGACAAAAGGGGAGAAAAATAATGACAGTTAAACAGTTAGGTCAAAGACAGCTCTTCACGATGAAGAGAAAGAGCTTGGAGGCTAGAGTCATTCGTTACTATAATGAAACAAAAGACAGTGATTCAGTGGTGGAGTACGCCGTTGCGATCCTTGTTCGCAACGCCTTATCCATTGGCGGGGCGTTTTCTGATATTTTCAAGGACTTGATCCGCAGCATCTTCATGGAGGCTGAACCATCGGCTGCCTTGCGCCAATTTATGCCCTATTTTCAGTCTTACTTCTCAAATGATGAGTGGCGAGCGCTGATCAATCGCCTATTTAAGAACAAATCCGAATACCATCATTTTAAAGGCAACGCAAAGACAAATATCCGCTGCCTGACACCCAAAAATTCAACAAAAACCAATGAGAAGTCCAGCTTCAACCTCATATCTGTTTTTCGTGCCGCCGATGGCAAAAAGCATACCTGGACCCTAAAGGATATCGACAACTCCAGAAAAACGGAAGAAATCCGCGCATTGCTAAAAATACTCTCTTCATTGACGATTCTAAAAAAAGACGATGTCCGCCGTTTTGCCCAATTGGTAACCTTCGATATCTTTGAATCCACCCACCATACCCATTTCGAAGAACCTCAACCAGAAACACAGGCGGAGTCTGCCCAAAATACCCCTGTGAAAGAAAAAAACACGAAGAAGACAACGGCGCAGTCAGTCGCTTCAACTGCAAAAGCTGCGAACAACGCAACATCAGCGAATACTGGCAAAACGAACTCGCCTAAGCTTACAACGCAGATTGTCGCTAAAACCAGCCCCGTTCCAATAGCCTCGGACACAAAAAAACTCGTAAATGATCCGCCCGCCGCTCAAAATCCAACAACTGGAAGGGCCGCGCCACACGAAAAAAGCGCCAGCGAGAAAAATCAGCCGCCAATAACAAAAACCGATACGCCGCTATCCGAGAAAGTAAACGAACCACAGAAAACATCTCCAAAAACCTCTGAAGGTCTCTTTAATAAGGTCCGGCAACTGCTTAGACAGTAAGCAAATTTTTTCGAGTTGGGCCTGAGGCTTATTTAAGTGTGGAGAGATTTTGAGCTTTCGAGTCAATTGAGCAGAAAATTTCCCTTTGTTCGCAGCAACTAACTTCTGTATACTGATTTTATGATATTTTTTTGAGGTGATCGGATTGTTTGCGACGAACTACAAATTTCAGGTTTCTAAACCATTTAACATTGTTTATATGTTTTTACTTTTACTAGGTCTGTTCCTCACTATCGGAAGATGGGCCAGCCAGTTTTCAGATTTTGTAATCATCAATTCAGAAATCAACTCCCATATCTCAAATTTTTCTTTGAGTCTTATGGCTTATTTAGGTATAGGCTGCAGCTGGATGCTAAGCGGTGTTAAATTCAAATATATTACGGTGTTAGGTCTTGTTTTTATTGTAGGAAATCTATTTTGCGAAACCCTCATGACTATTTTGAACACCCCTGATATTGTGGATGCTTATTTTGGGATCGTCGGTACACTAATTAGTTTTCTATTTCTCTTTGTGACCCAAAAATATGGATTGGCCTCGGTTAAAAAAGAAAACTAAAAAAATGAGACCGGTCATGGATACCCGTAAATAAAGGAACAAGCTAGCTGAACCGAACTTTATCCGCGACATTTCTTTATGTGTGTTCCTCTTTCTGCATTTTCCTAAAAACTCATCGCAAAGCGGACTGCCAGAATAAAAACTCTAAATAGCCGAATGATCTTGCAACTATTGATAATGATAGTTGCAAGGTCATTCGGCTTTCATTTTTGGCTGATTCAATTAAAAGCTTTTTGGTCAGCTTCGAACCATCGCTCTTGATCGCTTCAGCTAAACATTTTTACTGTACAGCGTCACAGTAAGTGGTGCAAAAATCAATACGATCAATACCCCAGTCGCGATCGTCAGCCACGTATCTGCACCGAATACACCATGATCCGCAAGTGCTTTAAAGCTGTTTACCAGATGTGTCACCGGATTGAGTTCAGCGAAGGTCTTTAGCCAGCTAGGCAAGGTATCAATTGGAACAAAGGCGTTAGACAAAAAGGACAGCAGCATAGTCAGTGTCATGGACACCCCTGAGATAGTCGCTGATGATTTCACTAAAATACCGATCATTGCAAAGATCCAGCTCACACACCAGCAGACAAAAATCGTTAACAGACAAGCGACAAACAGCCAACCGTAACCTGCACCTGGCCGCCAGCCAAGAATAAAGCCCGTACCTAAAGAGAAGAAGGTCGCGATCGCGTAACGCACCATATCCGAGATCAATAGGCCGGCTAACGGTGCGATCTGGGCAATCGGCAAGGACTTAAATCGATCAAACACGCCTGTTTCAATGTCTTCTCTAAGCTGTGTCCCAGCAGCAGATGTCGACGAAACCAAGGTTTGGATCAAAATTCCGGGCACAATAATCGGCAAATAGTTACTAACCCCGCCTGCGATCGCTCCACCAAACAGATAACTAAATATGATCATGAAAAAGATCGGCATAAATGTCACGTCCATTAATTTGTCAGGGTTGTGTTTGGTTTTCAATAAATCCCGTTTCACCATAACGAAGGTGTCATTTATGACGCTTTTTATTGTTGTTTTCTTGATATAGCTTTGAGTAATTTCCATTGTATAAACTCCTTTTTAAGTTTTTAAGTATACGCAGCTCTGTTTACCGATTTGTTAGTTCTAAAAAGACTTCATCCAAGGTTGGTTTGCGCACAGAGAATTCCTTCACATCGATTCCTTGCGTGCCAAGGTCTACCAAAAGCTGTGTCATTGCTTTTGTGTCGTTGATTTTTATCGCCAAGGAACCACGATCAGGCAAACGCATGATGGGATCAGAAACTTTAGTCTGTAAAAAATCGGCCGTACGATCAATTTCTTGGGTATCCTCCAATTGAATCTCGAAGTAGGTCTCGCCTAGCTGAGCCTTCAACTCGTTTGACGTCCCTTCATTGACTAGCTTGCCATGATTGATAATGGCGATCCGATCCGCTAATTGATCCGCCTCATCTAGATATTGCGTCGTTAACAAAATCGTCGAACCCTCCTTGACCAATTGTCGGATCACATCCCACATCTTTCCTCGCGTGATGGGGTCTAACCCGGTGGTTGGTTCATCCAGAAAAATCAACGGGGGCTTTGTAATCAAGCTGACCGCCAAATCCAACCGGCGGCGCATGCCGCCAGAGAATTCCTTGATGGCGCGATCTTTAGCATCCATCAAAGAAAATTGCGTCAACAGCTCAAGCGCCCGCTCCTGCGCATCCTTTTTCTTCAATCCGTTTAAGCGGCCGAAAATCACTAAGTTTTCTAGAGCCGTCAGCTCCTCATCGACTGTCGCATATTGACCGGTCAAACCAATCAAGCGCCGCACATCACTTGCTTCTTTAGCAACATCATAGCCGAAAATCTCCGCCTGCCCGTCCGTGATTTTCGTCAGAGTGGCTAACATTCGCAGGAAGGTTGTTTTTCCCGCCCCATTCGGACCTAAGATTCCATAGATCTCACCACGCTTCACCTGCAGACTAATCCCATCCACCGCTCTCTTTTTTGGAAATTGTTTAACAAGGTTATTTGTTTTAATGGCATATTCTGTCATTTGTCCTTCACTCCTTTAATCAGGTTACCTTACTTTTTATATAATAAGGGCACCTGATTAATTTGTCAATAGAAATTACTAAATTAATTCGGTACCCTGATCATATAGTTTATGAAGAAAATGAGCGGCCTCTTATTTCTATGAGCAGAGGCGACAAAATGAATTAAATATAATAGCAACCCAAAATACATGGAGTTAATCAGAAAGGTCTCTTGAATTTTCTTGGCTTTAATTAATCGTTTTTCAAACCATTCAAACGTTTCTGACTCTCAAAAAAGTTCATACGTGAGTTTGATACTAAAGCTTTTAAAACGTGGAGAATCTATACTGTCTTGCAAACAAAAAAGATCAAAAGGCAGCCGCCTTTTGATCTTTTCTTGTTTAAATTTTCAATTAAACTTCAAATTGCACGCGGCGGTAGCGAACGATCGCTGCTGCCATCAAGCCAAGACCGATTACGATAAAGGCAATGATTCCCATTCCACCAGTTGATGGTAATGTTCCGCCCTTAGTAATATTTTCGATTTCTTGATCTGCTGCGCCAGTGTATGTGCCTTCATCTACTACGAAAGTCACATCATCTGTCAATTTAGCAAAACCGCTTGGTGCTTTGGTTTCTCGTAAGTAGTAGGTACCGTATTCAAGGCCTGTTACTTCGAATTTACCATCTGTACCAGAAACATATTTCGTTGCAGTCGCGTAGTCTTCATTTGCTCCAACTGCTGTCCAAGTCATTGAAGTCGCGCCGGCAGTTAAGTAGTAATCCGTTCCGCCAACTCTTCTGATGACTACGAACTCTGCTCCGCCCAATGCTTCTTTAGTAGTTCCAGCAGCGTATTTGAAGAATTTCTTACCACCAGTTTTGATTGGATCAACTGGAGGGTTTACTTTTGAATCATCTTGTCCACCGTCATGGTTCATTGTTACGGTGAATTCGTTGTTGATGTCTAGGTCAACTGGCGTTTCATCGGTAAATGATACCGTGTAGAAAATTTCCATTCTTTGACCAGCATACGTACTTAAGTAGTTTGCTGTCGCAGGACCAGCGGCACCGGTCAAGTTCATCGCAATGTCAAAGCCGGCGTAACCTGAGAAGTCTGTACCATCATTTGTATAGCTATACGTTGCATTGCTCAAGAAAGTTGCCAAGTCAATTTGTTGACCGTTCATCATAATCCGATCAATACCTTCGAATTTCACACCTGTTTGATCCACCGCATCGTTGAATTCTAATTTTCCATAACGAGGTGTGCCGTTGCTCAAGATATCGCCGATTTGGCTAGGGATCACAAAGCTTGCACGGTAGTGAATTTGTTGACCAACTTCAAAGTCGTAAGCGCCAGCTGGACGTGGTGGTAATGGATCGCCATTTTCGTCAACCAATTCCTTTTCAGGATCTTCGCCTTCAACTTTGTTCTTAGGATATAAATGAATATTGGTAAGCTCAGTATTGCCATCTTTAAGCGGCAACATCAAGATCAAATTGTAATCTCCGGTATCAACGCCTGCTGATGCATGTTCTTCAAAGAAGTATACTTTGTATGAACCGTCTGCGTTTTTCGCAGGTAAGTTAGCAAATGTTGCTTCACCGTTTACGTCAGTTGTTTGATCTGTACCAACTCTAACAGCGTTTTGTGCATTTCCCAAAACAAAATCTTCCATGACTTGTTTTGCTTTTGCATTATATTCTGCGTCTGTTTCATTTCCAGTCAATTCTGCATTCAATGCATTATAGAAATCTTCTGTAATGTCCCACGCTGTGAAGGTAATACCTTCTAATGGATCATAGCGATCAAAAGCTGGATTTTCCAACCCGTTGTTATCTGTACCATTCGTTGGAAACTCGTCCATTTTTTTCTTGTGCAGCGTTACATTCACTGAATCTGCTGCAAATGCTTTTTCTCCTCCACCTAGCACCCCTGCTAATAATGGAATCATGCAGAGTAACGTGGTCACTAATGCGACCCATTTTCTCTTGTTTTTCATAATTTTTTTCCCCCTTGTTTTTTCAATCCAATTAAACCAACAGACATAAGCAACAACCCTAGAAAACAATAATTACGTATCAACTCATTAGTAGAAGGAAGTTCTTTTCCCGGATAACTTTTCGGTCCCTCCCCTCCATTGCTTGGTGTTCCAATCGTTTTTGGCAAGTCTTTCCTTGGTTCTGAGCTATCTGTTATCGGCGGTTCTGTCGATTTAGTTGGTGTAGTAGTTGGTTCTGTCGTCGATGGTGGTGGCTCTGATGTCGGCGGTGTCACCGGAATTTCACCGTATTTGCAATTAAAGAGCAAACTGGTGTATTCGGTTGAATCCTTCATCAGCTGTGGTAAATAGACCACGATCGGCAACATAAAATATTTTCCCTTTTCTCCTGAAGCGAGAATCAGATAAGCCGCATCCTTTTCATTTTGATAACGAGGCAATGTGAATGAAGTCTTGCCTGTGTCATCCAATAAAATTGGTGCTTGATTGATCTTTGGCAAATTTTCATCCGCCACAAAATTTGCTAATTTCTCTTTTGTCGAGTATGTGTTCAAGATGAACGCTTTATCATCCTTCTCGTTGCCGGATCGTTTTCCCCGCCACTCAGTCAGATTATAGACATCCAGCGTGAGCGATTCGGTTCCTTCGTAAGTTTTTCCTCCTGACCGTGTATCGATCTGTACTTCTACCTGACTTTCCTCTGCAAAAGCAGTAACCCCCAAGTTACAAATCCCCAGAATTAGTCCCAAGAGAAGAATCACTTTTTTCATTACGATCCCCTCCTCTTAGTGTGAAGCCAGTAGAGGCTGCCTAGCAGTCCTCCTGCTGTTGAAATAACTCCGATTGCTACTTTGAAGAACATCGCCGTCCCTGATCCGCCTGTACTAGGCAGAGGTCCTGCGCCGCGCTTCTTATTTGTGACCGTCAATTGAATAAGGTTCGGATTCCCCAATCCGCCTGATCCGCTGACACTTGAATTTGATTGAATCGTGACATTTCCAGTTGACGAGATACTGATTCGCACGGTACCGTCCATTCCTTGATACCCATTTGGAACGACCGTTTCTGATAAACTGTATTCGCCTGGACGCAAGCCGGTAAATTCAAAGTTCGGTCCGCCAGCTCTTGTTTGATCGTAGCTTGTGCCCACCAATCGGAAGCTCGCTCCGCGCAGTTCATTGCCGCTCTGGTCGACTTTTTTGATCTTCAGCGTAAAATCAGCCATTTTATTGGTGACCTTATACGGTGAAGCTTTTCCATTCAATGTAATGACCAACGCATCGCCTGCGGAGTTTTCCACTGCCTTGAGTTCGATATCTGCCATCTTTTCATACCCAGTCGGCACATAACTTTCCTCAACAATGAAATCACCCATTGGAATATCCGTGATCGTTACCTGACCATTTGCATCCGGTTCTAAATCCGCTGCTAAGACCTTGCCGTCTGATTGACGTTTCACCGTAAATTTCGGCTTGTCTTTACTAAATGGTGTCTTACCGTCATCCATGTACTTGCAGATCACAGCCTTGCCCGTCAACAGTTTGTTGGTAAGCTTGACTCCGCCCGGCGGTACATTCGCGGCGGTAAAACTAGTGCTGTAATTATAGGTTGGTTTCGCATAGCCAGTCGTTCGTGCTTCCTCTACGACGCGATACACACTGCTTCCACCTTCAACCCCTTGGAATACCCCTTTCCATTGATCGATCGGTGTCAACGTTAATGTCTCGACATTTTCCCAAGAAGTCCCGCTTCTCTTTTGCAAGGTCACTCTGACATAACTTGTTCGAAGTCCCCAATAATTATCTGTTCCTTGATAGCTGTCCGACCAGATTTTCTCAACCGGAATCTCTAAGTCTTTGGCTAATTTATTGACCACCTTGTATGGCGATTTTTGTCCATTCAACGTGATATTCAAGCCGGTTCCTGCGCTATTTTCCACCGCTTTCAGATCGATGTCATCCATCTTGGTATAGCCTTGCGGCACATACGATTCTTCAACGATGAAATCACCTAGCGGAATATCAGAAATCGTTACTTGACCGCTCGCATCAGGTTCAAGGTCTGTCGCCAGTACCTTGCCATCCGATTTACGCTTCACGGAGAATTTCGGTTTATCCCCACTAAACGGCGTTTTGCCGTCTTCTTTGTATTTACAAATAGTTGCTGTACCCTTCAGCAATTTATTTGTGATTTGAACCCCTTTGCTCGGTAATGTTTTAGCTGTAAATTCATCCACGTTAGAAATCGGCTTCGTATAACCCGTGGTTCGCGAAGGCTCCACGACCCTGTAAACAGTATTGCCGCCATCCGCTGTGAATGTATCCTTCCAGCCATTCGACGCATTTAGCGTCGTTGACTCAACATCTACCCATGAACTCCCACTTTTTCTTTGTAAAACAACTTTGATGCTATGTGCACGGAGTCCCCAGTAGTCCTCCGTATTCAGATGCGAATCTGACCATTTCTTTTCAACCGGAATCTCGACTTTCTTCGCCTTTCCGCGAACAGACGGCACACCAAAATCTAGCTTATCCGTTGTTCGTTCCGGCGTCGGCTGCAAGGTAGTCCGCCCATTGGTTTGGTACCACTTGCCGTCCTCATAATTCGGATCGTCGGTTTTTAATCGAACGGTATAATCCAGCTGGATCTCTTGGTTCGCATACAGATTAATATTATTGACCTTGATTTTTCGCCTATCTGAGTAATCCAGATTAGGCATTTTACTTGTTTCAATCGCTGGTACACCGCTTTTTGTGACTTCTGTCAGCTTCGGTGTTCCAACTAACTCGAACATATCGCCGATTGGATCTTCGATTTTCCCTTTATCCACGGTCTGAACAACGGTCGTAAACCAATCATTCAAGGAAAGATCAAAGTCTCCCCCTTTAGTTGCGTGGTAGAAGAAATAATCATCTTGATCATCACCGGTCGCACCAAGCTTTTTAGACGCGATCTTATACATCCCGCGAACCAATTCACTTTGTGTATGCAATTCCCGGTTTGGTTCAGGTTTGATTCCAATGGCAACACTGTGGATTTCGATCCCGCTGTCTTTCATGTCTGCTGCTGATGAATTAACCATCGTCAAATGACTAGAAATTTCTTTTTTGTCGCCCATCATCTGATACGGAGCAGGAACAAGATTTCCAAAGCGATCGTACTGAGCTAATTTGGTGACGCCATCCCCCGATCCAAATTGACTTCCTCTATTGTAGGTAGTCCAGTCGTAATCCTTGATGCGGATTCCATCGTAATAAATATTCGAATCATAGTCTCCACGAACAGGAACCATACTTCTATTAGGTCCGCCGTCCGTCAAAAGGAAAATAAGCTTGCGGCGACTCGAGTCTCCCGCATTGTTCAGAGTCGTTTGACCGTCTAACAGCGCCCTTTGCGTATAGGTATTCCCATTCGGCGTGATTGATTGATAGCGATTGAGCATGTCTTGCCAATTGCTCGGATTATCACTCAACGCAAAAGTAGGATGATAGTTTGAGACCTGATAATCGGAATAGATCCCGCCGCCGATTCGAATGTAGTCAGAATCCTGAATCTCTGTAAAGCGAGTGATCAGTTTTTGCAGCGATTGAACCGCCAGCGTCTTACGCAGCTGTCCTTCGATCATCGAATCTTTACTCTGCATCGAATTGGAGTTATCCAGCACGAAATAAACATCTACTCCGGGTTTGCTGATCGAGTTCCCACGAACATTTAAACGAATATTGAATTCATCTTTAACATCCGTTTCACTCGCATATTTTCGCATACCAATATTCGGGTTCTTCTTTTCTCCCCCGTAATTGATATACGAGTTCGTGTGGTTATCCTGCGCAACATTCCAGCTGGTCAGGCCATCCCAACCGCTTTCTTTTTCAAATCCGCCTTGATGGTTGTGGACATTATTCTGTCCCGTTGGTTCCCAATAGCAAGTCGGAAAGGTCCCGGTTGAATTTGTCGTGTAGGCTGGTGCCTTATTAATGTAGTTCAGCGCATACGGTTGAAATAAATTAGCGATCCCAACACTGTCTTTAAGCGACTGCTGAACGGCCGCTGACACGCTTTCCTGCTGCGGACCAATAAAATCCGAAGACGTTTTGTTTTCTGCTTGCAGTCTTTTCGTCTGCTCAGGGTCTTCATCATAAGGTCCTGGTGTTTCTGCTTTTTCGGATGATGACGTTTTTTCAGAGTCTTCTGTTTTTTCGGCCGCTTCCGTTGCTTTAAGCACAAACGGCTTTTCTATTTTCAGAATGTTCTCTTCTGTGATCAGTTCCTGCTCTTCAGCATTTTCTGCAGGAGATTGCTGATCCATCTGCACATCCAAATAGAGCTTTTTGGTCGTTTTCGGCAAATCAAAAACAAGTTGTCCTTCCATTGACGATGAATAGTTTTTCTCAATCAGCCATTCATCTTTTTCAGTCATCTCTTTTATTGTCGGATAGGTTATCACATTTCCTTTCTCATTCGTTACCTTCAGTTTGAGTCGCTGCTCTTTATTACTCTCTTCGCTTTGCCTGCTAAACGTGATTCGCCAACGATTCGAATCTTTTTGCGCTTCGTAATCGTAGGAGACGTTCAAAAATTTTTCATCTATCAATACGGTTTTTGTCGTCTCGGCATAAGCAGTAACTAGTGATGGTATCATCTCTGCAATTAAAGAAAACAGCAGAACAACTAACATGAGTAAGTGCTTCTTTTTCATTTCATTTTTTCCTCCTTTCACTCATTTTTCACCCACTCTCCCTTCCACGTAACAATATGATAGCTTATATTATTTTATTGCGCTTATTGCGTTTTTTTATAATTTCATGTTATTCAAAATGAATATTTTTGCGTCATTTTCCATATTTTTATATCCTTCTTTGTTATTCCATCCAAATTTTTAATTTCAAATAAAGAATAATAAAGTTTGAATGTCGCAAAAATTATTTGCCATTTGAATTATTCGTCAAAAAGACCAAAAAAAGACCTCAGAAATAGATATTTCCGAGGTCTCTGTGAATTTAGTTAGTAAAAAATGAGGCTAACCACTTTTTATCTGCTTATTTCATCGAACGTTTTCTGCTTATTTGTTCAAGAAAAAATAAAGTGTGAAGTTCTTGAAAAAAATCCTTCTATATATAAAATAAGAAAGGCTTCACGAACTCGCTCAGCTTTTGAGCACCAAGTAGGTACTGTTCCACATCAGCTCCAAAAACCAATCGCTGTGTCTCACAG
>NZ_BJED01000031.1 GCF_005405485.1 Enterococcus hulanensis | reverse complement strand
GAACTCAAAGCGACTTTAGAGAAATTCACGCTGTTGAATCTATTTGAAAAAGATGGCGTAGGTTTATATAAGAAATTAAAACATGCAACAATTATCGAAGAAATCGAAAGTCCGATCTTTGATATAGAAGCTGATGAAGAAGCACCAGTATTGGATGCTCAACTAAGCAAAGAAGAAGCATTCCCGCAAGTAGAAGAACCTGCGGAGGAATTAAATGAGATTAATATACCAGAGGATCTAGTGATCACAGAAGAAAAGCCGGTACCGGGTATTCTGATCCAAACGATTGGATTACCAGAGGGGATTACTCCAAGTGAACTAACGGAAAGTCAGGCAATGATAATTATTAGTGCCTGTATGCCTGCTGGAGCTCGTTTAGAAGATATAAAGATCGAGAATAAGGCGAGTCCGGCAAAACTGGTTTTGACCGAGAGAATCATCGAAGAAGAGTCTCCTCCGGTGATTACCCAATCACCGCCAGAAAAAGTTAAAAGGAAACGAACGCGATTACTCGATCGTATCCGGAAACGAGAGTAAGCAGCTGTGTTTGTCTCATCGATAAATCCAACGTTGGTATGAGACAGATACTTACTGCACCGCTGTGGTAAGCAAACTGAATCAAATTTTTAGCCTGCTGGGTCCGCAGGCTATTTGTCGTGGACAGAACGCTGCGACTAATGAGTTTTCTTGGGATAAAAACTAGAGTTTATCCATTTCAAACAGCCTTTACTCGCTGATTCTTCCGATGTCTCGGATAAAGATGGCAAAAACTGTTATGTTTCATATTTCGCATTTGTTTCACAACGAGAATCGTAAAAAGAATTGATTTTTCGCGTTTTCATTTAAAGTTTCTGGGTTGTAATCTCTTTGTAATATTCTCTGAGCTGTGCAAAAGTCAAAACCCGAACAAAGAGTTTAGAAAAAGCTTAGTCTCGCGTTTTTTTTCCCTTTTTAAATTTTTTCTATGTTATAATGTTGAAATCAAGATAGGAGGGAAGCAAAATGGAAAATATTTCTTCTGATTTTGCCGTTAAAGTGTTGCAAGAAGATGCAGATCGGATCAAGCTGTTGATTCGCAATCAAACGAATAGTTTGTGTATCTCTCAATGCAAAGCTTTTGAGGAAGTCGTTGATACACAAATGTATGGCTTCTCACGTCAAGTATTCTTTGCTGAAAAGGTAGGTATCTTGAAGCGGGGAGAAGGACAGCAAATGCTTAGTGATTTGGAAGCTGAGCTGAATCGTTTATATACGGAATTGTACGAAACTCGTCAGGATATGACGGATGCCGGCTGGGAGGCTTAACCCTTGCCCACGAAGATAAAGAAACGTCATTTTTTAGATTATAGTATTTTGATTCCTTATTTGATTTTGACTGTGATAGGATTAATTTTTGTTTACAGTTCAACTTCTTATTTGTTGATCACAAATGATGCAAACCCAACAAGTCTGGTGATGAACCAAGGGATTTTTTGGGTTTTAAGTTTAATTGGGATCAGTTTGATGTACAAGATGAAAACAGATGTATTGAAAAGTCAGCAGCTGATTATTTTTGTAACATATGTGATTTTTATTCTATTGATTATTGTATTGTTTTTTGGTACTGAACGTAATGGTGCTAAAGGGTGGATCGATATCGCTGGTTTTACGATGCAGCCAGCAGAATATTTAAAAATCATGGTCGTTTGGTATTTGTCTTATATTTTGTCAAAAAGGCAGGAAACGATCCAAGATAATTTTGTTACTGATATGAAACGTCCTTTGCTGCTGGTTTTCGCAATGATCTTTTTAGTAGCGATCCAGCCTGATATGGGGAACGCGGCGATCATCACATTGTTGGCCCTAATTTTACTTTTAGCCAGCGGTGTCAACTGGGTCTATAGTTTGATCATTGGCGGCACTGGTATTTTGGGCAGTGCTCTGGTGATCGAAGTGTTGACCCGTTTTGGTAGCGCCATTTTCCCAGGGAAGCTGCAATACATCTTCAGCCGTTTTGAAAGCTTCAAAAATCCCTTTAAGTATGAATTGGATCAAGGGCACCAAATGGTCAATGGCTATTACGCGATGTTCAACGGCGGCTGGTTTGGCCGCGGCTTAGGGAATAGTATCGAAAAAAAAGGTTTTTTAAGTGAAGCTCATACGGACTTCATTTTTTCTATTGTGATAGAAGAAGTTGGTTTGATCGGCGCTTTGGTTATATTAGCAATTTTGATTTTCATGATCGCACGGATCTACTTGGTTGGGATTCGTTCGAAAAAGCCTTTCAATTCATTGATTTGTATCGGAATTGGAAGTTTGTTGTTATTACAGGTTTTTATTAATCTTGGTGGTATTTTAGGAATTATTCCATTGACTGGGATTACCTTCCCGTTTTTGAGTCAAGGGGGAAATAGCTTACTTGTATTGTCAGTGGGCGTGGCTTTTGCATTGAACATCAGTGCAGATGAAAAACGGACCAAACTAGCAATCGAGTATGAATACTTAAAAAGTCAGGAGTGAAGTGCATGAAAAAGGTATTGGTAGCAAATAGAGGAGAAATTGCAACGCGGGTGTTTCGCGCGTGTAGCGAATTAAACATTAAAACGGTAGCGATCTTCGCGGAGGAAGATCAGTATTCGGTCCACCGCTTCAAATCAGATGAGGCGTATTTAGTCGGCAAAGGGAAAAAACCGATCGATGCGTACTTAGATATTGAGGATATTATTCGAGTGGCCAAAGAAGCGAAGGTGGATGCGATCCATCCAGGCTACGGCTTCCTTTCAGAAAACTTGGAATTCGCGAAACGATGTCGTGAAGAAGGACTGATCTTTGTTGGTCCCGAGTTGCATCACTTAGATATTTTCGGCGATAAGATCAAAGCCAAAACAGCGGCATTAGAAGCAGGGATTCCGTCAATTCCTGGTTCAGATGGTCCGGTGGATACGATCGAAGGCGTCTTAGAATTTGCTGAATCACATGGTTATCCGATTATGATCAAAGCTGCTTTAGGCGGCGGCGGTCGCGGAATGCGGGTGGCTCATGATGAAAAAGAAGCCAGAGAAGGCTATGATCGTGCTAAAAGTGAAGCGAAAGCGGCCTTTGGTAATGATGAAATCTATGTCGAAAAATATGTTGCCAATCCTAAACATATCGAAGTCCAAATTTTAGGGGACACACATGGAAATGTATTGCATTTATTTGAACGTGATTGTTCGGTGCAACGCCGCCATCAAAAAGTGGTTGAAGTTGCCCCATGTATTTCTTTAAATGATGAACAACGGGAAAAAATCTGCCAAGCGGCAGTTCAATTAATGAAGCATGTCGGCTATGTCAATGCCGGTACAGTGGAATTTTTGGTCGAAGGCGATAATTTCTATTTCATCGAAGTCAATCCTCGTGTTCAAGTAGAGCATACCATCACTGAATTAATTACAGGTGTAGATATCGTTACTTCACAATTAATGATCGCTCAAGGAAAAGACCTGCACAAAGAAATCGGCTTGCCTGAGCAAGATGGCATTAAAATGTCTGGTGCTGCGATCCAATGTCGTGTGACGACTGAAGATCCGTTGAACGGGTTTATGCCTGATACAGGAAAAATCGATACGTACCGTTCACCAGGTGGTTTCGGTGTGCGTTTAGACGTAGGGAATGCTTATGCAGGCGCGACAGTTACACCATATTTCGACTCATTATTGGTAAAAGTGTGTACACATGCGTTGAATTTTGATCAAGCGATCGAAAAAATGCAGCGTTGTTTAATCGAGTTCCGTGTGCGGGGAGTTAAAACGAATATTCCCTTCATGCATAACGTGATCAGCCATCCTGTTTTCCAAAGCGGAGACGCGAAGACTACCTTCATTGATAACACGCCTGAATTGTTTGAATTCCCGCGTGTGCGTGACCGTGGAAACAAAACGATGCGTTACATTTCAGAGATTACGGTGAACGGCTTCCCGGGTATTGAAAAACAAGAGAAGCGTTATTTTGAAACACCTCGAACACCAAAAATCGAGAAAAGAGAAATCATTACTGCTAAGAATATTTTGGATAAAGAAGGCCCAGAAGCAGTAGCAAAATGGGTGAAGGACCAAGATTCTGTTCTATTAACTGACACGACCTTCCGTGATGCTCACCAAAGCTTATTGGCTACTCGGGTAAGAACGCATGATTTAGTGAATGTCGCTCAAGCAACTGGCGAAGGGATTCCCGAGCTGTTTTCCAGCGAGATGTGGGGCGGCGCGACATTTGACGTGGCGTATCGCTTCTTAACGGAAGATCCTTGGAAACGTCTGAAATTATTGCGTAAAGCCATGCCGAATACGCTATTGCAAATGCTGTTCCGCGGCTCAAACGCTGTTGGCTATTCCAACTATCCAGATAATGTGCTGGAAGAGTTCATCAAAGAAGCGGCTCATCATGGGATCGATGTTTTCCGAATCTTCGACAGCTTGAACTGGATTCCGCAAATGGAGAAAAGTATTCAATACGTTCGTGACGCAGGAAAGATTGCGGAAGCGGCGATTTGTTATACCGGCGATATCCTAGATGACAGCCGGACCAAATACAATGTGCAATACTATAAAGATATGGCGAAAGAATTGGAAGCCAGCGGTGCCCATGTGATCGCGATCAAGGATATGGCTGGCTTATTGAAACCGCAAGCGGCCTTCCGTTTGATCAGTGAACTGAAAGAAACGACTGACCTGCCGATTCATTTGCATACACATGACACTGCCGGAAACGGGATCATTACGTTATCTGCGGCTGTTAAAGCCGGCGTGGATATCGTTGACGTGGCAACCAGTGCAATGAGCGGAGCAACAAGTCAGCCAAGTATGAGCAGTTTGTATTACGCGCTGCAATACGGAGACCGTGCGCCTGATTTGAACTTGAAGAACGTTCGTCAATTGAACCATTATTGGGAAGAGGTTCGTCCGTACTACTCAAGCTTTGAAAATGGTATTATGGCGGCTCAAACCGAAGTCTATAATCATGAAATGCCGGGCGGACAGTATTCAAATCTGCAGCAGCAGGCCAAAGCGGTTGGTTTAGGCGAAAAATGGGATGAAATCAAAGTAATGTACCAAAAAGTCAACATGATGTTTGGTGATATCGTAAAAGTAACCCCATCATCTAAAGTTGTCGGAGATATGGCGCTGTTCATGGTACAAAATGATCTAACAGAACAAGATATCTACGATCGCGGCGATGAATTGAGTTATCCTGATTCTGTTATCAGCTTCTTCCAAGGCGAACTAGGCCAGCCAGTTGGCGGGTTCCCTGAGAAACTGCAGCAGATCATTTTACAAGGCCGTCCTGCCTTGCAGGAGCGCCCAGGTAAATTTGCTGAGCCGGTTAAATTCGAAAAGGTCAAAGCGGAATTACAGGAATTGATCGGTTTTGAACCGAGCAAGACGGATGTTTTAAGCTACTTGATGTATCCGCAGGTATTTTTAGACTATCAAAAATCTTACGAACAGTTTGCGGATGTTACCTTGTTAGACACACCTACTTTCTTTGCTGGTATGCGTCTAGGTGAAACCGTCAATGTTCAAATCGAAAAAGGCAAGACCTTGATTATTCGTTTGGACGAAATCGGTGAAGCTGATATCGAAGGAAACCGCACCTTGTTCTTCAACTTGAATGGCCAACGTCGCGAAATCCTCGTGAAGGATGCGTCAATCAAGAGTGCTGTTCAGGCGAAGCGCAAAGCTGAACCAACGAACCGCGAACAAATCGGTGCGACAATGAGCGGATCAGTCTTGAAAGTCTTAGTTGAAAAAGGCGATCATGTTGAAAAAGGTCAGCCGTTGCTGATCACAGAAGCAATGAAGATGGAGACTTCGATCGATGCCCGTTTTGCCGGAAAAGTTTCGCATCTGTATGTTGAAGAAGGCGAAAGTATCACTTCTGGCGACTTGCTGATTGAAGTTAAAGAAAAATAGTTTTGTTTATTAATATGATTTAGGAGCGTTTTGTGTGAAGAGAGTGATTGGTTTTCTTAGTATTCTATTCTTGGTTTTGATTGGCTACTATCTGCAGCCAGTCCTCTTTCCACCTACGCAGGGAAAAGCTCCCGTCACACCAACTAATCAGGTGGTGCGGCACAAGGCCTTAAAGCATCAGACGATCAAGGCTGAAGGGTATGCGAACTATATTTCACAGCCCATCGAAACGTTTGAGCAGGAATATGGCCGTCCAACGAAGATTGAGGACAGCGGCTTTTTCTTTCAAACCCGTGATTATGCTTTAGATAAAGGGATTTTGGAAGTGAATGTGGAGGCAGGCAAAGTCAGTACGATCAAGGTCATGGCGAAAAAAGCGGAGATCAAACCCTTTAAATTCGGGATGACCAGCAGTCAGCTGTCGGATCAAATCAACTTGTCTGCAGCTTTTGCCTTGAGCTACGACGAGGAACCTGTAGATATCGAACTAAGCGAAAATGATATGCGTTTTCGTCCTTTAGTCGCATTTGATAATGATACCTTTGCGATGCTTTTTTTCAACGGAGACAATGAAAAAATGATCGGCGCGGTTTATTTAGATATGGAAAATCTATTGCGTTTGATGCCGTATCAGATCAACAGCGGCAATCCCTTAGCTAATCGAGTGCAGGAAAGCAACCTTGATTGGAATGTCTTAAATCAGCAAAAGCAGGAACGAACGATTGGAGCGATCAACTTTTATCGCACTTTACGGAAGCTAGACGAACTGCCGACTGCTGATAATGCAATAAGTGACAGTAAAAAGCTGTTAAAAGGTTTTTTAACCGCACCGAAAAAAGTGCTGAATAATGACCGACTAGAAGAGTGGCAGACTGATCAAGGCGCACATCTAAGCAATCTGTCCTTTGAACTATCCTCCACCGAATTTAAAGATTTGGCTAAAAATGCCAAGATCAATTATAAAGACGGCTTTTTTTACTCACCGATGATCGATCCGCTGTTCAATCTTTTTGATTGGATCAGTCATGAGCATTTGAATGAGATCATTACGGCATCAGAGTCAGAGCTTGGCGTTGCAATTGATCAAGAAAGTGTGCTAGTCTTGTTACAGGAACCAGAAAAAACAAAGGATAGTGACTAGGTTGATTATTAATGATGCTTTCTTTCAGCTGGAGGATCAGAATCAGCGATTGATTCAGGAAATTTTAGCGAGTCAAAGCTATAAAAACTATCTGCAGGCAAGAAAACAGATGAATGATTGCCCAGAAGTCGCGAAGCTGAAAAAAATGTTTCAAGCTGAAAAAGATAAATTCGAACAAATCGCAGCCTATGGAGAGTATGCACCAGATTACCGCCAGCAGCAGCGAAAAGTTCGCGTGAGCAAACGGGCGCTTGATCTAAATGAAAAAGTTGCCGCCTTTCGCTTAGCTGAGACAGACTTCCAACGGTTGCTGGATGAAATCGGCATCTGTTTGGCACAAACCATCTCAGCAGAGATCAAAGTTGATGCAGGAAATCCTTTTTTTGAAACAGGGAATCAGAGTTGTAAGGGGAATTGTCATGGATAATACTGAGTTTGTAATGCAAAAAAGACGAGGGATAATTGTTTGGGTCTATTCCTTGAAGCAATTAAAAACCTTGAAACGATTTGGTTTGATTCATTTTGTTTCACGAAAAATGAAATATGTCGTTTTATATGTAAATGAAGAGGTCGTGGAAGAAACCGAAGAAAAGCTGCAGGGCTTACATTTTGTGCGTCAAGTAGAGCGTTCTTACCGACCAGATATCGAAATGAATTTTGCGGATCGAATCGGAACGAAGGCCGCTTATCAAGTAAAAGATGACGATGAGTTGGATGTCGTAGAAGCCAATACAAAGATTCGATTAGCTGAAACAGTCTAAGTAAGGTGAAAAATGTCTGATTTGTTCAAACATTTTTCATCTTTTTATTTGATAATAAAGAGGTCAAATTAGGTGGTCTATTTTTTTGTGCAATTTGAGCATTAAAAACCTTCACAAAAAGACCAGTTGGTTGACGAGAAACGAGAGGGGCATGTAAGTCATGCGAGTGGTTGCAGGTGAATTTGGCGGTCGTAAATTAAAAACCTTAACAGGAAATAATACGCGGCCCACGACGGATAAAGTAAAAGGTGCTATTTTTAATATGATCGGTCCGTATTTCGACGGAGGCATCGCACTGGATTTATTCTCCGGCAGCGGCTCATTAGGCATCGAAGCGGTCTCTCGCGGGATGGATCAAGCGGTCTTAGTAGAAAAGAACTTCCGTGCCATGGAGATCATTCGTGAAAATGTCGCTATGACCAAAGATGAAGCGGCCTTTCAATTAATGAAGATGCCGGCAAATCAGGCGATCCAGAAGCTGATCGAAAGCAAAACGCAATTTGATTTAGTCTTATTAGATCCGCCTTATGCAAAACAGGAGATCGTAAAGCAGATCGAGCTGCTGCTGGAAAATGATTTGCTGACAGAAAATGCGATCGTAGTTTGCGAAACGGATAAAGAAGTCGTGCTGCCAGAAACCATCGGCAGCTTGAAAGAACGCAAGCGTCATGATTACGGCATCACCGCTGTAACGATTTATGATTAGGCTCTCTGGCTGCTTTATAGAGATGATGACCTTTAAGGAGGATTAAGATGAAACGAATCGCGCTTTTTCCCGGCAGTTTTGATCCATTGACGATGGGGCATTTAGATACGATCGAACGGGGAGCGAAATTGTTTGATGAGCTGATCATCGGCGTTTTCGTCAATACAACAAAAAAAAGCTTCTTTACCCCAGAAGAAAAACTAGCTATCGTAAAGGAATCGGTCCAGCATATCACCAATGTACGAGTGATGACTCAAAAAAATGAGTTGACAGTCAATGTTGCAGAAGAGCTTGGAGCGAAGTTTTTATTACGAGGTATCCGCAGTATCAAGGATTATGAATATGAAAAAGAAATTGCCCTGATGAACCAGCATTTGGATCATGAGTTGGAGACCGTCTTTTTATTAGCACAGCCGAAATACAGCCATATCAGCTCTTCGATTTTGAAGGAAGTTTGGACGTTTAACGGCGACATCAAAGAATATCTGCCCGAACCAGTCTATCGGGCGTTGGAAGAGAAGCGTGAGAATAGTGAAAAACAATAAACTTGTCAAACGATTATTACTTATATTTTTAGCTCTGGCAGTGGTGGCCTGTGTGATTGTTCCGATCCCTTATTACATCGAAGAACCGGGGGAGACGATCAATTTGAAAAAGCTGATCACCGTTAACGATAAAAAAGATGAAAACAAGGGCTCATTCAGTTTAACATCTGTAGGAATCAGGCGGGCGACGGTATTTACCGCGGCAAGAGCCAAGTTCACCCCTTTCCGTGAAATTATTTCGGTGAATGAATTAACTGGCGGTGCCAGCGATGATGAATACATGCAGATCCAAAAGTTCAACATGGAAACCTCCCAAAATTTTGCCATCGAGCAGGCGTTAAAACTAGCCAATAAACCCTATAAAATGCAATATAAAGGCGTTTATGTTCTAGGTGTGGAGAAGAATTCTAACTTTTCCGGAAAAATCAGCGTCGGCGATACGGTAACGAAAGCGGATGGAAAGACCTTTACCAGCAGTGAAGATTTCATGAAATACGTGAAATCCCAAAAAGTTGGTCAGAAGATGAAGGTCACCTATGTTCACGATGGTAAAACCAAAGAAGCAACTGAAAAACTAATCAAACTGCCAACCGATAAAAAACCGGGAATCGGCATCTCACTGACGGATCATACCGAGATCGATTCGCAGGACAAGGTCAAAATTGATGCAGGCGATATCGGCGGACCATCGGCAGGCTTGATGTTTACTTTAGAAATTTACGAACAGCTAGTCGATAAAGACTTGCGCCATGGCGAAAAAATCGCTGGTACCGGAACGATCAATTCGGATGGTGAAGTCGGAAGAATCGGCGGAATCGATAAGAAAGTAGCCAGTGCAGCCGCAGCTAATAACAAGGTTTTCTTCGCACCGGATGATGAGATCACTAAGGAAATGAAAAAAGCACAACCAGGGATCAAATCAAACTATGAAGAAGCCAAAGTAGCCGCTAAGAAGCTGGATACAGATATGAAAATCGTGCCAGTTAAGACAGTCAAGGATGCGTTGGATTACTTGGAAACGATGAAATAAATGATTAAGAGTGTTAGACAAAAATGTCTAGCGCTCTTTTTTTTCGCAATAAGACAGCGATCGCAAAAATTTGCGTACCTTATTGAAAAGGAGGTCGTTATGAAAGAGTATGTAAAAAAATATCCTTATTTGCTGGCGATACCGATCGTCTTAGCCGTAGTTGTATTCTTCTATTTGACTAAAGAACCTGAAAGCCCAGCGGCAGATCCAGCGCTTTTCTCGACGGAGAGCAGTATAGCGGCAACGACGGAATCCAAAAACCAAGAGTGGTTTGTTGATGTAAAGGGCGCGGTCAAAAAAACTGGGATGTATCGGATCACCCAAGGAATGCGCCTGATGGACGCGATCGATCTGGCTGGGGGCTTCACAGCAGAAGCCGATCAAAATCAGGTCAATTTTTCAAAATTATTGACCGATCAGGAAATTATCTATGTACCAAAAGTCGGCGAAGAAATCCCAACGATCACTGAAACTCCTCAGCAGGGCACGAGTACGGCGGCTTCCGGTACGACTCAAAAAATCAATATCAACACAGCGGACGCGACAGAATTGCAGCAATTATCAGGGATCGGTGAAAAGAAGGCGGCAGACATTATCAAATACCGTGAAGAAAATGGCAGTTTTCAGGCGGTAGAGGATTTGACGAAAGTATCTGGCATTGGCGAAAAGACGCTTGAAAATTTGAAGGACTCGATTACAATATAAGAAAGATCGAAAGTGAGGACGAACAATTTGACGACAGAAAGAATACCTTGGGACCAATATTTCATGGCGCAAGCCGTTTTACTATCATTAAGAAGCACCTGCACTCGTTTAGAAGTGGGCGCGACGATCGTGAGAGATAAGCGAATCATCGCAGGCGGCTATAATGGTTCCGTCAGCGGCGATGTCCATTGTATGGATGAAGGCTGCTATGTAGTCGACGGACATTGTCTGCGGACGATCCATGCGGAGATGAACGCGTTGCTGCAATGTGCCAAGCTAGGCATCGCTACTGATCAAGCGGAAGTGTATGTTACCCATTTCCCTTGCTTGCAATGTACCAAAGCACTGCTGCAAGCCGGCATCAAAAAAATCCATTACCTGAAAGATTATCGCAATGATCCTTATGCCATCGAGCTGATCGATCAAGTGGGTGCCAGTGCCCATCAAGTCCATTTGGAAAGCAAATACTTTACGAAACTGCAGTTAGGAGAAGATGCTGCCACATTCCTAGAAGGATAGCCGCGGTTCGAAATTATCTGATATTACCGATCCTGATCGCGATTTTATGCGGGAGTCTGATTTATCAATTCAATTTTTGGCTGCTGCTAGTATTAACTATTATTGTGATGCGTATTTGCTGCATGAAAAGCCGCAAGCTGTTATTGCTGGCTTTTTTGTGCAGTCTTTTTGTTGGTTTACGAACTTTTTATTATGTAAACCAGATTAACAAAGCGCCTGAGACAATAACGAATCAACACTTAAAGCTGCAAACAGATTCGATTAAGGTTGATGGAAATCTTTTAAAGCTGATTGGGAAAATCAATGGGAAAAAGTATTTAGTTTATTATTCATTGAAATCGCCAGAAGAAAAAGAGTTTTGGAACGGAGAAAGACCGCCCAATAGCGCGGTGGTGAGCGGTGAAACGGAAGAATTTGATCCGGCTAGAAATCTAAACGGATTCGATGCTAAGAAATATTATCAAAGCTTGGGTATTAGCCGAAGCCTTCAAGTGAAGTCATTCAAGCTGCTGCGGCGAAGCAGATTTGGTCTGAGTGATCTGCGCCAAGGTTTGATTCGGATGATTGACCAGCATTATTCTAAGCGTCTTGCCAGCTACATCAAGGCTTTAGTGATCGGTTATAAGGATGCGGAGTTTGCGGAATACTCGGAAGCGTATAAAACAACCGGCCTGCTGCATTTATTTACCTTATCTGGTTTGCATATTCAGTTTTATTTAGGCGGCATTCATTTACTGTTGAAGCGGGCAGGCTTGACTAGAGAAATTCGGTTGGGCCTGTTGAGTCTAATCGGCTTGCTGTTGATTTGTTTGACCGGTGGCGGGTTTAGTACGATTCGGGCAGTTTTGAGCTTTCTAATCGCTTTTGCCTGCTTGACTTTTGAGGTGCTGCTCTCCAAGCTGGATCAGTGGAGTCTGATGCTGTTTCTGCTAGTTTTAGTTTTTCCACTAGTGCTATGGTCAGTCGGCGCACAATTGAGCTTGTATTTCGCTTTACTGTTGGTGTATTTGAATGATCTAAGACTCCAGGCGTGGCAGCAGACATTGCTATTTTCTATTTTATCGCTGCCTGTCTTGATCTTCAGCTTCAGCGAATGGACGATCATCGGCGGATTATTGACCTTATTATTATTTCCGCTTTTTGAATGGCTGATTCTTCCAGGGTGCTTAATCTTATTTTTCGGCTGCTTTTTGCCACTTCCTCAACTGATCGCCAGCTTGATGGAGCAGCTATTTTTACTGCTGGAAAAACTGTTAGCATTCGCGGCTATTCCCAACTTAACCACAGGCAGACCAGCCTTCTTAATCTTTTTACTTCTTATTCTATTCGTTCTATTAATTATTGACCGTCTGAAATATCAGCGAACATTTTATCTTCTATTGGGAGTAGTCTGCTTATTGGTGGCTTCGATCGCTTTTTCAGCCAACGGCATGGTGGCATTTGTTGATGTGGGACAAGGGGACAGTATTTTTATCAAACTGCCCTTCATGCAGGAAACCTTTTTGATTGATACCGGCGGCCGGCTGAATTTCAAGCAAAAACCATGGCAAGCCCGGCAGCCAAAGCAGCTTTCGGATTATAATTTGATCCCTTTCCTAAAATCACTAGGATGCAGTGAAATCGATCATTTACTCGTAACCCACAACGACGCGGATCATATGGGCGAATTAAACAATGTCATGAGCAAAATAAAAGTAAGCAACCTGTATTTAGCCGATGGTTCGCAAATGGAGTTGAAAAAGCTGTTGATGGGAGTCAAAGGAACAGAGATTCATCTGGTAAAGCAGGGAGATACGATCGGCAAGCACTTAAAAGTACAAATTCTTTCACCAAAGAAAAGCGAAGGCGAAAATGATGATTCGTTAGTCGCGTTTTTCCAAATAAATCAGCAGCGCTTTTTAATGACGGGCGACTTGGAAACGACGGGGGAAGAAAAGCTGCTGAACAATTATCCGCAATTGAAAACAGATTTTCTAAAGGTCGGCCATCACGGCAGCAACACCTCCGCCGGTGAAGAGTTCTTGAAAAAAATCAAGCCGAAATATGGTATCATTTCGGTAGGCAAAAAGAACCGTTACGGTCACCCCACAGCAGAGACGCTGGAAAAACTAAACAAGTATCAGGTGAAGGTTTTTCGGACGGATCAGCAGGGGATGGTCTACTATCAATGGTCCGCGCTAACCAAACGCGGAAAAATCAAAGTCCTGATAGATTTTATCGAATAATCATGGTAGCATGGATAGTCGGGTTCTTAGATTCAACCCATCCAAAATTTTACAGCAAACTTTTTTTAAATAGATAAGGAGTAATCGCATGAATACACAGGAAGCCCTTCAGCAGATCAGAAACGCACCGCTAAAGCCGGTCTATCTGGTTACGGGAACAGAAGATTATCTAATCCAGGAAGTGCGGCAAGCTTTTATTGATCGGATGAAGATCGATGACTTGGAAGAACTGAACTTTATGTCCTTTGACATGGAGGAAAGCGGCCTCGGAGCAGTCATTGATGAAGCAGAAACATTGCCTTTTTTCGGCGATTACCGCTTAATCTTTGTCGAAAAGCCCTACTTTTTGACGGGCGAGAAGAAAAATAATGTACCTGATCAGGATGTTGACGGTTTGGTAGATTATTTGAAACAGCCGCAGGAGACATCGATCGTGGTTTTTTGGGCGACGTATCCTAAGCTTGATGCGCGAAAGAAAATCACGAAGACATTAAAGAAAACGACGATCATTGATGCTGCGCCATTACAGGAACGAGATTTGCGCAGCTTCTTGCAGCGTTATATTGCTAATGCAAATGTGAAAATCTCCAAGGAAGCCTTTGACCTCTTTTTGCGCTTGACTGATTTTGATCTCTCAAAGGCAATGAACGAAATAGAGAAATTATTATTGTTAGCGGGCGAAGGTGGAACTATCACCCTCCAGCTGGTCGAAGACTTAGTGCCTAAAACACTGGAGCATAATATTTTTGAGCTAACAGAACGGATTCTAAAGGGTGACACTGAAAAAGCCTACCAAACCTATGAGGAGCTGCATTTACAAGGAGAAGAAACGATCAAACTGACAGCGATTTTGATCGGACAAATCCGTTTATTGCTGCAAACGAAACTCTTGCAAAAAAGCGGTTATCAGCAGGCCAATATTGCTGAGACGTTAGGTGTCCATCCTTACCGTGTGAAACTAGCGATGCAGCAGGTGGCGAAATTCCCCTTAGAATTATTGGTTTCCATGTATGACGAGCTGGTGGAAAATGATTACGAAGTAAAAACCGGACAAGCCGAAAAGGAATTGAACTTTCAATTGTTCATTTTGAAGACAACCGAAAAAATAAAAAAATAAAAAGAAATAGGATTTTATTCGCAATGAAAGAACCGGCAGGCAAATTATTTTGTTCTGCTGGTTCTTTTTTATTTATCTTTTAATGATGATCTAGGCTTTTTCTTGCAGATGGTTCAACTATTCGAATAGGGATAGGCTAGAAAAATAAAAAAACACTGATAACCAGTCGATTATCAAAAAATTAGAAGAAAATTCTCTCAGCAATGTTTAATAATTCATATTTTTAAGGTATGATAATACAAAGGTGTCAAATACCTAAAACGTTGTCGTAGAAAGGGTTCATTGAGAATTAATCTCAATTAAGAACACCGATTTTCAAGAGCTAATAATGTAATCAAATTTTTATTTTTCCTCACGATAATAGTCAGCTTTTGCTGGCTTTATATATGCACCACAAATGTATAAACCTATAAAAGAAAGGATGAAAGAAATGACATTAGCAAAAATCGTTTATGCAACTAACACAGGAAACACAGAAGGGATCTCTGAAATTCTGGAGGATGCTTTTGAAGAAATCGGCGTTGACGTAGAACGCGTCGAAGCCGACGATGCAGAATCAGATTTCTATGAAGATGCAGATATTTGTGTCCTAGCTACTTATACTGATGGAGATGGTGAACTGCCGTTTGATTTGGAAGACTTCCATGAAGAATTGCCAGATGTTGACCTATCAGGAAAAATCTATGGCGTAGTAGGAAGCGGAGACAGCGAATTATATCCAGATTATTTCTGTCAAGCTGCCATTGCATTTGATGAAGCCTTCGCCAAAACAGGGGCTAAAAAAGCAGCAGAAACAGTGAAGATCGAAAACGAAGCTGATGATGAAGATGAAGAAGTCTTAAAAGCATTTGTGAAGGCTTTGGTAGAAGCAGCTCAATAGTGTCGCATTGAAAGAATGGAGTGAGAATTTGTTTAAAGTATTAGAACGCAAGGAACTGGCGCCGACTGAATATGAGATTTTAGTTGAAGCACCACGAATTGCCAAAAAAGCACAGCCGGGGCAGTTTGTGATCTTGCGAATCGACGAACAGGGTGAGCGGATTCCCCTCACTGTCGTGGATACGGACAAAGAAGCGGGTTGGGTACGCTTAATCTTTCAAGTGATCGGCAAATCGACTGCCCAGCTCGCAACGGTTATGGCTGGTGAAGCCTTGACAGATATTGTTGGACCACTCGGCAAAGCAACCGATATCGAAAATTATGGTACCGTGCTCTTGGTTGGCGGAGGCGTTGGGATCGCTGCCTTATTCCCAATCGTCAAAGGCTTAAAGGAAGCCGGCAACCATGTGATTACAGTTCTGGGGGCAAAAAATAAAGATTTATTGATCCTGCAGGAAGAATGCGCACAGTATTCGGATGAATTGATTTTGATGACAGATGACGGCTCCGTTGGGCAAAAAGGTTTGGTTACTCAAGCGATGGAAGATGTCTTTAAGCGTGAAAAAATTTCGATGGCGTGGGCGATCGGACCGAGTATCATGATGAAGTTTTGTACAATTACAGCGCAAAAGTACGATGTGCCAATCTATGTCTCCTTAAATCCGATCATGATCGATGGGACCGGCATGTGCGGCGGCTGTCGTGTGACAGTGGCGGATTCTATTAAATTTGCTTGCGTTGACGGACCAGAATTTTTAGGCGAAGAAGTCGATTGGGATGAATTTGTCAATCGGATGCAGCAATATCGTCCAGAAGAATTACTGGCCAACGAAAGATATGAAAAGCAGGTGAGTTCAAATGGCTAAACGCAGCTACACAAAGACACCCATGCAGGAACAAGCGCCTGAAGTCCGAAATCAGAATTTTGATGAGGTCGCTTTAGGGTACACGCTGGAAGAAGGACAACTAGAAGCAAGCCGCTGTCTGCAATGTAAAAATGCGCCTTGTATTTCAAATTGTCCCGTAATGATCGACATCCCAGGCTTTATCAAAGCGATCGAAGAAGGCAACATGCCTTTAGCTTATGAAGTATTAAGCCGTTATACCAATCTGCCGGCAATTTGCGGCCGGGTCTGCCCACAGGAAAAACAATGTGAGATGGTGTGCCGTCTAGGACGTTCGAAGAAATTTGAACCTGTGGCGATCGGAAAATTGGAGCGTCTTGTGGCAGACTGGGCTTTAGAACAGCCAGTTGAATACAAAGAGGTTACTGGTGATAAAGGTCGGGTAGCAGTAATTGGTTCAGGCCCTTCAGGACTTACCACTGCGGGAGATCTAGCTAAACTGGGATACGATGTAACGGTCTATGAAGCATTACATTCACCAGGCGGAGTATTGACTTACGGGATTCCTGAATTCCGTTTGCCAAAACGCATCGTGAAAAAGGAAATCGAACGCATCGTCGCTCAAGGCGTGAAGATCGAAACAAATGTCGTCATAGGTAAAACGATTACGATGGATGAGATCATCACCGATTTTGATGCCTGCTATCTATCAGTAGGAGCAGGTGCACCGAGATTCCAAGGAATCAAAGGCACATCATTGAACGGTGTTTATTCATCGAGTGAATATTTGACAAGGGTCAACTTGATGCACGGCTATCAATTCCCGCAATATGACACACCAGTTCAAAAATCGAAAAATGTCGTGGTCATCGGCGGCGGAAACGTGGCGATGGATGCGGCGCGTTCTGCTAAACGTTTAGGCGCTGACAAGGTGTCGATCGTTTACCGTCGTTCATTAGAAGAACTGCCTGCTCGTGAAGAAGAATATCATCATTCAGTAGAAGAAGGGATCGAATACCATTGGTTGACCAATCCTGTTGAGTACATTGATGATGGAGCAGGCCGCTTAAAAGCAGTCAAATGTGTGCAGATGGAATTAGGCGAGCCGGATGAATCTGGACGTCGTCGTCCAATCGTGATTCCGGGCAGTGAGTTTATCATCGAGGCAGACACAGCCATTGAAGCAATCGGGCAAGGTGCCAATAAAGTCTTATTGGATACTTTCCCAGAATTAGCACTAAATAAATGGGGCTATATTGATGCAGATGAAGAAACCTGTGCGACTTCGATTCCTGGCGTTTTCGCTGGCGGAGACATCGTAACAGGTGCGGCAACAGTCATCTTAGCAATGGGTGCCGGAAAAATCGCAGCAAATGAAATTGATCAATATATTCAAAAGACAAGACAGGAGCAATTGGTTTAAGCGAGGTGCAAATGATGAAAACAATGAAAACAATGGATGGAAATACCGCAGCGGCGCATATCTCCTATGCGTTTACCGAAGTTGCAGGTATCTATCCAATCACGCCCAGCTCAACAATGGCAGAAGTTGTTGACGAGTGGGCAGAGCAAGGTCGCAAAAACATTTTTAACGAGACAGTTAAAGTAGTTGAAATGCAATCAGAAGCAGGCGCCGCCGGAACAGTTCACGGTTCCTTGAAAACAGGTGTTTTAACCACGACTTATACAGCTTCACAAGGTTTGTTGTTGATGATTCCGAATATGTTCAAAATCGCTGGTGAATTACTGCCGACCGTGTTCCACGTAGCGGCTCGAGCAGTGTCTACGAATGCTTTGAGTATCTTCGGTGACCATAGTGATGTGATGGCTGCCCGCCAAACAGGTTTTTGTATGCTGGCTGAAGGCGGCGTACAGGAAGTTATGGATTTGTCGGCGGTTGCTCACTTAGCGAGTATCGAAGGCAAATTACCGTTTATGAACTTCTTCGACGGCTTTAGAACAAGTCATGAGCTGCAAAAAATCGAAGTAATTGATTACGACGATTTAAAAGCCATGATGAACTGGGAAGCCTTAGCTGAATTTCGACGCTTAGGAATGAATCCGAATCGTCCGAATGTTTCAGGAACGGCACAAAATCCGGATATTCATTTCCAGCAAAGAGAAACTGTTAACCGCTATTATGATGAAATGCCTGCGATCGTGCAGAAATACATGAATAAAATCAATGAGCTGCGCGGTACAGATTATGATTTGACCAATTATTACGGCGATCCAGAAGCGACTGAAGTGATTATCGCGATGGGTTCTGCTTCACCAACGATCCAGCAAACGGTTGATTATTTGAATGCCAATGGACGCAAAGTCGGCTTTATCGACATTCATTTATATCGTCCATTCCCAGCAGAAAATCTACTGGCAAAATTACCGGCAACAGCCGAAAAAGTGGCTGTATTAGACCGGACAAAAGAACCAGGATCAGATGGCGAGCCATTGCTGCTTGATGTCCAAAGCGTATTGTATCGTCATACGAACCGCCCAATCGTGATCGGCGGACGTTATGGTATTGCATCAAAAGATGTAACACCAAATCAAATCGTTGCTGTGTTTGACCATTTATTGTTGCCGGCAGCGGATATGAAGCCGCGCTTTACAGTCGGGATCAATGATGATGTGACAAATCTATCCTTGCCAATGAGCGATGTGTTAGATTTGACGCCAAAATCAACCTTCCAGGCGAAATTCTGGGGACTTGGTTCAGATGGTACCGTTGGAGCGAACAAGCAAGCAATCAAGATTATCGGGAATAACACCGATTATTATGCGCAAGCTTATTTCTCTTATGACTCCAAAAAATCAGGCGGATTGACAAATTCTCACCTGCGTTTTGGGAAAGAGCCGATTCTTTCTACTTATAATGTAGAAGCGGCCGATTTTGTCGGCTGTCATAATAGCGCCTATATTCATCAATATGATTTATTGAAGGGCTTGAAAGACGGCGGCACCTTCTTATTGAATACCGTTTGGGACGAAGAGCGGGTCAAGAGATTATTGCCGGGCCGGATCAAGCGCTATTTAGCTGAGCATAATATCAATTTCTATATCATTAACGCCATGGAAATCGCACAAAAGACTGGCTTAGGCGGTCGGATCAACCAAGTGATGTCGACAGCGTTCTTTGAACTAACAGACATTATGGATCATGAGACTTACCTGCCATTACTAAAAGCAGAAGTCGATGCGGCCTATGGTAAGAAATCGAAAACAATCGTTGAACGCAACTGTCAGGCGATCGATGCGACTGTAGCGGAATTGAAGAAGATCGAGATTCCAGCTGAGTGGGCAGAAATCGAAGTGAAGCCGCTGGCGAATGAGGATGATCCAAGTAAACCAGCTTATATCCGCAATATTCTAGAGCCGATCAATCGTCAAGAGGGCAATCAGCTTTCAGTCAATGATTTGATCGAAAACGGCATGCTGGGCGGCGTAGCGCCTTCCGGTACGGCGGCTTATGAGAAACGCGGGATCGCTTTGGAAGTGCCTGAGTGGATACCAGAAGCGTGTACAATGTGTAATGAATGTGCCTTTGTTTGTCCGCATGCGGCGATTCGTCCGTTCCTTGCAGATGAAGAGGAAATGGAAGCAGCACCTGAAGGCTTCATTACTCGCGACATGCGCGGAAAAGACGGCTTCAAGTATCGTATTCAAGTTTCACTAGAAGATTGCACAGGCTGCGGTCTGTGTGTAGAAGCTTGTCCAGCGAAGGAAAAAGCGTTAGTCATGAAGTCTTATGAAGACCAAAGAGAACAAGCTGTAAACTGGGCATTCGCGATGACCTTGCGTCAAAAAGCTAACCCGGCTAAAAAATTCTCGGTCAAAGGCTCACAATTTGAACAACCATTGCTTGAGTTCTCTGGAGCTTGTGCTGGTTGTGGCGAAACACCTTACGTGAAATTGCTGACTCAATTGTTTGGCGACCGAATGATGATCGCTAATACTACCGGCTGTTCTTCTATCTGGGGCGGTTCAGCGCCAGCAACGCCATACACTGTCAATCAAGACGGTCGAGGCCCTGCTTGGAGTAATTCGCTATTTGAAGACAATGCCGAATACGGTCTTGGCATGCACATGGCGAACTTGACAAAACGCAATCGTGTTGCGAATAAAGTCCTAGCTGCTTTAGAAAAAGGCGTTGGATCAGAGGATACGAGAGCTCAGTTGCAAGATTGGCTGAATCATATGACAGAAGGCGAAGGAAGTCAGCAGCGTGCGGCTAAATTGCGCGCTACCCTAAGCGAAGAAAGCAATGAAGAGCTGCAATCAATCCTAGCTGACAATGAAATGTTTGCTAAACCTAGCCAATGGATCATCGGCGGGGACGGCTGGGCATACGATATCGGCTTTAGCGGGATCGATCATGTTCTAGCGTCTGGCGAAGACGTGAATATTCTCGTCATGGATAACGAAGTGTACGCCAATACAGGCGGACAAATGTCGAAAGCCACACCATCAGCTGCGATTGCTAAATTTGCAGCCGGCGGTAAGAAGACGAAGAAGAAAGATCTGGGAATGATCGCTATGACTTATCGCGATGTGTATGTTGCGCAAGTGGCGATCGAAGCCAATCCAACTCAAGCGTTGAAGGCTATCCAAGAGGCCGAAGCGTATCCAGGACCTTCATTGATCATTGGTTATACCCCTTGTATCAATCACGGTATCCGCGGCGGTATGAGCCAAACGATCAAAGAGTCTAAGAAAGCGGTAGAATCAGGCTACTGGCCGCTTTACCGTTATGATCCGGTTCGTGCTCAAAAAGGCAAAGATCCAATGCGGATCGACTTTAAGAAAACCGACTTCAGCAAGATGAATGACTTCTTAGAAGGACAAACGCGCTTCTCTGCTTTGCATAACATCAAGAAAGATGATGAATTAGTAGAAGAAATGCTGAATCAAACCGTTGTCGACATGGAAGATCGCGCAAAAAGCTATACTGAATTAACAAATAAATAAGTAAAGAGCGCGGATACAGTTTTTGTATCGGCGCTCTTTACGGCTAAATAAATACAAATAAAAAAACCGATCAAAAGATCGGTTTTTATTATTTAGCTAATTTTTTAGCAAGACGAGCTTTGTCGCGGTTTGCTTTGTTTTTGTGAATCAAACCTTTTGTTTCAGCCATATCGATTGCTTTAACAGCTTCTTTATAAAGGTCGTTCATATTTTCAGCGCCAGCAGTAGCGGCTTCTTCAAATTTCTTAACAGTAGTACGCATTGCGCTCATTTGTGATGAGTTTTTAGCGTTAGCAGCTTCGCTAGTGCGAACGCGTTTGATTGCAGATTCAATGTTTGGCATGGATTTCACCTCCGAATTCAGTCTTATACGGCTTTTGCCGTACAATTCAACATTACTCATTATACATAAAGCCGCTTTTCAATGCAATAAAATCGTGACAAGTTTTTTTCCTTAACAGAAAATAAATAGAATTAAACCAAAAAGTGGAGAAATCTAGTAATTTAAGGACGAAAGGTAGCGGGTGTGCTATCATTATTTTGAAAATAAGAAATGGTGGTGCAGCATGAGTATTGCTTTAGTTGTTACAATAACGTTGGTTATGGGAGTCATTTTTGTAAATGGTTGGACAGATGCGCCAAACGCGATTGCCACAGCAGTCTCGACCAGGGTATTGAGACCCAATGTCGCTATCTGGATGGCCGTAGTAATGAACTTTTTAGGCGCCTTGGTTATGACTTATTTTAATTCGCAGGTGGCCGAAACAATCAGCAACATCGTGACCTTTGAAGGGGCGGGCAACGCCGCGCAGGTCGCTTTGGCAGCTTCTTTATTTTCCATTGTCGTCTGGGCAGTCGCGGCTTGGTATTTTGGTATTCCGACAAGTGAATCTCACGCGTTGATTGCCGGGTTAACAGGGTCTGCAATGGCGATGGGCGGATTGGAAGCGGTTAGCGGAGCTGAATGGCTGAAGGTTATCGTAGGTCTGGTCGTTTCGACGATCATGGGCTTTGGCGGCGGTTGGCTGGTTACTAAGCTTATCGTATTGATTTTTCAAGGTATATCCAGACGCGTGGCAAATCACGTCTTTACGATCGGTCAGGCAATCAGTGCCGGAATGAATGCTTTCTTGCATGGTGCACAGGATGGGCAGAAGTTTATGGGTGTCTTTATGTTAGGACTTTTTTACAATAATTTGGCTGAAAAAACCGGGAACGGATTTGTCATTCCTATCTGGGTAATGGTCCTTTGTTCTGTAACGATGGGCTTTGGCACCTCTGTAGGGGGAATGAAGATCATTAAATCAGTGGGGATGGACATGGTGAAGCTGGAGCGGTATCAGGGGTTTGCTGCGGATTTGAGTGCCGCGATTTGTCTTTTCCTTGCGTCGATATTCGGAATTCCGGTGTCAACGACCCATACGAAAACAACTGCGATCATGGGAGCAGGAGCGGCCAAACGAACTTCAAGCGTTGATTGGAGTATCGTAAAAGAAATGATCAGTGCTTGGCTGCTGACTTTTCCTGGCTGTGGAATTATTGCATTCGTGATGGCAAAATTATTTGTGGCAATCTTTTAAAAAGGGGATCAAACAATGGCTAGAAAAAAACAATTCGACTATTTTGGCAAGTTAGAGCAAATGGCGCAATATTCTGCTGAATCAGCACAATTATTATTGGATCTGATCAGGGAGTATTCGACCGAAAAATTTAGCGATAAATCCGAAGAGATCCATCGTCTGGAAGGACATGGCGACCGTATTTCAAAAGAAATCATGACAGAGCTTTACGACGCCTTCATTACACCGATTGATCGCGAAGACATCGTTATGATCACGAATCACTTAGATGATATTCTGGATGAATTAAACGCGACCACATATTTGTTCGAAAACTTATTGGTTTATACAATTCGGCCAAATACAGATAAATTTCTGCAATTAGTAGTAACAGCTACTGCTGATGTAGTACAGGCGACTAAAGAATTCGCCAAATTTAAACATTCAAAAGCGTTGAAGGGCTATATCGAACAAGTAAATAAAACCGAATCGGAAGCGGATAAGCTGTATAGCTCATTAGTGAAGGATTTATTCGCAAATGAAAAAGATCCGATCGAGATCATTAAATGGCGGGATATCTACAATCACTTAGAAAAGATTACAGATGCCTGTGAAGCAGCAGCTGACATTATCGAAGGTTTGGTTATTAAAAATTCATAGCAGACAAAAAGCTAGAATCGAAATGATTCTAGCTTTTTTACTGTGCTGCTTTATAAAGAGGACACTCAATACATTTGGTTTCATCAAGATTTACCATTTCTTTTAACGGCATTAGCATCCTCAAGCCATTTAAAATGACAAGAATGGTACTTCCTTCGTGCCCAACGACACCAAGAGGAAGCGTCAGGAATTGTAGAAAGTTGCTGGCAATCAGCAGGACGATCACACTTAATGAAAAGAGGATATTTTGACGAACGATCCGCTTCATTTTTTTCGCCAAGCGATGGCTGTACATCAGCTTAGTCAAATCGTTCTTCATCAGTACCATATCAGAAACTTCCATCGCGACATCTGTTCCTTCACCCATCGCAATCCCGATACTGGCAGTTGCTAGGGCTGGGGCGTCATTGATCCCATCGCCCACCATTGCGTTGACCGTGTAATCTGCTTGCTGCTGTTTCACCAAATCGGTTTTGTCTGCGGGAAGACAGCCGCCGTGGAAATCATTCAAGCCTAGCTGTTGAGCAACATATTTCGCCGCACCAGGATTATCTCCAGTAAGCATAACGGTTTCTACCTCTTGATCTTGGAAATAACCAATAACTTCTTTGGTAAAAGGTTTCGGCAGGTCCATCAAAGCCAATAAAGCAATGACCTGTTGATTTTTACTAAGGACAACTACGGTTTTTCCTTCCTCATGCCATTGTTCGATCAAGGGATGACTTTGCTTTTCAGTCGGCTTGCCAAGCAACCAAGTCTGCTCCTGATAGGTGGTTTCCAAACCAAACCCAGCTCGTTCCTCGACTTGAAGCTCCAAAGCTTCTTCATCATTAAAGAACTTAGTAATCGCAACCGCTAAAGGATGGGTGGACTGGCGTTCCATTGAGTAGAACAATTGCGGGACGATCGGATCATCGGAAAAGGTCTTATAATCCGTCACTCGCGGCTTTCCTTGAGTTAAAGTACCAGTTTTATCAAATGAGATTGCCCGCAGATCCGCCAGTTTTTCCAGCGTTTTCCCCGATTTGAATAGAATCCCTTTCTCCGCACCGTTGGAAATCGCAGCCAACGTAGCAGGCGTGGCAGAAGCGACTAAAGCACAAGGAGAGGCGACAACTAGTAAAACCATTCCGCGATAAAAGCTTTCCGTAAAGCTCCAGCCTAATAAAAAGTGTGTTAGTAAAATCATCAAAGGTACGGCTATTAGAACGATTTTGACATAGACATTTTCGATTTTTTCAATAAAGGTCGCAGTCGCACTTTGTTCATTTTGTGCATTCTCAACTAAGCGTAAAATTTGAGCGAACAAAGTATCGTTGCTGGTTTTGGTTACTTCCAAGGTGAACGCCTGACCTAGGTTGATGGTTCCGCCAAAAGCTTCATCATCAATCGCTTTTTCCACCGGAACAGATTCTCCGGAGATAGCCGATTCATCAATCGAGGAGGCGCCTAACATTCGGCCGTCGATCGGCACGGCAGCTCCCTTTGGTACAAAAACGTAATCACCTAATGCCAATTCTTCAACAGGAACAGTCACATGTTCGTCATCAATGATTTTTAAAGCATCATTGGGGGCTACATTCATTAGAGCAGTGATTTCCTTCGTACTTTTGTTAGTAGCATATTCCTCCAATGCACCGCTTAAACAGAAAATAAAGGTCAACATCGCACCTTCAAACCAATTGCCGATTAAACACGCACCGATCGCAGCTAATGCCATCAGCAGATCGACATTCAATGTACGTTCATGTATCAACTCGCTGATACCTTCATAGGTTTGTTTCCAGCCGCCGCTAATAATTGCCAAAACGAAAAAGAGGGGATAGATGGGCTGTGAAAGCCCGCTTAAAATCTTGCCGATAATTAAAAATAATAAACAGAAAAGGGTAGAGAGAAACGCATTACGTTCTTTCTTACTCATCACTTTTACTCCTTTCTCAATCTAATGGATTCCTACTTTGCTCCACACGATCAATGAGACACGCAAAGCAAAAGGTCATCCTTTCACTATCATAGTATCACACTAGATAGTGCAAATGATAATGAAATAAGCTAATTGAGAACGAAAGTGATTATCAATTGGAATTGAGAATGACTATCATTAGTAGTTAATACAGTAAAAGGGCTTCGTTTCAATAAAAATCATGAAAATATCTTGTCTGGTTTAATTTAGAATTAATATCGTTAAATTCAGATATAAAAAAAGACCTGCAAAAATGCAGATCTTACATAGCGATCAGCCAATAACCGATCAAGATGATACCCAAGACGATTCGATACCAGCCAAAAGCGGTGAAATCGTTTCGTTTGATGTAATCCAATAGGAATTTGATTGCGACGATCGAAACCACGAAAGCAGTGACCATACCAACCAATAACACAATAATTTCAGTACCGCCAAAAGTATTGCCCTTCAATAAAAATTTAACGATCTTCAATCCGCTGGCACCAAACATTACGGGAATACCAAGGAAGAAGGAGAACTCAGTTGCCACATAACGTGAACAGCCGATAATGATCGCACCAAGAATCGTTGCACCAGAACGTGAAGTCCCGGGAATCAATGAAAGTAATTGGAAGGCTCCGACGATCAAAGCAGCTTTATAAGTAAAATCGTTTAAGCTGGTACATTTCGGTGCTTTTGTTTTATTGTGTCGTTCGACTACAATAAACGCGATCCCGTAAACGATCAACATGATTGCTACCGGCAAGAATTTGTGGAAATGAGCTTCCAAGAAATCATCTAGCGGCAATCCAATCACGGCTGCCGGCAAACAAGCGATGATTACCTTGAACCACAACGTCCAAGTATCCTGCTTCTCCTCATGAGTTTTGCTGGGAGCGAAGGGATTCAATTTAGTAAAATATAAAACGACGACCGCTAGAATCGCACCTAATTGAATCACGACATTGAACATCTCAATAAAAGCAGGTGTCATGTTCAGCTTGATGAATTCATCGGCTAAAATCAAATGTCCCGTAGAAGAAATCGGCAGCCACTCAGTGATTCCTTCGACGATTCCTAGAATAATTGCTTTAAAAATATTGGCAATAAGCATTAAGTATACGTCCTTTCAAGTTAATAACAATAATCAGTATACCGTTTCACCTTTGAAAAGACCATCGAAAAAAGGCTAAGCTTTTTTTAAGAAAAAAACTGCCAGCATTCGCTGACAGTAAAATTTCTATTCATCTGTATGATCTGAGATCGTTTTTCCCCGTTCCATATAACTAATATCGTTGATGGCGCGGATCGAGAATTCACCATTTTCATAACGCAGGCGATTGATACTGCCGTTTAACAGGTTGGCACGTACCGGCTGTTTTGAATCGATCAAGCTTAATAAGAAAGCGATGGTCAATCCGTGAGAAACGATCAAAACATTTCCGCCGCCTTGTTTTTCCCGACTTTGCGCAATATCTTCGAAGCCGTTCCAAACACGGTCGCGTAATTGTTCATAAGGTTCTGCCCAGTTTGCTGTATCTGCACCTTCGACAGCATTTGCGATTTCTTCAAAGCTGACGTCTGTTGCGAAGAGATCGTCTTCTGTTTTGAAATTCAGTACTCGTGGTAAAACGCCCCACATTTCTGCATCATAGGCACCTTCCAATGAACCAAAGCACCATTCGCGGATGCGCGGATCTACGTGATAAGGAATATCTTTGCCATCAGGATGTTCGCTTAAAAGGATGCGCATCGTTTCGATCGCTCTGCCTGAATCACTTGAATAGGCTTCTTCAAACTTCGTATCCTGCAAGCCTAGACCTACATAATGGATACCTTCGCGACCACTCTTGGTCAGCGGTGTATCACACCAGCCCTGTACCCGAGCCAATGTATTGAACATCGTTTTACCATGTCGAACAATATAAAGATTTGTTTCTGCCATATTTAAAACCTCCAAAAAGTTGATTAATTAAAGAACGGATTTGTATCGACCTCGCGACCGATCGTTGTTGCTTCACCATGACCTGGATAAGCCGGCAGCTCACGAGGAAGGGTGAATAGATATGTTTTGATGCTGTAAAGCAGTTGCTGCATATCGCCAGTATATAAGTCGGTTCGACCAATACTGCCTCTAAACAGCGCATCACCGACAACGACAAAATCATCAAAGATAAAGCTCACACTGCCGATTGAATGTCCCGGTGTCGGTACGACCTGAAAAGTCATGCCGCCGATCGTGTATTCCGTCATCTCGAATTCATACTCCGCCGGCTGTACGATCAAATCGGGCATATTATCATGACGCCCCAAACCAGAAAGATTCAAAATTGGATCGCCTAACCATTCCTGCTCCAGCGCGCTCACATAAACAGGAATATCATATTTATTTCGTATTTGCTCCACTGCACCAATGTGGTCATAGTGGGTATGGGTCAAGAGAATCGCTTGCGGTGTTTTTCCGACACGTTCAATTTCTTTTACCAAGCGATCACCCTCTGAACCTGGATCAACGATCAATAAATTTTTTTGATTATAAATCAAATAGCAATTTTCTTGCGCGATTCCGGTAACAAAACCTTCGATTTGTATCATCATTTTCCTCCCTGAAACACTAAAAACTAAACATCTTTGATTTGATTCACTTTACTGACAGATTAAAAGTCATTCGTTGTCAGTAATAAAGCTCACTATCACAAATTCCTTCTTCATTATACCTTAAAAGTAAAAAAATTGTGGCTTCCCTGAACGATTTTGACAATTCAAATGAAGAACGGCAAAAATTATTTATCACTATAACAAAGAAGAATAACACTTGACGACTGCCGAAAAATCTTCTATGGTGAAACAGCAAAAAGATTTTAAGCTGAGAAAAAGAATGAGGTGAGCAGGTGGCAGTTAAAAAAATCGCGATTCGTGAGCTCGTTGAGTTTGTCCTGCGCAGCGGAAGCATTGACGAAGGAAAAAACAGCAATCATACACCTCAAGAAGGCGCACGAATTCACCGCCAATTACAAAAAGAAGGCGGGGCTGACTACCAAAAAGAAGTTTGGTTGAAAAAGCCCGTCGAAATTGCTGACACTGCCGTTCAGATCGAAGGTCGAGCAGACGGTATTTATATAGAAGAAAATCGAGTATTCATCGATGAAATAAAGACATCAGAAACACCTTTTGAAGAGTTGGAAGCCGGTATTATCGATTTATATTTTTATCAAGCAATGGTCTACGCCTATATCTATAGTGAACAAGAAGAGCTCACTGAAATCGGCACACGCTTGACCTACTTTCAAACAACGGAAGAAAAGATCACGCGTCAAGTTCGGACCTTTACCTTTGAAGATTTGACCGATTTTTTCAATGATTTAATCAAACGCTATGAAAGCTGGCTGGTCTTCCAAATGGAGTGGCGAGAAACGCGCAACAATTCGCTAAAAGCTTTAGCCTTTCCCTTTGATACTTATCGCACGGGTCAAAGAGAGCTGGCCGCAGCGGTTTATAAAACAATTCATGCGCAGCAAAAGCTGTTCGTTGAAGCACCTACCGGAACAGGTAAAACGATGTCAACACTTTTCCCGACTTTTAAGGCGATGGGAGAAGGTCTGGGAGAACGAATCTTTTATCTGACAGCGAAAACGATCACTCGACAAGTCGCTGAAGAGACAGTCACTAAGATTACAAAAAAAGATGCACGAGTCAAAAGTGTCACACTGACTGCTAAAGACAAGATTTGTTTCTTGACCGAGCGCAATTGTACTCCTGAGCACTGTCCTTTCGCAAAAGGCTACTATGATCGAGTGAACGATGGCTTATGGGATATGTTAAATAATGAGGACCAATATACTCGTCCTGTGATTGAGGACTACGCAAGAAAGCATGAACTTTGTCCGTTTGAGCTATCATTAGACGTCAGTCGTTTTTGTGATCTGGTCGTCGGTGATTACAACTATCTATTTGATCCAACGGTCTATTTGCGCCGCTTTTTCGAGGAAGAAAATAAAACCAATCTGGTATTAGTCGATGAAGCCCACAATTTAGTCAATCGTTCGAAGGAAATGTATTCAGCCAGCATCTCTAGAGAAAACATCGCTCAGATGCAAAAAGATTTGGATAAATCCTTTAAGAAGCTGAACAAAGCCTTTACAAGAGTCGACAACGAGTTCGAATTGATCCATCAATCATTAAATGGAGAAGCTTACCATCATCAGCAAGCGGCACCGGAAAATCTAATTAATAGTCTTTTCAAATTACAAGAACAGATCAAAGAATGGTTAGCCGAAAACCCTGATCATCCAGCTCAGCAAAAAATGCTGCCAGTTTATTTTGAGATTCTGCGCTTTACTCGGATGAGCGAGTTCTATGATGATCATTATCAGACAACTGTTGAACATAAAGCCTATGATTTGATTGTTAAGGAATATTGTATCGATCCTTCATGGTTTCTGGAGCAAACGATGGAAAAAGTCGGCAGCAGCATTCTCTTTTCTGCCAGCTTTTCACCACTAGATTATTATGAGGAAGTTTTAGGCGGAGGCGAAGAAAGTCTGACCTATCGTTTACCCAGCCCATTTCCAAGTGAAAATCGTTTGGTTCTCGTGGATGTCAGTATTCAAACCACTTATCAAAGAAGAACGCAAAGTATCCCGCAAATCGCGGCCTCTATCGAAAGGCTTGTCAAAACGAAAACAGGTAATTATCTAGTCTTTTTCCCATCCTTCCAATATTTGGATCAGGTAGCGGATTATTTTCACGATGTTTATCCAGAATATGCGATTCAGATCCAAGGATCGAAGCTGAACGAAACAGAGCGAGAGGAATTTTTAGCCGCTTTTGTTGATCAGCCTGAACAAACATTGATCGGCTTTTGTGTATTAGGAGGAATATTCTCCGAAGGGATCGACTTGGTCGGTGAACGATTGATCGGTACTGTTGTAGTTGGAGTGGGATTGCCTCAGGTTAATCATGAGCAAGAATTAATTAAAGAATATTATGATGAAAAAAGAAATCAAGGATTCAGCTATGCTTATCAATTACCTGGAATGAACAAAGTAATTCAGGCTGCCGGTCGTGTAATCCGTACGATGGAGGATCAAGGGATCATCTTATTGTTAGATCAGCGGTATACAAATCCCCATTATCAAAATCTACTGCCAATCAACTGGTCAGATCGCAAGGTAGTTTATGGACCAGAAGAGGTGGAACGAGCTGTCAATGATTTTTGGCAGCAAAGAGTGTAATTGAGAGATTGAAATAGAAGATAAAAATATCGCAAACACAATAAAGTGAGGATTTCTCTATTTAAGTGAATCGCACTTAGCGAAAAAAATAAAGCAAACGAAAAGCCGACAGAAAATGTCGGCTTCTTTTTAACGATAATTAATGAATTGCACATCGATCGGTAATTCGATATCTTTTACCAGCGCTATAACTTGCTGCAGATCATCACGATTTTTTCCAGTTACTCGCAGACGATCCTCTTGAATTTGAGCTTTTACTTTAATTTTACTGTTTTTGATTGCAGTCGTGATCTTTTTAGCACTTTCTTTATCAATCCCATTAACTAGTTCCGCCGCTTGGCGTGCATTTCCGCCCAGAGCATGCTCTGAAGCAGAAAACTGAATATTCTTTAATGGCACACCACGTTTGATCAATTTGCTGAACAATACATCTTTGACTTGTTCCACTTTGTATTCATCCTCAGCCTTGATCACTAATTGATTACCTTCTATTTTGATATCAAACAGACTTCCTTTAAAATCAAAACGGTTTTTCAATTCTTTCAGGGCAATTTGGACACCATTTTTTACTTCTTCCTTATTCAATTCTGAAACGATATCAAAGCTTGCATCTTTAGCCATAGACACCCTCCTAGTTCTTTTCCTTTAGTTTATCAAAAAATGCTAAGAAAGCTATGATTATTCTCCAATAAGTTGTTGAAAACGATTGATTATTAATGAGAGAACCTGTTACTCTATTATAGGTTTGAACTGAAGGAGGAATATCGGATGCAGAAGGTTATCAATTATACATCCAAGGATTTAACCAAAAAAATCCTTGTAATTCTATTTACTGGCTTGACCGGCGCGGTCGGTTTAAATTATTTCTTGATCCCAGCAAATGTCTTTTCAGCTGGAATGACAGGGATCGCCCAAATTGCAGAGTACCTACTTTCAAATGTGGGCCTATCGCTCGATACCGGGATTTTGATTTTTCTTCTGAACGTTCCGGTATTTATTTTAGGATTTCTTAAATTAGGAAAGTCAGCGATGATCCTGAGTTTTGCGAACGTAATCTCTATGTCGTTTTTTACAACACTGGTACCTGTTGGTCAGGTGACCGATAATGTATTGATGAATGCGATCACTGGCGGTGTACTGCTGGGAATCGGGGCAGGGCTTTCTTTGAAATTCGGTTTTACGACCGGCGGGTTAGATATTGTGTCATTATTATTATCAAAAACAACTGGACGAACAGTCGGAAATTACATGATGCTGTTAAATGGTGTCATCGTCGTTGTAGCGGGTTTCTTCTTCACTTGGGAAAGCGCGCTGTATACGATTATTACAATTTTCACCATGAGTACAGTCGTTGACTATGTTCATACCAGTCACCAGAAGATGACAGCCTTTGTTAATACCAACAAAAGCACTGAAATGTGTGCTGTATTAAGTCGCGAGCTGCTTCGTGGTTTAACAGTGATTCCTGCTCGCGGCGGTTTTAGCTCGACTGATCGTGAAGTAATCATGGTGGTCTTTACTCGCTATGAATTATACACATTGAAGCAGGTAGTGGCCGATGTTGATCCAAACTCATTCACCAATATCGTAGCAACCGACTCAGTCGTAGGTACATTCTTGACACAAGACGAACAAAATCTAATAAAGAAATCTCAAGCAAATAAATAATGATTGTCAATTGAGAATGAGCAGGTTTCAATTCTCATTTACAAAAGCTAGCAGATAGAGTAAAATACTCTTGAAACTCGAAAGGGAGTGGAGCAGGTGGAAGAGAACACACAAAAATGGACCGATGCAGAAGTAGCTGAAATTAAAGAAACTATTTTGACCGCTTTAGAGTCAGTCATTGACCCTGAGTTAGGTATCGATATCGTTAACCTTGGTTTGATTTATGAAGTAGATTTCGAACAGACGGGAAATACTGTGATCAAAATGACATTGACCACTATGGGCTGTCCGTTAGCAGATATCTTGACTGACAATATCCAATCAGCTTTAGCTGAGATTCCAGAAGTAACGAATGTAGAAGTGAAGCTTGTTTGGTACCCAGCATGGACGACCGATAAGATGAGTCGTTATGCACGGATTGCTTTAGGGATTCGCTAGGGATTTATGTTGATTTAACAGTATTTTACACTCTGTTAGTTGGTAGTCCAGCCAAAATCGAAATTCTCTTGGACTACGGATAAAATGAGCAGTGGTATATACAGAAAGTCTTCTCTTTTTATAAAAGGGAGGGCTTTTTTTATGGATATGGAGTTATTTAATTTACTTACAGAAATGGAATTTTCTGACAAAACCATCAAGAAAAACAAAAAGTTTTTGACAATGTTCTTCAACTATTTAAGCCAAAAATTTGGAGTCAATAGTTTGAAGCAGGTAACAACTAACATGATTAAAAGTTTTATGATTTACAAAAGAGAGTAGGGTAATGCTGAAAGTTATGTAAATGTGTTTCTTCGTTCAAGTAGAGCTTTTTTCTTTATTGTGAAGAAGAGGAATATATTAAACAAGTAGAGAATCCTTACTTAAGAGTGAAATGGATGAAAGAAGAAAATAAAATACTTACTACTTTTAGCGAAGAAAATGTTAAGAAAATGCTAGTCTATACTGACAAAATGCCCCACAAGAAGTTAGTTAGATACGATGCTCAACATACAGGACACTTAACAAGATTCACTAGAGAAAGAGATAAATTCTTGGTTATGTCGCTGGCGGATAGTGGATTAAGAATAAATGAGCTTCACGAGTTAAACAATGATACTTTGACAAAAGAAGGAATAAATGTCATTCGAGCAAAAGGAAAAAAGGTAGGTTTGTTTTTACTTCTCCACTAATTTTAAAGGAAAAAATGAAATATGATAAGATTAAAAAGGAATACTTTGAACACAAATTTATAGAGCTGCAAAAAAATCAGAGAGGGGGTATAAAAGCCCCTCTCTTTTTGGTATATATTATAATAAAAATTGTTTTTATCGGGGGTGTTAAGAGTGAAGTCAGAAGATAACTATATAGAAATTGTATCTAATTATGTAAAAATGAATATTACAGAGCAAGAGAGTTTATCAAAAGAGTTTTTTTATGACAATCCAGTTTTGATAATTCTTGATGGGATTCTCTCTAAACAAAGAAAATATGATTATGTAAAAAATAAAATTGATTATTTCAAAGATAATCATTCAGAAGTTGATTCATTAGAAAAATTGGTTGATGTTATAGACAAAGTAGAGTTAAGTGGATTTTGTCAGTATATAGATTGGAATTGCCAGAAAAGAATCAAAGAAATTTACGATTTATCTAAAGTCTTTTTGGAAATTAAAAGGGATGGGAATTTCCCTACTGATTTAGATGCAATGAGGAGTTGGGCAAAAACAGCGAAACTAGGAGATAAAGTTAGTTTAGTAAAAGGTGTTGGAATCGAGACTTTTCAATATTTAAGAATGATGGTTGGTGTTGACACCAGTAGACCAGCCCAATGCATTACAAATTTTTTAGAAGAAGCATTACAGATTAGACCTAGTAAAAAAGAAGCAATAGAAATTATTGAGAAAGTAGCGGATAACATAGGAATAAAAGTAAGAATCCTTGATTATTCAATTTGGAGTCATAATGATTCTGAGGATTGGAAAGATATAGATAATTATATTGGGATTTACCAAGTCAGTAATATGGGGAACATTAGACATTGCTTTTATAAGAATAGAGATTGGTGGAAATATAAAGCTATTGGAACAAACAAGAACTATTTAAAATGTGACCTTTCAAAAAAGGATAAAGGTCAATTAGTTCATAGGATAGTCGCTAAAGCGTTTATGCCAATTAATAATTCTGATGATATGGAAGTTGACCATAAGGATGAAGATACAACCAATAATAGGTTAGAAAACCTACAATGGGTCACACAAACAGAGAATGGAAAATTATCCGCAAAAAGAAAAAAATTGAGAGCTGAAATCAGGAAAATTTTGAATAGTGCAAATAAACCTTTATCATTTGTTCGAATTAAGAAGATAGTAAGAAATTTAAATAATCCCGATTTTAGAGACACAAATATTTTTAACTTTGACGAACAGTTTGAAATTGCTTATAAAAAAGTAATAGAGGCATAGGAATTGTAGATTAAGTAAGATGAAAGGGGTTTAGGGATTGGATTTTGAATGGTTGATGAAATTATTAACATATAATTTCGGTAACAATGGTTTACTTGATGGGTTTGTTATCGGTGCGGTAGCGGCGCTAATTGGAGCAATTATTGACTTAGTTGTTGCTAACATGAATTTAAAGGATAGTTTAGATTCAAAGTCAGGTTGGCGAGAGAAACTATTTAATATCTCTAGTAAAGATAAAATTGAGTTAAAAGGAGAGTGTAATATTAACTGTGTAAGTAACCGCTAATCCTAGGTAGGTGGTGGCTTCACAGTTTTTATTTTTCTAAAA
>NZ_BJED01000030.1 GCF_005405485.1 Enterococcus hulanensis | reverse complement strand
TTCAAAACTATATTTAGCCATAAAAATACCGACCTCCAGAAGTTAGATTTTTGGTCTAACTTTTGGGGGTCGGTACAATTCCTTCAAGGGTATAGTATCTATTATTCTTTCGGTTTTTAACCAAGGTCATACAGCTCATGGTACTTCTGATAATTGACCATTCCCAATGTCGTGGTAAATAGTCGCGATTTCGCTTCTAACTCGATGCGTAATTTTTCAAATTCTTTGCCTGTATGCTTCTTTGGTTCATTCTCTTTTCTTCTTGGGTCAAATAACTCCTTCATGATAGATTCCTCCTTCATCATCTCTTGCGGGGGAGGCGGACAAATACTGCGTTAGTTCTCTGAAAAAACGGGCGCTTCCACTGCTGGCAACACTTTCGTCATCCATAAAAATTCAATCTCATGCTTGGTAAAGGGAAACAGCACCCGATGATAATCACGTTTCAGATAAAAGATTTGAGCCGTTTTTCGTCCTGTTAAGATAATGCGAAAATGTCCTTGTTCTTGGGCAAATTCTTCCAAACGGCTCATTAATTGATCTCCGATATGCTGTCCTTGATGCTCAGGTGAAACTGCTACTTGGCGAACACGTGCGATACCAAAAGGATACAACTGAATCGCTGCGGTCCCTACAACTTCATCGTTTTCGACTGCTACAAAAACATGCAAGTTTTTTTCTTTCTCCCAATCAATTTTTCCACCTAATACCTGCTTGCGTAATTTTACTGCGCTGGTATGTTCTTTACTAAATAATTCAGCCATTTCAATTCTCATCGTTAACGACCTCCTTTTAACTTCTTACTTCTGACTTTTTACCAATTTTCCCAATCGCTACCGTTGGGGCGATCGTCTGGTGCTTTTTTTCGCGGGTCACCATTATGGTCATTCGGGCCGGGACCAAAAGGACCATGACCAAAGCCGCCTCTGCCGAATTGATTGCGCATCTGTTCTTTCCACGCCCGTTTCAGCTTGCGGCGATCTGCTGGCGACATCTGACTGAATTCTTTCATATGAGGATCAAACTGCATCTTCATCGCCTTTAAGGCCTCGATCGCTTCGAATGGATCATTAGGAAATTCAGGTCGACCGCCGAAATCTTCGTTCCAGCCATCGATCACCTTGTTCAATAATTGATCCAATGTTTGTAATTCTTCATCCGTCAGACCAGCGAAAAATTCTTCCGAACGTTCCTGCGGTTTGTTTAAATTCGCTTTTTCGCGACCGATTTCCGTGATATAGATTCGTTTGATTCGTTTGTCCTGTTCATCTTCACGGCGTTCGATCTCGCCGCGGCTTTCCAACTTGTTCAAAATCTCAGTGACCGAACTCGGACGCATATCCAAAATCTCAGCTAAAACTCCCGAGGTCACACCATCTTCTTCTGCTAAAATATCTAAAACCAACTGTTGAGTCGGTGCACTTTTCTGACAATTGCCTACATCCATCAAACGACGACTGGCACTACCCACGTAGGATAGGCGCTTCAGTAATTCTTTTGTATACTCGCTCATGGTTACTCGCTCCTTTTTTAAAAGGTTAAAAAGCTTTTGATTCGGTACCTATATTTTAGGTACCTAACCTTTATTTGAGATTAGTATACTTCGGTACCTAATCATTGTCAATGAATTAAATAAAAAAATTTTTATTTTTTTTGACGACTATTCTTTGAATACGAAAAAAAGCCTTCAACAATAAGCCAGCCGAAGTTTGTTTCAGTATTTAAAAATTTGCAACACCGAATCCCTCTCAAAGGAATCCTTAGGAATAAAATTAGCTGACCTAACATGTCTTTTCAGGGGAAATCCGACTAAATATTTTAGTCATCCCAAAATAATTACAGTTTCGAAAAACCCTTGTTTTAGCCGTCAAAGAAAGTGTATAGTGATAAAACATTTTATTTTTTGGGGTGTAAAACTATGGTAAACAACCGTTATGAACAATTAAAGAAAGCAGAACTAGGTGCGGTCATCAGCATCGCTGCCTATATCCTTGTCTCCGCGATGAAATTGGTGGTCGGCAATCTAGCGAACTCCGAAGCCTTACGAGCAGATGGTCTGAATAACTTCACAGACATTCTCGCCTCCATCGCGGTCCTGATCGGGCTGCGAATCTCACAAAAACCGGCTGATGCGGAACATCGTTATGGTCATTGGAAGGCTGAAAATGTCGCCAGCCTAGTGACCTCATTTATTATGCTGCTGGTGGGGATGCAAGTCTTATATAGTTCGATTCTTTCGGTGGTCCATAAGAAAACCGAAGCTCCTGACATGATTGCCGCTATCGTCGGAATCGTTTCTGCTGTCATTATGTATGGTGTCTACTTCTTTAATAAGCGACTATCCGAAGAGGTCAAAAGTCCGGGATTGCTGGCAGCCGCCAAAGACAACCGCAGTGATGCTTGGACTAGTATCGGTACAGCCATCGCTGTCTTCGCGGCTTCCTTTAATTTGGGCTGGCTCGATAGTACCGCCGCCATTGTCGTAGCCTTGCTGATCTTAAAAACGGCTGTCGATATATTTAAAGACAGCGTCTTTTCACTTTCCGATGGCTTTGATCAAAAACAATTGGATCAATACAATGAGGCCATCAATCACATTCAGCAAGTCCAATCAGTCAAAAGTATCAAGGGGCGCAGCTACGGCGCAAATATTTATCTCGATGTCACAGTAACCATGAAACCTGATTTGACTGTCAAGGAAAGCCACGACATCGCCGATCAGATCGAACAGCTGCTGCAAGAAGAATTCCAGATTTTTGAAACGGATGTCCACATAGAACCAAGTGAATAGAAAACGAACTATTGCCACAATCCGCAAAGAACCCTCTGAGCCGTTTACTCAGAGGGTTCCTTTGCGATGATTCTTTTATCACTAAGATTATGATTGAACTTATAAACTAAGAACAGCGAACGAAGATACAGATCGATCGCGATTGACAGCCAGATACCGGCGATCCCTAGTCCAAGGTATTTGGACAAAACAATCACGCCAACGACGCGAATCCCCCACATCCCAAAAGCCGTACTATATAATGGAGACTTGGTATCCCCCATTCCCTGCAACGCTCCGGTCGTTATCAAGCTTATCGCCAACCCCGGCTGGGCAAAAGCATCGATACGCAATGCAATCACGATTTGACGCAAGGCCTCTTGATCCGAGGTAAACAATGAAGCAAAAAACGGCGCGCCGAAAAACAATACCACTCCCAACAGCGACATAAAGATCACACCGTATTTAGCGGCCGAATAGCCGTATCTTTTCGCCTGCTGACTCTCTCCGGCACCGACTGCATTTCCTACTAAGGTTGTCGCCGCAGTTGCTAGTCCATACGCCGGCATGTAGGTAAAACTTTCGATATTCCCCGCGATCGAATGAGCAGCAAACGTCTTAGCACTGATACTGACGATCAATCCAAAATATAGTACCTGACCCAAACGCATCACTAACCGTTCCAAAGTCGCCGGTATCGACAAATTGACCAAAGGACGATAGTTCCCCGAGTTAAATAAGGACGCGTGATCCACAGGGCTTTCCGATTGCTGTACTTTTCGATAAAGCAGCCAGCACCCCAGTCCCCGTGACAAAACCGTCCCGATCGCCGTTCCTAGAACTCCCAAAGCTGGAATCGGACCTAAACCGAAAATCAAAATATAGTCGATCACGACATTGCCGATATTCACTACTACACTGATTTTCATCGGTGATTTAGTATCGCCAGTTGCCCGCAAAATACTGCCAAAGATTGTCATCAATCCCATAAACAGTGCGCCGCCGCCAACAACCATAAAGAACTGCAGCGCTTCCTGCAAGACAGCTTCTGAAGCGCCCATTACCCGAAAAAGCGATTCACCAAAAACAATCGAAATAATCCCCAGCAGCAAACTAACTGCAAGCGTCAGCATGACCGCTTGATTCGTCACTTTTTGCGCCTCATCGGGGTGTTTCGCACCGATTTTTTGCGCGATCAAGGCCGATGCCCCCACGCCTAAAGCGATAAACAATGCTAAATAAACATTCAGAATCGTATTCGCAATCCCGACCGCCGTTACGGCTACTAGTCCGATTTTTGAAATCATCAGCGCATCGATGAAGCCCACCGCCGTCTGCAAAACATTTTCGATCGTCGCCGGAATAGCTAAAGCGAGGATTTTATTTTCCTTCATTGAGGTCATCGTTTCACCCCGCTTACAGCATCTTGCTGTACTGATGGATCGCCCGCCGCAAACTTTCTAATTCTTTTTCCGTCTGACCGCTTTCCACTGCATCCATAAACATGTGGTCTGCATGTGCTTCTAATAATATCTGAGAAATTTTTTGAATGGCCGACTTGGCCGAGTTTAATTGAATGATCACTTCATCAAAAGGCTTTTCATCAACGATCATTTTCTTGATCCCGCCGATCTGACCCTCGATTCGATTGATTCGCTTTACAAGATTATCGACTTGATGATCTGGTCTGTGTGACATGTTTTTTCCTCCTTTTCCAATATGGTATATACCCCCATACCCCATATAAAAATCCTACTCCCTCTCAGAAAATAAGTCAAGACGCAAAAAAAGTCCGCAACACTCAGCTGCGAGCTTTCCCCTTATTCAATTAATCTCCCGTTCCCTCATCCGACCAAGGCAAGTCTGTCGATAAAAGCGCCGCGAAATTTTTATAGTCATCGCGTTCCTTCAAGCGATGATTTCGCCGTTTTTCATAGCCATCGCAAACCATTTTTTCCTCTGCAGTTTCTGGCACGACCTTAGGTACTGTAAAATCCGTTTCTTCATTCATATGGGAGGGCACAGCTACAAAGGTCGTAAAGCAGGTCGCCGCCAAATAGCGATCCCCGGTTGAAAGATCTTCTCCAATCACCTTTACAAAGACCTCCATCGACTTATTATGCGTGCCAGATACGTAACATTTCACACAAACAGAATGATTCGCATGCAGCGGTTTTAGAAAATTCAAATTGTCCAATGAAGCGGTAACCGCTCCTCTGCGGCAGTGCCGTGAGATGGAGATAGATGCCGCATCATCGATCAAGGTCATCAGCTTTCCGCCAAATAAATAGCCAAAAGGATTTAAATCAAAAGGAAAAATGCGGTGCGTTTGAATCACGCGCGATTCACGGCAGGTTCTTGTTTCAGTCAAAAAATTCACTCTCTCTATGGTTCATTTTTTCTACATTTCCTATAGATTATCCCATCTTCTCATCTTTTTTTCAAAAATTCTGAAAAGTATACAGTTCTGCGGACATTCGGTATACTTGACTTATAAAGGAGGAGGTCCATTTTATGGAAAAAGAAAAACCCTCGAAAATTATCCAATTTTTTGGTGGTAAAACATCGTACTACATTATCGGGCTGATTATTTTAAGTTCCTTAGCCATTTATTTATTAAATACTGTTTCATTTATTTTCAGACCGCTAGTAGTCATTATCACTACGGTGCTGCCGCCAATGGTCTTTGCACTGTTGCTGTATTATTTATTAAATCCGGTGGTTAATTTCTTAAGTAAAAAAGGCGTCCCGCGGACCATCAGCATCGTACTTACCTATGTCGTGATTCTTGGCATCTTCTTCTTCGGTGGAGCCAGACTCATTCCGGTGATCCAAGATCAGGCGCAAGATTTGATCAAACAGTTTCCAAAATACATGGATGACTTTCAACGTTCGATCAAAAATATTCTAGAAGCCACGCCCTTTGCGGCTTCTTCTGATCAAGCACTGAATTCGTTAGACAAGTTAACCAAGGACGGACTGAACTACTTGGTAAATAATTGGCAAGACGGTGCCAAAGGTTTAGGAACGATCTTCTCTGCCGTTTCCAGCACCGCTATTACCTTATTTACCGGACCGATCATTGCTTTCTTTTTGATCCAAAGTCCCCACAAACTCTACAATGCGGTGATCGAAATGATTCCGCCGCGTTTCAGAAAAGATGCCAGCTCATTGATCAAGATTGCCAATCAGCAATTAGGTGCCTTTCTAAAGGGGCAAGTCATTGCTTCATTATTGTTAGGCTTAATCTACTGGGTCGTTTTCTTAGTGTTAGGCTTGCAATTTGCGACAGTGATCGCACTTGCCGCAGGGATTTTGAGTATTATTCCATATATCGGATCATTTTTGGCTTTCTTGCCGGGAGTGTTCATCGCCTTCCAAGATTCGACCTTTATGGTAGTCAAATTCGTGATTGCTTGGTTCGTTGTGCAGCTGCTTCACGGAGATCTTGTGGTTCCTCGTGTGATGGGAGACAAACTAAAGATCCACCCAATCACGATCTTAGTCGTTTTATTAGTCATGGGCGATCTATTGGGGCTCGTCGGGGTCATCTTCGGAATTCCGATCTATTCCATGATCAAATTATTGGTCGTCTTCACTTTCCGCAAGTTCAAGCAGCGTTATAACAAATACTTTGCTGACGAAGGCGCCTATCGCAATACCGGTTTTTCAGAAGACGATTATCTATAAAAAAAAGTAGCTGTGTCTGAGACACAGCTACTTTTTTCATTTTTATAAATAGATCGAAAAGAACATCAATATCGCACCCAGCATCACAAACAGATGCCAAACAACGTGCATGTATCGTCGATTTTTCATACTGTAAAAAACAGATCCTACAGTGTAGGCAACGCCACCGCCAACTAACAGCAGCAATCCCTTCAAGCCAACGCTTTGATACAGACTTGGCAGAGCGATTACAACCGCCCACCCCATCACATTATAGATGATCGTAGATAATTTTGAGACTGACTTCACCTTGCTTAACGTCAAACTTTTATAAACAATTCCAACGATTGCCGCCAGCCAAATAATACTCAGCAGCACGATCCCGATCGTTCCCTTGATATACAGTAAACAATACGGTGTATACGTTCCCGCGATCAACAAGTAGATCGAACAGTGGTCGAACACCTGAAAGACCTTTTTTGCCTTAGTAAAAATCAGGCTGTGATATAACGTCGATGCTAAAAACAGCAGTAATAGCGAGACGCCGTAAATAATAAATGATACATAATGCAGCCCGCTAGTAGCCTTCCTCAGCAAAAAGATAAACCCAACAATACTCAACACTACACCTATACCATGCGTTACCGCATTTAACACTTCATTTGTGATCAGATACTTCCGGCTAAATTGTGTATTCATTTATTTGTCACCTCAAATAATTTATTAAAGATACTATATCATGATTAACAAAATAATTCAATCTAGTTTTAAAAACTAGATAAAAAGATTATCCCAGAACAATCCCTTGTTTAACCAATTTATATCCAAAAACCAACTCATCTCCGATAAAAATATCTGCTTCTTTAGCTTCATTCAACACAATTATCAATTGATTTAGTGTCAACAAGTTGTCTGGTTGTTTGGTTAAAACAATTTTATTTTCTTCTACTTTAACGACTAAATGATTCGTCTGCTGCTCTCCATCTTTGACGAAAACATACGTATAAGAAGACAATTTTTTCATTTCTCCCGCCGCGTCCACTTGGATCGCGGTCAATAGATCCTTGGCCTTCAATAGTTCCACCTCATATCCTCTGATTCTTCCTGTCTTCATTATAGCAAAAAGAAAACGGTGAATCGGGCTATAAAGCTCCCAATTCACCGTTTAAAATTTAGCTTCGATCCAAACTCTTGGCGATCGTATTTCCTAGTGACTGAACAATTTGAACCAGCACGATCAATAAAATAATCGTCGTATACATCACTGCCGGCTCATTTCGTAAAAAACCATATTGGTAAGCGATGCTGCCCAGCCCTCCTGCTCCGACTAAGCCGGCCATCGCCGTTGCACCGATCAAACCGATCATCGCGATCGTTAATCCGCGGATGATCCCGCCCCGCGCTTCTCTTAACAGAACACTGCGGATAATGTGAAAATGACTGATTCCCATCGCTTGATATGCCTCGATTACTCCGCCATCGACTTCCAATAATGAGGTTTCAACTAATCGGGCTAAATACGGTGCCGTGTAAATAATCAACGGCAGCAGCACCCCCTGTACCCCGATAGTCGTTCCCATAATTAACTTGGTCAAAGGCAAAATCAAAAATAAAAGAATAATAAATGGCAATGATCGCAATACGTTGATGACACTATTCAAGATCGAATATAAAGGCAGATTACTATTCAGTCCGCCTGGACGAGCGATTACTAATAACACGCCTAATGGGATTCCGACAATAATCGAAAGAGCCAACGCCACGCAAACCATCACAAGTGTTTGCCCTAACCCTTCGATTACAACATTTCCCCATTGATTCCAAAATTCACTCATTAAACAACCTCCTCGATCAGAACACCTTGGCTTTTAATATATTCCTTTGCCAAATGAAAATCTGCTTCTGTTCCGCCGTCAAACTGAACCAAAAGCTGTCCGTGACGTTTTTCCTTCAAATAACCAATATTACCGCTAAGTATATTGGGACTTAGCTGAAAATCCTTCGCGACTCTCGCCAAAACCGGTTCCGTTGCTTCCTCTCCAATAAATTGCAGCTGGACTAATCGTCCGCTGCCTTTATAGGCCGCTAATACCTCTTCTGGGACGTTGTAACCATCATTCGCTCCAATGAATCGCTTCGTCGTTTCCTCTTTAGGTCGAGTAAACAGATCGATTACAGGACCTGCCTCAACGATTCTTCCATCCTCCATCACTGCGACACGATCACAGATCCGTTGAACCACATCAATTTCATGAGTAATCAGAAAAATCGTGATTCCCAGCTCTTGATTAATCTTAGTCAGTAAAGTCAAGATTGATTCCGTTGTCTCGGGGTCCAATGCACTGGTGGCTTCATCCGATAATAAAATTTCCGGTTCATGAGCTAATGCTCGAACGATCGCCACCCGTTGCCGCTGCCCACCAGATAATTGCGCCGGATAATTGTCCTTGCGATCCGTCAAACCAACTAAATCTAAATATCTGGCAGCCCGCTCAGCGATTACCTCTTTAGGCACCCCTTCCAGCTTCAAAGGTTTAGCGATATTTTCATAAACCGTCGCAGTCGACAGCAAATTATATCCTTGAAAAATCATGCCGACTTTTCGTCTAGTTAACAATAATTCTTTTTTGTTAAGTTCACGCAAATTCTGCCCGTTTATTAAAATATCTCCTGTTGTAGGCGGCTCTAAAAAATTGATCATACGTATTAAAGTAGATTTTCCCGCACCAGAATACCCCACAACACCAAAAATCTCACCCTTTTCAATGGTCAAATCAACCTCTTTTACTGCTTCAATCCGACGCTTCTTCTGCTGATAGACTTTTGAAACATTTTTAAGTTCAATCATATGAATCCTCCCTTAATCTAAAACGCTGGTACAACTGAACCCTTGAATTTTTCTTCAATGAACTTCTTAGTTTCGTCAGACTGATAATACTTTTTGATTTCTTTTACGATCTTATCGTCCTTATTCTCCGTCCGTACCACAAACACATTGTAATTAGGGTTATCCTTCAACGGTTCATGATAGATTGCGTCATCATTAATCGTTAGCCCCGCACCAAAAGCAAAGTTTGTATTGATTGCCGCTGCTGTTAACTCACCTAACTGTGAAGGAATTTGTGAGGCTTCTAACTCCACGATTTCAATATCCTTAGGGTTTTCTGCGATATCGTTCTTAGTAGCCTTGACCTCGACACCATCTTTTAGTTTCAAAACACCTGCTTCTTCTAGTAATTTCAACGCCCGATATTCATTTGTCGGATCATTTGGCACTCCAACTTTATCCCCTTTTTGAAGTTTACCTAAATTCGAAACTTTTTTAGAGTAAACCCCTAATGGAAATGCAACGGTTTTAAAAGCTGTCTCGATTTTATAATCCTTATCCTTCACTTGCTGTTCCAAAAACGAGAAAGTTTGATAGCTATTTCCATCTAAATCACCATCATTTAATGCCGTATTCGGCGTGTTGTAATCATCAAAGCTTTTAATTTTGATATCGATTCCGTCCTTTTTCGCCTGCTTGGCCACCTCTTCCAAAATTTCCTGATGAGGACCAGAGGTCACACCGATCGTGACTTTTTTCTCATCTAACGGTTTTGCCTCACTTTTGCTGCCGCATCCTGACAATATACCGCTGACGGCTAATGCCGCTACCCCTAATAAAATTCCTTTACCTAATTTTTTCATTATCGTTTCCTCCTAATTTGTTATGATTCTTTCTTTGCGCTCCCATGCGGTAGAAAAAAACATCAAAATACAATAAGCTATTTGCCAAAGAAAAAAAGCCCGCCCTCTTCCACACTTTATGTGTAAAAAAGGACGAGCTTACTCGCGATACCACCTTCATTTGCAATAATTTCACAACTATTGCCTCAACAAGTACAATCATACTTGAGCGTTAATAACGAGCGCTACCCCGTCACTGCCTACCTATCGGCAATGCCATTCAGAGACCATTTTCTAAATCCTTCCACATATCCGCTCTCACCTACTCGGACTCTCTTTGATGCTTCGCAATTTATACTTTTCTCTTCATCACGTTTCTTCGTTTAGCAAATTGATAAATCGTATGTTACACGTTCAAATAAAAGCTGTCAACACTTTTTATCACCAAAAACACATTTGACTTTAATTTACACAAGGAATAAACTAGTTGAAATCTCACTGAATGATCTATTCGTATGACAATCAGTAGACACTAAACAATTTGAGCTCGGATCATTTTTTTAGAAAAAAGTTGATTCTGAACATAAAATAAGGGAGTTGAATTCAATGGACATCACTACCGAAGTACGTCCAGGTGCCAATCGCTATGCATGTGGTGAGGGTATCCTGCAAGATTTACCCAGCTATTTAGTTGGCTTTAAGAAAATAGCTGTTATAACAGGTGAAAAATCCTCTGAAGCATTCAAAAAGTACTACCATAAAGAGCTCCATTACCCCACCTTTCGTTATGATGGCAGTTCAAGTCATGAAAATGCGGTAGAATTAGCTGATAAAATCGAAGAAGCTGAACTGATTCTGGCAATTGGCGGTGGTCGTGTCATCGATACTGCTAAGATGGTTGCTGAAGAACTGAACGCCGAATTGATGGTTATTCCAACATTAATCTCAAATTGTGCACCTTTTACGCCAATCGTTGCCGTTTATCACCCGAATCGCACTTTTAAAGCCATGGGATTTATGAAACGTGCACCATTCTTAACCTTAGTTGATTCAAAATTTTTACTCGCAACACCTAAGGACTATTTTGTTGCTGGCATTGGCGATACTTTAGCAAAATGGTATGAAATTGAAGGAATCACTAGAAAACTGCAAGAAGATGAAAAATCTGCTTACGTTCGACTTGGAATTGCCAGTGCAAAAGCTATCCAGGAGTTGCTGTTAAAAGATGCGATTCCAGCCATTGCAGATCTTGAAAATCACAAAGCAACCCCCGCATTTAGCCGTGTGACAGATACAATCATTGGTTTAGCCGGAGAAACAGGCGGATTTGCTGCTTCTTTTGGCCGATCAGCCGGAGCTCATGCCATCCATGATGGCCTTTCTTACCTTGAAAGCACTCACGAGCAACTTCATGGAATGAAAGTTGCATATGGTATCCTTGTTCAACTAGCCCATACAAAAAACTTAGAAGAAATACAAAACTTAAAAGCATTTTATCAAGCCACTGGCCTTCCTTTAAAATTGAAGGAGTTAAATGTACTTGATTCTTCTAAAGCGGCCTTAGAACCAGTGATTAACCATGCTGCTTCTTCTAACGAAACGTTTAATATGGTTGACTCCAATATCACGGCAGATCAAATCTACGAAGCCATCCAAGTTGTCGAAACTCTATAAAGTTTACTTTTAAGGCATTGAGGTATACCTCAATGCCTTTTTTTGTTTTACGGTAAACATTAAATACGCTTATTAATGTTTACCGTAAAAGGATACTAAAAAAAAATTATGTATAAAGTAAACTGTAAATAACATTGTTTTGACAGTATAAATTATGAAGTTTACCTTAATAAAAGACCTCAGTTAATCCAATATAAAGTATACTTCAATAGCACTTATATAAGGTTTACTCTTTTTATTTGAGGTTTACTTTTTACAATATAAGTTTACTTAAATATCTTGTTATATAAAGTTTACTTCAAAATAAATTGAAGAATAGCCTGTCTAGAGCTATTTCTAAGGATAAAGTTTACTTTAATTACATAGTGGTTTACCTTATTAAATTTTTATATAGTAAACCTTTGAACCAGTATTACAGTATACTTTAAAACAGAAGTTTACCTCAATAAAATATTTTAAGTAAACTTTTTTTATAGTGATAAAGTTTACCTGTTTTCACATACATAAAGGAGTTTACTTCAATTACCATTATCATTGTAGTAAACTTTAAATAAATAAAGTGTACTCCATTTTATCCAGTATAAGGTAAACTTTATTTAAAATAGTTTACCTTATATGTTAAATTCTATATTTAATGTTTACCATATAATACAATGAAGTAAACTTCAAATTTATAAAGGTTTACTTTTTTTGAGATTAATCATTGGTATATCAGTATATATCCCTAATTAAAGTTTACTTATAGAGTTTTCCAGTATACTTCAAATTAAATAGAGATTTACCACAATAAAAACTAAGGTTCACTTTATTATATTAGCGGTAAACTTTTTATATGATATTTAAGTTTACCGATTTATCTGATTTGAAGTATACCTTATTGTAAAATGTTTAAAGTATACTTCATTACTCATTTTTTGTAGTTTACCCTATTTATGATAATTATAGTAAACCTTATTGATAATTACAGCTCTTTATAGTAAACTTTAATTAAGAAATTATGATTGGAGACTTTTTATGCCAAACAAAGCTGAGACTTATGTAGTAGGAAATTTTAAAGGCGGCGTCGGTAAATCGACGACTGTTCAAATGCTCTCCTTCGAGAGTGCCTTTCGTAAAGATCGCAAAACCTTAGTAATCGATTTAGACCCTCAGGGAAATACAAGTGATGTTTTATCGTTGACTGCAGAAAATTTTGGAAATGATACTTTGCCAGATGAATTTGATGCAACAATTTGGGAAGCCGTTCGTTCAGGGGACATCCAATCCTCTATTTATCAAATTATGCCAAATTTGGATTTGATCCCAGCAAACATTTCTTTTTCGGATTTTCCTGATTACATGATAGAGAAATATCCTGGTGACAAATTATCTCAATTTGGATATATGGAAGAGTTGATTGAACCTCTGAAAAATATTTATGATGTCATCTATATCGATGTCCCACCTACAATCAGTACCTATTCAAACGCCGCCATGTACGTAGCAGAATATGTTATCGTCATTTTGCAAACGCAAGTGAAATCCTTGAAGGGGGCACAAAACTACATTGACTACATGAATTTTTTCATTGAACAATACGATACTGAACTAGAAGTTGTTGGAATTGTCCCTTTTATGATGCAAAAACGAGATTCTGTTGACCAAGAAATTTATACCGCAGCAAGAGAGATTTACGGTGCCCATCTTTTGGACACTGTCGTTTTAAATCAAAGCCGTTTAAAACGCTATGATGGGTCAGGAATTACCTATGAAATCAACAAAAATGGTAAAGTTGAGCAATGGGACAAGCGTGCACACGAGGTTTTCGTTAATATTTTGGACGAAATTGATGAACACCGCCTCATATTGAGCGGTGAAGAGTAGGGGAGACGTTAAATGGCGAAAAAAATGAAGCTAGATTCGCTTTTAACGGCGAATAAGAAGAATAAGGGCATTGAAAAAATGTCTGAATATTCCAATCAAGATAAAGAGGAGAAGAAGCCCAGCTCTCAAGACCTTTTGGCGAAAAGAACGTTAAGTCCTGAAACAGATTTTAGGCATTCTTCGCTCCGTGAAGAACGGAATCACTTAAATGAAAGGCCTATAACCCATGAACCTATTCCTCGATCACAAGAAAATGAGGTAGGGAAGAGGGGACGAAAACGTCAATACTACGATCCACGCTTGAAAGCTCTGGAGATGCAAAAAATTTCCGCGCGTACGAAGATTCGTATGCAAAATTTGATCAATGCAAAGTTTGATGGCTATACACCTGATAAAATGATCGACTTCTTATATGACTATTATATTGAAAAAGGCCTATCGAGAGATGACCGAAACTTCCTAAATCAGCTTGAAGAAGCCTCTATGGAAGAGTATAAGGGGAAACCAAAATATCAAAAATTATTCAAAGAATTAGAAAACGATGAGAATTAGCTCAAAAAAAAGTAAACCTCAATGTAGTTGATAGCCTACATTATGGTTTACTTTTTTTAAAGTTATCTGTTATTTAAGTTTACCTTTATGATTGTTAGTTCTTTTTAAAAGTTTACTTTTGAAAAATGGAAGACCTGTTTATACAGCTTGTGGAAAACTAAAGAAGCCCTTATCCACATTACTTTTTATCCACATTTTCAATTAGAAAGGGAAGTCGTATTACTTTAATTGGAGTTTACCAAAAATACTTTTACATCATTTAATAAAGTAAACCAAAATTGTTTTTGATTCAATAATATAGTAAACCTCAAATGCTTTTATAAACATAATAAAAGTTTACTCTAAAAAAAGATGGTCGGGAATCGCTTTACAATAGGCTTTCAATCAATTATTCTATACATGTAGAAAAAAAACGAAAAAAAGAGTTTAAAGATTTGGCGATCTTTAAACTCAAAGGTTTGAGCTAATTTTGGCGAATTAGCCTGTCACATTTAGATAAACTTATAAGGGTTAGAAAAATTGGTGTTTGCCTAACCTTTATTAAGTATACCATATTTTGGTTGCTTTCTCAATCAAATATCCTGTGACAGTAAGCATTCCTTTAAAACTTTCGTAATAACTTTGAAAGTAATCTAAGGAGGTTTTTTTGTCATGTCCATAAATTTAGATAATATCATGACCGCAACAAACTTACCAAATGGGAATTATATTCCAATCGATTTAAATCTGATCAATAATCCACAATACGAAAATCTTTCTATTGAAGCAATGATGCTCCATGCTCTATACACGATGCGTATGACTTGCAGCATTTACAATTCTCAAAAAGACGGAAGCTGGCTTGATGAAGCTGGGAAACCATACATTTACTTTTCCAATGAAGAGGCTGCCGCTTTGTTGCGCGTGTCAGAACGGAAAGTTACTAATTTGAAAAATACTTTAATTGCAGCTGGTTTAATCCAGATTCTTCGTCATGGACTTAAAAATTATCGTATTTATGTTGCAAATCCTAAAGCTCCTGAAAAAGATATCGTTGTGCAACTTTCTTTCAAAAATTATACTAGCACCAAATCAGTTAAAACTGTGGAAAACGACTTACCTAGAAAAGAAGAAGAGTTATCCACTGTGGACAGAGACGCAGAATCTGCAGCTGCGAACTCGCAAAATTTGCTTACAAGTACACAAAAACAATTAGCAAACCAAAACACAAGAGAAACAAAAGCAACAAACAACGCAGCTAAAATAGCTGAGATTTCTCAAGAAGAAAGTCTCATTGACGGGTTAAGTGTTCGCTATGCGCATTTATTGCCTCAACAAGCATTTAACCGATTCTTACCTTTTTGTGAAGGCAATTATCGCAAAGCACGTTGGTTTGTTGATACGATTTTTAAAGCTAAATATGCGAGTTCTCAACAATATATAAATGCTGGATTGCCAGCTGAAGCCGACGTATTGACCTTTGAGCACAATGATTATTTCAAAACAGGTATCAGCGATGCCATAGCTAAAGCAATTGAACAGATGTATCGCTACAAGACGGTCAAAAATCCTGAAGGTTTCTTCTTTGCATTCATGAAAGGTTTCTTTACCGAAAAAACGCGTCAATATTTAGTTGATCACTATCAGTTAACGCCAGAATTGCAACAAACGCTTTCATCTGTTCAATTGACTATTCAACAAAAAAACACACAACAAAAAACACGAAAAGTCGCCCAAAATCTCTCCTAAGACGGCCAACCTTTGTTATAATGTAGCGGAGTCTATCTAGAGAAAGGTTAATTATATGAATAAGTTTAAACTATCATTTTTTGGCTATAGTGGTCTTTTAGGACTAGCTGTCGGAGTCATTGTAGCTTTATTTATGGGGTTGACGGAGCTTGGAAATCAACTTTTGTGGCAAATTTTGCCCAAAGCAATCGGTGATCCACGCTTTTATCCTCTGATCATCTGTACGATTGGAGGCGTAGCGATTGGCTTTTTTGTGAAAACATTCGGCCGCTACCCCCGAACCTTACAAGAATCATTCACAGAATATGAAGAAACCAACCGGATTGATTATCATGATGGCAAGCTGGTACGAAATTTATTAGGCTCCTTAATTGTACTGTTCTTTGGAGCAAGCTTAGGACCAGAGGCAGCGTTAGTAGCCATTATCGGCGGATTAATAACATATATAGCAGATCGCAGGAAAATTGCTGAGCGTCAGCAAGCCGACATGATTGAGTTTGGTGTGGGAACTTCATTGGGAGTTATCTTTATGACACCACTGTTCGGTGTTGGACGTTCTGTGGAATGGGACGATTGGCAGGTTGTTACGGAAAGTAAACTCAAAAAGTATGTTTTATATATTTTTACTACTTTTACTGGCTTTATTGGCTATCTTCTAACCTATAGTATTTTTCCGAATCAAGAACAAGTCTTTGCAATTCGAAGAATGGAAAGTAGTTTTACTTGGCAAGGGTTATTGTTAATCATTCCGATGATTATTTTAGGCGCGCTTTTCGGGAAATTCTTCTTAGTATCGCAAGAAAGAGGCGAGAAGCTGAATCAACGGATTCGCAATCCATTACCGCTGGCGATCTTTGCTGGAATTCTTTTAGGCGTTTTAGGAACGATTTCGCCATACTTTCTATTTTCTGGTGAGCATACTTTGCTATCCTTTACCCGACAAGCGGAGACGATGAGCTTCTTCATCTTACTGCTGATTGGATTTGGTAAAGTTGCCATAACGATAATCTGTTTGGCCTGTAATTGGCGCGGAGGGACAATCTTTCCAATGATTTTTGCCAGCATTGCGGTCGGATTGGCCTTTGCGAATTTGCTGCCATACTCACCAGGTCTATTAGTTGCTGTGTTTACGGCTAGTGCCTGCGCAGTGATTTTGAAACAGCCTTTTGCAACGGCATGTCTGTTTTTATTGCTGTTTCCAGTAGAATTGTTTTTATGGATCTGGTTGGCAGGGTATCTAGGCAATTTATTTTTACAGCTAGTGCCATTTTTCCGCGAAGAACAAACAATCAATAACTTCAAACTTCCTGAACTGCCGAAGCGCACCAAAAAGTCTTCAGTAAAAACAGAAGAAGAGGGCACTACACGGGATGTTTCTGAATTAAGAAAAGCCGCTAAGCGTAAAAAAGCAGAAAAAGCTGATCTACAGCCACGAGTTACCGAACCTAAGCAAGAAATTTTGACACGTAAAGAAGTTCGTAAACCACGTGAACCAGAAAGTACTGCTGCAAATAAAACAGATAGACCGCCAACTGATGCACCAAGAACTCGTATGAGTCGCCATCAACGTAAATAAACCAAAGGGAAGAAAGTTTAATAAACTTTTTTCCCTTTTTTTATCCAATTTTTTGAAAGCGTTGACCAAAGTTCTGCTGACTGCTACTCTATTTATTAGAAGGCTAGAACTTCAAAACAGAAAGGAACGTGTGACAATGTTAAACGAAGGAAAGATTCGTGCGTATTTGGAAAAAGAAAAACTGGATGCTTTTTTTATTGCCAAAAGGGTGAACGTTCGTTTTACTAGCGGTTGGACAGGAGACGATTCATTCATTTTGCTCACACAAGAAGGACAATACTTTTTAACAGATCCGCGCTATACCGAACAGGCGAATATCGAAGTACCAGATTATGAAATTATCAATTGGCGCCTGCCTGGTCGAACTGTTGGAGATACTGTGGCGCGCTTAGCTAGTGAGAAAAACTTAAAAACGATCGCTTTTGAGGCGGATTATTTAACCTATGATATGTATTCTGATTTCACGTCGAAAACAACAGCCGAATTCGTACAAGCCGGCGGTGTGATTGATCGCATGCGGGCAATTAAATCTCCTCAAGAAATCCAATACATGCGTAATGCGTGTGAAATTTCTTGTCGTGCGTTTAATCGAATTTTGGATGACATTCGCGTTGGGGTTACCGAAAAAGATTTAGCCGCCAGACTTTCTATGTATATGGTACAAGAAGGAGCAGATACACAGCCTTATGGAAATATTTTGATTTCCGGAGCAAATACATCGTTATTACATGGGATTCCATCGAAAAAATCAATTGAATATGGCGACTTTGTCTTAATGGATTTTGGTTGTCAGTATGAAGGCTACATGTCTGATATGACGCGAACAGTTATTGTCGGTAAAGCATCAGACAAACAACGCGAAGTTTACGAGCTGGAAAAACAAAGCTTAGAAGCGTCAGAAGCTGTAATGAAAAATGGTGCCGCGGTGAAAGATATTTATCAAGCATCATTGAAACCGTTAGAAGGTACCGAGTATCCACAATATACCTACCGTAATATCGGCCACAGTATCGGTTTGTTTGTACACGAATTACCATACATTGATGAACAATATGATGACGTATTGGAAACAGGCATGGTGATGACCATTGAACCAGGAATCTACATTCCAGATTGGGGCGGTGTACGAATCGAAGACCAAGTTTTGATCACTGATGACGGCTATGAAAATATGATCAGCATTTCTCATGATTTGATTGAATTATAAGCGTGAGATAGGCTATACTAAGACGACGACGGCAAAAGCTGTCGTCGTTTTTTAACAGTTAGTCACGATGTTTTTTCAATGAAAAGCGATGCTATTAGTGTTGTTGCTGTCAGATTTCGTGGACTAAATCATTTTCTAAAGCTTAAACGATGAACAAGTTGGAGAATTTTCCAATAGAAAAAAGGAGGGAGACCGATGGATGAACGGGAATCTTTTGATTTTGTCTATGATATTAGTGAAACTTTATTAAAGAATGGTGCAGAAATCAAACGGATCGAGACGACTATTCGTCATATTGCGGAAGCATTAGACTTGAAAGAATTTGATAGTTTTGTGTTAATCAATGGTATTTTTATGACGGCGCGGTTGAAAGACCAAACTGTTCAAGCGCGGGTTCGAGATATTCCGATCTCACCAATTAACTTGGGACGTATCGAACAAATTAATACCTTGTCGCGAAGGTTAACTGAAAAACGCTTGAGTCCCGAAGAAGCGAACGAGTGGCTGCAAGAGATTAAGCAGGAAACTTTTGCTTCCAATCCATTGAAAATTTTTGCCTATGCTTTTGGTAGTGCTAGTTTCTGTTTTATTTTTGGTGGAAGCTTGTGGGATACGATCGGCGCTCTCTTTTTAGGTGTGCTGTTAGCCTGCTTTTCTATGTACTTATTACCAAAATTCAATATGTCAGATATTATTTCGACGATTACTTGCAGTGGGTTTGTCAGTATTTTGGCTTGTTTATTTGTTCATTTTTTCCCAGTATTGCAATTGACGAGTCTAGTTACTGGGGGGATTATTTCCCTTTTACCGGGAGTGGCAGTCGTTAATGGGATTCGTTATTTATTTGATGGTGATTATAGCTCTGGTTGGGGACAGATGATCTACGCATTGATCACGGCTCTCTGTGTGTCAGTTGGAGTTGGCTTAGTTTTAAAAGTATTCAGCATCATGTAGTTAAGAATGATTTTCTAAAAATGGTGAGAGGAGTGAAGCCGATGATAAATGGTTTGTTTCAGGTTTTAGCAGGTTTTCTAGGTACCATCTCATTTGCAATTTTGTTCGAAGTACCACGCCGCTACTATGTTCATTGCGGAGTAATCGGTGCATGCGGCTGGTTTATCTATTTATTGATCATGCATTTTTGGGTTGCACCAATAGCAGCGACCTTCATTGCCTCATTGGCTCTGATCTATCTTTCACGAGAAGCCTCGTTTGCTCTAAAAGCACCAGTGACGATTTTTTTGATTTGCGGTATTTTTTGTCTCGTTCCGGGGATGGGGATTTACAATTTTACTTATAATTTCTTCATTGGTGATTCTATTAAAGCAGCTCAGATTGGCGTGCAAGTTTTGAAGATCGCCATCGCGATTGCGGTGGGAATCACCGTAGGATATGAATTATCGCCGAAATTCTTCTATTCTTATCATAAAATGCAAAAGAATAAAAATTCATTCTCATGAATAAACACACTTAACAGTCTTGTTGTATAACAGGATTGTTTTTTATTTTATTATGATAACAAAAAAACAGCCAGATCGTTATAGTAGATGTTATTGAAAATCCCATTTTTTTAATTAAAAAACAATTTAATGAGAGAAAGATAAGGAAGGTAATTAACTGGAGATATAATAGATTTTGGGATAGTTTTTTTAGAATTATTCCAGATAGGCGATGATTTCGAAAAAAAGTTTAAAGAATTGTTTAAATAAGCCAAAAGATATAGTAAACTAGTGGAAGCGGATACGAACAATTAAATTTGAATTTATTCGTCTAAAGACTTGAAATTCAAATGGATTTATGGTTATTTTAAAACTAGTGATAGGTGAATAGTTGCACAATTTTTTTGTTACTAATTCCGAACTGTTGCATAGCAGTGAGTTTCCGCGCAAAGAGATTATTAACAGCTACGTGAAAGCAGAGCTGTTTTTAATAATGCCGACAGGCAAACAATATATCAATAGAAGGAGTGAAACATTTTGAAAGAACGTCGCGTTGAAAGAGTAATTGAAAAAATGAAAGAACAAGGTTATGGCCAACTGTTAGTTTCAGATCCAACAACTATTTTCTATCTAACTGGTCGCTGGATTCATCCTGGTGAACGGTTGTTAGTATTAGTGATTACTCCAGATAACAAAAACACATTGATCGTTAACAAATTATTCCCAATCGAAGAAGACTTGGGCGTGGAAAAAGTATTTATTGATGATACCGACGATGCTGTGAAGAAAGTTCTTGAGTATGTTGATACTGACCAAAAAATTGGTGTAGACAAGAACTGGCCTGCTCATTTCTTATTACACTTGTTAGAACTTGTTCCAAATGCCAAATTAGGTAATGGTTCAGAAGTGACTGATGCGGTTCGTGCTATCAAAGACGAAGAAGAAAAGCAATTGATGCGTGAAGCACAGGCTGATAATGAGATTGCTATTGATCGTTTGAAGAAATTATTGCCTGAAGAATTAACTGAAGCTGAAATGGCAGACAAGCTAGGTCAAATTTACAAAGAGTTAGGCAACACAGGCTTCTCATTTGATCCAATCGTTGGTTATGGCGCAAATGCTGCAGACCCTCACCACGAAACGGATGATTCAAAAGTAAAATCAGGGGATTCTGTCATTCTAGACATTGGCGGCATCAAGAATTCATATGCTTCAGACATGACTCGGACATTCTTCTATAAAGAAGTTTCTGACAAAGGCCGTGAAGTTTATGAAATCGTAAAAGAAGCAGCTCAACGTGCGATTGATTTAGTGAAACCAGGAGTGAAGCTTTCTGATCTTGACGCTGCAGCCCGTGATTATATTACAGAAAAAGGCTATGGCGAATACTTTACTCATCGCCTAGGCCACTTCATCGGAATCGATTGCCACGAAACAGGTGATGTTTCAGGAGCAAACGATAATGTTGCTGAAGTTGGCAATGTCTTCTCAATCGAACCAGGAATCTATATTCCAGGCGAAGTTGGAGTGCGCATCGAAGACTTGGTAATCGTAACAGAAGATGGCTGTGAAAACTTGAATCATTATCCTAAAGACTTAGAAGTAATCGGTTAGGAGGCCGCGCAACGTATGAAAATCGAAGAAGGATATATGCCTTATCTAGGGCATCAAACTTATTACCGGATTGTTGGTGAACAAGCTGGTGATAAGAAACCATTGATTGTCATGCACGGCGGACCCGGATCAACCCATAACTATTTTGAAGTACTTGATGAAATGGCGGTCGATGGCCGCCAGATCATCATGTATGATCAATTAGGTTGCGGGAAGTCTGCGGTACATTCACAGCCGGAACTTTGGACGGCTGAAACATGGGTCAATGAATTGATCGCACTAAGAGAGCATCTGGGTCTGGATGAAGTCCATTTATTAGGACAATCTTGGGGCGGAATGTTAGAGATCATCTATGTTTGTGATTATGCACCAAAAGGCATTAAGAGTATGGTACTTTCAAGTACTTTACCTTCTGCTAAATTATGGGCTCAAGAACAACATCGGATGATTAAATTCATGTCGGAAGAAGACCAAGCGGCAATTGCGAAAGCGGAAGAAACGGGTGTTTATGATGATCCTGCTTATTTAGCAGCGAATGATCGCTTTATGGTACGCCATGCGGCACCGGTATTTACCGAAAAAGATCCTGAACCTTTGTGGCGTAAAAAAGTAGCAGGAACAGAAAGCTATGTAACAGCTTGGGGACCAAACGAATATTCACCAGAAGGAACTTTACATGGGTATGATTACACCGAAAAACTAAAAGATGTAACTATACCGACACTTGTTACTAGCGGCACAAACGATTTGTGTACACCTTTAGTAGCAAAAACCATGTACGACGCGATTCCAGGAGCAAAATGGGAATTGTTTGCTTATAGCAGACATATGCCTTTTGTTGAAGAACGTGAGAAGTATATGAAATTGTTGGAAGATTGGTTATTAGCGAACGATTAATTTTTTTTAGAAGAAAGAAGGAATGATAGTGGAAACAACTCCAGTAAAAACTAAGAAGCCTTTTGGGTTTTACGTCTGTGCACTAGGGTTCTCATTTGAACGGTGTGCGTTTTACACAGTAAAATATATGCTAGCGATTTGGATCGCGGTTAACGTAGGGTCTGGTGGTCTTGGACTATCAACTGCAAAAGCAGCATCAGTTTCAGCCGCATTCGTTGCAATGACGTATATAACTCCAATTGTTGGAGGGTGGTTAGCTGACTATTGGTTAAGTCCACGTTTGTGTGTGGCTGCCGGAATGGTCTTGATGGGAATAGGCTATCTATTCACTTGGCAAGCACACTCTCTTACAATGGTTTGGATTATGATTATTTTAGTATCTATTGGGACTGGCTTATTTAAAGGGAATTTATCCGGTGTTAACGGGCTCCTTTTTGATGATGAAAAAGCATTAAATGAAGCATTTTCTGTTCAGTATTCATTTGTAAATATTGGATCGTTCATTGGAACAACTTTCTTAGTATTGTTGATTAAACCATTCGGCTATAATTTTGTTTTCTTGATTTGTGGTATTTTACTATTGATTGATGCACTTTGGTTCATTTTTAATAGCCGTTCATTAGGTGAAGCTGGTAAAAAACCATTTAAGGTTGACCAACGTAAATTTGAATCTGCTGGTAAAAAAGAAGAAGGTGCTGATACTAAGCTAACTTCTGGAGATAAAAAACGTATTTTGGCGATTATTTTAGTTACGATATTCTCCATTGTTTTTTGGACAGTTTGGTATCTAGCATATATGCCAGCTTACTATTACTTTGGTTATGGTGATGGTGCCGGCTTCTTAGGTCGTGCTAACTGGATGATTGGAAGCTTCCAAATTCCAACATCTTATTTTGACTCAATGAATGCTTTGACTTGTATCGTTTTAGGCCCATTATTGGGACGTTTATGGACTAAGCTGGCTGCTCGTCCTAAAGGCGATATGAGTATGTTTAAGAAAACGGCGCTAGGAATGATTCTAGTTGGTGTTTCTTATGTTGTCATGGTATTTGCTGATATTGTTGGTAATGGAACTACTTCAATTATTTGGTTAGTCATGGTAAGTTTGTTGATGTCTGTCGGTGAAATGATCTTTTCTCCTTTAGGGAATTCATTTATCGCTAAACTAGCGCCAGCTAAAGTGATGGGCTTATTACTGGGTTTATGGCCTATCGCAGTATTCTTTGCGACGATGATTTACCCTAAAATTTATGCAGTTTTAGAAACAAGTGATCCAGCTCGTTTCCAAATGGGTTACGGTATTCTGGCTGCAGTTGTTATTGTGTTAGGTCTAATACTTTGGTTTGGAAGTAAAACACTCGACCGTTTAGAACAAGACGATTAATCAGAAGTTTTTAAGCTCCTGTCTAAAAAAGACAGGAGCTTTTTTGCGTTTATAAACAGCCGAAAGAATTGTAGATGCAAGATGAGAAAGGCTAATGTGAACAGTTATACATATAAATTTCACTTAAGGTAGTAGATTTAATTGATAAATGGAATCTATAGAGTTACGTTTCAACTGATAATGAGTCTCGATTAAATAACGATAGTGAAAGCTAAAGTTGTTTGTGAAATAACTAATCTTCCTATAAAAAACTGTCAGATATTAATTGGATTGACGATTAAACCTGCTGGATAAAAATAGGTTGAAGCTAGTATTTGCAAACGCTTTTTGTGAAGTTGACAAGTTTGATGAAAATTTAATTAGAGAATCCAAAAAAATATACATTTCGTAAAGTTATTTGTCAGAAAATATCAAAATAATCAAGAAACGACCTTTTACATGATGTGTGATTGTGCTATTATTTACATGAACTACGGGTGGCTGATTTGCTCAAGTTCGAACAAACGAAGAAGCGAGGAGGTGAAATAATTTGACACAAATTCTTATACCATTAAAACAACATGTCGGCGCTCCTTGTAAAGGGATCGTAAAGGCGGGTGATCAAGTCCAACGAGGACAATTGATTGCAGAACCAAATGGCTTAGGTGCAAATATCCATGCAAGTTTTTCTGGGAAAGTAGTAGATGTTGATGGTGAAAATATCGTTCTGACAATTGATGAAGAACAAGATTTTTCTAAATATCTACCTATCCCTGATACAGAGTCTAATGCAAAAGCAGTCGAAGCAGCAGGTATTGTCGGTGCTGGAGGAGCTGGTTTTCCAACTTTTTTGAAACTGGCTTGTGATATTCCAGAAGGAACATTTATCGCAAACGGTGCAGAATGTGAAGCATTGCTAGCGCATAACGTGAAACAGATGAGCGAACACATCGATCAATTGATTCGCGGAATGAAGTACTGTATGGAGATGACTAACGCTCCTAAAGGTGTCATTGCTGTGAAAGGCAAGCATCGGTTGTTAGTCGCACGGTTGTTAAAAGCAGTGGACAATGAACCGACGCTTGACGTTTACCAACTGCCGGATATTTATCCAGCAGGAGATGAACGAATGATCGTTCGTGAAGTAATGGACATTGTTTTAGAACCAGGCCAACTTCCAACAGAAGTTGGTGCGGTGATTGATAATGTGGAAACGATTAAACGAATCGCGGAAGCAATTGAAGATCGCAAACCGTTCATTGACAAAGATGTGACCGTATCAGGTCGTGTAAAACAAAAAGAAACTGTATTTGTTGATGTGCCAATCGGGACACCAGTTAAAACATTGATCAACAATGTTGGCGGATATGTCGAACCGCATGGCGAGATCGTAATCGGCGGACCAATGACGGGAAGAAGCGGCGATGAGATGACTCCTATCACTAAAACTAGTGGTGGTGTGTTAGTCGCAATGCCATTCCCTCAAGAAAGTCGTAAAGTCGGTCTTTTGATTTGCGAGTGCGGCGGTTCTGCCGAACGGATGACCGAGATTGCCAACAACATGGGCGCAGAAGTTGTCGCTGCTGAAAGATGCAAGCGAATGGTAGAAGTAAATGGAAGATATAGATGTGCCTTGCCAGGTATTTGTCCAGGTCAAGCTGCAACTGTTATGTCCTTGAAGAAACAAGGCGCAGAAGTAGTAATGACTGGATCGTGTTCCGATTGAACGAACACCGTTATGGGTGTAGCTCCTAGGTTAGGAGTTCCGGTTTATCATCATACAGATCATGTACTGCGGGCAGATGGGCACAGACTATATCGTAAATTACCTACAAACTAATCAAAAATTTTAGGAGGATTTAACGAATGTCTATTACAGCAGAAACTGCTAAAGAACATGCCAAAGACCCTGCAGTGCTATGTTGCCGTGCAGAAGCAGGCAAAGTAATTGCACCAGATGATTTAGAAGATCCAGCGATCTTTCCAGATTTAGAGGATTCAGGTTTATTAGAATTACCTGAAAATACTCTAACTATCGAACAAGTACTTGGCACGACATTGAAAGAAACAACGGATGCGTTGGTTCCATTAACAAAAGAATTACTAGATGGTGTTTCTGAAGGCACTGAAGAAGCAACAGAAGAGGAAGCTCCTGCTGAAGAAGCAGCTCCAGCTCCTGTAGCTCCTATTGCTCCGGTAGCACCAGTTGCGCCAGTCGGCGGACAAACAATCAAAATCCATATTGCTGAAGGACGCGGTATTGATCTAGAAGTACCAATGTCTATTGCAGGTCAAATGGGCGTAGCTCCAGCAGCACCAGCGGCTCCAGTTGAAGCAGCACAAGCACCAGAAGCATCAACGGTTGAAGCAGCGGCTCCTGAAGCTAAAGTAGAAGAAAAAGTAGTTCGTTCAGTTCGTCGTGATCACATGAAGATCGAAAAAGTTATTTTCGGTGACGAAACGAAAATTGAAGGCACTACATTAGTTCTACGTAAAATGGAAGATATGTGTGCGGAAGCAGCAGAACTAGAAGAACTAGTTGAAAGTGTTACTTTTGAAATCATTACACCAGATAAATACAACGAATACAGTGAAACAATCATGGACGTACAACCAATCGCTGCTAAAGTTGATGGCGCAGATATCGGCCATGGCGTTACTCGTGTGTTAGATGGCGTTGTAATGGTTCTTACAGGTACCGACGCAAACGGTGTGCAAATCGGAGAATTCGGTTCATCTGAAGGTGAACTAGACCGTAACATCATGTGGGGACGTCCTGGTGCACCAGATAAAGGCGAAATCTTTATCAAAACACAAGTAACGATTAAAGAAGGCGCGAATATGGAACGTCCTGGACCATTAGCCGCTCATAAAGCATCTGACTACATTACTCAAGAAATTCGCGAAGCAGTTAAAAAAGCAGACGAATCTTTAGTTGTAGAACAAGATGAGATCGTACAAAAACGCCGTATTGGTAACAAACGTGTGATCATCGTCAAGGAGATCATGGGTCAAGGTGCGATGCACGATAACTTGATTATGCCAATCGAACCAGTTGGAACATTAGGTGCAAAACCTAACGTTGACTTGGGTAACTTGCCAGTTGTCTTAGCACCAACTGAAGTATTAGACGGCGGGATCCATGCATTAACATGTATTGGACCAGCATCAAAAGAAACTTCTCGTCACTACTGGAGAGAACCTCTAGTACGTGAAGCGATGGAAGATGAAGAAATCGATTTAGTCGGTATTATGTTTGTTGGTTCTCCGCAAGCTAATACTGAAAAATACTATGTTTCTAAACGTTTAGGTATGACGATCGAAGCAATGGATGTAGATGGCGCGATCGTTACGACCGAAGGATTTGGTAACAACCACATCGACTTTGCTTCACATATTGAAGAAATCGGCAAACGCGGCATTAAAGTTGTCGGCGACTCTTATTCAGCTGTGCAAGGTGCGTTAGTTGTCGGAAACCCTGAAATGATTGCAATGGTTGACAACAACAAATCAATGCAAGGTATCGAAAATGAAATCTTGTCTAATAACACACTATGTAAAGAAGACGCAATTCGTGATTTAGCAATGTTGAAAACATTGATGGGCGGCGGTACGATCAAAACTGCTGAACGTAAATGGAATCCAAATGTGAAAGCAAACAACATTGAAATCATTGAAAAAACTACAGGTAAGAAAATTGACCTAGTAGATAATGAGCAAGTCTTACCTAAGAGTAAAAAACGCCAAGAAATTTACGAAGTAGAATAAGGTGAAGTAATGGATGGAATGAACAAACTCAAATATATTTCGACGGAACAGATGTTTGAAGGGATTATCGTTGAACTTCATGATGCCAGCGTAACGATTGACTTGAAAGGTCGTTTGGGCCAGCTTAAAATACCCCGTCGAATGATCATTTCTGAGTATAATTTAGAAATCGGTCAAGAAGTTGGGTTTTTAATGACCTATCCAGAAGTTTTGGCCGAAGAGCCGGATGAACATTATAAGACTGCTATTTATGAGCATGAACGTCGTCGGGCCGAGGCCAGAAAAAAACGTGAAGAAGCAAGAGAGGAGAATTAACACATGGGCTTAACAGTCTTTGAAGGGTTACAGTCAGAAATTTTTGTGCCGATTACGCCAAAATCTGTCTTTACCCCTGTTAAAAAAGAGCTTAAAGAAATGCGTGTGGCATTAGCAACTGCAGCCGGCGTACATTTGAAAACAGATAAACGATTCAACTTAGCGGGAGATACTTCTTTCCGTGAAGTACCAGATACTTCAGCAACAGATGATTTGATGGTTTCTCATGGAGGATACGATAATGCCGATGCGAATCGCGACATTAACGCAATGTTCCCATTAGACCGTCTGCACGAATTAGCAGCGGAAGGATTCATCAAAGAATCTGCCCCTGTACACTACGCATTTATGGGTGGTGGCGGAGACCAAGACGCATTCCACGATGTGACTGGACCTGCTATTGCTCAAAAATTAGTAGAAGAAGAAGTTGACGCAGTCATCTTAACCGCTGGCTGAGGAACCTGTCATAGAACTGCCGTGATCGTGCAGAGAGCTATTGAGGAAGCAGGGATTCCTACTATTTTAATCGCCGCATTACCACCAGTTGTACGCCAAAACGGTACTCCACGTGCTGTTGCACCGCGCGTACCAATGGGTGCCAATGCTGGTGAACCACATAACATTGAAATGCAAACAGGTATCATGAAAGATACTTTGGAAGCATTAGTAACAATCGAAACGCCAGGGAAAATTGTTCCATTACCTTATGAATACATTGCCCACGTCTAAATCAAGAGGCTGATTTAATAAGTGCTCAGCGTCGAGAAATAAGACGAAAATTCCTAAAACTGTTTATCAAGTTTTTGTGAATTTTTGACTTATTTCTGAAGGCGCTACTTATTAATCGCCGTTTACTTTGAAAGCAGGTGTGAATGATGCGAGGCGAAACTTTAAAGATCAAAGTTTTTCATATGGAAGAAGTTACTACAGGTAACGACTTTCGTATCGAACCAACGCGCTTACAAATCAAGCAAGACTTTGACTGCAAGGACGCCGATATTCAGAAGCTGACGATTCGATTACTCCCACCACATCAACATGAAGTTGAAACCAATACCATCATGGATATCATTCCGATTTCTACGAAGGTGTTGGGTGTGTTGGGTACAGGGATCACGCATACACTTACTGGAGTTTCTGTCGTTATGACAGGTGCTATTGAAGAAGGAGAACAAATGCATGAATTTGGCTCTTCTGAGGGTGTTTTGCGTGATCATTTAGTATTGAATCGAGCAGGGACACCTAACGCTGATGACTACATTATTTTAGTAGATCTCCTAGCGAAAAAGGGGACTCCTTTTAATCGTGAGCTCTGTCTCAAAATGTTTGCGATCGTGGATGAATTTATCCAAGAAATTCGCGAACGAATGAAGATGTTGGAAGGTAAAGATGCTTGCGAAGCTCATGTCTTTGAAGAAAATATCAACCCCGGAAAACCTAAAGTCGCTTTAGTCAAACAAGTGGCTGGTCAAGGAGCGATGTATGATATGCTGCTCTATCCTAATGAACCAAGTGGTTTCAAAGGTGGATGTTCGATCATCGATATGAACAATATGCCAGTCTTTTTATCAGCAAATGAGTATCGCGATGGAGCGATTCGTTCCATGGTTTAACTGAATAACGGATAGGTGGTGGCGTTATGGGAATTGGCCCATCGACAAAAGAAACATCACTGCATCACTTTCAAGATCCCCTCGTCGAACTTTTAGGCAAGGACCCCGATATCGACTTTCAAGGAGTCGTGGTCGTGGGGACACCGCAGAGTAACGCAATGAAATACCTAGTTGGGCAGCGTACCGCTGCGTGGTTGGAAGGAATGCGCACAAATGGTGTGATTGCTGCAACTGACGGCTGGGGAAATTCAGATGTGGACTTTGCGAATACCTTAGAGGAAATCGGTCGTCGAGATATCAGCGTGATTGGACTCAAGTTCATTGGTACACAAGCGAAGTTTGTGGTTGAAAATGACTTTACCACGCACGTACTGGATTTTAACAAATCAGAAGCGGGTATCGAAACGGAAGTAGTCGGCGAAAATACGATTAATCAGCGGGATGCAGTAAAAGCGCTTGCGTCAATCAAATTAAAAATGCGAAAAGATAATCAACAGGTACGTTAGAGTAATTGTTGATGAATGAATCACCAGAGTCCTATTTTAACTAAATAGGAAACGAAGGTGTCAGTGCTGCTTTTCGCAGAATCATTGAAATAGTGAACAAAAAAATATCGAACGCCGTTTGGCAGAATCATATACGACGTGAGAATCAGGCGATTTTTTTAACGGAAAAAATCATTCATTACTTTGAACAAGGAGGATAATCATGAAAGTATCAAAAATGATCTCAGCGATCGACACTCATACAGCAGGTGAAGCTGCACGTTTAATCATCGGTGGAATTCCAAAATTCCCAGGTGAAACAATGGCTGATAAGAGAGCCTATTTAGAAACAGAAGCAGATGACTTGCGTAGAATGTTGATGCTTGAACCACGTGGGCACCGTGATATGTTTGGCGCTTTTATCACTGAACCAGTTCACAAAGAAGCTGACTATGGAATCATCTTTATGGATTCAGGCGGCTATTTGAACATGTGCGGGCACAACACAATTGCGGCGATGACGTCAGCAGTTGAACAAGGCTGGGTAGAAGTAAAAGAAGGCGACCGTGAAGTAAAAGTTGTTCAAGATACACCAGCAGGAATCGTTCGCGGAACAGTACATTTAGATGAAGACTACTCAGCAGAGTCAGTATCATTTGAAAACGTGGAATCATTCCTTTATAAAGAAAATGTAAAAGTCAATGTTCCTGAAATTGGTGAATTGGCAATGGATATTTCTTTCGGCGGAAGCTTCTTTGCGATCTTGCCGGCAGCATCTGTTGGATTGGAAATCAAACCAGAAAATGCTTCGAAATTTAACGATCTGGGTATGATCATTCGTGATGCAGTGAATGAACAAATTGAAATTCAACACCCAACATTGGAACACATCAAGACAGTTGACCTTGTTGAATTTTATGGACCGGCGACAAGTCCAGATGCGACTTATCAAAACGTCGTTGTGTTTGGCGATGGACAAGTTGACCGTTCACCTTGTGGAACTGGTACAAGCGCAAAACTTGCAACACTATATGGTAAAGGCGAGATGAAGGTCGGCGATACATTTGTGTATGAAAGTATTTTGTGTACGAAGTTTAAAGGCGAAATTGTAGAAGAGGCTGAAGTTGGAGGATATAAAGCAATTATTCCTCGTGTAACAGGTTCGGCTTATGTCACTGGATACAACTCATTCTTAGTTGATCCGAAAGATTCCTTGAAGGATGGTTTCCTTCTGGGATAAAAATGGAGGAGGGGTAATATGGTAACACTATTATTAGCGATTTATGTTGGTTTGATTTTATTACACACAGGAAATATGGGCCGCGACTTAGTCAAAAACAAAGATGATTTGGGACATGGAAATTGGTTTGTCTCAGGAATTATCGGCTTTATTACAGACTTCTTAGATACGTTAGGAATCGGGAGTTTCGCACCCACTACTTTGCTTTTAGACCTTACAAAGCAATTAAGCTCTGACCGTTTATTGCCAGGAACATTGAATGTTGGTCATGGTATTCCGGTATTGGTTGAAGCGTTTATCTTCACTCAGGTAGTGGATGTTTCTCCAGTAACTTTATTCGCTCTAGTTGGGTCTGCGACAATCGGTGCATTTATCGGTTCAAAATTTGTAACTGGATTACCAGAAAAGAAAGTTCAACTTTGGATGGGCTGGGCATTGATTATCACGGCTGTATTGATGTTTGCGAAACAACGAGGCTGGATCGATATTTTAGGTGCTGATAATACAGCAACAGCGTTGACAGGAATCAAATTGGTCATCGGTGTTGTGATCAACTTCTTCTTAGGAGCATTGATGACGATCGGTGTTGGTTTGTATGCGCCATGTATGGCAATGGTTTACATGTTGGGTCTAAGCCCGCTAGTTGCTTTCCCAGTAATGATGGGATCATGTGCTGGTTTGATGCCTGTTGCGAGTTTGAACTTTGTTAAAACAGGTGATTACGCACGTAAGGTTAGTTTAGCGATCACAGTTGGTGGGATTGTCGGAGTAATTATCGCTGCGAAATTCGTAACTGGCTTAGATTTAGAAATTCTAACTTATATTATTATTGTTGTAATCATTTACACAGGTGTTACCTATATTCGTAAGAGTATGAAACCTGCTGCTGCAAAAGCATAAAAATGATTCTGAACTACTTGCTTATTTTGGTGGTTCTACCGAAAAAGTAAAGTAACAAAATAAGACAGTCCGATCAAGAGAATTTTTCTCCTGATCGGGCTGTTTTTTTCTGTAAATTGTCCATCTAGTGGATGAATCAGTGAAAGCTCTTGCGGTCCAGCGTTACTCTAGGTAGTTCGGATATTTAGATCAGTTCACCAAGTACTTTGCCACGTTAGTTTCAGTGTGGCAGACGTTGTGCATCACGGTGATAATAATGAAAATTATCAAAAAAGATTAACTTAACAGTATCTGTTGATTGTTATCAACAGATACTGTTTTTTACATAATTAAAATTGTGAATAAGCGGTGAAAATAACAGAATAATGAGCGCAATATGGGTGATAAGAGGCATTTGTTAAAAAAAAACCGGTGATATACTTATATCATGGGCTTCTTCTTAATTATTTTTAGTGTATTTGATGATAAATAAGAAGAAATAAAGCTTTTTTTAATAGAAATAGGGAGGAGAATTTATGAGTAAAAAGAAAAGGGTAGCAACATCAATCTTAACAATCATAATGATATTAGGGTCTTTTATACCTAATTTCAGTATGGTTACGGCCGAAGCGGCGGCGAGTAATAATCCGACAGTCGGCCCAGGAGGAGGTGGGGGACTATTTAATGCACAGATTAACCCATCAGATGATAATAATATTGTTATGAATACGGATATGTCGGGAAGCTTTTCATCTATTGATGGGGGTGAAAGCTTTGTTCAGCGAAATCTATTAGGGAGTACTAAGTATTCTTTTAATCCGCATGATGAAAACATTGTTTATGCGTATCATGAACACATCTACATTTCTCATGATAAAGGACAGAGTTATGAACGACTTTATCCGCCGGAGAGTAATATCAAAGGTTTGGCCTCAGGACTTCAGGAGGGTGTTGCAGTTCTCCTTAATGATGCCAATCAAGCGCCAACGAATCGAGTGATGGGACTGACTGTAGATCCAAAAGATAAAAATACACTGTATTATATCGCTAAAGGTGGTTATGAAGGTAATCGTGGGAAAACGATGAAGGCAACGATTCAGAAATCAGTCGATGGCGGAAAAAGCTGGAAGACTGTTGTTGAATTTCCAGAAGGAAAATTTACCCATCATCGCTATTCAATCAATAGTTTTGAAAAATATATGAAGTTGTATATTGATCCAGACTCCTCAGAAACTGAGCGTGAAATAACTGTTATGACGAGTGATGGAATTTACAAAGTTGTTGATGATGGATCAGGGAAGATTGAAACTCTTACTGACAAGACTTCGAGAACGTGTGATTGGTATTATGATGAAAAAACGAAGACAACTACCTACTATATAATAGAAACAGATGTGACCTTTACTCCAAAAGGTGAAGAAGAGTATACGTACAAAGAATTGCTTCGATCAACCGATTGCAAAAATTGGGAAAGCATTTCAAAAAATTATAAAGACTCGAATCTTGGTAACGATCGAAAATTAGCTGGAGTAGCGGTTAATGGTGATAAAATTTATCTAAGTGTTTATACATCTACGGGACCACACCAAACTTTAGGGGTTGCAGTTGCAGTTTCTGATGATGGTGGAGAGACATGGGATGCGAGTCTTAAAGGTTGGGATACTGGAAATATTACTGGACACAACTGGACTGAGTTAATGGGAAGTACAAGTCCGACCTTGGCATGGAACGGTGTGAAGACAGGGTTGACCGTATCGAAGACCAATCCAGATATAGCTGTCAGCACGAACCATGGGAATGCATACATCACCAAGGATGGCGGGAAAACATGGACAGATACAAATAGTAACTTTGATGTCGATACTGAATATGGCGCAACGAAAGGGATTGATCAGATTACCAGCTGGGATGTAGATGTTGATCCGTTTGATTCGAACCATATGTTTATGAGTTATTCAGACGTTGGATTATTTGAATCAAAAGATGGTGGTAATAACTGGAAACGATCACAGAAGAACGGCATACCTGAGCAGACCTATTATTCCAATTCATGTTATGCGTTTACTTTTGATCCTGATATTGAAGGATTATGTTTTGCTGGGTTTACCGGTATCCATGATATGAATATTGGATCTTATGTTGGTCGTGTAATTCAGCTAGCCAATGCCAGTCAAGAAAATGCGAACCGGCCATTTGAATCGTTTTCTGGTGGAGTTGCCCGTTCGACAAATGGAGGAGCCAGCTGGAATGTTAGTGGAACATTAGGCGAACGACCTATTCGTGATAACGATGGGACCAGCGGGTTGCCGGACCGAGCTGTCGTCACAGATATTGTCGTCGATCCTTATAGTCCCAAAGAAGCAGATAAACGTGTGGTCTATGCCTCATGTATGGGTTATGGTGTTTACAAATCAATCGATGGTGGTCAGACTTGGAGAAAATTCATTGATGGAATGGGTGATGCTAAGCAGCAAACACCATGGCGTTTAACTTGGACACCTGATTATTCACGTCTGTATGTTACTTTTGCGCCAACTGGCGGAGCAGCACCAGACGGAACTTATGAACAAAAATTGGGATTAATGGATTATCATCCAGATGATGGACCAGTTTATTATTTAGAACGTGATGCAAAAGAGTGGAAAAAAATAGCTTCAATGCCAACTGAAGGAATGCAACCAAACCGAAAAGGCCATGACTATGTGGCAGTGTTTAATGGACTTTCTGTTGATTCTCAAGGAAATATTTATGGTGCGGGTCGTGCAGCATCGGTAAATGGTGATCCTGGTAAAAGAGATTATGGTGGCGGCTGGGTTTCACAAGATGATGGAAAGACTTGGAAGATGATTTATCCATCAACGGCCAATGTTTATGATTTGCGAGTGGATAGTCGTAATGACAATGTATTGTATCTTTGTAACACAGTTGGTGGAGAAGTGTATGTTTCATATAAAGGAGTGAATACTGGCTTTGATGATTGGATAAAACTTGATGAATTCCAACATATGGTTCCGACACGGGTAATGGAAGACACGCGGGACCCGTCGCAAATGTATGCAACAACGTTTGGTGGTGGAATCTGGCATCTAAGTTTGCCCAAGCCAGTTCAGACCGAAACACATAAGCTGACTTATGATGGCAATGGAAGTACTGACGGAGTAGCACCAGTAGAGGCTTCACCTTATGATAAGAAGAGCAAGGTGAAACTGAAGGATGCAGGTACTCTTAAAAAGACGGGTGAAGACTTCGTTGGTTGGAACACTGAAAAAGATGGCAGCGGAACGATGTATCAGCCAGAGGACAAGATGCTGCTGGTTCGTGATACTGTTTTGTATGCACAATGGCGAGATAGTAATAAGAAGTACACGTTGACCTATGATGGCAATGGAAATACAAAAGGAACCGTTCCATCAGACGATAAAGCACCATATGCATTAAACAGTAAAGTGACCGTTTTAGAGCAAGGTGATTTAGCAAAAGATGATCAGATTTTCAATGGCTGGAATACAAAAGCAGATGGTAGTGGAACTGCCTACAAAGTGGGGGAAGACTTCAAGATTATTGATGATACCGTTTTGTATGCGCAATGGGAAAAAGGTCTCAAGTTAACCTATGATGGTAATGGTCATGATGAGGGTGAAGCTCCGGTTGATGAGGAAGGGCCTTATTTAAAGAATACGAGAGTGCCTGTAAAAGGTGCAAATGATATGGCCAAACCAGGATACGTCTTTGCTGGATGGTGTACTAAATCAGACTATACAGGAGCAGTTTATAAAGAAGGCGAGACTATTGACATCACTGAAGATACTACATTGTATGCTTATTGGGTAGAGGCCCTTACAGTTACTTACGATGGTAATGGAAATGATGATGGAACAGCGCCAATTGATGAAAATTCGCCTTATGGAATTAATGATCAGATGACACCATTAGGCTACGGGGATTTATATAAAGAAGGATATGTATTCAACGATTGGAATACTGAGCCAGATGGAAGTGGCAAGACCTATAGTTCTCGAAATAAATATGGGATGAAAGAGAGTCTAGTTCTGTATGCTCAATGGAAAAAGGTTGTTCCTAATGGTAAGGACGTAACAGTTCTATACAGGAAGAATGCAGATGAACAAGGCTCAGCGCCTGTGGATGAAAATTCGCCATATAAGCACGGTGATACTGCGATTGTAATGAGTAATGGAGATATGGCAAAAGATGGTTACGCTTTTGTTGGCTGGACAAACAAAGCTGAATCTGGCGGAAAAGTATATACTGTTGGCCAAAAAATTACTTTGACAGCGGGTATGATTTTCTATCCGGTTTGGGAAGAAGATGGCAGCTCAGGTGGGGACCCAGAAGGTGAGCCACGCACAATTACCTATGATGGAAATGGCAATACGGGTGGGGCAGCTCCTGTTGATCCAAAATCTCCATATAATGAAAATAGCAGCGTGACTGTTCTAACAGCAGGGAAGTTAGAGAAAGCAGGCTACACATTCGAAGGTTGGAATACACAGGCTGACGGAAAAGGAACTGCTTATAAGGCGGGTGTATCGTTCAAAATCAAGGAAGATACGGTCCTTTATGCGCAGTGGAAAGAAATGCCAATCGAAAATACTGAATGTACGATTGTCTATCGTAATACTAATGCTACTGGAGGAGCAATTCCAGTTGATGATAAGTCGCCTTATTTGAAAAATAGCATTGTAGAAATAATGGATCAGAATACTTTGGTACGAGATGGCTATAAATTTATAGGTTGGACAAACAGAAATGAAATTGGTGGCAGAATCTATAAACCGGGTGAGCAAATCACAATTAAGGGAAGTATGATTATGTGGCCAGCATGGGAAGTTGATGGCACAGAAGAATTTACTGTTGACTTCAACACTCAAGGCGGTAGTTCTGTTGTCAGTCAAACAATTAAAAAAGATGAAAAAGCAAGCAAACCAGCAACCGATCCAACAAAAGCAGGTTATGACTTTACTGGCTGGTATAAGGATAAAGATTGTAAAGAAGCATTCGACTTCGATAAAGAAGTGATCACGGAAGCCACGACAATTTATGCAGGTTGGAAGGCAAAAGAGAAGTTCGCCGTAACGTTTGAAACGGATGGCGGTTCAACGATCGCGAAACAAACAGTAGAAGATGGAGCGAAAGCAAGTAAACCAGCCAATCCAACAAAAGCGGGGTACGACTTTACTGGTTGGTATAAGGATAAAGATTGTAAGGAAGCATTCGATTTTGACACCGAAGTCATCACAGAAGCGACGACAATTTATGCAGGTTGGAAAGCCAAAGAGAAATTTGACGTAACGTTCGAAACGGACGGCGGTTCAACGATCGCAAAACAAACTGTAGAAGATGGAAGTAAAGCCACAAAACCATCTGATCCGACAAAAGCGGGGTACGACTTTACTGGCTGGTATAAGGATAAAGCTTGTAAAGAAGCATTCGACTTCGATAAAGAAGTCATCACGGAAGCGACGACAATCTACGCAGGTTGGAAAGCAAAAGAGAAATTCGATGTAACGTTTGAAACGGATGGTGGTTCAGCTGTTGCGAAACAAACAGTAGAAGATGGAGCGAAAGCAAGTAAACCATCTAATCCAACAAAAGCGGGTTATGATTTCACCGGTTGGTATAAGGATAAGGATTGTAAAGAAGCATTCGACTTCGATAAAGAAGTAATTACGAAGGCAACGACAATTTACGCAGGTTGGAAAGCGAAAGAGAAATTTGATGTAACGTTTGAAACGGACGGCGGTTCAGCTGTTTCAAAACAAACAGTAGAAGATGGAAGTAAAGCAAGTAAACCATCTAATCCAACGAAAGCAGGTCATGACTTCACTGGTTGGTATAAGGATGCAGGCTGCACAGAAGTGTTTGACTTTGATAAAGAAGTGATCACGGAAGCGACGACAATTTATGCAGGATGGAAAGCAAAAGAAAAATTCGCCGTAACGTTTGAAACCGATGGTGGTTCATCAGTTGCGAAACAAACAGTAGAAGATGGAAGCAAAGCAAGTAAGCCATCTAATCCAACAAAAGCAGGCTACGACTTTACTGGTTGGTACAAGGATAAAGATTGTAAAGAAGCATTCGACTTTGACACTGAGGTCATTACGAAAGCGACGACAATCTACGCAGGCTGGAAAGCGAAAGAAAAATTCGCCGTAACGTTTGAAACGGATGGCGGTTCAACGGTGCCGAAACAGACTATAGAAGATGGAGCGAAAGCCACAAAACCATCTGATCCAACAAAATCTGGTTACGACTTTACTGGTTGGTATAAAGATAAAGCTTGTAAAGAAGCATTCGACTTCGATAAAGAAGTGATCACGGAGGTAACGACAATCTATGCAGGTTGGAAAGCCAAAGAGAAATTCGATGTAACGTTTGAAACCGATGGTGGTTCAGCTGTTGCGAAACAAACAGTAGAAGATGGAAGTAA
>NZ_BJED01000029.1 GCF_005405485.1 Enterococcus hulanensis | reverse complement strand
GAAAAGCTAGTTCGTGAAGCCAGACATGGATATACCCGCTACAAAGCGATTTATTCATGTGAAAATTTTATACTTTCGCCAGTCAAAAAAAGAGCTGTGTCGTAAAAACACAGCTCATGAATTGCTTTATTTACTTGTTAACTCACCGATAATGTCATTTGCTTGAACATCCTTTTGCTCAACCAATTCAAACTTATCGACTTTATCCATATTGGTTAATGCCACGATCATATCCGTCTTCTTGCCTGCTGCAACAACAGCTTCCAAGTCGACCTTCGCGATCATTTGTCCGCGTCCAACATGCTGTCCAGCTGTCACATAGACAGTGAACGGCTTGCCGCCTAGATCTACTGTATCCAGTCCCATATGCAATAGCACTTCGATGCCAGAAGGAGTAGTGATTCCCACCGCATGCTTCGTAGGAAAGACATTCGAGATCGTCCCTGACACAGGCGAGAAGATTTCACCAGCAGTTGGCAATACCGCATACCCGTCACCCATCATTTTTTCTGAGAAGACATCGTCAGAAACTTCAGTGATCGGCACTAAGCGTCCTTGCGCTACCGCAAACATTGCTTGTGCTTTAGGTGCTTCTTCTACTTCAACCGTCTGCTCGACAACGGCCCGAGAACCGCCTCCGCCGCCATGCAAACGGCTCATTTCGTCTGCCACAAACTGGACTTCCGTACCGACGATGACTTGAATATTCTTATCATCGATCACTTTCAATCCAGGAACACCAGTGGCTTTGATCTTACTTTGATCGACCGCACCAGTATCATTCACCTGCAAACGTAATCGCGTTGTACAGTTGTCGATTGCTGTAACATTTGCTGCGCCGCCTAAGGCATTGTAAATTCTTTCTGCCATCGCTGCGTGTTTGCCGCCGCCTGTTGTATCAATATCCGGTGTTTCTTCACCATCGCCTTCTTCGCGGCCTGGTGTCATCAGATTGAACTTAGTAATCGCAAAACGGAAACCAAAATAGTAAATCGCTGCGAAGACTAAACCTTGTAGAATCAGCATAAATGGCTGATTTGCGACAGGATTTTTTAATGATAAGAAGTAATCAACAAAGCCGGCACTGAAGGCGAACCCAGCAGTCCATTGGAAGAATGCACTTACTGCTAAAGACAAACCAGTAAAAATAGCATGTAAAACATACACTGGCCATGCCACAAACATGAATGAGAATTCCAACGGCTCAGTAACCCCTGTGAAGAAAGAAGCAAAAGCAGCAGCGATCATTAATGATGCCGTAACTTTTTTCTTTTCTGGGCGAGCACATTGATAGATCGCTAATGCTCCTGCCGGTAAACCGAACATCATTACTGGGAAGAATCCAGCTTGGTACATCCCTGTTTTACCAACGATCGCCAATCCTTGATCAATCGCTTGTTGGCCGGCCAGAAAGTTTCCAATATCATTAATGCCGGCAACGTCAAACCAAAATACAGAGTTTAATGCGTGGTGCAAGCCGGTCGGAATCAACAGACGGTTGAATAATCCGTACAGTCCTGCTCCGATAAAGCCTAATCCTGAGATACCCTCACCCAAACTAACTAATACATTATAAACTACTGGCCAAACAAATAATAAAACGGCCGAAATAGCTAACATACCTAATGCCGACATGATCGGTACTAAACGTTTTCCGCTAAAGAACGACAAGGCCATCGGAAGTTTAACGCCGCTGAAACGATTATACATTTCGGCTGCGACTAATCCGGCGATGATCCCTACGAATACGTTGTTTCCCATACTGTTGAAGGCCGGATTCACATCTGCGATATCCTTCAGGCCCAACAATGCTTGAACCGAAGTCGGTGCCAAAACCGCCTTTGGAACAAGATAGGCTACTAGACCAGCCAAAGCTGCGGCCCCGTCCTTGTCTTTTGACATCCCTAAAGCCAAACCGACTGAAAACAGTAATGCCAAATTATCTAAAATTGCTAACCCGCTGTTCATCAAGAATGTGGTCGCCACGTTGGTAACACCCATTCCGACGATCCAGTTGGCGATCCCAACTAAAATGGACGCCGCCGGCAGAACTGCTACTGGCAACATTAACGAACGCCCCATGCGCTGCATATATGCTTTCATATTTTATTCTTCTCCTTCATGTTCTTTCATTTTTCGCAATCGCTCGACATGAATCGCTACATAGCCCAGCTCTTCTGTCGTGATCGCTAACTGATAATGCTTCATCAAAAAGACCCGAATCTTCTTTGCCACTTGATAACTCTCGGGATACTTGCTGCGGACCATTTCGATAATGTCCTGATCCAAAACAGCATAACGCTGATTCTGATACCGCTGCAGTAACAGACGCAGATGATTGGCTAGACGAGAGTAATCCAAAGCCATTTCGCGCGAATGGATATTTACGTCTAACTCTTGTTCGATCAAATGGATCACATCGGAAATAATCGTGACTTCTCTGATACTGTCGTGATTATTATTTTTCCCCGTGCGAGCACTGTGGATATGGATCGCGATATAACCAGCTTCGTCATACCCATAAGGAATCTCTAACGTCCGATTCAGGTAATCGACCGCCCATTGCGCAATGCCAAATTCTTCGCCGTAAAGAATCTCGATTTCGCTTAAAAGCTTGTTGCGAATCACGATTCCATTAGCGATATTTTGGGCTGCAAAGGCGATATGATCTGTTAACGAAATGAAGATGTGCTCATTGAGCTTCTCCATCAGAACAGTCTCCGCATGGTCAATGATCGCTTCTGCAGCAAAAAAATAGGATTCATTTATTTGATTTAATAAGGTCTGTAACTTTTGCTGTCCTTCCGGCTCCATCACAAACAAACGCTCGATCTCACGGGAAAAAAGCAGATCATTTCTTTGCTTATTGAAGCCAACACCTTTACCGATGGCGATTTTTTCTTCTCCGCGATCGTCGACAAGCACTGCATTTTGATTCAATATCTTTTTGATTTTCATTTTCTTTCCTCATTCTGCAGAATAATTTCACTGTTTTGACTAGTTACCGGCCAAGTAAAAAGGCATGGAAAGAAGCACAAGGAGGACTCCTTGCGTTTCTTTCCATGCCTAGTATTATCTAGTCACATGAAACAGTATTGTTAACACTTTTGATTGTATAGACCAATGAAAGCTTTGTCAACACTTTTTTCACAAATTAATCGAAAGAATTTTTATTTTTTTGATATTTTTCGCACAAAAATTGGATTTCTTGATAGATTTCTTGGCACACCGCCTGATCCTTCGCATTGGCTCCGCTGGCTAATGGATGGCCGCCACCATGATAGCGCTTGGCAAGTTCATTAATGACCGGACCCTTAGAGCGAAGGCGAACACGATAATACCCTTCCGGCTGCTCGACAAAAACGGCCCAAGCCATGACAGCATCGATCGTTCCCGGCAGCGGTACAAGTGCCGCCGTATCAGAATCCTTGATCCCATATTTATTTAAGATGGCTTGATCTAAAAAGACATAGCCGGCACCATTCTCATCGATCTGCAAATTCTGGTAAAGGTAGCCTGACAGCTTCGCGACATTTAATGAAATCTGGTCGAGCTCGCGATTCAGCTTCGTCGCGTCAAAGCCATGATCCAACAGTTTCGCGGCTACTCGCAAGGTATGAGATGTCGTCGCTGGATATAAAAAGCGGCCAGTATCACCGACAATGCCCCCGTATAACAGGCGCGCCGCATTTTCTGTCATCGTTAACCCTTCCGTAAAGGCAAAGTCTGCGATGATCTCGCTGCAGCTGCTGGCTTTTGTATTGACCCAAAGCAAATCACCGTAAGGATCATCATTCGGATGATGGTCGATTTTGATCAGCTTCTCTCCAAGGCTGTAACGTTCATCGCTGATTCGCGGCGCGTTCGCCGTATCGGTCACGATCACTAAAGCCCCTTGATACAAATCGTCAGCAATCTCATCCATTTCAGCTAGAAAATCCAAGCCTTCCACCGATCCGCCGACTTGGTAAACTTCCTTTTCTGGAAAGTTCGCCCGCAGAATCTCAGCGAGTCCGCATTGTGAACCTAGCGCATCCGGATCTGGCCGCATATGGCGATGGATAATGATCCGATCGTATTGTTTAATCATCTGTAAAATTTCTTCTGTAATTGTCATTTGATTCCTCTTTCTAAGAACGCTCCATCACTTGGCAGACCACGATCGCTTTAGCGACGATCACATTGTCGATGTAGACTTCCAAGTCCACCTTGGCTGAACGCCGGCCTAGTTCTAAAGTTTTCGAATGTATTTCAATCTCGCTTTCCAATTGGATCAAGCGTAAATAATGCAGATTCATTTGTTCGATCAAGGTATTGCGGCGCTGATCCATCAGGATGCTTCGTTGCGCCACATTGGCGACGATCTCGCTTAAGACACCGAATGAAATCGTCCCGACACTATTGACCATCTGCGGCGTAACCTCAAATTTGAAATAAGGATTTTCCAGCAGGTTGTCCTCGCGGTCCGTATCGACGGTTACGATATCGCCAACGATTTGATCCGAGATCGTGTTGGACATTTGCGGTTGCCGCTGCACCAGCTGCATCGCCTTCATCACGTCTTGACGGCTGACCATTCCCACTAATGAAAGATCGTCTTTCACCACCGGCATCATTTCAAGTCCATCCCAAATCATTTGATGGCTGACAGAGGCGACACTCATGCTTTGCTTAACGACATTCGGATCACGAGTCATTACGCGGTCGATCATTTGATTTTCCGCTTTGCCTAAAACATCCTTGGCCGTTACGACGCCTAAAACCCGCATACTTTTATTCACGACAGGAAAACGTGAATGACCGGTTTTTTCAGACAGATGATGGTAATTCGAGATCGTATCGCCCGCCTCTAAATAGACCGTTTTTTCCAACGGCGTATAAATATCACTGACCTGCATAATATCCTTTTTGATCAATTGGTCACTCAATGCCCGGTTAATCATGGTTGCCACAGTAAATGAATCATAGGTCGTACTCAAGACAGGCAATTCCAAATCATCCGCCAGCTTCGCGATCTCCGGCGTCGTATCAAAACCACCGGTAATCAGCACAGCAGCGCCATCTTGCAGCGCTAATTTTTGCGCACCTTCACGATTTCCGATAATCAATAATGACCCCGGCGTGATATAGCGGCGCATCGCATCTTCCGTCATGGCACCGATAACAAATTTATTCAAGTCCTTGTCTAGCCCGTTAGAACCGCCTAAAACTTCGCCCTCAATGATGCGAACTACCTCACCAAAGGTCAAGCGCTCAATGTTTTTCTTTAATTTTCGTTCGATCCGGATCGTTCCTACCCGTTGGATCGTCGATACCAAACCAATATTTTCCGCATCTTTGATCGCGCGGTAAGCAGTCCCTTCACTGACACTTAGATTCTTGGCAATACTGCGGACAGAGATACGCTCGCCCACTGGCAGATTTTCGATATGTTCTAAAATCAAATCATGTTTTGTCGCCATAGTTTCCTCCCGTTATAGCATTTATCTATCGTATTAGTACAGCTTAGCAAAACCAGTATAACAGAGTACCTAAAAAAAAAGAAGTCAACCGTTACCATTCAAGTAACAATCAACTTCTTTTGTACTAGTAATTTTTTTAATTCACCGCTTTTTTACTGAAACGCACAAGCGAGATCACCAAGGCAATGACACAGATTACCAAAGAGGCCATGAAGGTCACCCGCATCCCAAAGATAAAAATATCCGGCCGACCATCAATATAGGTCGTTACCCGTTGACCATAAGACGCGCTCATCCCGCTATATAGGATCGTCGTCGATAACGCGATCCCGATAACCATGCCAAGATTTCTAGCAAATGAATTCATACTGCCGGCAACTCCAAGGTTTTCCTTTTCAACGCTGCTCATAACGATCGTGTTATTCGGAGATTGGAACAGCGCATTGCCCATTCCCATGATCGCCGTTGCCAACACATAGTACCAGATTGGGCTCAGCTGATTCATGAAGACATACAATAATTGCGTGATGGATAACAGCGTCAAGCCGATCAAAACCAGTTTTTGCGGCCCGATTTTATCCGTCAAATATCCGCTCAAGGGGGAACCGATGACCATCAAGAAGGGAAAGACCATCATCAATAATCCCGCAAAGCTGGCGCTCAAGCCCCGCGCATTCTGCAAGTAAAACGGCATGACCACGTTCACGAAAAAGTTGGCCGAAAAAATCAACAGCGCGGTGATCAAGCTCATAGTAAACATTTTATTTTTCAAAATGCTAAATACCAATAACGGATTTTCTTTTCGTTTTTCCACTTGAATAAAGCTGATGAAAAACACGATCGCAACGATCAGCAAAATCAACGGCAAGGTGTGAACATACCCCACCTCTTGTCCAATAAAGACCGCACCGAAGAAGCTCATGATCGTGATGGCAAACGTGACAAACCCCAGCCAATCGATCTTCTTCTTGGACGTTGTAATATCCTTCGGTAAAAACTTTTCACCGATCAGAATCGTCAAAATCCCCACCGGAACATTGATCCAGAAAATGTACGACCAAGAAAAATGCGCCAAGATCAACCCGCCGATCCCCGGTCCTGCGATCGAGCCTAGTGAGACAAACGCACCGATTGCACCTAACGCTCTTCCTCGTTCATTCATCGGAAAGACCTCAGTCGTGATCCCTGTATTAGTTGCCATCGTCATACTGGCGCCAATCCCTTGAATCACCCGGCCAAAAAGCAGCATCGCCAATGAATGATTGAAGCCGCACAGCAGCGATCCTAAAGTAAAGATCAGCGTACCGATTCGATACACCTTGATCTTACCAAAGCTGTCTCCGACTTTTCCGAAAAGCAGCAGACAGGCACAGACGATCATCAGATAGATCGACACGACCCATTCAGCCTTATTCATCGGCACTGCCAGATCCTTTGAAATCGTCGGCAGCGCGATATTTACGATACTGGAGTCCAAGGTGGACATAAAGGTAAACATCGCGACAGACACTAAAATCCACCAGCGATTCTTTTGAACCACTGGATCATCTTGATAGGTTTTCATTAAAAAGACTTCCTTCCACTACAAAAAAAATAGACCATAGCTATTCTAAAGGATAGTCTTCAAAAAATGCAAACCAAAACAAAAACGAGAGATTACTCTCCCGTTTGTTTATCATATTTTCCATGTTCACGATCTTCAAAAGTCATGAAATAGCCATTAGTGATTCTCTTTTCGTAAATATGATGGCAATTGGGGCACTCCACCGGCATTGCTTCTTTCGGATGTTCCTGAACATTCAATACCTCATCAACAAAAAAATGGGTGCCGCAATTTGGACACTTTAATGGTTTTTCCAACATATAACCAGCCCTCTCTACATTTGCTACTACTACAATAATACTCCTTTTTGCCAAAAAAACAGAGTGGTAAGTATTAAAAAAAGCATCTCCGATCAAAAAATGATGAGAGATACTTTAGAGGTAATTATTTGCGGCGTCCGCGACGTTGATTTGCCTCCATGATAACTGGCAGAATCACTGGACGACGTTTGGTTTGTTCAAATAAATAGCGGCTCAGCTGATCGCGGATATCTTGTTTTAATTTGCTCCATTCGAAATCATCCGAATGCAGATGCTTTTCTACGATCTCACTAGTCGTTTCGGCGCTTTCCTTGATCAAATCACGACTGGCTTTGATATAGACGAAGCCGCGAGAAGTAATCTGCGGTGCCGATACGATTTTTTTCAGTTTGCGGTCGATCGTTACTACAATAACGAAGATCCCATCATCTGACAGCACTTTACGATCGCGTAATACGATATTGCCGATATCTCCGACACCGATCCCATCGATCATGATATTGTCCGCTGGTACGCTGCCGGCAGCACTCATATGTTTATTTTTGTACTCCAGCACATCGCCGCGGCCGGTAATGAAAATGTCCTTAAACGGAATACCCATTTCATTTGCCAAGCGAGCATGAGCTGCCAGTTGACGATATTCCCCCTGTACCGGAATAAAATATTTCGGCGACATAAAGTTCATCATCATTTGCAGATCACGCGGGTTGGCATGCCCAGAAACGCGTAAGTTTTCAGAGATGCTCTTCACAATCCCGCCGGCACGATAGATCATATCTTCGGTTTTCGCGACAGTTGTTTCCATCGCGATCGTCGGTGTCGTGGTGATGTAAACGAGATCGCCATCTTCAATCTTTAAATTGCGGTGAGAACGATTCGCCATTTTTTGCAATGACTTGATCGGTTCACCCATGCGGCCTGTTTCTAAAACGATCAATTCTTCTGGCGCATATTTCTTCATTTCCTTGATCGTAATCAAGATATCTTCAGGAACCTCTAACTTATTCAGACGCATCGCTGTTTTGATGATGCGGTCCAAATCCTGTCCGGTCAAGACGACTTTGCGTCCAGCTTTTTCTGCCGCGTTCAAGATTTGCTGAACGCGCTGCAGGTTGCTGGCGACACTAGCCACGATGATTCGGCCGTCCCATTCATTGATGGTATCGTAAACTTCGCTGGCGATTTCTCGTTCAGAAGCGACTTGGATCGGATTTTCAGCATTAGATGAAGAACTTAGTAACGCCAAAACGCCTTCCGAACCGATCTCAGCTAACCGACGATAATTCGTCGCGTACATTGGGATCGCAGTCGGATCAAATTTGAAGTCTCCAGTATAAACCACACTGCCTTCAGCCGTTTTCAAGCTGATCCCCACAGAATCAGGAATTGTGTGGGTCGTTCGGAAGAAGCTGATGATCGCAGTGCCAAAATCGATCTCTGTATGCTCGTCAATTACGTGAAAATCTTTAAAGCCTTTGCTTTCTTCATTTTGACTCACGTTTAATTTGGCTAACTCAATCGTCAATTCCGTTCCGAAGACCGGTACTGCCACCTCAGATACTAAATAAGGCAGTGCTCCGATCGCATCCGCATGTCCATGAGTCAAGAAGACCCCCGCCACACGCTCCGCATTTTCAATTAAATAGGTAAAATCAGGAATCACAACATCGATCCCCAGCAATTCATTTTCTGGATATTTCAGTCCGCAATCTAGGACGAAAATATCGTTATCCACTTCAACCGCGTACATGTTTTTACCATTTTCACGTACTCCGCTGAAGGGAATTATTTTGACTGTACTCAAAAAATCCACCTCTCTAAAATTTTCTATAATAGATTTATCTATTGTTTTCAGCTTCCTCAGACCCCGTAATCAGTACGGTCTGTGCCTATACTCATTAGCTATTATACATGATTTTTTCTGAAAAACCATTGATGGGAAATGAATGCCTGCTCTCCTTTAAAAGAATCTTACTTTGGCAGCGGATTTTTCTATTCATTCAAGCTAGAATAGTCGGCATTTTCAAAACAAAAAAAAGCGTGAATCATCACTCACGCTTTTTGGCTTCTATTCAAATAAACCCATGTCATACATTGTTTCGGCGATTTGCAGCGAGTTCCAGGCAGCACCTTTTAACAAGTTATCTGACACGACCCAAAGATGCACACCTTTTTCCTCATCCGGATCTTTACGAATCCGGCCAACGAATGTGCCTTTTTTGCCGATACTATTCAACGCCTGCGGATAGATTTGCTGACTTGGATCATCCTCCAACACCGCGCCGGGTGCTTTGGCGATCAAAGCTTGGATCTCTGCTACCGTCGCAGTTTTCTCCGTTTCAATGTAGACAGATTCGGAATGTCCGCTCATCACTGGAATTCGAACACAAGTCGCTGAGACCTTGATCGTGTCATCTTCCATGATTTTCTTCGTTTCATTGATCATTTTCCATTCTTCATTCGTATAGCCTTCATCGGCGAATACATCGATTTGAGGCAGAGCATTGAAGGCTAATGGATAATGCTTCTCGTCACCGCCGCACGGCAGAATATCTGCCTTCCATTCATCGACAGGCTTTTCAGCTAAGAAGTCCCGCGTTTGCTGTTTCAATTCCTCCATCGCCTGATTTCCAGCGCCTGATACCGCTTGGTAAGTCGATACGATCACTCGTTTCAAACCATAGGCTTGGCGAATCGGCTCTAACGCTACCATCATTTGGATCGTCGAACAGTTAGGATTGGCGATGATGCCCTTATGATTGCGCAAGGCTTCCGGATTCACTTCCGGCACCACCAATGGTACTTCTGGGTCCATTCGGAAATGGCTGGTGTTATCCACTACGACCGCTCCGCGTTTTACTGCTTCTGGTGCAAACTTGGCAGAGATTCCGCCGCCTGCTGAGAATAGCGCAAGATCAACGCCTTCGAATGAATCAGGTACTAATTCTTCGATCGTTTGGGTCTCGCCTTTAAATGAAAGTTGCTTTCCAGCAGAACGCTTCGAAGCCAAAAATTTTACTGTACCTAATGGCAAAGAACTATCTTCTAATAGTTTGATCATTTGTGTTCCTACTGCGCCAGTAGCACCGACGACTGCAACGTTCATTTTTCTCATCATAATCACTCTTTCATTTCATAGTATTTTAACAGTTTATCATATTTGTTCCGAAACGCAAGTCATCTTTCATTATTCCGCTTCATTCAAATTGTTAAAACTTTCAACACAATATTAGTCTTATTTTCCAACAGTTCGATTGACCTAAATAATTGATATAACAAAGATAAAATAAACTTTCTAATCAAAATATTGTAAAAAGTTTTAAAAAAACGAAGATTATTGAATAATTTTATTGTAGTTTTCTAATAAAAGCTTTAGAATTAATACAGAAGCGTTATTCACAGGAGGTCGATCAATGGAAGTTAACGGGTTTATCATTAAGCAGATGCGCGAAGATGCTGGTTTACCACGTGATACTTTTAGTGCAATCTGTCCACCAGCCGAATTAGAACTGATTGAAGTAAAAAATGAAGGCGCGTTAGAGGTTATTTTAGATCTTTGTGGAAAGTTGAACATTTTCTATCATCAAGCTTTTCCAGAAGCCACCCTTTTAACAGAAGTTTCCTTATTGAACATCGTCCGCAGCTTACATTTACGTCAAGAGTTTTCAAGTGTTTTATTTTTGTTGGATACTTATGGAAAGAAAATTACTTACAACAATGCACGAATCGTTGGCCACCTGTTGTATTTTCGAGCCTATGCAAATCTATTCGGCAATCACGATACAAAAAAAGCCGTCTACTATTTTCAACGAGCCTATACTTTTTTACACGATGAAAAACGCTATGAACCGCTAGTACTCAGGGGATTAGCCACTTGTTATCAAGCAAACGAAGAAAAAAAGCGCGCAAGCATTTTTTTTGAACGCGCTGAACAATTGGAGGAAAAAATGAATACTCAATTACAATTAGGTCCATCTTATTATCATGCAGCTTGTTACTACGCCGATCGCGGAAATCAGGAAAAAGCCAATGAGCTTTGTGATGAAGGAATCGAAACCTTATTAGAAGTAAATCTGTCCGCCGGTTTGGAAGAATTGTTCTTTGAAAAGGCCATTATCCAAGAAAATCTCGCCGAACAAGTTCAGTTATTAAAGCAGGCCGATTACTATGCTGACTTAAACAATAATCACCAGCTTAAAGAATTGATCAACAAAAAACTGACAAATAATTAACAAAAAGAGCACGAGAACGGCTAAACTATTTAGCTGATCCCGTGCTTTTATTCTTATCTACGCATTTTCCAAAGCCTTCTTTGGTCGATAAAAGACCATGTACAAAACAGCAACGATCAGCGGGATCACAGCACAGAAAATGTAGATATGCTGATAAGAGCCTAAGATTCCTTTGATCGCTCCCAATAAATAGGGACCGACTCCTAACCCCAGATCAAGCCCAATGAAATAAGTTGAAAGGGCCACCCCGATCCGAGCCGTGTCCACAAGCTTCAAGGTGACTGCTTGACCGTTCGCCATAAAGGTACCATACCCCAACCCTACAAACGCTCCGGCAACCAATAAAACAACCGCGTTTCCGGTAAAGGCTAGCAAAAGCAACCCGATCGTCAGACAAATAAAGCTTGGATACATCACGGCGTTCTCGCCATGCTTGTCAAAAATTTTCCCCGACATTGGCCGTGTCACAGTAACCACCAATGCGTAAACCACAAAGAAGAAAGCCCCTGCCGTCACTAAATGCAACTGATCCGCATAAATCGAAAGAAAACCTAAAACACTCGAATAGGCGATCCCAATCAAAAAGGCAATGCCGGCAATAAACAGGACTTTAAGCTCAATAAAGCTTTCTAAACTAAATGTATTGATTCTTGCTCGATGCTCTTCAGTTAAAACAATATTTTCTACTTTGAACTTGAAGCAAGCTATTGCAGTGATAAAGGCTAAAATGACAGCAAGAACGATGATCGCTTTAAAACCAACCAGCGGCAATAAAAGCAACCCGATAAACGGACCAATCGCTGCGGCCAAACTGGTACTCAACCCGTAATAATTAATCCCTTCGCCATATTTTGCTTCCGGAATATAAGCCGTGACGATAGCGTTGGCCGCTGTCGATACTGCCCCATAACCAAACCCATTTAAGAAACGCACACCATCTAAAATAAAGATGTTGCTGCTGATCAAATAGGCGGCCGTAGTAACCAAATAAAATAGTGCGCCGTAACGCAGGACTGCTCGGCGGCCGAATAATTCCAATTTCTTTCCGATATATAAACGAGCCAGCAATGTTCCAATAATATAGATCCCCACCGCAAATCCTGCCTGTGCAGTCGTTGCTCCTAAACTCTGTGTTGCATATTTCGCCGTGATTACGACAAAACAATAATAAACTAAAAAGACGACAAAATTGATAATTGTAATTGTGACAAAACCTTTATTGAATAACTTTTCTTCTTCCTTAATTTTCATTACCCACTCTCATTATTATGCGATACTCTCATTTAATTTTTTCAAATCAGAAATTTTTTCCGCGACCTTATTATAGTTAGACGGATAACGATCCACCGCTTGACTAATAAATAAATCCCGCGTGTGGTCAAACGCCGCTAAAAAATCGGTAAGTGCTTCGTCATTTTCCTGCGTATAATCCTTTCTCAGCATCAAAGCATTCTGATAAGCATCATTTAGAAAAACTAAAACTGCTTCCTTTTCAAACCGTACCCTGTAGGCCGATTCCAATCGTTCGATCATTGCACATGTCCATTTCTTCATGAATAACCACTCCTTTTTCATAATAAAGAATTTATTTTCCCAAGTTCGGGAAAAATAAGTTCGATTTTCAAGCCGTATATCATCCAACTAGTTCCTTGTACTTTATTTCAGTTAAGCTTTTTCTTTCCCTCTTTTCTTATAAACTGGGAAAAGTTGGACTGACATCCTTTTTCATATTATTGAGTTTGTTTGGCTTACTTGATTGATTATACGGATAAAAAAAAAGCTGGAAATCAGCTTTCATAATGAGAAATGACTTTGAAATTTTTTATTCAAAAAAAGCATTAACATTTGTTAGTATCTTTTTTAAACATACTTTTGACTAAAATACCCGCCCACTTATGATAAAATAGCAATGAAAATTTCAGCAAATCACGGAAGGAATCACGGAAAATTGGACAATACAGCTTTAACAGACTACTTAAAACAAAAAAAATTCCCGATCGTAACTAAAGAGTATAAGAAATATTTACTCTACGAAGGAATTCAAGACCACCATGTTTACATTTTGAAAAGCGGCGTCATCAAGACCAGTGTCATCTCCAAAGATGGGCGCGAATTCAATTTGGAATACATCAATGATCTCGAAGTAGTATCATTGTTAAAGGATGAATACTCTCAATTTATCGATGCCCCTTTTAATATTCGCGTCGAATCCGAAAAGGCCGAGCTTTATCAAATCGATCGGGTCGAATTTTGGAAAGATATCAATCAAAATTTTGAACTGCAAATCTACGTTAAAAACTATTACCGCGAACGGTTGCTTAAATCAATGAAGCGAACCCAGCAAATGCTGATGAACGGCAAGTTCGGTGCCGTCTGTACCCAGATTTATGATCTGTACGATAAATTCGGTGTTGAGTTTCAAGAGGGCGTCTTAATTGATTTTGTCGTAACGAATGAAGAAATTGCTCATTTCTGCGGTATCAATGCCGCCAGCAGCGTCAGCCGCATCATGCATGATTTGAAAAGCTGCGGCGCGATCAAAATGATCGATCGAAAAATTTTTATTAAAAACATCGAATTGATCAAAGACAATATTATTTTCTAAATCAAAAGCTCCAGCCAAGAATTACTCGGCTGAAGCTTTTTTAGATTTCCGTTCCATATTCGACCGGCTTATCAAACTCTCCCGGTGCATCATCATAAATATGCCCATAGATAAATACTGGCATCCCGATATAACTATACTCGTAAATTTGCGCGACCTGCGCTTTCGGTGTATTCACGCAGCCGTAGCTTCCCAAATCGGTCAGATAGGCGCCCGGCTGACCAAAATATTGCAATTTATGATCCGTGTCATGCAGTCCGATCTCCGTGATCGTCTGTCCATAACTTAAAAGCGGCAGCCAATAATCTACCGGAACGTTGTAGGTGCCGTCTCCCGTCGTCAGAACGCCGCTTAAATCGACATTCCGCCGTTTATCCATAATAGTATGGAAACCTGGTACCGTCGCTGTCCCCTTATTATATCGCCCTGTAATCACGTCAGTCTCAACGACCAGCTTCCCTTTATCAAAGCAGTACATTTTCTGATTGTCTAAATCAACCTCGATATAATTTTTGGTTACGTGCAGCGGTTGTTTTTTCGTGTCGCCTTTTAATACCAGCTGAATTGTTTTAGTATCGGGATTTTTCAATTCTTTAACGAATTTTTTAACAGACTGTTCGATATCAATGAACCAGCCATAATTTCCAACATTTTTATAACGCAAATGCTGCCCATGGATATTGGTAAAATCAACCGATTGATAGATAGTCGAATATTCCCGCTCCAAATCCGCTACCCACTCAGTGATCGAAGCCTGATCGAAATTTCCCTGATCATCGACAGATGCTGCCAGCATTTGTTCCGTCAAAGGAATCGTTTTTTTGTTCAGTCTTAATTTGATCCCGCGTTTTCTGATCTCCTCCAGCTTCTGTGGAACATTTTTCTGCTCCAGCTCCTTCGCTCTGATTTCCGGCTCACGATAAAAATCAGCTAAATCATATTCTGTTTGTAATGTTCCTTCATCAAATGCTGCGCAGAGTTCTTTGCGAATACGAATCGAATCCACCATCGTCCCGCTTTTTTCCGGCTCAATCCGAAACTTATTTTCCGCATAGATGATCTTCGCATCCTTTGCAGCTTTTCCCCCAAGAAAAGTGGCCGAATTGATCGCTTGGACCAAATTTTCTTTTGCACCCTTTTTAAACGGCAGGCTGAACTCTCCTCTGCGAATGTTTTTCTTCAAATAGTCAGTATCAATCTGATACGGTGAAGTCAGCTGCAATTGGACGGTTTGGTTCTCGCCCTTCAATTGAATCTCCACCTGTTTTGTTTCTTGCCGAATTTTTTCTTCTGCCTTGTTCACTGATAAGCCGCCAACAGCGACATTCGCGACAGTTGACCCAAAGTAAAAATGTGAACCAAAATATAAAAAAATCAGCATAAAAAAGGTCATTGCCCCCGCAACAACACCAACAATCCGCAGCACTACTCGATTTTCATGCTCCTCCAACACCTATCACCCACTTTATTAAGCCCGATAATTACCCATATTATAAATCAAATAACACTTTTTTTATTCTTCAATCATAATTATTAATATTTTTTAACATTTTTGGTACAAAAAAGATCCTGAAGCTCAAATATGAGCCTCAGAATCTTCTAAAAAATCTATTTTGCTAAATTTAAAATTATTTTTACATTTTCGTGTGGTCGGTACGTGAAATAACATCACGACGTTGTTCCGCTGTTAAGTCACGGAATTTCACGGCATAACCTGATACACGGATCGTAAAGTTCGCATATTTCGGATTGTCGATATCTTTGTCCATTTCTTCTAATAGTTCACGACCAAAGACATTGACGTTCAAGTGGTAGCCGCCTTTATCAAAGTAGCCATCTAAAACTTGGCGCAGGTTATCTACTTGCATCGCTTCGTCATCCGTACGGCCTAATGCTCCTGGATTGATTGTTTGCGTATCAGAGATACCATCTTGTGCGCAAGAGTAGTTCAATTTCGCTGTTGAGTTCAATGAAGCCAATAGCCCATTTTTCTCACCTAAGAATTTACCATCTTGATAACTTGGGTTCGCACCTGGTGCCAATGGTTTGCCGGCACGACGTCCATCTGGTGTATTCCCAGTATTTTTTCCGTAAACAACATTAGAAGTGATCGTCAATAATGACAATGTTGGTGTTGATTCACGGTAAGTGTGCTGACGTTTGATTTGAGTCATGAAGTACTCAAGGATCCAGTTTGCCATTTCGTCTGCTTCATCGTTGTCATTTCCGTAAGTTGGGAATTCATTTTGTGGAACATAGTCGATTGCCAAGCCGTCTTCATCGCGGATCACTTTCACGTTTCCGTGTTTGATCGCCATCAATGAGTCGGTCGCATGGGAAATCCCAGCGATCCCTGTTGCAAAGGTACGTTTTAAGTCTGTATCCATCAAGGCTAATTGCGGTGCTTCATAAGCATATTTGTCATGCATATAATGAATCACATTCAGCGTATTTACATATAATTCTGCTAACCAATCTAAGACATCTTTGTAGCTGTCCATGAATTGATCAAAGTCAATGCTTTCGCCTTCTAATGGACGGAAACGCGGAGCAACTTGCATCTTAGTCATTTCATCGACACCGCCGTTGATCGCGTAAAGCACTGCTTTAGCCAAGTTGGCACGAGCACCGAAGAATTGCATATCTTTACCGATTACTGTCGCAGACACACAACAAGCGATTGCTGCATCATCTGATCCCCAGTATTGACGTAATAGATCGTCATTTTCCAATTGGATCGAAGAACTTTGTTTCGCAACCTTCGCTGCGTAAGTTCTGAAGCCTTCTGGTAAATGAGAAGAATATAAAACAGTCAAGTTTGGTTCTGGTGAAGGGCCCATGTTCGTCAATGTGTGTAAGATACGGAAGTCATTCTTCGTAACTAATGAAGAACCATCCATGTTCATACCCGCTAATGACAAGGTTGCCCAAATTGGGTAACCAGAGAATAATTGGTTGTACTCAGGAGTCCGAGCAAATTTCACCATACGTAATTTCATGATCAAATGATCGATCATTTCTTGTGCTTCAAATTCAGTAATCAAGCCATTGTCTAAATCACGTTGGATATAGATATCTAAGAAAGCAGAGATACGGCCGATTGACATCGCAGCACCATTTTGTGATTTGATTGCTGCAAGGTAACCGAAGTATAACCATTGGATCGCTTCTTGAGCGTTTGCTGCAGGTTTTGAAATGTCATAGCCATAGCTTGCGGCCATTTCTTTCATATCTGCTAAAGCACGGTATTGTTCAGAAACTTCTTCACGTAATTGGATCACGTCGTTAGTCATAACTTTGCTGCCGACATTTTTCCAATCTTTTTTCTTTTCTTTCATTAAGAAATCAATTCCGTATAACGGAACACGACGATAGTCACCAATGATCCGTCCACGTCCATAAGCATCTGGTAACCCCGTGATGATTTTATTTTTACGAGCTAAACGCATTTCATCTGTATAGGCATCAAACACACCTTGGTTATGAGTTTTGCGCCATTTGTTGAAGATGAATGACATATCATCGTCCACTTCGTAACCATTTGATTCCAACGCTTTATTGGCCATATTGATTCCGCCAAAAGGCATGAATGCTTGCTTCAAAGGTACATCTGTTTGCAAACCAACGATTTTTTCTTCTTCCTTGATCAAATAGCCAGGCTCATGAGAAGTGATCGTCGCTGGAATATCAGTATCCATATCATATACGCCGTTCTTTTTATGCTGCACTTCAAAAAGTTCTTGTAACTTATCCCACAGCTTTTCAGTACTTGGTGCTGCACCTTCTAAGAAGCTGTCGTCACCTTTATATTCTGTGTAGTTGCGTTTGATGAAGTCTAGGGTGTTCACTTCATGCTGCCAGCGTCCTTCGTTAAAACCTTCCCAAGGGTTCTTTGTTTGTTCTACAGTTTTTTTGATTGTTGTAGTTTCCATATGCGCGCTCCTTTGTTAAATAGTTTCATAATAATTTAAAATGATTATAACAAAGGAAACTGTTTTAAGAAAGGGCTTTTTTAGCTTCTTATCTCTCCAAATCCTTTTAAAATAATGATAATTCTCTTATTGTCGACAACCCTCTGTTACACTTTTCACTATAACAGATAATGTAATTGATAATGACAGTTTCTACTTGATAGCAACATTTGCTCACTAATATACATTTCCTCCTCCTGCATTTAGTGAAAAACAGATGACTGATACAGTCCAGCTTGTGAAAAATCTCTCCCTTCAAACTCTCATAATAGAAAAAATAGCAGTCGAAAAAAAATTTTATTCTCATTATTCTAAATAGTTCTTTTTAATTCAACAAAATGGTTTTTCGTTGTTATCAAATAGTTTCTGCCCGCACTCAATGGCCATGCGCTTAAGATTTCAACTTGCTAGAATAATTATTAATTAAAAATGATTAAATTTATTTTAAAATTGTTAGCTAGTTGTTTTTTGAACGTCCCTCTTAATTATTTTATCTTTATGTCTAAAAAAATGGCGAATTGTTCCAGTTAAAAATATCCAAACTAATTAAGTTGGTATACAATATCAAACATATGTGTTTTTTTAATTAGGGAGGTACTTTATGTTAGAAAGGTATATCGAGAAAAATATTTTTCGCCAAGTTTACCTTTGTCAGCAGTTGTATCAAAAAAAAGAAATTGAATTGCAGACAATGGCTGAACGATTGAATGTCTGCACGGTTACGATCACGAATGATCTCGAAGTATTGAGAGAATCATTTACTCGAGAGATCACGACATTTGAAAAAAACAGAAATACCTGCAGCATTTCCTTTGATCCGGCCTATTCTTTATTGGAATTGACTCAGCGGATCTATCGCCGTTCTGACTTTTTACGAGTCTTGAACGATTACTTAATCGGAAATACCCATTGGTCCGAAATTGCTGAAAAGGAGTTTCTTTCTACTAGTAAGATTTATCAGATTCGAGCAGACATTTTTGCTTTTGCCGAGGAACTGGGCTGTTTACAGCAAGACCGCCAGATCAAGCCGCGGGAAAAAGATCTTCGGTATTTATTTTTAGCGATCGCAAGGTATACGGGTGATCGTTCTGCCATCCCCTTTAATAAAGTTGTCGCAGCTGCCGCAGGAAAATTGATCGATTATGTAGAGGATCATTTTTTTGCACGGGACTATCCCACTAGCGAGCGGGAGATTATTATTTTAGGGATTCAACTCGGCACTCAGCGGGCGAGACATTCCACCCTTCAGTTTTCTGAAGAAGAAAAGGCAAGCGCTCGGCAAACGCCTCTATTCAGATTATTGCAAGAAGGTATTAAAACCTTAGATTCGACTATTTGCGCAAATGAAGAAGAATTATTTTATGTTTATTCTCTCTTCAACGCCAGGAACTATCTTTGCAATAATTTGGAGCTGCTGCAAAAGGATTTTGAAGTTGTCTATCAAAACCACATCCAGCGATACACTGAAATCGAGAAGCTACTGCAGGAATTACGCTCTTCTTTAAATATTTCGCCAGAAAATGAACTACTCTTGAAAAAAGCTTTTTTACCTTTTATCCGTTCTACTTGGGCAGACATGCAGCTCTTCCAGCCTGACTTGATTTATCTCTTGGACAAGGATCAGCTGGAACTCTACCAAACCATCCAAACGATCTTAGACAAATGGTCGGCTGTCGGACAAACAACAATTCATTGGAATACGAATCTCATTCGTAAAATGACCCTGATCCTTGATCTCCTGCACAGAACGACCTTCGATGAAAATATTGAGTTGTATATCGTCGCTCCTTCTGACTTCAACTTTTTATATTATCGAAAACAACTGGAGACTCTGCTGGATGATCACTTTGTTATCAGCAACATGATTTATAATACGCTGGATGAGGTCGTTGACGATGTCTTTTTCTGTTCAAGACGAGTCATTGTTTGTGACACTGCCTTGTATCAAGCAGATTTAGGCAGCGAGAATACCTTGATTTTTCCTGTGTCTCTTAAAACGATCGATGAAACCTGCATAGCGATCAATCAGATTCTTCGCCCCAGCGAAAAAAGCCTGAAAGGATAAGGTCCTTTCAGGCTTCTTCTTAGTGAGTAAATCCATAAGTTTTGATTTCTGGTTTTTCATGATATACCAAGTGTGCTTGATTCAAAGCGTCAATTGCTTCTTGCATGTCTTGAACATAATCACAGGCCATATTCATGCCAAAGTCAGCACGAATAACCAAACGTTGGATGATTTCTTGATCCAAATTTTTAGGAAGCGGATAAGCCGGTACTTGCCACCCCTTCATCAATAAACGGTCCGCTAAATCATATAAGGTCCATTCACGAGAGGCATCCTTTTTCAATTTGTAGCAAACAATTGGTAATTGCGAACCATCATTAACGATTTCAAACAAGCCGGTTTCTTCGATGGCTTTAGCCAAATACAGCGCTACGTTATGTGTACGTTCATGAATGGCTTTATACCCATCAAAGCCGTAACGAACGAAATTATAATATTGACCAATCAATTGTGCCGCACTATGAGAGAAATTGATCGCCATGGTTGGCAGCTCGCCGCCTAGATAGCTGACTTTGAAGATCAGTTCCTTTGGCAAATATTGTTGGTCACGCCATAAAACCCAACCCACACCAGGGTATACTAAGCCATATTTGTGACCTGAAGAATTGATCGAAATAACATTTTTTAAGCGGAAATCCCAAACAAGTTCAGGTTCAGTGAAAGGCGCATAAAAGCCGCCGGATGCAGCATCCACATGGATATAGACCTTGTAGTCTGTTTGCTTATTATATTCTTCGACTAAATCATTCAAGCCTTTAATATCATCATAACGACCTGTGTAAGTGATCCCCATGATCCCGACGATTCCGATCGTATATTCATCAACATAATCCATTACCTTATCTAAATTGATCGACATGTGTTCTTGATCCAGCGGTACTTCACGCATTTCAACATCCCAATAAACACAAAATTTTTCCCAGCAAACTTGATAGCCAGAAGAAATGACTAGATTAGGTTTTTTAGCATTAAGATCCAAGCCCAATTTTTCCGCGCGTTTTCGCCAAGCAAACTTCATCGCCATGCCGCCCAGCATACACGCTTCTGAAGAACCAATCGTTGAGGTTCTCATAAATTTTTCCTTCTCACTGGCATTCCAAAGATCCGCAATCATATTCACGCAGCGATTTTCGATTTCAGTCGTGCGGGGATATTCTGATTTATCAATAGCATTTTTTTCTAGCGTTTGACTCATTAATTTAACTGCTTCTGGTTCCATGTAGGTTTGACAGAAGGTTGCTAAATTCAAACGAGCGTTTCCTTCATCCAGCATCTCATCTTGGACCAATTGATAGGCTACCCGAGGTTCAATGGATGCTTGATTCAATTTATATTTCGGCAGATCAACTTGTTCACTTTCTGAACCAAAGATTGGTTCTAAATATTCTGCTTCATCGCGATTTTCTTTTCCATATAACATGTGTATATCCTCCTAAATAGTTCGTTTACTTTATCTAATGTTTCAATGTGTGTTCTTCTTTTTGAACGATTTGATGTTCGCCGCGAGCTGATGGATAGACTGCCGCATTCACATCTCCTGCTTCCATATGAACGGGCTCCTCGATTTTTTTATGTCCATGCTTGTCATGTAACTCATAAATAATAAACGGCAAAATCACCGTGATCACGAAACTGATCAATAAAATCACTTGGTAGGTACGATCCTCGCTCTTTGCAATCGATGCAGGTGGAACGAAGGAGATCAACAATGCAAAAACTGATAATATCAGTCCGACACCAGCGATGATTGTTTTCCCAATCGTTTTTCCCGGTACGTTATAGGAACGTTCCAAATTTTTCTTTTTATAAACTAAGACGAAATAACCGATAAAGAATAAAAGGTATCCGACTAAATAAATGACTACGGTCAATGAGATGGCTACTAAGAAAGATAAATTATTTCCGCCGCCGCCAAAGGTCAACACCGCGCCCCAGATAGTCACGATCACGCCTTGGATCATGATCAATGGTACCGGTACACCGTGAGTATTGGTTTTACGCAAGAAGCTGGGCAATAGACCTCGTTGTGCCGCAGCAAACATTCCGCGCGAGGGACCAACTACCCATGAACTTACTTCCCCCATTACTCCAAAAGCAATCATTAGAGCAATCACTTTAACGAGCCAACTTAAATGGCTGTTAAAATGCAGAATCAATGATTGGAAGGTTTGGATCACTCCAGCGCTTAAAGACAAATCTTTTTGGGGAATCACTGCAGCCACCGAAAAGCCGCCGATCGCATCTAATGCAATCGCTAAAATAACCAATAGGATCATGGCTAGCGGATAGTTTTTCTTGGGATTTTCCAATTCATTGATATGTGAAGCAGAGGCTTCAACTCCCATGTAGGCCAAGATAAATGACACAAACACGACGAGTGTCGATAATTGTGAAAAATCTGGTATGAATGCTTTTTTGCTAATAGCGATTTCGATTGGATTACCGCCAATGAAATACGCTGCTGCCAAACCAAATAGAAGCACCGATGGAATTAAAATTCCGATCACAAATCCTGCTTTCGCGATTTTTGCTGTTCGTTGTGTCCCGCCTAATTGCGAGAAGGTCAAGCCCCAGAAAATCACCAATAACCCAATGTACTTCATCAATGGATCAGTATTTAAGGCTTGGAAATTCAGCACATAGGACAAGGCTCCCAATATGAAATAAATCATAGTGACGAATCCTACAGTGATTTGAAACCACTGAAAAAAGATAGCCGCAAAGCCAAAACGCTCACCTAATGTTTGGCTGACCCAACTGAATATCCCGCCATTTTGCCAACCTTCTACAGTAGACATCTCGGCCGCACATAAGGCTACTGGCAAAAACCATAAAATTCCGCCTAAGAGCAAAAAGAAGACTAGATGCAATTTCGAAGTAGCAAACGTCGGATACTCATATACGGTTAAAACCATCGAAGCCGTTAAAGCAAAAAAACCGAATAAAGATAATTTTTTCTGATTCATAAAAACGCTTCTTTCCCTTTTCTTTAATTATTCAATGAAAGAAAGGCTTCAGGGATAAAACGTTATAGAATACTGATAGAACATTTCAGGCACCTCTTTTCTTACAAGGAGAAGTATAAATAGGAATCGGCGAACTTTTTTCTCGATTTTTTTCTATTGAAGATTGCTAAGTTAAAAAAATATGGAATTTTTTCTATTAGAAAGGATTTGCGAACTCGCTCAGCTTTTGAGCAATAAGACTAAAATTTTGATAAGTCGTTTCTCAGACTTCTCAAAATTTTCGCTTATTGCCGATAAAGCTAGTTCGTGAAGCCGGACACCATTAAAGCTGTTGATTCAAGTTTTTACTTGAGAAATTTTTTATACTTTCTTTAAGATCAAAAAAAGCTCTAGCTTTCTCCCGACTTAGGAGAAAACTAGAGCTTTTTATTCGCTGTAACTACATACTATATTCCTTAATGTGTTCATTCATCAACCCATTCGGAACATCATGGAGACGATACCCATTGCCCCAATAGGTGATGATTCGAACATTTTCGATATGGGCGTGCGCAATTTTTTTACGAATATTTCCGACTGCCGTCGACATTTGAACCAAACGCGACTTGCTGACCTCATTATTCCAGACCTTATTACACAGCTCATCTCTGGAAATAATCTTGCCGCTGCCTTCCGCTAGCGCACCGATGATTTTCTTTTCAATATTGTTTAATGAACTATAGAAGAGAACGAGATCCTGCTTCTTCATCTCAGATTGTCTAACTAATCCTTTTGAGATAGATTCCTTCTGCCCTTCACGTTTATCACTTAACAACAAGAACTCTCTTAATTCAGTCAATGTGCAATCGATCGATAGGCAATGATTTTCATCAACATTCGGTACCGGCTCATCGGTACGTCGTAAATAATGCATGTCTTTTTCGATAACGATCGGTAAGATCTCATTGAATTCCTGATTGGTCAAAGTCTCACTAAAGATGACAATATCAAAAAGGGACAAAATATCCTCAAAATAATTGGGTTTATCGACATCAAAAAACTCTTTTAAGACAAATACTTCATAATCTAATCGCTGTAATTCGTTTTGAAATTCCTGCTCAATGATAATATTTCTGGTTAGAATGATCACTTTTTTCATTTTTCTTCACTCCACTCTTTATTAGCCTCTGCTTTTGTACTCTATTATTTTCCAAAAACCAACTCATGTTTATTCTTCCAAGCAATACATGCCAGTCTGCAGATCCTTTACAACTTGCTGCGGCAGATTGCTTTCAACTTATAAAACTCCGCGTAATTGTTCTTTCAAATCTGTTCCAATATGCCTTGCCCGCTCTTCCGCCTGTTGAATAATCCTTCGACTCAATGTCGTTGCCTCCAACAAAGTGTCTGCAGCATCTGCTTTTACAAACAATTCAAGAGCAGCGTTTTCGTCCTGTTGAAACAGGTAATTAAATAATTGCTCATTTTTTTCGCGTTCATACATATACTGTTCTAACAGACGTTCATATTTTTCCGGCAATTCATCATTTTTCTCTGCGTCTTCAATAGCTGCAGAACATTCTTTTGTGTCCTGTTGAACAAGATTTCTCCTGAGTATGAAGCGGCGCCTCTCTAAATTGTCCTTATTGTGATAGACTGCTTCTTCATATGGCGCAGTTGCATCGATATCTTCCAACTGCCTTGTTACTTCCTTCAAACGATAGCGGTACGCTGAAACTTTTTCTTCTAATGCCCCGCGAATACCTTCCAGCTTATCTATTTGATTCAAAAGCTCGCCATTCTGTTCTTTCAATACATCCACTTTGTCTAACAGCTGTACTTCAGTATTATCAGTTAGTTTAGAAACATCAAAATTTTCCAAGCTGCCTCATCTCTCTTCTGTGTAATTAAGATCAAAAGATTTTTGCTCTTATATGTGTGATTTTTGACTTATTATGTAAAACTTTCTATCTATCTCCGACCCAGTACCATTCATTAACGAATCCAACAGAAGCTTATCTTCTATTTACTATCCATTGATTTTCGCGCTATTTTATCTCTTTCGCCTCCTCAATATTGAACAAATATATTCCTTAGAAAAAAATAGATGCGGAATTTATTTTCCCTTCATTTTCGAATGTTGAATTATTTATTATCAGTTTGAATTTCCTGACATTTGAGAATACTAAATAATGTGCTACGCATCCCGAAACGATAACTTCCGTTATGTAATTAGCGGATGTTTCCAATCTCGTTCTAATCCAAAAAGGATAAAAATTATTTTTATTTTAAATAAATAATTTTTATGTTTTATTATACATCTATTTTTAAAAAATTATAAAATATTTTTTATAATAAATCAACAGTATATTAACTTTTCTACAAACCTTTTTTTTAAAATGATTTTTGCTTTGCGAAATCTTTAACCATTTACGCATTTATCTAAAGAGTTTCAAAGCGAAGGCTAATTTTCTGATAATTCCAATATAAATAGCTATATGATAATAATTCTCTAAAGATAATTATCCTCTTAATTCCTTAATATCAAAAACTATATTTCTATTTTCAGATCGGTGAAGGTAAAATACTCTCCTGCAAAAACCAAATCAAGCTCAACCATTTTTAAGATATTTATCGAGAGAAAATAATAAAGTCCACTTACTAGCAAAATGCAATAATTAGATATTTATACAGATATACGAATATTTAATCAAATGCTTGTTCATATCTTTTTTCTGTTCCCGGTTATTTTTCTAATTTGTTCCCTTTTAGAACTTTTTACATTTATTCTAAATTAGAAAATCCATTCTAATATGATAAATATATAATCTATAATTTTCAGGCTATAAATAGCTAATTGATGCTATTTATTAAATCCATTATTCCTTAGTTCCTTGATAACAATTATTCTCTTATTGTTATATAGGGCGCTATTTCAGCAACTTCACGTGCTTCATTCAATTAATTAAAAAGTCATTTCCCATTATTCCGTATGCATTATTTATATTATTCTGGTGATTATCAGTGCATTAATATAAGCTGCTCACCTGAAACTATTCAAACACTCCTAGCCATGGAGGAAAAGAAAAGCTTCACGAACTCGCTTAGCTCTTGAGCACCCAAGTAGGTACTTGTTCCACATCAGCTCTATAGAACGACCGCTGTGTCGCACAGCAAAAAGACTAATCTTTTGATAAATCGCTATGAATCACAAAGACCTTTAGGAGCGGATAGCGATTATTCCTAATTGGTACTTCTTAGGTTTAACCAGATTTTTTACTTCCAATATGTCAGTTGTGCAGAAAAGTTCTTTACTTGTAAAGAACGGATACTTTCTTAAAGATCAAAACAAAAAAGCGATTCTCGTTTCACAACTTAGAAACGAAAATCGCTTTAATTTCTATTGAACCCTTTCAATGAACTTCTGTTGAAAATGCTTCATACAGAATAATGGCAGGCGGGAAATTAATGAATGATGAATTCTTGCTTATCAGCAAAATCATTCTCTAAATAATCGTAAAAGGTTTTGCTTAAACGATAGCCTTGTCCCCAAACAGTTTGAATCGCATCATCACCGAATTTATGCTCCAGCTTCTCATTAACTTTTGAAACAACTTTTGAAAGACTCGCTAAAACTGATTTAGTCGGTTCCTTCTCCCAAATTTGGTGGCTGATCTCTTCTCGAGGAACTGTTCGATCACCAGCTTGAATCAAGTAGTAAACAATTTCTTTTTGTTTCAGCTTCAAGTTCAATTCTGATAACTTTTGTTTAACGGTAACTTGTTGAACGTGAATAGCATCCTTGGTAGCTAGATTTGACAGCTCCGCAATCAGTAAAATTTCTCGTAATCTCTCTAAATCAGAATTTACTGGAATCCAAGCATGAAACGGCTCCGGTTTTGTAATATCATAGTTGCTTCCCATCGTTCGACGGAAGAGTTTCATATTTCCTTCAGGTAAATGGTTGATGACCTCATACACATCGATATCATAAAGCGTCTCACTAAAAATTATTCCTTCGAATTGAGTAAAGAAATTCTTATCGAAAGAACTTTTATTCACTCTCGTCATCACATTGCTAGAACAATAGACTTCATTTCCTAACTGTTTTAATTGTCGTTCAAAATCTTCTTCGTATAGTGGTACCTTGGTCAAAAGCAATAATTGCATCCTTTGCATCCTCCTTAAAATTACCTTTTCCAACTAAATACTTTTTATCTAAATCACAATGCCCACTCTTCTTGAATGAAAGCACTTGCTTAATAAATTTCGGAAATTAATTGGAAATATCATTAATTGTGGCAAATCAAAAAAATAATTATATAGTTTAATTATATTATACAGTTAATTTTAGGTCAATTTTTAATTTTATATAATAAAATCATAGCCAATGCTGTTTATGGCCGGAATAATAACGAACAAACCTACTTAATGCCTTAGTGACGCCGTTTATTCCATTAAATAAAAATCAAATAGACTGATTACCCCAGTATTTAAGTCTTTATTCTGCAAATAAAGACATTAAAATGAATTTCTTAAACAATTGAAAAATGAAAAAAAGTACCGCTCATTTACGATTATTCGGAATGAGCAGTAGTTTTATTCCATTTTATTTAACATTTAATATCCACATAAAGCCGATAAAGACAAAAAACAGCCCATACATGATTGGAGAAACTTCTTTACCGCGTTTGGCAGCGATCATTGTGATTGGATAGAAAATGAAACCTAAGGCGATACCATCGGAAATACTATAGGTTAACGGCATGCCGATCAAAATCAAAAATGACGGAATCGCAATTTCAAGTTGATTCCATTTGATCTGGCTTAGTGATTGAGCCATCAAGACACCCACAACGATTAGTGCTGGTGCAGTTACCTGTGAGGTAACCACCGACAGTAATGGGGAGAAGAACAACCCAAAGATAAAGAAGATACCTGTCGTAATAGCGGTCAAGCCTGAACGTCCGCCAACAGCAATACCTGCGGAGGATTCTACATAGGCTCCTACTGGTGAAGTGCCTAATAGTGATCCGGCCAACATCGCAGTAGAATCCGATGCTAATGCTTTACCAACTCGCGGCATTTTATTATCCTTCATAAATCCTGCTTGATTGGCTAGGCCGACTAAAGTTCCGGCAGTATCAAAGAAGGTAACTAATAAGAACGTCAGTACAACGACCCAAAGCTGGAGTGTGTTGATGTCTTTTACATGCTTTAAAGCCACTAAAAAAGTCGGCTTCAAGCTCGGTGCGGCGGAAATGATTTGAGTCGGCGCTTGAATCAAGCCAGTTACTAATCCTAATAAGGTTGTTGCGACCATTCCGATGAATATCCCGCCAGGTACTCGGCGAACCATCAAGATCGCAGTCACGATCAAACCGAAGACCGTTAACCAAGTCGTACCGACACTCATTGAGCCTAAGCCGACCAAGGTCGATTTATTGGCAACGATGATGCCGCCTTCGCTCAAACCTAGAAAAGCAATGAACAAGCCGATCCCGCCAGAGATGGCATATTTTAAATCCGCTGGAATAGCATCAATGATCATCTCACGCAATTTAAAAATCGTGATCAAGATGAAAATCAGCGACGCGACGAATACGCCGGCCAAAGCAGTTTCCCACCGGATACCCATACCGACACAAACGGAATACGCAAAGAAGGCATTGATCCCCAGAGCGGGTGCCGTAGCGATCGGATAACGGGCAAGAACTCCCATCAAAATACAACCCAATGCGCTAGCTAACGCGGTGGCAGTGAAGACAGCTCCCTCGTTCATTCCTGACGCACCTAGGACACTAGGATTGACAAAAAGAATATAAGCCATCGAAATGAAGGTAGTAAAGCCTGCCAAGATTTCTCTTTTTACGGTAGTGTTCAATTTCTCAAGTTCAAAATAGGAATTTATCTTCCCTTTCATGATACTCCTCCTATAAGCTAAAAATGTTCGTAAAATAATAGCATGTTTTTTCAAACAACGAGGATAATCATATAATAAACAGGATAATAAGTAAACAATAATGTATAAACACGACTAAACACGAACATTAACTGGAAAAATAATCTGTTCTATTGAAAACCTTTCCCTCAGCCTAAACAAACTATTGGACAAATAGCTCAAACCTCGCTATTTTTGAAAAGGACTCCATTGCTGCCGAGATTATTCTTTGTTAATGAGCAGACCGTATAAACTATAGATATAAAAGGAGAATTATTTTGAAACAGCTTACCTTTAAACAATTTTGGGAATTGACGGAAATCTACACTGCCCCCTTAAATCTTTTCATTATTTTACTAGGCTATGCCATCGCGAAATTTCAATTTAACAGTCTGAGACTGCCGGGACCGGAATTTTTCCTATTTGTTTTGATTATCGTGATGTTCCATATCACCGTGAATGTTTTTAACCATTATATGGATTATCGAAATGCTTCTGATGAAAACTACAAGCAGCAAACCAATATCATTGGGCGTGATCATCTGGATCTGCGTTTCGTACGCAATTTTTATTTGTTTAGTTTGACCGTTTCCTTCCTATTAGGATTGCTGCTAGTTTTGCGAACGAATTGGGTAATCGGAATTTTAGGGGTCATCGGTTTTTATATTGGCTTGTTTTATTCCTATGGCCGCCGTCCATTGAACAGCCTGCCCATCGCAGAAGCCTTGACTGGTACCGCCAGCGGATTCTTTATTCCGGTAGTAAGCTATTATCTCGCGGTTTATCAAACCCATACCATCACGTTTGCGATGATCGGTAAAGTTTTCTTGATCAGCCTGCCGCTAGTATTGATGATGTTCAATAATTTATTGGCAAATAATACCTGTGATTTGGAAGAGGATATCGAGAATCATCGGAAGACGTTAGTTTATTATTTAGGCAAACCTTTAGCGGTAAAAGTATTATCCAGCGTCTATGTCTTCAGCTTTATCTGGCTGTTCGTTTTAGTTATTGCTGGTATGGCACCATGGACTGTACTGTTTTTAATCTTCCTTTTCCCTAAAAATTGGCAGAGCCTAAAAAAATATCGCGCATTGCAAGATAAGCGGACAACCTTCCCGATCGTCTTAAAAGCCATGTCAGTGATCATGGTACTTTATCCGATTCTTTACTTTATCGGTTCATTTTTTGCATAACAAAAAGCCTGTTTAACTTCCTTAGAGGAGATTAAACAGGCCTTTGTTTTATACAAGCAGCAGATTGATGTTCAATCCAGTGATGTCGGTCTGCTGTTCTTGCGTAATATGAGAATCTGTAATCAAGTAATCACATTCATCCGGTGTCGCAAATTGCTTGAAGCTGCGCTGGTTGATCTTGCTGGATTCGCACAGTACAATTTTTATCCGACTAATATTCATCAAGCATTTTTTCATTTCTGCCGTTTCATAATTGGGGGTCGAATAGCCATAGTTCTTATCAAAAGAGGTGGTTCCCAAGATTACTTTATCGACAGAAAAGCCGGCCAACCCAAGTGCCACCGAACTGCCTGACACATACGGATACCCATTGCGGATTGCTCCGCCGATGATTTGAACTTGATAATTGGTCTTTTCGCTTAACAATAAGGCGATTTCCAAATCATAGGTCAAGATAGTCAGTCGCTTCAACGGACTATTGATCAATCTTTCAGCGAAAGCGCGACAAGAAGTTCCCGTATCAATCGCCAAAATATCATTTTCTTCAATCAAGCGGACTGCTCGTTCTGCGATGCGATATTTTTCATTGGTAAACTCGCGGCTCTTAGGTACAATCTCGACACTCCGTTGAAAGTCGCGCTTAATCACCCCGCCGTGCGTGCGAGTCACCAAGCCTTCATTCTCAAGCTCCCGCAGATCATTTCGAATCGTCGAGCCCGTCACCTTAAACAGATCCGCCAACTCGGCAACCTGCATCCGATTTTTCTCGTTGACTATATTAACGATTGATTGCTTTCGTTCTTCTGCATACAATTGATCATCCATCTTTTATCACCTTTTTGTGTTTTGTTTCATTATAAAAGAAACTGAAAACGTAAGCAATTGAACTAAAATTATTCTTTGAAGACAATTACATTTTTTAATCCAATCGCATTTTTAGCATTGTCTAATGCTTCATCAAATTGATCGATCGAATAACGCTTCGTAATCAACTCTTTTAATGGGATTCTGCCGCTGGCAACCAGCTGTGCCGAGGTTCGATACCCCATCAAACTAGCACGAGTACAACCAAAAACTCTTAATTGTTTATAGTGGAGAATATTAGTATTTAGTTTCACTTCTTCTCTTTCTTTTGGCAGACCGCCAAAGAAGAGACAGCGGCCGTTCATCGCCATATAACCGAAGCTTGCTTCTTGTGCTTGTGGAGCCGGCGCGGCAATAATACACAGGTCCGCGCCCTGATTATTCGTTTCGGCAAAGATTTTTTTCTTCAAATCTTCCGAAGTCAGCGTAATCAGATCAGGGATCATTTGCTTCGCATCGGCCAAACGTGCTTCTGATAGATCATTCATCATGACTTTCCCCGCACCTCGAGCTTTCGCCAACATCGCGTGCATGATCCCGATCGGACCTGATCCAATGATCAAAACATTATCTCCTGGATTGTTTCCGGCGATCTCTTGTCCGTTGAATACACAGCTGAATGGTTCGATTAGAGCTGCTTCTTCATACGACAGTTCATCGGGAATCAACGAGATATTTCCTTGGCGGACGGCCTTTTCGGGGATGACCAAGTATTCTGCGAAACCGCCGGGTAAATTGATCCCAAATGCTTCATAAGTTTCACACAGATGGGTGTTGCCGCTAACGCACTGATCACAAATTCCGCAACCCATATTCGGCGCGATCGCCACTCGCATCCCTGCTTTATAAAAATTGACTGCATCACCCACTTCGACAATGTCGCCTGAAATCTCATGCCCTAAAGTCAATGGCGTTTCTTCGCTGGCAGAAGGATAACCATTCTTATACATCCGAACATCGGTCCCGCAGATCGAGGCTGCTTTAACCTTTATCAAGACTTCCATTTCGGTTATTTCTGGTTTAGCTAATTCATTTAATTGAATCTTTTCTTTGCCTAATAATTGGATTGCTTTCATTTATCCTTCCACCTCAACAATTCTATTTTCCAGCAGCGAGGTCAAGCCCGCATTAACTAACCGAACCGCCATCAAGCCATCATGTCCCGTGCACTGAGGCGGCGTATCATTCAAAATACAATCAACAAATGCTTGATCTTCTGCCACATAGGCCTCTCTGAATAAATACATCCAGCTGTGCATCGTCGGCTGAGTCAGCTGCTGATCGCTAGTAGCTACTACGATATTATGCTTGCCTTGATCGCCGACTAAAATGCTCCCTTTGGTTCCCAAAATCTCTGTCCGCGCGTCGTAGCCGTATTGAACATATTGAGCACCATCGATCATACCCAGCTTGCCATCTGCAAAACGTAGATTCATCGCTACCGTATCATAATAATCAGGAAACTCTTCTTTTACTTCGGGAGAACGATAATTCCCGCCATTAGCATAAATACTGCTCACTTCGCTTCCGGTCAACCAGCGCAAAGTATCCAAGTCATGGCTGTTTACTTCACCGATCGGTCCATTACTTTTATGGATATCAAACATCCAAGGCTTAGGTTCGCTTGGTCCGTGAGTCAGTGATTTCACCAAAACGACATCGCCGATTGCACCAGATTCCACGACTTTTTTAGCTTCTTGAAAACTGGCATCGAAGCGGCGCATAAAGCCGACCTGCAGCTTCACCTGATTTTCTTCCGCCGCCTGAATCATTTCCAGACATTCCGCCTCATCCATCGCCAAGGGCTTCTCACAAAGAATGTGCTTTTTTGCCGCAGCCGCAGCCAATGCGATCTCCTTATGATAGACTGTCGGCGTAACGATCACGACGGCGTCGATCTCGGGATTTTTCATTGCTTCACGATAATCTTCATAGATGTATTGGCAATCCACTTCCTTTTGAGCCAGCTCCAAGCTTTCCTTTGAAGGATCACACAAAGCAATCAATTTTGCCTTTTCAATGCGCCGAGCGAAATTTTTTCCGTGAATCATCCCAGCCCTGCCTGTTCCTATCAAACAAATGTTAATCAATTCTGTCATGCCGATCATTACTCCTTAGCCGTTTGTTTCTTCTGCGAGAATACTTTTACTGCTGTTACCAAAAATCCGCTGACCGCTGTTCCGATCGCTAGTGCCAAAACATACAGCAGGACATTTTCGACTGCGCCTGGAATCAGGAAAACGAAGAAGCCGCCATGAGGAACCGCGATCCCGCACTTAAAGATCATTGACAATGCACCGGTGATCGCTGAACCAACGGTCACAGAAGCTAAAACTCGGATCGGATCTGCCGCCGCAAAAGGAATCGCCCCTTCTGATATGAAAGATAGGCCTAAGACCCAAGCAGACTTCCCTGCTTCACGTTCTTCTTTACTGTATAAGTTTTTTCCGAGAACAGTTGAGGATAAAGCCATTGCTAACGGAGGTACCATCCCAGAAACCATAACCGCGGCCATCACCATGCTTGTCTCTCCGACACCTAAGTTTGTTAACGAAGCCACCCCGAAGAAGTAAGCCGCCTTTCCAATCGGTCCCGCTAAATCGATCGCCATCATACCGCCTAAAAGCAGCCCCAGCAATACCGAGTTCATACCAGATAAACTATTCAACCAATTCGTGATTCCTTCATTTAATGCCGTAATCGGAATCCCTACGATAAATTTCATTACCAGTCCAACGAACAGGACCGAAATAACTGGAAGGATCAATACCGGCAGCAAACCAGAAAAGGCTGGCGGCAATTTCAGAGCTTTCTTCAAGAAATGAACGGTATACCCCGCTAGGAATCCGCCTAGTAATGCTCCTAAGAATCCGGCGTTCATCGATGACGCGATCATGCCCGCTACCATCCCTGGAACAAGTCCCGGACGATCAGCGATCGAGAAGGCCACATATCCCCCCAAGATCGGCCACATCAAGCCCATCGCGATTCCGCCCAGCTCATTGATCGCAGAAGCCAGCTCCCCTTTGGCATTGATTCCGCCAAAAGCAAATGCCAATGCGATACAGATCCCGCCAGCTACTACAAATGGGATCATGTAGGAAACACCTGTCATTAGATGACTGTATATCCCGCTTTTTTCTGCTTTAGCTTCTGATTTTACGTCCGCTGAAGTCGTATAGATCGCTGCATTAGGTGCACGATCAAATAAATCATCCGGATGATCGATCGCCTCTGTTACATCGACTTCCAATAAGCGCTTGCCATTGAAGCGATCTTTATTAACCGATGTACTCGCTGCGATGATAATGGCATCCGCATCGGCGATCTCTTGCTCGGTCAAAACATTTTCCGCTCCAATCGACCCCTGCGTTTCCACTTTAATCTCGATATTGCGTTTTTTAGCTGCGATCTCTAAATTTTCGGCAGCCATATAAGTGTGTGCGATCCCAGTCGAACACGAAGTAATCCCCACAATTTTCATTTTTTTCACCCTTTCTAGTTAGACAAACTTTTCGAACTCGTTCAGCTTATTAACGCCAACGCTAGTCCGTTAAGCCAGACATTATTCAAAAATCTGATAGATTTCTTCTATATTAGTGACGGTCATCAGTTTTTGACGGACATCCTCATGCATCAGCTTGCGGGACAGTTTGCTCAAGATTCGCAGGTGTTCATCGTTTGATGTTTCTGGTACAGCAATCAAAAACATCAAATGAACAGGCTTGCCATCCATTGAGTCGTACTGGATTCCGGTCTGACTGCGGCCAAACGCCAATGAAGGTTCAGTCACAGCAGCACTTTTCCCATGAGGAATCGCTACTCCAAATCCGATCCCAGTGGTACTTTCTTCTTCACGTTTCATGACGGCTTTTAAGTAAACGCTCTCATTAGTAACAACACCTTCTGATACAAAGGTGTTCGCAAGTTCACTGATCGCTGCTTGTTTATCCGTTGCTTGTAGATCAAAATTGATAAATGCTGGTTTCAATACGTCGCGAATTTCGGTCATTTCTCTACTCCTTTTTCATTCTAATGTATTTATTTTTCCTACCAGAAAAATAAGTTTGATTTTCAAGCCGTATACCATCCAACTAGCTGTCCCTTTCTTTTGAGCTGCGGCAACTTCTTGTGCGTGCCTCGCTTCTTAATTACTAGGAAAAGTTGGACTGGCATCTTTTTTCTTTTTAATGTGTTTATTTTCTTATCAGAAAAATAAGTTTGATTTCAAGCTGTTTGTTTATTGTAGATTTCTGTATTCTTCTACGATTTTGATGCCTGAGCTTGTTCCTAAACGTTCGGCTCCTGCTTCAACCATTTTCAAAGCCGTCGCCAAATCACGAATGCCGCCAGCCGCTTTCACTTTAACCTCATCGCCTACGACTTTTTTCATCAATGCCACATCTTCCACTGTGGCTCCGCCCGTTCCAAAACCGGTTGAAGTTTTGACAAAATCGGGTTTCACTTCCTTCGCGATCTCGCAGACCGCTACTTTTTCTTCATCAGTTAAATAGCAGTTTTCTAAAATGACTTTACTAATAATTTCACCTTCACGAGAAGCATTCACAATTGCTTTCATTTCTTCACGAATATAATCAGTGTCTCCATCCTTTAATTTGCCAATATTGATCACATAATCGATTTCATCTGCACCATTTTTGATTGCATCCTGCACTTCAAATACCTTCGTTTCAATCGTTGTTTGTCCTAACGGAAATCCGATGGCTGCTCCCACGTGAACCTCGCTGTCTTGTAAGAAATCCCGACACATCGCTACTGGATAAGAATTAATCGCTACCATTTTAAAACCATAATCGTCTGCTTCTTTACAAAGCTGTTCAAAACCCTCTTTGGTCGCATCAGCCTTCAGTAAAGTATGATCGACCATGTTCGCTAATTTTTCCAACTCAATCATTCGTTTGCTCCTTTTTGTTTTTATTTACACTTTTATATTATCATTTACTTTCATTCTGTCAATACATAAAAATTTAAAAAAGTAATCCAAAATGAATAAACGGCTTTAAGTCATGACATTACGGCAAAAAAACACCAGTTCATCACATAAACTGGTGTTTTCGAGATTATTTTAAAAGCAAATGAAAATCAATGTGCCAGTTCTCCCGGCCAAGCGGCTGTTCCGCCTAACACATTGACGACCTGATAGCCCTGATCTCTTAGAAAGGCGCAGGCATTTTCCGAGCGAGCACCGGATTGACAAATCAGGTAGTATTCATTTTCCGGAGAAAGTTCGAGCTTATAAGTACCTAAGCCGCTTAATGGTAAGTTTTTCGCATGAGGAACATGACCCATTTGATACTCGGAGACTTCCCGCACATCAATGATGTTCAATTCCTTTTGTCTCGCCAAATGATAGAAGTCCATCATCGCGATCGAATTAATCATAGATCAATTCCTCCGGTCTTACTGTTTTATACAAAGCAAAGGCGCCATCCAAATTCCTCACCTTGAAGCCTTTTTGTTTTAATAATCGTTCAGCGACATAGCTTCGCAATCCGCTATGGCAGCTGACGATATAATTTTTCGTTGAGTCCAGCTCTGACAGTCGCTCCCGCAATTGATTTAAAGGAATGTTGACGGCATCAGGGAAACGTCCATTGGCTAATTCTTCAGTGTTCCGAACATCTAGCAGCTGGCTGCCGTTTTCCTGTTCTTCTTTTAATTGATACCATTGGATCGAATCACTAAGACCTTCTGATAAATTAATCGCTGCATAGCCCAGCATATTGACTGGATCTTTGGCCGAACCGAATGGCGGTGCATAGGTGAATTCTAGTTCCGGCAGGTCAAAAATCGTTAATTCACCTTTGATCGCTGTCGCTAAAATATCGATACGCTTGTCTATTCCATTCACACCAACACCTTGAGCTCCATAAATTTTGCCAGTCGTTGGATCAAAAATTAATTTTAAGGTCAGATCACTTGCCCCAGGATAATACCCTGCATGGTCTTTTCCAGAAACGTGAGCGACCTGATAATCTAATCCTAATTGTTTAACTACCCGTTCACTCAAGCCCGTCGCTGCAGCCGCAAGGTCAAACACCCGTACGATTGCTGTACCGATACTGCCGCGATTTGTCCGTTTCAAGCCAGCAATGATGTCCGCCACTTGACGGCCTTGACGATTGGCGGGCGAAGCCAGTGAGATCAGTGCATCGTTTCCGCTGACCTGCTGTTTGACTACAATCGCATCGCCGACTGCAAAAATGTCTGGCTCACTCGTTTGATAATTTTCATCAACCACGATTCCTCCGCCTAAACCTGTTGCTAAGCCAGCTTGGTTTGCCAACGTATTTTCCGGGCGAACACCGACAGAAAGTATCGTCACATCCGACTCCACTACTTCTCCATTGGTCAAAGTGATTTTCTTGCCTTGTTCACTGAAGCTTTCTGCGGATTCTCCAGTGATCACTCGAACGCCATTTTTGATCAGCTCATTTTGTACAAACGCCGCCATTTCTTCATCTAGTGGTGGCAAAACATGCGGTGCTTTTTCAATGACAGTGACCTCTAATCCACGAGCCTTCAAATTTTCTGCCATTTCCAAACCGATAAATCCCGCACCGATCACCGTCGCTTTCGCAGGTTTAGCTTCTAGTGCTTCCATAATCTGATCTAAATCAGGCACATTGCGCAAGCTGTAAACATTATCTGCTTCGGCTAATCCTGCCATTTCAGGAATCAACGGCTTCGCCCCTGGTGATAAGATCAATTTATCGTAGCCTTCCTCAAATGTCCCTTGTTCATTTTTGATTGTTACGATTTTATTTTCCGGTGAAATACTCGTGACTTCATGAAATGGCCGGACATCCAGATTGAAGCGGGTCTTCAATGAGTCTGGTGTTTGAACTAAAAGAGCGTCGCGATCAGCGATCTCGCCTGAAACATAATAAGGCAGTCCACAATTGGCAAATGAAACGAACGGTCCTTTTTCCAATACAATGATCTCTGCATCCTCCATTAAACGACGCAAACGCGTAGCCGCCGACATTCCGCCTGCCACACCGCCTACAATAATGATTTTCATTTTACTTTCCTCCTCTAGTTGGACCCTGCCAGCGATTCATGCCGCCTTGGACATTCGTGACTTCGTAGCCCTTTTGCTTTAATATCTTCGCCGCTTGTTTACTGCGCATTCCTGATTGGCAGATGACATAGACTTCTTTTTCTTTTCCTTGGTAACGATCGATTTTATTCAAAGGATAATTTACGGCTTTGGCAATATGCCCTCTACGGTATTCTTCTGGGGTTCGAACATCTAGCAACGTGATTGAACCTTCTAATTTTCCCGCTAAAGCCTGCGTAGATATAGCGGAAGTCTTTTGAAATAGCTTAAACATACATTAATCTCCTTCGTCTTTCTAAAATACCTGATAGGGTATTTTTACCATGAAGAAATGAAGACTGTCAACCATTCTGTTTGATAATCATTCGTCAAAAGACCGCCCTACTTGACTAAACATACCCTATCTAGGTATATTCTTCTTAAGCAGATTTAATAAAGGAAGTGTCTAAAAAATGGAGATAGAAGAAAAAAAGATCCTTAATCGGTTGAAACGAACCGAAGGACAAATTCGCGGAGTGCAGAAAATGATCGATGATGAAAAGGAATGTATCGATATTATTACTCAATTAAGCGCCGTGCGTTCCAGTATCGATCGCGTGATGGGGATGATCGTGGCCGAAAATTTGAAGAATTGCTTCGAAAATCCGGATCAGAATCCGGAGGAACAGGCGCAAAAACTAGAACAAGCAATAAATATGATTATTAAGAAATAGGGTGTAAACATGAAGGTCGTTTTCCACATCGATGAACAAGAGAAATGGGCAGAGACAGCCAGCAATGTCAAAAACTTATTGAAAGAACCTGATAAAATAACTATAATTATTTTAGTAAATGGGGCCGCGATCACTGGATATCTCGCTGCTGAAAATCAAGCATTTGTTGCAACTGAAGGGGTTACCTTTCATGCCTGCAGCAATGCGATGAGAGCGAATAAGATCGTAAAGGAACAGTTACCGAAGGATGTTGTTGTCGTTTCTGCGGGTGTTTTGGATTTGATTGAGCTACAGGCTGAGGGTTACGCATATATCAAACCATAATAGCTGGGAAATTATTTATGGGAATGTAAAAACTGCTCATGGGAAGGGGTAGGATGTTGGACACTATTGAAAATATTAACAAGAAAATGCATGTCACAGGCAGTTTGATTAATTTAAAGACGATTCAAGAAAATTTTGAAAAAATCAATGCCAAGGATATTCATTCAGAAGAGGAAAAACAAGAAATCATGGACGCTCTAAATACGATCGAAACAGAGATTGTCTCCATTCAAGAAAAAATCGGGTTTATCCGTCAGATGAAACAATCTGCAAAAAGCATAACTGACAGCTAATTCATGTGGATGAATCATTTTTCCAAAAACCAGAAAAATGATCCTATCTTCATCACGCATACGATTCCACTAATCGCGTAAAAAACGCGAAGTGGAACTCGCTGCTATCTCGGTCGCAATGGAATCATTTTCTCAAAAAACGAGAAAATGAATTTGATTCTCGTTTCGCATATCATTATGCTAAACCGCTTGTTCGTTACAAAGTAATGAATTCAAGGCATACCTCATAACTGAATGAACTGCAAAAAGCATAACTGAAAAAAAATCCCCCTCCATGATTTAAGGAGAATGTAGTGACCCCAAAAAGTTAGACTTTTTTCGGAGTGGAGAAATCCACTCCTTTTTTTGTTGCTTTTATTGCCAAT
>NZ_BJED01000028.1 GCF_005405485.1 Enterococcus hulanensis | reverse complement strand
TAGCTTCGTTTGAAGAACAATTCTTCAAACGAAGCTAGTGTTTATTTGTCAAGATGCTTAAGTTAATGACATTGCGTTTTCACGGGTGGTTCTGATTAATTCCTTTGATGATCAAAGTATTTTTTTATCTAAAAAATAAATAGGATTCAATAACAATCATTAATTTTTGGTTAATTGAAAAAATGTGGTTGCATTCAGAAAAAAAATAAGATATAGTTTGAACATCAAATGATTTGATAATCAAACTAATTAGGTGAGGACATGGAAAGAAACTGGGAAGAATTAAATGCCTATTTAGTTTCAATTTTCAACGACGTTTTGTCGATTGAAGAAAACGAACTAAAAAAATCACAATTCAGCGATTTGACGATTACAGAAATGCACACCATTGATGCAATCGGGATGTATAAAAAGAAGACAACGACAGAAGTTGCTAGGGAACTACTGGTAACCGTCGGAACTTTGACGACATCAATCAATCGTTTAGTGAAAAAAGGCTATGTAGAACGTATCCGCAGCGAAGATGATCGCCGAGTAGTCAAGCTAGGATTGACGAAAAAAGGACGCTTAGTCTTTCGAATCCATCAGCATTTCCATCATGAAATGGTTAAAAGTGCCATTAGGGATTTGAATGCAGAGGAACAAGAGATTTTCTTGAAAGCACTAGTGAATCTATATAGTTACTTAGAGGAGATCAAATGAGTATGAGCTTCGGAAAAATAATTGCAACAGCACGTTATTTGCCTGAAAAGATTGTGACAAATGATGACCTGGCTGAATGGCTGGATACTTCAGATGAATGGATTCAGTCGCGGACAGGAATCAAGCAACGCCATGTTGCAGAAGCAGAGAATACTTCGGACATGTGTTTGCAAGTTGCAAAAAAATTGGTTGATAAAGCAGCCATTGATCCTATGAGTTTGGATTTTATTATTGTCGCTACGATGTCGCCGGATTATACATCGCCATCTGTAGCTTGTCAGGTCCAAGGTCAGCTGGGGGCAAAACAGGCGATGGCTTTTGATGTAGCTGCCGCTTGTGCTGGATTTGTTTATGCACTAGCAACAGCTGAAAATTTTATCCGCGGTGGAATGAAGCGCGGTATTATTATCGGCGGTGAAAAAACCTCAAAACTGTTAGATTGGCATGATCGTTCGTCAGCTGTACTTTTCGGAGATGGAGCTGCGGGAGTTTTACTAGAGTCGAATGAAGAAGCTTCTATTATAAAGCAAATGCTCCGAGCAGATGGTGAGCGGGCAAATGCATTGACTTCTGGATTTCGCAAGAACAGTAATATTTTCCACGAAGGTGCAGAAACTAGTACGGCATTGTCAATGGACGGCCGTGGAATCTGGAACTTTGCCTTAAATGATGTAACTAAAAGTTTGAAGGAATTTATTGGTGATGAGCCTGTTGATTATTACTTGCTGCATCAAGCCAATAAACGAATCATTGAAAAAATCGCTCGCAAAATGAACGAGCCGATTGAAAAATTTCCTATGAATCTGATGAATTATGGGAATACTTCAGCAGCAAGCATTCCGATTTTATTGGATGAACTTGTTGAAGCAAATGTTTTATCATTAAATAGTAATCAAAAAGTGGTATTGACAGGCTATGGCGGCGGATTGGCATGGGGAAACCTACTCATTCAGCTGTAAGTTTGTTAAAAATATAAAATTAAAATTTAAAATTATCGGAGGAAACAACTTATGACATTCGAAAAAATCCAAGACATTATCGTAGAAGAACTAGGGGTAGAAAAAGAAGAAGTGAAATTGGAAACAAATATCCAAGAAGATCTTGAAGCAGACAGCTTGGACCTATTCCAAATTATCAACGAAATCGAAGACGAGTTTGATGTGAAGATCGAAACTGAAGATGGTATCACAACTGTTAAAGATTTAGTTGAATATGTTGAAAAACAACAAAACGCTTAATTAATAAAATTCCGGGACAAGGCTAGGCGTAAGGCCTGGCCTTTCCTGCTATTAGGAGACGATCATGAAAACAGCATTCTTGTTCAGCGGGCAGGGCGCTCAATATGTCGGAATGGGCAAAGAGTTGTACCAGCAAGAAAAAATCGTAAAGGAAACATTTGAAGAGGCTAGTGATTTACTTGGTTTTTCAATGGAAGACTTATGCTTCGATGAAAATCCCCAATTAAATGAGACAAAATACACTCAGCCAGCAATTTTAACTGTGAGTACCGCTTTTTTACGTGTGTTAACAGCTAAGGGATTTCAAGCTGATGCAGTTGCCGGTTTGAGCTTAGGCGAGTATACGGCATTAGTTGCTTCCGAGGCTTTAAAGTTCAGCGATGCAGTACAACTTGTCCATAAACGCGGACAGTTCATGAGTGAAGCTGCACCAACCGGTAGCGGAAAAATGGTAGCTGTAATGAATACAGCAGCCGAGGTGATTGAAGATTGCTGCAAGCAAGCTTCTGCCATAGGAATTGTTTCACCAGCAAACTATAATACTCCGCAGCAGATCGTGATTGGCGGCGAAGTAGCTGCAGTTGAGAAAGCGGAAGAATTATTGCAAGCTGCTGGAACAAAGCGTATGATTCCGTTGAATGTGAGCGGACCCTTTCATACAGCGTTATTAGAGCCTGCCAGCAAGCGATTGAACGAGGTATTGAACACAATCAATTTTGAGGAGATGCAGATTCCGTTAATTTCAAACACCACTGCAAAACCTATGCCTCAAAACGAGATCGTTTCATTACTAACAAAACAAGTGATGTCGCCCGTACGATTTAGCGATAGTATCGTAACCTTAAAAGAAATGGGCGTTGAACAATTAATCGAGATTGGTCCTGGAAAAACATTGATCGGATTTATTAAGAAGATTGATCGTTCGCTCTCAACGAGTCGTGTAGAAGATGCGAAGACATTAGCAGAAACAATCAGCTTTTTAGGAGGTTCGAATGGAATTAACGAATAAAACAGTGTTTATTACCGGCAGCAGTCGTGGAATCGGCTGGGGCATTGCAAAAGCTTTTGCTCAAGCTGGGTCAAATATCATATTGAATGGACGTAAAGCTATTCCTGCAGATAAAATTACTGAGATCGAAGCCTTTGGGGTGAAATGCACCGCAATTTGCGGTGATATCAGTTCATTTGAAGAAGCTGGAAAAATGATCAAGGAATGTGAAGATACTCTGGGGTCTGTCGATATTTTGATTAACAATGCTGGTATTACAAAAGATCAACTGCTTTTACGGATGAAGCCGGAAGATTTTGATGCCGTTATGGATATCAATTTGAAGGGGACCTTTAATATGACTCAGCAAGTTTTGAAGAAAATGATGAAAAAACGTGCTGGAGTTATTATCAATCTTTCCAGCGTAGTTGGTTTGATTGGAAATGTCGGACAGAGCAATTATGCTGCGAGCAAAGCGGGTGTCATTGGTTTCACAAAAGCAGTAGCAAGGGAAGTTGCACCGCGTGGTATTACTTGCAACGCAATTGCTCCCGGTTTTATCAAAACAGATATGACAGATGAACTAAATGATAAAGTCAAAGGACAAATGGAAGGTCAAATTCCGCTAAAATGTTTTGGCAGTGTGGATGATGTAGCAAATGCTGCTTTATTCTTGGCGCAAAACAGTTACATCACGGGTCAAGTATTGAACGTTGATGGCGGAATGGTCATGTAAAGAAAGGACGGAATAAAATGAATCGTGTCGTAATTACAGGCTTTGGTGTTGCCTCACCGATTGGAAATGATGAAGAAACATTTTTAAAGAATTTAAAAGAAGGAAATCACGGGTTTGGCCCGATTACCCGCTTTGATGCCAGTGAAACAGGTATCACGGTAGCGGCCGAAGTAAAAGACTTCCCTTTGGAAAAATATTTTGTCAAAAAAGACACTAAACGAATGGAAACTTACTCATTATATGCGATTTATTCTGCGCTTGAAGCATTAGAAATGAGCGGTATTGATACTGAAACAGAAAATATGGAGCGTTTCGGTGTAATGATCGGTTCAGGTGTCGGCGGTCTAGGTACAATCCAAGATCAAGTATTGAAGATGGATGCAAAAGGACCTGCTCGTGTTTCTCCTATGTTTGTTCCTCTAGCAATCGTTAACATGGCGGCAGGAAATACTGCTTTGCGTATCGGAGCAAAAGGTATTTGTACAAGTACGGTAACCGCATGTGCCAGTGGAACTCATTCAATTGGCGAAGCTTTTCGCAATATTAAACATGGTTATTCTGATGTCATCATTGCTGGTGGCGCCGAGTCTTGTATCAACAAGATTGGAATCTCAGGTTTTGCTTCATTAACAGCATTGAGTACTTCAGAAGATCCTGCTCGTGCATCAATTCCTTTTGATAAAGATCGTAACGGTTTTGTTATGGGAGAAGGTGCTGGTGTTTTAGTTCTAGAATCTTTAGAGCATGCACAAAAACGCGGCGCAAACATCCTTGGTGAAATTGTAGGGTACGGTGCTACTTGCGATGCTTATCATATGACGGCACCATCACCAGATGGCGAAGGAGCAGCAAGAGCTATTACGGAAGCAATCAAAGAAGCAGGTATCACTCCGGCTGATGTTAATTACGTGAATGCTCACGGAACGAGTACACAAGCAAACGATAAAGCTGAGAGTAAAGCAATTGAAGCGGCTTTAACAGAAGCAGCCTATGTCAGCAGTACGAAATCACTGACGGGTCATCTATTAGGCGGTGCCGGCGGTGTTGAAGCGGTAGCATCATTGATGGCTTTACAGCATCAATTTATTCCGCCAACCGCAAATATTCAAGAAGTAGATCCAGAAATCAAAGCAAATGTTGTTGTGAACGAGGCAAAAGAAACACCGGTTAATTACGCCGTAAGTAATTCTCTAGGTTTTGGCGGTCACAACGCTGTGATCTGTTTGAAACGCTGGGAGGATTAAGAATGGAAATCAACGAAGTCAAAGAACTGCTGAATCAATTCAATGATTCAAATTTAACCGAATTTGATTTGCGAGAAGGCAGTTTTGAATTATACATGAATAAAAATCAGACGAATCGTCAAACTGCAGCGCCAGTTCAAATTGAACAGTCTGTGGAATCAACGCCAGCAGCACCGGCTGTCCAAGCATCTCCGACTTCGAACTCAGAAGCTGCTTCAGTTATTGAAACCAAAGCTGAAGGACAAGTGATTACTTCACCAATAGTCGGGATCGTCTATTTGCAGCCATCGCCTGAACAAGATGCGTATAAATCGGTCGGTGATACAGTAAAACAAGGCGAGACAGTTTGTATTATTGAAGCTATGAAGTTGTTAAATGAAATCACTAGTGATTTTGATGGTACCATCGCTGAGATTTTGGTAGAAAACGAAGATGTTGTCGAATATGGACAGCCGTTATTCCGTATAAGCTAGGAGGAAAAAATAAATGTTAACGATTGAAGAAATCAAAGAAATTATTCCGCATCGCTATCCAATGCTATTGATCGATCGTGTGGAGGAACTAGAAGCAGGAAAAAGTATCAAAGCGAAGAAAAATGTTTCTGTTAACGAACCATTTTTCCAAGGTCATTTCCCGCATGAACCAGTTATGCCCGGTGTATTGATCGTTGAAGCAATGGCTCAAGCTGGAGCTGTCGCTTTATTATCAATGGATGATTTTAAAGGTAAAACGGCTTATTTCGGCGGAATCGACAAAGCGAAATTCCGTAAAAAAGTTGTTCCAGGAGATACATTGATTTTAGAAGTAGAATTAACAAAAGTTCGTTCTTCAGCTGGCTGCGGAAAAGGCATCGCATATGTCGATGGAAAAAAAGTGGCCGAAGCAGAACTGACTTTTATGATTGGATAGATGTCTATGTTTTCAAAAATTTTAATCGCCAATCGTGGCGAAATCGCTGTACGAATCATCCGTGCCTGTCGTGAACTAGGAATTCAGACAGTCGCGGTTTATTCTGAGGCGGATAAAGAAGCTCTGCACACAGAGATGGCTGACGAGGCAATTTGTATCGGGCCAGCTCGTTCAAGCGAGTCCTATTTAAATATGCAAGAAATCTTAAGTGCGGCGATTGTAACGAATGCTGAAGCGATCCATCCCGGATTTGGTTTCTTATCAGAAAATAGTTTATTTGCAACGATGTGCGGGGAATGCAATATCAAGTTCATCGGACCAAGTGAAAAAACCATTGATGCAATGGGAAATAAGATTCATGCACGTCAACTAATGAAAAAAGCAGGTGTTCCTGTTATTCCTGGTAGTGACGGCGCAATTGAGACACTAGCAGAAGCGGAAGCACTGGCTGATAAAATCGGTTATCCTGTTATGCTAAAAGCTGCGGCAGGCGGTGGAGGAAAAGGAATTCGTAAAGTTCCAACGAAAAGCGAACTTGAGAAGAACTTTTTATCTGCTAAATCAGAAGCGAAAGCGGCTTTTGGTGATGATGCGATGTATATGGAGAAAATTATTTATCCAGCACGTCACATCGAAGTACAAATTCTAGGTGATCAGCAAGGCGATGTGATCCACCTCGGCGAACGCGACTGCTCATTACAACGAAACAATCAAAAAGTTTTGGAAGAAGCTCCTTCGGTCGTAATCGGCGAAGAAAACCGTAAAATGCTGGGGGATATCGCGGTAAAAGCTGGAAAAGCTGTTAATTATGAAAGTGCTGGAACAATTGAATTTCTTCGTGATGAAGAGGGGCATTTCTACTTTATGGAAATGAATACTCGGATTCAAGTAGAACATCCAATCACTGAGATGGTTACTGGGATCGATATTGTGAAAAAGCAAATCAAAATTGCGGCAGGGGAACCCTTGGGTTTAAAACAATCAGATGTAAAATTCCAAGGTCATTCTATTGAATGCCGAATCAATGCCGAAAACCCAGCATTTAACTTTGCACCTTCTCCTGGTAAGATCAAGACGTTGCTTTTACCTAGCGGCGGTTTAGGCTTGCGAGTGGATAGTGCGATGTACAGCGGAGTGACGATTCCGCCGTATTATGACTCAATGATTGCCAAGATCATTGTTCATGGCGAAGATCGTTTTGATGCCTTGATGAAGATGCAGCGGGCCTTGGGTGAGTTTGTTTCTGACGGAGTCATCACAAATGTTGAATTCCAAATGGATCTTATTAGTCATCCAAGTGTTCTGTTTGGCGATTATGATACAAGTTTTTTACAAAAAACATTTTTACCTGAGTGGCAACAAAGCGAGTAGGAGGAATTTAGGTGGGACTTTTTAATAAGAAAAAAAACTACATTCGGATCAATCCTAATCGCGACAGCGCGCCAGCGACGAAACCAACCGTCCCCGACGATATGTGGGCGAAATGTCCTAATTGCAAACGGACGCTGTATAAAAAAGAAATTGGTGCTGAAAAAGTTTGTCCTCATTGTGGTTATAGTTTCCGTATCAGTGCTTGGGAACGATTAGCGCTGACAATTGATGAAAAAAGTTTTGCAGATTGGGATAACCAATTAGAACAAAAAAATCCGATTGATTTTCCTGAATACTTAGCCAAAATCGAAACAACTAAAGAAAAAACTGGTTTGGATGAAGCTGTGCTAACAGGAAAAGCAACGATCAATAATCAAACGGTTGCTATTGGTGTGATGGATGCTAATTTCATTATGGGAAGCATGGGTACAGTTGTTGGAGAAAAAATTACTCGATTATTTGAGAAAGCCTTGACTGAAAAATTACCTGTCGTTCTTTTTACTGCTTCGGGTGGTGCTCGGATGCAAGAGGGAATTTTTTCATTGATGCAAATGGCAAAAATTTCGGCCGCAGTCAAACGACATAGTAATGCCGGTTTGCTATATATTACTGTCTTAACGGACCCAACCACAGGTGGAGTAACTGCCAGCTTTGCGATGGAGGGCGATATTATTTTGGCTGAACCGCAGACATTAGTTGGTTTTGCTGGTCGACGTGTGATTGAGCAGACGATTCGTCAACAACTGCCAGATGATTTTCAGAAGGCCGAGTTTCTTTTACAACATGGCTTTATTGATCAGATTGTTCCAAGAATGAAGCTGAGAGATCGTTTGTCGCAATTATTAGCATTTCATCAACAGAAGGGCTGGTGTGAAGAATGAGCCTAACTGCTGGAGAAATTGTTAAGTTAGCAAGACATCAGGATCGTTTAACGAGTCTCGATTATTTCGAAAAAATCTTTACGGATTTTCAGGAATTTCATGGAGACCGTTTGTTTGGTGACGATCCTGCAATTGTTGGCGGGGTGGCCAACCTTGCTGGTAAACCAGTGACGGTAATCGGTATTCAAAAAGGTAACGATCTGAAAGAAAACATGGAGCGTAATTTTGGGCAGCCAAATCCTGAGGGATATCGTAAAGCACTGCGCTTAATGAAACAGGCTGAGAAATTTAATCGGCCAGTAATATGCTTTGTTAATACACCTGGAGCATTCTGTGGTGTTGAGGCAGAGGAACGTGGTGAAGGCGAAGCAATTGCTCGAAATCTTTTAGAAATGTCTGATTTAAAAGTTCCAATCATTTCAATCGTGACTGGTGAAGGCGGAAGCGGTGGAGCACTAGCTTTAGCATTAGCTGATGAAGTTTGGATGATGGAATATAGTATTTACGCAATTCTTTCACCAGAAGGATTTGCATCGATCCTTTGGAAAGATGGCAAACGTGCAGATGAGGCGGCAGAGCTGATGAAAATCACTGCGGCTGAATTATTAGAATTAGACGTTATTGATCGGGTGATTCCTGAAACGCTGAAGGGGAAAAAACTCAGTGAAGATAAGATCATTCGCATGATGCAGAAATCATTAATTGAAAAAATCACTGAACTCTCAAAATATTCCACAGAAGATTTGATTGAAAAAAGATACCAACGATTTAGAAAATTTTAAGCAAGTTAAAAAGGGACAGCCGCGGCTGTTTCTTTTTTTATGCGAAAAAACCAACCTTTTATAAATAAATATACATAAAAAGCTGGATAAAATGAAATAATATGCTATACTATACAAAACTGATTATGGGGGAAAGCAAATGAAAAAAGGGCTGAAGGTTGTTTTAGCAGGTCTTGCTTTATTAGTATTAGCAGCATGTGGAAGCAAGGAAGAAGAGGATAAATTAGACACTATAAACGAGAATGGGGTCATTAAAGTAGCGACTTCACCAGATTATGCACCTTTTGGTTTTCATACAACGATTGATGGAAAAGACAAAATTGTTGGTGCCGATATCGAGATGATGGAGACCATTGCTAAGAAAATGGGTGTAAAAGTTGAATGGTTAGACATGAGTTTTAATGCAGTTTTAGCTGCAGCAAAGGAAGGAAAGGCAGATGTCGCCGTTTCAGCGATTTCAGTTACCAGTGAACGTAAAGAAAGTTTTGATTTTACTACAGATTACTATACATCGCCGCAAGTAATTGTGATTAATAAGCAGCATGCAAATGATTTTACTTCAATTGATCATTTTGCAGGTAAGCAGGTCGGAGCTCAAAAGGGGACGATCCAAGAAAATATTGTCAAGGAACAGTTGAAAGATGCCAAACTAGTATCAATTGAAAAATTGCCAAATATTTTTGTGGAAGTAAAAAGCGGTTCTTTGGACGGTTTAGTTGTTGAAAAAACAGTAGCGGATGCCTATGTTAATAAAAATCCGGAACTGATGATTGCGAATATTTCATTGAAAAGTATGAAGGAGGATTCCTTGTGCATCGCGGTTCCAAAAGGTAATGAAAAATTAGTCAAAGAACTGAATAAACATATCAAAGAAATGAAAGAAGACGGTACCATCGAAAAAATGGTTGAAGAAAACAATCAGTTAGCTCAAAAAGGCGGAAATTAAAAATATTTATTCACTAAAGGGCGTATATATACATTATAGGAACTGATATGCAAACTATATTTAATATTTATACAACAAATCGCTTGTTTTATGAAAATTTCATGTTATAATAAATTCATTGAAAAAAGCCTTCAAAAATAGCTAGTAAACCAACTGTTTTTTGAAGGTTAATTAATAGTAAAATATTTTTAGGAGGAAATAGGATGAAAAAGATTACCGGCTTAGTTATGACATTAGTAGCATTATTCACTTTAGCAGCTTGTGGAGGAGGCAGCGATAAAACTGCGGATTCTTCAAATGCAAAATCTGAGGATCAATTAGCAGCAATTAAAAAAGCGGGCGTGTTAAAAGTAGCGACATCCGCTGACTATGCACCGTTCGAGTTCCATACAATGGTGGATGGTAAAGATAAAATCGTTGGTGCTGATATTGATTTAGTTAATGCAATCGCCGAAGAGTTAGGCGTGAAAGCAGAAGTATCTGATATGAGTTTCAATACCGTTTTAGCTTCATTAAAAGAAGGAAAATCTGATATTGCAATCTCTGCGATCTCTGCAACCAAAGAACGTAAAGAACAGTTCAACTTTACTGACAATTATTATAACCCGCCACAAGTGGTGATCATTAACAAGAAAAATCAAGACAAGTTTACAAGTATTGATTCTTTGAAAGATAAAAATGTTGGTGCGCAAAAAGGTTCTATTCAAGAAGATATCGTTAAAACACAACTAAAAGACGGAAAACTTGTTTCAATCGAAAAAGTTCCGAATATGGTGATCGAAGTAAACAGCGGCTCATTAGATGCTATGGTCGTGGAAAAAACGATCGCTGAATCGTACGTACAACAAAATCCAGATTTAATGATCGCAAATATCGAACTGGAAGCCTCAAAAGATGAAGCATTTGCGATTGCATTGCCTAAAGGCAGCAAAGAATTGCAGACAGAAATAAATAAAATCATTAAAAAGCTAAATGATGAAGGCAAGATTGATGAGTATGTTAAACAAAATCATGAATTAGCTGAAAAATCAGCAAATGAATAGAATTGAGGGTATAAGTTTTGGACTTTTCTTTTTTAGATAAATACTTATCTTACTTTGCTTCCGGAGCAGGGATCACAGTAGTCATCTCATTGGTGACAGTCTGCTTAGGAACCTTAATCGGTCTGGCAATGGCTTTGCTAAAATTATCGAAACACAAACCATTGAACTGGTTAGCGAATGTTTACATCGAAGTGCTGCGAGGCACTCCGATGTTATTGCAAATTACGATTGGCTTTTTAATTCTGCAAGGCTTCTTTCCTTCAAAAGATTTAGATGTTGGTGTGTTATCGGTCGGTGTGAATCGTTTATTTCCCGGGATGATCATTTTATCCTTGAACTCTGGGGCTTACGTGGCGGAGATCATTCGTGGCGGAATCACAGCTGTTAACTTTGGTCAAACTGAAGCGGCTCACTCATTGGGGCTGCGTCCATCCCAAACGATGCGTTACGTGATCTTACCTCAGGCGTTGAGAAATATTTTACCACCGTTAGGCAATGAATTTGTTACCTTAATTAAAGATTCCTCTTTATTAGCAACGATTGGAATCAATGAATTAATGGGTTCTGCTCAAATTGTTGTATCAAACTCCTATATTCCGTTAGAACCATTGATCGTGGCGGCGGGACTATACTTTGTGATGACATTTATCACGTCGCGTCTGCTAAACTTATGGGAGAAAAAACTTGGAAAAGGATATCAACGATAAGAGGTGGATATAATGACAGAAGCATTGATTCAGATTGAACATTTAAATAAAAAATTTGGCGACAACGAAGTTCTTAAAGATATATCCGCGGAAATCATTCCGGGGGAGGTTGTTGTAATTATCGGACCCTCTGGATCTGGTAAAAGCACTTTTTTACGTTGTGTCAATTTATTAGAAGTTCCGACATCTGGTACGATCAGATTTGAAGGTACGGACATTACAGATAAAAAGAACGATATTTTCAAGACGCGGGAAAAAATGGGAATGGTCTTCCAACAATTTAATTTATTTCCTAATATGACGGTTTTAGATAACATCACTTTATCACCCATTAAAGTTAAAAAGATGACTAAATCGGAAGCTGAAAAAATTGCTAAGGAATTGTTGGAGAAGGTCGGGTTGTCAGAAAAAGCGGATGCTTATCCGCAATCTCTATCTGGAGGACAGCAGCAACGGATCGCTATTGCGCGAGCATTGGCGATGCAGCCGGATGTTATGTTATTTGATGAACCAACTTCAGCTCTTGATCCTGAGATGGTCGGTGATGTGTTGCAAGTTATGCAGCAGTTGGCTAAAGAAGGAATGACCATGATGATCGTTACACATGAAATGGGCTTCGCTAAAGAAGTTGGGGATCGTGTAATCTTCATGGATGGTGGTGTAATCGTTGAAGAAGGAACGCCAGAAGAAGTTTTCGATCACACAAAACATTCCCGAACAATCGATTTTTTATCAAAAGTATTATAAGATTAATGAGACTAGGCGGAGAAAGCCTAGTCTTTTTTTAAACCTTTGTAGTCAAATGTAGAGTTTTCAAAAAATTTGCGTTATAATCAGGTTTTGTAGAAGTATAAATAAAGTTATAGGAGTTGCCATGTTAGATAAATTCAAACCAACGTGGATGGTCGAAGCCATTTATCAAATAACCCCAGAACAATTGAAGGCTCATGGATTTAAAGCAGTATTAACTGACTTGGATAATACACTGATAGCTTGGAATAATCCAAATGGTACCAAAGAGCTGATTGATTGGTTAAAAATGATGGATGAAGCGGGGATTCCTGTGGTCGTCGTTTCAAATAACAAAGCCAGTCGTGTAGCCAAAGCGTTAGAGAGTTTTCAATTAGATTTTGTTTCACGGGCAATGAAACCTTTCTCGGTAGGAATAAAGAATGCACAAAGACAACTAGGTGTTTCAAAAGATGAAATCGTCATGATAGGAGATCAAGTGATGACTGATATTCGCGGCGCAAGTGCAGCGGGTATTCGCAGTATTCTTGTTCGGCCGATTCTTGATACGGATGGCTGGAATACAAGAATCAATCGTTTCTTTGAACGTCGTGTGATGCATATTTTATTAAGCAAAGATCCTGAGATGAAATGGAAGAGTGAATTATAAATGGAAGAAGAATTATTTTGTATCGGCTGCGGCGCAAAAATTCAAACGGAACATCCCAATGAACTAGGTTATACTCCGCAAACAGCGTTAGAAAAGGGTTTGGAAAATGGTGAAGTATATTGTCAACGCTGTTTCCGTCTTCGTCACTACAATGAAATTCAAGATGTTTCATTAACTGATGATGATTTTTTACGCCTATTGAACGAGTTAGGCAAAGCAGATGCATTGATCGTGAATGTGGTAGACATCTTTGATTTTAATGGTTCGTTGATTCCTGGGCTGCACCGATTTGTCGGTGATAATCCGGTATTACTGGTTGGTAATAAAGTTGATCTACTGCCTAAGTCATTAAAAAGAGGCCGATTGACACAATGGATGCGAGAACGTGCTCATGAAGAAGGTCTGCGTCCAGTTGATATCCTATTGACCAGTGCGCGTAAATCTAACGAAATGGCTGATTTATTAGAAAAAATCGAAGAATATCGTGAAGGCCGCGATGTTTATGTAGTGGGCGTGACTAATGTTGGCAAATCAACATTAATCAATCAAATCATCAAACAAACTGCCGGTGTCCAAGACTTGATTACCACTTCACAGTTCCCAGGTACAACTTTAGATAAGATTGAGATTCCGTTAGATGATGGTCACTATCTTTTTGATACACCGGGGATTATCCATCGTCATCAAATGGCTCATTATCTTGGTAAAAAAGATCTAAAGATCATCGCACCGCATAAAGAAATCAAACCCAAAGTTTATCAGCTAAATGCTGGACAAACTTTATTTTTAGGCGGATTGGCACGTTTTGATTTTATTCAAGGAGAACGAGCATCTTTTGTTGCATATGTGTCGAATGATATCGATCCGCATCGAACAAAATTGGAAAAAGCTGATGCTTTTTATGAAAAGCATGTGGGTGGATTGTTGCAGCCTCCACGTCCAGATGAGGTAGCAGATTTTCCTGAATTAGTCCGGTTTGAATTTTCAATCAAAGAAAAAACCGATATTGTTTTTGCTGGACTAGGTTGGGTTACAGTATCCAAGCCAGCAGTCGTTGCTGGTTGGGCGCCAAAAGGCGTGGATGTATTGACCCGTAAAGCATTAGTCTAAAAAACTTTTATCCGAATAAGGGGAGTATTAATGGAATTAAGAGGAAAACAAAAACGTTTCTTGCGCAGTCAAGCACACCATCTGCAGCCGATTTTCCAAATCGGCAAAAATGGGATCAATGATGCAGTGATCATTCAAATCGCTGAAGCGTTGGAAAAAAGAGAATTAATCAAAATTAATTTATTGCAGAATACAGATGAGATTGCCGAAGAGGTGGCACATGTTTTAGAAGACCGAATTAACTGTGAAATTGTTCAGATTATTGGACGTGTGCTGGTTTTATATAAAGCTTCAAGCAAGGAAAAATATCAAAAAATATCTAAAGAAGTTCGAGGCATTTAAACGTCAATTTATCAAAAACGAGGGGGAATAACCGTTGTATCAAGATGTCTTAACAATTCCAAAAGTCAAACCAATGACAGATACCGCAATGCCTAAAAAGCAGGTTGGACTGTTAGGTGGGAATTTTAATCCGATTCATCACGCGCATTTAATGATTGCGGAACAGGTCGGGCAAAAAATGGGATTTGATGAAGTGCATCTGTTGCCGAGTTATTTGCCGCCGCATGTAGATGAAAAGAAGACGATCGATAGTAAACATCGTTTGGCGATGGTGAAATTAGCGATTGAAGATAATTCATTTTTGTCAGTCGATATGAGAGAATTAGCGCGTAAGGGTAAGAGTTATACAATCGATACGATGTTGGAGTTAACAGCAGAAAATCCTGATACGGAATATTATTTTATTATCGGCGGGGATGAAGTGGCTTATCTGCCTAAGTGGCACCGAATCGATGAATTAGTTCGGATCGTCAACTTTGTGGGTGTGAAACGGGCTGGCTATGCTCCGGAGAGTCCTTATCCGATTATTTGGGTAGATGTTCCTGAGATACAGCTATCTTCTTCATATATTCGCAAACAAGTTAAACAAGGTTGTTCGATTCGTTATCTTGTACCTGATCGGGTAAGGGAATATATCACGGAAGAAGGCTTGTATCTTGATGAAATATAGTGATAAGTATACAGCAATGGACCGTGAAGCATTGATGCAAGCTGTTCAAATGCGAATGAGCGAACGTCGGTTTAAACATGTGTTAGGTGTAGAAGAAACGGCTGTGGCTTTAGCCGAGCGTTTTGGTGAATCGTCGGAAAAGGCGAGCATCGCTGCATTGACACATGATTATGCGAAGGAACGATCTGATGAGGAATTTCAACTTGCTATCGAGCAAGGGGATTATGAAAATAAAACGGAATTGTTAAAGTATGGCAATGCCATCTGGCACGGACTGGTCGGTGCTGATTTTGTTGCTCGGGAGTTGAAGATTGCCGATGAGGAAATCCTAAACGCGATTCGTCTTCATACCACGGGGGCAGCCGAGATGACTATGTTAGATAAAATTATTTATGTGGCAGACTATATTGAACCTGGGAGAAATTTTCCTGGGGTAGAAGATGCGCGGGTTATTGCTTTTAGTGACTTAGATCAGGCTGTTGCCTTTGAAACCAAGCATACTCTGGCACATTTAGTTGAAGCAGAGAATCCTGTTTACCCGAAAACGATCGAAACTTATAATCGTTGGGTTGCCGGGATACAATAAATAAGAGAGCTTATTCTTAACAATTATTGAAATGTTTAAGTTTTTTAGAGAGAATGTAGATGGTAAGAAATAAGGAGGAGAATTATCATAGAGAGTAAAAATATGTTAGAAATTGCCGTGAAGGCAGCCGATTCAAAGCGTGCGGTTGACATCGTGGCATTAGATGTTTCACAAGTATCATTATTGGCGGATTATTTCATGATTTGTTCAGCTAACTCTGATCGTCAAATCAATGCGATCGTGGATGAGGTTGTCGATAAAGAAGAAGAAGCTCAAGTTGAAGTGAAACGTGTCGAAGGAAAAGATGGTGGAAAATGGGTCTTGATCGACTTAGGCGATGTGATCGTACATGTATTCAGTACTTCAGAACGTGAGTTTTACAATTTAGAAAAATTATGGTCGGATGCACCGCTTGAAAATATCGAGGCTTGGTTGGACTAATGGCTTATGAGACCTTTGCTTTTGTCTATGATGAGGTAATGGATGATTCTTTGTATCAGCAATGGCTGGATTTTTCATTGCGTCATTTGCCAAAGGCTACGAACCAAGTTTTAGAACTGGCTTGCGGAACCGGTGCATTAGCAGTGGAGTTTGCTAAAAAAGGTTTTGATGTGACGGGCTTAGATTTGTCAGAAGAAATGCTGACATTGGCCAGTGATCGTGCAATACAAGAGGATGTTTCTATCAACTGGGTTGCTGGAGATATGCTGGATTTAACTGATATTGGAAAATATCAAGCTGTGACGTGTTTTTCTGACTCGCTTTGCTATATGCAGGATGCTACGCAAGTCCAACAAGTTTTCAAGGGTGTTTATCAGCTATTGGAGGAATCGGGAACCTTTATTTTCGATGTTCATTCGATCTATCAGATAGATGAAGTTTTTCCCGATTATAGTTTTCATGATCAAACCGAAGACTTTGCTTTTCTCTGGGATAGTTATTCTGGTGATTCATCCCATAGCATTGAACATTTTTTGACCTTTTTTGTAAAAAAGGAAGGCGAGATGTTCGAACGATTCGATGAACTTCATAAAGAACGAACTTATTCTTTGGAAATGTATCAAAAAATGCTGACTGAGGTTGGTTTTAAGGTGGAAGTTTTTGCAGACTTCACGGACGATGAACCAATGGAGACAAGTAAACGCTGGTTTTTTGTCTGTCAAAAATAGCCGAGAGGAATCTCGGTTTTTTTGTTATTAGAAAGGGGCAACAATATGCGAAGTTGCGGGATCGTAGTAGAATATAATCCATTTCATAATGGGCATCGTTATCATGCGCAGATGGCTCGTAAGTTAAGTGGTGCAGAGGTTGTTGTCGCAGTCATGAGCGGCAATTTTTTACAACGTGGGGAACCGGCAATCATTGATAAATGGGCGCGAGCCAAGGCAGCATTACAAAATGGTGTTGATCTGGTTGTTGAATTGCCGTTTTCTTGGGCGGTCCAATCGGCAGATTATTTTGCGAAGGGCAGTATCAAACTATTACAAGCGTTGACCTGTGATGCGCTATGTTTTGGTACTGACAGCGAATCTCAATTTGATTATGCTGCTTATGGCCGTTTCTTCATTGAAGAGAAAGCTGCGATCGACCAATTATTCCATAAGTTGCCAATTGGCTGGAGTTATCCAGAAAAAATGGCAGAAGTTGTTTCACGGTTATATCCGAAGGCCCAAGATTTCCCTCCGAATCATATTCTAGGCCTAAGCTATGCAAAGGAAAATGCTCTTTATGAGCATCCGATGGAAATTTTTCCTTTGGCTAGAAAAGATCAAGGATATCATGATGAATCATTGATTGTGGACCAGTTTGCAAGTGCTACTGGAATTCGGCAGGCTGTTTTGGCTGATGAGAATGTTTCTTCATTTGTCCCAACTGAGACACTGGAAGAATTAAGAGCTACGCATATTTCGTGGACAGATTTATGGACATTTCTAAATTATCAATTACGAGCCAGCTCCTTAGCCAGCCTTCGAGAGATTTATCAAATGAGAGAAGGGCTTGAGCATCGTTTAATTGAACAGGAAGCGGATAGCTTTTCAAATTATTTGCAGATCATCAGTACCAAACGCTATACTCAACCGCGGCTTCAACGGCTCTTAACGTATGTTTTGCTGCAAATCACAGAGGCGGAAATAAAAAAAGAGCAAGAAAATTCAATGCTTCATATATTAGGCTTCACTGAAAAAGGTCAAGCTTTTTTGAATGAAAAGAAAAAGCAGTTTAGTTTGCCGGTTGCCGCAAAGATTGGACAACAGGAGAAGGAAAAACATTTTTTGACCTATCGTGCTGATCAAATTTATCAATTGGTTCATCCCAAAGAACAAACAATCGGTCGATTTCCTATCCGAGCATAAAAAATACTTTCCAAAGCGCAGGTGAGTCGTTATAATGGGAAAGTATGAAATTAACGAAAGAGAAGTGAAAACATGGGACGTAAATGGGCGAATATCGTAGCTAAAAAAACTGCGAAAGATGCAAACAACAGTAAAATTTACGCTAAATTTGGAATCGAGATTTATGCGGCAGCGAAATCAGGAGAACCTGATCCGCATGCCAATCAAAAATTGCGTTTCGTAATTGAGCGTGCCAAAACGTACAATGTTCCAAAACATATTATTGATCGAGCAATCGAAAAGGCTAAAGGCTCTGGCGATGAAACTTTCCAAGAATTGCGTTATGAAGGTTTTGGACCGAATGGTTCGATGGTCATCGTAGATGCTTTGACAAACAATGTAAACCGAACAGCTTCAGATGTTCGCGCTGCTTTTGGTAAAAATGGCGGGAACATGGGTGTTTCTGGTGCGGTTGCTTATATGTTCGACAATACGGCATTATTTGGTTTTGCTGGGGATGACGCGGATGAGATCTTGGAGTATTTGATGGATAAAGAGATTGATGTTCGCGATGTTGTAGATGAAGAAGGCCAAATTATTGTTTACGGCGAACCAGAAGACTTCAATGCGATTCAAGAAGCCTTGAAAGAAAAAGGCATTACAGAATTTACAGTTGCGGAAATGCAAATGATTCCTCAAAATGAAGTAACTTTAACTGGGGAAGACTTAGAAAAATTCGAAAAAATGATTGATGTGCTGGATGAACTAGAAGATGTTCAACAGGTCTATCATAACGTTGAATTAGACGATTAATCTAAATAAAAATAGCCGACCAAATCTTTTTAGATTTGGTCGGCTATTTTTGTTTTTTGTCTGAGAGATACTAGTTTAATGATTCTTGAACATATAGATTTTCTGGCACCATTTCTAGTAAAGGACTTCTTTCACCAATGACTAAAAGATTCAATTCATGCATTGCACGGGTGCAAACGGTGTAGAGAATTAGTTTATCCTGTTCAGTATGATAATTTTCAGGTGAAACATTCCAAGCGAACACGCGATCGAACTCCAAGCCTTTTGCTAAATAAGTAGGAATGATGATCAGACTTTTTTTCATAAAGTCTTCTTCATCCGTCAGCAATTGGACTTGATCTTTTTGTTCAGGTGTCAATTGTTCATAGAGCGCCTGGCAGTCTTCAACAGTTTTTGCGATGATTGCTGTTCGCCAGTATTTGGCCAGCTCTGAAGTTTCTTCAATCTGATGAATCAAACCATCGATCATTTGCCGAGAATCATTTGCATAATAAACCTTTGGCAGATCACCAACACGCGCAGTCAATTCGACGCGGTTTTCCTGAGTTAAGAATTGATTTGCAAAGTTAGTGATTTCTTCGGTCGAACGATAGCTGGTCGTTAATTCAAAGTGAGTCAAGGTTTGATCTGGGAAAATCTCTTCTAAAGAATGAACCATACTTTCGTTGCCGAAAACTTTCTGGTTCAAGTCGCCGCATAAAGTATAAGTAGCTTTAGGATATAGGTTTTGTAATAAAGCGACTTGCGCTGGCGAGAAATCTTGCATCTCATCAATAAAAATGAACCGAGCTTTTTGCTTCACGTCTAACGGATGGATGGATTTCATTAAAAGAAACATCAAAGTCCCATCTTCTAAACTGATATCCTTCCGTTTGAAATCATTGCGCAATTCCTCAAGCATCGTTTTCCAATGCTCTTCTGTTAATTGATAGTGGACCAATAACTGGTTTGGCACATTTTGTAAAAAGTGCAGGTATTGTTTTGCGTAATTAATGAAAGCAAAACGATTGATTTGTCTGCGGATCGGCCGCATTTTTTTACGGACGACTTTTTGCGCCATTTGCCGCCGTAAACGACGTTCTGCTTTTTCGGAATCTTCCATATCGGGATTATTCGCAAATACCGCTTCAACTAATTCATCTGCGGCTTTTTTAGCCCAATCCTTTTTCATTTCATCTTTTTCTAAGCCGCCCAACTTTTTCAAGAGCTTCGTCTGTAATAACTGCATCCGCTGATACATTGGTAATTCAGGATTGGCTTCTTGATACCAATTGCGAATTTGTTTTTTCGAGATCAAAACATCTTGGTTCAACTTGAGGTCGCGGAACAATGGACCAAGGTCTGTGATCCGTTCGACATATTTGTACAATTCTTGCACGATTGCGTTACTGCTCTTTGCGCGTAATACGCGGTCATCTTGCCCTGAAAGAAAGACCTCTTCGTGGCTTTCTTCTGTGTGAATCTGATAAGTAGGCAATAGGGCACTTAAGAAAGTCTTGAATGTTTCAGTTGGTATGCCGCTTTCGCCAAGTGAAGGTAAGACAGTTGAAATATAATCCGAAAAAATGTGGTTAGGTGAGAATAGTAAGACTTGCTCATTATCCAGCCATTTCCGATTATGATAAAGCAGGTAAGCGACCCGTTGAAGTAAAGCGGAAGTTTTTCCGCTGCCGGCAATTCCTTCCACGACTAAAACTTTACTATTTGTATCACGAATAATTTCATTTTGTGAATGTTGAATCGTCGCAACGATATTCTTCATATGGTTAGAAGAAGCCTCGTCTAAAATTTCCAATAGAAAATCATCATTAATTGCCTCTGAGGTATCAACCATCGATAAGATTTGACCTTCGCGAATTTTAAATTGACGTTTTAATAAGAGTTCAATAGGAATAATCGCATCATGAGCCTCATATTGTGTTTGACCTAAAGTTCCTTCGTAATAAAGATTAGCGATTGGAGCGCGCCAATCAATGACGACTGTTTCCTCTTGAGTGTCACGCAAAGAGGCGATACCTAGATAAAGTGTTTCTGCTTCTTGATCTTCTTTGAAATCAATTCGCGCAAAATAAGGATTGGCACCCATTAATTTCAACACTTTTTGCCGCTTTTCCTGTGAGGCAAATGTTTGATAGCGTAAAAGCAGTTCGGCTTCGTGTTGGCGTGTTTCCGCCATTGTTTCCGCCAATGCTTCAAAGGAACCGCCTTGAACTCTTTGCCCGGCATTTTCCCGCATATCGTTATCAAATTTTGATTTTGTTGCTTTCTTTTGGTTGTCTAAAAATGCAATTTCTTGTTGGATCAAAGCGCTTGTCTGTTGGACGTGCTCTTGTTCATACTCTCTCGCATTCATTGAGCATCCTCCTTTGTTTTTCCGTCAACTGTTTATAACAGCATAATAGTATATCACATAAGAGTGAGGAGAAGCAAAAGGCTGATTTCAGCAAAAAAAGGAGACAGGCAGTCCCATCTCCTTTTACTGAAATTAGTTTAATCCGTCGTGTGCTCGTTGAATCTGAGCGAGATCGATTTTTTTCATTTTATACATTTCTTGCGTTGCACGCTGAGCCTTTTCTAAGTCTGGGTCATTGGTCCAGTCCAGCAATTTTTGATTAACTGTTTGCCAATAGACGCCATAGCGATCCTCCATCCAGCCGCAAGGCCATTCTTTGCCGTCACGAGTAATTGCCTCCCAAGCATGATCGATATCTGCCTGATCCTTAAAATAAAAGTAAAAGGAATTTCCCATAGAAAAATCAAAATCGTGTTTTTCTGGACTATCCATGATAATCAACTCCTGTCCGCGAAGTTGAAAGCCGGAGGCACGCAGACGATCTTCCTTTCCTTTGATCACAAAGGTCTGTTTTCCACCGAAAGCGGCAATCCACTCGTCAATTGCCGCTTGAGCCAGACCGTAGTTTTCGTTAGCGAACATGATACATGGAACTATTGTTTGCAAGCTGTCGCCTAAGCGAACTTGCCAAGAAAAGCCATAGCGATCATTCGTCCAACCAAATTTTCCAAGCTCAGGATAAGTAGTTAAGGGCATCAAAGTTTCTCCATCCTGATTCAACCGACTCCAGACGTCATTCAACTGTTTTTCATTTTCGCAGTTGACGACATAGGAAATCGCAGGTGTCGGTTTGAAATCTGATCCGCCATTCAATAAAAGAAACTCGCATCCAGCTAATTCTAAAGCGATGGTTAACAAGTCGCCGATTTTTCCGTGTTCATCCGTAATATAATGAGTCTCATCTATTTTTTTACTGTCTTCAAATGTTTTTAAATAAAAGTCAGCCGCTTCAGTCAAATGACCATCAAACCAAAGACAGCAGCCAAATTGCTGTTCCATGTAAGATCATCCTTTCTTATTAATAGAGATTAATGTGCCAAACTACCCCATATCGGTCTTTGACCATTCCGTATAATTCTGCCCAAAAGGTTTGTTCAAGGGGTAATAAAACAACCCCCTTTTCTGCTAATAGTTGAAATATTTCTGTGGCTTCTTCAACACTAGTTGCATTGAAAACTAAAGCGACATTATTTCCGATGATTAACGGAGGAGCCATGCCTTCAGGACTGTCAGAAATCATGACATTGGTATCATTGATTTTCAGATTCGAGTTCATTACTAGATCCTTCATATTTTCATCAACAGGGTGCTCATCGTCGTGGGGCATATCGCCAAAGGTCATAATTTTCGCGGGTTCTGTTTTGAATACTTTTTCGTAATAAGTGATTGCTTCTGTTGCCTGATCTTTAAAGTGCAAATAGATATCCATATTATTTCCCCCATTCTTATGCCTATACTTTACCATGGAGAAAGGGCTATCAATAACGATTTGACTCAGGAAAATGTTTTTGTAAAGGTTAGTACTTGAAATCGAAAATTTTTGATGAGACATTTTAAATTAATGGAGAAATGTTTATAGGTTTAAAGGAAATAAAAGCAATTGGCTCGTTTGATAATTACCGACAGCTATGTCGGATATCAGTTAATATCATTTAAAGTTTTGAAAAAAATAGAGATGTAGGTAGAAGACTCATTTTATTCCTAATTATGATAAAATATGAAACGAAAGAATATAAAAGTCAAAGGAGCGATTCATTATGCCATTTGTTCACATTGAGTTAGTCGAAGGAAGAACAGAGGAACAATTAACTAAGATGGTGGAAGAGGTAACCGAAGCAATATCAAGAACAGCAGGTGCCCCTAAAGAAAATATCCACGTCATCATCAATGAAATGCAAAAAGGAAAATACGCACAAGGCGGCAAGTGGAAATAATAGTTCATCTTATACTTGCATTTCAAATCAATAAGTGTTTATAATTACCTTGTAATTGATTGATGAAGAAAGACACCTGAACTTGAAAGCTGTTTATCAGAGAGGAAAAGCACGGCTGAAACTTTTCCAGACAAGCACAAGGGATGACCACTTTCAGAGACTTCTGCATAAATGCAGAGGCGGGCAGCGCCGTTATCGCTTGTGAGAGGCAGAAATTCTGCTCAAAGATTAGGTGGAACCACGTTTATTCGTCCTAGTACCGATTATCGGTACTAGGATTTTTTTTATCAATCAAAACTAATTAAGGGGGAAGTACAGGATGGTAAAAATTTCATTTCCAGATGGATCAACAAAAGAGTTTGATAATGGTATTACTGGTTTAGAGATCGCAAAAAGTATCTCTAGTTCATTAGCCAAAAAAGCATTAGCTGTCGTAGTAAACGGCGAGTTAGAAGATTTAAATCGTGCAATCGAAGAAGATGCGGAATTAAAAATCGTGACTGAAAAAGATGAAGAAGCTTTACCGCTTGTTCGTCATTCCAGCGCTCATTTAATGGCGCAAGCAATCCGCCGCCTGTTTCCAAATATGCATTTTGGTGTAGGACCAGCGATTGATTCAGGGTTCTATTACGATACTGACAATGGCGAAAGCCAAATCAGCGAAGAAGATTTTCCAGCGATCGAAAAAGAAATGAAAAAGATCATTAAAGAAAACTTGCCAATCGAACGTAAAGTGATGAGTCGTCAAGAAGCATTGGATTTCTTTAGCTACGATCCTTATAAAGTAGAATTAATCACTGATCTTCCTGAAGATGAAGTCATCACTGCTTATACACAAGGGGAATTCACTGACTTATGTCGCGGCCCGCATGTACCATCAACAGGAAAAATTAAAATCTTCAAATTGTTATCTGTTGCAGGTGCTTACTGGCGTGGAAATTCTGATAACAAGATGATGCAACGGATTTACGGAACGGCTTTCTTCAACCAAGCAGACTTAGATCATTTCTTGAAGATGCGTGAAGAAGCCAAAGAACGGGATCATCGTAAACTTGGAAAAGAATTAGATTTGTTTATGATCTCTCAAGAAGTAGGCTCAGGTTTGCCATTCTGGTTGCCAAAAGGTGCAACAATTCGTCGGATCATTGAACGTTACATCGTTGACAAAGAAATCTCAATGGGCTATGAACATGTTTACACTCCAGTTTTAGCTGATACTGGTTTGTATAAAACATCTGGTCACTGGGATCATTATAAAGAAGATATGTTCCCAATCATGGATATGGGTGATGGCGAAGAATCATTGGTGCTGCGTCCAATGAACTGCCCGCATCACATGATGATCTACAAAAACCATATTCACTCATATCGTGAATTGCCAATTCGTTTAGCTGAACTTGGCATGGATCATCGTTATGAAAAATCTGGTGCACTATCAGGATTGCAGCGTGTTCGTGAAATGACAATGAATGATGCGCATATCTTTGTTCGCCCAGACCAAATCAAGGAAGAATTCCGCCGTACGTTAGATTTGATCTTAGAAGTATATAAAGATTTTGGTTTCGAAGATTATCGCTTCCGTTTAAGCTATCGCGACCCTGAAAATACTGAAAAATATTTTGACGACGATGAAATGTGGGAAACATCTCAAGGTCTGTTGAAGGAAGTAATGGATGAATCCGGCTTTGATTATTTTGAAGCTGACGGCGAAGCTGCTTTCTATGGTCCTAAGCTGGATGTTCAAGTATCCACAGCACTAGGAACAGAAGAAACACTTTCTACTATTCAATTCGATTTCTTATTGCCTGAACGTTTTGATCTAACTTATATCGGCGAAGATGGTAAGGAACATCGTCCAGTTGTTGTTCACCGTAGTGTCGTTTCAACAATGGAACGCTTTACTGCTTACTTGATTGAACAATATAAAGGTGCTTTCCCAACTTGGTTAGCTCCAGAGCAAGTAGCGATCTTGCCGGTATCACCAGAACATCATGGTGACTATGCATATGAAGTGAAAGATCGTTTGGTTCGTGAAGGTGTGCGTGTTGAGGTTGATGACCGCAATGAAAAACTTGGCTACAAGATTCGCCAAGCACAAACACAAAAAATTCCTTACCTATTAGTAATCGGGGACAAGGAAGTGAATGATGCTTCTGTTAATGTTCGCCGCTATGGTAGCGAAGAACAAGAAGTACAAGATTTGAATATGTTTGTTGAAGCAATCAAAGATGATATTGACAACCTAAGTCGTAATTAAGCTAAAACGGTGAGTTCGCTCACCGTTTTTTTTGTGCTCAAATCAATTTTAAACAATTAGTAGAATTAAGCAGCGTACGAGAAATTCCAATTCATTTGTGGAAAACTTTTTAAAGAAAATGCGTAATAGCCGCTGTTTAAATTGCAGGAGTTTTCCACAAATAAAATCGAAAAAGAATGTTTCACGGAATATGAGTTTTGAGCTTGTATGAAATCCAGCTATTATGCAAACGAATGGATATGCGATAAAAAAATAATTGTTTGTGTGAAACACTTTGGTTGTTTAAACGTAAAAGAACTTAAAGTTTTTAAACTATCGTAAAGGAACTACGATTAATCCTTTTGAAAAAATCCTTTTTCGGCTACAATAAGACAAGTAACTGTCAAAGTGGAAGGAACAGATGAATGAAAATAACGAATCCATTTAAGAAATTTTTCGAAAAATTGAAGCTTGCGGACGAAGGCGGACGTAATCAAAATAAAAGCCATATCCCTTTTAGGTTGAACTTTCTGTTTTTTGTCATTTTTGGCTTGTTTGTAATCCTAGTTTCACGATTAGGCTACTTGCAGATCGTTGAAGGTGACAAGATGAAAGCCGAAATGAAGGCTTCAACAACTATCACTGTAAAGGAAAATGCGCCTCGTGGGGAGATATATGATGCCAACGGAACAGCATTGGTCAAAAATACAGCAAATCGTGCGATTACCTTTACTCGCGGAAATCAGATGGAAGCTAAGGACATTCTTAAACTGGCGATTGAATTAAATAATTTAATTGATGTGCCGGCAGATGATAATTTGAGTACGCGTGATAAAAAGGATTATTGGTTAGCCGATGAGGACCATCTGAAGGAAGCCGAAGAACGGCTATCTTTCAAAGAAAAGAATCTTGATACTACGAATGAATATCAAAAATTAGTCGATAAAGTCAAAGACAGCGAAATTCAACTCAATGATGAACAGTTGAAAATTGCAACGATCTTTAAACGAATGAATGCTGCTTCATCACTTAGTACCGTCTTTATAAAAAATGAAGGTGTGACAGATGAAGAATTAGCGGTGGTTGCCGAACGTGCTTCAGACTTGCCTGGTGTATCGACAGGTCTTGACTGGGATCGCTCATATAATGATGCACTTGAAGGCTCATTGAAAAGTATTTTAGGAACGATCACTACTGAAAAAGAGGGCCTGCCCGCTGAAGAAGCAGATGCTCTGTTGAAAAAAGGCTATGCCCGCAATGATCGTGTTGGTAAGAGCTATTTAGAGAAGCAATATGAAGAACAGCTTCAAGGGAAAAAAGGCGAGTACAAAGTTACTTTGAATCAGAATGGGAATATCGAGAAGCAGGAAGAAGTCAAAAAAGGTGAAAAAGGGTCAAATATTGTCCTAACAATCAACTCAGACTTCCAGAAAAAGGTCGAAGATATTCTGAAAAAGCATTATCAGGGATTAGTCGATAGCGGTGTTGCGAGATATTCACCAGGTGCCTATGCTGTCGCGATGAATCCAAATACCGGTGAAGTTTTAGCGATGACTGGTTTCACTCATGATGCTAATAGTAAAGAAATAGAAGAAAATACTTTAGGAACGATCACTAGTGCTTTTGAACCAGGTTCGGTAGTTAAAGCAGGGACAGTTACAGCGGGCTATCAAACTGGTGCAATAACAGGAAATGATACGTTGATTGATCAGCCGATTAAATTATCCGGTACAGCACTAAAAGGATCAATCTATAATAAAGCTTTAGGGAATCAAATTCCTCTAAATACAGTAAAAGCTCTTGAATGGTCTTCCAATGCTTATATGATGCAGATCGTCTTGCGGATGCTGGGGGTTGAATACCAGCAGAATATGACTTTACCTGAAAGTGCATCTTCCAAAGAAATGTACGATAAGTTGCGGAATGCTTTCGCTGAATATGGTATGGGGGTAAAAACGCAGATTGATTTACCGAATGAATCTCCCGGTTTAGTCAATGACCAATTTGGGACAGATAATGCACCTGGTGGCGGTAATCTGCTTGACTTGTCATTTGGACAGTACGATACGTATACACCGATGCAGTTGGCACAATATGCCTCAACTGTTGCCAATGGCGGTACAAGAATTGCTCCTCATGTTGTAAAGGGAATCTATGGCAATAATGACAGCGGCGGCTTAGGAGCTCTGCAAAAAGAAATCACTGGCAAGAAGCTAGATCAAGTCAATATTACAGCTGAACAGATGGGAATCATTAAGCAAGGTTTCTACCAAGCGGTCCATGGCTCAGATCCATATACTACTGCTAAAGATTTAGCTTCTGCTAAACTAGATCCGGCTGCCAAAACAGGTACGGCCGAAACGGTAGCAAAGGATGGTACAAACACCATCAATAGTAATATCGTGGCTTACGCACCTTATGACAATCCTCAAATTGCCATTAGTGTGATGCTGCCAAACTTGGATGAAGAACATGACGATACGAACAAAGCCATTGCAAAAGACATAATAAATGCATTTGCCGACACATATGGCGTACAATAAAGCTGAGGAGCGATGCTCCTTAGCTTTTTTTGCTGAAATTTTAACTTGAATAATTTATACAAAAAGGAGTGCTAAGTATGTCAGTCTACGATTTTGAAGTGAAACAAACAGATGGAAACGAAAAGTCTTTATCAGATTATCAAGGAAAAGTTCTTTTGATTGTCAATACCGCAACTGGTTGTGGCTTCACACCACAATATGAAGGATTACAAAATTTATACGACCAATATAAAGGCAACGGATTCGAAATTCTGGATTTTCCTTGCAACCAATTTGGAAATCAAGCACCAGGGACCGATGTGGAGGTGGCGGGATTTTGTCAGTTGAAATATCATACAACCTTCCAAACATTTGCTAAAATTGATGTGAACGGAGAAAACGAAGATCCGTTATACAGCTACTTGAAGAGTGCGCAAGGTGGTTTACTTAACAAAGCAATCAAATGGAATTTTACAAAATTTCTCGTCGACCGTGAAGGAAACGTGGTAAAACGCTATGCATCGCAAACGAAGCCAGAAGATATTGCTAAGGACATTGAAGTGCAGCTTTAAAAACGTCAAGTAGAACTACTTAACAAAAATAGCAAAAAGACTAGTCAAAGAAATAAAAACATGATATGATATCAAAGTCTGAGAAATATCTTGGAAAACTTGTATTTGCAGGGGAGGGAAAATCATGCGCGTAAACATCACTTTAGAATGTACTTCTTGTAAAGAACGTAACTACCTAACAAATAAAAACAAACGTAACAACCCTGATCGTTTGGAAAAAATGAAATATTGCCCACGCGAACGCAAAGTTACTTTGCATAAAGAAGTGAAATAATTGCACTTACGAGTCAGCAATCAAATTCGATTGCTGGCTTTTTTATTTTTTCTCACTGACTAATGGCGCTTGCGAAATTTTTCAGAAATCTACATAGAATCTTCACAGAATCCTAAACAAAAGCTAACTTTACAATGATAAAACTAGTTATTAAACAAATCAATTATAGAAAGGAAGGATCAGATGCGCAAAGTGCCACCGATTTTGAAGCCGATTGCTCTTCTAACATTGTCGATTTTGATTGCTACAACGTCTGGAATTTTGAATAATTCCAGCTATCGTCAGGTGAAGGCTACGACACCGACGACAGAATCTTCTACCACCAGTATGACCGATTCTTCTTCTGATTCAAATAGTATGACGAATGAGACAGGAACGACTAATGAGCAGTCGTCACTTGAAGAACCTGATGTAAACAATAATGCAGGGGAAAGCACGATTGAAAGCGATCAAATCGAAAATTCGCAATCTTCAATCCCTAGTGAATCCACTGTTCCGTCTTCATCAACGGTAGAATCACAAACAACACCAACACAACAACAGCAGCCAGCGAATGAACCTGCTGACTCAGAAGCGGGTGATAATCAATGACAATACTTTTAGATGTTATCAATGGATTAAACAAGTTTTTAGGCTTCTTGGATATCAGTCCTAAATATTCGAATCGAGCGTATACGTTATTGAGCATTATTCCAACTGTTTATATTTTGCGAATCGTTTATGGCCTTTGGCTGAACCAAAATTATATACAATTAGTGATCTACAGTTTGGTTTTTATTGGATTGGTCTATTTCATTGTTTTGAATTTCTTCTATTATTTTTTGGATAAAAATTTAAAAGGGGATATCACGCAGCTTTTCGTTAAATATTTACCGGACGATGCGTTTAATATTCAAAATGAAGAGTCTAAAAAACAGAAAAAAGTTTTTGAACAGGCCGAGGAAGTCCCAGTTGATTTTAATGAAGACTATCAATTGATTTTAGTAGAAAACATTCAAGCATTGATTGAGGGAAAAGAAATTACAACGAGAGATCTAACGAAGCAAGAGGGTTTCTTGATTGAAGAGAATACATTGTATCCTTATTACTATGTGAAGCAGATAGACGCAGGAACATATCAGTTACAAATTGGAAAAAATTATCGTGAACTGGAAACCATTGGGACAATCCGACAAACCGAACCATTAAGACCAATTGGATTATTTATTGTCGGCGGGGATTTTGTTAGGGAAGGCGTTCGTTATCATGAGCCTTATCGTTTGAAATTTTTGGCTAAAAAAGAAGAAGCGACAGCTGTTACCCGAACACGTCGCAGTAAAAAATAAAATGCCGTCTGATCGAGAAACTGCTATTAAAGAAGCAGTCTCGATCAGCTCGGCATTTTTTATTTTAAAACATCATGAATGCTTTCAACCATTTTGGTATAGGCGATTGGTCCATTGTATAACCAGCTTGATTCACCGTCAAATTCATATAAGTGATTATTTTTAACCGCCGGGATATTACTCCATAACGGATCTTTAAACATTGCAGCACCAGAATCACTGTTAACTAAGAAAATATAATCTGCGTCCAACTGGGACAAACTTTCTAATGAAACTGGAGAGAAGTCCGCGGTTGCTTTTTTGCTGATATCTTTAGTTAATTGGGGAACGTCAAAACCTAATTCTTGATAAAGCAGCTGGCCGCTAGAACGAGTGTCGGCCACCATAAAGGCTGAATTATTTGTCACCCACAAAACAACAGCAGATTTGCCTTCGATTTTATCTTTCAACTCTGTTTTTGTTTTGTCGACTAGCTGGTCATAATCCTTTTCGACATCTTTGGCTTTATCTTCTTTCCCTAGAACTTTTCCAATATCTTCTAATTGCTCACGCCACGTAATATCTTCACCGTTTTTTACGACATAAGTTGGTGCAATTTTAGTGTATTCCTTGTATTTTCCACCTTCAAGTGAGCCGTTTGAGCCGATTAATAATAAATCAGGTTCAAATTTCAGCACATCTTCGTATGGCAGGTCATAATTAATTGTTGGAATACCTTTTAATTTATCTTGTAGATAATTTTGAATCTTGCCTTCACCAACGGTCCATTGTGCAACAGGTTTTTCGTCCAAAGCGACTAGGTAATCCTCTAAATATGAGGCGATGATCCGCTTTGGTTTTTTAGGAATTTCGACCTTGTGATCTTGAGCATCAGTCAAAGTCCGAGTATCGTTACTTGTATCTTTACTGTCACTGCTTTGTCCACAAGCAGCTAAGCTAAATAGCGCTAACAGAGAAGCGGTTCCTAAAACTATTTTTTTGAACATAAAAAAACTCCTTCATGCTTAATTGAGAAAAGTTCTCAATTGATATTATTACCGAAAGCACAAGGGGTGTCAACAGGGATTTTTCTTTAATTGACAGTTGACGGTGATGAAAAAGAAGGTCATAATTGAGAACGATTATCAGAGAAATGAGGAAGATCTATGACAAAATTAAATACGACTGATCTTTCAATCGGATACGATAAAAAAATAGTTGTGAATGACATCACAGTAGAAATTCCCAAAGGACAGATCACTAGTTTGATTGGTCCAAACGGTAGTGGAAAATCAACATTTCTAAAGGCCCTCGCTCGGATTCTTGAGCCGGCAAAGGGAGAGGTTCTGATTGATGGTGAAAATGTTCAGCGATTAGACACTAAAACAGTTGCACAAAAAATTGCCTCATTATCACAAACTAGCAATCAAATAAATGGATTATCTGTTGAAGAAATCGTAGCCTATGGCAGATTTCCTTATCAAAAAGGTTTTTCAGGATTAAAAGAACAAGATCATCAATTAATCAACTGGGCTTTAGAGGCTACGAATCTGCAAGACTTAAAGAATCGTAATTTGACCACCTTATCTGGTGGACAGCAGCAGCGTGTGTGGATAGCGATGGCTTTAGCACAGGATACGGATATTTTAATTTTAGATGAACCGATTACTTTTTTAGATCCGGCCCATCAATTGGAAATCCTGGAGCTGCTGCAAGAAATCAATCGGCAAGGAAAAACGATCTTGATGACGATTCATGATTTAAATCATGCTTCGCGTTTTTCCGATTATTTATTAGGAATGAAAAAAGGTGAGTTGGTTTTTCAAGGAACACCGAAGGAAATTTTTACAGCAGAGAAATTATTAAATCTTTTTGATATACAAGCGACTTTTGCCACTTTGCCTAATAGCGACAAACCCTTAGTTATTGCGTATGACTTAGTAAAGGAGCATTAGGAGATGGCTAAACGAAAATATTTTTTTCCTGTTGTTGTGATTTTACTTGCTGCAGCAATGATCTTGTCTTTGAGATATGGGGCAGTTACGAGTAAATGGTCCGATGTTTCTCAAGCGATCTTGAACTTCGATCCTGCGAATCAGGGAGAACAATTGGTTCGCTATTTACGGCTGCCAAGAATGCTTGGTGCGGTTTTAGTCGGAGCGTCCTTCGCCATATCTGGCGCCTTGATACAGGGAATCACATCAAACCCCATCGCTGATTCTGGTTTATTAGGAATCAATTCCGGCGCAGGATTAGGTCTCGCATTGGTCTTTGCATTAAATGCCAATCCTTCGCCAGCAATGGGTGTAATTGGTTCATTCATCGGAGCATCAGTTTCGATTTTATTGATTTATTTGATTTCGACTAGAGTGTCCTTTAGTTTATCGCCAGTTCGAATCGTCTTGTTAGGGGCCGCGTTAAGTTCATTTTTTGCTGCTGTCAGCCAAAGTATCAGTCTGATCTTTGATTTGAATCAGGATATGACCTTTTGGTTTGTTGGCGGTACCGCTAATATTTCGTGGCAACAGTTGCAAACGATTTTTCCGCTGATCCTGCTTGGAATCTTAGGCTCTTGTTTGATTAGTCCACAAATTACTCTATTAAGTTTAGGTGATGATACCGCAATTTCGTTAGGTAAAAATCCTAGTCGAATCCGTCAATTGAGTCTGTTCTTTGTTTTGTTATTGGCGGGCAGCTCAGTGGCTTTAGTTGGAACGATTAGCTTCATCGGTTTGATCGTTCCTCACGTAGTTCGTTTTTTTGTCGGATATGATTATCGTTATGTGATTCCAGCTTCTGGAATATTTGGAGCTTTATTTTTTGTTGTAGCTGATATTGCTTCAAGGCTGATCGCACCGCCTTTAGAGACACCTGCTGGAGTGATCATCACGATCATTGGGGTACCATTTTTACTTTTACAAATTAGGAAGGGAAGCTTATGAGGAAAAAAATAGGTTGGCTGATATTGCTTCTTTTACTGATTATTGGAATGCTGCTTAGCTTAACTGTCGGGACCATTCCATTGACGATAAATGATCTGCTGCGAGTTTTTCAGAATACTGCTACGACCAGTCAGCAATTGATTGTCTTTGATTTTCGTTTCCCGCGTCTGCTTGTTTCGATCTTAGCGGGAATGGGCTTAGCGGTATCCGGGTACTTATTTCAAACGATTACTCATAATGATTTGGCTGATCCGGGAATTTTAGGGATCAATGCGGGCGCAGGATTGACGGTTTTGATTTATTTAGGTTTTTTTGCTACCGGAGAAAGCAGCTGGTATTTACCGTTGATCGCCTGTGCAGGTAGTTTTATTGCAACGGGAATGGTTTATTATTTTGGACGGCAATCTGAACGAATTACCCCTAATCGATTGCTTTTAGCCGGCGTTGCAGTCAATGCAGGGATTTCGGCATTGACACTGCTGGGAACCATTCGAGTCTCTAAAGATAATTATCAATTCGTGACGTCATGGCTTGCCGGAACGATTTGGGGCACGACTTGGCAGCATGTTTTATTGTTACTGCCATGGATTATCTGCCTCTTGCCTTTGGTCTTATTGAGGGGGCGTTCACTGGAAGTCTTGGAGTTAGGCGACGACGTGGCTGTCGGATTAGGTGTGAAGCTAAAACGAACACAGCTATTCTTTCTAATTTGTGCAGTTTGTCTAGCAGCAGTGAGTGTCTCGATTGCTGGAAGCATCAGTTTCATCGGTTTGATTGCCCCCCACATTGCCCGTCAATTAACAGGGCGTAAGAATAATCAAACGTTGGTGATAACTGCTTTGATCGGTGGGATTTTATTACTGTTTAGTGATGTTTTAGCAAGAGTAATTTTGCCTAGTGGTGAAATGGCTGCTGGAATTATTGTCTCGTTGATCGGTGCACCGTACTTTATTTTGCAGTTGTTGAGAAAAAGTAATTAGAAATGAGGAGGGATTAGATGACTTGGACGACGATCTGGAGCCACGCGCAAAGAGGAATTGCTCACCACAGTATCTCAGCAGGACGGATTCAATTAACGCTGCGGCAAATCGCTCCGGTTGAGAAAATCCGTTTGGTATTTGCGAATGAATATGGCGCGCATGAGCAACAGATTCAAAATTTATCTTTTAAAACAAATGACAAGTGTCAAATGCTTCCTGATTTTTCTATAGCGCCGAATGAGGTCTTTAAAACAGCTCCTATTTTTATTGATCCCGAAGCGAAAAAATGGCAGATTGTTTTTCAGGCAGATGAAAGTGAAAGCGGCTTTTCTTATAGTGATGCTGATATTTTTGCTGAAAATAGGGAGACGGGCTTTTGCTCAGGATTAACGGCAATTGAGGCGGAGACTGGTGGAGAATGCATAGTAGCATTGGGAGACTCCCTAACTGAGGGTGCAACTTGGACTGCACCATTGCAAAGAAAATTGCGTAAACAAAATCTTTATTTGGTGAATCAAGGTATTAATGGCAGCTGTTTGTTAAAATCGATTACTGACACTGCTAGTAAAGATCCGCAAAACCTTTTTTATGGCTATAATGCTTTGCAGCGATTGGAAAATTGTTTGAACAGCCACAGCAATGTTAGGAAAGTGATCGTATCGATTGGTATAAACGATTTGATTAATGATGAACTAACATTAAAGAGTTTTCAAACAGAGATCAAAAAAATAACTCAATTTTGTGAAAAACAAAATATTGCTTATCAAATGTGCACCTTAACACCCTGTCTGGGCAACTCTGGTATGAATGAAACGAAAGAAAAACTGCGTAAGGAAATTAACGAATGGTTAGCTAAAAATTATGTGGATCTATGGGACTTTGCCGACATCGTAGAAGGAGTATCAGGATATTTAAAGACGAATTTTGATAGCGGGGATCATTTGCACTTTAATGCAATCGCTGGTTTGGCTATTGCTCGACAAATTTCTAGTGATTTTGTTAAAGGGGAGTAATCCCCTTTTTATTTTGTTTCGATTTTGTTAGTATTTCTAGATAAGAAGGTGAATGGATGGAGAAAGAAAAACTTCGACAGCTGGCAATTACACGACTACAAAAATTAGCTAATAACGGAGAAAGACAAGTTCAAGTTGAGCTTATTTTGGATAAGTTTTTTCAGAGTGAAGCGTGGAGAGAATCGGAGACTATTGGTGTGACGATGGCAACCAAATTCGAGTTTCCAACTACACCATTGATTCAACGAGCTTTTGCGGAAGGGAAAAAGATCGCTGTCCCTAAATCGCTACCAAAAGGTGAAATGGTTTTTCATTGGATTGATCATGAAACAGATTTTAATACAACAAAATTTGGTGTTGAAGAACCAGCGATTGAAGCCGCAGCAGAGTCAGATGAATTGGACTTATTAATTGTTCCCGGTCTAGTCTTTAATCGAGCGGGCTATCGCATTGGTTTTGGCGGCGGCTACTATGACCGCTATTTAGCAAATTTTAAAGGAAGAACCTGCAGCTTTGTTTTTGCTGAACAGTTAATGGAAGAGTGGCAGAAGGAAGAATTCGATCAACCGGTCCAGCAATTATTTCTGTCTTAGGCTGAGCCTGTTTTCTAAGAGAAATCAAAGATGAGAGAGGTAGATATATGAGAAAAGATAAACCGTATGTAATGTATACACTTTTTGCAATTAATACAATTGTTTTCTTGATGCAATATTTATTACCAGGGTTATCAATTGAAAATCAATTAGGGATGTTCTCGCCGTCGGTTATTTGGCAGCATCAGTATTGGCGTTTCATTACACCCATGTTCATTCATTTTGGCCTGATGCATTTTGCATTAAATGGCGTTGTTCTTTATTACATGGGACAGCAGTGTGAAGCAATTTTTGGACACTGGCGCTTTGCGATTATTTACTTATTGAGTGGCATAATGGGAAATTTTGCAAGTTTTGCTTTTAATCAACCAACTACTTTATCTGGTGGAGCCAGCACGGCAATCTTTGGTTTATTCGGTGCTTTTTTAGTAGTAGGCCTTCATTATCGTGATAACGGAGCGATTCAAGCGCTGACCAGACAATTTGCATTGTTCATCTTAATGAATCTAGCTTTCGGGCTGTTTGATTCAACGATTGATATTTGGGGGCATTTAGGCGGTATCATAGGAGGAGCCTTGTCAGGCTGGGCATTAGCTGTTCCTTATTCCCAAGATCGCTTTTCTACACGTGCACGAGTTACTGCTGCTCTATTTTTTATTTTTGCGATCGTGCTTTTTGTCTTTTTTGGGTTAAGAAAATTTAGTATGTATCAATAGCTGCGGACGAAACTGTCCGCCTTTTTTTGGAATGAGGGATTTAAACGATGCGATATCTAGCGCTCTTTCGTGGAATAAATGTTGGTGGGAAAAATATAGTTAAGATGAAAGAGTTAAGAGAACTTTTTACAGAACTCGGTTTCGTGAATGTCCGCAGTTATATTCAAAGTGGGAATCTTCTTTTTACAAGCGACAAAGAGTTAAATGAACTCTCTAAGTTAGTGACAGATGCTTTTGTTAAGAAATTTGATTTTTCGGTACCGATCATTTACCGAACAAAATCAGAAATGCTGTCAATGGTTCAAAGTCTGCCATTTACAGTTGAAGAGCTTGCTGAAGTAGAAAGTAGTGATTCTCAAATAGCACATCTTTACGTTTATTTTTCTGGAAAAGAAATAGCAGAACAGGAGCTATCTTATGCAGGAGAGCGAGCAGTTGTGAGATCAAAAAATATTTATTATCTTACGGAAAAAAGCATTCGACTTTCAAAATTGACTTCTCAATTAAACAGACTATCTGATGAATTAACCGCGCGTAACTGGAAGACGATCTTGAAATTAGTTGATTTACTGAACGAATAAGACCTATTCAATTTGCGACTGTTGCGACAATACTATAAAATGTAATATGGACTAGATAGCTTTGAAAAAATAAACTAGGAAATAAAAATTAGGCTATAAAAAAGAAAAAATTTTCTGTATAATACTAGGGATGTGGTTTGATGGAAAGTTTGTATGATGTGCAGCAGTTGCTGAAGCAGTTTGGTATTTATGTTTACGTTGGAAAGCGGATCTATGATATCGAATTGATGCAGATTGAGTTGAAAAATTTATATGAAAGTCGCGTGATCGAACGAGACACTTATATGCAAGGATGGCACATTTTAAAACGGGAACATCACATTGAAGAAAGTCGAGAAGGTGACTAGAATGGATAAAAAATTACTAGGTATTGATTTAGGCGGGACGACCGTGAAATTTGCTATTTTGACTGAAGCAGGTGAAATTCAACAAAAATGGAGTATTGAGACGAATATTTTAGACGATGGTTCACATATTGTGCCAGATATCATTACTTCGATCAATCACCATTTGTCTCTATATAATATGACGCCAGAACAATTCATCGGGATCGGCATGGGAACTCCAGGAAGTGTCGATATTGAAGCTGGAACAGTTATTGGAGCGTATAATTTGAATTGGACGACATTGCAACAAGTTAAAAGCGAGATTGAAAAAGGAACGAAGATCAAGTTTAGTATCGATAACGATGCCAATGTCGCTGCTTTAGGCGAACGCTGGAAAGGTGCTGGCGACAATGAGCCGGATGTAGTCTTTATGACTTTAGGAACGGGTGTTGGCGGAGGAATCGTGATGAACGGGCAATTGCTTCATGGAATCGCTGGTTGCGCCGGTGAAGTCGGGCACGTGACGGTCGACCCAAATGGCTTTGAATGTACTTGCGGCAAACGCGGTTGTTTAGAAACTGTCGCTAGTGCAACGGGGATTGTTCGAGTGGCTCGTCAACTAGCAGAAGAATATGCGGGCGGTTCAAAACTAAAAGCACGTTTGGATAATGGTGAAGACATCACAAGTAAAGACGTTTTTGAATTAGCGGAAGGTGAAGGCGATGATTTAGCATTAATGGTCGTTGACAAAGTAACTTTCTATTTAGGTTTAGCTTGCGGAAATATCGGAAATACGTTGAACCCGTCAACAATTATTATAGGTGGCGGCGTATCTGCTGCTGGCGAGTTTTTACGCAGTCGTGTCGAAAGCTATTTCAAAGAGTTTACTTTCCCACAAGTACGGGAAAGTACTAAAATTAAATTAGCAGAGTTAGGAAATGAAGCAGGCGTGATCGGCGCGGCTTCATTGGCTAAATAGATTAAGGGTAAGAGAGGAATCAATTCATGTCAATTTGGTGGAAAATTAATATTGTACTAATTTCGGTAATCGCTCTGTATGCTCTTTATGAGTTAGTGGTTCGGATCATGATGAGACGTTCTGCAAAAACCATTTCTCAAGAGGAGTTTCAAGCTGGGATGCGTAAAGCACAGGTCATTGATGTTCGTGAACGGGATGAATTCAATGCAAAACATATTTTGGGAGCACGTAGTTTCCCCTATAGTATGTTGAAAGAAACATTCAGCTCTTTGCGAAAAGACCAACCGATTTATATTTATGATCAGAATAAGGCAGTTAGTGCCCGAGCAGCAAATATGTTGCGTAAAAAAGGCTATACGGACTTATTCATTCTTAAAGGCGGTATGCAAGAATGGACTGGGAAAATTAAACAGAAAAAAATCGATTAGTTTTTAACGGCTGGATAAATGTCTGGCCGTTTTTTTCTATTTTCGGTTCAGTATTAAGTATTAGTGGGTTTATAAGTTAGAGTGAATATTTAGCAGAATTGACGGAATAATGAATTACGCTTATTATGAAATCTGTAAACTTTTTATAGAGTGCTATAGAACTTTGCCGATTTGAAACTAGAATTGAATGAGTAAAATTCAGTTATCGTCTAATCAAAAGGTTTAGTTGATAGTAAAAAAAGAAGAATTAGGAGAATTATATGAGTATAAAGTTAGTTGCCATCGATTTAGATGGAACATTGTTGAATGATCATCATGAAATTAATCAACCAGTCGTTGATTGTATTAAGAAGGCGCGTAAAGCAGGAGTATATGTGGTTCTTTCCACGGGTCGGCCATTATCTGGAACTAAGGCACAATTAGAAGTTCTTGGTTTAGATAATGAAGATGATTATATCATTACTTATAATGGTGCGTTAGTCTTGAATACAAAAACTTGGGATATTGTAGCAGAACATAGTTTAACGAGAGCCGATTATTTAGAGATAGATTATTTGGCTCGTTTGCTTGATGTTCATTTACACATTGCAGATAAAAAGGCTATGTATACTGCTAATCGTGATATCAGTCCGTATACAATTTTAGAATCTTATTTAGTTAATATGCCATTACACTATCGAACTCCAGAAGAAATTGCTGCGAATGTGTCGCCGGTTAAGATGATGATGATTGATGATCCGGAAATTTTAGGAGAGGCCTTCAAGAAAATTCCAGCAGAGTATTTCGAAAAATATACGATTGTCCGTAGTACACCGTTTTTCCTTGAAGTGCTAAATTCGAACGCCAGCAAAGGCTTAGCATTGAAAGAATTGAGTGAGCATCTAGGGATTCAACAATCTGAAGTAATGGCGATCGGTGATGCAGAGAATGATCTATCAATGATCGAATTTGCAGGTACTGGCGTAGCAATGGGAAATGCCAGCGAAACAGTTAAGTCAGCCGCTGATCATACCGTGGCAACGAATTTAGAAGACGGTGTGAAAGAAGCTTTTGAACGCTGGGTATTATAATAATTTTTTGAGTTTCTGGTGGATTGAGCATCAGAAGCTTTTTTTTATTGCTTATTCTACGATTTTTCTCTACTCTTAAAGAAACGAAAAGAGACGAATCTATCAAAAATGAGGAATGTGTATGAAAAGAATTGCAATTATTGGAGCAGGGCCGTATGGATTGATCGCCTTGGATCGGCTAATTAAACAAACTCCAATAAATGAGCAAGTTGAAGTCTTGCTATTTGACCCTGATGGCCCAGGTGGAAATGTTTGGCGTGAAGATCAAAGCGATCAAGTCATTATGAACACTGTCATGCAGCATGTGACACTATTTTCCGAAGATGAAGGTCCGAATCTAGCCGAATGGAGTCGAGCGGAAGCACCAAAATATTTGACTTCTTTAAACTATGAAGAAGTTTTTTCAGCGGAGACCAAACTTGAAAAAAATGATTATTGCCAGCGGCGTTATTATGGCGTTTACCAAAGTTGGTTTTTCGATGAGTTGTTAAGAGCTTTGCCAGAGAATGTTACTGTTGATTTAATCAAAGAAAAAGTCATTGATCTAACTATGACAGAAACGGCCATTTTGATTCAAGCTTCAAGAAGCTATCAAGTAGATGATGTCATTTTAGCGACGGGTCACTCTGCCAATTATTTGAGTAAAGCTGAAATGGAAAATCAAGAGTATGCAGAAGCGCATAAGCTTTTTTATCAAGGACCCGGGAATCCTTCTGACACTCAGCTGGATCATTTAGTTGAGGGAGATACTGTGATTCTCCGCGGTTTGGGGTTGAGCTTCTTTGATTACATTGCGTTGTTTGTTGCTAAATGGGGTGGTAAGTTTTCTGAAGAAGAGAATTGCTTAGTTTATGAGCCTTCTGGAAAAGAACCGCTTTTGATTGTTGGTTCTGGAAGAGGTCTGCCGTATCATGCACGACCAAATAATCAGAAAAATCCTGGAGAAGAGGCTCAACCGCAAATTTTAACACAAGAATTTATGGAACAGTTTCAAGGCAGTGCAGAGGAACTATTTGATTTATTAAAAAAAGAAGCTGAACTGGTTTTCTATCAGAAGAAATTGGCGCATTCAGAGCTTGATTTAGAAAAATTTTTACAAGATTATCGCAAATACGACCGAGAAAAAGTTTTGAACGACTATCAAATTTCTGCCGAGAATCGTTTAGATTGGCTAGCACTTTTAGATCCGGCGAATAACGTTTCTCCAGAAGAGTTTCCTGATTTCATTCAAAATTATCTGAAAAAAGATATAGCTGAAGCTGAATTAGGGAATCAAACAGGTGCAATCGCTGCGGCAATCGATACGTATAAAGAGTTGCAGGCCCCGTTTAATTTTATGCTGGATCAAGAAAAATTTACACCAAAAGAATATTTTGAAGATTTCTTTGGGACGTTTAATCGAAACTATAGTTTTCTAACGATCGGGGCACCAGTGATTCGGCAAAAACAATTATTGGCGTTAGCAGAGGCGGGAGTTATTGAATTTCTGGCACCTGAAATGGTGATTGAAAGAACAAATGGATCATTTTTGGCTTATAGTAAAAAGAATCCAAACCGTTCTTTTAAAGGAAAAAATTTGATTGAAGCTCGTTTACCTGCGACTAGCCTGGAGCGGACGAAAAATTCTCTGTTGTTGAAAATGCGGGGAAAAGGCTATCTATCCGCTCATAGCTTAACGTTTGACGGTAGTAAGCATGCCACAGGAGCAATCCAAGTAGCTCGTAAAACGCATCAAGTGATTGATAAAAATGGTACTGTGTTGCCACATATCTATTGTTATGGGATACCTCTTGAAGGATTGGATTGGCTGAATGCTGCTTCACCACGACCAAAAAGCAACGATCGTGTCTTTTACTTAGCTAATCAGATCGTCAACTCAATTTATAGATAAAAAAGAAAGCCAAGCGGCTTTCTTTTTTATCGTGCGATTCTTTTTCTGCGAGCTTTTTTACGATTTTCATCGATTTTTGATTCTTTTTCTTCGATAGGATCGATTACTTTTTTCTTAACACCCATCACAACTCCAGCTACTACTGCTGCTGCAGTTAAAGTACCAGTAACGAATCCTGAGGCAAATTTACGCATCGTTTCATCACTCCTTTCTCAGCAACATAATTTCCAATGAAAATTATGTTTTTGTTTACGAGCTGTAAACTAATTACTTCGTCTTACATTCATTATGAAGCAAAACTTCAAAAATGAAAAGTTTAATGAATGCAAAAGGGTCTTGCATTTATTTAGTAAACAAACTATAATTTGTTTACTAAATAAAATAGAGATGACAGGAGTAGATCAAATGGCAATTTTAGTTCTAGGCGGGGCAGGATACATTGGTTCTCATACAGTCGATAAACTAGTTTCTCAAAATTATGATGTAGTCGTGATTGACAATTTATTAACAGGACATCGCAAGGCTGTCCATCCAGATGCAAGATTTTACGAAGGAGATTGTCGTGATAAGGCTTTTATGACAGATGTCTTCAAAAAAGAAACTATCGACGGAGTTGTGCATTTTGCAGCTAGTTCATTAGTTGGGGAATCAGTAGAGAAGCCCTTAAAATATTTCAATAATAATGTCGTCGGAATGGAAAGCTTATTAGAAGTTATGGAAGAGTTTGGTGTGAAAAATATCGTCTTTTCTTCAACAGCAGCGACTTATGGCGAACCTGGTGTCTCGCCTATCACAGAAGAAGTTGCAACTAATCCGACCAATCCTTACGGTGAAAGCAAATTAATGATGGAAAAAATGATGAAGTGGTGTGACAATGCTTATGGCATGCGTTATGTGGCTTTACGCTACTTTAATGTTGCTGGTGCAAAAAGAGATGCAAGTATCGGTGAAGACCATGATCCTGAAACGCATTTAGTGCCAATCATTTTACAAGTTGCTTTAGGACAAAGAGATCACTTGACGATTTTCGGTGAAGATTATGATACACCTGACGGCACATGTATTCGCGATTATGTACAAGTAGAAGATTTGGCTGCTGCCCATATTCTTGCTTTAGAATATTTAAAGGCTGGAAATCCCAGCAACTTCTTTAATCTAGGATCAAATAATGGCTACTCCGTTAAAGAAATGTTAGATGCAGCTCGTGAAGTAACTGGTAAGGAGATTGCAGCTGAGATTGGTCCGCGTCGTGCAGGGGATCCAAGCCGCTTAGTCGCTTCCAGTGAAAAAGTCAAAGAAACGTTAGGCTGGAATCCAGAATATACGGATATTAAAGCAATCATTGAAACAGCGTGGAACTGGCATGTTAGTCATCCACATGGATATGAAGACTAGGGGGAGAAAATGTGTCAGTTAGTCAAACAATCAGAGATTTTATTACCTTAGCGATCCAATCAGGCGGTTGGATGGAAATGGATCGTCTGTATTTAGAAAATCGAGTTATCGCTATGATTGGAGAGAATTCTCTAACACAGGCAGAAATCCGAAGAGTCACTGAAAGTGCGGTAGATTTAGTGGACCTGCTTTTAATTCAGGCAGAAAAAAATAAAGTAATTACTGATCTGCAAGCAGAAAAAGATATGTTAGAATCCCAGCTGATGGATTTGATGACACCTCCGCCATCAGTAGTTAATGCCTATTTTGCTCAATATTATTCTAAAGATCCAGTGCAAGCAACGGATTATTTTTTCAAGCTAAGCAAAGACAATGATTATATCAAAACACGGGAAATTTCACGCAATATCATTTTTCCCGCTGAAACTGAATATGGTGAGTTAGAGATCACAATCAACCTGTCAAAACCAGAGAAGGATCCGAAACAAATCGCTGCAGAACGTCAGGCGGTAAAAGTAGATTATCCCGAATGTATGCTGTGTATGGAAAATGAAGGGTACAAGGGTCGATTAAATTATCCGGCAAGGACCAACCATCGCATTATTCGGATGAATCTTGATGGGGAAAGTTGGGGCTTTCAATATTCGCCGTATGCTTATTATGATGAACACTGCATCATTTTATCAGAAGAGCATCGCCCAATGAAAATCACCAAAGCAACATTTCAGCGCCTATTAAAAATCACGGAGGTTCTGCCGCATTATTTTGTCGGGTCAAATGCTGATTTGCCGATTGTCGGTGGTTCGATTCTTTCTCACGATCACTATCAAGGCGGACGCCACACATTTCCAATGGCGATAGCTGAAATGGAGCGAACCTTTGAGTTAAAAGCTTTTCCAAATATTAAAGCCGGTATAGTCAAATGGCCGATGTCTGTAATTCGGCTGCAAGGAAAAAATCAAAAAGATTTAATTGAAGCAGCGAATATGATCTTTCAAAAATGGCAAACTTATTCAGATAAAGATTTACAAATCGTTGCTGAAACGGAAGATGGTATACAGCATCATACAATCACACCAATTGCTCGTCGAAAAGATGATCTTTTTGAAATGGATCTTGTTTTACGCGACAACAATGTTTCAGAGAAATTTCCTGACGGCATTTTCCATCCGCATCCTGATGTGCAGCATATCAAGAAAGAAAATATCGGTTTGATTGAAGTAATGGGGCTGGCTGTTTTGCCTCCACGTTTGGAATCTGAATTAAAAGAGGTCGAAAAATACTTATTGGATGAGGACAACAGCATTGCTGATTATCATGCTGAGTGGGCGGATCAATTGAAAACTAATAATCAAATCACACATGAAAATGTGACGGAGATCGTTCAAAAAGCAGTTGGGGCCGTTTTTGCCCGCGTATTGGAAGATGCTGGTGTTTTTAAACGTGATGTTGTGGGACAAGAAGGGTTCACACGATTTATCGAGACTTTGTAGAAAGGGGCAGCGATGGCAACTATTCGTGATATTGCAAAACTAGCTGGTGTATCACCTGCTACAGTTTCCCGTGTATTGAATTATGATCAAGAGTTATCCGTCGCTCAAGAGACAAAGCAGCGCATCTTCGAAGTAGCGGAAGAATTGAATTATACCAAACATAAACGAGCTAATAAGATTGGGAAAGCAGTGATCCGTCTTGTTCAATGGTATGATGAAGCCGAAGAGTTGGCTGACCTATACTATTTATCTATCCGTTTAGGAATCGAGAAAAAGGCGGAAGAACTGAATATCCAAGTTCGCCGTGAAACGCTGAATGAGCTATCAGATATTCAAGTTAGCGGAACAATCGCTTTAGGCAAGTTTGATGCGGAGCAGATTCGGCAGTTAAAAGAAATCGATGAGAATTTGCTTTTTGTTGATTTTGATGGAATGAGTCTAGGATTAAATTCAATGGTCGTTGATTTTGATCAGAGTGTGGATCTTGTAATTGATCATTTTATCCGTCATGGACATCAAAAGATCGGAATTCTTTCAGGAGAAGAAAAGACCAAGCATAATTTTCAGCCTATTGAAGATCCGCGACTATTGGCCTTTAAGCTTAAAATGAAACAAATAAATCTATATCGTCCGGAGTTTACATTGACGGCAGCTTTTTCAATGGAAGCTGGAAAGAAAGCAATGGCTGATTTCCTATCGAAAACGCAGGAACTGCCCAATGCTTTGTTCGCGTCGAGTGATGCGCTGGCTGTAGGTGCGATGCAGGCAATTCAATCAGCAGGGTTACGAATTCCAGAAGACATCTCGGTGATCGGATTCAATGATGTCAGTGTAGCAAAATATGTATCACCGGCCTTAACGACGATTAAAGTCGAAACTGAATGGATGGGGGGATTAGCGGTCTCAACGATTCTGGATTTAGCAAAAGAATTTTCGCCGGTCCCCAGAAAAATTATGCTGGGAACGAAGCTCATTCAACGAGAATCGACAAAATAATTTGGAGCAGCGTGTTTTGCTGCTCTTTTTGATCGGCGGATTTACACTTTAAGTGCAACACAAAAAAGACTCATAGATGATTTCCTTGTAAAATTGTAATTGCGAGATAACTATTGAAAGGAAGGATACACGATAAGAGAGATTGCCCGTCAACTTCGAAGGAACCCTTCTACAATTAGCCGAGAAATGAATCGAAAT
>NZ_BJED01000027.1 GCF_005405485.1 Enterococcus hulanensis | reverse complement strand
GTTGCTTAAAAATACTGTGAGAGGCTATTTACTAGAAAACTTAATTAATTAACTTCCACAGTTTAGTTGACAAACCCCTTTTCTATGAAATCCAGCCATTAATCGATTATTTCACTGTTGAGACAAACCCAGTAACCACAGCAATTGCGAGACTATCATTGCTTTTTGTAAATGGCACTTCTATGACCAATTGAAAATACCTCTATCACAATTTCAGAATCACGAATAACAGCTAATATTCGATAGTTTCCAATGCGATAACGCCATTCCCCACTTCGGTTTCCAGTAAATCCTTTTCCGTGTTGACGTGGGTCTGTTGTTCCTTCTAAATTTTTTCTGATCCACGCAACAATAATCGTGGCTTGGTTTCTATCCATTTTCTTCAATTGCTTCTGTGCTTGTGGCATATAAATAACTCTATACTTCATTTAGTAACTCTTCCATCTCATCTTGAGAAATGCCCATTTCTTTTTTCTCTTTGGAGATCTTAATCGCATTCTGCAATGTTTTCAAATCGATTTCATCTTCAATTTTATCAAGTACGGCATTCCGATAAAGTTCTGTCAATGAAGAATTATGCACCTTTGCGTATTCCGATACTAATTCTTTTTCATCATCGGGAATTCTAAATGTAATCGTTGATTGAGACATTCTACTCCTCCCTCCTGATTAGTTTTTAACTTTTCAAATGATTTAGTTGGTTAATATGGGGCTCTTTTAACGTTTCCATGATCTTCTGAAATTGAGTTTTTAGACTGGATTGTTTGATTTTTTGAATCAGATTTATCCGAGTTTATCATTCGGACAGTATAATTACTCATTTTCTTTTTTCAATTCTTCCAGCCTCTCAATGCTTAATTTGGAATACTTAGAGATCGTTTCTAAAGGAAGACCATCTTCTAACATTGCTCGGACAAAATCAATTTTCTCAAGTTCTCTACCTTCCTTTATTCCTTCTCTTCTGCCTTGATTCAACTTAGTAGACATAACTGCGTTACTAATAGCCTCGGCTTTGTTCATTTTTTATCCCTTCCTTGACACTCTTTTCAATCAAACAGATGATTGCTATTCCTGCTCTCTTTTCAACTCTTCCAGCTTCTCAATGCTTAATTTGGAATACTTCGAGATCGTTTCTAAAGGAAGTTCGTCTTTCAACATTGAGTGAGCGACCTCAATTCTCGCAAGTTCCCTTCCTTCTCTGATTCCTTTTCTGAACCCTTCTCTGAATCCTTCTTTAAATCCTTCCTCAAAACCTTCTCTGAATTTAGTTGACATAACCGCATTACTTATAGCTTCGGCTTTGTTCATTTTTTATCCCTTCCTTGACACTCTTTTCAATCAAACAGATGATTGCTATTCCTGCTCTTTTTTCAATTCTTCCAACTTCTCAATACTCAAACCGGTATACTTGGAGATCATTTCTAAAGGAAGATTGTCTTTCAACATTGATCGAGACACCTTAATTATCCCAAGTTCCAGCCCTTCTCTTCTGCCCTGATTCAACTTAGTAGACATAACTGCGTTACTAATAGCCTCGGCTTTGTTCATTTTTTATCCCTTCCTTGACACTCTTTTCAATCAAACAGCCTACTGCTCCTGCTCTCTTTTCAACTCTTCCAGCTTCTCGATACTTAATTTGGAATACTTGGAGATCGTTTCTAAAGGGAGATTGTCTTTCAACATTGATTGAGCGTTCTCAATTCTCGCAAGTTCCATTCCTTCTCTCACTTTAGTAGACATGACCGCATTACTAATAGCTTCGGCTTTATCTATTTTCATAATCATTTTTTGTTCCTCCCTTCCTAGGTTGTAAAAGTCGATTCGTTTTTTGGCTTCTTTGATATATTCGGGAGCTTCTGCGGCGACTTCACCGGTTTTCAGGAATGTTTGCCAGTGGTGCACGGCGGAGTTTGGCTGAATATTTTTACTTTTCAGACTAAGAAAACATAGGATCAACAGCTCTTCTTCTTGGTCTCCCAAAAATGGCTGCTGGGTCTTTTCATCAAGTAGTCGAAAGCGTCGCAAGGCATCTCCTTGCGCATCAGCTAAGTGAAAATCAATGATGTTGATTCCGTAAGCCGGATGCAAACTTGAAAACAGATTATCCTTGATAATGTTTTTGCTTTTCTTTTTGCCTAATGAGGAACGAAAAGCTTCGATCAAGTAAAACAGCGCTCGCGAGTTGAAATGATCGTGATGCTGGATCTGACACTCGATCGTCGTCTTGGTGCCGTCCTCCGTTGTTGCTAGGATATCGACTTCGGTATATTGGATTTTCGGTTTTTGTTGTGCTTTTTCGTAATTACTGATATAGCTGTCAATGTGATAAGTCTGTTTGGGTTGCAGTTCTTTGAAATCCGTTTCTAAAAGGTCATTCACAAAGGCTTTGAGGATATGCAGGGAATCTTCGGAGGTCAACATCTTCTTAAACATGTCTAGTTGCACGAACAAGCTCTTTGAAGCAATAAGCGAAAATTTTGTTAAATTTGAGGAGCAATTTATCAAAATTTTAGTCTTATTGTTCAAGAGCTGACCGAGTTCGCTCCACTTTTCTAAATAGGTCATTTGTGGGTAAATACTTCTTCATCTTTTCGCACCTTTCCAGATAGTCGCATTCTGCTGAAAAGGCTTTTCTTGCCCTTATTATAGCATGGGAAATGGCGTACTATCAAAGTTCTTCACTGATAAGGTACGTGAAAATGGGTAAAAATATTTTAAATAAATCAACTAAAATTCTCCTGCTAGATGATCGGAATTATTATCAAGATACCTAAATTAATGTACAAAAGCATCGCTTTTCTTACCTCGAAAAAAAAATTAAAAAAAGGAAGAGCCTAAGCTCCTCCTTCCTGACTTTAGTGTACCTCTTTCAAAGTACACACGCCGTCGTGGCTCTCGTATATTGTGTGTACATCATATCATCAAATAATCGCATTTGCAAATCCCTTAATTTCTAAATCGAAATCCAAGGAGATACTCCAATGGCCCCTATCCGTTTGTAGAATCGCTGGTTGATATCGTTTTTCAATAGTACTTGATTGGTGATTAAATACCTTATCATAAGTTTCTGAATCTTTTTCGGTGAAAATGTATTAAACAGACTAAGCACTTTAATTACATCATAAAATCGAATCACTTTATCAGTTGTTTTCGGAGACAGGTTTAATCGCTGAATCAGTGTACTGACAATTGTCATATTGCTTCCTGTACGATAACGACTGACCAATCCATAGTGTGCAGTAACATTCCTCAATTCATTAAGTACCTCTAGACATAAAATAAACTCTTCTTTTCCTCCATTATTGATATTAAAATCTCCCATATTATTTACAATCTTGTTTTGGATATCATGATCTAATCCATGAAATAATACGATAAGCTCAAATACCATCAAAGTATTTATAATTACCCAGAATGGAGGCTTTTTGTAACTCGAAATGTAAGGATATTTGATTTTGCAAAAATCACTGTAAGATAAACTATTTTCAAATCTGCCCGAGACACCGCTTAACATAAAATCAGTAACAGTTCCATTTGGTAAGTTTATCTGAGGATTCCTATTTGCAGATACTTTCAAGGTGCCATTAAAGACATTTGTCTTCAATCCTTTAATAGTTCCAGAAAAACTTCCCTTTAAATAATAATCGCTTCCATTTGGAGTAACACTACCGGTAAATTTTAATCTATTAGTTTCAATATTTATTGAATGCTTTGTAAATAATTTATGACTCGATTTCGGATTGACTTCCCGTGATCCAGTGCGTCGATTCGTTCTTTGCTGATAAAAATTTCTTGTATATTTTGGTTTCCCAGTACTCCTTGATGGTAACGTATAGCAATTAATATCCTGATATCTCAAATTATCTTGTACACCATTTTGGCAGTATTTTTCACAAAAATAGTATGCAATTCGTGTTTTGAGTTCGATTTCTACATTTGATATTTGGAGAAACAATTGCTCAGATATACGTTTATCCAATTTATTTACCCTGTAAAAATCTTTAATATTCTTACCTTTAGAATAAACTTTTTGATTCTGAACTGAATCATCTAGTATCAAACTTTCAAAACCATTGATAACATTGAAATAATTCTTGGTGGCAAAATATTTTTCTGCTTTATTCGTATCACCAATGCCAAGAAGTCTGTCTTTTTGTTGGATCTCAATTTGCCTTTTCAGATCAGTAAACTCTTTTTCCCGAGTCAATAGATATACCCCTCCTGTCTTTTAAGATATAACCGTAAAACTAGACAATTATTTTTTATTCACTGTAGTTGATTTTGATTATAGAGTGATGTCTATCATTCTCCTCAGAATTTTACAGTTATCATTTTGACTACTGAAATGGTGTTATTGTCTCCATATTCTACCATTATTGTTTTCCCTTCTCCATGGTATCTCGCTAAAGCTTAAATTATTCATTTTAAATCAAAAAAGAACCTGAGACACACGTCCCAGGCCCTTCTCTAAATCATTCTACTTCTTGTTCTTCTTAATCAAAGCAATGACTGCCGCAACTAACCCAGTTCCAATGAATCCCGGCCAAATGGTTGTAATCATGTTTGTCCGCGGATATTGTTTCGCTTGGGCTGTTGGATACACCTTTTTACTGACTGGTATATTCGTTGTTCCCACAGGTGTTGGTGCGGTCGCGTCTTTCAAAGTTAGTCCTTTGATCGCGGCTTGCAGCTTCGCCAATATCTGTTCGGCTTTAAGTGGATCAGGATTGACTTCTTTCAGTAAATCCTCGGCAGCTTTTTTGGCTTCTTGATACACTTTCCAACTGTCCTCGGTGTAATCCTGTTCCTTGCGGTTCTTTTGCTTTTCTTCTTTTAGGATATTTCCGATGACTTCTATTGACTTGATTTTTTCCCATTTGGCGGTTAGGGTTTTGTCGCCGATCGTTCCTTTCGGCAGCTCCGTCACTTTCGTTTCACCGTCATACCAGCCTAAGAATCGATAGCCGATTCGTCCTGGTTCTGGTAATTTAGTAACAGAATTTTCAGTGGTGAACGAAATTGGATCAATGGCGCTGCCACCTGCACTGTCGAAGGTCACCGTATACTTGATCGCTTCATATTGTGCCGTTAACCGCAAGTTTCCGATCGTACCAGCTGCCAAACTGCGAACGATAGAATTTGTACTTTGGGTACTACGATTCAGCTTGTCTTCACTGACCAGCCAGCCCAAGAAACGATAACCTGCTCGTTCTGGTCCATCAGGTAAAGCAATCGATTGATCTGAAATCGTGTACGTGATCGGACTAAGCACTTCGCCCTCAAAAGTAATCGTGTAGGTAATAATCTCCCATTTCGCGGTCAACGTACGATTGCTCGTTCCACCAATTGGGATCTCAGTCACTAGATTTTCACCTTCGAACCAGCCCATAAACTTGTGACCTTTTCGGGTAGGCGTTGGCAACGTTGAAATAGTTTCTTCTATTGTATACGGCATTGGATCGATGGCATTGCCGCCGGCGCTGTCGAAGGTTACTTTATAGGTCACTGGCGTCCATTTCGCTATCAACGTCCGGTTGCCTGTTTCGCCTTCCTTAATATTCGTTACCTTTTCTTTTCCGTCATACCAGCCGTCAAACGTGTAATGGGCTTTTGTTGGTTCAACAAACGAGTCGATTCCTTTTTCGATTGTGTATTCTTTTTCGGAGACCTTTGAGCCGCCGTTACTGTCGAAGGTTACTTTATACGTCTCCAGTTTCCATCTTGCTTCTAGCGCTCGGTTGCCCGTTTCGCCGTCTTCAATCTTTGTTACTTTTTCTTCTCCATCGTACCAGCCGTCAAACGTATAGCCAGTTCGGGTTGGGCTTGCAAATTTGTCAATGCCTTGTTCGATCGTATACGCTTTTTCTTGTACTGGTGAACCGCCGTTACTATTAAAAGTAACTTTATACGTCACTGGTGTCCATTTTGCTATCAAGGTAAGATCGCCCGTTTCACCTTTTTCAATCTTCGTTACTTTTTTCTCACCGTTATACCAGCCGTCAAACGTGTAATGGGCTTTTGTTGGTTCGACAAATTTGTCAATGCCCTGTTCAATCGTATACGCTTTTTCTTGTACTTGTGAACCGCCGGCGCTGTCAAAGGTCACTTTGTACGTCACTGGTATCCATTTCGCTATCAACGTCCGGTTGCCTGTTTCGCCGTCTTCAATCTTTGTTACTTTGTCTTCTCCATCGTACCAACCCTCAAATGTATAGCCGGAACGAATTGGCGTTTCAAACGAGGCAATCCCTTTTTCGATCGTATAAGTTTTTGGTAAAATGGACGAACCATCGTTGCTATCAAAAGTAACTGTGTACGTCTCAATTTTCCACTTAGCTTCTAGCGCTCGGTTGCCCGTATCGCCGTCTTCAATCTTCGTTACTTTTTCCTCACCATCATACCAGCCTTCAAACGTATAGCCAGAACGTGTTGGCGTTTTAAACGAGTCGATCCCTTTTTCGATCGTGTAGGTTTTATTTGATACAAGGGTGCCGCCGTTACTATTAAAAGTAACGGTGTACGTCACTGGTGTCCACTTCGCTATCAACGTACGGTTACCCGTTTCGCCTTTTTCGATCTTCGTTACTTTATCCTCACCGTCATACCAGCCGTCAAACGTGTAATGGGCTTTTGTTGGTTCAACAAATTTGTCAATGCCCTGTTCGATCGTATACACTTTTTCTTGTACTTGTGAACCGCCGGCGCTGTCAAAGGTAACTTTGTACGTCACTGGCGTCCATTTCGCTATCAACGTCCGGTCGCCCGTTTCACCTTTTTCAATCTTCGTTACTTTATCTTCACCATCATACCAGCCTTCAAACGTATAGCCAGTTCGGGTTGGCGTTTCAAACGAGTCGATCCCTTTTTCGATTGTGTAGGTCTTTTGTGAAACGGCTGAACCATCGTTGCTATCAAAAGTCACGGTGTACGTCTCAATTTTCCATTTTGCTTCTAGCGACCGGTTACCCGTTTCGCCGACTGGAATTGATTCGACTTTTGTTTGTCCATCATACCAGCCTTCAAAGGTATAACCAGTGCGAGTTGGCGCTTTAAATGTATCAATTCCTGTTTCTATCGTGTACTCTTTTTCGGAAACATGTGTGCCACCGTTGCTATTAAAAGTAACTTTGTACGTCACTGGTGTCCATTTCGCTATCAACGTCCGGTCGCCCGTTTCACCTTTTTCAATCTTCGTTACTTTGTCCTCACCGTCATACCAGCCTTCAAACGTGTAATGGTCTTTTTGGGGTTCAGCAAACGAGTCGATTCCTTTTTCGATCGTGTAGGTTTCATTTGGTACAGAGGTGCCGCCTTTACTATTAAAGGTAACTTTATACGTTTCCAGTTTCCATTTGGCTTCTAACGTCCGGTTGCCGGTTTCGCCGGTTTCGATCTTCGTTATTTTATCTTCACCATCATACCAGCCTTCAAACGTATAGCCAGTTCGGGTTGGTGTTTCGAACGAGTCGATTCCTTTTTCGATCGTGTACTCTTTATCTGAAACTTGAGATCCATCTTTACTATCAAAAGTAACGGTATAAGTGATCGGGTTCCATTGGGCATAAAGTTTTACCTGTGCACCTTCAGTTGTTGATAAATTTTTGACCGCTTCTTTATCTGAGTAACTGTCTCCGCCGCCATCAGATTCTTTATTCCAACCACCAAAATCATAGCCATTACGAGTAAACTGATTGGCAGGCAGTTGCTGCTCTTCATCCACAGACAACTCCTGATCGCTCATAGTCCCTTCACCCTTGTTAGCATCAAACTTGATCGTATATCTAGCCTTCCGCCAGCTTGCGGTCAACTCGATAGGTTCAGTGATTGGCGTATCAAAAATGAACGGATCACCGTTGAATGTCCATTCATCAAATATTAGGTCACCTTTTGTTCCTTTATAGTCAGGTTTATCAGCCGATTTACTTTCAAAAATATACTGAGGATCAGGTGTATTGCCACTTCCACCATTTAGATCAAAGGAAACCTTATGTTTCTTCTGAATCGTGTATACATGATTTTTAGATGCTCCAGTTAAATTATTATGTGCAGTCGTAAAATCAGCGGTTGAATCGTAATCCGCTTCATAATCATCCTTCACCCAGTGATACGTCGTTTTTCCTGAGAGATTAGGAAGATCTCGTAATTCATGACCATTCTTAAACTTAAAGTCTGAAGACAGTGTCAACTTTGAAAGGTTGTTGCTGTAATAAAACATCCGACCCATATCCAAAACATTGCTCGTATTCCAGCCGGATAAGTTTAGGTCTTGTAACTGACTACACTCACCAAACATCCATCTCATATTCTCTACGTTGCTCGTATTCCAGTCGGTTAAATCTAACTCTTTCAACTCACTACAGTCTAAGAACATAGCGTCCATATCCTGAAGTTGGCTCGTATCCCAGTCGGATAGGTTCAAGTCTTTCAACTGACTACACTCATTAAACATCCTGCTCATATTCTCTACTTTGTTCGTATTCCAGTCGGTTAAATCTAACTCTTTCAACTCACTACATCCACTAAACATAGATCTCATATCCTGAACTTGGCTCGTATTCAAACCGGTTACGTTCAAATCTTGCAACTGACTACACCCATTAAACATAGATCTCATATCCTGAACTTGACTCGTATTCCAGCCGGATAGGTTTAAGTCTTTCAACTGACTACAATAAGAAAACATAGAGTCCATACTCTGAACATTGCTCGTATTCAAACCGGATACGTTTAACTCTTTCAATTCACTACACCCATAAAACATCTGCTTCATATCCTGAACTTGATTCGTATTCCAGCCGGTTACGTTCAAATCTCGCAACTGACTACAGTTAGAAAACATATAGCTCATATCCTGAATTTCCGAAGAATCCGCATTCCCAAAATCAACAAAGGTGAGTGTAGTATTAGAATAATATCCGCCACCCATCGGACGAGCAAACAAATCCTTAAACGTCCCTACCAGCTTAACAGGTGTCTCCCCTTCACCAGCCGATTCAATCTTGAAGGTTTCTGTTACCGCCCCATTTTCATTTGCCATCTGATTTTTCAACACAGTCCCCAAATTAATTTCCACTGGTTTCCCATAAATCTTCGCCGGAACGGTGATATGGGTCGGATCACCATTGTAAGAGGTAATCTCCATATAGGTTCCTTTATCTTCAAAACCCCAACCTTCAGCAGTCGGATTATCTAAAGTCTTAATCTTATACGTATGATTTGTTGCTGTCTCAGCCAAGTCATTATGCGCTGCAATGAAAGCAGCTGTTGAATCATACATTTCCACAAAATCATCCTTCACCCAACGAGAGGCCGCATCAGGAAGCCCACGTAAGTAAGTATCATTTTTAAACTCAAAGTCTGAAGACAGGGTCAATGTTGAAAGGTTGCCGCTGTAAACGAACATGTGTTCCATAGTCTGGACACTGTTGGTATTCCAGCCGGATAAATTTAATTCTTGCAACTGGTTACAGTTAGTAAACATATACCTCATATTCTCAACTAGGCTCGTATCCCACCCTGCTAGGTCTACCTTTTGTAATTCCGTACAGTAACCAAACATAAAATTCATATCCTTAATTCCCGAACAATCAGCATTTCCAAAATCAACAGAAGTTAGTGTCGTATTAGGCCTCAATTCTCCTTCCATAAACAACCCCTCAAACGTCCCTACCACCTTAACGGGTGTCTCCCCTTCACCAGACCTTTCAATTTTAAAGGTTTCTGTTGACGATCCCATCGAACCAGCCATCTTCTCTTTCAACACAGTTCCCAAATTAATTTCCACTGGTTTTCCATAAATCTTCGCCGGAACGGTGATATTGGTCGGGTCACCATTGTAAGAGGTAATCTCCATATAGCTTCCTTTATCATCAAACCCCCATCCTTCAGCAGTCGGATTATCTAAAGTCTTAATCGTATAAGTATGATTTGTTGCGGGTTCAGTCAAGTCATTATGCGCTGTAATGAAAGCAGCTGTTGAATCATACATTGTAGCAGAATCATCCTTCACCCAACGAGAGGTCGCATTAGGAAGCTCACGTAACCGAGTATTAGCTTTAAACTCAAAATCTGAAGACAATGTCAATGTTGAAAGGTTGTTGCTGCCATAAAACATCAAATACATATCCTGAACTTGGCTCGTATGCCAACCGGATAAGTTTAAGTCTTTCAACTGAGTACAATCAAAAAACATTTCGCTCATATTTTCTACATTGCTCGTATTCCAGCCGGTTAAATTTAAGTCTTTCAACTGAGTACACCCATTAAACATGGCGTACATATTAACTACTTTGCTCGTATTCCAGCCAGATAAGTCTAATTCTTGCAACTGAGTACATTTACCAAACATAGAGCTCATATCCCTAATTTCCGAACAATCCGCATTCCCAAAATCAACTGAGATTAATGTGTTATTGGAGTAAGAAGCTGTAGGATCGCCTGAACGAGCAAACAGAGTCTCAAACGTCCCTACCACCTTAACAGGTGTCCCCCCTTCACCAGCCGATTCAATCTTGAAGGTTTGCGTTACCGCCTCATTTTCATTCGCCATCTTCTCTTTCAACACAGTTCCCAAATTAATTTCCACTGGTTTTCCTTCAATCTTCGCCGGAACGGTAATATTCACCAAGTTCCCTGTGTAATTTGTAATTTCTACATAGGTTCCTCGATTTTCATACTCCCAGCCTTCACTAGTCGTATTAGCACGAGGTTGCGGTTGTGCACGGGTTTTAGCGGTGTCGGCTTGTTGATCCATTTCATCTGATTTTTTTTCTTCATCAGCGGACTTTGATTCGGTTTCTTTTTGGGCTTTGGCATCATCAGTTGTAGTTGGTGGTGTTTCTTGGGCTGCGCCTTCTTGATTTGCGGTGGGCGGCGGTGTTTCTGATGCAAGTTCGCTGCTTGCTACGGTAGGTAAAGCGGCGGTGTTTGGTTGTGCTTGGGCTACTTCTTCGGTTGCTGTTTCTGTTGCAAATACTTGTAATGGCACGATCGCGTAGCTGCCTAAGACGATTAGCACACTTCCAGCGACACTGATCAATTGTTTATTGATCTTCTTGTAAACAAATCGCTGGATTCGTTCAGCATGTTTTCCCATTCTTTTATTGTTCATCTCCATCCCCCAGATTCTTTGTCTTTTCCACTTTATTTCTAAACAAACTATCTATTTTCCCTGTTATTATTCTATCTTAATTATAACCGATTTTTAATTTTATACCATATGAATAAGTGATTAAACAATTAAAGTTCAAATTATCATTCTCCATTTCTTTTCTATTTTTTTAAAATATTGGAAAATCAATTGAGAAACTATTTTTAATCAATATTTTTGCAAAAAAAAAAGAAGTCACCCGACTTCTCTACTGCTGCTGCACCAGCACTTCCTCTACACCATCTATATACACCTGCTCATACACCGCTTCATGCAACCGATACCCGCGTCCCCAACAGGTTTCGATGATTGGTCCTTCCACACCTTGTCCGGCTAGTTTGTCCTTTAGGTGTTTGACCATCACTGAAAGCTGGGACATGCTGGAATTGCTCTTGCCGCGGTTCCACATGCGGAGGCAGATTTCTTCTCTTGGGATGGTTTGTTTTTGTTGTTGGTAAAGGACTTGGAAGAGCTTTACCTCGCCGCTGCTTAGTGAGAAGGTGGACAGCGGACGTTTGTCTTCGGCTTTCGGTAGAAAGACGATGTTGCCTTCTTTGCGGACTTTTTCGCAGCTGAGTTTTTCTCGCAGGTCTTCTAGCGTGGGCTGGCTTTCGATCCATTCGGTCAGGCCTTGATCTTTCCAGTCGTCGAGCTGCGCGTCTTCTAATTGTTCGTCAGATTTTCTAAGGATCGGAGTCGCGCAGGTGCTTAGGGTGCCTAAGAGTTCTTTGACTTCGGCGTTTGCCAGTGTTTCGCTGAGAATAATCAGATCAAACATGCGGATGATGTCGTGGTTCGCGTTTTGCGACAGGCAGAGATTGATCATCAGTCTTGAGGTGAAGACCTCGTGTCCGAGCTGGCGCAGGCGTTCTTCAAAGGCTTGTTCGTTTAATGGGTTATTGGTTAATAGTAATATTTGGCTCATGGTCATTCCTTCTTTCTCGTTAGATAGTGAGGCGTTGCGATTGGTTATGGAGCTCGCCTTTTAGCAGGCATTGGTAAAAATAGGCGTTCAACTGATAGCCTTCTCCCCAGATGGTGTGGACGGCTTCCTCGATTCCATAGGCTTCGAAGACTTTTTTCCTGATCTTCGTAACGGATGAGGACAGTTGGCTTAGTTTGGAGTTTTGATTTTTAGAGCGCCAGCCGCGGCAAAGTTCGTCGCGCTTCATGGATAGGCTCTTGGACGTGATCAGTCGGCGAATGATGTCCTTTTCCAGCTTGGTAAAATGAATGTCTGAAAAGTATAAGGGAAAGGCCTTCTTGCTCTGACTTAATGTGAACGTAGCGCTGTTTGGTCCTTGGGTAGACGCTACCTGCTGGATCAAGGACTTATGCAGCAGCTTTTCCCTCAGCCGTTCCAACGAAGTCGTCGCCAATAGCCAATCGAAAATGCGCCACCTGCGCCATTCCGACACCGTCTCCTCGGAAGGTTCCTCGCCGACGATCCGCACGAGATAGTCCTGTTGGCACTGCTCCGCAAAATCCCGCGTCTCCGCGTCTGAGATCGTCTCACTCAAAAAGATCCACTGGAAGGACTCCATGAAGTGATCCGACTTGCGGGAGTGCTCCCAATTCTCCCAAAGCGAAACAGACACCAGTACCTCGTAATTCAATTTTTGTAATTGCTGCTGCAAATAGCTTTCTACTGAAATATTCCTGGTTAAGATCAAAATCCGATTCATTTTCCACCTCGTTCTTGTGTTGCGTAAACAACCCGTTGATATGTACTAGCCGCCCGAAAGATCGAGCGGCTCTATTTTTATGTCAGACAGACGGATGATTCAGCGCGAGCAGCACTTTCTGAACGAACGTTACGCGTCGAACAAAGGGAAACACCCATTAGACTGATCGAACGCTTCTATAGTAAATAGTAAATGCGCTCGGATTAATTCGCTAAAAAGTAATTCAACTGCGCTTGCCAATCAAGGTATAGGAAGATCGCCGCGGCGATCGCTACCAGCATGATGAACAGCAGGCCGCAATCAACCAGCAGCACCGTCGACTTCTTCTTATACTCCATTCGTAATCGGCTGTCCTTGATAAAGAAAAGCAAGAAACTAATCAATCCGATCACAGCGATCGCACCGAAAACTCCCAGCCACATTGGAATCGTCATCTCTTTCTTTCCCCTTTCTGGCTATGGCGTGTCGTCTAAACTCCACACCAATTTCCCTTCGTAAAGCTCGTACTGATTCCCCGGAACTTCGAGCTCGACATTGCTCCAATCGATCTCTGTTCGGAACAAGCCTTGTGCATCTGTTGGATTAACGATTCCCCACAATTTCTGTGCTGGATCGCCAGAATTGAAACTCATCGTTCTTGGAATACCATCAACGCCAGTCGCATAATTCGACCAAGTTACTCCATCATCGATAGAGTTTTGTAAATTGATTGGCATTGTTAATTTCGCCCAAGGCATCACGATACTTGGATTATCTGTGCGTTTTAGTTGTTGCAACGCCGCAGTCAGTTTCCATCCTTTAGTCGTGTCTGTATTATCAACAGTCAGGTGGTTCTTTTGACTCGCTGCGGAAAGATTCGCGGTTTGCGTAAATTTCTCGCTTTGCAGCATACCAAAATCAAGTTTTGGCGCGTCGATGATTTTCAGTGCTGGTGGTGGCGCTAATGTTACAAACTCTTCGGAAGCCGACCAGTCTGACCAACCACCTAGATTTTCTACTTGGTAGCGTACATGATATTTCGTACTTGCCTTCAGTTTACTAATAGTGAATGTTCCTTTTGTACTTGAAGTATTAATCGACTGACTATCAAGCTTAGGTGATGAACTACTATCTACATCTTCCCAATTTGGGGCACCATCCAGTTTAACTTGAACCTTCACTTTATCTGGATGAGCTGGGGTTGTTCCTGCTGGACCGATCCCGTAGACACCTGATATTGTGGCAGAAGCGTTATACTTACTAATGGCAGGATGAGTATTAATTGTTGGTTTCAATACTGTATTTTTTGTATGTGCTATTACTTCATTGTTAGCTAGAGTAGCCTCATCGTATTGATAATTATCTGTTGAATCCATTAAAAGGAGTCGTATCTTATAAGCCGTCCCTGTATCTAAACCTTGTATTTGTTTTCCACTATAAGTACCACCTAAAGTTTGTGTATAGGGCAGAGTATTTGTTACCTGTACCCAACTTCCTCCTCCTGTTTGATACCATAAGTATCCATTATCCTTTTTTGTTGGATCTGTAGAGGTTTGACCAGCATAAGTACCACTCTTCATAGTAACTTCATTATGTTTAGTTAATACGCCATCAATGACTGGTTTACTTATCCTTAATGGGACACCTTTAGTTTTAAATACAAGTTCAGATGACCATGATGACCATACACCACTGTCATTTTTCACTCGATATCTTGTTCGCTGAGTAGAATTTTGTTTTAAACCTAATAACTTATATGTCACAGTTTCCGCGCTTTTATTGACGGTAAATGTACTTGATACAGTATCCCAAATACCCGTATTACTATTATAAAGCCTTACCTGAACTTCTTTAGGATGGGCTTTATTGGTTCCTGTACTGACTATATACTTACCAGTTATTGTTGCTGTTGCATCATTTTCAGTTGTAGGCACTCCAAATGCGCTATTATCAGCTATCGGCGTCTCAACATTATTGGGTGTGTAAAAGGGAGTCGATGCAGATATAACTTGTGTATCAAAAACATCATTCAATATAACTCTCCCTTCATAATTTGTCCCTGGCAGAACGTTTACAAAGTTTTTACCACTATAGGAACCATTCTTCGAAACATCATGTTGTAAATCTGTAACATGATTCTTCCATAAACCATCGTTACCTTTTACTTGTAAGATACCATCATAGGGTTTCTGTGAAATGTCTCCTGTATAACTTCCAGGTTCCAACCTTGCTGAATAGCCATTTCCTTCAAATGAAGAGAATTTTGGAGGAGCTACAAATTTTAAATCAGTTGTTTTAGGAGCTCCAAATGTATAAAAAATCTGAGCACTACTTGGATACTGATAGTAATGAAAGTATTCAAATTTCGTATTATTATTAGTCGGTATTTTTTCTACCTCTATTTTTGTTACATTAGTAGACCAAACTTCCCATTCAGAAAAATCTACTTTACGTATTTCCGCTGTTCGGGTGTTTGATAAATTTTTTATTCTCTCTGGTCCACAAATAGCTGAATTAGTTAATGGTATTTGTCCTAAAGTTAGACTTCCATTTACGGTTTTCCCATTAGAGTCATACACGGCCGGAGTCCCAATAGCACTTCCTACTGTTAAACTAAACTGATAAGGGGTACTGTTAAGTTTACTCTCAGCTTCTGCCAAAGTTGGAGCAGTGAAAGTTCCGTATCCTCTGAAACTCCAATTTAATGTAGCAAACATTGTTACTTCATTTTTTTTCGTATAAACCAACCTATCAATAACTGGATAATTTATATTAGCGAAGTTCGGATCAGGATTGCTTATTTGCTTACTATTTATAGTAGGTTGTTCTGTAGTTTCAAAAGCCATCGGCATTATCCCCAGCCCACGTTGAAACGCCTCACGATAATTATCCTGCATCGCAGGAATTTGACTATTGTTTCCTAGCGTTTTTGGACTATCATCGCCTGTTCCCATTGTTGATGGATCGATAACGATTGGCTCCTCAGCGTTCGAGTCTTCTTTCGGTCCACTGCTTTCGACAATATTTTCTTTGGTTACCTCAGTGCTTCCCTGTTCAGAAGTGGTACTTTCTTGCGACGAAGAAGCCGTTTCAGAAGGTTTTTCCTGCACTTCTTCTTTGACTTTTGTCACAGAACCAACGTCTAATGAAGCTTTTTGTTGTTCCTGATCTTCTTCTGAGTATTTCACTGTATAGTCTGCGGCTAACCGATAGTTTGATTCACCCGTTTCGGTTACTGGTTTTTCATAGTCAAATGAAAAAGCGCTGTCAGTTACGTTCACGCCATTTCCCTCAATTGAAAAACGATGAACCTCTTGCCAAGTACCTGCTTCAGTCAAGCGTTGAAGGATCAACGCGGATAAAATCGTCTGACTGGGTACATTCTCGCGCACTTCTTCACCTGCGGAGACAGAACCTTTGATCGTTAACCTATTTTCCAACTGTTTTTCTTGGAAATGAACTGCTGGAACTGGCGAGTCTGCCTTTGGTTCTTCCAACATTTGATTATCTTCATAAGTAAGCTCGCGTTTTGGTTCTTCGACCTTTTGTGTTGAAGCTGTTGGAACATCTTCTTTTGAAGAGTTGAGCGTCGGTAGTTCTGGTCCAGAGGAAGAAACTGCTTTTTCTGATTGCGTTGTACTTGGTACGGTACTAACTTCCTCACTCGCTTCTGTGTTCGCAAATGCTGCCCCGCTCAAGATAAAGGTACTTGCTAAGAAATATCCCATCAATGCGGTACGGAAAACTTTTTGTTTATTTAGTCTCATTCCTATTTCCTCCTTCCTGCGAATCATTGTCCTCTCTGATTCGGAAGAATAGAAACAGCCAGAACCAAACCGCTAAACAAAAAATTCCGATCACATTTATCCAACTGGTCTGAATCATTCCCGTTTTCGGCAAAGCCCTTATCCTTCGTGCTTGATATATCTTATCGCCAGAAGTCAATGGCAGTACATTCTCCTTTGGTGTCGCAGGTATTTCTTTGGGTAATGGTTGTACTTCTTTGAAACCAATCCCAATCTCTATATCTTGCTCCTCTGCTGCTTGAGTAGCTACCGGCAGAAGGAAACATAATAATAGTAGAAAGAATACCCACTTTTTATGTTTCACATCCCTCACTTCCTTTCATACCAATTCCTTTGACGACCCGTTAGAAAGACGAGTAATCCGATCAAAGCAAGTATCAGAAGTCCTGCTGACCATGGCACCCATTGCGGAACCTTAATCTTGAAGACTGTTTCCTCATTGATCTTATCCGCCCGTTCTTTACCAACTGTGAAAGTTTCTTTCCATTTCCACGTACGTCCATCCCCTTTGGCTTCACCCGTAAACACATAGGTTCCGGCTTGGAAATTCTCAAGACCTAACGGAATCTCAAAGTTGAAATTAGAATTTGGAGCCACAGAGAAATTCTCCATTTTATGTTTGGCTAAAACCTCGGACTTTCCTTTACGAGTAATCTGACCGTTGATTTTCATTTCCTGTAAAACCTTCGGCTGATCATTCTGGATATTCGCCGCGATCACTTTTCGTCCGTTCGATAGATTCAGACCAACCTTTTTCAAATGAAGCTCTGCTCCATGATTGAAGGTTTCCTCATCTTCTGTCAGCATCAACGCGATTACGCGCGCGTATTCTGAGGTCAGTCCATTTTTATTTTGTTCCGACTTCTCGTTTTTACGAACAAAGCGTAAGGAACCAAGCTTTACTCCGGTAAAATCTTTTTTCGGTGTTGAAATCTCATACTCAACTATCTTTTCCTCAAAGTTCTGAACCGTTACCTCTTTGACATTGTCTTTGATCTTCACCAAGTCTGTGATCGGATTTTTTAAGCTTCGATCCAGCTTTGGCTTCGGATTCGCATAGTCAATCGCACCTACGGAACTGCTGACGGCATCATGAACTGCCAAACTAACTGTCACCGGTTCTTTTTTCGTACTGATGACTTTAACTTGGATCGTTTGGGTTTGTTTCGGTTCCATTGATAGATAATAGTAGGTTTTTGTTTTGTCCACTTGATTCTCTGAGATGATACTTTCAACGGTATAGCCAGCCGGATCTTTCGAATCCTCTGCTGCATAAGTTGTCATCGAAACAAATAAAGTCCCAACTACTAGTAATAGAAGAAACCTGAGTTTTCTAAGTTTACTTCGCATCGTCATGGCGTCCTCCTTCAACAAAAAAGGGGAGAGGAGACGCCCTCCTGCTCCTCTTTTCGTTTAATTTCTTATAGAGTGTCATCCAATGACCAAGTTAATTTACCAGTAAATTCTTTACCAGCATTGACTACATTTGATGGAACATTCAGTTTAATGTTAGACATTTCCATTGCACTTGCGCCTTGGAAAGTACCCGTTCCGCCAGTACCATCTTCCATCACTTTTGTTGCTGCAGCACCTTGGCTCAGTGTGAAGTTAGCAGCTGTAACTGCTGCGGAACCTGTTGGTGCGATGATTGATCCGGGTAGTTCTGGTTTAGCCGTTCCTGTATACCCTTGTTTCAAAGCATCAAACTCAAGTTGTGCACCAACTAGTTGAGTTGAGCCGCTCATTAAATTGCCAAGTTTTGCATTTAGTTCCCATTTGTCAGTTCCGCCCCCACGAGTATCACTGACAACTGTATACATTTTTGATCCGGTTACTTCATTAAATGATGTTTGAGTATAATCATTTGAATCATCAAAATTCAAATTAATAGGCGCCCATTTGATTTCTAATGGTCCGGGATTTACACCTGGACTATGATTGCTAAACCCAATTCCTACTTCTGATTCAGCACTATCTACTTCTGCCGCAAAAGTGGTTCCTCCTGCCGCAAATAAACCTACTACTGTCGCGCTAGTTAATAAACCAGCAACTAATCTTTTCTTATTCATCTCTTTCTCTCCTTAATATAATTTAATTTTTTATATCTATAATGTACAAAAGTGGTACATTTGATATTGGGATAACTAGAACTTTTTTTGTTAAGTTAGGATTACTTTTTTTGCGTAGTTTATCTAAAACTATGAACCCTCATAAAAAAACGATGAAACCGCCCCTCACAGCCCCCCTCTGACGGCAAATGACGGCGCATAAAGTGTCTGTGAATTTTGCGTTCAGCGGACTCCGATTCTTTAATTTAAAATTATTTAAAATATACGGATTGAAGGAATAATTTATTTTAGTAAGCGCTTACTCGGAGTGAGAAAAAAAGGGAGGCAGAATTTCGGGGATTGAAAAATTTTTCAATTATTTATGCTTTATTTTCGCTCACACATGGCGGCTTCCATCTGGTAAATGACTTTTATTTTCTGTTCCATCATAGAATCCGCATAGGTATCCAAGGTCAACTGGGTAGAGCTATGCCCCAGCATAGCGCTGACTGAGTTAATATCGTTTTGCGGTTCTAGGCAGCGCGTCGCAAAGGTATGGCGTAGTTGATGGAAATGAATGTCTTCTAGTCCGCATTGTTTTCGTATCTGATGGAAATGATAGGTCAATAATCTTGGTTCCACAGGTTTGCCTTGGGTAGAGAAGACGTATTTTCCTGTTGCTTTTTTACTGTACTTGAATAGCTGTTTTCGCAAAGGTTTACCGATTGGGACAGAGCGTGTGCCGGATTCTGTTTTCGTTGAGCCAAAGATTAGTTGGGTTTTCTGATCTCCTTTTCTAAGGGCGACACGTTGATAGGTTTGATTGACTGTGATGATATTACGGTCAAAGTCAATGTCGCTCCATTTTAGTGCCGCGATCTCCCCGATTCTTAGTCCTGTGTGCAGTGCTAAGTAGGTTGGTAATCCTGTGTGATTCTTTCTTGATAGCGCGGCTTTCTCTAGTTCATTTTGTTCATCCCACGTTAATGCACGGATGAGTTTTTTTCGTTTTTTCGGCAGTTTTAATAGTAGAAAAGGATTTTGTTTTAGGTAATCTTTTTCTTGGGCTCCATATAAACATTGGTTCGTGATTCTTAAAATGACTTGCATCGTTGATACTTCCAGACCTTTTTCTATCCACTTGTTGACGAGGAATTTCCCATTCTCTAGCTTTAATTCATTGAGATCGATGTTTCCGATATAAGGAAAAACGTATGTTGTCAGCTTAAAGTAGTAGGAATTAAACGTTGAGTGCTTCACCTGTTGTCGGATTTCGTTTAACCAATGGTGTCCCCATTCTTCTAATGGGATGCAGGCACCGCCATATAGTTCTTGGTGGGTCTGGTAATAAGCTTTCATTGCATAGAGCTTTGATCGTACTTCACTGAAGGTCTTTCCATAGATATAGCCATATTTGATTCGTCCGTTGGGTTTATTTCCTTTCTTGTAGCGTCCTTCCCAACGTCCATCTTTTCTTTTATAAATATTTTCGCCTCTGCGCATAATTCTCTCCTTAAATCTTTTCTTATTTTGACGGCTCAATTGACGGTCAATAACTAGATATTTTCTTCTGTTTGTCTTACTTCTAACTGAGTTTTATAGAAAAATTCAATTATGAAACGTTAAATTTATTCTTTTAAGATGATTTTTACAAAATATATTGATTATTCTTTTCCTATATTCTATAATTAAATCAAATCAGTTCGTTTTTTTGTTAATTGAGAACAGATTATAAAAGAATAATGTTCATAGTTTTAGATAAACTACGAAAAAACATTATATGGAAATAATAATTTAGTCAAACAATACCCTCTACATAAGCAAAGGGCGTCCACTCAGTTTTTAATGAGTGGACGCCCTTTTTCCGGTTTTAATTATGTCAATTTGGTTATAAAAACGAAAATGTTTCTCCTTTTTTAATTCATTAAATTATAACAAGATTATTAGAAATTTTCGATTTTCCATAGTTTGCCTTATAAAAAACAGCACGTTTTTCTATTTATTTTCGTCGTATAATTTGAGTGGAACTATTATTTAATAATTATTGTTAGGAGGAGTTACAAATGAATGACGAGCATCAATTAGAAGTGTTAGATGACCGAAAGTGGTCACAATTATGGGAGCGCTATCTTGCGGAGGCGATCGCCTTTGATCCTTTAGAGAAGCACGAGATCAACTGCATCATTCCCCTGCCTGATCGAAAGGGTGTCTTAGTATTTACTGAGAAGGGCTGCTTTTATAACACGCAGAGCGCCTTGAATACCCTGCGTCACTTTGCCTTTGCGCATTGTTTTCCTGATTATAGTATTTTTTCTTCTGTTCTCAAGGACATTGGCAGCTTTGGGAAATACAAGTCACCGTGGATCTGTCCTTTTTTTGCCCTATTTCCGCTAGAGAGTGTGCGACATACTGTCTGGATCAATCCGCTAAAAATTAGAGATATATCGACTTCTGGTATCTTGCTTTACGCTGAGATGGTGGCTGGGCTCATGCTCACTGTACCGATCCGACGGTATGCCATCTTATTACGCGCGGAGATCGCCTGTGCTGTCTTAGCGGCGGTCCGGCAAGACTCGTTTTACCAGTCCACATTAGGTGGGGCTCCTAAGGATTATTTAAAGCTGCATCGAACCCCCTTTGGCAACAGCTTGAGAAAGCGCCCAATGCTCCAGCAATTTACCACCAAAGCTGGCGAGGTCAATCGGCGCTATCAACGTGCCCGCTTTCTTCATTACTACGATGAATTGATTGATGAGCCTGAGAATACGTCTTGGGAATCATGGAATTAATATAAATGCACGAGCTTAACTGGACGATTTTTCGTCCAGTTTTTTTTGTGGGCTTTTTTTATTGAAGCGGCTGTAGCATAAATGAGAAAAAAACGCAAGTTCCAATTAGCGGCAAAAATGTCCAATTACAGGGGTTCAAAACGGTAACTCAACGTTTCTAAGGCCTAAAAGTTCGAAATTGGACATCTGCCATCGATTTTGGACATCGTGGTTTTTTTGACTTTCGGCTATTCTTTAGTCACCGGCCGGTACAAAAAAATTCAAACACATGGAGGCGTTACAATGATTCAAAAATTAAGTACCAAATTACAAGTGCAGCTCTCAGTACCTGGAGTGGAGAAGTTAAAGAAAGTCACGTTCCAAAATGTCGTCGATAACCCAGATGAAGCAGAGATCCTAAAACTAGGACAGCTTATGAAGGAACTCGACGCAGAAGGCACATTGTTAGACGGCGTAATCATCACCAGCCAATCACGAGTGAGTAAATAATAGGAGGAAAAGTGTAGATGAAAAAATTAGTAGCGATCTTTAAAACCAAAAACGGGCGTTCCCAAACATGGAGCTATCCGAATGCCGACGACAACAAATCCAACGATGAGGTGCGGGGCACCTTAGAGCGATTGACTCTCTTAAACCTATTCGATAAAAATGGCGACAAGTTATTCGATCAAGTCACCAGCGCCAAATTTGTCGAAACTGTCGAACGTATCGTATTTTAAGCAGCATGTGAGGATGGGCGGCTAACCCCCGCCTTCCTCTACTAACTAAAAGGAGGATAAGAATCTATGAATGAACAAACTCTGACTTGCCGACAATTGTTCAATCTTAAATCAACAACACTAGAAAAACGCATTACCAATTACTATTATCAAACGCAAAATAGCAGCTTAACGATCAAATATATCTTGGCATTACGTGTACGGTTCCAGCTTGGTGCGGAGGAGTTTGCCTTCATTCTAAAGGACCTTGTCCGCGATATCTTTATGAATACCAAGGCGACGCGCACCATGAAGCGGTTCTTTTATTACTTTAAGGATTATTTCATGGCACCTGAATGGCGCTCGCTGACTTCAAAAGTATTCCCTGTCCGTAACTTTGGCGAAAAAGCCAAGTCCCTTGTCCGTTCCTTAATTGCAAAAGTCCGTCCTGATGAAACGAATGAACCTTGAGAGTAAACCTACCTACGCATAAAAAAAGAAGAAAGGAAAGTAGAAAGATGACCCATGATTTAGTCACCACCTTCACGAATGGCCTCGGCCAAGAGCACGACTGGACCTATAAAAATGTGAATGCCGATCTACCCGGACCGCAGCTCAAAGAAGCTTGCGAACTATTAACTCAACTAGATATTTTTGAAAAAGACGGCGTAAAACTATTTGATACTGTGGTCACAGGCAGGATCGTCACCACCTATGATCGCGAAGTTTTCGATAAAGAAAAAGAACCAAAGGCCGCCGCCCCTGCCAAATCACCATTAACACCAACAGGAACGATGCTGGCGCAAAAGCTGAGAGACTCGGCAGAAACGGGAAATAACCCTCTTTCATTAAGAATTCAATCACCACAAATCGGAGAAAAGCACACGATTGATGGTCAGAAACACCCTGTCGAACTCCCAACAGCGGCGAAATCAGCACTTCCTATGGCAGAGGAACCCGCGCAGGTCCAGTCTGCCATGCCCGCAAAAGACTTGAAGTCGACCCTGCGGAAAAAGGACTATGAACGTGAAAAGGAACGACTCGCCGAAAATTCCGGCGCGCCCCCGAATCAGCGATCACAACAGGAAATCGGGCACCTCAAACGTTTGATCGCACGCATCTGGGGCAAGCAAAAAGACGGCGACGACGACTCTTCTTGAGGCGCATCTAACTAATAAGAACTAACTGAATACTTTCCTTCTTAACAGCGACTAAGCGTAGGTAACTCGTGTCGTCATCCTCCCACACGGAAAAAGGAGGTGATGCTTATGAGCGAGCTGATCCGATATGTCCTCGCTCCCCTCTTTGTGGGATTGGTCATCGCTCTGGTCAATCATTGGCTGGGCGGACGAGATCCATGACGACATCATAAGGAAGGCTTTGCCAGTTTTTCTAATCACGCTAAGGCGTGATTAGAAAAACGGTTTGTCAGCGAAAATGCGGCTAAATTCTTGGCGAAAATTTAGCCGCATCGATTGATGGATGACTCGCGTGATGCAATGGTAATCGGACTCTTTTTTTGAAAAATGATTTCCTAATTAACGGCGAGAAAGCGAGTTCGTAAAGCTGGACACCAGAATCATTGGTACCAAGGCTATTTATACTCTTTAGGGATCGAGAATATCCCCTGCGATCGGTTGATTGCAGGGGTAAGTTTCGTGGTTTTCTTTGGCAGTTATCTCCATTCGTTTACGTATCTTAGAGTGAAAGAATTTTGATAGTCACTGAATCACCATGCTATAATACAGGGAGAAACCGCCTTTCAGTATGGATTCTTGCTATCTGAAAGGTGTGAAAAAAATGCAAAAATTTTTACCAACAAACGACCTGCTTTTCAAAAAATTATTGACCTCAGAAGATTCCTCGTCTATCCTTAAAGCCTTTGTCAAAGACCTGCTAGGTATTGAATTCCAGACCCTTACGCCAAAAGAAACGTATCATATTGACAGCTATAAAAAAGCCTTTGAAGAAATGGATATCTTACGAACTGAAGTAGACATCTTGGCCATTGGAGAAGATGGCAGTCACACGACGCTCGAATGCCAAATTCAGCCTCATGCCTACTTTCGCGAACGTTCGATTTTTTACTTAGCAGAAGCCTTTTGCAGCCCCTTTGGCAATCTTGAAACCAATGATTTTATTCGAGACAATAATTTTTCCGCCCTGTGCCCTGCCTATGGTATCAATATCGTGGACTTTCACTTATTTGACCAAAAACAAGACGCATTGCAGCTTTTCCGCTTATTAAACGAGCAGACAAATCAGCCGTTTCTTGGAACCAATAGAAAAGAACTGTTGCTCCTATGCTTCCTTAGCCTGAAAAATAATAATAGAAAGAGCCAAAGCGCTATCCACCACTGGCAGCACTTTCTAAAAACTGGCGAGACTCTCGCCAACGCACCCGACTATATAAAAAAAGCCAAACAAAAAGTGGACTATTACAGTCTAGGATCGGAGGAAAAAGAGATGATTATGAAAATCAATAAATCAAAAGCCATCAATGATGCCGTAATCTCTACCGCTCGAGAGGAAGAGAAGAGAAAAGTTGCTCTTCGGCTGATCAAGATGAACTTGCCTATAGAGCAAATCGTAGAAGCTACTGAATTAGACCTTGAAACGATCAAAAAGATAGAAAGTGAACATAAGTGATTGTCCGCCCATCACATACTCAGAAAGGAAAAAAGAGATGATTATGAAGATCAATAAGTCAAAAGCCATCAATGATGCCGTAATCTCTACCGCTCGAATGCAAGGATTTGTGGAAGGCTTTGAACGAGGGTTTAAACAAGGATTTGAACAAGGGTTTAAACAAGGGATTGAGGAAGTGAAGAGAAAAGTTGCTCTTCGATTGATCAAGATGAACTTTCCTATAGAGAAAATCGTGGAAGCTACGGAATTAGACCTTGAAACGATCAAAAAGATAGAAAGTGAACATAAGTGATTGTCCGCCTGTTTCATACTTAGAAAGGAAAAAGAGATGATTATGAAAATCAATAAGTCAAAAGCCATCACTGATGCCGTAATCTCTACTGCTCGAATGCAAGGGATTGAACAAGGGATTGAGGAAGTGAAGAGAAAAGTTGCTCTTCGGTTGATCAAGATGAACTTTCCTATAGAGAAAATCGTAGAAGCTACTGAATTAGACTTTGAAACGATCAAAAAGATAGAAAATGAACATAAATGATGGTACGCCCATTTCATACTCAGAAAGGAAATTGCATTGATTATGAAGATCAATCGTACGAAAACTACCCCTGCGATCGTTTGATTGCAGGGGTAATTTTCGTACGTCTTGTTTATTTTATGCTCTGGTTTTGTTATAGTTTGACAGGCTAATGATTATTAGCTAAACTTAGGCTAACAACTATTAGCCAAGGAGAAACAACGATGGATAAATTACCTACGAAAGAACGGATCGTCATTGAAGCGGCGCGGCTGTTCGCCACTAAGGGGTATGGCGCGGTGAGTGTTGATGAGATTGCACAGGCGGTCGGGATCAAGGCCCCTTCTTTGTACAAGCACCATAAAAACAAGCAGGAGATTTTCGATGCCGTGCTGCAAGAAATGAACGCGCGCTATGAGAAAAATATGGCGGGCTTAATGCTGGATGGTCGTGATGGTAAGGCGGACGCGCCCTTGTTTGATGGCATGTCGGAGGATCAACTGGTGGTGCTGGGGAGAAGGCTGTTTGACTTCTTTTTGCATGATGGGTATGCGGCGGATTTTCGCAAGCTTTTGACGATCGAGCAGTTTCAGGATAGCAAGCTTGCGGCGATGTATACCAAGCAATATGCGGATGACCCGTTGAGCTATCAGGGAATGCTGTTTGCTATGCTGGTCCAAGCGGGCGTGCTGGAGGCGTGGGATACGCAGGTCATGGCGCTGCATTTTTACGCGCCGATCCAGCTTTTGCTGTCGATCTGTGATCGTCATTCGGACAGAGAAATGGAATGTGTGGAGCTGTTGGAGCGGCATATTCGCCAGTTTTATCAGTTGTACCGGATGGAGGCTTGCGATTATGAGTAAGAAACGCGGTTTGATTCATTGGCTGGGGCTACTGGGTGTGGTCAGTCTGCTATCTTATACCGCGGCGGTCGTGTTCAGCCCGCTGGCATATCCCGGCTACGATTGGATGGCGCAGGCGGTCAGTGATCTGAGTGCCGAGAACGCCCCTTCGCGCATCGTCTGGAATCAGTTGGCTTCGCTATCTGGTGTCGGTAGCGTCGTATCTGCTACGGTGCTTTGCGTTTATATTCAAGGAAAACTGACCCGCGCTTTGCGTCTGGGGATTTATTTATTTGCGGTGATGATGTGTCTATCGGCGGTGGGCTATGGGATGTTTCCTTTGACGGACAGCGGATTTGCGGGGACTTTTCAGGATATCATGCACGTCGTTGTCACGGTATTGGTGGTTGTCCTGTCGCTGGCTTCCCTGCTGGTGATTATCGTTAGCTGCCTTCGCGGAAAATCCCATCCCTCATTAGCAAAATGGGCGCTGCTTGCCCTCTTTTTCATGATCGCAGGAGCGATTGGCGTCAATGCGGTGCCCCGCGACTATTTCGGCATCCCCGAACGGTTCAGCGTTTTCGCGGCGATGGGCTTTAATGCCGTTTTGGGTGTTTATTTGTTTCGTGACTTTGCCGACTAGAATTGAGCACTGACGGACAAGCGGAATCGGATGCTCTTTGCTATGATTTTCTATGACACAATAGAAAATGAAAAGAGGGCGTACAATGACTAGAATCGCGGATATTATGATCAAGGAACTGCCAGAACAGCACCTGCTGACGCTGCGCAGGACGATTAACTTTTTTGAAGAATACTCAGAGCTGATGGGAACGGCGGTCGGCAGCATCCTTGCTCTGATCGAAGAAAACGAGGCACAGCCTAGCAGCGGCCCGATCGTCTGCTTCCACAATATCGATCTGGAAGCCTTGGATGTGGAGATCGGCTTCGCCACGCCGCGACCGCTTGAGGGCAAGGGCGAGGTGCAAACCCAGACAAACCCGATCCGCAAGATCGCGCTCACCATCGATCGCGGCCCCTACGAAAAGCAAGATCCTACCTTAGAAGAGCTGATGAACTGGCTCCCCGCCCATGGTTACGAACCAGCCGGCGGCATCTATTATCACTATTTGAACGGCGAAGAACAGCCGGAAGACGAATATCTGACAGAGATGTATATGCCTGTGAGATGACGAGGTTAAGCCCCCATCAAGATTTTGATGGGGGCTTTTGGGTGTATTGGGATGTGGATCTGGTCTAGGGTTTGCTGTGTAGTCCCAAAGCTTACACATCTTCCAGCATCCACTCATTGATTTTCTCATCCGTATCAAGCCGTCTTACGGGCAGATCTTCTGACATTAGAGAAACACCACCTACATTTCCTCACCTTTTTTATCAGGGCGCATCAGCGGAAACAGCACGGAATCTCTTAAGTTCGGTGTTCCGGTGATTACTTGGATCAGACGATCAATCCCCATTCCCCAGCCGGAGATTGGCGGCATCCCATGCCGCATCGCAGTAAGGTATTCCGTGTCCATCACCATCGCTTCTTGGTCGCCGTCTTTATTTAACTGGGCTTGTTCTTCAAGTCTGAGCGCTTGCTCGGCTGGATCGACCAGCTCTGAGTAGCCATTGATAATTTCAGCGCCGTTAATGATTAATTGGAAACGATCGGTAATTTGCGGATCTTGGTCATTGGCTCGCGCCAGTGGTGACAGCTCAATCGGGTGCTCTGTTAAAAATGTGGGCTGAATGATTTGCGGGCGGCTCACTTTTTTATAAAGCAGATCAATCAAATTTCCTTTTCCCATCGCAGCTAAATCGTCGCTGGTATTCAGCTCAATCTTGTTTCTTTTGATTTCAGCCAATAAGCTTTCCGCCGTTTCGAACTGGTTGATATCGATGCCGCAGTCTTTTATCAGCAGCTCTCGGAAGGTGACGATCGGCCACTCGCCGGCAAATTCGACCGAATGATCATTGATGGTAATCGCGGTTTTGCCGAAAACTTTTTCGATCACTGAAACGAGCATGCGCTGCAGGAATTTCATATTATCTAAATAATTATAGTAGGCGCAATAGGCTTCCAGCATCGTAAAATCCTGCAGGTGGGTAGCGTCCATCCCCTCGTTGCGAAAACAGCGGGCAAATTCAAACACCTTCGTAAACCCGCCAACGATCGCCCGCTTTAAGTACGTTTCAGGAGCGATCCGCAGGAAGACATCGATATCTAACGCATTATGATGCGAGACAAAAGGCTTCGCCAAGGCACCAGAAGGCTGATTGGTCAATACCGGCGTTTCGATCTCAATGTATTGTTCCTCTTCCAAATAACGGCGAATCGCCTGAATCATTTTCGTCCGCAACAAGAAGCGCTCCTTGGTCTTCTGATTCATAATCAAATCAAGGTAGCGTTGACGGTAGATCAGCTCAGAATTCTGCAGGCCATGGAATTTCTCCGGCAGCGGCAGGAAGCTTTTTCCCAAAAAAGTATACGCCTTGACTCTTAACGTTTTCTCTCCGGTTTTGGTGGTAAAGATGGACCCTTCCAGTCCGATAAAATCACCTGTGTCAATGATTTGCTGGAAGTGGTTATAGCGTTCCTCACCGACCTCATCTTTTTTGATGGCGGCTTGGACTTGCCCCGCGATATCGGAGATTCGGAAAAACGTGAGCTTTCCGATTTTTCGAAAAGCGGTTATTCTCCCTGCGATTTTCACGTCTGTCGTCCCATCTTCTAGTGAAGCCACCTTGCAAATCTCTTCATTTACTTCATATCTGTCAGGATAAGGAGTCTTTATCTCCTTTACCTTTGCGATCCTGACCTCTTCTAATGATAAATTCTCCATCTCGATTCCTCCTTATAATAAAAAAAGCCTCCGTCCATAAAAGGACGAAAGCTTTGTTTCGTGGTACCATCTTTTTTCATCTATGCCTCTCGGCACAAATCTCTGCAAGTACGGGCAATTAGCCGATACTCTGATGCTATAATGGGCATTCCCATCGCAGTCTCAATACAAACCTGTATAGTCGGTGCGCCGCTCAGAGTCTTTTCAGTAAGTCTCTTTTGTACCCTCTTTCAGCAACCGAGGGCTCTCTGTAACAAAAGCTGAAGCAAACATTCTCTCTTCATCGCGTTCAATATTTCTTAGTATAATCACATAAAGCCGATGAGAAGTCAAGCTTAAAATAATGTGAATAACGCAGATTTCCAATTAATTTTCGACCGTATTGGCGTTGGATTTTCTGTTATTTTTTGATCGTTCATTTTCGCTGAAATTTATCGATCCAAAAAAGCTTTTGACAAAGAATCGCTCCTCTGTCAAAAGCTTCAGCGAATGGTTATTTTTTATATTTTCTCCAACTGTGGAGCTTGCTCCTCTATAAAAACGTAGTAATAATACTGCCGACAACAATCAGTGTTAAGCCGATCAAGGTGTAGCGCAATTCCTTCGGCGTTTTTTTCTCTTTAAGGATGAACATGCCGCCGAGTGTCGAGATCACGACATTCAGCTGTGTGATCACATAGGCTGTCGCAACGCCATTGCCTTGTGCTGAGAAAATGTAGGCAAAGGCTGAGATACTGAAGATGATCCCGACGATCACGGCCTTATAGCTCTTGTCACTTTTCAGCGCTGTTGGCTGTTTGAAGAGAACGTAGATCAGTGCTGCTGCGAATACTCCCAGCATTTGCGGGAAGAAGATCGCCGCGCCAGAGGCATCGACTAATTTTGGCAGTGCGCTGTATACCCAGTACCCAACGCTTGTGGTTGCCAAGATGATCAGCCCTTTGCTCAATCCGCTCTTATTGCTGGAATCCTCGGTTACCGCAGTCAATGCCGCGCCGATGATCAATAAGATGATCGCCCCAAAGCCAATGATCCGTGAAGTCGTTCCGGCCCATTCGTTAAAAAGCAGCATCCCAATCAAGGAAGTTCCCACCAGCTGCAAACCGGTTGAGATCGGCATGGTTCTTGAAACCCCCAGCAAATTAAAGGCCATGTATTGCCCCGTTTGACCAATCACCCAAAAAGCACCTGAGGCCATCGCCAGCATAAATGTTCCTAGAGAAAGGCTCTGATCGGTAAAGAAAAAGTAGACCACCAGACCGACGAGCAGTGTCCCGATCCCCGTTCCTAAAATCTCATTGACGGGACGTCCTCCGATTTTTTTCAAAATCAGCGGTTGAATCCCCCAGCCGATCGCTGGAATTAATGCAATTAAAATATTCATCCGTTACAGTCCTTTCTGTTTTAGCCTTTGCCGCCTTGAAATGCTGGATAAAGCGTCATTCCGCCATCCACGAACAGCGTGATCCCTGTGACATAGCTGGATTCCTCCGAGGCTAACCAAGCCGCCGCTGCCGCGACCTCGCTAGGATCACCGATTCTTTGCATCGGTACCATGCTGGTGGTGGTCTTTAATTGCTCCGGATCTTCGAATTTCTTGGCATTGATCGGAGTATTGATCGCGCCAGGTCCAATACAGTTCACCCGAATGTTGCGAGCCGCGTATTCCATCGCGACGGATTCAGAAAAGAGTTTTACCCCGCCTTTTGAAGCCGCATAATGAGCAAAAGTCGTCCAAGGGATCTGTTCATGGACCGAGGACATATTGATGATATTGCCTTTTTTGTCCTGCTCAAGAAAATAATTCAGCGCCGCCTTCGTTCCTAAAAAGACGCCGGTTAAGTTGACTTTGGTTACCTTCTCCCATTCTTCCAACGGCAGCTTGTGGGTCTCATAGCGATTTTCCATCCCCGCATTATTGACCCACAGATCCAGATCGCCAAACTCCTTGATCGCCGCATCGATCAGCGCCTGATTGCCTTCTTCTGTGGATACATCCGCTTGAACCGCGATGGCTTTGCCGCCAGCCTTTTCGATCAGCTCGACCGCCTCTTGGGCCCCTTCTTCATCTGAATGATAGTTGACGACGACCTTCATTTGCTCTTGGCCGAAGCGTTCCGATACGGCCGTGCCGATTCCTTTCGATCCGCCAGTGATGATCGCTACTTTGTTTTTTAAGTCGGTATACATCCTGTTCTCTCCTTTACGTGTTTTAGTAAGTTGTTTAATGATTTTTCATCGTACTTTTAGTAAATATCCTACCCTGTTCCAATAAACTTTCATAATAAAACGCTCAGAATCACCAAATTCCCGTTATAAACAACCGATAGTTGATCTTTTTAGATACTAATAAAATAGACGAAAAAAATGACTCCACCCTTTTGTTGCAGGATGGAGTCATCTTATTTTACTTAATTAAATACGGCGTTTTCTGACGAAGATCATCAACGCAGAAACGCTGATCACCAAACCTGCGAAGACCAGCAGATTTGACAGAACATTATTTTCACCAGTTTTAGGTAAGACTTTCTGACTGGCAGATCTAGCCCACGTTACGATCGAATGTCTGCCTGGATTAGCAGTATCCGTTGATGTATTGGCTAACGTCGTCCCTTTCTTGTAGACATAAGTCACCAGTACATCCTTCTCGCCAAATTTACCTTTGGCATTTGTCGGTAATTTATCTTCAACTAGTTGATAATCACCGATCTTGCTTAGCTTATATTCTGCTGTCGTCACATCATAGTCCACGCCGATTTTTCCAGTAATCGTTTGAGAATCGCGCAGCTCTTTGCCCGCTTCGTCAACGTATTGAACCGTGACTTTACTGGCGGCTGATGGTACTGAATTTTTCTTATAGTGATAAACGACTGTCTGCGTTGCTGCTTCGATTGTGCCGGTGCCATTTGTTGGCAGCTTGCTTTCATCTAAAACATAATCATCTATCGTCGCTAGTTTGTACTCTGGGGTCGTTGCATCATACCCATCGCCGACATTGCCTGTGATCGTTTTCGATGCGCGGATCTCTGCATCTGCTTCGTCCACATATTTCACGGTAACCGTACTAGTCACTGGCGGCACTGGATTTTTCTTATAACGATAAACGACTGTTTTCGCTGTAGCATCCAGTGTACCTGTTGCATTCGTTGGCAATCGCGTGACATCCAGCTCGTAGTCGTCGATCGTATCAAATTTGTAGTCGGCGGTCGTCGCGTCATAGGCGTCACCGATATTTCCGCTAATCTTTTTCTCTGTCTGAATTTCCTCGTCATCTTCATTTAAATACTTGACGGTCACATCTTCAGCTTGTACGGCTCGTTGAATTGGGATCAAGGCTGAAAGTCCATACTCCGTCCGTTGAAATCCTCGAGCAAGGATGCCGTAATTTACCAAAATATACTCTGCCGGGTCTGGAATACTAAAGAAAACCAATCCTTCTTCGGTTAGCATCGGTGAACCCGGCCCCAATACTACCTTATTCGCATTTAAAAATTGAACATTTGGTAGAGGCGCACCACTTTGATCCGAAAGAAGGGAATACCCATTTGCTGCTTTCAAGACATTTTGCGAGTATACGATATCTCCTTCATGATCCGCTGCGATACTTAATGCTGGCAGTTCTATAGGATTTTCTCGCGTATAATCTGTACTGGAAAAAACTCCTTTTCCTACGTCTGCTGTTATTCCTAAAGAAGAAAAATCAGTCATATCCGTTGAAATAACCCGCAGAATGTCGGTCGGGTTCAGGCGATTGATCTCCGCTCCTACTCCGGTCAATTCAGCCGAAGGAATGCCGCTGTCGTTATTTCCTTGAATAGCTAATTGTTTCACGGTTCCGGTAGGTACAATGTGAGACAAAACATTGGGCCGCACATAGGCAAAAGCCCCTTCTCCTAACTTAATGTCGGGAATATTGATGGCTTCTATATACGTTGTATTAAGGTTTAATATCCCAGTCGCATATTGCAGCCCGGTAAAGTCGATGACTGTTTCGGCTGGAAATAGGGATGGATAGACGTCAAAGGTCAGATCGGTTAGATTAGCCATCATCTCTTTGGTCAAGTCCTCGGGATTCACCGTGGTGCCTTTATTACTAAGCTTTACGGCCACGAGTTTCCTTAGATTCTCATCGGGCATCCACGTTTCTACGGCTTCTGCTCTTGGTGTCCGTTCCACCTTTTTTTCCTTTGTTTCACTCGTAGTACTGCTGGTCTGCTTAACGGAACTAGCTGTTTCTTGCTTTATCGTACTTGAGGCGGTCGGCTGTACTTCCTTTGTTTCGGTGCTTGCTGTCGTTGCCGTCGAGATACTTTCAGCTGCTACCTGAAAAGGGAAGCTGGAAAGCATTACCGTACTCACTAAAACCAAAGAAAAACCACGTTTCATTCTATTTTTAAAACCCCTATTCACAATATCCACTTTATTCCTCCTAATAACTTTTCGAAATATAACATCATTATAACCATAATTTTTCGGAAAATAAATGACTTTCTGAAAAAAATTAAGTGTAAAATAATTCTAATATCTTTCTAAAGAAATTTCCCACTAATATATACACTGGAATATAATCGTTTAAAAACTAATTTAAGCACAAACAACCCCCGATCCGCTTTCACACAAAAAACAAGGCACCAAATCAGCCTGTGATTTGGGGCCTTGTTGATACTTTATTATTCTGTTCAATTTAATACCTCTGAATCAGCTCCTGCAGCTTCTCTTGTGCCGCCTGGTCTTCTGAGATTTGGAAGGCCGCTCTCGGTGTATACTCGCCGACACTCCCATCGTCGGCATATTCGCCAAATCCCGTGTTGGTACTCACCATCTCACCGTTGCCTGATTTTAGTTCATACACGACACCATTGTCCCCCAGCAAATACTTGCTCACTGGCTTCGTAAAATCCATTTTTACCGAATAATTTTCTGCGAATGAACCAGCGGCAAGCTCTTGCTTGCCTATACCGCCATCCTTTGACGTATAAAAAACGCAGCCGCCGATCGCCCGAATCGGAAACGCACTTTTCCCAGGCAAGTCTTGATTTTGGACTTGGACCTGACCATCAGGGGTATTCGCGTACCAATCGCCGCGCCCCGCTGCCCCGTGATCAAAATACCACCCACTGACCGCCATATTCCCGATCGCCGCACGCTGGCCTGCCCATTCAAGAAACGCCAGATTAATTTGCTCTCTTTGGGCATCGCTCAGACGAACCCCTTGACTTGCCACGGATTCCGTCTCACTAGAACTCTGCGTCGTTTGGGTATCAGTCGTTTGAGTATCGGAGGATCGAGTTGACACGGTTTCTGACGTTGCCGGGTCGCTTTTGGCGGTTACAGAGACCTTGATTTCTGTCGAACTTGCCGGCGTATCAGCCTCTTTCCCAGAACTGCAGCCGGATAATAGAAATACGGAACAAACGCCTAACAGCGCATAGCGGATTATTTTCATTATGTTTCCTCCCAATATCTTTTTCAAGGATTATTCTGTTATATTATACGCCAAAAAGACCCTAGATAACAGGTCCAACTGACAGCCTATCCGTCAGCGCTCATTATCTAGGGTCGATTGATTTTAAGCGAATTGATTCAATACTTCGGTCACTTGATCCTTGCTATGAACACCGATCAGCTTATCCAAAATTCTGCCGTCTTTTTTGATGATCATTGTCGGAATACTCATGATTCCAAGTTCTGAAGACGTTTCTGGATTTTCATCAACATTCATTTTCACCAAGGTTGCCTTATCGCCTAATTCTTCTGCCACCTGCTCCAAAATCGGTGATTGCATCCGGCACGGTCCGCACCATGGCGCCCAAAAGTCGATTAGCACTAATCCATCATTGGTTTCATTTGCAAATTCTTGATCGTTAATTTCTCTCATTTTCTTCACCTATCCTAAACAGTTATTGTTGAAAGCTCTTCAATATATTTGTACGCCTCTTGACCGGCAATACTGCCATCGCCAACGGCTGTGGTAATTTGACGCAGTTCTTTTTCCCGCACATCGCCAATCGCAAAGATTCCGGAAACCGCCGTGCGCATCCGATTATCCGTTTCGATCCAGCCCTGATCGTTAACAATCCCTAGATCAAGGAACGGCTCTGTGATCGGATCTAACCCAACATAAATGAAGACCCCGTCAGCCGAGACTTCTTTCGTTTCGCCCGTTTTCGGATTTTTTAAGATGGCCGAGGTCACCTTCATAGCGTCCCCTTTGATTTCATCGATCACCGCGTCCCATTCAAAGAAGATCTTTTCATTATTAAAGGCCCGCTCTTGAATGATTTTCTGAGCTCTCAAGGCATCTCTGCGATGAACGATCGTCACCTTCGAGGCAAATTGCGTCAGATAGATGGCTTCCTCAACGGCAGAGTCACCGCCCCCCACCACTAACAACTCCTTATTTCTGAAAAAGGCGCCATCACAAACCGCACAGTAGGAAACACCCATGCCGGAATACTTCTCTTCCCCTTCAACATTCAATGTCCGATGGACCGCGCCAGTGGCGATAATTACCGTTCGGCTCAAATACGTTTCATTTGAACCAACGACTTTTTTAAGCGCATCCTGCTCTTCGATTTTTTCAACCGTGTCATATTTCAAAGCGACGTCAAATTTTTCCGTCCCTGCCAGCATCTTCATTGATAGATCCGGTCCTAAGATCGATTCAAAGCCCGGATAGTTTTCGATTTCGGCGGTGTTGTTCATTTGACCGCCGGGCAAGCCCTTTTCCAATAGCAAAACCGATAAATTTGAACGAGCAGCATACAAAGCCGCGGTCATTCCCCCCGGTCCAGCTCCAATAATTACAACATCATAGATCATGTTCATTCTCCTTCTTCATACTAAAATATTAATTCTGCAAAAAGCAGAACGGAAGTCTTTCTTCTTATTAAAGTATTCACTGCCTTACAAAAATGAGTCCGTGTTTCATCAGATCGACTCTTTTTTATGTAATTTCCAGTCGTTGACGCCTTGTGCGAGCTTGACGGCTTTTCGCCCTGATTGTTCTAAAATATCGATCGCTTTGCTGGCCATGACACAATGCGGTCCGCGGCAATAGGCCACGATCGTTTTGTCCTGCGGCAACCCTTCCACCAGCGTATTCAGCTCTTCAATCGGCATGGAGACGGCGCCGGGAATGTGCGCCGTTTCAAACTCATCGCTAGGACGGACATCCACCAGAACAATTTCTTCTCGTTGGATCTTTTCCTCCATCTCCTCAATCGAAACGGTGTATTCTTCTGCGGCTTCGCCTAAGAATTTATCCTTCACGAGATGCTGCTGTTGGATCTGTTCTTGCGCGACCTCTAAGAAGTTCGTCAGCATTTGTTCGATTTTTTCGTCTGCTAAACGGTAATAAAAGAAATTCTTATAGCGCTCATTTCTGACTAAATGCGACTTTAACAGCACCTGCAAATGCTTCGATGTGTTGGCGATTGAAAGGCCCGTTTCCTCCGCGATGGCTTCAACGGTCTTTTTTGACTGTATCAATAAGCTAAGAATCTCTAGCCGGTTCTCGTTCGACAAGGCTTTGCCCATTTGAGCATATTCGCGAAAATAGTCTTTATTGGTATCTTGATTCATCTCTGATCCCTCCAATCCATTAACCGAAATCTATTCAACCGATTAGTTGAATAGTAATATACCTTTGTTTCTTTGTCAACCATTCGAGCTTCACTTGACTAAGGGCTCCGACACGAAAAAAAGCCCAGCAAGCGAACTTGCTGGACTAAGCTATTTTAGACAGGTACTTTTTCAAAGAAATTAGGTAAATATTTCTTATGGACGATCAAAAGCTCTTCCATCACTGTTTTTGCGACATCGCCGCTGGTAATTAAAGGGTTCATCGTAAATGCTTGCAGCAGTGTGCCATAATCTCCCGTGACCGCCGCTTCGATGGTCAATTCCTCCATGGCTTTCATTAATTGTAACAAGCCACGCTCTTGCGGCTTGAAGGAACCGAACGTATAAGGTACCGGACCATTTCCCGTTAGCATGCAGGTGACTTCTACCGCCGAGTCAGCCGGCAAATCTGAAATCGTGCCATTATTTTTAGTGCTAACCGTCATTACCGTGCGCTTATCATTATAGATCGAAGAGATCGTTTCGCAGGCCGCGTCGCTATAACGGGCGCCCCCTCTTTCAGCAAGCTGCTGAGGCTTGTAATCCAAGTTGGGATCTTTGTATAATTCAAAAAGCTCCGCTTCGATTTCCTTCACTTTTTCTGCCCGCGTGCCATGATTTTTGAAGTCTACTAATTCTTCAGCCAGCATCTTGTCAGTATAATAGTAATAATTATGGTACGGACAAGGCACCATATGTAGGTTCTCCACCTGTTCTAAAATCAATTCGTTATCCTTGATATTAGCGACGATCGACTGGCTGTTGCCTTCACCATACATCTTTTGTATCAATTCGTCAGTTCGATTATGACCGAATTTATCGACGACTGTATGCCAATGCAGATGGTTGATTCCGGCAAATTGGAAAAACAGGTCCTCCGGCTTTTCTTGCAAAATTTCCGCTTCTTCTACCACTGCATTCACCGGAATATTGCACAGCCCAACGACTTTGTCCCACTTTCCGTAGCGCAATACCGCCTCTGTTACCATACCAGCAGGATTCGTGAAGTTGATCAGCCACGCCGCTGGACAAAGCTCCTTCATTTCTTCGACAATCTCCAAAATAACTGGAATCGTTCGCAAGGCTTTAAAAATCCCCCCTGCTCCATTGGTTTCTTGACCGATCAGGCCATGACTCAAAGGAATCCGTTCATCTAAAATTCTTGCATCCAAAAGTCCGACTCGCAGCTGCGTGGTAACAAAGTCAGCATCCTTTAGAGCCGCTTTTCGGTCCAGCGTCAAATGGACTTCACAGTCGATCCCGGCTGCTTGGACCATTCGTTTCGCCATCGCGCCAACGATCTCCAGCTTGTGTTTGCCTTCTTCAATATCTACCAGCCACAGTTCGCTGATTGGAAATTCCTGATAACGTTTGATAAATCCTTCGACGAGTTCAGGCGTATAGCTTGATCCGCCGCCGATAGTAACTACTTTTAATTTCGACATGTTTGCTCTTCCTCATTTCTATTCACTAAGTAATTCTGTTGCTTCTGCTTCTTTTAATTCTTCTCCTTCTTTGGCCAGCATTTCCTTTTCCGCCATTTTGAAGAATGGGAAGTAGATAGCGATCGCGATACATATTTCAACGGCCGACCAGACTGCGGCACGCCAGTCCCAGCCGGTTGCCATCAACGGGCCGATAATCGGAGGCATCGTCCATGGCACGACCATGATCGGTTTTGCGATCAATCCGATCGACATCAGTAAATAACTTGAGGTGGCTAAAACTAAGGGGATCACGATAAATGGAATCATCATTAATGGATTCATAATAATCGGAAAACCAAAGATGACCGGCTCATTGATCTCAAACAGGGACCCCGGCAAAGCAACCTTGCCTAATTGCTTATAGGTTTTAGCTTTTGACGTAAGCATCAATAATACTAAGGTCAACGTGGCACCTGTCCCGCCAACATTGACAAACAAGCTGGAAAATCCTGAAGCCGTGATGTACGGCAGTGTTTCTCCCTTAGCAAAGGCCGACGCATTTGCGGCGATAAAGGTTAAGAAAATCGGATCGGCCACACCCTCCAGCGTCATATCGCCATGAATCCCCGCACACCAAAGCAGACTCACTAAGAAGGTATATAGAAGAATCCCCGGCAAACTGTTCAATGCAAAAAGCAATGGAGAGAAAATGTGCTCAATAAATTGTGTGATATCAAAATGGAATGGCACACGAATGATCCAAAACAGCAGCAATACGATCATTCCCGGCACCAACGACACAAATGAATTACTGACTGCCGGCGGAACCCCTTGCGGAAGTCGAATGACCCAATTACGTTTGATACAGAAATTGTAAATTTCGGCAGTAACGATTCCGGCGATGATCGCCGTAAACAATCCGGTCGAATCAAATCCAGCTGGATCGATCACAAAATCATTTGACAATTGTGTAATGATAAAAGCCATAATCGATAATCCGGCTGATGAAATAGCATTCACTTAATAGCTCTTCGCCAACTCATACCCGATCCCTGCAGCAGCTAATAACGAAATAATTCCAAACGAAGCATTCACCGCAGCATTGATCATGTTTTCATACGGCGCGATAAAATTCAGCCAGCTTTCAATCGGAATATTTCCGACGATCAGAAACACACTCCCGCTGATAATGGCCGGAAGCGTCAGCGCCAACCCATTACGAACAGCTACTAAATGTCTTTGGTTCCCTAATTTTGTCATCGGGGGAATAATAACTCTTTGCATCCACTCTAAAAACTTATTCATTTTTATTGCCTCCTCTAACTTTGATACTCGCAGTATAAAAAAATTAACCGCTTACGTAAACGCTTTATCGCCATCTTGGAGCATGTGCATTTTTTTGGTATTTGTTCCATAAATGTAACGCCCTGTACCATTTCCCAATCCGCTATCTGATCCTTGATAAGTGTTTTTTCATCTCGTATAATCGAAGCAAATGAGTACAGAATAGAGGTGTCCAAATGCTATTTCTTCCTAATCAGGTAGATTTGAAAAATGTCGAAGTCGATATTTATAATTACATCATCAAAAATCTGGATAAAGTTTGTTACATGCGGGTCAGGGATTTAGCCGAAGCCGTTCATGTCAGTACGTCCACCATCATCCGCTTTTGTAAAAAATTCGACTGCGAAGGCTATGCGGACTTTCGAATAAAGCTTCAACTGTACGCAAATGAACAAGCTCAAACAACTACCACGATTCAGGCGATCGATGAACTGCCCTTTATTGAGTTCCTAAAACGAACCAGTAATTTTGACTTTCAGCAGGATATTATGAATGCCGTCAATATTTTAAAGGAATCCGATTTGGTCTTGTTTGCTGGGATCGGGACGTCCAGTATTTTTGCCGGCTATGGCGCGATGCTCTTTTCTTCTTTGTTTACCTTAGCATTGAACATCCAAGACCCGTTGAACACACCGCTGGATAATATTTCTGATCAGCTGAATACCCGGATCTGTTTGGTGGCGCTCTCTGTTTCAGGCGAAAATGAAGACATCATCGAATGTATGAATCACATAAAAATGAGAAAATCTCATGTCATCTCTATCACAAATAGTTCTAATTCGCCCATCGCCAAGCTTTCAGATGTCAATATTCCCTACTACACCAATACCGAAATGTACAAAGAAACCAACATCACCTCCCAGCTGCCCGTCACCTATATTCTGGAAATGCTGGCTAGAGAAGTGTACGCGATCAAACAAAAAAATTAAAAAAGATGATCCATTGAGGATTTGCTCTCCCCATTGGATCATCTTTTTTCACTTTATAAAAGCTATGTTAATGCAGCACTGTCGTTTTGAACTTACGATTATATTCAAATTCGATCGGTTCTTTTTTGTTTAGCAGTTCTTCATCCAATACCAGCTCGAAAATTTCCTGATTCTCATATGGATTAAAGTAGTAAGTCAAATTTGTCACATCAAAAGCCGCGCGATACTGTGTATAATCGACCGAGCCGTCATTTTTGATATTGACACCTTTGGGAATCGTGACATTGTCCAAAACTTTAAACAACGCATTCAATGGCGCATCCGCATCCACTAATGACCGCAAATATACCGTACGAACAAATCTTTCTGGCGATGTATACCCGCCAGGCAAGCCAAAAGTACCCGAGCCCTGTCCAAACGGCTGAACTTCATAATCACCGATTTTTTTATTAGCAAAATTATTCGGTTGCAGACTCAAATAATTGTTTAGATTCTTTAAATGCCAACCAAATTCAGGACTATTGGTCATTACACCAACTGGGTTCTCTTTTATCACTAACTCTCCGCTATCCGATTCAACGACCACCGTTTCTCCAGTCCGATCAGTGATGATAAAGTGCAGCGGCGGCACGAAACCTAGTAAAGGTATTTCCTTTTCGACTAGGTTAATTTCCGTCATTCGTTCTCTTAATTCAGCAATACTTGCGATTTCGCCTAATACCCACATAATGAACTCATGGGGCGCCAGGTTCACCCGATCTTCTTTTACCTCTGAGCTGTATTTTGCTTCATTGAGAAAGTAAAGTTCGGCGATCGCAAGTCCCTGTTCATTCACGCCATCCGCCAGAAAATATTCGTCCAAGTTTCGACCCGTTCCGACAAAACCGTACCGCGTTTCTTGGGATTCTTCTAACTGCTTTTTCCAAGCATAATTTCTTGGAATTACGACTGGCCTTCCATCCAGCTGAAAACCAAAATCCATTGTTCGTGCTAAAAAATGCTGCTGATTATTACTTGTTAACGTTAGACTAGTACACATGATCCATTGCTCCTTATCAAAAATTAAGACTCTTTGCAGCCGTAACAACTCCTCGCTTATTTGAAGCGATCCTTGATCGTCGAGGACAAATCTTTAAACTGTTTGCCAACAGCTTTCCCTTTTTCAGCATATTCTTCGCCAATGCTTTTGCCTTCTTTGCTGTATTTCTTTCCAAGCTCAGCCCCTTGTTCCTTCGTTTGCTCAAAGCCTTCTTTTAACTTTTCAATTTCTTCTTTAAATGACATGACACTCTCTCCTATTCTTCACTAATAAACTTTTTCCAATCAATCTCTAAATAATTGCCATCAGAATCCCTTGGTAAAATCTCGATTAGCAGATGGGCTTGTAACTGCTCCAGATACATCTTTTGCGCTTGCGAATGAATCCCAATCACCACATCCGCTTTTTCTTTGACCAATTTTTTGTCGATAAACATCGCATCGATCGGTGCAAGATTTATGTTGGATAAAAAGGACTTTTCTCCTTCAATCGCTAAAAAAATATCAAGAAAAGTAATCGCTTCTTTCGACTTTTTCAACTTATACCCACCCTGCTTTGACGCATATGATTCGATCAAATCGGCATGCTTTAGTTTGGTGGCGATCTTTTGCAAATACGTATGCGAGACATTCATCCGTCTGCTGATTTCACTAGATTTCAGTGCTTCATTATCAGGCAGCTCCGCTAACATAACCAAAATTCCGATTGCTTGAACGTAGGATGACGATAATTTCAAACACTCACCTCTTTCTACGGATATTATATATCCATAGATATTTTTTGTCTACGAATAAGCTGTGGAAATTTTTTTGCATAAAAAATACCTTCTATTCTACATCATTTAGAAAATTAAACGGCGCCTACATTCATCTCCAAACTTTTATTCGATTCTATTGAAAAAGGATCAATCATAACTGAACTTCCGCCTACTTTTAGCACTTTCCCCTTGAAATATTGAACACAGCAAAATGATTTTCCGAACACTTTTTTTAAAAAAGATAAATGATTGCGTTTACATTAAGATAATTCTATTGTATACTCGCCTTAGAGGATAAGACGTTATAACGTCTTATCCAATATAGCAATCATAATTAGACAAGGAGGAAAACATTATGGAATCAACAGAAGCTTTAGCAAGGCGATTATTAGAACTTATGGGAGGTTCAGAAAACGTTCAATCAATTACACACTGCGCTACACGGCTACGACCACAGTTCAAGGATCGTAATTTGGTACAGAAAAAAGATATTCAAGAATTAGATGGCGTAACTGGAATCGTTGACAAAGATTCAGGTTTTCAAATAGTCATTGGAACAAATGTTGGAGAGGTATATGACGCATTTATTAAATATTTAGATTCCCCCTCTACTTCGGAAGATTTGAAGGCTGAGACGAAAGAAAGACATTTGTTGAATGATTTTGTTGCTTTGGTTGTCAGTATCTTTTCACCATTATTGCCGCTTCTTGCTGGATCGGGTTTATTGCGAGGCTTTACCATTTTAGCAAACGAGCTGGGGTGGTTATCGACAGAAAGTACAACAAATTTAATGCTGACGTTAGCAGCTACTTCCGTTTTCTATTTTTTACCGCTGCTAGTAGCAGTCACTTCAGCAAATCGGTTTAAAACTAGTCCGTATATTGCAGTAGCAATTTTAGGCGCATTGATTATGCCAGATTTCATTAATCTCATCCAAGGAGACGGCGGAAATCTGATTCGTTTCTTTGGAATCTCAATGCCTGTGTTCAATTACACAAGTCAAGTAATTCCGGCGATTCTGACTGTGTGGTTACAATCTGTTTTGGAACACTTCATGAAGAAAAAATTGCCTAATAGTTTGCATATGATTGTAATTCCAACTATTTTGCTATTCGTTTTGGTTCCCGTCGTCGTAGGTGTTTTTGGTCCTCTTGGCAATTACTTAAGTATTGGAATTGCAAATATCGTTGGCTGGTTAGCGAATATTAATCAAATTGTTACTGGAGCTGTGATCGGTGGGATTTGGAATATTTTGATCATGTTTGGAGTCCATTGGGCGCCTAATACAATGGTCATCATTCCTGAAATAGCTCGGACAGGACATTCAGCCTTTATTGCCTATGGAGCAACGGCAAACTTTGGAATGGCAGGTGCGGCTTTTGCCATATTCATGCGCTCTCGGAATCAAAAACTGAAGACCTTTTCATTGACGGCAATCACTTCCGTCTTTCTATCCGGTATTGTTGAACCAGCCATTTATGGTTTAGGCGTCAAATTTAAAACGCCATTAGTTGCAGGCTGTTTAGGTGCAGCATTGGGCGGAGCATTCATGGGGGCATTCGATGTTATCGGAAACGCCTTTGTTTTTGGCGGCTTAACTACGATACCTGCTTTTGCAGGACCAACCTTATGGGCATATGTAATCGGTTTGGCGATTTCATTTTTCGGTGGAATGATTTTAACACTTATATTAGGCGTCAAGGACCCAGAAGCAGAAATGACACAGACAAAATAGACAACAGGAGGAAAAAAATTTATGACTTTACATTCAAAAATCCAAGGAACTTTAGCTATGGCGGCGATCGGAGATGCCATGGGCGCAGCAACAGAAAATCTATCCTTTGACCAAATTCGAACTCTTTTTGGCTCAGAAGTGACTGATTTCAAAAAACCAGGTGAAACGGCGTTTGCTTTAGGCAGTGAAGCTGGACAAGTGACAGATGATTTCTCTCAAATTTATTTTCTATGCAATGAAATTTTAAAAAATGATGGCTCATTAACCAAAGATACTGTAATCAAAGCAATGCTAGCTTGGTCAGATGTTCCAATGTATTTTGATCGATTTGCAGGACCAACTACCAGAAGCGCCATCGCAATGTATAAGGACCCTTCTTTAAAAATGAAGCCGCTCCCAGGTGCAGTTACGGTAGACTATGCTTCAAAAGCGACTAACGGAGCAGCCATGAAAATTGCTCCAGCAGGGATCTTACATCCAAATGATATTGAGGGGGCTCTTGAGGCCGCGATCACCATCGCTCAAGTAACCCATGATAACTCATTGGCAATTTCTGGAGCTTGTGCTGTTGCGGTGGCAACAAGTGTGTCTTTAGCACCCCATGCTACAATAAATGATGTGCTGTCCGCGGGCTTCTATGGAGCCGTTCGAGGAGAAACTTTGGCTAAAGAAGTCTCACGTGAAGTGGCCGGACCTAATGTTGTAGATCGTATTCAACTAGCGTATACTATTGTTAACGGTGTTGGAACGAAAGAAGACAAATTACGTCAACTTTCGCAAATCGTTGGCAGCGGGTTGCATATTTCGGAAGCGGTTCCTTGCGCTTTTGGGATTGTTGCTCTAAATAAGGAAAATGTTTTACAAGCAGTCATTGACGCTGTAAATATTGGATATGATACAGATACCATTGCGACGATTGTCGGTTCTATGGTGGGGGCCTTTATTGACTTATCTGACCCACAATTCCACTCCTTATTTGAAACCGTTCAGCTTGCCAATGATTTTAATCTAGTTCAACTAGCAAATTCATTAGCAGATGTGGTGGGGTTTCATGAAAGGAAACAGTGTTAAATATTTAGCAATTTACGAAGAATTAAAACAAGAAATTATTAATGGTGGATACACTGTTGGGGAGACTTTCCCGGCAGAGCCTGAGTTACAACAGCGCTTTAATGTTAGTCGCATTACAGTACGTCATGCGGTAAAACTTTTAGTGGATGAAGGCTATTTGCAACGGATACACGGAGTTGGAACCATCGTTTTAAGCCAAAAAGAGTCACTTCAGTTGCAAACTTTACTAAGTTTCACAGAAGAAAACAATGATCGTGATGCGCATTCATCTCTGTACGCCTTTAATGAATCCGTGGTCGCTGATCCAACTGTTTGCTCTCATTTGGAACTACCTAAAGGGGCTACGGTTAGCTGCCATGAAAGGATTCGCTGGGTAGATGGGATTCCCATCAGCTTCCAAAGAGTTTACTGCCCTTCCTTCATTCAACTAGCGGTGGAAGAACTAGAGGCGCCTGACGCTTCTTTGTATAAGTTATTACGGGAAAAAGGCTTTGTAGTAACCAAAGCCCAAGAAACGATAGAATCTGTTGTCTCAGATAAGCAACTAGCAGAATGTTTGGATATAGAAGAAAACAAACCGCTATTATATGTTGAACGAGTCACTCGAGATCAAAAAGATCGTCTAATTGAATATACTGAATTTTTCTATCGCGGTGATCGTTACCGTTATAATGTACAATTACAGGTACCTTAAAAATAGAAATCCCACATGTGAACTGAATCAAGTTCACATGAGGGATTTTTTATTATCTCAAAAATATCCATCTTAGTAAAACAGGAGAAGCCCCTATTTACTATTTCAATTGAATTATTCTTAACAGCCAAAGACAATCATTGCCGGTTTAAATTTCAGCTGATTCTGCCGCTGGCTCTTCAATGGATTCCTCTTTAATTCCAAATAGCATAAAAATACCCTCAAAAGAAAGATTTGTAGTGACCCCAAAAAGTTAGACTTTTTTCGGAGTGGAGAAATCCACTCCTTTTTTTGTTGCTTTTATTGCCAATT
>NZ_BJED01000026.1 GCF_005405485.1 Enterococcus hulanensis | reverse complement strand
GAGTAGCGAAGTGGCTAAACGCGACGGACTGTAAATCCGTTCCTTAGGGTTCAGTGGTTCGAATCCACTCTCCTCCATTTGTTTCAGGGGCATAGTTTAAAGGTAGAACAGCGGTCTCCAAAACCGTTAGTGTGGGTTCAATTCCTGCTGCCCCTGTTCTTTTTATTAATATGGCGATCGTGGCGAAGTGGTTAACGCACCGGATTGTGGCTCCGGCACTCGTGGGTTCGATTCCCATCGTTCGCCCTTGTATTATTGGGGTATAGCCAAGCGGTAAGGCAAGGGACTTTGACTCCCTCATGCGTTGGTTCGAATCCAGCTACCCCAGTTTTCTTAGAAAAGTATCAAGAAAATTTCTTGAAAAACTTGTTCTAGGAAGAAAACAATAGTATAATGGCGGTATAGCCAAGTGGTAAGGCAGAGGTCTGCAAAACCTTCATCACCGGTTCAAATCCGGTTACCGCCTTAGTACTAGAATAGTTATTGACATGCCGGCGTGGCGGAATTGGCAGACGCGCTGGACTCAAAATCCAGTGCCCTCACGGGCGTGCCGGTTCGACCCCGGCCGCCGGTATAAAGAGCTAAGATGTTATTTCATCTTAGTTTTTTGTTTGAAATTAAATAGTAACATGGCGATCGTGGCGAAGTGGTTAACGCACCGGATTGTGGCTCCGGCACTCGTGGGTTCGATTCCCATCGTTCGCCCTAATGAAGACTCAGCAGAAGATGCTGGGTCTTTTTTTGCATAAAAAGAGATGTCAATAGAAAATCAAAAACGATTTTCTATTGACATCTCTTATAGGTTAGCTTTTAAAATTATACAATGGTCGAATGATTTCTTTTACGTCCATTGTCTCATGTAAATTTGTTAGTAATTGCTTCTTCGATTTATATGCTTTAGGTGCTTCATCCAGTGTTTTTTTGGAAACAGAAGTGGTCCACACATGCCGCATCATGTGTTGATAGTTATCTAGGCTGATGGAGGCTCTAGCTTGCGAGCGGCTCATCATACGACCAGCTCCGTGCGGGCCAGAGTAATTCCAGTCTGGATTGCCTTTTCCAACACCAATGATGGAACCGTCCTTCATATTTAAAGGAACGATCATTTTCTCGTTTTTTCTGGCGGAAGCCGCACCTTTACGCAAAATCATGTGTTTCAGATCGATATAGTTATGAGGGCTGTCAAAGCTGTCAATGACGTGCTTCTCCCATTTCATTGCTTTTAGAATTGTCAGTGCCATGCTTTGTCGGTTGAAGGCGGCATATTGCTGGGCGATTTTCATATCTGACAGGTAATTATCTAAATCTTGTTTTGAAACATAGGACAAGTCATAAGGAATGTTCATTTCTTCCTGTCGTTGAAGTAGCTTTTCCTTTTCAATGGGATCCGTCGCTGATTTTATTTGTTGTTTCAATTCTTGCCGTTGTTGGGTTAATTTTTGATAGGCGATTTCTTGGTGATATTCTGCGATCTCATTACCTAACACGCGGCTGCCGCTATGAATAACCAAATAAAAACCGTCAGAGCCTTCATTGACCTCAATGAAATGATTTCCACCGCCTAATGTCCCTAAGCTTCGCAATGCCCATCCTCGGTGAATTGGGGCCTGAATATTTTCTAAGGGAAACGTATATTGAGGCTTGCTGTGGGAATGGTGTCCACTTGGAATCCGATTGCGAATGATTCGATCCAGCTTATCAAAATTCAATTTGACGCCTTTTTTTATTTTGGCTACATATAATCCGCAGCCAATGTCCACACCGACAAGATTAGGGACGACTTGATCTTTTACTGTCATTGTCGTACCAATGACACAGCTGGAACCGCTGTGGGTATCAGGCATGATTCGAATTTTCGCGTCTTTGGTGAATTTTTGATTGCAAAGCGTCATGATTTGACCGGCAGTACTGTCAGTCAAGACATCTGTGTATACAGTTGCTGTATTGTATTTTCCTTTTATGGTTAACATATTTAATCCTCTCGCAGAGGAATCAAATAATTCCTCTAATTAATTTTTGTTGTTCTCTGATTTCTTTTTATTTCCACTCATAGGAAACACCTCCGTTGGTTAGTTTGTGTTGATTGTCAGGTATCGCTACATCGATGCTAAACAGTCTGTTCATTAAAGTAGGATAAAATGCCTTGATCACAGTCCGAATTTTCCGAATTTAATGAACTGCGAGAAACATTACTCACAAAAAAACTGCCAATCGTTATGATTGGCAGTTTGACAAATAGGCTTTATTTACGAACATGGAGAGTCTGCTGAATAAGACTCTTTGATCGAATAAAACGAATCAAACAGATCAATCAATTGTATCAAGTTTATTTTTCTAGTCTTAATCATAATGCTCTCTCCCTTCATTAAATTATTTATAATCCTATCATCATTATTGTTGGGATGTCAAGATTGCTTAGTCTTTTTGTCGCACGGGTATCAAGACTTCAAAGACCTGATCTTCGGGATGTTCAGATGTTGTTTCATCCTGCCACAGTAATTCCCAAATATCCCCATTCAATTCCAAATTTTTATCCTTCAGATAATTTCTGAAACGGTTGTTAAAGGTATTGATGTGATGGATCTCGTCTTTTATAAAGCCGGAGACGTAATCGCCAGCTGGTCGTTGGACCACACGCTGCTTATCGTAGATGTGTAATCGCTCTTCGGGTATTTTTACTAGGGCACGATAAGGAGCGGCATGGAAATTTTCTTGATAAAAGGCAGAGCCATCTACTAAAAAGCCGATTGGATAGCCGCTGAACAGGTCACTGCTATCGACTGAGGAATAAAACCGTCCGTAAATTTGAACGGAATCAATATCGTCATAATTATCGATTGTTTCAGAAATGACAAAAGATTCTGCCTCACGATAGGAAAGAGTGATGGATTCTAGATCAAAATTTTTCAACGTGGTATAGCGCTCAATATAGCTATCTAAGGAACCACGGATTGTTTTCAGCTTGTTTATTTGTTCATCCACCTTCTGCTTTTGCCGGATAAAGCCCTCTAATACATAATCCACGTTTCGATTTTTCAAAAAGAGGTGAATGTCTTCTAAAGAAACGTCAAGATTTTTTAACAGTAAAATGACATCCAATTCAAAATATTGATCGATCCCATAATAGCGATAGCCGTTTTCCCCAATTTTTGCTGGCTTGAATAAATCGATCTGATCGTAGTAAATCAACGTTCGCCGGCTGATACCAGCATATTTTGCCATCTCGCTGATCGTTAAGTATGTCTTCATAAAAAACCTCGTTTTCTTGCTTGACTGTAACGTTACGTTACAGTTTATTCTACCATAGGAGAAGGAGGTAAAAAAGATGAAACTATTCAAAATCTTTTTCAAAGAATATCATAGGATGTTCTTAGGCACCTTCATCTTAATGATCGTGCAAGCTGTTGGAACGTTGATGATTCCTTACTATGTTGCTGAAATTATTGATGAAGGTATTTTAACTCAGGATCAAGGAGCAATTTGGCGAAATGGTGCTTTCATGCTGGCGATAGCGGTATTGACGGGAATCGTCTCAATCATTGCCAGTTATTATTCAGCGATTTTAGCTGGACGTTTCGGCTATTTCTTGCGCAAGCAATTAGTCGATAAAACACAGCAATTATCGATGGCTGATATGGACGAGTTCGGTACACCGACGTTACTGGCTCGAACCACCAGCGATATTACAAATATTCAACAAATCATGATGATGGTCTTTCAAATGATCATCCCTGCACCGTTAATCTGCTTAGCTTCGATCGTTTTAACTGGAGCGATTTCTTGGCGCTTTATTTGGATCCCGATCACTTCGATCGTCCTATTTTCAGTTGTATCACTGTTAGTGATCAAGAAGGCGATTCCGTTAGCTGATGTGATGCAGCAGCGGATGGATAAAATGATGCAGATTCTAAGAGAATTTTATACAGGAGTTCGGGTCATTCGGGCGTTTAATAAAACCAGCTTTGAAAAGAAACGAACAGATAAAACGTTCAGCAACTACTCAGAAGTGATGATTCGCGTAAATAAATTATTCGCTGTGCTGAATCCGACGGTTAATTTAGTCATGGGTCTTGGGATGACTGCCGTGTTGGCTTTCGGAGGATTCTTGGTGGTTCAAGGAAATGTACCAATCGGGAGTTTGACGGCGATCAGCGAATATACTGTTTTGAGTCTATGGTTCTTAACGATGGCAGCAATGGTAATCGTCATGATTCCCAAGGCTTTGGCATCATTAGAACGAATCGGCGAAGTATTATCGAAGGAAGAGGAAATCGTTGACGGTCAGAAAGAGTCCTTTGAATTAAAAGAGGATGCCCCAATTGCGGTTTTTGATCATGTTGATTTTGCCTATAGCGGGGCGGAGGAAGCCGTGCTATCAGATATTAACTTCGAGATTCCTAAGGGTGTGACGGCGATTGTCGGCGGCACCGGATCAGGTAAGAGTACGATCGCAAAAGCACTATTACGCCTAAAAGATACGACTAAGGGTGAGATTCGCTTCTTAGGCGAACCCATTCAAAAAGTTACGCAGGAAACCTTGCGAGAGCGAATCAGCTATGTTCCGCAAAGGGCGTTCCTATTTAGCGGAACGGTCAGAGATAATTTTCTTTTCGGAAATCCTCAGGCAACAGAAGAAGAAATGCAGCAGGCTGCTAAAGCGGCTCAGGCCGAAGATTTTATTAGCAACTTGGATGGTCAGTACGATGCGTCTGTTGCACAAAAAGGCAATAATTTTTCTGGCGGTCAGAAGCAGCGTTTAAGTATTGCGCGAGCACTGATTAAACCGGCTGATCTGTATTTCTTCGATGACAGTTTTTCAGCGTTGGATTACCAAACGGATGCTAAGCTGCGAAAAGCGTTGAAGAGCTATTTAACAGATGCGGCGATCGTGATCGTTGCGCAAAGGCTCTCTACGATCAAAGATGCTGACCAGATCATCGTTTTAGAAGAAGGAAAGATTGTGGGCAGAGGAACCCACGCGGAGTTGCTTAGAACGTGTAAAGTGTACCAAGAATTTGCTAAATCTCAAGGAATGGAGGGGAAGAAGCATGAGTATCAAGCAAGTTGATGAAAAGGAAATCATTACAGAAAAACCAAAAGAATTTAAAAAGACCGGGATTCGTTTATTTAAACTGCTGCTGGAGCAGAAAAGACGCTTTATCATTATTATTGCTTCGGCCGTTTGTTTTGCTACGCTGATGGCAGTCACACCGTTGATTTTAGGCTGGGGCTTGGATGCGATCTTTGCCTTGGTACGAACAAGACAAGTGACTGTGGAAAATCTATTTTCAGCATTGCTGCGTCCTGTGCTTCTGCTTTTCTTAGCATGGGGCGGCGTTTCCTTGTTTTCACTCTTGCAGGAATATACGATGGCGAGTGTCGCCGAGACGTTGACCCTGCGTTTGAGAAAAACATTGACTGATAAATTAAATCGCCTGCCAATGAAGTTCTTTGATCAATACAAAACCGGCGATATTTTGACGAGGGCAACGCTGGACTTAGATAAAGTTTCGGAGGTTTTACAGGTCGGACTAATGCAGATGATCTCAGCAATCTTGTCGATCGTCATCGGTCTGGGCTTGATGATCTATTTGAGCCCATTATTAACACTGGGAATCGTCGTCATTTTAGTGATTAGTCTTCTTTTAACGAATTATTTGGCCCACAAGAATCAGGAATATTTCTCTGAAAACCAGGCGGCCTTAGGTGCTGTAGGGACCAAAGCGGAAGAAAACTATTCGGGGAATTTGCTGATCAAATCCTATAATCGGCAAAAAGAAACCGCTGATGAGCTGGACAAATTGAATGAAGCGCAATTTCAAGCCTTCAAAAAAGCACAATTTGTCAGCTTTGGCATCAATCCGCTGATTCGTTTGATTAATCAACTGGGCTTTGTGACTAGTGCGGTCGTCGGCGGGATTATGGTGATCAATGGCCAATTATCGATCGGCCTAGTTCAAGCCTATCTGCAATACGTAAATCAGGTTTCAGAACCGATCACTCAAGTTTCTTACGTGATCAATAGTTTGCAAAGTGCCTTTGCGGCTTTAGAACGGATTTTTGAAATTTTGGATCAGGCGGAAGAAACGGAAGAAGTTATGAGTGTTGCTGTGCCGGAAAATATTCGCGGAGAAGTAACTTTTAAACACGTTGCTTTCGGCTATACGCCAAATCGTCTATTAATGGAAGATGTCAATTTCAAAGTAAAGCCTAAACAAATGGTCGCAATCGTTGGTCCGACCGGTGCAGGGAAAACGACGATGATCAACTTATTGATGCGCTTTTACGAATTGACCGGCGGACAAATCGAAGTTGATGGAAAAAATATCAGTCATTTTTCTCGGGCGGCGATTCGCCAAAAGTTCGGAATGGTTCTGCAAGATACGTGGTTGTTTGAAGGAACTGTAGCGGATAATATTGCCTATGGGAAACCAGATGCCACCAGACAGGAAATTGTTCAGGCGGCAAAGGATGCTCAGTGCCACCACTTTATCCGAACTTTGCCAAATGGTTATGACACGATCATTTCGTCAGATGGCAGCCAGATTTCGCAAGGTCAACAACAATTGCTGACGATTGCACGGGCGATCTTAGCAGATCCGCAATTGTTGATTCTAGATGAAGCGACCTCTAGTGTGGATACTCGTACGGAGGGGATGATTCAACAGGCGATGGATCAGTTAACCGCGGAACGGACTAGTTTCGTGATCGCTCACCGTTTATCTACGATTAAAAATGCTGATTTAATTTTGGTAATGAAGGATGGTTCGATTATTGAACAGGGCAGCCATCGCAGTTTGATGAAAAAAGGTGATTTTTACGCCAACCTTTATAATAGTCAGTTCGCTGGATAAGCTCGACAATAATTGTCGGGCTTTTTCTTTTGATTAGAAACGTATTAAATTTAAATGTTAGTAGTTTTGTATTGTTGAGCTGATTAATCAACTAATTATTATACGAGCCCATCCTAGCTGAAAAACCAAAAAATAGCTTAATTAGAAAATATTCTGAAAATTCATTGACTTTTAATCTTATGAAATGTATAGTATAAAAAAATGATTAAGATATTATTAGAAAAAACGAGGAGCCGATTTTTATGCGCAAGAGTAAATACAATAATTTTGATGGCATCGTCTTATTAATTATTGAGTCCAGGACTTAGAACGCGGAGAAGCAACAAACCGTTAGTTTGAGTCCTATTTGCGTTAGAAATGGGATTCTTGCAAGAGCATCCCATTTATTGATGGGATGCTCTTTTTTTCGATGTCTGGCTTTTCGAACTAGCTTTCTCGGCAATCAGCTGAGCGAGTTCGCGTAAGCCTTTATTACAGGTAGGGAGATGTGACTATGAGAAGTGATCAGATTAAAAAAGGAATCGATGCAGCACCCGCCAGAAGTTTATTATATGCGACTGGCCAAGTAAAAAATATCCATGATATGGATAAACCATTTATAGCTATTTGTAACTCTTACATCGATATCGTACCAGGACATGTCCACCTACGAGAATTAGCAGATGTGGCAAAAGAAGCGATCCGCGAAGCCGGAGGAATTCCTTTTGAATTCAACACAATTGGTGTGGATGATGGCATAGCGATGGGGCACATCGGAATGCGCTATTCTTTACCTAGTCGCGAGTTAATCGCTGATGCGGCAGAAACTGTGATCAATGCTCACTGGTTTGATGGTGTTTTCTACATTCCTAACTGTGACAAGATTACACCGGGGATGATCATGGCGGCAGTAAGGACGAACGTTCCTTCGATCTTTTGTTCAGGCGGTCCGATGAAGGCCGGAATCGATCCTCATGGTCACCAAACAACCCTTTCTTCGATGTTTGAAGCGGTTGGTGCCTTCAAAGAAGGTCAAATGAACAAAGAAGATTTTCTATTTATGGAACAAAATGCTTGTCCAACCTGCGGCTCCTGTGCCGGGATGTTTACGGCAAACTCCATGAACTGTCTGTTAGAAATCTTAGGACTAGCGTTACCTGGAAATGGAACGATCTTAGCAGTCTCGGATGAACGGCGTGACCTTGTTCGCGAATCAGCGAAGCATTTGATGGATCTGGTGAAAAAGCAAATCAAACCGCGGGATATCGTGACCAAAGAAGCGATCGATGACGCATTTGCGCTAGACATGGCGATGGGCGGATCAACAAATACCGTACTTCACACGTTGGCGATCGCTAATGAAGCAGAGATTGATTATGATCAATCAGATATCAATGAAATCGCAAAAAGAGTTCCTTATCTTTCTAAAATCGCTCCTTCATCTAGCTATTCTATGCACGATGTCCATGAAGCAGGTGGTGTACCAGCGATCATCAATGAATTAGTTTCGATTGATGGTGCGATCCATTCTGATCGGATCACTGTTACTGGCAAGACTTTGCGTGAAAATGTCGCCGCAGCAAAAATCATGAATGAAGAAGTAATCCATCCGAAATCAGCACCATACAGTCCAGTCGGCGGTCTTTCGATTCTTTATGGCAACATTGCACCAGAAGGCAGTGTTATCAAAGTCGGCGGTGTTGATCCGAGTATCAAAGTCTTTAAAGGAAAAGCGATTTGCTTTGCTTCTCATGATGAGGCAGTAGAGGCAATCGACAATCATACAGTTACTAAAGGTCACGTCGTCGTGATACGTTACGAAGGACCTAAGGGCGGACCGGGGATGCCAGAGATGTTGGCACCAACTTCCAGTATCGTGGGTCGCGGCTTAGGCAAAGATGTTGCATTGATTACTGATGGCCGCTTCTCTGGAGCCACTCGCGGAATTGCAGTTGGACATGTCTCACCAGAAGCAGCCGCAGGCGGACCTATCGCATTGGTTCAAGATGGTGACGAGATCACGATTGATCTGACAAATCGAACCTTGAATGTCGATATGTCAGACGAAGAATTAGCGAAACGACAAGAAAGTCTAGTGAAATTCCAGCCGAAAGTCAAAAAGGGCTGGTTGGCACGTTACTCAGCGATGGTCACCTCGGCACATACCGGCGGTGTCATGAAACTACCTGAAGAATAGGGGGAATGGGGGTGGAAGAAATGAAGCAAAAAATGGAGACTGAACACCTGTATAGCGGCGCAGATTTGTTAATCAAATGTTTGGAAAATCAAGGAGTCGAATTGATTTTTGGGTATCCCGGCGGTTCCGTCTTACCATTATATGACTCACTTTATGATGAATCTATTCCAAATATTCTCACGCGTCATGAGCAAGGGGCGGTTCATGCGGCAGAAGGCTACGCAAAAGCTACAGGCAAGCCGGGAGTCGTAATCGTAACCAGCGGACCAGGCGCAACTAACGTAGTGACGGGCATTGCAGATGCGATGATCGATTCCGTTCCGCTAGTTGTCATCACTGGTCAGGTAACAACACCAGGAATTGGCAAAGATGCGTTTCAAGAAGCAGATATGTTGGGGATAACCGTACCGATTACTAAAAATAATTATCAGGTTCGCGACATTGAAGAGCTTCCTAGGATCATTAATGAAGCCTTTCACATTGCGACAACCGGCAGAAAAGGACCAGTCTTGATTGATCTGCCAAAAGATATCACCGTTTTGAAAGCAAATCCTAGAATTGATAAGCCTGTCCATTTGGAAAGTTACCAGCCAACGACAACACCATCTGTGTTGCAGATCGAACGGTTGATGGGCTTACTGAAAAAAGCTAAGAAGCCTCTTCTTCTAGTCGGCGGCGGGCTCGTGGCTGCAAATGGCGTCAATGAATTACGTCAATTCGTTGAAAAATATCAAATACCGACGGTTAGTACATTGCTAGGGTTAGGCCTGTTGCCTCATGACCATCCGAACTTTTTGGGAATGGGCGGTATGCACGGCACCTTTGCAGCAAACATGGCAATGATGGAGGCTGATTTATTGATCAATATTGGCAGCCGTTTTGATGATCGTTTGGCCTGTTCACCTGAAGCTTTTGCACCACACGCGAAGGTCGCGCACATTGACGTTGATCCAGTAGAAATCGGCAAAATTATTAAAACCGATGTACCGATTGTTGGTGATGCTAAGATCGCTTTGCAGCAAATGCTGTCGATTGAGATCGAAGCCCCTGATTGTGAAGAGTGGCGTAAGCTTTGCGAAGAGCGTCAACAAAAATATCCGTTGAAATATGAACGGCATCCAGAAATCATCAAGCCGCAAGAAGTAGTTGAAATCGTCGGCCGAATTACAAAAGGCAAATCTTACGTTGTAACAGACGTGGGTCAACACCAAATGTGGGTTGCGCAATATTATCCCTTCCAGTTTCCTAAACAACTGATCACTAGTGGCGGTCTAGGAACGATGGGGTATGGAATACCTGCTGGCGTTGGTGTGAAGTTTGGCAAAAGAGAGGAGTCAGTTGTGGTATTCGTCGGAGATGGCGGCTTCCAAATGACGAATCAAGAACTTGCAATTCTGAATCAGCATAATTTAGATATCAAGTTTGTTTTGCTGAACAATCAATCGCTAGGCATGGTTCGTCAGTGGCAGGAGAAATTCTTTAACGAACGGCGTTCCCAATCTGTGTTCCATGAGCAGCCGGACTTTATGAAGATGGCTGAAGCTTACGGAATCGGCAATAAAAAAATCACCGATCCGGCAACTTTAGAAAAGGATTTGCAGGAAGCCTTCGCCACACCAGGGCCAATGCTGATTGAAGTCATGATCTGCAATAAAGAGCATGTATTACCAATGATCCCGGCAGGAATGCCAAATGATCAGATGTTGGGGGTTGATTAAATGAGACGGATGATTACAGCAATGGTCCATGACCAGGCAGGGGTGCTGAGTCGAATCACGAGTGTCTTGAATCGCCGGCAAGTAAACATGGATAGTGTTTCGGTCGGTCGGACAGAAAGAGACGGCGAATCCCGGATGACGATCATTATTCAGGCTGAAACTTTAGCTGACGTTGAACAGGTTACAAAGCAATTAAATAAACAAATCGATGTCGTTAAAGTATCTGATGTAACTGACGAGCCTCATTTGGAAAGAGAGCTTGCATTGATCAAAGTTAGTGCACCGGCGGCTATTCGTTCGGAGATTCAAGCGATGATCGATCCGTTCCGCGCCGATGTCGTGGATGTAGGTTTAAAAACGATCGTGGTTCAAGTGGCCGGCTCAACAGAAAAGGTCAACGCGTGTATCGATGTGTTGCGGCCTTATGGTATCAAACAATTAGCACGAACCGGTGTAACCGGATTTAGCAGAGGTTAAGCGCAAAATTATTTGATGATTTTGCTATTAATATAGTCAAAAAAATTGGAGGAAAAATTATGGTTAAAGTTTATTATGATGAAGCAGTAGCGAAGGATGCTTTAGAAGGAAAAACAATTGCAGTGGTGGGATATGGATCACAAGGCCATGCTCATGCACAAAATCTTAGAGATACAGGTCACCAAGTTGTGATCGGTATTCGAGAAGGAAAATCCGCTGAGGCTGCTCGCGAAGATGGGTTTGATGTGTTGCCTGTAGCAGAAGCAACGAAAAAAGCCGAAGTAGTCATGATTTTAGCTCCAGACGAAATTCAAGGTGCATTATATGAAAATGAAATCGCACCAAACTTAAATGAAGGCGATGCGTTAGTCTTTGCCCATGGCTTCAATATTCATTTCGATGTTATCAATCCGCCTAAAAACGTGGATGTATTCTTAGTTGCTCCTAAAGGTCCGGGCCATTTAGTTCGTCGTACCTTTACTGAAGGATTTGCGGTACCTGCTTTATTTGCTGTTCATCAAGACGCAACAGGAACTGCTCAAGATTTGGCGTTGTCTTACGCTAAAGGAATCGGCGCTACTCGAGTAGGTGTCTTGGAAACAACCTTTAAAGAAGAAACAGAAACAGATTTATTCGGCGAACAAGCAGTGCTTTGCGGCGGTTTGACGAGCATGATCGAAGCAGGCTTTGAAACATTAGTTGAAGCTGGCTACCAGCCTGAATTGGCTTACTTTGAAGTTTGTCACGAAATGAAGTTGATCGTTGATTTGATTTATGAAGGTGGTTTTGGGAAAATGCGCAACTCGATCTCAAACACTGCAGAATACGGCGACTACGTTTCTGGTCCTCGCGTGATCACTGAAATGGCTAAAGCAGGCATGAAGGAAGTCTTGACGGATATCCAAAACGGCAAATTTGCCAAAGGATTTATCGATGATAACAAAAACGGCTTCCCTGAATTCAAGAAGATGCGCGCTGAAAGTGCCGGTCATCAAATTGAAGAAGTGGGCGGCGAATTAAGAAAAATGATGCCATTTGTAAGTCGTAAAGATTAGAGGGGTGCAGCGATGGAATTGATCAAAGATACCGAGGTCCGCAGTGCATATCAGTTACTGAAAAACTCTGTAAACCATACGCCGTTGCAATATGATCGTTATTTATCTGAAAAGTATCAGGCGACCATTTTATTAAAACGGGAAGACCTGCAAAAAGTTCGTTCATTTAAATTACGCGGAGCATATTATGCAATTAAGAAGCTTCCAGAGGCAGAATTGAAAAACGGTGTCGTTTGTGCAAGTGCGGGGAACCACGCACAAGGAGTCGCTTATACCTGTCATGAATTGAAAACACAGGCAGCGATCTTCATGCCAACGACGACACCGCAGCAAAAAGTTTCTCAAGTTAAATTCTTTGGTGGTGAATTTGCGGATATTCATTTAGTCGGCGATACCTTTGATGCTTCTGCCGCTGCCGCAAAGAAATACTGCGAAGAAAACGGCATGACCTTTATCGATCCTTTTAATGATAAAAATATCATTGCAGGACAAGGCACTTTGGCTTTAGAAATGATGACCGATGCAGAAAGCGAGGGCTACAAACCTGACTATGTGATTTCAGCAATCGGCGGCGGCGGATTAATCAGCGGAGTTTCATCCTACGTAAAGAATACTTCGCCAACGACTAAAGTGATTGGGGTCGAGCCGAAGGGTGCCGCTTCAATGCAAGCAGCCTTTGAAGAGGAACAGCCGGTCAAATTAACTGAGATCGATAAATTTGTCGATGGTGCAGCAGTTCAGCGTGTCGGTGAAATCACTTACTCTCATAGTAAAAAGTATGTCGACGAATTGATGTCAGTCGATGAAGGCTTGATTTGCTCGACGATCTTAGATTTGTATGGTAAGCAGGCAATCGTGGTCGAACCTGCTGGTGCGTTAAGTGTGGCTGCGTTAGATTTGATGAAAGACAAAATCAAAGGCAAAACAGTCATTTGCATCATCAGCGGCGGAAATAACGACATCAATCGAATGGCCGAAATCGAGGAACGTTCTTTGATCTACGAAGGCGTGAAACATTACTTTGTCGTGAACTTCCCGCAACGCCCAGGCGCTCTGAAAGAATTTGTATCAGAGGTTCTAGGTGAAGGGGACGATATTACTCGTTTTGAATATACCAAGAAGAGTAATCGAGGAACCGGACCAGTTGTGATCGGTGTTTTGCTGAAGAAACCTGAAACTTTACCAGATTTATTGAAGCGCTTGAAGGAGTTCGATTCAACGTATATTGAATTGAGTCAAAACAAAACGCTGTACAATTTATTGGTTTAAACCAAAAGAGCTTAACGATTTTTCGTTAAGCTCTTTTTTTTTGGTTAATAGGGAATAACAACAACCCATTCAGGATATTTTTCAACCTGTAATTCCTTCAGCTGCAAATCTGGATGCTCGGTTATGACAGAAGGGCTGTCATAATTTTCTTGAAAATAGGCTTTGATTTGCGTATCTGTCCATTGGCGTGCCGGAAAATGATGAAAGGTCTTTCCATTATACATAAAAACAAAGCCGACACTCCAAGCCTTGCGCAGCTCCAGCGGAAAGAGCGCTAATCGTTCTTCAAATGAAGTCATCCTGTCAACTCCTCAATTAATTCATTATTTTTCCTATTATCTCGCAAATGTTTTTCAGCGTCCAGTAAGACGGAGACAAATTATTAGGAGTTTGACCAATTCTGATGTATGATGATCTCGGATAGTTACTTACAAAAAGTAAAGAAGTGTAAATCTTTTTCATTTAACCCAAAATGTTTTACACTATATCCGTAAGAATTTTTACACTTTTTAGGAGGTTTGTTTATTATGGCAAAAGAACATTATGATAGAAGTAAACCACACGTTAATATTGGTACCATCGGTCACGTCGACCACGGTAAAACAACCTTAACGGCAGCAATTACAACAGTACTAGGCAAGAAAGGTCTAGCAAACCCTCAAGACTACGCTAGTATCGATGCTGCACCAGAAGAACGTGAACGCGGAATCACTATCAATACTGCACACGTTGAATACGAAACTGAAAAACGCCACTATGCCCATATCGATGCTCCAGGACACGCGGACTATGTTAAAAACATGATCACCGGTGCTGCTCAAATGGACGGAGCGATCTTAGTAGTATCTGCTACTGACGGCCCAATGCCTCAAACACGTGAACACATTTTGTTATCACGTCAAGTAGGCGTTAAATACTTGATCGTCTTCTTGAACAAAGTCGACTTAGTTGATGATGAAGAATTGATCGATCTAGTTGAGATGGAAGTACGCGAATTACTTTCTGAATATGGTTTCCCAGGCGACGATATTCCAGTTCTTAAAGGTTCTGCTTTGAAAGCTTTAGAAGGCGACCCTGAACAAGAACAAGTAATCATGGACTTGATGGATACGGTTGACGAATATATCCCAACGCCAGAACGTGACACTGACAAACCATTCTTGTTGCCAGTCGAAGATGTCTTCTCAATCACAGGACGCGGGACTGTAGCATCTGGTCGTATCGACCGTGGTGAAGTCAAAGTCGGTGACGAAGTTGAAATTATCGGGATCAAACCTGAAGTTCAAAAAGCTGTTGTAACGGGACTTGAAATGTTCCGTAAAACATTAGATTATGGTGAAGCCGGCGATAACGTTGGGGTTCTATTACGTGGTATCACACGGGATGAAATCGAGCGTGGCCAAGTATTAGCTAAACCAGGTTCAATTACACCACATACGAAATTTAGTGCAGAAGTATATGTATTGACGAAAGAAGAAGGTGGCCGTCATACGCCATTCTTCAACAACTATCGTCCTCAATTCTACTTCCGTACAACAGACGTTACTGGTAACATCGTATTGCCAGAAGGTACTGAAATGGTAATGCCTGGCGATAACGTAACGATCGACGTTGAATTGATCCACCCAATCGCTGTAGAAAAAGGTACAACTTTCTCTATTCGTGAAGGCGGACGCACCGTTGGTTCAGGTATCGTAACTGAAATCGAAGCATAAATCAGCTTTATTAAGCACACAGCATTTGACGCTGTGTGCTTTTTTCATGCTTCAGGTCACCTTGCAACTGTTTTCTTTGATTGTTATGATGAATTAAAATGGTCAAAAGGAGCAGGTATGGAAAAAGTTTTTGTCAGTCCGATGACATATCGGCAAGGAAAAAATGTTTTGTGGAATCATTTGAATGATATTTTAGCTTTTGGTCAAAAAGGTTTGCTGGTGACAGATCAATTTGTTTATCAAATGGTCGGTGAGCGGCTGCTGGAAGAACTGACCGTTCAAGGCGGGCAAATTACGAAGTGGTTAGTGGAAGAGGAGCGAACTACTGCTGATTTTGATTATGTGATTGCTTTAGGCGGCGGACGAGCAATTGATCTAGGCAAGGCTTTGGCCTTTGAAACGAGCAGCCGCTGCATCGTTGTTCCGACATCTGCGTCAACCGATGCGCCTACTTCGCGGATTTCTGTGAAATATCAAGACGGCTATTTTGCAAAGTATGATTACTATGCGCAAAGTCCCGATTTGGTTTTAGTCGATACAGCTATTTTGATCGAGAGTCCCGTTCACTTTTTAACTGCGGGAATTGCTGACGGATTATCAACTTCCATAGAAGCTAGGACAGTACGTGAGAATTCCGGTGTAAATACTTTAGGAGCGGCACCAACATTGGCAGCTGAAGCTATCGCAGAGAAATGTCGCGAAGTTTTATTTGAGCACGCAGAAGCAGCAGTTGAAGCCAACAAAAAGCATGAAATCACACTGGCCTTTGAAGCCGTTGTCGAAGCAAACACGTTATTAAGCGGAATTGGTTTTGAATCGGGTGGATTGAGTATCGCCCATGCCTTGCATAATGCGATGGTTAGTCTATGGGGAAGAGAAATTAAGGGAAGTCATGGACAAATCATAGCGCTGACTACTTTGCAGCAATTACAAATTGAAGGTAGCGAAGAAGAGTTGAGGAAATACCAAACGTTATTCGAACGATTAAATCTGCCGATTACTTATGAAGCCCTATCGATTTTTCCTTCTGCTGAAGAATTAAAAAAAGTCGCTGAATTGGCATTTTCACCAGAGGATGGAATTATCCGCAGCCAGTCGCCTGCGACGGAAGAAGAAGTTTTTAAGACATTGCTAACATTCAGAAAAACCCGTGAAATCTAAACTGATTTCACGGGTTTCGTGTTTTTAAAATTAAATATTCAATACTTTATTTAAGAAGTCTTGTGTTCTTGGATTGTGCGGATTATTGAAGACTTGTTCTGGTGTGCCGTCTTCAAGGATTTTACCACCATCAGTAAAGATCACGCGGTCAGCCACTTCTTTGGCAAAGCCCATTTCGTGAGTCACGATGACCATGGTCATTCCCTGCAAAGCTAGATCCTTCATAACCTTCAATACATCTCCAACCATTTCTGGATCGAGCGCAGAGGTAGGTTCATCAAACAGCATAACATCAGGGTTCATTGCTAAAGCACGAGCGATTGCCACACGCTGCTTTTGACCACCTGAAAGACTATCAGGATAATCATCACGTTTTTCAGCTAAGCCTACTTGTGTTAATAATTCTACGGCACGTTTATTAGCCGATTCTTTCGTTTCACCCTTCAAATCAAGCGGAGCTAAGGTGATATTTTCTAAAACGGTCAGGTGAGGGAACAAGTTGAAATGCTGGAACACCATTCCGATATGTTGACGCACTAAGTTGATATCGGTGTGCTTGTCAGTCAAATCCTGTCCATCAATAATAATTTCACCTGAAGTGGGTTCTTCTAAATGATTCATACAGCGTAAAAAGGTACTTTTACCTGAACCAGATGGTCCGATGATACAAACAACTTCACCTTCGCTGATGGTGATATTCAAGTCATTTAAAACGGTGTTGTCACCGAATTTTTTCACTAAATGATTTACGACAATTTTCTTATCCATTCTATTTTCCATCTATTTCACCTTCTTATCTAAACGGTTCGCTAACTTAGTCAAGATCGTGATCAAGATCAAGTACATGATTGCGATGATCAAGTATACGTAAGAACTTTGCGTTGTCCGAGCCACAATAATTTTACCTGTTTGCAGTAATTCTACAACACCGATGGCTGAGATGATCGTCGTATCTTTCAAACTGATAACGAATTGATTGATGAAAGAAGGAATCATGATTTTCACAGCTTGCGGTAAAATAATTTTCTGCATCGTTCGATTATAAGACAGTCCTAAACTTCGCGAAGCCTCCATTTGTCCAATTGGAACGGCATTGATACCGCCACGTACGATTTCAGCAATATAGGCACTCGCATTTAAAGTCAAGGTAATGATCCCGGCCGCAAAGTCAGGAATCTTGATACCTGTAATGCCTGGCAATCCGAAGAAAATGAAGAAGGCTAATACCATCATTGGTATCCCTCGGATGATGTCGATGTAGATACCAGCTAAAGTACGCAGCCCGCGAACTGGAGATACCCGGAACAATCCAAAGATAACGCCTAGGACTAAAGCAAGCGCAAATGATACTAATGCTAAGACGATCGTTTTCCATAAACCGTCTAACAAAGATTTGTAGTTGTTTTTCAACAAACCAGTGATCGTTGATTCATCAACAGCATCCTTTTTATCTTCTTTTTCAGAGCCGATGTATTTATTGACGATTTCATCGTATTCACCAGTACGTTTCATTTCTTTCAAGGCTTCAGTAAACATTTCACGAAGCTCAGCGTTTTGGCCTTTCTTCACTGCGAAACCATATTCTCCGCCGACTTCACGCTTGATCGGAGTTTTTAGAGCCTGACCTTGATTCACTGCGTAACCGATAACAGGGTAGTCATCCATCATTGCATCGATTGAATCGACCTTTAGTGCATCATATAATTGATCGGCTGCATCAAAGCTCTTAATCGTATAACCATATTCCTTTTTATGTGATTCTAAGAAATCTGCACTTTCAGTACCAACTTTGGCACCAACTGTTTTCCCTTTTAAATCTTCATACGATTTGATGTCTTTATTATCTTTGGCAACAGCGAGTTGAATCCCGCTTTGGAAATACGGATCAGAGAAGTCATAGTTGGCTTTTCGTTCATCAGTAATCGTCATCCCAGCGATCATACCATCAGCTTGACCAGATTCTAAAGCCTGCATCGCAGAGGAGAAGCCGATGAACTTCATATCTAATTTAAAACCTTGCAGCTCAGCCGCCCGTTTCAGCAAATCAACGTCGATCCCTTTATATTCACCATCGCTGTCTTTATATTCAAAGGGGGCAAAAGCAGAATCACTGGCAACAACATATACATCTTTTTTAGGTTCGATTTTCTTCATTTCACCAGAAGCGGCTTGATCGCCAGAACCAGTAGAAATGTACTCGCTGACGATTTTATCGTAGCTCCCGTTTTTCTTTAAATCTTTCAAACCTTGATTGAATTTCTCAAGTAATTCCTTGTTTTCACCTTTTTTAACAGCGAAACCGTAAGAGCTGCCTTTTTCTGGATCGCCGACCAATTTGAAGGGTTGACCATTTGTTACAGCATAACCAAGAACAGGGTAGTCATCAAAAATCGCTTCGACATTCCCATTTGTCAGGGCATTATACATCGCATCTGCAGCTTCGTATTGTTTGATTTCGTAACCATATTTGTCTTTGTTCTTATCTAAGAAGGTTGCACTTTCCGTACCGATTTTCGCAGCAACCGTTTTGCCTTTTAGATCTTTGTAATCCTTAATGTCTTTATTATCATTTTTAACAGCCATTTGAATTCCACTGTCAAAGTAAGGTTCAGAAAAGTCAAAGGTTTTTTTCCGTTCGTCTGTGATGCTCATCCCAGCGATCATACCGTCTAGCTGATCTGATTGTACACCTTGGATCGAGCTGTCAAATCCTAGCGGGCGTAAATCCACTTTGAAGTTTTGATCCTTTGCAATCTGGTTAAGTAAATCCACGTCAATTCCTATGTATTCGCCATCAGAGTTTTGAAATTCGAAAGGAGCAAAAGTCAGGTCCGTTCCGATTTTATATGTTTTTTCCGCGGCGTCGGACTTGCTGGCAAAGCCCAGTGTGAATATACTTGCCACCAAGAAAACAACGAATGGAATTAATTTGTTTTTTCTCATAATAATCCTCCTAATTACTTATCGTTTGTTTATTATATGTTAGTTTAAGGATAAAATACAAGAGGCTTCATTGTGGGAGAGAAAAAAAGCAAAATTTTTATAACATGGCATGTAAGGAAATGTGACATAGTTGTTTTTAAGAAGTTCTTACGGCAGGAATAAAAAATGGCGAAAATATGTTCGGTATGCTATAATTTTGAAATGGAAAATCTTTGTACATTTAATATAAAAAGGGGGATTTTTGTATGATTGAAAGAGTAACGGACAACACGTTCGACCTTCATTCAAAATATCAGCCTGCAGGCGATCAGCCCGAGGCCATTAAACAACTTGCCGAAGGGATCGTTGATGGAAAAAAAGCACAAATACTTTTAGGAGCCACCGGTACTGGTAAAACGTATACGATCTCCAATGTTATCAAGAAAGTCAATAAGCCGACTCTGATCATTGCCCACAATAAAACATTAGCGGGCCAATTATATGGCGAGTTTAAGGAATTCTTTCCTAACAACGCGGTGGAGTATTTTGTCAGCTACTATGATTATTATCAACCCGAGGCATATGTGCCTTCTAGTGATACGTATATCGAAAAGGATTCCAGTATCAATGACGAGATTGATAAACTACGTCACTCGGCGACCAGCTCGTTACTAGAACGTAATGATGTGATCGTGGTGGCTTCAGTTTCTTGTATTTTTGGTTTGGGATCACCAAAAGAGTATATGGAGCAAGTGCTGTCTTTACGTGTCGGAATGGAAATGGATCGGAATAAGCTGTTGCGAAATTTGATCGATATTCAGTTTGAACGAAACGATATTGACTTTCAACGTGGCCGCTTTCGCGTTCGTGGTGATGTTGTGGAAATATTCCCTGCATCACGAGATGAACGTGCTTTACGTGTGGAGTTTTTCGGAGATGAGATCGAACGAATTCGTGAAGTAGATGCATTGACTGGTGAAATCACTGGCGAGACTGAACACGTAGCTATCTTCCCAGCCACTCACTTCTTAACGAATGAAGACCACATGGAAGTTGCGATCAGTAATATCAAAACAGAACTTGAAGATCGTTTAGAAGTGCTGCGTAATGACAACAAATTATTAGAAGCTCAGCGATTAGAACAACGCACAAACTATGACATTGAGATGTTGAGAGAAATGGGCTATACATCAGGTATTGAAAACTACTCACGACATATGGATGGTCGTAAAGAAGGCGAACCGCCTTATACGCTGATTGATTTCTTTCCTGATGACTTTTTACTCGTCGTTGATGAGTCTCACGTAACGATGCCTCAGGTACGCGGCATGTATAATGGTGACCGAGCACGTAAACAAATGTTGGTCGATTATGGTTTCCGTTTGCCTTCAGCGTTAGACAATCGACCTTTACGATTAGAGGAATTTGAAGAACGCGTGAATCAGATCGTATATGTTTCAGCGACGCCTGGTCCTTATGAGCACGAAGAGACAGATACAGTAGTAGAACAGATTATTCGTCCGACTGGCTTATTAGATCCGGTCATTGAAGTGCGTCCGATCATGGGACAAATCGATGATTTAGTTGGAGAAATCAATGAACGCTCTGAGCGAAATGAAAGAGTCTTTGTCACGACCTTAACGAAAAAAATGTCAGAAGACTTAACGGACTACTTCAAAGAATTAGGAATCAAAGTCAAATATCTGCACAGTGATATCAAAACGCTGGAGCGGACAGAAATCATTCGTGATTTGCGTTTAGGAAAATTTGATGTACTTGTCGGGATCAATCTGTTGCGAGAAGGACTTGACGTGCCGGAAGTCTCATTAGTAGCTATTTTGGATGCGGACAAAGAAGGATTCTTACGAAGTGAACGATCTCTTGTTCAAACAATTGGTCGTGCTGCCCGTAATTCAGAAGGTAGAGTAATTATGTATGCTGATAAAATTACCGACTCTATGCAGCGAGCAATGGATGAAACCACACGCCGGCGTAATATTCAGCAGCAATATAATGAAGATCACGGGATTGAACCTAAGACGATCATCAAAGAAATTCGTGACTTGATCTCAATCAGTAAGGTAGCAGAAGATATTGAATCATTTGATGCAACATCTTATGAAGAATTATCGAAATCAGAACGTAAGGAACTTATTGCCAAGCTTGAAGATGAGATGCGCGAAGCTGCAAAAACGCTTGACTTTGAGACTGCGGCAACTTTACGTGATACGATTTTAGAATTAAAAGCAGCGGAATAGACTGAGCTAAAGGTATCAGTTCCACTAAAAAATGAATATAGTTAATGAACAAGGAGATATAAATGGCGAATGATAAGATAGTAATTCATGGAGCGCGAGCTCATAATTTGAAAAATGTTGATGTGACGATTCCTCGTGACAAAATGGTGGTTGTTACTGGTTTGTCTGGTTCTGGGAAAAGCTCGTTGGCCTTCGATACGCTTTATGCGGAAGGTCAACGCCGTTATGTGGAAAGTTTATCGGCGTATGCACGCCAATTTCTCGGTCAGATGGACAAACCAGATGTAGATAGCATCGATGGTTTGAGTCCGGCAATTTCAATTGATCAAAAAACGACCAGCAAAAATCCTCGGTCGACAGTAGGAACGGTAACTGAGATTAATGATTATTTGCGGTTGCTTTATGCACGAGTGGGGCATCCGATTTGTCCCAACGATCATATTGAGATTACTTCTCAGTCTGTTGAGCAAATGGTCGATAAGGTTTTGGAACTGCCGGAACGAACAAAAATCCAAATCTTAGCACCAGTAATTACTAAGAAAAAAGGACAGCATAAAAAAGTTTTTGAAATGATTCAACGGGAAGGCTATGTCCGCATGCGTGTTGATGGAGAATTATATGATGTGACAGAAGCCCCCGAATTAACCAAAAATAAAAAGCATGACATTGAGATCATCGTCGATCGGATTGTTGTTAAGGAAGGAATTCGTTCACGTTTATTTGATTCTTTTGAAGCGGCTCTGCGTTTAGCAGAGGGTTACGCGATTGTTGATGTGATTGGTGAAAAAGAAATGCTTTTCAGCGAACACTATGCATGTCCGTATTGCGGTTTTACAGTAGGTGAACTTGAACCACGATTATTTTCATTCAATGCTCCTTTTGGCGCATGTCCAGATTGTGATGGTTTAGGGATTAAGTTAGAAGTCGATATGGATTTAGTGATACCCGATCAAGGGAAAACATTACGCGAAGGTGCATTGATTCCTTGGAATCCAATCAGCTCGCAATATTATCCGCAAATGTTGGAACAGGCCTGCTTAAGTTTCGGGATTGACATGGATACACCTTTCGAAGAGCTGCCGAAAGAGCATCAAGATATTATTTTGAATGGATCGAACGGTGAAAATTTCCACTTCCACTATGAAAATGATTTCGGTGGAGTTCGTGATGTAGAAGTTCCTTTCGAAGGTATTATTAACAACATCAACCGTCGTTATGCGGAAACAAATAGTGATTTCACACGTGATCAAATGCGTTTGTATATGACCGAATTAACTTGTCAAACTTGTCATGGTTATCGTTTGAACCCGCAAGCATTATCCGTTCAGATTAATGACGTGAATATTGGGCAAGTGAGTGAAGATTCGATTAATAGTGCATTGGATTTTTTTGAAACAGTTGCTTTAAGTGAGCAGGAAAAAGTCATTGCTAAACCAATTCTAAAGGAAATCAAGGATCGTTTGAGCTTCTTGCGAAACGTTGGGTTGGATTATCTAACTTTAAGTCGAGCATCAGGAACTTTATCTGGTGGCGAAGCACAACGGATTCGTTTAGCGACTCAAATTGGTTCAAACTTATCTGGAGTTCTTTATATTTTGGATGAACCTTCGATTGGGTTGCATCAACGGGACAATGATCGTTTGATTGAATCCTTGAAGAAAATGCGTGATTTGGGAAATACCCTGATCGTTGTAGAGCATGATGAAGATACGATGCGTGCAGCTGATTATTTGATTGATGTTGGCCCGGGTGCCGGTGATCAAGGTGGAGAGATCGTTGCTGCGGGAACGCCGAAGCAGGTTGAGAAGAATCCGAAATCTTTGACTGGTCAGTATCTATCAGGAAAACGAGAAATTGCCATACCCAAAGAACGTCGTAAAGGAAGCGGTAAGAAAATCAAGGTTACTGGTGCTGCTGAGAATAATTTGAAAAATATTGAAGCAGAGTTCCCATTAGGAAAATTTGTCGCAGTAACGGGTGTTTCCGGATCAGGAAAATCAACATTAGTAAATCAGATTTTGAAAAAGGCTTTAGCTCAGAAATTGAATCGGAACTCAAATAAACCTGGGAAGTTCAAGAAAATTACTGGGTATAATAATATTGAAAAATTAGTTGATATTGATCAAAGCCCAATTGGTCGCACACCACGAAGCAACCCTGCTACTTATACAAGTGTTTTTGATGATATTCGAGATTTATTTGCACAAACGAATGAAGCCAAAATTCGCGGATATAAAAAAGGCCGCTTTAGTTTCAATGTTAAAGGTGGACGCTGTGAGGCTTGTCGTGGTGACGGAATTATCAAGATCGAGATGCATTTCTTACCGGATGTTTATGTACCGTGTGAAGTGTGTCATGGGAAGCGGTATAACTCAGAAACGTTAGAGGTTCATTATAAAGGAAAGAATATTGCTGATATTTTAGAAATGACTGTTGAAGATGCTGTTGAGTTCTTTAAACATATTCCTAAAATTCATCGCAAACTGCAAACGATCGTAGATGTTGGCTTGGGATATGTCACAATGGGGCAACCAGCAACAACACTTTCTGGCGGGGAAGCGCAGCGTATGAAACTTGCCAGTGAGCTTCATAAGAACTCTAACGGCAAAAATTTCTATATTCTAGATGAGCCGACAACGGGATTGCACACGGACGATATCGCTCGCTTATTGAAGGTGCTTGAACGCTTTGTTGATGCTGGAAATACTGTTTTGGTCATTGAACATAATTTAGATGTGATCAAATCAGCCGACTATGTGATTGACCTTGGACCAGAAGGCGGCGACGGGGGCGGTACAATTTTGGCTACAGGTACACCAGAGGAAATCGCTGAAGTTCCCGAGAGTTATACTGGTCATTATTTGAAGCGTGTCCTAAAAAAATAAATAACTGATAAAGCTCGATGCAAGTGAAGGATTCTCCTTTGCTTGCATTTTTCTTTATGGTATGATTATCAAGGATTTAGAATGAGAAGGTGTAAGAAAATATGAATGAAAAACAAAAATTTGTCCCGATTTTATTAGGGAGCGATATTAATGTCTATGGTATGTCCCGTTCTTTTCACGAAGCCTATGGAATCGTTTCAGAGGCTTATGCTGGGTTGCAATTGGCACCAACAAAATATAGTAAGATTGTGAATGTACATGTTGTTCCGGGATTCGATAAGGACCCTGTATTTATTGAACAAATGCGCGATTTAGGGAAAAACACTTACAATAATCCTGATACGAAATATCTACTGATCGCATGCGGTGATGGATATGCTGAGTTAGTTTCGCAACACAAAGAAGAGCTTTCTGAATGGTTTATTTGCCCTTATATTGATTTTGATTTATTACAAAGCTTAATCAGTAAAGTCAGCTTCTATGAAATTTGCGAAAAATACGATTTGCCTTATCCAAACACTTTTATCATTACAGAAGATATGTTGGAGGCTGGAAAATTAAAGCAAGACTTACCGTTTGATTTCCCAGTGGCTTTAAAACCTGCAAATAGTGTAGAATGGCTGTCTATTGATTTTGAAGGGCGCAAGAAGGCCTTTATTTTGGATACACGTGATGAGTTCGACACAATTATCGAACGTATTTACGAAGCTGGCTATACTAGTGAAATGATTGCGCAAGATTTTATTCCTGGTGATGACAGTAATATGCGTGTTTTAAATGCCTATGTTGATCAAAATCATCAAGTGCGTATGATGTGTTTGGGTCATCCGCTATTAGAAGATCCTTCTCCAGAAGCAATTGGAAACTATGTAGCGATTATACCTGAATATAATGAAAAAATTTATCAAACGATTAAAGGGTTTCTAGAAAAGATCAATTACACTGGCTTTGCGAATTTTGACATGAAGTATGACCCGCGCGATGGAGAATACAAACTATTTGAAATCAATTTACGCCAAGGACGCAGCAGTTTCTTCGTTACTCTCAATGGCTTTAATTTAGCGCAGTACGTGACGGAAGATCGTGTGTTTGAAAAGCCTTTTAGCGAAACGATCTATGGAAAGGCAGAAGCTGCAACTTCAATGTTGTGGATGGGCGTGCCGAAGGGTGTTTTTGAAAAATTCGCTCGCAACAATGCCGACAAAGAGAAAGCGCTAGAGATGATTAAAAATAAACAATGGGGCACTACAGTCTTTTATAAGAAAGATATGTCTCTGATGCGTTGGGTATTAATGAAATACATGTTCAGCAAATATAAAGGACGATTTGATTTATTCTTTAAAGAGAAAGAAGGATAAATATGGAAAATTTTTTTAGTATTCTTGGCGGTATGGGAACAATGGCAACAGAAAGTTTTATTCGAATACTGAACCAACGAACCCAAGCTCATAATGATCAAGAGTACTTGAATTATGTGATGTTCAATCATGCGACTGTCCCTGACCGGACGGCTTACATCTTGGATAATGAGGCTCCTAGTCCATTGCCGTTTCTATTAGATGATATTGAGAAACAAAATTTATTACAGCCTGATTTTATAGTGCTGACTTGCAATACTGCTCATTACTTTTTTGAACAGCTTCAAGGTGCAACGAAAATTCCATTATTGCACATGCCGCGTGAAGCGGTTAATGAGGCGACGAAGCACCATCAACCGGGAGAGAAAATTGCCGTGTTGGCTACTGCGGGAACGATGACTGCTAAAGTGTATCAAAGCGAACTAGAGGCAAAAGGATTTGAAGTTATGGCTCCTGAACAAGAACTTCAAGAAAAAATCAATTATCTGATTTATCATGATGTGAAGGAAAACGACTACATCAATAGTGAGTTATATTTAGAAATTCTTTCAGACGTCTTTGAAAAATATGGGTGTCAAAATGCTATTTTAGGTTGTACAGAACTATCTTTAGTTCAAGAATTGACGGAAGAAGTACCCTATCCAGTAATTGATGCACAATCGATTTTAGCTGATCGCACCATTGAATTAGCATTGAAAAACAGATCTTCCAAGTAGGAGGATCTGTTTTTTTGTAAATATCTTTTAACCAATAAGTCTTTTGAATCCGTTCGTTGTATTAGGAAAGATTAAAGAATTACAAATAAGTAGCAAAGACACGCCTGGAATGTTATAATTTTAAAAGATAGCGAAGGAGGCTAACGTTCAGTTTCTTTGGCATCTTTTTATTTGGTTTAAGAAATTTACTTTCTGATTATAGGATATTTGGAAAAGACTGCTTTTAAATAGTAGATTAGTATTAAAATAGAGATCATTTTCAAAATGATTTTTTAATTGAGAGAGGAGTGACACAAAATGACAGAGAGTTTACATTTAGTTGTCATTACTGGCATGAGTGGCGCGGGGAAAACCGTTGCGATTCAAAGTTTTGAAGATATGGGGTATTTTTGTGTAGATAATATGCCCCCAGGTTTAATTCCAAAATTTTGGGAATTAATTCGTGAGTCTGGAAAGGTAACAAAAATTGCCTTAGTTGTTGATCTACGGTCCCGTTCATTTTTCGAAGACATTCAAAAAATGTTGATAGAGATCGAAAATACCGGATTTATCGATACAAGTATCCTGTTTTTAGATTGTTCTGATGAAGAGCTGGTTTCTCGTTATAAAGAGACGCGTCGTTCTCATCCGCTTGCAATGGACGGTATGATTACAGAGGGAATACGAAAAGAACGTGCGATTTTGGAGGATCTAAAAAATCGCGCAACGTTAATGATTGATACAACCGATTTGACACCGCGTCAGCTGCGGGAAAAAATCAATCAATCATTTAAGCAAAAAGATGATGTAGGTTTCCACGTGGAAGTTGTTTCCTTTGGATTTAAATATGGGCTGCCGATTGATGCTGATATCGTCATGGATGTACGCTTCTTACCAAACCCGCATTATATTCCAGAGCTGCGTCCGCAAACAGGGCTAGATAAGCCTGTTTATGATTATGTGATGTCATTTCCTGAAACGGAAAGTTTTTATACAAATTTTGTACGGCTAATAATGGATATCTTGCCAGGTTATATCAAAGAAGGGAAAAGTTCATTAACCATCGCTATTGGTTGTACTGGTGGACAGCACCGTTCAGTTGCCCTGACTGAGCGTGTGGGTAAAGCTATTAAAGAAGCTGATTATAAAGTGAACATCACCCATCGTGATAAAGATAAGCGGAAAGAGACGGTGAATCGTTCATGAAAATGAAAACATACCGTATCCGCAAACCTAAAATCGTGGTGATTGGCGGGGGAACTGGACTGCCGGTTATTTTGAAAAGCCTGCGGAACCAAAGCGCAGATATTACAGCAGTCGTGACTGTCGCAGATGATGGCGGCAGTAGCGGTGAGTTGCGTGATTCGATCGATATGGCACCGCCAGGAGACTTGAGAAATGTATTGGCTGCTTTATCAGACATGCCAAAACTATATGAAGATTTATTTCAATATCGTTTTCATGAGGATGACAAATTTTTAGCGAATCATACGATTGGAAATCTCCTGATTGCGGCTTTATCAGAAATGCGCAACAGTACCTACGAGGCCATTCAATTGCTTTCGATGATGATGCATGTCGATGGACACATTTATCCTTCTTCGGAAACGCCGTTAGTTTTGCATGCAGATTTCGATGATGGAACTAGTGCGGTAGGCGAGTCAAAAATTGCTATTGATCGCAAAACAATTGAAAAAGTTTATGTTACAGAGAAAAATGGTGAACAAGCTGTTCATGCAGCGCGTAAAGTTGTTAATGCCATCCACGAAGCAGATATGGTCGTACTAGGTCCGGGGTCATTGTTTACTAGTATCCTGCCTAATTTAGTGATTGAGGAATTAGGTGATGCAGTCCGTACGACTAAGGCAGAAGTGGTCTACATTTGCAATATTATGACTCAAAAAGGTGAGACAGAGCATTTTAGCGATGCAGATCATATTCGAGTTCTGCACAAGCACCTTGAAAGCAAATTTATCGACACCGTTTTGGTCAATACAGAAAAAGTTCCTGAAGGTTATATGGATCCTGAAATCTATGACGAGTACTTGGTACAGGTTACCCATGATTTTAATGGTCTGAGAGATGAGGGCTGTCGTGTTGTTTCAACTGATTTTTTGAAATTGCGTGATGGCGGTGTTTTTCATGATGGCGATAAGGTTGTAGATGAGTTGTTCCGAATCGTATTCGGCGCAAAAATTTAAAAAATCTTCAGTTTATCTGATTGACGGAAGAAAAATATAGTTATGTAGTCTTAATTAGAACTAATTTTTGTCAAAGAAAATTAGTTCTTTATTATGAAAAAGGATGCCAGTTTCACTTTTTTATTCAAACAACGAATAATATTTTCACGCAGAACTGATAGATAGTCATGCGAGATAACTAGTGGAATGGTATACGACTTGAAAATAGACCTAATTTTTCTCTAGAAAAATTAAGTCTTTATTATGAAAAAGGAGGGCTCGTCATGTCTTTTGCAGCAGAAGTAAAAAAAGAGCTAACGGGTCTGGCAGTCCAAAAGAATCTCGCACAAGCTGAGCTGGCCGCATTGATACGTATGAATGGTTCACTAAGCTTGAGTAATCATCAATTTGTTTTAAATGTCCAAACTGAAAATGCAGCGATTGCTCGTCGGATTTTTACTTTGTTGAAGGAACATTATGGAGTGCGCAGCGAGTTATTGGTACGCCGAAAAATGAAATTAAAGAAAAATAATGTTTACATTGTTCGATTGAAACAAGAAACACAGAAGATATTATTAGATTTGGATATTATGGATGGAATGATGTTTCAATCCCACATATCGAATGAAGTCAAGCAATCTGATGAAAAAACACGGGCATATTTGCGGGGGGCTTTTTTAGCTTCTGGCTCGGTTAATAATCCTGAAACAAGTCGTTATCACTTAGAGATTTCTTCGATTTACGAGGAACATAATCAAGATATCTGCGATTTGCTGAATCTGTTCGATCTCAATGCGCGAACGCTGGAACGACGCAACGGGTACATCACCTATTTAAAAGGTGCGGAAAAAATTGCTGACTTTTTGACATTGATCGGCGCAACGAATTCAATGTTGAAGTTTGAAGACGTTCGAATTGTCCGAGACATGCGTAATTCGGTTAATCGACTAGTCAATTGCGAGACAGCCAATATGAATAAAACGATTGATGCAGCTTCTAAACAGATTGAGAATATTCATTTTATTGAAGCAACTGTCGGATTACAATCATTGCCTGAGAAGTTGCAAGAAATTGCAGAATTGCGGATTCAAAATCCGGAAATCAGCTTAAAAGAATTGGGAGAGATGATCCCATCTGGAGCGATTTCTAAATCGGGGATCAACCATCGAATACGAAAAATCAATGATTTTGCAGATAATTTGCGCAAAAAAACCGTTTGAGTCTCAAACGGTTTTTTATTTATTCTGAGATATAAGTTTTTAATGTAGCTTCATCAATTGACTCATCAAAAATATGGTCGCCTAATATAACGGTTGGAACGAACTTGATATTGGCCTGTTCAGCTTCGTTGCGAATTTCTCCCTGTAGGGTTTGATTTGCTTGTTGGGAGAAATGCAATGTTTTTTCTGCGTAGTTAGCGACCGCTTCTAGTTCAAAACCTTGCCAAATTTCTTGTGTTTCGAAAGCCTGCTGAATTTGAATCAGGGCTTTTTTAGGATCAGCATCAATGTACTCGTGCATGACGTTACCGCGTTGCAAACTAATCTTATCTTTATCTAATAATTTGATAATGCGCTGGATTTTTCCTTCTGCGACTGCCTGATCTAAAGTGTCATAAGATTCTTCAAACCATTGCTTGCAGTAAGGACACCGAAGATTGATAAACTCAATCAGCCGCTTTGGTGCTGTATCTGAACCGATTTTGATGCCATTAAAGTCATTGACCAAACTTGCTTTTATAACAGAAATATCCATGAGAAAACACGTCCTTTCTCTTACTAGTGTACAAAAAAATTTTAAGAAAACAAACTCTTTTCATTTAAATAAGTTAAAAATACTGAAACTCGTGTTTGAAATTAAGGGAGGTTCGTTTATAATAAGTCCGTTGTTATAAATATCTTAAGTTTTTTATTCTGAAAAGGATCACATAAAAATAAATGGTATTACACGTTAGAATAGTAATTTTTTTCTATAGGAAAAAGCTACTAAATATTAAGGAGGAAAACATGCGTAAGACAAAAACGATGGACGGAAATACAGCAGCAGCCTATATTTCATATGGATTCACAGAGTTAGCTGCAATTTATCCAATCACTCCTAGCTCAACTATGGCTGAACTTGTGGATCAATGGGCTTCGCAAGGGAAGAAAAATATATTTGGACAACCTGTCTCAATCACAGAAATGCAATCGGAGGCTGGAGCCGCTGGTGTGGTTCATGGCGCATTGAAAACGGGCGCGTTAACGACCACCTATACCGCTTCGCAAGGCTTATTATTGATGATTCCGAACATGTATAAAATCGCAGGAGAGTTGTTGCCAGGCGTATTTCATGTTGCCAGTCGAGCGGTTACAACAAATGCCTTAAATATTTTTGGTGATCATGGTGACGTAATGGCTGCTCGTCAAACAGGATTTGCGATGCTGCAAGAAAGCAGTGTTCAGGAAGTAATGGATTTATCGGCGGTAGCGCATTTAGCGGCTATCGAGGGCAGTCTTCCTTTCATGAACTTTTTCGATGGTTTCCGTACGAGTCATGAAATTCAAAAAGTGGAAGTATTAGATTACGAAGAATTAGCTCCATTGATTGATCAAGAAAAGTTAAGAGAGTTTCGCAAACGCAGTATGAATCCAAATCATCCAACAATCAGCGGGACGAATCAAAATCCGGATGTCCATTTCCAACAACGAGAAACAGTTAATTGCTATTACGATGAACTGCCGGCAATCGTGCAAAAATATATGTTCGAGATCAACAAACTGCGTGGAACTAATTACGATTTAGTTACTTATTATGGTGCGGATGATGCTGAAGAGGTCATTGTAGCAATGGGGTCTGTTGCGCAAACGATCGAACAAACAGTCGATTATTTAAATGCAAATGGTCGCAAAGTCGGCTTTTTAAACATTCATTTATATCGTCCATTTCCAACTGAAACCTTTCTAGAAAAACTGCCTAATACAGTCAAGTCAATCGCTGTCTTAGATCGTTCGAAGGAACCGGGGGCAGATGGCGAACCGCTTTTACTAGATATCCAAGGCGTGATGTACGAAGCAGATGTTCGCCCTAAAATCATCGGTGGCCGTTTTGGTTTGGGCTCAAAAGATGTAACTCCTGATCAAATTATTGCTGTATACGATGAACTTATAAAAGATAAAAAGCTAGCTAAGAAGCGCTTTACGATCGGGATTACTGACGATGTAACCAATCTGTCGCTGGAAACAAAGGGGACACTTGACCTGACCAACCCCAATACCTTTCAAGCAAAATTCTGGGGTTTTGGTTCTGACGGAACAGTCGGTGCAAATAAATCAGCAATCAAGATCATTGGTGATCATACCGATAAATTTGCTCAAGGCTACTTTAGCTATGACTCTAAAAAATCTGGCGGATTAACGGTTTCTCACCTGCGTTTTGGTGATACGCCGATTCGTTCGACTTATCTTGTTGAAAGTGCCGATTTTATCGCCTGCCACACGCCAGCCTATATTCATACCTATGATTTATTGAAGGGTTTGAAACCAGGCGGAATCTTTTTAATGAATACGATGTGGAATGATGCGCAGATCGATAAATTATTACCTGCCAAAATGAAGCGCTACATTGCTGAAAACGATATAAAATTTTATACAATCAATGCTGTAAAATTAGCGATGGAAGTGGGACTAGGTTCGCGGATCAATACAGTTATGCAAACGGCGTTCTTTAGCCTGACAGGTATTATTCCGTTTGATGAAGTATTAGAGATATTGAAGGAAGAAGCCGATAGAAGTTATCGGCGTAAATCCTTGGAAATTGTTGAGAAAAATATCGCTGCGATTGATCAGACGGTTGAATTATTACATCAAGTTCAGGTTCCAGAAGCTTGGCGAACCGTCGAAGTTCCATTACTGGTTCGTAAGTCCCCAGTTTCTCAATACGTGGAGCAGATTGTTGAACCAATCAATTCACAACGTGGGAATGATTTGACTGTTAACGATCTTGTGGCAAATGGAATGACCGACGGAACGATTCCGACAGGCACGGCGAAGTTTGAAAAACGTGGTATCGCATTAGAAGTCCCTCATTGGATCAGTGATCGATGTACGATGTGTAATGAATGTTCATTTGTTTGTCCTCATGCGGCGATTCGTCCGTTCTTGGCAGATGAAGAAGAACTGGAAGAAGCACCAGAAGGATATATTGTTCGCGAAATGCGCGGAGCTGATGGCTTGAAATATCGCATTCAAGTTTCAGTTGAAGATTGTACTGGCTGTGGTTTGTGCGTTGAGGCTTGCCCTGCTAAAGGTAAGGCTTTAGTTATGAAGCCTTATGAAGAAGAAAAAGAACAGGCGATTAATTGGGCATTCTCAATGACCTTGAAGCAAAAAGCAAATCCAGCAAAAATAAATTCAGTTTTAGGCTCGCAATTCAATCAACCTTTATTAGAATTTTCGGGAGCCTGTGCTGGCTGTGGCGAGACACCATATGTGAAATTAATGACTCAAATGTTTGGTGACCGTATGATGATTGCAAATGCGACTGGCTGTTCTTCCATATGGGGAGCAGCAGCACCGGTTAGTCCTTATACGACGAATGATAAAGGGCAGGGTCCTGCTTGGTCGAATTCGTTATTTGAAGACAATGCAGAATACGGTTATGGGATGTTCTTAGCCAATCAAACACGGCGCAAAGAGTTAGCCGATAAAATCAATGATGTTTTAGGAACTGTTTCTGATGACTTGCGGGAGCTGATGGAAGACTGGATGGACCATATGTTTGAATCAGATGGCACACAGCAACGGGCGACTAAATTAACAGCGGCTCTTGAAGCAGAAGGATTAACAGATCCAAGCTTGGCAGAAATTTATGATAATCGTGATCTCTTTGTTAAAACAAGTCAATGGATGTTCGGCGGTGACGGCTGGGCTTACGATATCGGCTTCGGCGGAATTGATCATATTTTAGCCAGCGGTGCAGATGTAAATATCTTAGTTATGGACAATGAAGTATACTCAAATACTGGCGGTCAAACGTCCAAAGCTACTCCTGCTTCAGCGATTGCAAAATTCTCAGCAGGCGGTAAATATCAATCTAAGAAAGACCTGGGAATGATGGCGATGACCTACGGCAATGTTTATGTGGCACAAATCGCTTCAGGTGCCAACCAGATGCAAACAATCAAAGCGTTAGACGAAGCTGAAAAATTCCCTGGTCCATCACTAGTTATCGCATATACACCATGCATTAACCATGGTTTACGCGGCGGTATGAGTAAAACACTCCAAGAAGCAAAGGATGCTGTAAACTCAGGATACTGGTCACTGTATCGATACAATCCGCTTCAACGTGAAAAAGGTAAAAATCCAATGACATTAGATTACAAAAAGCCGAACTTTGATGATATGATTGGATTTATGAAACAACAAACACGTTTTTCGGCACTTGAAAGAATCCAGCCAGATGATGCGCAGCGACTATACCAAAAAACAGTGAATGATGCGCAGACACGTTTTTATAACTATGCTCGCTTAGCAGGTCAAGAAGAAAAAATTCGGGCCAAACTTGAAGGGACTAAAGCAGAATCAGCCGAAGCAACTGCTGGAGCAAAACCAAAAAGGGAACGCAAACCTGACCCGGAAGCGGAAGCAAGACGTGCCGCCCGCAGAGCTGCTCGTGCTGAAAAACGCAACAAATAACTTTAAACAGGTCGCACCTGTTACAAACAAGTTTTAGTAAGAACAGGAAATGCTAGAAAGCTAAAACATTATGTTTATTATCTCGAGAAATTGAAATTAGTATTAAGAGCAAGGAGTCTTAGTTTATTAAGGCTCCTTTCCTTCTTAAATTTTATGCTAGACCTGTACCACTGTGGTATAATTGTAGAGAATTTTGGATAGAAAGAGAGGTTATCTATGCCTAATCGTTTAATTGAATTATTCAAACCGGAATACTGGCTTAGCTTTTTTTCTGAGAACCTTTCAACCTGGGATATCATCGTCAACCTTTTAGATATATTTGTTGTCTGGTTTTTGATTTATCGTTTGTTTGAACTTGTTCGCGGAACAAAAGCCGTTCAATTGATCAAAGGTGTGGCGGTTTTTATTGGGATTCGAATTGTGGCTGAGCTGATCGGTCTGCACACGTTATCGTGGTTAATGAACCAAATTATCACTTACGGTGTGATTGCAGCGATCGTTATTTTTCAACCAGAAGTTCGACGCGGTCTGGAGCATTTAGGTCGCAGTTCTTTCTTTAAAACATCGAAGAAAGAAGAACGTGATGATGAGCGGATGATCCTAGCTTTTGACAAAGCGATTCAGTATATGTCAAAAAGAAAAATCGGTGCACTAGTAACGATTCAACGTTTTACAGGATTAGAGGAGTATATCGAAACTGGGATTGATTTGGATGCGGATATTACCGGAGAGTTGTTAATAAACATTTTTATACCTAATACACCGTTACATGATGGTGCTGTTATTGTCAAAAATGGAAAACTCGCAGTTGCTTCAGCTTACTTGCCGCTTTCTGATAGTATGCTGATACCAAAGGAATTTGGTACGCGGCATCGTGCAGCAGTAGGAATTAGTGAAGTCAGCGATGCCTTAACCTTCATTGTTTCTGAGGAAACAGGCGGAGTCAGTATTACCTTAAACAACGATTTTCTGCATGACCTGTCACAAGAAGAATATTTGGCTGTGATGCGCAGAGAATTACTGCCGGATGAAAAAAATGCTGGCAAAAAGAGTCTTCTGCAAACCTTTTTGGAAGGTTTGACTAAAGGAGGACAAAAATGAGAATCAAATTCAAAAAAAGCAATGCACCTTATATGCTGATTTCGTTAGTATTTAGTTTGATTTTATTTTTTAATGTTAATAGTCAAAATTTTAGCCGTTTGATTTCTTCCGAAACCAGTTATGAGGAATCCATTCAAAACGTACCAATCAATGTTCTTTATGATTCGGATCAATATTTTGTTCATGGTTTTTCATCAAATGTTTCGGTCAAGTTAAGCGGAGCCAATCGGATTCAATTGAATAAGGAGATTGATCCGGATACTCGGGATTTTAGTGTTGTTGCAGATTTGACGAATTTATCCTCTGGGACACACGAAGTTCGTTTGAAAACCAAGAACTTATCAAGTTCACTTTTTGCAACGATTGAACCTGAGCGGATTTCCGTGACAATCGAAAAGAAAGTTAAAAAGAAATTTGATGTATCACCGATTTTAAGCAGTACAACTAGCAGTAATGGATTGAAAATCGGCGAGATGTCTACTCAGCCAGAAAAAGTCGAAATCACTACCGGCGAAAATACGATGAAAGAGATTGATCGCGTCGTTGCTTCAGTGGACAGCAGTAAATTGACAACGGATCAAGAGAGTATTCAAGCACCTGTTCAAGCATTGAATGCTAGCGGAGAAGCGTTGCCGATTCAATCTGACCCACAAAATGTGACGGTAAACTTTGAGATTCAGACACCCAGTAAGGAAGTTTCACTTTACCCGATTCAAGAAGGTGACCTGCCTTCAACAGTGGAAAGTGTCAAAATTGATTTGAATCGAACGAAGGCAACAATTACCGGCGTGCAGTCAGTAATTGATCAAATAGACAGTATCGGCATTCCAGTCGATGTAAGTCAAATTCAAGGGACGGTTAAAAAATTCATTGACGTACCAGTATCAGGAGATTATCAAGTGAATCCTAAAACGGTGAGCGCACAAGTGACACCGGTATTTAAGAAGTCCCAGGAATCAGAAACTAGCAGTACAAATCATTCTAGTTCGTCGACAACTGAAGCTGCAGAAAGTTCGGGCGGAGCCTCGAAAACTTCTGAAACAAGTTCTACTAAAGTAGCCAACAGCGAAGAAGAGCCGACAAATCAATCTACTAACTAGATGAAGAAGGGAAATATAATTTAATGGGGAAATATTTTGGAACAGACGGAGTACGCGGAATCGCGAATAAGGAGTTAACACCTGAACTAGCGTTTAAATTAGGTCGTTGCGGCGGTTATGTTTTAAGCCAGCATCATGAAACTGAAGATCGTCCGCGAGTATTAGTTGGACGCGATACTCGAATATCAGGAGAATTATTAGAAACAGCTTTGATCTCTGGATTGTTATCTGTAGGAATCGAAGTTTTTCAGCTTGGCGTAATCTCAACACCTGGAGTAGCTTATTTAACAAGATTACAAAAAGCATCTGCTGGTGTAATGATCTCTGCCTCTCATAACCCTGCAGAAGATAATGGAATCAAATTTTTCGGTGGAGATGGTTTCAAATTAGTGGATGAGCAAGAAGCTGAGATCGAAGCATTGATTGATGCAGAAGAAGACACGCTGCCTCGTCCGTCAGCGGAAGGTTTAGGAACTCTAGATGAATTCCATGAAGGCCTTTTGAAATATTCACAATTTCTTGTACAAACAATTTCAGGAGATCTATCAGGTCTAACTGTCTGTGTTGATGCAGCTAATGGAGCAACATCTACTAGCGTCAACCGTTTATTTGCAGATTTAGAAACAGACTTTTACACGATGGGAACTTCACCAAACGGTTTGAACATCAATGCTGGGGTTGGTTCAACGCATCCGGAAGAATTAGCTAAAATGGTCGTTGAAAAAGGTGCGGATGCTGGTTTAGCTTTTGATGGCGATGGCGATCGGGTGATTGCAGTCGATGAGCTGGGAAATATTATCGATGGTGATCGTATCATGTTTATCTGTGCAAAATATTTGGCAGAACGCAAACGCTTGAAAAAAAATACTGTAGTGACTACAGTAATGAGCAATTTAGGTTTCCATAAAGCGATTGAGGAAATCGGTTTGGAAGATGTGATTACCCAAGTTGGAGACCGTTATGTGGTTGAAGAAATGCGTAAAAATGACTATAACCTTGGTGGTGAACAGTCTGGCCATGTATTGTTCTTGGATTACAATACAACTGGTGACGGAATGTTAACCGGAGTACAGTTATTGAACATCATGAAACAAACAGGTAAAAAGCTTTCTGAGCTAGCTGGCGAAGTGACAATTTATCCGCAAAAATTAGTGAACATTCGTGTTAGCGATAAATATGGTGCGATGGACGTACCGGCAATCAAACAGGCCATTGAAGAAGCAGAAACAGAGATGAATGGTGATGGTCGCATCTTGGTTCGCCCTTCAGGAACAGAGCCGTTATTGCGTGTTATGGCCGAAGCACCAACGGATGAAAAAGTTGATTACTATGTAGACAAAATCGCAGCAGTTGTTCGTGAGGAAATTGGCTTAGATTAATAAGAGACGCCCGATCTTAAATGATCGGGCGTTTTTCTGCGTAAAAAAAGGTTGAGAATTTCTCAACCTTTTTTGATTATTCAACTGTCACTGATTTTGCTAAGTTACGAGGTTTGTCAACGTCGTAACCACGTAACAATGTAGCATAATATGCGATCAGCTGACCTGGAATTACAGAGACAAGCGGACGCAAGAATTGATGAACGATTGGCAAGATGATCTGATCTCCATCTTTACTTAACTCCTCAGAGACAATCACTAATGTGTGAGCCCCGCGGCTTTCTACTTCCCGCAGGTTGCCGCGAGTATGAGGAGCAGTTACGGCTTCAGTAATGATGCCGATAACTGGCGTACCTTCTTCAACTAAAGCGATCGTTCCATGTTTTAATTCGCCGGCAGCAAAGCCTTCAGCTTGGATATAAGAAATTTCTTTTAGTTTTAAAGCAACTTCCATAGAAACATAATAATCTTCAGAACGACCGATATAAAAAGCATTGCGAGTCGTAGCTAGATACTCTTCAGCAATTTCTTCAATCATGGCTTTTTCTGCGATCATTACATCCATTGCATTAGCAGCGATCCCTAATTCTTTTGTCAAATCGAATTCTTTTGCTGCTGCTACACCTTTCGCTTCGCCGACAGCTTTAGCTAAAACAGTTAAAGCCGCGATTTGAGCTGTGTAGGCCTTGGTAGAAGCTACAGCGATCTCTGGACCAGCATGCAAGAGCATAGTATAGCTTGCCTCACGAGATAAAGTCGAACCAGCAACATTTGTTACAGTAAGAGAAGGGTGACCTAATTTATTGGTCTTAACTAACACCTGACGACTATCTGCAGTTTCTCCGCTTTGAGTCAAATAGATAAAGAATGGCTTTTCTGAAAGCAAAGGCATATTATAACCAAACTCACTAGATAAATGAATCTCAACTGGAATATTCGCTAGGCCTTCAATAATCTGTTTGCTTGCCCAACCAGCATTATTACTTGTACCGCAGGCAACGATATAAATCCGGTCGCTGTCTAATAAACTTTGCAATAATTCGTCTTCGATTACGACGGTTCCTGTTTCATCGGTATATTCACTGATGATCCGACGCATCGTAGCAGGCTGTTCATCGATTTCTTTCAGCATGTAGTAAGGATAGGTTCCTTTTTCCATATCAGAAAGATCGATTTTAGCTTCATATGGGGCACGTTGAATTTCATTGCCGGCTTCGTCTTCGATTTCAATCCGTTCTTTTGTCACGATAACCATTTCGCCGTCATTGATTTCGACAAATTGATTGGTTTGTTCCAACATTGCCATGGCATCGCTGCAGACGACATTAAATCCGTCGCCTAATCCGATTAATAAGGGACTCTTGTTTTTTCCAACATAGATTGTTTCACGGTCGTTCTTGTCGATTAAACCAAAAGCATAAGAACCGCGAATCTCTTTTAACGCTTTACGAAAGGCGTCTTTTGTTGAAAGGCCTTGTTCTGCAAAGTATTCAACTAAATGAACAGCAATTTCAGTATCTGTTTCGCCATAAAACGTATCATCTGCTAAATACTTTTCCTTCAATTCATCGTAATTTTCGATCACACCGTTATGGACCAAAACAAATCGTTTGCTTTGTGAAGTATGGGGATGAGCATTTTCTTCACTTGGTTCGCCGTGAGTTGCCCAACGCGTATGACCAATCCCGATTGAACCATGAACATCAGAACCAATTTTTTCTGCTAATTCTTTGATGCGTCCTTGAGATTTGATCAAAAAGTCCTCATTTTGATCTGCTACGAAAATACCAGCAGAGTCATAACCACGATACTCCAATTTTTCTAATCCATTCACCAAAATACTTGTTGCTTGCTCATTTCCTACAATTCCTACGATTCCACACATAATGTCTTCCTACTTTCCTGTCATTATATGTTTCCGAGCTGTCTGACTACTTTTTTGTTCTTTTATAAAGTTTTTGTAATAGTCTGTAGAGCACAGCAACCCTGAAGCCACCCGCCGAAAATTTCGATTAGCTTCTTCCTCGTCACCTTAAAAAAGGTCTGGCGCTATCTTATTGGTACATCTAAGATTTTTTTGTTTTAACATCGGAAACAATGACTAATATAATACATACTTTCCGCATAGTCAAACTTTTTTTTATTTTTAGATAATTGGTATATATGAAATTTGTGAAAATGAGGATCTGAAAAACAAAGTTGCTTCTTCGTTTCATCTGTTAGAAGAATAAGGTAAAATAGAGAAGTATCATTTAAGGAGCGGTTTCCATGAGTGCATTTTGAAGTTTGGAAAACTTGCTTACTTACGATAGACGATTTTTTTGTGAAAATCATTTTTCACAAAAATCAAACGAGAGGGGAAAACAATATGAATCGACCAGAAAATTTAACAATTGGTGAATTACGCAAATTTTTAGAGCAGCTTGCTGACAATCCTGAAATCAGTGATGAAACAAAAATTTTCCTAGATACTGGCTGGGATAGTATCCAAGAAATCATCCCTGATGCTTTGAGTATTGAGGACGCGCAAACTTTTGAAATTGAGGATCCTTTGACTCATGAATTTTTCGGCGGCTACTCTTTAACGGAAAAAGCGGAAAAAATGAAGGCTGAGGGACCAGTAGAAAAAGTCTTGATTATACGTAACTTATATTAGGAGGAAAAAAATGAATAAAAGACGTTGGGTGGCAGTAGGTATTGCAGTAGTGCTGTTAATCTTTTCAGTGATCTCATCCACGATCAGTCGTAGCAACGATAGTAAAAAGGAACTTAGCCAAGTCAATGAAATACTATATGGAAATGATGAACCTAAAGAACAAGTAGAAGAAGATGGATCGAGTACAGAAAAAATTGCTAAGTTAGTAGTAGAGGGGACGATCATCAATGATGGTACCAGCGGTTTGTTTTCTACCGGCGGGTATAATCATAGCTCGTTTATGAAACAGTTAGATAAAATCAAACAAGATTCAACTGTCAAAGGTGTTTTGTTGGAAATCAACTCGCCTGGCGGTTCGGTATATGAGACGGCAGAAATTACGAGAGCTTTAAAGGAGATTCAAAAAGACAAGAACATTCCAATCTACGCTTCGATGGAAAGCCAAGCGGCTAGCGGCGGGTACTATATTGCTGCGAACTCGGACCGGATTTTTGCTACAGAGGATACTATGACGGGATCTATTGGCGTAATAATGTCTAGTATGAATTATTCTGGCTTGATGGAGAAACTAGGTATCACTGATGCAACAATTAAAAGCGGGGCTTTAAAGGATATCGGTTCATCCTCTCGACCTCAAACGAAAGAAGACAAAGAAGTCCTGCAAGCTTTTGTAGATAGCATGTACGGACGCTTCGTTAAGACTGTAGCTGAAGGACGGGATATGGATGAAGCACAAGTGCGTAAATTAGCTGATGGGAGAATTTACGATGGAGCGCAGGCTCTTGACAACGGCTTAATAGATGATATCGGCTATCCTGACCAAGCGTTGCAGGCTTTGAAAAAAGATCAGAATTTGAGCGGAGCAAAAGTTGTATCTTATACAAACGGTTCTACTAATTTTATGAATACATGGTTGGGGAACAGTTTGGCTGAACTTCAAGGGATCAAGCCATCCCAAGAAGAATTGATTAGAAATATCGTTGAGAGTGTCGGTACTCCTCAAGCTCCTAAAGCAATGTATCTCTACGGAGGTGAGTAGCCATGTCAGTTGAAAGTAGTCAAAGACCTGCAGTAGGACCTGTAACTCAATTACTAGAGAAGAAACAACGGCAGCGTCAATTTCATCATTATCCAGATTTTTTCTATGCAGGCTTCTGGATTCGTCTTTTTGCTTACCTGTTAGATTTGTTCTGTATCTCGGCAATTACGAGAATCGTTCTAGGATTACCAGCAAATTTATTGAATGTAGAAAAGAGTTCAGAATTATTCAGTCTTTATGGATTTTTAACACTTTTGATTTATTTAGCATATTTTATTTTGCTGACAAAAATGAACCACGGTCAAACAATTGGCAAGATGGTTTTTGGAATCAGGGTCGTTTGTTTTACTGAAGAAGAATTAAGCTGGCAAACGGTTTTGATTCGTGAAGGTGCTTGTCGTTTTATTCTACGAGGATCGCTTTTTATGTTAGGCTATCTTGTAACTATTTTTACACCAAATAAACAACACATCGGAGATTATTTTTCAGAAACAAGTGTTGTGACGTTAAACTTATTAGCAGCTAGAGAGGGTTTTATGCAAGAATGAATCCAATTGAATTTCCAAACAATGATCACTATTATTTAACACTTGCGGAAGAAGCTTTTTCTGCAGGAAATTATTCGCAGGCATTAGAGAATTATAAACAAGCTTATCAGGAAAATCCTTCGCCTAAACTAAACCGTTTAATTACCAGTTTAGCTCTAGAGCAAGGGGAGTTTTCTGCTGCTTTAGAATACGCGGAAGAAGAATCAGAGAGCTACCTTGAAACGCCGGAAACAATCGATTTATTTCTGCAGATTCAACTGTATTCTCAGAAGTTTTTCGCCGCTCGTGAATTTCTGTGGCGGGCACAAAAGGTTAAATACTTAACAGAAGAGCAAAAAAATTTTTGGTCAATGCGTATCGACGATCAAGAGGCCTTTTATCAACGGCAACAGCAGGCGGTAATCAAACAGATTGAGGCCGAATTAAAGCAGCTGCCCTCAATGAAAGCGATGGAGCAGCTAGTGATGGTTCGAAAAATTAAACGGCTGCCGGAAGAACAGTTACAAGCGTTAGCTGAAAAATTTATGCTGGACCCTCAGATAGCGCCATTAGTTCGCAGCTATTTATTTGAAAGCTTGGCGCGTGTAGGAGTTACCGAAAAGGTTCGCTATTTAACTATTCAAGATGAAATCGCAGAGCTGTCTCCAGCGGATTCTGGATTTGATGATTCCTTACAAAATAGTATCGAAGCTCGATTAGATGAATATTTGGGCGATGATAATCCAGTTTTATTATCAAGCTTACTGGAACAGATGAAGATAGAAATGGCATTTTTGTATCCACTGCAGAGTTCTTTCATGAACCCTGAGGCTTGGGTTGCTAGTTATTTGTCCGAGTATTCGGAGTGGAGCGAACCGCTTGATGGAGGCATTGAAGCAATCCGTGGAAAAATAAAACAACTGCTGTTCGATTATCATTAAAAAATGCCGAGAGTAAAAGCTTTATATTTACAATTCACAATCAGTAGTGTAATATTTAATGGTATGCAAAATGCAAGTATATTAGTATTCGGAGGGAACAAACGTGACTGCAAATTTTGAAAAAACAGGCACCAATGATGGTGTGTTAACATTCTCAATTGAACAAACTGAGATCCAAAAAGGATTAACAAATGCATTCAACAAAGTGAAAAAAAATCTTAATGTACCTGGCTTCCGTAAGGGAAAAGTATCTCGCCAAGTATTTAACCGGATGTACGGTGAAGAAGCTTTGTACGAAGATGCATTGAATGATGTATTACCAACAGCTTATGAAGCTGCTGTAAAAGAAGCAGGCATTGATCCAGTCTCTCAACCAAAAATTGACGTAGACAGCATGGAAAAAGGCGAAGCTTGGGTTATCAAAGCCGAAGTTACTGTGAAACCTGAAGTTAAATTAGGGGATTACAAAGAATTAGAAGTTCCAAAACAAGATGTTGAAGTTTCAGACGAAGATGTAAATGCACGTTTGAAATCAGAACAAGAATCTCAAGCAGAATTAGTAATCAAAGAAGATGAAGCTGCTGAAAATGGAGATACTACAGTAATCGATTTTGAAGGTTTCGTTGGAGATGAAGCGTTTGAAGGCGGAAAAGGCGAAAACTATTCTCTTGAATTAGGTTCTGGTTCATTCATCCCTGGCTTTGAAGAACAATTAGTTGGTCACAAAGCAGGAGAAAACTTAGATGTAACGGTTACTTTCCCAGAAGATTATCAAGCTGAAGATTTAGCTGGTAAAGAAGCAATCTTCAAAGTAACAATTCATGAAGTGAAAGCGAAAGAATTGCCTGAATTAGATGATGATTTTGCTAAAGACGTTGATGAAGAAGTAGAATCTTTAGATGAATTAAAAGCAAAATATCGTGATGAACTAACTAAACAAAAAGAAGAAGCTGCGAAAGAAGCAAAAGACGAAGCTGCAATCAAGCAAGCCGTTGAAAATGCTGAAATCGTTGAACTTCCACACGTAATGGTACACGATGAAGTTCATCGTTCAATGGATGAGTTCTTAAACAACATGCAACGTCAAGGAATCTCTCCAGAAATGTACTATCAATTAACTGGCTCTACTGAAGAAGATCTTCATACACAATTTGAAGGTGAAGCAGAAGGCCGAGTTAAAACAAACTTAGTGATGGAAGCTATCGTTGAAGCAGAAAAAATTGAAGCTTCTGAAGAAGATATCGCTAAAGAAATCAAAGATTTGGCTGAAATGTATCAAATGCCAGAAGACCAAATCCGTCGCGTACTAACAGAAGATATGTTAGAACATGACATCAAAATGAAAAAAGCAGTTGAACTAGTAACTGGAACAGCTGTAGAAAAATAATTCTATTACTAAAAATTAAATGAACAAATTGCTTTATTTAGGGATGTGGCGTAATTTTACGCCACATTTTTTTACTTTTAACCTTTGAGTGATTTAGAAATGACCACGATTAAAAAAGTTTAAAAAATTAGTTTTCACTTTTTTTATAGATGTTTATAACGAATACCTTCAAAATAGCTCTTAAATTTGGTAATATTGAATTATTAATGAAATGAGGTTATTTCTCGTTTTAAATTATAAAAAGTAATTTGTGCTTAAATTCACTAAGGAGGAGAAAATGAAGAAAAAAATTTTAGGTTTATGTTTTTTATCAGTTTTATGCTTGAGCTTTGTATCACCAGCTTTTGCTGAAGAGAGTCAAGTAGTAACTAATGAACAAACGGTTGAAAGTTCTTCGACAGTTGATTCAACTGAAGTCGCTTCACAACCAGCAATAGAATCAACTGAAAGTAGCGCAGTTGAACAAACAACAGAGAGTACGGATGCAGACGAAGCAATTGTACCAGAGACACAGATCGAAACGGCTGAAGGCACGATGTCTTTACCTAGAGGACGTTCAGATCTGTATCCAACGATTCAATTGTTCGCATCATTACCTTCCGTATCTGCGACGAATGCTAATACACCAAGCAAGAGTTTTATTGATATTTCTTCTCATAACGGAAATATCTCTGTTGCGAACTTCCAAAAAATGAAAAGTTACGGCGTTACAGGTGTAGTTGTCAAGTTAACAGAAGCAACGAGCTATATAAATCCTTATGCTCAATCACAGATCAACAATGCCATGGCAGCAGGGATGAAGGTTTCTGCATACCACTATAGCTGGTTTACAAGTGATGCTCAGGCTGTTGCAGAAGCAAATTATTTTGCTGCGGCGGCTAAGAAATTCGGTTTGAGCAGCGGTGCAGTTATGGTAAACGATATCGAGGAACCTCAAATTCTTGGTAAAGGGAACCATACGAATAACTCCAGAGCTTTTGAAAACCGCTTGAAGGCCTTGGGTTACGGAAATGTACGCCATTATATTGGATTGAACTGGCTGACTACTGGTCGGATAAATGCTGCAACTATCGGTAATAAAAATATCTGGGTGGCTGCATATCCATATAATCTTTCAACGACGAATTTCTATACTCAATATGGTGCTTGGCAATGGTCTTCGCAATTCTCATTTCCTGGAATTAGTGGAAACTTTGATATCAATGCGGATTATACGTCTACTTTTAGTAATCCAGCAACAACACCTCCAGCAAATAGTATTCAAATGTATCGATTGTACAATCCAAATAGCGGGGAACATTTCTATACACAAAATGTTGCTGAAAAAAATAATTTAGTTTCTAAGGGTTGGAGATATGAAGGAATCGGCTGGAATGGACCGACATCAGGTAATCCAGTTTATCGGCTATATAATCCAAATGCCGGAGATCATCATTACACGCTGCACGCTTATGAGAAGGATAATCTGATCAAAAAGGGCTGGCGTTACGAAGGAATTTCTTGGTATTCTGGCGGTTCAAATGCTTTGCATCGATTATATAATCCGAATGCAAAAGCAGGTTCCCATCACTATACATTAAATACCAATGAAAAAAATAATTTAGTGAAGCATGGCTGGAAATACGAAGGCCTAGCTTGGTATGCTAAATAGACAAAAAGTTCTCGATTTTTCGAGAACTTTTTTCTTTAGATTTCCTTTTTATTTGGCCTCGGTTTCTTTGTCTTTTTTATGCTTTATGTTATTATAGATAAAGACTGCAATCGTGGAAACACTTGTAGAGAAAGAAGCAAGAGGTGACAGCCATGTATGAAAGCACAGGCGCAGGTGAAACAGTCCGCTGTTCATTTTGCGGAAAGACCCAAGAAGAAGTAAAAAAAGTTGTTGCGGGTCCAGGAGTTTACATTTGTAATGAGTGTATCGACCTTTGTAAAGAGATTATAGATGAAGAATTCCATGAAGAAGCTATTCGTGAATTTATTGATGTGCCAAAACCCAAAGAACTATTGGATGTTTTAGATCAATATGTTATTGGACAAGATCGGGCGAAAAGAGCGTTATCGGTTGCAGTGTATAATCACTATAAACGAGTGAATACTGAAAATGATGGGCTTGACGATGTTGAGTTGCAAAAAAGCAATATTTGTTTGATTGGACCAACAGGTTCCGGTAAAACATTCTTAGCTCAAACATTGGCAAGAACACTGAATGTGCCGTTTGCCATCGCTGATGCGACGAGTCTAACTGAGGCCGGTTATGTCGGGGAAGATGTTGAAAATATTCTATTGAAGCTTTTACAATCTGCCGATTACAATGTTGAACGCGCGGAAAAAGGCATTATCTATATCGATGAAATAGACAAAATCACCCGTAAGAGTGAAAATGTTTCGATCACCCGTGATGTTTCAGGTGAAGGTGTCCAGCAAGCATTGCTTAAAATTCTTGAAGGAACGGTTGCTAGTGTTCCACCTCAAGGAGGACGCAAGCATCCGCATCAAGAATTCATCCAGATCGACACAACGAATATTCTATTTATTGTCGGTGGAGCATTCGATGGAATTGAAACAATCGTTAAAAATCGTTTAGGCGAAAAAACGATTGGTTTTGGTAAAAACAATAAAAAAATCGATGAAGATGTAAGTATTATGCAGCAGATCATCCCAGAGGATTTATTGAAATTTGGTTTGATTCCTGAATTTATTGGGCGTTTACCAGTAACGACTGCATTAGAGAAGTTGACTACGGAAGATTTGGTACGGATTTTGACTGAACCAAAAAATGCGTTAGTGAAGCAATATCAAAAATTACTTTCTTATGATGATACTGATTTAGCATTTGATGCCGATGCCTTGAATGCGATTGCCGACAAAGCGATTGCTCGCAATACAGGGGCTCGCGGATTACGTTCAATTATTGAAGATGTTATGATGGATGTCATGTTCGACATTCCTTCTGACGAATCAATCGAAAAGGTAATCGTGACAAAAGATTCTGTTGAAGGATCTGGAAAACCAATCATTGAGTACCATAACAATAAGAAAAAAGCAGGTTAGCAAGTGAGGGTTCACAAAGTAATTTGTGAACCCTTTTTGAAAGGCGTGAAAGAATGAAAGTGCATAATGCAGAGATCGTAATTAGTGCGGTCTCACCGAAACAATATCCTGAAACGGATTTGCCTGAGATTGCTCTAGCTGGACGTTCGAATGTTGGTAAGTCTTCTTTTATCAATACATTGATTGACCGGAAAAATTTAGCTCGAACCTCAGGGAAACCCGGCAAGACACAAACCTTGAATTTCTATTTGATCGAAAAAGCCTTGCATTTTGTTGATGTGCCAGGCTATGGATATGCGAAGGTTTCTAAAACAGAACGGGCGAAATGGGGAGAGATGATCGAAACCTACATTACGTCTCGCAAACAATTGCGTGCGGTCGTATCGTTAGTCGATGCACGTCATGATCCAAGTAAAGAAGATATTCAAATGTATGAATTTTTAAAGTATTATGGTATTCCTGTGATTGTTGTTGCCACTAAGGCAGATAAGATTCCTCGCGGAAAATGGAATAAGCATACGAGTGCTATCAAAAAGAAATTGGATTTCGATCCGAATGACACCTTCATTCTTTTCTCTTCTCAGACAAAAAAAGGAAAAGAAGAAGCATGGCAGGCAATTGAAGCGGCAATCGAAAAGGATCAGGCTTAAGCCCGATCCTTTTTTTTATCATTTTGTTCAGTTTTTGGTTTTAAGAACTTCTGGATGTCTTCGTCTTTTTGTACCTTTTTGTCTGGATCTACGACGAATGATTCGAATAATTTATCTAAATCATCGGTTTTTTCAAATTTCAAGCCCATTTGAACACCTCCATTTTTAGTTTTAACACAATTTATTATAGTATACAATTTTTTCAAACTTAGTAGTCAATTTCATAGGGTTTTTTAAATCTTTAAGATATAATTATAATAGAGCAATGAGAAAGGGGAAGGCAATGGGAAATAATCAGAAGATTTACAGTGTCAGCCAGCTTTACGATTTAAAGCAAGCCGATATCCAAATGAAGACCAGAGATTGGTTAGTCATGAGTCGTCTATTGCTGGAACCAGAGGAAATGTTGATTAATGGGAAAGAGCAGTCTTTTGATCCTGGTCACTTACAACAGGTGATTGATGAGTTTGGTACGAAGGAAGATTGTTGGCTTCAGTTGAAGAATCAAGAAGAGGAAATGACGATTCATATATTAGGAGAAACGCTGTTCGAAAAAGCTATTCTAAAAGAGAAAAATTTCTATTATTGGGAAAACGTCTATTTGGATTATTTGAAGGCTCGGTTGATTGAACATGGTTTTTTTGCGTACATTCGTTCTTACGAGGAATATTTGTATCATAATACCAGCGAATCAGCTAAGCGAAGAATCTTCGAAACAGCAGAGGAAACCAATGCTTTACCGAAAATGAAAGGGCTTAATGGTGATGTCGTTGTCGATTGCAATGCTTTTCCTGGCTATGATGTTTTTTATAAAGGAGTTTGTTTGACTGCTTGCTGGTGGTTATTCTTGGGAGCTCCTTACAAAAAGCTTTTTGCTAAGCAGTTGTTGCTAGAGGTTCAACAAGTAGAAGAGGTTGCTGAGCTGGGTGCGGGTGTTTTTTTTGAGTTATATAAGGACCCTTTTCAGTGGAAGGAAGAGGCGAATCTGCGATTTCAACAGCTGTTTCGTGATCAATTAGGAATATCTCAGTTATCTTATACGAATGGTGTGGGATTGCTGAAGCAGCCGTATATTGAATTTGCTTTTGAGGATACAGTGATTCAAACAGTTCAATATCAAAATGAACAATTTCAACCAACTGAAAAGAGTGAAGCTTCTTACTTTGTGACTCGTACCTATAATTTTTTAACGAATCAATATCGGGTCAATCGGATGAAGGGCGGATTGAATGCATTAGCTTATTTTCCCTGGATCGATGATGGGAGTGAACGGATGATGAATTACCATATTTTGTATCCAGAACTGACTTTGGATAAGGGCTTGGCCGCTTTTGAATATTATATTCGGGATTCGATCGAGTTTGAGATTCAGGATATGCGCTATAAGGATTATACGGCTGTTTTACAACTGTTTATTCCTAAAAAGGCCTTCTTGGATTTTCCTTTGGAAGAATTGAAGTCGGCATTGAAGGATATGACGATTCATCAGGTGAGTCGTAAAAATGATTCGCTTACGTTTTCCTTGGAGAAAGAAGCCAAGCACTTGATTGTTTCGTTTATAGATCAAAAGAAGGTGTCGGCTAAAAATCAATTGGATATACTTGAAATATAAGAGGGCTGAATTTTGCAGGCGCTGTAGTTGAGCAATATCAGAGCTTTAGAAACTCGGGTAGTGTATACTATGTGAAAATTAGTTCTTTAATTTAAAAAGGAGAGGTTTGCTATGGATCAAAGATATATCAAGATTATGGGTAGTTGTTTACTGATCGTTGGAATAATTTTTGCGTTGCCGCTTGCATCATTAGAAATTCCTTTGTCAATTGCAGTTTTCTTTATTGGTATGATCCTATTTGCGATCAAACCTAAACCTCAACCAGTCCGCGTTCACAGAAAAGATCGCTGGATGTAATAAAAAATCCACTCTCGCAAATTAGTGTACCGACCCCCAAAAGTTAGACCAAAAATCTAACTTCTGGAGGTCGGTATTTTTATGGCTAAATATAGTTTTGAACTCAAGGTAAAAATCGTTCAAGAGTATCTTGACGGGAAAG
>NZ_BJED01000025.1 GCF_005405485.1 Enterococcus hulanensis | reverse complement strand
CTCGTAAATGCTTAAATTGGAAAACCCCTTTTGAAGTATTTTTTAATCGAGTGTTGCACTTGATTTGACAATCCGCCTCTTAAAGAGAGGATAAAAATTTCTCAAGTAAAAGCATTGAATCAACAGCTTTAACTGTGTCCGGCTTCACGAACAAGCTTTATCGGCAATAAGCGAAAATTTTGTTAAGTCTGAGAAACGACTTATCAAAATTTTAGTCTTATTGCTCAAAAGCTGAGCGAGTTCGCGAAGCCTTTCTAATGTCGTCAATTAGGGAAAGAAGAAATTCTTACACACTTAGTAGGAAAGCAAATATGGTTTGTGTTAAAATATTGCTATCTTAAATGCGAGGAAATGAACTTTTATGAAATTATTAGCGATGGATACATCCAATCAAACTTTAACCGTGGCAGTTTTAGAAGATGAGCAGGTATTGGCTCATTTTCAGCTGAATCGAAAAATGAATCATAGTCTAACCTTAATGCCGGCGATTGAATCTGTGATGGAGGCCAGTGGATTGAAGCCTGCTGATTTAGATCGAATCGTTGTAGCAAAAGGCCCAGGCTCATATACGGGTATCCGAATCGCGGTAACAACTGCAAAAACATTAGCAGAAACATTAAAAATCGAGTTGACTACGGTCTCTAGTTTGGCTGTAATTGCTGGGAATGCTCGTACTAAAAAATTAATTATTCCATTGATAGATGCACGTCGGAATAACGTTTATGCTGGAGTTTATCGTTGGGAAAACCAACAGCTGATAAATGTCTTGGCGGATCAGCACATCGCATTAACTGATTTATTGGATCAGATTAAGGAACCAGCTTTGTTCGTTGGGGAAACAAGTAAATTCAAAGAACAAATTGAATCAGCTCAATTGCCTGCAGACATTTCAGAGGCAGATGAGATGAATTTACCCAATGGAATAATTTTAGGGAAATTAGGTTTTCTCGCGAAACCGATCGAAAATATTCATGGATTAGTACCTGCATATTTAAAACGGGTAGAGGCGGAAGAAAAATGGCTGGAAACGCATCGACCAGAGGACGATAATTATGTTGAAAAAATTTAGCGGATTAGTAAAAACGATCTTATACGGAAAACAGTATCCTTTCAATTCAAAATATGTAAACTTAAGAGACGAAGAATACTTATTAAGAAAAATTATCGATCAGGATATTAAAGAGTTAATCGCACTGGAACGCGATGTTTACTTTGGCGAGACTCCATGGACGAAAAGTGCTTTTCTTTCAGAGATTCATTCGCCAATTCCTCATTTATATATTTGTATTGTCACTCAAAAAGAAGAAATTGCCGGTTTTATCGGCAGCCGCTTGATTGGAAACGATACGCATATTACAAATATTGCTGTGGGTACAGGCTTTCAGAATCGCGGTATCGGTAAGCTTTTGATTGACGAAGTAGAAAAATTCGCTATAATGAACGATTGTGAAACTCTCTCTTTAGAAGTACGTCTCAGTAACACGGATGCCCAACGTCTATATCGAAGGCTGGGGTTCTCGGCTCGGAATATTCGCAAAAATTATTACACTGAGAATAATGAAGATGCTTTGGATATGATCAAACGTTTGGAAGTGGAATAAATTGGAAGATTTAGCACATAAACTCTGGGAAATCAGTCAGACAGCATATGCTTATGAGTCGCCCTGGTCTGCTGCCCAATTCGCTAGTGACATGAGGCAAGCTCATAGTCACTACTTTATCGAGGAAACAGAATGTATCGCTTTTTTAGGATTTCATCAAGTATGCGATGAAATAGAAATTACCAATATTGCGGCCAAAGTCAAGGGTCAAGGACATGGTAAAAAACTACTGAAGCGTCTGATTGATCACGCTGAATCAAAAAAGATAGCGAGTATTTTTTTAGAAGTACGTGCTTCGAATCGAGAGGCGCGTCTTTTTTATGAAAAGTTTGGCTTCCAAGAAATTGGAACGCGTAAAAATTATTATCAGCACCCTCAAGAAGATGCGGTACTGATGTCTTTGAAAGTAGGAAATGCAGATGAATGAATCAGAACTTATTTTAGCGATCGAAAGCAGCTGTGATGAAACGAGTGTTGCAGTAATCGAAAACGGTGAAAGAATTCTATCTAATATTGTTGCTTCACAAATAAAAAGTCATAAGCGATTCGGCGGAGTCGTACCGGAGGTGGCCAGTCGTCATCACGTCGAACAGATCACGATTTGTATTGAAGAAGCATTGAGTGAAGCAGATGTGACGGCACAGGACCTTCGAGCAGTAGCAGTAACTTATGGACCAGGACTGGTCGGAGCACTATTGATTGGGTTGAGTGCAGCCAAGGCCTTTGCTTGGGCGAATGGATTACCCTTATTACCAATTAATCATATGGCAGGACACATCTATGCCGCACGTTTAGTTGAACCCTTGGAGTTTCCTTTGATGGCTTTGTTAGTTAGCGGCGGTCATACAGAGTTAGTTTATATGTCAGAAGATGGCTCATTTGAAATTATTGGCGAGACTAGAGACGACGCTGCTGGAGAAGCCTATGATAAGGTTGGTCGAGTATTAGGATTAAGTTACCCTAGTGGAAAAGAAATCGATGAATTAGCTCATCAAGGGGAAGACACGTATGATTTTCCACGCGCAATGATCAAAGAAGAAAATTTTGACTTCAGCTTTAGCGGATTGAAAAGTGCCTTTATTAATCTTACCCATAATGCGGAACAACGTGGAGAAGAATTAGACAAAAAAAACTTAGCAGCTAGTTTTCAAGCAAGCGTTGTTGATGTATTAGTGACAAAGACGATCAAGGCCTGTAAGACTTATCCAGTTAAGCAATTGATTGTAGCCGGAGGTGTAGCGGCTAATCAAGGTTTACGAGAAAGAATGTCTGCAATGATAAAAACAGAATTACCTGAAGTAAAATTGATTGTACCGCCATTACGTCTGTGTGGAGATAATGCGGCGATGATTGGGGCTGCTGCTCATGTTGAATTACAAAAGCATCATTTTGCTGGTATGAGCTTAAATGCTAATCCAAGTTTAGCTTTTCAGCACATCTAACTCCTTGCTATAATGAGCATAAGGAGGCGATATGATGGAGCAAAACTGGCAGAGAAAATTTTCAATAGATGAAAAGCCGACATTGGAAGAGATGAAAGAATTTGCTGCAGATACTTATTTTGAAAAGTTGTTGGATTATTTGTCAGAAGAGTATCAACCTAAATTTTCTATTGAATACTCAAAGGAAAAAGGGGCATTTGGCGGTTGGCATCTAAAAGCAAAAAAGTATGGCGGAAACTTTGGTACAATTTATCTTCGAGATGATTGCGTAAGAATGATGGTTGTTGTGTCGGAACTTTTTGAAGAAGAACTAGCAGAGAACGTTTCTTCGATGTCTGAACAAGTACAAAAAACATTTAAAGAAAGCAAACCTGTTATGGGAGGATACTGGTTCGTCGTGGATATCACCTCTGAGAAAACGTTTAGGGATATCCAGTATTTAATTACTTTACGTGTTCGAAAATTGAAGACTAAATAATGACTAAAGCAGCTAAAATTTTGGCTGCTTTTTTTGTGTGTGGAAAAAAATAAAGCTCGGGAAAAGGGGTATATTAATTCGTTGGCAGAAAATCAGCTGGAAAAACTTATATTCTATTATGATAAATCTTTTATCTTAATTGTGAAGTCGCTGCTATAAATTTATACTATATAGTGCAAGTGAATAATTTTGGAATGGAGGCGTTAGAATATGTATTTACATCAAAAGTGACTTTGATCAAAAATAGAACTTAGAGTTTCTAAGGGAGTAAATCCATATTCTTATGGGTATCGTTCGTTTATTAATGTGAAATAGATCACTTGCGTAAAAATGAAATCGTTTAATAATAGAATATTCATCCCGCAGAAGCTCAAATTGAAAGATCGGTGATCTTTATCAAACAATTTGAAATGGAGTGGTTAGGTGTTATTAGCAGTATCTTTTCTTATCGTGTTGGGTTCATTGTATGGACTAATCTTTTTGAAACAAAAGAAATGGTCGTTTTCTAAACGAGTTGTAACGGCTTTGGCTATCGGGATCATTTTAGGGTTGATCTTTAATCAAATTCTACCAAAGGCAGATGGAGTAATTCTATCTGATTGGATTGGAATCATAGGCAGTGTTTATGTAAAACTATTACAAATGATTGCAGTACCTCTGATTTTCGTTTGTGTGCTGTTGGCATTTACTAAAATTGAGATCAAAACCAATGTGTTAAAAGTCGGAATGTCGATTATTGGTACGTTAATCGTAACTGCTGGAATTGCCGGAATCGTTGGGATTGTAACAGGATACTTTTCAAATATTGACGGAAATTCCTTCAATATTTCTCAAACAGCATTACATTCAGCCAATGAGATCCAAAAGAGCTATGTTTCTGGCGGTGAGCAAACATTGACGATGCCGCAAAAAATTATCGCGATCTTTCCTTCAAATCCATTCTTTGATTTGACCGGTCAAAGAGCGAGTGCAACATTGGGCGTTGTTATTTTTGCTTTCTTTTTGGGGATCGCTTATTTAAAAATTAAAGATAAAAAAGTCAAAGAGGCGCAACTATTTAAAGATTTTCTCGACAGTGCTTACGAAATCATTATGTCTGTCGTGCGTCTATTTATTTCTTATGCACCCTATGCAGTCTTAACAATCATGATCGCAACAATCGTTAATAATGATGCTTCGGCTGTTTTGAAACTAGCTAAATTTTTCGCAGTTTCTTATATTGGAATGCTGATAATGTTCCTAATTCAGTTGGTGATTTTAACAATTTGCGGCTTACCACCAGTTCGGTATTTGGCTAAGGCATTTCCGGTGCTATCCTTTGCCTTCATCACAGCATCAAGTGCTGGATCAATGCCGATGAATATTGAGATGCAAGATGAACTGAATATTCCTCGAGGCGTATCAAGCTTAGCTGCATCCTTTGCAACATCAATGGGAATGAACGGTTGTGCTGGAGTATATCCCGGAATCATTATTGCAATAGTCGCAATGACACAAAATATCAATCCTTTATCTCCGCAATTTTTACTTTATGCAGGCTTCATAATCGCAATGACTTCATTTGGTATTGCGGGAACAGGAGGCGGAGGAACCGTCGCAACGATTATCTCTTTATCGGCCTTGGGGCTGCCTGTTGGTTTGGTAGGTGTCTTCATTGCTGTGGAACCACTTATTGATATGGGACGAACAGCAATTAACTTGAATGGCGGAGTAGTAGCGAGTGCCGTCACCTGTAAGTTAAATCGAATTAAATTGTCGCAGGCAAAATAGATTGAATGACTTCCTCAAGAAATTGGGGAAGTTTTTTTAAATAAAGCATGATTAAGCTTGATACTTTCTGATTATTCAGTTACTATGAATAAAAATGAATTTAAAGCGTGTTTTATCGAATTAATATTCAAAAATGGAGGAGTTATAATGGCAAGTATTTTTCAAGGGAAAAGTTTTTTAAAAGAAATCGATTTTACTAAAGATGAATTACTCTATTTAATTGATTTTGCCGCGCATTTGAAAGAGTTGAAGCAACAAAATATTTCTCATAAGTATCTAGCAGGGAAAAATATTGCGTTGCTGTTTGAGAAAACTTCTACTCGGACGCGGGCAGCCTTTACCACAGCGGCAATTGATCTAGGGGCTCATCCTGAGTATTTAGGGAAAAATGATATTCAATTAGGAAAAAAAGAATCTGTCGAAGATACTGCAAAAGTTCTTGGAAGCATGTTTGACGGTATCGAATATCGAGGATTTTCTCAAACGGCTGTCGAGGCTTTAGCAGAGCACTCGGGCGTACCGGTTTGGAACGGTTTGACTGATGAATGGCATCCTACGCAAATGTTGGCAGACTTTTTAACAATCAAAGAACATTTTGGAAAGTTGGAAGGACTAACTTTAGCCTATGTAGGCGATGGTAGAAATAATGTAGCTAACTCTCTTTTAATTACTAGCGCGATTCTAGGTATAAATATTTCGATCGTGACACCAGAAAAACTATTTCCTGACCAAGGCTTGATTGAGATGGCGAAAAAGTATGCTGAAGCTTCAAAAGGAAAGATTTCAATTACAGCTGACATCGATCAAGGTGTAGCACAAGCGGATGTGATATACACAGATGTTTGGGTTTCAATGGGTGAGGAAGAGGCATTTAAGGAGCGAATCGACTTATTATTGCCGTATCAGGTCAATCAGGAGTTGATGGCAAAAACGAAAAAAACTGAAACGATCTTCTTGCATTGTTTACCCGCTTTTCATGATCTTGAAACAGAAGTAGCTGAAGAGATCAAAGAAAAGTACGGTCTAGCTGAAATGGAAGTTACTGATGAAGTCTTTCGCAGTGAAAATGCTTTACAGTTCCAGCAGGCTGAAAACCGCATGCATACGATAAAAGCAGTAATGGCTGCGACTTTGGGAAATCTCTTTGTTCCAAAAGCATAAAAATATCCTACTTGACTAGTCAGATGAAGAATTTTCTGTTAATATGAATGCCAGATAATTATTTCATCGATGAAAAAGAGAAGTCTATGGTCTGTTTTGCAGCGAGTTCGGGCAGGTGAGAGCCGGATAAACAAAAATAGAGGGCGCACTTTTGAGATGAAACGGCAGCTACCGTTATAGCCTAAGCTGGTCGTTTACGACAATAAGAGTGGTACCGCGGGAATTCTCGTCTCTGATGTATTTTATACATCAGGGGCTTTTTTTTGCGATTTCTGCTGCTAGTTTTTAGCTAGTTGAGTAGAATCGTATGCGAAACGGGAATAAAATACTTTTTTGGAAAATGAGTATCTTAATCTTGAGATAGCTATTTGGAAAGGGAGGAAATTTGGATGAATAATAAAGAAATCGTCGCACAAGCTGTTTTTGAAGTAGTTAAAGAAAATCTTACGTTGGCAGAAGTAGAACGTTTACTAGAAAATCCTAAATCAGTGGATCATGGAGATGTCGCATTTCCGGCTTTTGTTTTGGCAAAAGTTTTTCGAAAGGCACCACAACAAATTGCTGCGGAATTAGCAGAAAAAATCAGCCCCGAAGCGTTTGAAAAAATCGAGGTTGTGGGGCCATATTTAAACTTCTTTATGAAAAAAGAAGTGATCTCAAGTATGGTTTTAAAACAAATTGCAAAAGAAGAAAATCATTTTGGAGATGGCAATATTGGCAATGAGGGCAATGTAACGATCGATATGTCCTCGCCAAATATTGCTAAACCAATCTCAATGGGACATTTACGTTCTACAGTAATTGGTAATTCAATCAGTTTGATTTTAAGCAAGATCGGCTATAATCCAATCAAAATCAATCATTTAGGAGACTGGGGAACGCAATTTGGTAAGTTAATCGTTGCTTATAAAAAATGGGGTTCGGAAGAAAAAGTTAAAGCAGAGCCAATCAATGAGCTGCTGCGTTTGTATGTGGAATTCCATGAAAAGGCCGAAGACGAACCAGAATTAAATGATGAAGCACGTGCTTGGTTTAAGAAATTGGAAGAAAATGATGAAGAAGCCTTAGAATTATGGAAATGGTTCCGAAGTGAATCTTTAAAAGAATTCAATAAAATTTACGGTATGTTGGAAGTTGATTTTGATTCTTTCAATGGAGAAGCTTTCTATAACGATAAGATGGATGAAGTTGTGACGATGTTAGAAGAAAAACACTTGTTGCAAACCAACGAAGGTGCAGAAATTGTAGACCTTGAAAAATATGGGTTGAATCCAGCACTGATCAAAAAATCTGATGGAGCCACATTGTACATTACTCGTGATTTGGCGGCAGCTCTTTATCGCAAACGTGAGTATAACTTCGTTAAATCATTATATGTTGTAGGAAATGAGCAAAGCGGCCACTTTAAACAATTGAAAGCTGTTTTGAAAGAAATGGATTTTGATTGGTCAGATGAAATGGTTCATATTCCATTTGGATTGATTACAAAAGATGGCAAGAAGCTATCGACTCGTAAAGGGAAAATTGTTTTATTAGAGGAAGTTCTAAATGAAGCGAAAGATTCTGCGCTAGCCCAAATCCAAGGAAAAAATCCTGATTTGCCAAATAAAGAAGAGGTGGCCCATCAGGTTGGTGTCGGTGCAGTAGTCTTCCACGATTTAAAAAATGATCGTTTGAATAATTTCGACTTCAACTTGGAGGAAGTTGTCCGCTTTGAAGGTGAAACCGGTCCATATGTTCAGTACACACATGCTCGTGCAATGACAATTTTGGAGAAGGCAGGATTTAGTATTGATACTGAAGCTGTTTATGCATTGAATGATGCTGACAGTTGGGAGATTATCAAGTTATTGCAAAGCTATCCTGAAATCGTGATGCAAGCAGCGGATCAATACGAACCGTCAGTGATTGCAAAACATTCGATCAGACTAGCACAGGCCTTTAATAAATATTACGCACATACGAAAATATTGGTGGACGATGACCAGAAAGAAGCGCGACTAGCATTAGTTCATGCAGTAACAGTAATCTTAAAAGAAGATTTACGATTATTAGGTGTTCATGCCCCAAATAAAATGTAAACAAAAAGCCGGAGAAAATTTTCTCTGGCTTTTTTTGCTAATTGAAAATCGAACTATTTGTTGGATCTTGTAAAAATTCAGTAACTCGTTGCGCGTCATCAGCTGTTCTTGAAATAATGATAATTGTATCGAAGCTCGCCATTGTTGCGACGATCAGCTCGCTTGAAAGATCATCTAAAACAGAAGCTAATAAATGTGCATTGTCTGGCAGGGTGCTGACGATTGTCATAAATTCAACAGTATCAACTTTAACGATTACGTCGTTCGTCATACGAATCAGACGTTTGATGTCATCATCTTCAGAAGGTACCTGCTGTTCTTGAAACAATTCAAAACGCGGTTTACCAGATTCGTCGATTGTTTTCACGATTTTCAAATCGCGAATATCTCTTGAGATGGTCGCTTGAGTAGCTGTAACTTGATATTGCTGTAAATAATCCATTAATTCGTTCTGATTTCTAATGGGATTATCTGTGATAATCCGTTTGATTAACTCATGTCGATCTTTTTTTCGCATAAAAAAACTCCTTATTCATATGTAGTGAACTAATTTATCCAGAATAGTTGAAAAATTAGTTTAAACTCTAGTCAAATTCCATAAAGGATTATAGTAGTTATTCTAAACGACAGCTTTTTTAGACTGACAGCGTTAAGAAAAACTCTCGAAATTATAATTATGCACCCAGTATAGCAGAAAAATTTTTTTTAAACAGTATTCCTTTATAAATATTAATGTATCAAAAGCGAAAGAAAAAAGATTGATTTATTAAAAAGACTCTTGTATAATTACTAATTGTGTGTAGGCGACTATACATAAAAAATCCACATTCTGACTTGATTTGTAAGGCGGTGCTGCTTGTCAGTTCCTTATAAAGAAGAGAGCAGGAGAGGAAAACAAAAAACCAATTGGAGGAAACACAAATGTCAGTATTGTCTATGAAACAATTGCTAGAAGCCGGCGTACACTTTGGTCATCAAACTCGTCGCTGGAACCCAAAAATGAAGAAATATATCTTCACAGAAAGAAACGGAATCTACATCATTGACTTGCAAAAAACAGTCAAATTAGTAGATGCAGCTTACGATTACATGAAAGATGTTGCTGAAGATGGCGGCGTTGCATTGTTCGTAGGGACTAAAAAACAAGCTCAAGAAGCAATCAAAGAAGAAGCTGTCCGCGCTGGTCAATACTATGTAAACCATCGTTGGTTAGGTGGAACTTTAACTAACTGGGATACAATTCAAAAACGTATTGCTCGTTTGAAACAAATCAATGCTATGGAACAAGACGGTACTTTTGAAGTATTGCCTAAAAAAGAAGTTGTTGGTTTGAACAAAGAACGTGAACGTTTAGAAAAATTCTTAGGCGGTATTGCTGATATGCCTCGCGTTCCAGATGTTATGTATATCGTTGATCCTCGTAAAGAACGTATTGCCGTTCAAGAAGCTCATAAATTAAACATTCCTATCGTTGCTATGGTTGATACAAACTGCGATCCAGATGAAATCGACGTAGTTATCCCTTCAAACGATGATGCTATTCGTGCCGTGAAATTAATCACTGCAAAAATGGCTGATGCGTTCATCGAAGGTAACCAAGGTGAAGATCAAGTAGCAGAAGAAGACTTCGTAGCTGAAGATGGCGGACAAGCAACTTCAATCGAAGAAATCGTTGATGTAGTGGAAGGCGACAATGCTTCTACTGAATCAGCTGAATAATTTCGTAGCATATGCTGCTTCAAAGTAAATATTTTCCTTTGAAGCAGCTTTTTTAGAAAAACTAAGGAGGCCCTTAAAATGGCAGACGTAACAGCTAAAATGGTAAAAGAACTACGCGACATGACTGGCGTAGGGATGATGGATGCTAAACGAGCATTAGTAGAAGTAGAAGGCGACATTGAAAAAGCTGTTGATCTTTTACGTGAAAAAGGTATGGCTAAAGCAGCTAAGAAAAACGACCGTATCGCTGCTGAAGGTTTAGCTTCAGTCGCAGTACAAGGAAATACTGCTGCAATCGTAGAAGTAAACTCTGAAACAGACTTCGTTTCTAAAAATGAAATGTTCCAAGACCTAGTTAAAGAAATTGCAGAGTTAGTTGCTGAAAACAAACCAGCTGACATGGATGCAGCAATGAAATTGACTAATGCTAAAGGTGAAACTTTAGAAGCAGCTTTAATTGAAGCAACTCAAGTTATCGGTGAAAGAATTAACTTCCGTCGTTTTGAAGTTGTTGAAAAAGAAGATAATGCGGCATTTGGCGGATACCTGCATATGGGTGGACGTATCGCTGTATTAGCTTTATTAAACGGTACAACTGACGAATCAGTTGCAAAAGACGTTGCAATGCACGTTGCTGCAATCAACCCTCGTTATGTAAACGAAAGCCAAATTCCAGAATCAGAATTAGAACACGAAAAAGCTGTTCTTACTGAACAAGCATTAAATGAAGGTAAACCAGCTAATATCGTTGAAAAAATGGTTATTGGCCGTCTAAATAAATTTAAAGCAGAAATCGCTTTGGTTGATCAACCATTCGTTAAAGATCCTGACATGACTGTTGAAAAATATGTATCTTCTAAAGGTGCTACAGTTGCAAGCTTCGTTCGTTTCGAAGTAGGCGAAGGTATCGAAAAACGTGAAGATAACTTTGTTGAAGAAGTTATGAGCCAAATCAAAAAATAATTCTGTTTTTTAAACAGTCGGGAACGCACGGAAGATGTGCGCTCCCTTTTTTTAAGCTAATTCAAATTGGGCTGGCTTCAATGGCAGAGTATGCTAAAATATCAATAGAGTGACAGTGGAGGTATTGAGATGAATGAACCAAAGTATAAACGTGTAGTATTGAAACTTAGTGGAGAAGCCTTGGCTGGCGATGAAAAATTTGGCATCAATCCACCCGTGATTCAAGAAATTGTTGAAGAAATCAAAGAAGTTCATGATTTAGGGATTGAAATGGCCATCATTGTCGGCGGCGGAAATATCTGGCGTGGACAAATCGGTGCTCAAATGGGTATGGAACGTGCGCAAGCAGATTACATGGGGATGCTGGCAACAGTGATGAACGCCTTGGCATTACAAGATGCATTGGAAAATATTGATGTCCCAACACGTGTGCAGACATCAATCGAAATGCGCCAAATCGCGGAACCATATATTCGCCGTAAAGCGGAACGCCACCTTGAAAAAGGCCGCATTGTAATTTTTGCTGGCGGAACAGGAAATCCTTACTTCTCAACTGATACAACTGCGGCATTAAGAGCAGCAGAAGTAAATGCTGATGTAATCTTGATGGCCAAAAATAATGTCGATGGTGTTTATTCGGCTGATCCAAAACTTGATGAAAATGCTGTGAAATATGAAGAATTGACTCATTTAGATGTGATCGCTAAAGGATTACAAGTCATGGATTCAACCGCAAGTTCATTAAGTATGGACAATGACATTCCACTTGTTGTCTTTAATTTGAACGAAGCAGGAAATATTAAACGTGTTGTACTCGGTGAAAACATCGGGACGACTGTAAGGGGGAAATAAAATGGCAGATACAGTAATGAACGAAGCAAGAGACAAAATGAAAAAAGCTCAAGAAGCTTTGCAGCGTCAATTAGGTCAAATTCGTGCAGGCCGTGCAAATGCGAGTTTGCTTGACCGCATCACGGTTGATTACTATGGTGTCCCAACACCTGTGAATCAAATGGCATCCATCACTATACCAGAAGCGCGTGTTTTAATGGTTACACCATTTGATAAAAACATGATCAACGATGTAGAAAAAGCGATTTTAGCCAGCGATATTGGATTAAATCCTGCTAATGATGGAAATGTACTACGTTTGGTGATTCCTCAATTAACAGAGGAACGCCGTAAAGAATTAGCTAAAGAAGTGAAAAAAGAGTCAGAAGGTGCCAAAGTCGCTGTTCGTAACATTCGTCGTGATGCGATGGATGATTACAAGAAACAACAAAAAAATGGCGATATGACAGAGGATGATCTGCGCAATGCTGAAAAAGATATGCAAGCTTTAACGGACGAAAACATTAAAGCGATTGATTCGATTGTCGCTGAAAAAGAAAAAGAACTATTAGAAGTTTAATCTATTCGAAAAAACCTGAAGAAACTCTCTTCAGGTTTTTTTGTATGCTCAGCACTTCCAAGATTCTATATGGTTTAAAAATCCGAGTGCATTCATTAAAAAAAGCATTCAATAAGTAATTGTTTGGCGGAGGTAAAATTGCGTTGGGATGGTTTCTAATGTACGATAAAGTATAAACATTTTTCCAAATCTAATTAGCGAGGCTTCCGATATCCAATTTTTTTACATAGATTAAAAAAGCGGCAGGTGTTATTATTTTTCTGAGTATTTACCATAATGAATAGCGAATGTTCTTTAGGGAAAGTAGGTGGAGTCATGGATTTAATGAAAAAAATGCAACAAGAGATCTTCACAGATAGCGAGCAGGCAGTGATCAATTATATTATGCAACATTCAGAAAATATTCTGGATCTTTCAATTTATCAGCTGGCAAAGCTAAGCTGTTCTTCCACTTCAACGATTGTTAGAGTATGTAAGAAACTAGATTTTAACGGGTTTAAGGATTTTAAGACTCAGCTATTCAAAGAATTGAAAAACCAGTTTTTGCTGGAAAAAACAGTAGATGTAAATCTCCCGTTTCAAAGAAATGATTCAGATTATCAGGTCTCCTTGAAAATAGCCCAGCTTACTTTAGAGAGCATCAGTCAAACACAGGCCTATCTTAACGAAAAAATACTTCAGCAAAGTGTTGATTTGCTGATTAATGCTCCTACTTTGATTGGTATCGGCATTAGCCAGAATCATGTTCGCTTACAGGAGTTTCAGATGAAATTGCTGCCGATTGGGCGATACATTCGATTGGTGAACTCGCAGGCAGAACAGTTTCATTTAGCAAATAATGGAAATAAGGACGATGTCGTTTTAATAATTTCCTATAGCGGTAAAACAGCAGATGTGGTAAATGAGGCACGAATGTTTCATGAAAACGGCAGTAAGATCATCGCCATTACCTCAAATATCAAAAGCCCGCTCGCTGAGTATGCTGATTTAATTTTGGACATTCCTAAATTTGAGAATCTTCATTTCAAGGTTTCGAATTTCTCTTCTCAGATTGCTATCGAATATATTTTGAATGTCTTGTATTCTTGTATTTACAAACGCAATTTTGATATGAACTATGCTTCTGTACAGTTAGGCCCAGATTCCACTTTTTTATTCTGATGTTTTGGAACTTTGTTCCAAAACATCGTTTTTTTTTGCTTAAAGTGAGAAACAGCCGAAACTATGTGCCATATCTATTAGAAAACAACTATCTTCTAGAAATTTACCTTACAATATTGAACAAAGGAGTGATATATGTGAAACGATTATTAAGTTGTAATGCAAGCGATTTCATGGAGATGGACCCGCAAGAATTAAAACAAGCAATCCTAGCTTCTGAAGGTAGAACAGTTTGTTCTGAAATGGTTATTGTTCATGAACCGGTGATTCATGATGTTACAAATGCTGAGGTTGCACGGGCAGCGGGTGCTGATTTGATCTTACTGAATCTGTTAGACTGTTTGGAGCCGTTGATTATGGGAATGGATGGCGTCTCTTTTCAGAATTATGCTTCTATCAAAGAAGCAAAAACATTCAATAAAAATCTTATTCGAGATTTAAAAAAATTGGTATGTCGACCAATAGGCGTGAACCTAGAACCTGTTGCTGAGGAAGGGACCAGTATGTTGGAAGGTCGTTTGGAAATACCTGAAGGTCGAAAATGCACTGAAGCGACTTTAAAAGCAGCGAATGAGTTAGGCTTTGATTTTATTTGTTTGACAGGTAATCCCGGTACAGGTGTTAGTAATCAGACAATTGGTGAATCCATTAAGCTGGCAAAAAAATACTTCAGCGGTTTGATCATTGCAGGGAAAATGCATAGTTCTGGAGTCAATGAACCAGTGGTAACTAAAGAAGCGATTGAAGAATTTGTAGAAAATGGTGTTGATATTCTGCTCGTGCCAGCTGTTGGGACTGTTCCAGGATTGGGAGAAACTGATTTGAGAGAAATCGTTTCATTTGCTAAGGAAAAAGAAATTCTTACTATGTCAGCCATCGGTACAAGTCAGGAAAGTTCAAGAGTTGAGACAATTCGGCAAATTGCTATTGAGAACAAAAAAATCGGAGTGGATATTCAGCACATCGGCGACTCTGGTTATAACGGTATGGCAAATGTAGAAAATCTGTTTGAAATGGCCATAGCGATTCGAGGCATGCGCCATACCTTGAGTATGATCGCTCGTTCAATTAACCGCTAAAAGAAAGAAGGGGTTCGAATGAAAAAAGTAAACAGTTTTTTGGAAACGAAACTGGCACCTATAGCCGTTAAGGTTGGTACACAAAGACATCTGCTAGCTGTTAGGAATGGTATGCTTTTCGCTATGCCGCTAATTATTATTGGTTCGTTCTTTTTAATTTTGTCCAGCTTGCCATTTCCTAATTATGCAGAATGGTTAGCCAGCCACTGGGATCTAGGTACTTGGTTTAACAAAATTGTTAACGGTAGTTTCGGTTTAATGGGTTTGGTAGCTTCTTTTGGAGTGGCGTATAATTTAGCCAAAAGCTATAAGCTTGACGGAGTAGCACCGGGAATTATCTCACTTTCTTCATTTCTGATTTTGACACCAGAAATTGTCGATAAAAATGAGGTCAGCGGATTTGGTTACACTTATCTTGGAAGCGGCGGTTTATTTGTTGCTATTATTGTAGGTATCGTTTCAGTGGAAATCTATAAAATATTTATTCGCAAAAATATTGTAATCAAAATGCCCGAAACTGTACCTCCTGAAGTTAGCCGCTCGTTTTCTTCTTTGATTCCAGGATTTGTGATTATTGCTGTATTTGCAATTATTCAAAAAGTTCTCGAAGTTTCTGATTTGGGAAATGCCCATGTGCTGATCACTAATCTTTTAGGAGGGCCTTTGAGCTTAATCGGCAGTTCTCTCTTGGGGACAATAGTAGTCGTGATTATCACTTCCTTGTTCTGGTTATGTGGTATTCATGGAGCTGATGTAGTCGGTTCGGTACTTTATCCTATCTGGTATATGAATTCTGATATAAATCGAGTAGCTTTTCAGGCCGGAGAAGCGATCCCTCATATTGTCAGTTATCCATTTATGATGAATTTCGTCTATATGGGAGGCGGAGGTGCCACATTAGGGTTAGTAATTGCTATTGTGCTCTTCGGAAAAAGTAAGCAATCCAAACTGATGGGAGGCCTCACTCTGGCACCTGGGATTTTCAATATAAACGAGCCCTTGATGTTTGGACTGCCAATTGTAATGAATCCTATGATGTTCATTCCATATATCTTAGTTCCGGTGATGAATGTGCTTATCTGCTATTTGTCGATGGCCAGCGGACTGGTGGCTAAGGCAGTAGGAATAAATGTAGGTTGGACAGTACCGCCTATTATTAGCGGCTATTTAGCAACTGGCGGACATATTAGCGGATCAATTTTGCAAATTATTGTTCTTCTGTTGGACGTGATTGTTTATATGCTGTTCTTCAAAATTTATGATAATCAGTTGTTGCAAGAAGAAGCGATATCCGAAGCACAATGATTACAAGCGTTCTTTGAGTGGTGTCAGCTACTTGAAGGACGCTTTTTTGTATGCTTTAAATTAATTGTGGTATTCGGCAATAATGAAATTAAAACGTATATTTTAAGAAGGAATACTTAGTTCTATATTAGGTATAAGATCGGTTTTCAAAGTGTTCAATAGAGAATAAAGATCAAGTTTATGGTTCGATTTTAAAAATGTCAGCGTTCAAAAATCATTGAAAAAGCCTAAAGGTATTCATTTTTCGTAGGAATAACCGTACTTTATTGTTATAATGGCAGATGACTTTTCAAAAGTTTTTTATTTGTATCTTAATAAAGGAGGGAAAAACATGGTGTTGCGATTTTTTCCACAAAAACAAAAATATACGCCAGAAGCAGCGCAATTCGTTTTTGATCCTGAAGGTGCTGTGCCAAAACATATTGCAATCATTATGGACGGTAATGGGCGTTGGGCTCAAAATCGACGTCTGCCAAGAATTGCTGGGCATAAAGAAGGCATGGAAACAGTAAAAAAGATTACCAAACATGCTAATCGCTTAGGCGTAAAAGTTTTAACGCTCTATGCTTTTTCAACAGAAAACTGGAAACGCCCAGAAGAAGAAGTGAACTTTTTGATGCAGTTGCCTGTAGATTTTTTTGATACCTTTGTACCAGAATTGATCGAAGAGAATGTACAAGTTCATGTAATGGGTTACGAAGAATATTTGCCCGCTCATACGCAAGATGCGGTAAAACGAGCAATCGAACAGACTGCGCAAAATGACGGTCTTGTTTTGAATTTCGCGTTGAACTATGGCAGTCGTGCTGAAATTATCACGGCGATCAAACAAATGGCACAAGAAATTAAGGATGACGAACTTTCTGTTGAAGCGATCGATGATGACATCGTAGGTGATCATCTAATGACAGGTTTCTTGCCTAAAGAGTTACGGGACCCTGAACTAGTCGTAAGAACCAGCGGGGAAGAACGGATAAGTAATTTTTTACTATGGCAACTAGCCTATAGCGAATTGTATTTTACTAAAGCCTTATGGCCAGATTTTGATGGGGACCATTTAGAAGCGGCAATTGCTTCTTTTCAACAACGAAATCGACGTTTTGGCGGCTTGAACAAGGAGGATAAAAAATGAGACAGCGAGTCATTACCGCAGTTGTCGCCTTGGCAATCTTTATTCCGATTCTTTATGTCGGCGGCATTGCAGTTGAATTGGCGGCAGCAATATTAGCCGGGATTGGTGTATATGAATTGTTTCGTATGAAGGGACTTGCAATCCTAAGCTTTGAAGGAGTACTTTCAATTTTAGGTGCGGTTTTTCTAGTGTTACCAGCGGATCGTTGGATGCCCTTTTTAAGTGGCGATAACAGCAATTTTTTATTGTTCTATTTAACAGTGATGATTATTTTAGGATTCTCTGTTGTTTCGAAGAATACTTATACTATCGATGAAGCAGGTTTTCCAGTGGTTGCAAGTTTGTACGTGGGAGTTGGATTTCAAAATCTAGTTACAGCACGTGCGGATGGCTTGGCAATCTTGCTCTTTGCTTTCTTTGTTGTTTGGGCAACGGATATCGGTGCATATATGGTAGGACGGCAAATAGGAAAACATAAACTATGGCCAGATATTTCACCCAACAAAACGATTGAAGGGGCATTAGGAGGGATTGCTAGTGCAGTTGTAGTAGCAATAGTATTTGTCTTAGTTCAACCAGCAGTGTTCCAACATAATCTCGTAACAATGATTATCTTTACAATTATTTTCTCAGTTGTGGGTCAATTTGGCGATTTAGTAGAGTCAGCAATCAAGCGTCATTATGGGGTGAAAGATTCAGGGAATATTTTACCAGGACATGGCGGAATTCTAGATCGTTTTGACAGTATGTTGTTTGTTTTTCCAATGATGCATTTGTTAGGTGTATTTTAAAAAGAGCGGAGACGCTCTTTTTTTCATGTTGAAATTTACACGGAATTTTTTTAAATTTTCTATGAAATGATCAGTAAAGGAATATATTTTTTCGATACTATGATAAACTGTCTCTAAGAAACTAGTGAAGGTAGGAAAATTATGCGTACGATTATTACGTTTTTAATCGTTTTCGGTGTCCTTGTAATTGTTCATGAGTTCGGACATTTTTTCTTTGCAAAACGCGCAGGGATTTTAGTTCGGGAATTCTCAATTGGCATGGGACCAAAACTTATAGCCCATATGGGAAAAGATGGCACTACATATACGTTACGTCTATTGCCGATCGGCGGCTATGTTCGAATGGCAGGTATGGAGGATGAGGAAACTGAGTTGAGTCCGGGGATGCCGCTATCAGTTGAGCTGACCTCCAATAATGAGATTCGTCGAATTAATGTTAGTAAAAAAATTCAATTACCTAACAGTATTCCAATGGAATTAATCTCTGCTGACCTTGTAGATGATTTGGTTATTAAAGGTTATGTGAATGGCGACGAGAGCCAAGAAACAACTTACAAAGTTCAGCATGATGCCACGGTGATTGAAGAGAGTGGAACAGAGGTCCGTATTGCACCAAGAGATGTGCAATTTCAGTCTGCTAAGTTAGGCTCGCGTATCCTGACTAATTTCGCAGGACCAATGAATAATTTTATTTTAACTATCATATTGTTTATCGCTCTGGCTTTCTTACAAGGTGGAGTTGCAGACTACAATACAAATCAGATAGGAACGGTGCAAGCAGAAAGTCCGGCAGCTGTTGCGGGGCTAAAGGATCATGATGCCATCGTTTCTGTAGATGGGAAGAAAATCTCTTCTTGGGATGATTTAACCGATACTGTTACGAAAAAGCCAGGAAAAGAATTGTCGGTTGTGATCAAGCAGGATGGCAAAGAGAAAACCGTACAAATGACACCGAAAAGTGTTAAAAGCAATGGTGAAAAAGTTGGTCAAATCGGTGTAACACCTTATATGAAGACCAGTTTTACAGATAAGGTTGTCGGTGGTTTAACGCAATCATGGGATATGGTTACAAGAATTTTCGGTGCGTTAGGTTCACTATTCACTGGATTTAGTTTAGATAAACTTGGTGGACCCGTGATGATGTATCAGATGTCTGCGGAAGCCTCGCGTGCGGGGATTAAAACGGTCATTTATTTGATGGCGCTCTTGTCAGTCAACTTAGGAATTGTCAATTTGCTGCCAATTCCAGCCTTCGATGGCGGTAAGATTTTACTGAATTTAATCGAAGGGGCACGGGGAAAACCGCTTGATCCAGAAAAAGAAGGTATGATTACCATGATTGGATTTGGGTTTATCATGCTTCTGATGATTTTAGTCACATGGAATGATATTCAGCGTTTCTTCTTTTAAATGAAAGGATCGAAATTTTTTCGATCCTTTTTCTAATGCAATCATAAAAAAAAACAGGTATACTGGAACATACTTGAAAAAGTGAAGGAGATGTCATTTTGTCTAAAAATCGTGAGCTGTTCGAAAATTTATTACGACAAATTGAAATGGCCGAGACAGAGCAGCAACATCCAATGATCCAAGCATCAGAGATCAAAGAGGTTGTTGTTCATGAGAAATCACGTGTTTGGGAATTTTATATTCAAACACCAGAAATTTTACCGGCGAAATTATTTTATGCGTTTTACCAAAAGCTGCAAATCGCTTTCCAATCTATTGCGAAAGTGAAATTACATATCGTCTCAGAAGACAATCAATTTGAAGAAGAGCTTCTGCAAAATTATTGGCAGTTGGCTTTGAGTGAACAAGATTGTGATACGCCGCTAGTGAAGCAAGTTTTGAGCAAACCGCTGCCAGTTATCCAAGGAAAGCGAATTGTATTATTGATCGATAATGAGACGGTTATTCCATTTTTGAAGCAGCAGTATTTGCCGTTGATCGAAGAAAATTTAGTCTCATACGGCTTTCCACATTTGCGAATCGATCCGGAAGTAGACAAAGAGCAAGCTGATAAAAAATTACAAGAATTCGAAGTTCGGAAACAAGCGCAAGCACAGGCGATGCAAGAACAAGCAGCAGCCAGCATAGCGCAGTACGAATCGAAGAAAAAAGAACAGAAAGTAAGTGCTGCCTACTTTGACGGACCGATTCAAATGGGTCGCAATATCCCGGCAGATGAAGCCATCACACCGATGGGCAATATCATTGAAGAAGAGCGTCGGATTACTATTGAAGGATTCATTTTTGATAAAGAAGTACGTGAGTTGCGTTCAAAACGGAAAATTTTGATCATAAAAATGACTGACTATACGTCTTCCTTTGTAGTAAAGAAATTTTCAAATGGTGAAAAAGATGAGGCAATTTTTGAAGCAATTGCCAACAATAGTTGGATTCGTGTGCGAGGCAGTGTGCAAGAAGATACCTTCATGCGTGATTTAGTTATGAATGCCCAAGATATTCAAGAAGTTAAACATCCAGAACGGCAAGATACAGCAACAGAGAAACGTTCAGAGCTGCATCTTCATACTAATATGAGTACGATGGATGCCATTAATGGTGCCAGTGAGTTGGTCGCACAGGCGGGAAAATGGGGACATAGAGCAATTGCAATCACTGATCATGGCGGAGCTCAATCATTTCCTGATGCCCACGCCGCCGGAAAAAAAGCCGGTGTAAAAATTCTTTATGGTGTTGAAGCAAATGTCGTTTCTGATGGTGTACCGATTGCTTATAATGATGCTCATGAATCATTGACAGATGCTACGTATGTCGTTTTTGACGTGGAAACTACGGGGTTGTCTGCCGTATACGATACAATCATTGAGTTGGCCGCGGTTAAGATGCACAAAGGAAACGTCGTTGATACCTTTGAAGAATTTATCGACCCGGGGCATCCGTTATCAGAAACAACGATCAATTTAACTGGGATCACTGACGAAATGGTACGCGGCTCAAAACCAGAAAAAGAAGTCATGGAATTATTTGAAAAATTCTGTGAAGGTTCAATCTTAGTGGCCCATAATGCGACATTTGATATTGGATTTATCAATACTACCTATGTTCGACATGATATGCCGGAAACACCAAATCCAGTTATCGATACTTTGGAATTGGCTCGTTTCTTATACCCAGAGTTTAAGCGATTTGGTTTAGGCGTCCTAACTAAGAAATTTGGTATTAACCTAGAGCAACATCACCGAGCTGTTTATGATGCTGAGGCAACGGGACATTTAGCATGGATTTTTGTTAAAGAAGCGATCGAAAAACACGACATGAACTATCATGACCAATTGAACGATCATGTTGGTGAAGGTGATTCTTATAAACGTGCACGACCGTTCCATGCAACGATTTTAGCGAAGAACCAAGCTGGTTTGAAGGATTTGTTCAAATTAATTTCGATGTCTAATGTTGAATATTTTGAACGTGTTCCGCGAATTCCTCGTTCCCAACTAAACAAGCTGCGTGAAAACCTTTTGATTGGTTCTGCTTGCTCGCAGGGTGAGATATTTGAAGCGATGATGCAAAAGGGCGTTGAAGAGGCCAAAAATCGTGCAGCTTTTTATGACTATATTGAAGTGATGCCAAAGGCTGTTTACGCACCTTTGATCGAACAAGAATTAGTTAAAAATGAGTCGGACTTAGAAGATATCTTGCGGAATTTGATTCAGATCGGCAAGGACTTAAACAAAACAGTGGTTGCAACTGGAGATGTTCATTATTTGAATAAAGAGGATGCAATCTATCGTAAAATTTTGATCAGTTCAATGGGAGGAGCTAATCCGTTAAATCGTCACAGTTTACCGGATGTACATTTCCGGACAACGGATGAAATGCTGCAGGCCTTTAGTTTCTTAGGTCCAGAATTAGCAAAAGAGATCGTTGTTGATGGTCCCAATGCAGTGGTTGATAGCTGTGAAGAAATTGTTCCAGTTAAAGACGATCTTTATACACCTAAAATTCCTGGTTCAGAAGAAGAAATCAAAAAATTAAGTTATGACCGTGCTCGTGAGTTATATGGTGATCCGTTACCTGATATCATCGAGAAACGTTTAGAAAAAGAATTGACTTCGATTATTGGGAATGGCTTTTCGGTTATTTATTTGATTTCACAAAAATTAGTGCACAAAAGTAATGCTGACGGCTATTTAGTAGGGTCGCGGGGCTCGGTTGGATCGAGCTTTGTTGCCACTATGACAGGTATTACAGAGGTAAATCCATTACCGCCGCATTATTATTGTCCAGATTGTCAATATTCGGAATTCTTTGAGGATGGTTCTTATGGTTCTGGTTTTGACTTGCCAGAAAAAGCTTGTCCAAAGTGTGGTGCTCGTCTAAATAAAGATGGACACGATATTCCTTTTGAAACTTTCTTAGGTTTCCACGGGGATAAGGTTCCAGATATCGATTTGAATTTCTCTGGGGATTATCAAGCAAAAGCTCATGATTATACGAAAGTGCTGTTTGGAGAAGACTATGTTTATCGAGCAGGTACAATCGGTACAGTCGCTGATAAAACCGCCTACGGATTTGTTAAAGGATACGAACGAGATCATAATCTGCATTTTAGAAATGCTGAGATTGATCGATTAGCTAAAGGAGCAACTGGTGTTAAGCGGACGACAGGGCAGCATCCGGGCGGAATCATTGTCATTCCTGATTATATGGACGTTTACGATTTTACACCGATTCAGTTTCCGGCAGATGACCGGAATTCCGAATGGAAAACTACTCACTTTGATTTCCATTCGATTCACGATAATGTTTTGAAGCTCGATATTCTGGGACATGATGATCCGACCGTGATTCGGATGCTCCAAGAATTATCGGGAGTCGATCCTAAAACGATCCCAACTGATGATCCGGAAGTAATGAAAATTTTTGCTGGTCCGCAGGTGTTAGGCGTTGAATCTGATCAGATTTATTCTAAAACGGGCACTCTAGGCATCCCTGAATTCGGTACACGATTCGTTCGTGGAATGTTAGAAGAAACGGGACCAACAACTTTTGCTGAACTGCTGCAAATTTCCGGCTTGTCACACGGTACCGATGTTTGGTTAGGAAATGCAGAAGAATTAATCAGTCGTGGTGAAGCTAACCTAGCCGAGGTTATCGGTTGTCGGGATGATATCATGGTCTACTTAATTCACGCAGGACTTGATAGCGGAATGGCCTTCAAAATCATGGAGACGGTACGTAAAGGTCAGTGGAATAAAATCGACGATGAGTTACGAGAAACGTATTTAGCTGCGATGAAAGAAAATAATGTTCCAGACTGGTATATCGATTCATGTTCGAAGATCAAGTACATGTTTCCGAAAGCCCACGCGGCAGCTTATGTATTGATGGCGTTGCGAGTGGCTTACTTTAAGGTCTATTTTCCAATTCTTTACTATTGTGCATATTTTTCTGTTCGTGCTGACGACTTTGACTTAGTTGCAATGGCCAAAGGTAAGGATGCAGTCAAAGCTGCGATGAAGGCCATCACTGATAAGGGAATGGACGCTTCAACAAAAGAGAAAAATCAATTAACTGTTTTGGAATTGTGTAATGAAATGTTAGAACGTGGTTTTCATTTCGGGATGATTGATTTATACAAATCGGATGCTCAAGATTTTGTAATTGATGGAGATACATTGATCGCACCTTTCCGTGCTGTACCAAGTCTTGGCATGAATGTGGCAAAACAAATTGTTGAAGCACGTAAGGCTGGTATCTTTTTATCAAAAGAAGATTTGGCCTCTCGAGGTAAAGTATCGAAGACCTTAATCGAGTATATGGATACTCATGGGGTGTTAAAAGATTTGCCGGATGAAAACCAACTTTCATTGTTTGATATGTAAAGAAAAAGATAAATTCAGCTTTAAAATGAAAGAAAATTCCACTATGAAAATGATGCGGTTGAATTTTCAGTATATTTGTGCTAATATAACAATGTAATCATAGAGTGATGGTGAGTGAGCGGATTTTTCGCTCACTCTTTTTAATGGAATAAAGGAGGCTGACAGTTTGAGCAGTGTAGTCGAAACAGTGACTGACCTAGTAACACCTATTTTAGATGAGCATAATTTTGAGCTGGTCGAAGTGGAATTTGTGAAAGAAGGAAAAAGTTGGTTTTTAAGAGTATTTATTGATAAAGAAGGCGGAATCGATATTGAAGAATGCGCCCTTGTCAGTGAACAACTTAGCGATAAATTGGATTCAATCGATCCAGATCCGATTCCGCAAGCATACTTCCTTGAGGTTTCTTCACCAGGGGCCGAACGTCCATTGAAAAAAGAAGAAGAGTATCAAAAAGCGCTGGGACAATATATTAATGTGTCATTATATCAAAATGTTGATGGTGAAAAACAATATCAAGGCTTTTTGAAAGATTTAACTGAAGATGAATTGACATTAACAGTTAAAATTAAGACCCGCACTAAAGATATGGTTTTTGATCGTAAGAATATTGCAAAAGCCCGCTTTGCGATCGAATTTTAATTAATTGAAATCAAACCTATTTTTTCTTAGTAAATTGATATACGTGGTGAAAGCCAAACTTATTTTTACTCTGAGGAATAGATTCGTTAATATGAACTAGGAGGAAAGTTAGAATGAGTAAAGAAATGCTGAATGCGTTGGATACTCTAGAAGCAGAAAAAGGTGTTTCGAAAGAAATCGTAATCGAGGCGTTAGAGGCAGCTTTAGTCTCAGCATACAAGCGTCATTACGGTCAATCGCAAAATGTTGAAGTGGAATTCAACGAAAAAAAAGGCGATATTCATGTATATGCCGTGAAAGAAGTAACGGAAGAAGTTATGGATTCACAATTAGAAGTATCGCTGAAAGATGCAATGGAGATCAATCCAGCATATGAAATCGGGGATACGATTCGTTTTGAAGTAACGCCAAAGGATTTCGGCCGAATTGCTGCTCAAACAGCGAAGCAAGTCATCCTGCAACGTGTACGTGAAGCCGAACGCAGCATCATCTACAACGAATATAGTGCTTATGAAAAAGACATTATGCAGGGTGTGGTTGAACGTCAAGATAATCGTTATATCTATGTCAACTTAGGCAAGATCGAAGCGGTTCTTTCGAAACAAGACCAAATGCCAAATGAACACTATAAACCACATGATCGTATCAAAGTTTATGTTTCTCGCGTAGAAAACACATCAAAAGGACCGCAAGTTTTTGTAAGCCGCAGTCATCCTGATTTGTTACGCCGTTTATTTGAACAAGAAATTCCTGAAGTCTATGATGGTATCGTCGAAATTGTCAGCATTGCTCGCGAGGCTGGTGATCGCGCGAAAGTTGCTGTTCGTTCAACAGACCCAAATATTGATCCAGTTGGAACTTGTGTTGGGCCAAAAGGACAACGAGTACAAGCAATTGTTAATGAACTAAAAGGCGAAAACATGGATATCGTTGAATGGAACGAGGATCCGGCAGTATTTATTGCGAACTCCTTGAATCCAGCTCAAGTTGAAGATGTAATCTTCGATATTGATAATCCAAAAGTTTGTACCGTAGTAGTACCTGATTACCAACTATCATTGGCAATCGGCAAACGCGGACAAAATGCTCGCTTAGCTGCGAAGCTAACTGCGCATAAAATCGATATCAAATCTGAATCAGACATGGAAGAATTTTACGCAAACTATGATGAATCAGAAATTGAGGAAATTGATCCTAGTGCAGAAGAGGAAATTGAAGAAACAACACCAGAAATGACAGAAGAAGTTGAAAACGACGCTTCTGTTCAAGATGAAGAATAGTTAATTAGGAGGACTGCAAATGAAAAAAAGAAAAGTTCCTTTGCGCAAATCGGTCGTTTCCGGTGAAATGTTCCCTAAAAAAGAATTGATTCGCATCGCTAAGTCAAAAGAGGGTGAAGTTTCAATTGACCCTACAGGCAAGAAACCAGGACGCGGCGCTTATGTTGCGTTGGAGCCGGCTGAAGTTGAAGAAGCTTGGAAAAAACGCATCTTAGACCGTACACTGGACATCGAATTGACTGATGATTTTTATCAAGAACTACTGGATTATGTGAAACACCAAAAAGCCAGAAGAGAGCTCTTTGGCAATGAATAAGCAGAAGGCCTTGAACATGTTAGGCCTTGCAATGCGTGCAGGCAAACTGATCACAGGGGAAGAAATGACGATCAATGAGATTCGCAGAAATAAAGTGAAGCTTGTGATTGTTACTACTGATGCGAGTGGAAACACTCAGAAAAAAGTATCAGACAAAAGTAAGTATTATCAGACGACATGTTTTGTCGAATTTACTCAAGGAGAGATTTTAGGCGCAATCGGAAAACCACGAAAAGTTATCGGGGTTTTGGACCAAGGATTCGCCGACAAAATTATGACGTTAATAACAGGTTAGGAAGGTGATTGCATGGGAAAAAAAAGAGTATACGAATTTGCCAAAGAAGTGAATCAATCAAGTAAGGATGTTGTAGAAAAAGCACAGACCTTAGGTATTGATGTTAATAATCATATGGGTTCATTATCAGGAGACGATGAATCAAAATTGAAACAAGCTTTTTCTAGCAAGCCGAAACAAACTACTCAAGCAAAACCATCAGCTAACCAGCACGAAAAACCAAAATTCCATGGAAAGAGCTCGAAGAACAACCCAAATTTCCAGAATAGAAAAGGAAATAAAGACTTGACACAAAACAATAGACAGAATAACTCAGCGAACGCAAACCGTTCAAACCAAGGACAACGTCCAAATCAAGGTACCAATAACAATGCACAACGCCAAAATTCAACACAAGGCAGTGCGAACAATGCACAGCGACCAAACCAAGGTCAACGCCCAGCACAAGGCAGTGCAAACAATAATACACAACGACCAAACCAAGGTCAGCGTCCAGCACAAAGCGGTGCAAACAATGCACAACGCCAGAACCAAGGTCAGCGTCCAGCACAAAGCGGTGCAAACAACACACAACGCCAGAACCAAGGCCAACGCCCGGCACAAGGCGGTGCAAACAACAATGCACAACGCCCAAACCAAGGTCAACGCCCAGCACAAAGCGGTGCAAATAACACACAACGACCAAACCAAGGTCAACGCCCAACACAGGGGAATACTAATAATACGCAAAGTCAAGGCCAACGTCCTGCTCAAAGCGGAACGAACAATGCGCAACGTCCGGCACAAGGTGGTTCAACAAATCAAAGTAGTAACCAAAACCGCAATAAAAATAATTATGGCAATCAAAACCGTAATAATAATTTTGGCGGCAATCAGAATCGCAACAGAAACAAATTCAATAAAAAAGGTAAAAAAGGCAGACAGCAACAAAGCAATAAGCCTGCTGTGCCTCCACGTAAATTCCGTGAATTACCAGAAATCTTGGAATATACAGAAGGTATGAATGTGGCGGATATCGCGAAGAAAATCCATCGCGAGCCTGCTGAAATCATCAAAAAATTATTTATGATGGGTGTTATGGTTAACCAAAACCAACCATTAGATAAAGATACAATTGAATTGTTAGCTGCTGATTACGGTATCGAACCACAAGAGAAAGTTACAATTGATATTGCTGATATCGATCGTTTCTTCGATGTGGAAGATGTTAACGAAGAAAACTTAGTTTCTCGTCCTCCAGTAGTAACAATCATGGGGCACGTTGACCATGGTAAAACAACATTACTAGATACATTGCGTCATTCTCGTGTAACGAGTGGTGAAGCAGGCGGAATTACGCAGCATATCGGTGCTTATCAAATCGATATCAACGGCAAGCCGATCACTTTCTTAGATACACCTGGACACGCGGCCTTCACTAGCATGCGGGCCCGTGGAGCAAGTATCACAGACATCACGATTTTAGTTGTAGCAGCTGATGATGGAGTGATGCCGCAAACGATTGAAGCGATCAACCACGCGAAAGCGGCGAAAGTGCCGATTATCGTAGCAGTAAATAAAATTGACAAACCTGGTGCAAACCCTCAGCATGTCATGCAAGAATTAAGCGAATATGAATTAATTCCTGAAGCATGGGGCGGCGATACGATTTTCGTTGAAATCTCAGCGAAGTTCAACCAAAACATTGAGGAATTACTAGAAATGATTCTATTAGTTGCCGAAGTGGAAGACTTGAAAGCTGATCCAACGTTACACGGCATCGGAACAGTTATCGAAGCACGTCTTGATAAAGGAAAAGGACCAGTTGCAACCTTATTGGTTCAACAAGGTACGATGAGAGTCGGCGATCCAATCGTTGTCGGTAACACTTATGGTCGTGTTCGTGTGATGACCAATGATATTGGTCGTCGTGAAAAAGCTGCAGGACCAGCAACACCAGTGGAAATTACTGGATTGAATGATGTTCCTCAAGCAGGAGATCGTTTTGCTATCTTTGAAGATGAAAAAACAGCGCGTGCAGCCGGGGAAGAACGTGCGAAACGTGCGTTGCTTGAACACCGCAGTTCAAGTGCTCGTGTGACATTAGATAACTTATTCGAATCTCTTAAAGAGGGCGAATTGAAGGAAGTTAATGTAATCATCAAAGCTGACGTGCAAGGATCTGCTGAAGCATTGGCCGCATCATTGAAGAAAATCGATGTTGAAGGCGTTCGTGTGAAGATCGTCCATTCAGCAGTAGGTGCTATCAATGAAAGTGATGTTACTCTAGCTGCCGCAAGTAATGCGATCATCATCGGATTTAACGTTCGTCCGACACCTCAAGCGAAACAGCAATCTTCTGCTGAAAAAGTAGATATTCGTTTGCACCGTATCATTTACAAGGCAATCGAAGAAATCGAAACAGCGATGAAGGGAATGCTTGACCCTGAATACGAAGAAAAAATCACTGGTCAAATGACTGTTCGCGAAACGTATAAAGTTTCTAAAATTGGTACCATCGCTGGCTGTTATGTCAACGAAGGTTCGATCCAACGTGATAGCGGTGTGCGGATCATTCGTAACGGTATCGTTATTCTTGAAGGTAAGCTTGCCAGCTTGAAACGTTTCAAAGACGATGTGAAAGAAGTTAAGATGGGCTACGAATGTGGCGCTATGATCGAAAACTTCAACGACATTAAAGTCGACGATGTAATCGAAGGCTTTATTATGGAAGAAATCAAACCAAAATAGTTGCCAGTTCCGCTGTGTATTTTTAATATGCAGCGGAGTATCGAAGGCAAATGAATTAGTATGAACAAGGAGGCAGTCGTTATGCCAAATTATCGCGATCGTCGTCTCGCTCAAGAGATTTTAAAAGAGGTCAATGACATCTTGCGAAAAAAAGTTCGTGATCCGCGGGTCCAGGATGTAAACATCACTGATGTTCATGTCACAGGCGACTTGCAGCAAGCGACGATTTATTACAGCCTATTATCTGATAAGGCATCAGACAAAGAAAAGGCACAAGAAGGATTGAATAAAGCAAGCGGCTTGGTTCGTCGTGAATTAGGCCATGCCCTATCGATCTATAAAACACCAGAATTATTTTTTGAATTAGATGAATCAGTTGAATATGGTTCTAAAATCGATCAAATGATCCGTGACTTAAATAAAGAATAAATTCGTAAGAACCCGAAGAATTTTTCGGGTTCTTTTTTGACAATTTGCCCTTTTTTGGTGCGGTTTAATTGAGAAGTTTAATAATTAATGGTTGGTTGTCGAATTGGATACTGTGTTGATTGCATTATTGGACAAATCCTGTTAAAGTGTATGCAGTTTGTATTTAATCCTTTTGCTGGATATTTTTTCAAGGAGGCAAAGTCTAAAATGACTACGGAATTTGAAGAACGGATGAAGGCTCTCCATAAAGAATTTGAAAACCTGAGCCCTGAAGAACGTAAAGCCGTTAAACAAAAAATAAAGAGAATCAATGTCTTAACTTCTCGTAAATTAGAACGAATGAAGCATGATTTGCTGCGTATGGAAACAAAGCGTGCTCAGCTTTCGTTAGATGGTGAATCAAAAGAACTGTCTGATTTGGAAGATCGAATCATTATCAAGAAAAGAGAGTTCTTAAAATTATTATTTAAGGCAAAAGAGAATTGTTCCAAGAGGTGAGTGAATGGGCTTAATTGAGATTATTATCATTTTAGCCATTGCCATTACCTTATCGAATGTTTTAGCAAAAGTTTTCCCGTCGTTTCCAATCTTTATGATCCAAATCATTATCGGTATCATTCTTGGATTTACCGAAGTCGGCAGCTCCATCCATTTTGAGCCAGAAGTATTTCTAGTAATGATCATTGCGCCCTTATTATTCCGAGAAGGTGAGACCGCAGATATTCCGTCGATCTTGAAACATTTCGGTTTGATCTTGCTTCTGGCTTTTGGCGGCGTGATCTTTACCTTGTTTGGTTTGGGTTTTGTTTTGCATAGTATTTTGCCAGCGATTCCGATCGCGGCTTGTTTAGCTTTTGGAGCTTCTTTAGGACCAACTGATGCGGTAGCGGTTAGTTCGCTGGCGAAACGTTTAAATATTCCTGAATCGGTGATGCACGTCTTAGAAGGCGAAGGACTGATCAATGATGCAACGGGCGTAACAGCCTTTCAGTTTGCTGTAGCTGCGTTATTGACTGGTCAATTTTCTGCGGCGGATGCGTCAGTTTCTTTACTTGAATCAAGTATCGTTGGTGTTTTAGTTGGTTTAGTAATCATTTGGGTCAAAAATGAAGTCATAAAAATTATTGAGCGCATCTCAGCTCAAGACGTATCGGCGTATCTGCTGATTGAATTGATTTTGCCGTTTGCGGCCTATTTTATTGCGGAATTATTTCATGCTTCCGGGATTATTGCAGCGGTTGTTACAGGTGTCTTGCAGGCAACCGGCTTCCGGAGAGTTAATTTATTCGAAGCCCAGCTTTCTAATGTAACTGAAAGCTCATGGAGCACGATCAGCTTTATGCTGAACGCATTAGTTTTTATCTTCTTAGGGATTGAACTATCCCAAGTCTTTTCTCCAGTCTGGAATAGTCGAAATTATTCCAACATTCATCTATTAGGCATCGTATTGTTACTCACGGTTCTATTATTCGTTTTACGATTCATGTTTGTTAGTGGTTTTTACATCGTTACCCAAGGCTGGAAGAGAAATCATGAACAGTTGAGAGATCGATTGTTGTTGACCTTCGGCGGTGTTAAGGGGACTGTCAGTATCGCTACAATTTTCATTTTACCGACAACAATCAATGGTTTGGAGTTTCCTGAACGATCGCTGCTATTGTTCATTACAGCCTGCGTGACTTTTTTAACCTTAATCATCGGTATGATTTTGTTGCCGATTCTATCGGAAGGGGAAGTTGTACCGCCTACCGATCCTAAGTTAATGTTGATTCTTCGTGAAGTGATCAGCGAGCTTTACGAAGATTTAGATAATAAAAAGTTAAGCGAAAAAGAACGCTTTGCACTGCTTGCCGTAATTGCGAATTATCAAGGGCGTATTCAAATGGTCTTTAATAATTCGATGCCGGAAAGTGCGCAGCAGGAATTTCAAGAAATCCAAGCATTGATTATCTCGGTTGAACGCGACGGACTGGATGAAAGCTTTAGACGCCATCAAATTGATTCAGGCGCTTATCGCTTGTATTCACGTTTTATTTCAAACGTGTCTGAATCGGTTACGAAACAAATGTTGTCCTTACTTAGTTTTTGGTTGATCTTTGTTCGGCGTATTATTCGTGTCATTATGCATCCAAAAATGTTTTGGCAGCGGCGGCAGAAGCGTAAAGAGACAGTGGACAATGAAGATATTTCTACACTTAGAAAAATATTTATTCGCAACAGCGAAGCGATATTAGATAGTTTAGAAAACCTGCGGGATGTTTATGATGAAGATTTGATTGATTTCTTTGTTGATGAACGGAAAAATTTGATGCACCAAGTCAGCGGTCATGGATTATTTGGCACCTATTTGATTCAGCAAGATCCAATTTATGCGAAAGAATTGATTCGCGGGTTTTATTTGGAAAGAAAACTTATTGATAAGTACGAAGGCAATGAGGACATTTCTAATTTTGCGGCCAATAATTATCGGCACCAAGTCAATCAATTAGAATCCTATGCAATGCAGCAGCCATCTGATCCAAGTATTTCATTTGTGATCAATCGGCAACGTCAAAAGAAAAAAGCTAAAGAAAAGAATTACTAAACCGTCAGTTATAATTGACGGTTTTTTTGTGCTTTAAGAAAGTAAAAATACATTGTTTAGAAAGTCTAGTCGAATCGTCTGTCTGCTGAGTGAGCTATGTATTCTTCGACAGTTAAATACAGTGTCAAGCAGCCAGCGTTGACTTGCCATTTCTCAGAGCAGCTATGCTATAATGGGAACGTTGATTATAAATGGAAATGAGGAAACAGCGATGGACGGTATTTTGCCGTTATGGAAAGAACGCGGCATGACGAGTCATGACTGTGTCTTTAAACTAAGAAAAATTTTACAAACAAAAAAAGTCGGTCACGGTGGTACGTTAGATCCTGATGTGGATGGTGTCTTGCCGATCTGTATTGGAAAAGGAACCAAAGTGATCGAGTATTTACAAGATAGCGGAAAGATTTATGAAGGTGAGATCACACTGGGTTTTTCTACCACAACGGAGGATCGCAGCGGTGAAGTTGTCGAGACTAGAGCCGTAGAGCAACCACTCTCAATAGAAGAAATTGATCAAATGATGGCGACATTCATCGGGACAATCAAGCAGATCCCTCCGATGTATTCGGCTGTCAAAGTCAACGGCAAGCGTTTATATGAATATGCACGGGCTGGTGAGACGGTGGAACGACCAGAGCGTAAGGCGGTAATTGAAAGTTTTAAACGGACGACAGAGCCGGTTTATAATGAAGCGAATAAAACGCAAAGCTGGCGGTTTCAGGTAACCTGCGGCAAAGGGACCTATGTTCGAACCTTAGCGGTGGACCTTGGTGAAAAACTGGGCTATCCAGCGCACATGTCTGATCTGACACGTTTAGCCAGCGGCGGCTTTTCGGTAGGGCAGGCGGCTACCTTAGCTCAAGTCAGCGAACTGATGGAAAAAGGTCAGATCGATCAAGCGCTACAGCCGATCGAAGAGGCAATGAAAGAATTTCCGCGGATCGACTTGACGGATGCTGATTGGCAAAAAGTTAAAAATGGGCAGGTTTTACCAATGAAGGCTTTTGGAATCAAGCAAATGCCGGGCGAACTGATTGCTTTCTTTTATAATGATCAGTTAGTCAGTCTGTATGGACAGCATCCAGAAAAAAATTGGCTGCTAAAGCCCAGCAAAGTGATACGAAACGAAGTCAGTCCTGCTAGTCACAGTTTGTCTGATAACGAATAATAGACAACTTAAATAAATTCATGGATAGGAATCAGGAGGCATGTCAGATGGAAATTATAAAACTACGTCATCCTTATAAACCAGAAGAAATTCCTGCAGGAGATTGTGTGTTAGTCTTAGGTTTTTTTGATGGTGTTCATCGGGGACATCAAGAAGTGATTAATACTGGTAAAAAGATTGCGCAAGAAAAGAATTTAAAATTAGCGGTGATGACCTTTAACCAACATCCTGCAGTTGTATTCCAGCAAGTGCAAAGCAAACCAATCAAATATCTTTCTACTTTAAGACAGAAAGAGGAACGCATGGCAGAGTTAGGTGTGGATCTTTTATATGAAGTAGCATTCACCTCGTCATTTGCCGCACTGAATCCGCAAGCTTTTGTTGATCAGTATATCGTTGGGCTGCATGCTAAAGCCGCAGTTTCAGGCTTCGATTATAATTTCGGCAAGGATCAAACCGCCGATGCCAAGCATCTTCCTAAATATGCCAAGGATCGTTTTGAAGTGGTGATCGTTGCGAAGAAAACAGAAGAGCATGAAACCGAAAAAATCAGTTCTTCACGTATTCGCCGATTGCTGTCGGAGGGACGTTTGGATGAGGCGAATCATTTGTTAGGGTATATTTATGAAACTAGCGGAACTGTTATTCATGGGGAAGCACGCGGGAGAACTCTCGGTTATCCCACGGCAAACATTCAAGTGCCTGATGATATGAAATTGCCTAAAGAAGGAGTCTATGTTAATCAAATCAAAGTCGGCGATGAGTGGTATCCGGCAATGGGATCGATCGGACATAATGACACCTTTGGTTCGAATCGGATGCTGACGGTTGAGATCAACATTTTTGATTTTAATCAAGAAATTTATGGTGAAAAGGTCAAGGTGCGCTGGTATCATATGCTGCGGGGACAAGTAGCTTTTGAATCAGTTGAAGGGTTGATTAAGCAGCTGGATGCGGATGAGCAGGCTGCGCGAGATTATTTTGAACAGAACTAAGACATTCAGAAATGGATGTCTTTTTTTTTGACAAAATTTACCGAAGCAGAACCGAATCGTATTTGCTATCATAAAATAAAAAGGAGTCATTTAAATGGGAAATGATTGGTATATTCGACCTTATAAAAAAACTGATGAAGATCAATTATTTGTGATGATGGAAAAGGAAGCGGAGTGGAACGAATATTGTCGCGGCGAGGAGCGAAAAAAATATTCGACTGCTTTGCAAACTTCTCTGACCTATTTACTTTTCGAGGCTGAAAAGCTCTGCGGTTATGCTCGCTGTCGCGAAGATGATGGTTTTGGTGTTTATGTGTACGATTTATTGGTAGATGCCAGTTGTCGCGGGAAAAATTATGGCCGCTACCTGATGGAGCAAGCTTGCAAGGATTTCCCTGAGCAAAAGGTGTATGTAATGAGCGATGTTGATCCTTATTACGAAAAACAAGGTTATCAGAAAGAAGGAACGATTTTTATCGTGAAGCAGCAATAATTTTTTTCTGCTGTTGACTCTCCCTTAACAGGAGATAGTATTCTGTTAATGAAAGGGGAGGATCAGAGTGAATCCAGCTATCGAAGCAAAACAAGTAACAAAAGAAATTGGCGGAAAGAAAATCGTCAACCAACTATCCTTCACCATCAATAAAGGTGAAGTTTTTGGTCTGTTGGGGCCAAATGGAGCGGGGAAAACGACTACGATTGAAACACTTTTAGGAATCAAGCGACCCGATCAAGGCTCTACCAAAATTTTAGGGCTGGACCCGCGTAAACGGCGCCGTGAAGTTTTTGAACGAGTGGGCGTACAACTACAATCTTCCAGTTATCAAAATAATATCCGGGTGGGGGAATTATGCCGAGAGATCTCAAGTTTATACAAAGAGCCGCGAGATTATCAAGAATTATTGAACTTATTTAAGTTAGAAAGATTTGAAGCACAGCCTGTCGAGAAGCTCTCAGGCGGCGAAAAACAAAAACTTTCTATTGTACTCGCTTTGATTCCAGATCCAGAAATTATCTTCTTGGACGAATTAACGACGGGATTGGATACTGAAGCACGCAGAAACGTTTGGCAAACTTTGCTCAAACTCAAAGAGACGCAACTGACAATCTTCTTGACGACTCATTATATGGAAGAGGCCGAGATTCTTTGTGATCGACTCTTTCTGATCAAGCGAGGCAACATGGTCGCGGAAGGAACAGTTTCTGAGTTATTGACTGAGAGTTGTCAAAATAATCTGGAAGATGCCTATCTTTGGTATGTAGGGGAGGATGAAGATGAATAAGGTACTTAACTTAGCGAAAATCGAAGGAAAATTAGCGCTTCGTTCAATTGATGGTGTTCTTTTTGGAATCGGCATGCCCTTAGGTGTCTTGCTATTGATCACCATGATTGCGGGGAATAAGCAAGCGGGCAATGCTTCCTATACTTTTTTAGACAGCAGTTTTAGTTCTCTTTTAGCCGTAGGTATTTGTGCGACTGCTTTCATGGGTATTCCGCTGACAATTTGTGATTATCGCGACAAGAAAATACTCAAGCACTTTTTCGTGACACCTGCTTCACCAGGTCATTTGATCGCTACTCAGGTGGTCGTTGCCATGGTCACGGCAATCATCTCTGCTGGATTAGTAGCACTTGTATCGGTTGTTTTTCTAGGTTATCGGATGCGGGGAAGCTGGGGATTATTGATTGCTAGTTACTTTTTAGTTATGATTGCTATGTATAGTCTAGGACTATTGATCGCCAGTGTGTGTAAAAACATGAAGATCGCGAATCTAGTTTGCAGTTTAGTCTATTTTCCGATGCTGTTTTTATCGGGTGCCGTGATTCCTTTTGAAATCTTTCCAGAAGGAATGCAAAAAGTTGCAAGTGTTCTGCCATTAACACAAGGCGTTCAACTACTAAAGAGTGTCAGTCTGAATCAACCAGTCGGTAATCCGCAGTTTGTTCTGATTCTATTGGGTGTGATCACAGTCGCAGGCTTCGGATTAGCTGCGAAACTATTTCGTTGGGAATAAAAGGAGGACTTCATGGAACAGGAATGTGAAAAAATCGAAGAAAAACTCTATCGCATCGGGATGTTTTCTAAAATGAATCAAGTGACAATCAAAACATTACGGTATTACGATGAAGTGGGGCTGCTGCGGCCCCGCTTCATCGATCCTGATAATGGGTATCGCTATTATAGCTCCAGCCAGCTGGAGCCGCTGCATCGTCTTTTAGCACTGCGAGGAATCGGCTACAGTATTGAAGAAATCAAGCAAGTGCAAGACGGTGTAAGTGAGCAGCGCATCTTGCAACGGAAGAAGCAGCAGTTAATGAAAGAAATTTCCGAACGTATGTCGATGCTTTCTCAGATCGAAGGCTATCTACAACAGGAAGAAGAAAATTATCATATGGTAGTCAAAAAGCTGCCGGAAGCAATCGTCGCTTCGATGCGGAAAACTGTCCCGAATTTTCAGGCGCTGTTTTCGACGATTCCTGAGATGGGTGCACAGATGGAAAGAGCGGGGTGTGTATGTGCTGTACCGGAATATTGTTTTAATATCTACCATGATAATGAGTATAAAGAGGAAAACATCGATATCGAAATCTGCGAAGCTGTGACTGAAATGAAGGAAGATGTAGGTGACTTAAAATTCAAATACATTGATGAAGTACCTGAGGCAGTTTGTACAATGCATAAGGGCTCATATAAAGGTATTCCTAAAGCATATGCCGCAGCAATCGAATTTGTTGAAAATAATGGTTACGAGATTATTGATTCAGCTCGAGAAAATTATATTGATGGGCTTTGGAATAAGGACTCTGAGTATGACTGGCTGACAGAAATCCAAATTCCTGTCAAAAAAATATAAGGATTAAAAGAAATCTTTGCAAAAAGATTTCTTTTTTTGTGATTTGTTGAAGAAAAATGACAAAAATTAATTGTTTGGTTGAGTCGGTTGTGCTACGCTAGATTTAGTTTCAATGAAAACGCTATAAAAAAAGGAAAGAAGGAAAGAAAAATGGCAAAAGAACGTTTTGTAAGGGTGTATTCTCAAGGGAAATTGGACGCAATCATGGTCTTTGTTGATCGTGAAACGGGTGTGAACTACATGTTTAACAAAGTTGGTTATGCTGGCGGGTTAACGCCGTTATTAGACAAAGAGGGGAAACCAGTCATCACACCAGCCGAAGAATTGAATAAATTATAAACGGCACTAGCGAACAAGCTTGTATTTTACTCTTATGCTAAACTTTTATTATAAAGGAAAAAGGTAATCGAGTGAGGAGTGAGTAAAATGCATGCTTGGGAAGCTATCCAAAAATCAGTAGACCATATTGAAGAGCACATCAAAGAAGAATTAACGATTGAAGACTTGGCAAAAGTTTCCTATTTGTCGCTGTACTATTTTCAAAAATTATTTAGCCGTTTGGTTGGAAAAACAGTGAATGAGTATATCAAGGCTAGAAGAGTTGCAAATGCGAAACCTTTATTGAGATCGACTGATCGAAGAATCGCAGATATTGCGCTGGAGTACGGTTTTAATAGTCACGAAACGTTTACTAAGGCCTTTAAAGAAATTTATGGAATCACGCCTGATGTGTATCGTAAAAGTAAAATCTTGCTAACGGATTTTTTGAAGCCGGATTTGTCGATTTATTACACGCTGGTGGATGAGGGCGTGCCGCTGATGGTTGATGATATGGTGTTGGAAATAAACCAGCGGAAACTTGAGAAAAAAGAATATTACACCGGTATTTCACGACAAGTAGATGCGAGAGAAATGAATACTGCTGGTGTGAACACACTGATTGAATTGTGGGATGAATTTCATGAGAAGAAAGACACGATTCCCAATTTGACGGAAGATGGACTTGAAGTTGATTATTTTACGACCGATGCCACACCGGGTAAAGTTCAATATTTTGTAGGCGGTCTATCTAATAGCAGTGAAGCCGCTGGGTTTGATCAATTTTGTCTAGAGTCTGGTGATTTTTATGTCTGCACATTTGAGGCGGAGAATTTTAAGTATTTAGTAGAAGATGCTTTGTATAAAGCAAACAACTATTTTTTTGGAACGTGGCTGCAAAAACATGACATCGGAATGGAAGAGATGGAACCATTTTTGATTCAGAAATATGTAAATGTGACCAATGATCCAAAAATCGAAATATGGATCAAACCGACAAATAACAAATAAAAATCTTCGGATCAATTTAACGATCCGAAGATTTTTAATTTTCTTTTTCTTTATCAATTGAAAGTGCTGCTTCTTTGTGGAACGCGTAGCCCCAAAAAATACCAGTCAGCTGTGTAATTAGAAATAGTGCGATCAAGGGGACGGCTGCTGTGAAGGGCGAAGATGTATGGTACAGAGTAATCAAAGGACTTTTAAAAATGATTAGCAGACTGCTCAATAATATATTGATGATATTTCCAATGATCAGCAAGGAAATCTGTTGCGTTATTTTAGCATAAAACCCGATAATCACCGTAAGAATTAAAAATAGAAAAATTCCTATAATCGAGTCAAAGAGGTAATCAATTGCCAATGAAAGATGGACATAGGGAATCAAAAAGAAAATAAAGGGACTTTGCATGATTCTTTTCCTATTCAGCGAAAAAACCTCCTTAAATAATTTTCTATAGTTATTTTATGATTGAAGAATGGTCAAAGCAATATAAAAGTAAAAAATACGATTGATAATGAAAGTTCTTTTATGCTGCTATCAACAAAACATTATCTGTTTAGAGCTAAATTTTTTCTTCCGAAAGTAAAATTTGCGAGTTTAAAAAAGAAAGAAATCCAATAAAAATCTTTAAAAATTCAGAAAGTAAAAATAAATCAATAGCAGAAATCAACGGGAATTTGGCTAAGATAGCGATTACTAAGCAAATAGACAGGAGATATTTTTTCTTTACTATCTGAGAGATTGTGATAATATGATTAAAAATGGAGGGGTTATATGAATAAATTGCAAGATCGATTTAACAAAAATGTTTATGAAATCGCCGTCTCATTGATTCGTCAATTTGATGAAAAAGTCTCTGGAATTCCTAATATGCTGAAGCTGACATTAGGCGAGCCGGATTTTAATACCCCCGAGCACGTCAAAGAAGCAGGGCAGCAAGCGATCAAGGATAATTTCAGCCATTATACCGGCATGTCTGGTTTGATCGATGTTCGAGAAGCAGCGAGCCGTTTTTTATCTGAGAAATATACAGTGAATTATGAACCGACGACCGAAGTTTTGGTGACCGTAGGAGCAACCGAAGCGCTGTCGGCTAGTTTGTTAGCCATTTTAGAGGCAGGGGATAAAGTATTGCTGCCGGCACCAACGTATCCAGGATATGAACCGCTGATTTTATTGGCGGGTGCTGAGCCTGTTTATATCGATACTCGGGAAACTGGTTTTGTCTTAACACCGGAACAAATCGATCAGGCGATGGCAGAGCATGGGGATAAGGTCAAAGCAATCATTATCACATCGCCATCCAATCCAACGGGTGTGGCTTACAATGAAGCAGAAGTTTCTGCGTTGAGCGAGACGTTGAAAAAATATCCGATTTTTGTAATCAGCGATGAAATTTATAGTGAGCTGAATTATGAGACGAAGCATGTTTCATTCGGAAAATATTTACGGGAACAAACGATTTTAATTAATGGCTTGTCAAAATCTCATGCCATGACCGGCTGGCGCATCGGCTTTATCTTCGCACCGGCGGAATTAACTGAGCAGATCATCAAAGTCCATCAATATTTGGTAACAGCGGCTTCGACGATTTCCCAAAAGGCTGCAGTTCGTGCCTTAGTACAAGGGATTTCTGACGCTGAAATAATGAGAGAAGAGTATCGAGAACGCCGTGATTATGTCTATCAAGCCATGACGAAACTAGGCTTTGAAGTAGCACGACCTTCTGGTGCATTTTACATCTTTGCAAAAATACCGGCAGGTCTTGAACAAGATTCGATGACTTTCTGTATTGACCTTGCCGAAAAAAATCAATTAGCAATTATTCCGGGAATCGCCTTTGGCCGAGAAGGTGAAGGCTATGTTCGAATCAGTTATGCGGCTTCAATGGAAAATTTAGTCGAAGCAATGAACCGCTTAGCAGCATATGTAGAAAATTAAAAAGAAACGATCAAATCGAAAAAGATTTGATCGTTTCTTTTTTAGTTATTTAAGTAGTTGAAAAGACCGCTGATGGTCTTTTCAGTCAAGTCGACTTCTTTACCATCAATAGTTGCTCTCACTACATGATAATAATCTGGCAGATCAGGAACCTCTTTTAACTGTGCCGCAACAAAATCATTGGCACTAGGATACGTTTTTTCTTTTTCAGAGTCGTTTAGTTCATAGGTAATCACTAACATCTTTATTCGCTTCTCTCATTTGTAATTTTCATTGCAAAGGTATTGTACATCAAAACTAATAAAAAGTAAGCTAATATGTCTTTACCAAACATTTACAGTTCTTTACCGATCGTTTACATGCATTCAACAGGATATTTACTTTCCATTGGTAAAGTAACCATGTACTAAAGATATGAGAGGCGGCCCAATGGATTGCGTCGATTTCTCAAAAAAGCATGATCTATTATAAGGAGTGTACATGATGAAGAAAATTATTTTAGCATTAGCATTTTCAGGGATTATCCTAGCTGGGTGCGGTACCGGCAATGCAACAAAGGATCCCAGCTCAGCTAAAGAGGATACAGCGAAAATTACAGCAGTAGGTTCGACCGCTTTGCAGCCGTTAGTTGATGCGGCGCAAGAAAGCTATACTCAAGATCATCCCAACGTTCAAATCTCTGTTCAAGGCGGCGGAAGCGGTACAGGCTTGAGCCAAGTTGAGAGCGGTTCGGTAGAAATCGGCAACTCCGATGTATTTGCTGAAGAAAAAGACGGCGTGGACGCTAGTAAATTAGTGGATCATAAAGTCGCAGTAGTTGGCTTTGTCCCAGTTGTAAATAAAGATGTAGGTGTGAAAGATGTCAGCAAACAACAATTAATCGATATCTTTACAGGAAAAATCAAGAATTGGAAAGAGCTTGGCGGAAAAGACGAAGAGATCCAAGTAGTGAACCGGGCATCAGGCAGCGGAACACGCGCGACCTTCGAAAAATGGGGATTAGACGGTAAAGAACCGATTCAGTCACAAGAACAGGATTCATCGGGTACGGTGAAAAAAATCGTGGCGCAGACTCCAGGTGCAATCAGCTACCTTGCTTTATCTTACGTTGATGATAGTCTGCAAGCACTGCAATTAGATGGTGTAACAGCTAACGACAAAAATATCACTACTAACAAATGGCCTATCTGGTCTTACGAGCATATGTATACAAATGGCAAACCAGAAAAGGCATTAGCCGATTTCTTGAAATACATGACCAGCGATGACATCCAGTCAGGTCCAGTCAAAGAATTGGGCTACTTGCCAATTACTTCAATGAAAGTTGAACGCTCTGTTGACGGCACAGTGAAATAAACAGCTTCACAGGAGTGATTGAAGACAAATCAACAGCTTCCCTAAATAAAAAAAGGATCGCGGATTATTCCGCGATCCTTATTTGTTTGGTAATTTAAGAATGAAGGTTGAGCCAAGTTTTGGATGACTTTCAACTTCAATCGTTCCGCCGAGAATCTCGCTGTATTCTTTGACGATCGCAAGTCCTAGTCCGGTTCCGCCAGAGTTGCGGGCACGTGCTTTGTCTACGCGATAAAAGCGTTCGAAAATACGTTTTTGATCATTCTGAGACATCCCAATTCCGTGATCGGTAACGGTTATTTCCAATTCCTCTGTTAGGCGATAGCTTAACTCGATCAGACTTTCTTCAGGTGAATATTGAATCGCGTTCTCCAAAAGATTTTTGATGATCGGTTGGAAGAATGTTAGGCGTGTTTGATAAAAACAGTTTTCTGCACCATCGACAACAACGGTGATTTGTTTATTCTTCAGTAAATGTTCGTACAAGCCTATTTGCTGGTGAAGAAAATGATTCAGTTCGATCGTTTGCCGATCCTCAGCCAGATCATCACTGTCTTTTGATAATTCGATGATATCTTGAATCAATCGCTGCAAACGCTTCGCATCATTTTGCATAATGTTCAAAAATTCTTCGGTCAATTCTGGATCATCCTTGGCACCATCCAATAAAGTTTCCGTAAAACCTAATAAAGAGGTTACGGGTGTTTTTAATTCGTGTGAGACATTTCCCACAAAGTCGCGTTGGATTTTTTCCAAGCGGCGAACATGGGTCAGATCATAGACGGTTCCCATGATTTGATCCCCTTTGATTTCATTTTCAATATACCGCAGACGAATATCTAAATTCATCGAGCTTGGCAGTTTGGCTGAAATTTCTTGGTGGACTTGATTTTTATCCACTAGAACTTGCTGGATCAACTGAATAAATTTATTGTCCTCAATCACTTGCCAATAATAGTGCTCATTGGCCCCGCCAATTTGTAATAACTCTTCCATCGCCGGATTGATCATGATGAAGCGTCCTTCGGTATCAAGAATGAAGACTCCGATAGTCAGTTCATGAAAGAGTGTTGAAAATTGCTCCTCGGTTGAGGTGTAGGCCGCATAGGTTTCATTCAGCTGTTCACTAATTTGATTGACTGTGAGATACAGCTCCTGCCATTGCGGCGAATCCTGCATGACATAGTTGCTCTTTTCGGGTTCCTTCAACATTCGCTGTAAAACCGGCAGCACTGTTTCGATCGGTCGATTTCGCTGATAAGTCAAATAGCAGATAATCAAATAGATAAACGCATAAAATAAGAACAAAATAATAAAAATCGTCCGCTGGAAATTCCGCGTTTTAGGTTGAAAGGCGGAGGTTCTTTTTGCGACACGCAAAATTCCGACCGTTTCATCGCCAGAGCGAATCGGCTGAGCAGTATAGAGCAATTCCGTTTTTAGCGTTGTACTGTAGCGAACCGATGAACCAACATCATTGCTGTTTAAAACTATTTTTACTTCCGGTCTATTTTCACGATTCCCAGTAAGATTCGGTTCCGTGCTGTCGAAAATTATTTTTCCTTTTGCATCTAATAATGTAATTCGGTCATGGGCTTCTTTAGAAAAACTTTCGATCGCTTGTTTGTTATTGCTGGAATCCAGCTGATTTAGGTCTAACCGATGGATCATAAGCTCCCCATTACTAGTCAGAAATTCTTCCTGCTGCTCCAATAATTCTTTTGTATAGAAATGATTGGCTAATTTCCAGCTGCCAAAAAAGAGCAGACAAATCAGCAAGAAGGGAATTAGATAGTCTAAATGCTTACGTTTCATTGAGCCGGCACCTGAAATTTATAGCCGAAGCCCCGGACAGTCTGCAGGTATTGCGGATGCTTGGGATCAACTTCGATTTTTTCCCGTAAATGGGACACGTGAACATCCACGATCCGACTTTGCCCAGAAAAATCATACTGCCAAATTCGATCAAGCAGAGTGTCGCGATCGATTACACGCTCTTTACGCTTCATAAAGTAGACCAGCAGTTCAAACTCTTTTGGAGTCAATTCGATTTTTTTATCTCGTACAGTCACTTGATAATTAGAAAGATCGGCCTTAATCTCGCCGGCTGTTAAAAATTCATGTTCGATAACTTCTTGGCGCGGCTCCACTCGCCGGAAGATGGCTTTCATTCGGGCCAATACTTCTCGAGGAGAGAACGGTTTAGTCAAGTAATCATCGGCTCCGATCTCCAACCCTAAAATGCGGTCAATCGCATCGTCTTTAGCGGTGAGCATTAGAATTGGTGTGTCGACTTTTTCTTGCCGTAATTTTTTCGCGATTTCCAACCCATCCATCGATGGCAGCATCACGTCTAAAATAATAAAATCAAATTTTTCATTCAAGGCCAGCTCATAGCCTTCTTTTCCGTCTTCGGCGGTAGTGACAGCATAACCTTCTTTTTCTAAATTAAAGCTTAGCAGCTTTACGATCGAAAGCTCATCGTCTACGACTAATACACGTTTCATAAGGGTCTCCTTTTTTAAAAAACTTTTCATTTGTGAAAGACTATTTCCATACCTGAATAAATGGTATAATGGGAAGGCAGTTTTGTCACCTATTTTCTATTAATTTGATGGGAGAAATAACGATGTTGGGAATTAGTGCTTGTTTAGGCGGCATAGCTTGTCGTTATGACGGTGGATCAAATGAAATCACAGAGCTGAAGCATTTGGTGTCAGCAGGTCAAGCAATCATGGTTTGTCCAGAAGTTTTAGGCGGACTGCCAACACCACGGCATCCTGCAGAGATACAAGGCGGCGATGGTTTTGATGTGTGGCAGGGCAAAGCACGGGTTTTGGACAATGCAGGAAATGATTTGACTGAAGCCTTTAAGCAAGGGGCAATCAAAGCCTACGAAGAATTGCGCGATTTGCAGATTACAGGCTTGGTTCTAAAGGAAAGAAGCCCGTCCTGCGGCAGCAGCTTAATCTATGATGGCAGCTTCTCCGGTACGCGAATCAAAGGAGCGGGTGTGGCAACCGCGTATTTTATCCAACAGGGATTACCCGTTTATTCTGAAGAAAATTGGCAAGAAATGAGGATGACGTAATGGAGATCGAAAAAACGAATCGCATGAACGCGTTGTTTGAATTCTATGCGACGCTGTTAACAGAAAAGCAGATGAACTATATGGAGTTGTATTACGCTGATGATTTTTCTTTAGGAGAAATTGCCGAGGAATATCAGGTGAGTCGGCAGGCGGTTTATGATAATATCAAAAGAACAGAAAAAATCTTGGAAGATTACGAGCGCAAGCTGCATTTATTTTCTGATTACATCGTAAGAGAAGAGCAGCTGGATAAGCTGGAGCTGTATGTAACCGAGCATTACCCTAAAGATGAATTCTTAGCCGAAACAATCACGGGCTTACAAGATTTAGACGAATAAAAATGTCAGATCGATTTTATAATTTGGTAAATTGATTGACCGTTTGGACACAGGATTTTTTTGAGAAAATTTGTACCTTAATAGTAGAAAGGAAAATAAGCAATGGCATTTGAAAGTTTGACGCAGCGCCTACAAGCTGCGATGGGAAAATTACGTAAAAAAGGAAAAGTGACAGAATCAGATATCACTGAAATGATGCGAGAAATTCGTCTCGCTTTACTAGAAGCCGATGTTAACTTACAAGTTGTGAAGCAATTTACGAAGGAAGTACGTACACGAGCTTTAGGTGTTGAAGTGATGGAAAGCCTGACCCCAGCACAACAAATCGTCAAAATCGTTGATGAAGAATTAACTAAGACGCTGGGATCTGAAGCAGTCGGTATCGAAAAATCACCAAAGATCCCGACAGTCATCATGATGGCTGGTTTGCAAGGGGCAGGTAAAACAACCTTTGCTGGAAAACTTGCCAACCAATTGATTAAAAATGAAAAAGCGCGTCCTTTAATGATCGCAGGTGATGTGTACCGTCCAGCGGCCATCGACCAATTGAAAGTCTTAGGCCAACAATTGAATGTTCCCGTTTTTGATATGGGCACGGATGTCAGTCCGGTTGAGATCGTACGCAAAGGGATGGAACAAGCTCGAGAAAATAAAAATGACTATGTCTTGATCGATACGGCTGGTCGCTTGCACATTGATGAAGCTTTAATGGAAGAGTTAAAACAAATCAAAGCAATCGCCGAGCCGAATGAAATTCTGCTAGTTGTCGATGCCATGACCGGTCAAGATGCCGTTAATGTCGCAGAAAGCTTTAACGAACAGCTGGGAATTACCGGGGTGGTCATCACTAAATTAGATGGTGACACTCGTGGTGGTGCGGCGCTGTCGATTCGTGCTGTGACTGGTGCGCCAATCAAATTTATTGGTTCAGGTGAAAAGCTGACTGATTTAGAAGTCTTCCATCCAGATCGGATGTCTAGCCGAATCTTGGGTATGGGGGATATGCTGACCCTGATCGAAAAAGCCCAACAAGATTACGATGAGAAGAAAGCGGAAGAGCTTACCCGCAAGATGAAGGAAAACAGCTTTGACTTCAATGACTTTATCGAGCAATTGGATCAAGTAATGGGGATGGGCCCAATCGAGGATCTGCTGAAAATGATTCCTGGTATGAGTCAAATGCCTGGTATTGAAAACGTCAAAGTCGATCCTAAAGATGTCGAGCGTAAAAAAGCTATGGTCTTCTCAATGACACCGGCAGAACGGGAAAATCCAGATTTGTTGAACCCAAGCCGTCGCCGGCGTATCGCCGCTGGTTCAGGCAACTCAGTGGTAGAAGTCAATCGCATGATTAAGCAATTCAAAGAATCACGCAAAATGATGCAGCAAATGAGTAAAGGCAGTATGCCAGCAGGAATGGATCAAATGTTTGGCACAGGTATCAAAGGGAAAATGGGTAAGATGGCCATGAATCGTATGGTCAAGAAGAACAAAAAGAGAAAAAAGAAACGCAAATAAGAAAAGCCGCGTCTGTCTCAAATACGAGACAGACGCTTTTTTTATGCGTTAAACTTTTCATAATGCGGTACAGCTATTTCAAAACAAATCGTTGTTAATGTCGAGTATACAGTGGTACGTGTATTGGGGTAGATACATTTTTTATTAAAGAGCCAGCTTCAGAAAGAATCGCCAGTGAAAAAGAAAGAAGACGCCAGCAAGACTTAGAAGCAGATAGATTTGCGGTTCTCGTTTAGGAAACATCTGAATATCTTTAGGAACTTTGTGAATGATCCTTTGACTGAATTTCCAAATGAGAAAGCCAAAGAGCGCACCGAGAGTGTTCATGAGCAAATCATCAATATCCGTCGCTCTGCGATTAAATAATTGAAGAAGCTCAATCATTAACGAAAACTCAAAGCCTAATAAAACTGTAGTTCCTAAGTTGCGACACTGCTTCCAAATCAGCGGTAATAAAAATCCTAGCGGTGTAAACATGATGATATTCAGAATATTCAACATACCAACACCAGATTGAAATGGAATGAGATTAATTTCCTCAGATCGAATCAACTCTGGGTAGCTGAGAATATCCCCAAGTGTTCCAATCCCAGTGACATCGATAACTAGATAAAGATAAAACAGAAAGACCCAACGCCAAATCATGGATGAAAGAAAAATATTTTCATTTTTCCTTCTTAACGTGAAGAATTGATAGATAAGACACGGTAAAAAGATACAGGCAACGCGATAGATTAGGAATAGAATATCTAAAATCATCAAAGAATCACCCCGTTCGCTGGTTTAGTTTGTTCAAGGCGCGGGTCAGAGTTTTTGTAAACCCGCGGAAAAAAATGATAAATGCGCAGATTAGACCGACAATTAAAGTTACAGTAATGTTTGACAAGATTGGGTTGCTGATTGAAATATCGGCCTGCTCATAAATTTTTCTGCTTAAAAAGTAACCCCACGGATCAAAGAAGCTAGTATTAAGGATAAATGAGGTAAAAAGCGTCATTATTCCCCAAATTGGCCAACGAGATTTTTTGTGCAGTAAATAGGCGTTATCATTTTCCAGCGAGATAGTTTGATATTTTTTGAAAGCCCAAAACATAAGGAGTGAACTGAGTGAAATAAATAGTAGATTCATCCACCAGTGGCCACCCATTTTTCCAACTGAACTAACAAATAAAGTTTTAGGAAATTGTTTATGCGTAATTTGCTTTGCTGTGTAGATGATATTTCCTACACTATAAACACTACGTGGGAAATTAAGCATTAACCACCAGTAAACGGCCCAAGTTAAGGGCCCGAAAACAATATTTCCTACCATTGATCCAATAAAGGCGCTGCTGGCAAACATGAAGGATAGCAAACAAAAGTTGCTGATGACAGAAGTAAACAGTTGTCCCAGCGTTGCATTCATATATGGCGCAGGAATTAATGTATGAATCAAAACAGCGTAAAGTGATTGTCCAACTAGGATCGAAAGCAGAAAAGGCAATGCGACATATAAAAGCTTTTTCTTGAACAGTTCTTTTCTTGAAGCCCCTAATGAGAATAAAAACTGGTTAAAGCCGGTTTTTTGATCAATAAAAAAGAGTAAAAAACCAATCAAAGGAACGAACAGTAATAGAAATGCTTCAGACATATAAGAGAAATTTGAAACATAAGGAAACATTTTGGAATAGTTGGATGCTTTTGAAATTATTTCAAAAGTGACTCCTTCTTGTGTATAGAAAGAATCAGGTGAGCCAATACTATAAAAAATAAGTTGCTCTTGACGATAATCCTTATATGAAGCAAACGGCACTTCTTTCATTTCAACATTGTCCCATGAAGAGGACAGATTTTCTTTGTGCTCTTCGTAGAATTGCTTATCGTTCGGATCATTATATGCATTTTTCCATCGGTTATTTTGGTTCACAGCATTAAAGAGGCATGAACCAATGACTAGCACGCAAGCCGCAATCAAAACTTTCTTATAACGTTCAAAGTAAATGGACCGAATCATTTTAAGCTCCCCTTTCTATGTTGTTTTAGATTTGCTTCGAAGAGGTCTTCTAAGGACAAAGGTAATTCTTCGTAAACGAGAGGATCGAATTCTTTGATTGCAGCCTCTAGTTCTTCTGAAAAATGCTCAAAGACAACCGTAACCACCCGCCCTTGAAAATCCAGCATTTTGGAATTTTCCTTCACCACAGAAGGGACTTTTTTTGTTTTGAAAACAAGTTGAAGCTTTTTGGCATTTTCCCGCATTTCCTCCAAGCGATAGTCTTTGATAATCGACTGATTCTTTAAGAGTAAAACACGATCAACCAAATTTTCTAATTCAGTCAGATTATGGGATGAAATCAGAGCAGTTCGCGAGTGTTCACCCAAATGTTCCATTAATAATCCAATTACTTCTTTTTTTACAATGACATCCAACCCATCAAAGGGCTCATCCAACAATAAATAGCGTGCGTTGGAGCAGACAGCTAAAATAATTTGGAATAATGCTTGCTGACCTTTTGAAAGCTGACGGTAATTCTGTTTTAATGAAAATTCGTGTTTTTTGACTAAGTCTGAAAATAATAGTTGATTAAACTTCGGGTAAGCTATTTGATAAAATTTGGCGATTTTTCGCAAAGAATACGTTCGTAAAAAATTTTCTTTTTCATCAATAAAAAAGATTTCTTGTTTAACGATCGGATGTTGAAATACTGATTTTTGGTCGATCGTGATATCGCCCGTGTCTGGTAGATATTGTCCAGCTAGTACACGTAGTAAGGTAGTCTTTCCGGAACCGTTGAGGCCGACCAGACCAACAATTTCACTTTCAAATAGTTCAAACTCGATGTCTTTTAGGACTGAGCGGTGATCGATTGTTTTGGTTAGCTGTTTGACAATCAAGATGAGTGACCTCCTAAACTTTTTTCTGCATCTTTAATCCATTGCACTAATTCTTCCTGTGAGATTTGTAAGTGTCGCGCTTCAATGACTAATTCATTTAAGTCATTCTTTAGTTCTTGAACGCGAATTTCATCTCGCGGCGTTTCTTCAATTGCACGAACAAAGGTGCCTTTGCCTTTGACCGTAACTAAAACTTTTTCTGTTTCCAGCACTTTATAAGCTTTACTGATCGTGTTGGGATTCATCAAAAGCTGTTTAGCCATTTCTCTGACTGAGGGAATCTTGTCACCAGGCTGCAGAATTCCATGTAAAATATCTTCTTTGATTCCTAATACTAATTGTTCATAATAGGCTCGACTGCTGTTTTTATCGATATGAACCATCTCATCACCACCCTATTCGGCTGTTTATGTGTACTAGTATACATAGTACACTTTAGTTAGGCAATGACTTTTTTTCATTTTCTGCTATACTAAAGGGGAGCGTATGTTCGCTTTTTTAAAATTTAAAAATAGGAGTGATGAAGATGTATCGTTGTCAATGGTCAGGTAATAATGAAAATATGCAGGTGTATCATGATACGGTGTGGGGTGTTCCAGAATATGATGATCAACGTCTGTTTCGCAAGCTGGTTTTGGATATGAACCAAGCAGGGTTAAGCTGGCAAACTATTTTGAATAAAATGGCTAATTTTGACCAAGCATATGAACAATTTGAGATCGAAAAGGTCGCTAATTTTGATGAAGCAAAGGTAGAAGAGTTAATGCAAGATGCCGGAATTATTCGTAATCGCCGCAAGATCGAAGCTGCTATCATCAATGCACAGAAAATTTTAGAGATGCAGGCTGAAGGATTAAGTTTTTCGGATTATTTATGGGGCTATACCGACCATCAAGTAATTGATAATAAAGTGGGGGCCGCTTCAGAGGTACCTGCTAAAACTGACTTATCAGATAAAATTGCAAAGGATTTGAAAAAACGCGGCTTCAAGTTTGTTGGCAGCACGACGATTTATGCTTTTTTACAAGCAGTTGGAATCGTGAATGATCATGAAACTGAGTGTTTTCGTCATAAGGAGTTAGTGCAAGATTAGTGCTGACTAATTTTCAGGATGTTTGTGACGCAAAGAAATTGAATAGAAGGCAGGGGTTTGATGGCAAGAGCAGTTTTTTATGGAGCGATCAGTTTAGATGGCTATTTGGCAGATAAAGAGGACCGACTAGAGTGGCTGTATCATCAAGAAGGCGGAGAGCTTGTACCTTATGAAAAGTTCTATCAAACGATTGACTACACGATAATGGGACGGCGAACTTATGAAGTTGGTAAACGTGATGCGGGGTCAGAAGTCTTCTATCCAGAAAAGAAAAACTATGTTTTTAGTCATTCGGCGATTAAAGTCGATGATAATATACAGGTGGTTAATGAAGATCCAGTTGAATTTATTAAGAAGCTTCCTTCGGATAAAACCGTTTGGGTTGTTGGTGGAGGAGCACTATTGAAGCCTGTGATTGAGGCGGGTTTGATCGAAGAATGGTGGATTCAGATTGTACCGATTTTATTAGGTGAGGGAGTGCCGTTATTCTTGCCTCAAACCAATCAGCAGAAATTCCAATTGTTGGAAACGGAACAATTTGGCCAATTTGCTCAATTACATTTAAAAAAATAAAAAGAAGATTCCTTCTCCAATGAAAACTGGAAAAGGAATCTTTTTTTTGATGTAATTAATTAGTTTGTATTGTGGTCGGATTAAAAGTTTTATCAGTTAAAAATTTTATCTATACTCTGTCGGTGTGCAACCGCGGAAGAAACTTTCGCTTGCTTTGAGTTTTATGATCAAAAAAGGTTCTTCACTCCATATAGTTAAAAAATTTAAACTAGAATACTATAACGCTTCCAAAAACATGCTTTCTATATGTTAAGCTTAGATAAATTCGGTGAATCGACTTCGTTTTAGGAATTTTCTCATTTCCTCAATCAGAGTATCCTATTGACAAGACGCGTGCTAGTAATAGTTTAATGCAGAATATCTGGATATCGGTATTAATTATTGGTTTCTGTATTTTGATGGGTTGGTTTGTAAAACTAGCATTAGAACCGAAAAAGAAGCAGAAGGAGAGTATAGATGAAGAAGTATACAGAAGATTTAAGAAGCACGCTGGCGAAGCTGCCAGTTCCTGATTTGGAAAACACATTGAAAGAACTGAATGAATGGGTAAAACCAGTTGTTTCTTCGGAGGAGTTGCTGCAATTTGAAACATTCTCTGAGCGTTTTGCTAAGCAGGAGGGACCTGTTTTACAACGTGCCTTGGAAGAACATGCTCAAAACACTACAGGAAGCTGGCTTGCACCTTTTTGGATAAAAAGTTATCTGAATACTCGTGGAAATATTCAAAGTGAAACCAATTTTTCCTTGACGATTCGTCCCGAATACCACCAGCACCTTGGTTCAATAAATTCTAAAGCAGCTTTAATCATTGAGCGGCTGACGTTAATTTTTCTTTCACTGATCAATGAGACTTATCCGCTGGAGCTTGATCCTAAAGGAAATAATGTGGATATGAGCTATTATCGTAATCTTTTTAAAAGCTGTCGGTTGCCTGATAGCGGTAAGGATAAGTTTTTTGTAGGTGACGATTCTCCTGAAAATAATCATATTATTGTCATTAAGGATAGCAACTTCTATCAATTAAAAGTAACAGATAATAAAGGAAAAGCAATCAGTGCAGATGAGCTGCATGCAAATCTGTGCTCTCTCAGCGCTGATAAAAATGAACAGGGCTTTGGCGTAGAAAGCTTGAGTGGTGCTAATCGCAATTTGGCTCACCAAACTTATGAAGAGTTAGGGAAAAAAAGCGAAAATCAGCATATCCTTCATTTAATTAAAAATGCGCTGTTTATTATCGGACTTCCTAGCTCCGCACCAGAATCTACTCAAGATCAAATGAAGGAAGGCCTGCTAGGGTGGCAAGATCAGTGGTTTTCTAAAACTATGCAATTATTGATACACGAAAATGGCGCTGTCAGTCTAAATTTTGAGCATACCGCTATCGACGGCGTACCGGTTTTAAATGTTTTAAGTCAAGTTTTCACGAAATGCAGTGCAACTCCGTTGATCGAAAAACGACCGGCAAATCCGTTGCTGACAAAGCTGGATTGGTTATTGACACCAGAAGCAATGGATTTGCTGAATGAATGCAAAGAAGAGGTACAGCAGGTATATGAAGGACACGCTTTTGTACATCACGAGTTTTCACACTTTGGAAAAGGGTTGATCAAAAAAGCCAAAATCAGTCCGGATGCCTTCTTTCATATTGCTTTGGCGTTAGCGCAATATGATCAGTTTGCTCAACTTCAAAGTGTGTACGAACCAGTTGCCATGCGTCATTATTACGAAGGAAGAACAGCCTCTGCCCGCTCGATTAGTCAATCAAAAAAAGAACTCGTTTCTTACTGGTTCCAAGAAGAACAGGCAACGGATCGTTCTTTGCTAATTAAAAAAATTCATCAAGCCGCGGCTGCACACACTCAGCGAATCGGAAAATGTCAAATGGGGCAGGGTATAGAGCGTCATTTATTCGGTTTAAGCTGTATCAATCAGCTGACACAAGCTCAACCAGAAAAGGCGAATTATTTTCTCCAAGCTGACAGTTTGAAGAAAATGCAAAGTGACTTTATTTCCTCGACCGGAATTCCTTTTCCTATTCTAGCAAGCTTTACCTTTGGTCCGGTGAACCCAGTCGGTTTTGGTCTTTATTATAGTCTGCTGAATGATCGAATCATTATCGATATTTCTGCAAAAAAAGAGCAGGAGAATGCCGCAAAGGAAATGTCTGAAAAAATAGTGAAATATCTGGAACAGTTAGCTGAACTGTTGGACTTAGTTTAGCAGTATTACTTTGCTTTTCTGTTCAATAATAAAAATGCCTATACTATCAGGAGATTGTACCGACCCCCAAAAGTTAGACCAAAAATCTAACTTCGGGAGGTCGGTATTTTTATGGCTAAATATAGTTTT
>NZ_BJED01000024.1 GCF_005405485.1 Enterococcus hulanensis | reverse complement strand
ACTAGTCCTAAAAAGGTCGATTATGATCGTTTAGCTAAATATAAAAAAGCCATTGCTAAATTAGAAAAAGTAATTAATGAGGCGAATAAGAATAATTACTGAAACGTTATCTACGGATATATACTTCTAAAATAAAAATATAATCGATTTTGTAGATGACTATTCTCTAGCATTGATAAAATGAATAGAATACTGAATTGGCTAATAAAAATGAATATCTATAACAATATCAGAAACGCGTGTATATGTTTTTTACGACCATCTTTTGAAAATTTCTCAAATTTTTTAAAAATATCAAATTATATTAATAATTTGTCATGATATCCCTGAGTGTTTTGCAATAGTGAGGTTCGGGCCAAATATTTAAGAAAAAATACATTCTATTATGTGTTTACAATAAATGCGATATATGATTACTTGGTGCTTAATATTTGGTAAAGCGGACAGATATTTTAGGGGATATTCTATTTCGTAAATAAGATTTCTTCTTAGATGGAAGTAATCCGGGACTAACAGATCGAATTTCAGAAATAAGAAGGGGAAGGATGTACTTCCAGTTCGTGCGGAGAAACAAAAGCACTTAATTTGCTTAGTAATGTAGCTAGTATACAATAAGGAAAATTTAATAGAAAATGAGAGACAGTAGGTCACTTAAAATATTTTATTAAAAAAATGAACATTTACATGTTGCGACAGTGAAATATTAAATCAGAATAAAAAACTTAATAAAATTTTAGCTCGCTTAATAGACGGGCTATTTGGCGTGTGAACGAATTAAGACGAAGTTTATCTATCAATTTTGAAACTAGCAGACGAGAAGGGGAATACAGGCTTAATTTCAACTGATAATATGCAGAGTTAACAGGTGATCAAGTGGTGTTTGGAATTAACGAAGCTTTTCTTAATAATCTTGCTTTTACATATATCTTTCTGTAGAATAATAACGTTAATCAACTGTAGAAATAATAAATCAAGCGTTAGATGAGAGGAATAAAAATGTTCAAAGACTTACTGAGTTTTTTTAAAGAAATTTTTCAAAACCGTACCTTATTAAAACAATTCTCTGTGAATGACTTCAAGGCGCGTTATGCTGGATCGGCTTTAGGTGTTTTTTGGGCTTTTGCTAATCCCTTGGTGATGGTCGTAACCTATTGGTTTGTGTTTGGAGTTGGATTTAGAGCAGCCATGACAGATGGAAAATATCCCTTTATTGTTTTTCTATTAACAGGGCTAGTTCCATGGATGTATTTTTCAGAAGTATTGGGTTCAGCAACGAATGTTTTTCGGGAATACAGCTATTTAGTTAAAAAGGTTGTATTTAACATTCGCATTTTGCCATCGGTAAAATTATTTTCGGCTTTGTATATGCATATATTTTTTATCATCATTGCCTTTATCGTGGGGATTTTTAATCATGTAACACCTAGCCTGCATATTTTGCAGATGTTCTATTATCTCTTTGCGATGATGATGTTCTTGACAGGATTGACTTGGATCACGTCTTCGATCCAGCCATTCTTCCCAGACATTAATCAATTCATTACGGTTATTATGCAAGCATTAATGTGGGGAACTCCCGTCTTATGGAGTATCAATCAATTTGCGGCACATCCCACAATTCAATTTATTCTGAAATTTAACCCAATGTTCTATGTTGTCCAAGGCTATCGGGATGCATTCTTTGGTGAACAATGGTTTTGGGAAAAGCCGTTATTAACGATCTATTTCTGGGTCGTAACTTTAATTCTATTAGTGGTCGGCAGCATTGTCTTCAAACGCTTGAAGCCACATTTTTCTGATGTTTTATAAGGAGATAAATCTAAATGACTGAAACAGTAATTGAAATCAACCACTTAACAAAGAAATACGATATGTATAAAAAGCCTTCTGATCGTTTGAAGGAAGCGCTAAGTCCTACTAGAAAAACCTATCATGAAGTTTTTTACGCCTTGAATGATGTAAATGTAGAAGTAAAAAAAGGTGAGATGATTGGTTTTATCGGAGAAAATGGTTCTGGTAAATCAACGATTTTGAAGATCATTACCGGGGTATTGACTCCTTCAGAAGGTGAAATCAAAATCGAAGGAAATATTGCAGCGCTTTTGGAACTTGGTTCTGGCTTCAATCCTGAATATAGCGGCTATGAAAATATTTTTCTTAATGGGATGGTTTTAGGCTTTTCACGTGAGGAAATGCAGGAAAAGGTCGATGACATCATTAATTTCGCGGATATCGGCGACCATCTGTATCAGCCAGTCAAAACGTATTCCAGCGGGATGTTTGTGCGTCTTGCTTTTGCGGTGGCGATCAATGTCGACCCTGATATCTTGATCGTTGATGAAGCCTTGGCAGTAGGCGACTTGGAGTTCCAATTGAAATGTATGGAGAAATTTACTGAGCTGCGAAATGCTGGCAAAACGATCCTCTTTGTATCACATGATGTGAATGCAGTTCGTCGTTTTTGCGATCGAGTTTATTGGTTGAAGAATGGTGTGGTTGAAGCTGAGGGCGAAACGATGGAAATCACCGAGACCTACGAAAACTTTTTGAAGAAGAAATCATTAAAAACGATCGATCGGGATAATTCTACATCAGAAGATTTTTCTGCTTATGACATTGTAGAAGTAAAATCAGCTGAATTGCTGGATGGCGATTTACAACCGTTAGAAATCATTGAACAAGACAGCAAAGTCGTTGTCAAAGTAACTTATGATGTGAAAGATGACTCGATTAAGAAGCCAGTACTTGGTGTAGCGATTCGAACGGTCGACAATAATTATGTTTGTGGATTGAATACGTTATTAGATGAAGAATCGATTCCTTGGAAAAAGGGAGAAAATGTTTTCTATTTAGAATATGAAAAAATGGCACTTTTAGGCGGCGAGTATTATTTCGACGTAGCCCTTTTTGAAGAAAATGCAACGGTGCCGTTAGTATACAAAACAAGATATGTGACCATGTTCATTACTGGGAAATATGTCGGCGAAGGCATCGTCGTTTTGGATCATAAGTGGAAGGATACGATTTAATTATGAAGTATGATTTTGATTTGTCGCTTGAAGAGCATACGAGTGTGGGGAAAATCATCAGTCAAATCACTGACGGTTCTTCTGTTTTAGAATTTGGACCCGGCAATGGCCGAATGACCCAATATTTGATCAACGAAAAAAAATGTGAAGTATCGATCGTCGAATTTGATCCGGTCTTATTTGAGCACGTCATGGGCTTTGCCCAGGACGGCTTTTTAGGAAACATTGAAGAATACAAATGGAACGAACATTTCGCTGGTAAGAAGTTTGACTTTATTATTTTTGCGGATGTTTTGGAGCATTTGACGGATTCGGAAAAAGCATTAGAAGAAGCCAGCAAATACTTGGCGCCTAATGGCGAGATTTTACTGACTTTTCCCAATTTGGCACATAATTCTGTGTTGATCGATCTATTTAATAATAAGTTGGATTGGAAACAATATGGCTTACTAGATCGGACTCACAATAGTTTTTATACGCAGCAGGGCTTTGAAGAGCTGTTCGAACGGATCGGCCTATCAATTCGGCGAGAAGATTTTACCTACTCGCAGGTTGGACAAAATGAGTTGTCAGCCAGCTACGAGGAATTGCCGGAAATGGTCCGCTATGATTTTAAAAATCGACCGTTTGGCGAAGTTTATCAGTATTTCTATGCGCTGTGTAAAGAAACGGTTGAACATCCGGAACGGGTGGAGCCAATCAATTCCAATTATAATAAACAGATGCAGCTTGCTTATCTGATCAATGACAAGTTTGAAGTTGAGCCTTATATTTTTAATAATCAAACTAATGAGAATAAAACGACGGTCCATCAAGCACCAGCGAGTACTGAAAAGTTACGGATCGTTATCGGCAAGGTTCCAGCGTCGATCCAGCTATCCGTTGTCGTTGATAATAAATTGCTGAAAATCGAGGAAACGAATGCTTCTTGGTATCAAGAAGATCTTTTTATGTTCCCTGATGTCACGGAAGAGCCTTATGTTGTCATTGACGGTGCAGCGGTAGCCGGTAAAGAATATACCGTGAATGTAAATGTTCTAAATGAAGAAGAATTTTTCCCATCTGAAGTCAAAGTGATGGATGATGTCGCGAGTGAAAAAGAAAAGAATCGTTTGCTTCAATTAAAATTAAACTATTTTGATAAATTTGATTATCAATTAAAAAATATCCCTTATGCGGAGGCAAACGCTGAAATAGAAGGGATCAAACTGACAATTGAATCGATCGAAAACAATGAATCGGAAAACGAAGCAATCATCAAGGGCTGGGGCTTTTCAGAGGCGACTAAACGACCGTTAGATTATTTATTAGCTGAATCAATGAATCCACTGCAAGTGAACCTAATCTATCGACCAGATGTGAATGAAGTCTTTGGGATTGATTCAACCGAAAAATTTGGTTTTATTTTAACGGCGAGGAATATGCAAGTAACTGATGGTATTAAGCTGTTAGTTTTAGATGATCAGGATCAAGTTTATCCGATTATGGCCAAAAATACGCAGGCTGCTAGCACACCAGTAACGAGAAAAATTCGCCATTTGCTTGGTTCTATCAAACGCAATGGTTTTTCTGGCGCGGTCAAAAATTACCAGCGTTCAAAACAGCAAAGTGCGAGTTACGAAGAGTGGATGACGAAGGTTGAAGAACCAACCCGTGCACAGCTTATCGAAGCGTCAAAGGACTTAACCTTCCAACCCAAAATTTCTTTGGTAGTGCCAGTTTACAATGTTGATGAAAAATGGCTGCGCGCTTGTGTGAAGTCGCTGACAGATCAGGTTTATTCGAATTGGGAACTTTGCTTAGCAGATGATGCTTCGCCAAAAGCGCATATCAAACCGTTACTGGAAGAATTAGCGTCTGCGGATGAGCGGGTGAAAATTGTTCTTCGTGAAAAAAATGGACACATTTCAGAAGCAACAAACTCAGCGATTGAGATCACAACTGGCGATTATATTGGTTTTATGGATAATGATGATATTTTAGCTGATACGGCATTATTAGCAGTTGTCAATGCACTGAACGAAAACCAAAATCGCGAATTTATTTATACGGATGAGGACAAATTGTCCATGAGCGGCAAACGCTTTGACCCTTTCTTCAAACCGAATTGGAATGAAACCCTATTACTAGGTCACAATTACATTACTCATTTTGTGGTGGTAAAACGTTCGATTATAGAGACCGTTGGCGGATTACGAACGGAATTTAATGGTAGTCAGGACTATGACTTTGTTTTGCGTGCTACCGAAGCGGCGAAGGAAATTCACCATGTTTCAAATATTCTTTACCATTGGCGTACGATCGAAACATCTGTCGCTATGGACCCGCAAAGTAAAGAGTATGCTTATGTGGCTGGACAAAATGCTGTGCAAGCGGCTCTTGAACGACGCAAACTTGATGGTGTCGTATCAATGACAAAAAATTATGGGGCCTATAAGATCGACTTTAGGTATGAAACAGAGCCTAAGGTTTCAATCGTTTTAAGTGGCAAACCTAGCGAAAAGCAGTTGAAGAAACTCTTAGCGACTGAATGGAACGAGTTTGAAATTTTAGCAAGCAGCACAGACATTAAAGATGCACGCATTCGAGCTTTTGCTGGCAAGAATGAGAACGAATTAGCTAGAGAAGCTGCTGGAGAGTTCTTAGTATTCTTAACCGCAGAATTGGTGCCTACAGAAAATACTTGGCTGCAAGAAGCGATGAACTTTGTTCGTTTACCGAATGTTGGAGCAGTCGTGGGAAAAGTCATCAGTAAAGATGATGCCATTTTAAATTGCGGTGTGATTATTGATCCAGCTCATGAACGGGTAGTGTATGAACAGCAAGGTCTATCCAATAAAACAATTGGGACTTATTTCCGTCCTGCGTTACCGCGAGAAATCTATACAGCAACAGAAGATGTGTTGATCCTCCAGAAAGATGCGTTTTTGACTCTGGGTGGTTTTGATATGGAACTACCTGCAGAGATCAAAGGAATTGATTTTTCGATTCGCTTAGCGAAGGAAGAGAAAAAGTTGATTTTTGATCCGTATTTTGAAGTGCGCTATTCTGGCGAAAACCACTTTAACGTAAAAAAAGAAGCATACGAAGCTTTGACTAATAAATATTCTCAAGAATTGAACGATCCATTGATCAATCCAAATCAATTCAGCATAGGAGGTTAATCCGATGGCAAAAAATGAACAAGTTTGCATTGATCAATGCAGGTTTCAGTCAGAAACAAAACAATTAGAAATTACAGGCTGGGCACTCGACCTTGCTTCAAAAAAAGTGCCGACATTCGTCCTTTCTGCGGAAAATGTGATCAGCAGCAAAATTGAATGGTATCCTCGTTCAGATGTGGCTGCTGCCCACAAAACGAGCGCAAGTTTGCAAATGGGATTTAGTTTGAAACTTTTTGTGGAGAATCCGGCAGAAAAAATTACGCTTGATTTTCGTTTTGATGATCTAATACAAACACAAACCTTTGTACCCAACGAAAACATTGTAAGAGAGCCAAAGCAGCCATCTCAAATACAGGCACTTTACGGCAAAACACGTAAAGCGCTGAGCTATTTAAAACGTAATGGTTTAAAAAATACCTTGCGGAGGGTCAAGCTGGAACAAAGCAAGCAATCCGATGAAAGCTATCAACAATGGATTGCCGAAAACGAAAACTGGAACATAGAAGCGATCAAAGCTGAAATCATGGCATTCGAATACCAACCGGTAATCTCGATTTTGATGCCCGTTTATAATGTAGAAGAAAAATGGCTGGCGAAATGTATCGAATCTGTTCAGAATCAGTTTTATCCAAAATGGGAATTATGTATGGCTGACGATCATTCTACTGACGCGTCAGTAAGACCGTTACTAGAAAAATTTGCAGCTCAAGACTCGCGAATCAAGATCGTCTTCCGTTCTGAAAATGGACATATCTCTAAAGCGACTAATTCGGCATTAGAAATCGCGACAGGTGAGTTTGTTGCCTTGCTGGACAACGACGATGAATTAGCACCGATCGCCTTATACGAAGTGGCAAAATGCTTGAATAAAAATGCCGATTTGGATTTGATTTATAGCGATGAAGACAAAATCGACATGGCAGGCAAACGATTCGACCCAGCCTTCAAACCAGATTGGTCGCCAGATCTATTACTGGGAACAAATTACATTTCCCACTTAGGCATTTATCGCCGTTCAATCATGGAGAAAATCGGCGGTTTCCGTGTCGGTTATGAAGGCTCGCAGGATTATGATTTGGTTCTACGCTTTACAGAGCAAACCACTGCTGATCGAATCGCACATATTCCGCAAATTCTATATTACTGGCGGATCTTACCAAGCTCAACGGCAGCCGATCAGTCAACGAAGAGCTATGCCTTCGATGCTGGCTTAAAAGCTGTCCAGGATGCAATCAATCGTCGTGGAATCAAAGCGACAGTCAATCACGCAGCAGGAAATGGGTTGTACGATGTAGACTATCAAGTACTTTCGGAGGATCTAGTCAGTGTGATCATTCCTACACGTAACGGCTATGACGATGTGAAGCGTTGTGTTGATTCCATCATCGAAAAAACCACCTATCCTAATTACGAAATCGTAATGGCGGATAACGGCAGCGACCAGCCTGAGATGCAGGAGCTCTATGCAAATTATCAAAAACAATTAGGTGAACGATTTATTGTCGAATCAATCGATATTCCCTTTAACTATTCACGTATCAATAATTTAGCTTCAAAAGTCGCTAAGGGAAAATATCTGTTGTTTCTAAACAATGATACCGAAGTGATTACACCAGAATGGATGACAAAAATGGTCTCCTTTGCACAGTTCGAGCGGATTGGCTGTGTTGGTACAAAATTATACTATCCCAACAATACGATTCAACACGCAGGTGTAATTCTTGGAATGGGCGGCGCCGCCGGACACGGACATCACACCTTCCCTCGTGGAGACTTCGGTTATTTCGGAAAACTTGAGATTAACGTAGATTATTTAGCAGTTACCGCAGCCTGCATGATGATTCGTGCGAAAGACTTTATAGAAATCGGCGGGTTCAATGAAGAGCTGACTGTCGCTTTCAACGATGTCGATCTATGCTTAAAAGAATACGAAAAAGGCCATAACAATGTATGGCTTCACGCTGTAGAATTGTATCACTTCGAATCCCAATCCCGCGGATACGAAAATACACCAGAAAAACAGGCCCGCTTCGACAAAGAAACGAAGTATATGGAAGAAACTTGGGCTGGATATATTGAGAATGATCCATATTACAATCCCAATTTGACAAGAGTTGGAGGAGATTTTTCGGTGAGGTTGAAGGATAACTGATCTAGATTTAAACTGTACCGACCTCCAGAAGTTAGATTTTTTTGGGGTCGGTATTTTTAAAGCTAAGTATAGTTTTGATTTCAAACTTAATATCGTTCAAGATTATCGTGAAGGAAAAGATGGAATAACGTATTTACGAAAGAAATATAGGATGAAATCAAAAAATAGTTACGTGGAGTTTGTCGAGAATTGAGCAAAGAACGGCTCCTTTGAAAATAACAAGATTAAGATTATTCTGATCAACTTAAGATCGATGCGATAGATTTAAAATATTTTGCGCCAAACAAATCAGGAATCAATCGCTAAAAGAAAATGTATCTTGGTCCTTTTCTAGATATGTAAACCGTGAGATTGTTTCTCATCGCATTTCAAATAAGCCGAACGCGTTGGTCGCTATGGATATTTTTGAGGAAGCAATTCAAGTAACAATAGAATACTTGTATCTATCGTCGAAACCTTCATTGTGATCAAGGCTGAGCCTATCGAATGAGGGCTTACAAACATAAGTTGAAAGAACATAAAATCTTTCAAAATAACCCTCTTAAAGGAACCTGTTTAGATAATTCAATCATGGAGAATTACTTTAGTTTATTAAAACAGAATCGATTACTACATCTATTGTTACCATTATGAGCGTATGAAGGAAGGGGAAAATAAGTTGGCAGAGTTCAGTGCGATTGAGAAAGGCAACATTGAAAGATTCCTAAAATAGAATCATCGATAGGAACAAAGAAAAATAGAGTGGATTTCTATACTTCGAAAAAAGTCTAATTTTCTCTGATAATAAATTGTGAAATTTGATACAATATATATATTACGATTTGAGGTGAGTTGGGGATGGATTTAGTTTTTTTAATCATTGTTTTTTTTATTATTTTAAGCATAGTAAGAAATCCGGATTATTCTAATCAAAGTTTATCTGTTGAAACTACGACAAATTTACAGATAATTGCTGTTGTTTTTGTGATTTTACATCACTTATCGCAAATTCTCAGGGATTATCCGGATTCTTTTTTGTCTTCTAGATTGATAATTGCCGGTAGATTAGCAGTAGGATTATTTTTCTTTGTTTCTGGATACGGACTAATAAAACAATTTAAACAGAAAGGGAAATCTTATTTAGAAACTTTTTTTAAAAAGAGGGGCATGAGTATTCTCATTCCATTTTTAATAGCAATGGTTGTTTATTTTGTATATCGTAACCTGATTGGTGAGTTGAACTTTCATGCAGCACTGTATTCACTAGTAAATGGGAATCCGTTCGTTGGGAATGGCTGGTTTACTATAATGATCATGTATTTATATGCTGTATTTTTCATTAGCGCCTATTTAAGTAAAGAGAACGATTTATTTCTATTTTTGATACTTATTGTTAACGTTATCATAGTGATTTTGATCGCGAGTCTTCTGAATTATGGAGAATGGTGGACAAATGCCGTTTTTTGCTTTCCTTTAGGAGTTATCTGGGGAGCGAAAGAATATAGAATAACTAGCTTTCTCTTTAGGAACTATCGGGCATCATTAGGAGTCCTAGCAGTGCTATTTAGTTTTTTCTTATATATTGATGAAGTCTTCTATCATCCAATTATTCGAGCACTTTCAGTTCTATTGTTTGTATCATTGATAGTACTTTGCAGTTATAAAATATCATTTAAAAGTCCAGCCTATCAGTTATTGAAGAAATTTTCTTTCGAAATATATTTATATCAGGGATTATTTATGCAATTGCTACGTAGTGAAATAGTCTTTATAGGAAATCGTCTATTGTATGTTTGTGCAGTCATTATATCTACGATACTATTAGCATATTTAATGCAATTTATCGCTTCTATGATAAGGGAAATGGTAAAAACTCTTTATTCAAAATCAAAAATATGAATGAGTTAGAGTAACACTATAGTAAGTGTTTGTCTTATGGTAGTTCAGCCTAAAAATGATGAAATACATGCAATTCTATTTTCATGTGCTAAACTTTAATTATTCTTTATCATAAGAATACCTCATACCTTCTAAGTTTGATTGCGATGCATTCGGGAAACCAGCATCAGTCTATCAATTTGGAAGGATTTTTTGTATTTTTTTGGAGCTTTCACTAATTACTCATAAAGGATTATTTCAAATTTATAAGTAGAACAGTGGCTAATAATCATGCTGTTTAAAACAAGCAGCTAAATAAACTCAGCCTATTCTTTGATCTTTTCTTTTTTATTACTTTTCTTAGGAAAGCTACTCTTTTTTTTGCCTATATGGTAAGATGTGTAATGGATTATTTCGTGGATTAGGAGTGTTTATATGAATAAAAGTGGCGAATGGAGCGCCGCCCGTCGATTTTTAATTATTTTGATGGACGTGATCGTTTATAATTTCTCCGTTTATCTTAGTTTTTTGCTAAAATTTGGTGGAGCCATTCCAGAAAGAAACTTTCAGACCTTCGAGGGCTCCGCATTATTTATTTCGGTTTTCTTTGTAATATTAAATGTTTTACTAGGCACCTATGTTTTCTATAATCGAATCGTGAGTGATATTGTATTTGTGACCGTTATTGGACAATTTTTGATGTCTTTAGGTATTATGATCATTACCTTTGCTGGGCGATGGTTTGCATTTCCGAGAACAGTAATTTTGATTTCGTTTATGTTGGGAACTGTTTTCCTGATTATTTATCGGACGATTATCTATAAAGCTTATATGAGGCTGAGCTCAGATAAGAAAGTGACAATTCTTGGGTTTGAAAAGGATGTTGCGCCAGCAATTCAAAATTTTGGTTCACAAAAAAATAATAAACATAAAGTACAGTCAATAGTGCTGGATCATTTTTATGATAATCTTGTTAATATTGTTGATGACGTAGATATTGTCTATTTATCATCAGAGATTGAGGAAACTGAAAAGATTAAAGTTTATCAACTTGTTACTAAGAAAGAAAAAAAACTATTCTTGAATACCACGTTTGAAAATTTAGTAACGATCAATCCTAATATCATGAACTTTGAGGACGAGAGTATTATTGAATCTTCTGGATTCAGAATACCTTCAGAGGATGCAATGTTTAAACGTCTTTTTGACATTGTTGTCTCATTAATTTTGTTGGTGATCGCTTCTCCATTCATGTTGATCACTGCAATATTGGTGAAAACTACATCACCAGGACCAATTATCTATAAACAAATCCGAATTACACAAGATCAAAGAGAATTTCCAATTTATAAGTTCCGCTCTATGAGCGCAACGGCTGAATCTAAATCAGGTCCTGTTTTAGCTAAAAGTAATGATGCACGAGTGACGCCAGTGGGGAAGTTTATTCGTGCAGTTCGTTTTGATGAATTACCTCAACTAATCAATGTATTAAAAGGTGATATGTCGATTATTGGGCCTCGCCCTGAACGACCTTTCTTTGTTGAGCAATTTAATCAAGAAAATCCCTACTACTATTTACGTCATAATGTGCGTGCTGGGATTACTGGTTATGCTCAAGTTTATGGGAAATATGCATCTGATTATAATAGTAAGTTGAAATTCGATTTGTTGTATATCAAGAAGTATTCGTTCATGTTGGATTTAAAAATCTTGTTACAAACGATCAAAATTTTATTTGATAAAGTTTCTTCGCAAGGTTTAGAAGAAGATGAAATATGTACATCTTTAGATAAAATGGATTTTCCTAAAGAGAAAATTTTTCAATAGCTCGAGGTGAAAAAGTGTCTAGTTTAAAATTTAGTATTATTATTCCAGTATATAATGCAGAATCGACTATAACAAAAACAATTAATGTATTAAAAGACATCATTACCCCCGGGTTTGAAGTATTACTCATTGATGATGGTTCAAAAGACAACACGAGGAAAGTGATCCAAACTTGTATTAGTAATGATCCGCGATTTATCTTATTAAGTAAAAAAAATGAAGGTCCTGGATTGGCTAGAAATTTCGGAATTGAACAATCCAGAGGAGAGTATCTACTATTTTTTGATGCGGATGATTTTCCCGAAAAAGAAGTATTAGATGACTATTTGAGTATCTTTTCTGTTGAACCTGATCTTGACTTGATTATCAGTTCTTTTATGTTTAGAACATTAAATCAAGGCAAAATTGTAGATGAAAAGAACTATCTTGTTGAAGAGCACATTTATTCCAGCAACGATGAATTTTTAGCCGATATGTATCAATTAATGAATAAACAGCTCATGTATGTTGTATGGAATAAGTGCTATCGTCGAGATATTATTATAAAAAATGTTATTCGGTTCAAAGACTATCGAAGCTGTGAAGATCGAATTTTCAACTTAGATTATTACAAGTATTGCTCTAAAGTTGTGATGAACCCAAAAATTGAATACGTTTATGAATTCGAAGGTGGTTTAGGAATCACGAATCAATATAAAGAAGGTAAGTTTGATACTTTCAAGGAGTTTTATGAACGTAGCAATGCGTTGACTAATGATGAGGATAAGAATGGGATGGCCGCTTTATTACTTAAAGGAACCACTTCTGTCATTTTTTCAATTTTAGAAACAGATAAAATCAACAGAAAGCAAAAAAAGGCTGAAGTCCGCTCAATCTTAATAGACAGTTCTATAGCAGAGGCAAAAAAAATTGCGGTGACTGATACTATTGCAAAGAAAATAACTAAATTCCTCTTCAATATGCCGAGACAGATACTTATATTTGCACTCAGTACGGGAGCGTTCGTTGAAACAAGGATGCCGGGAATAATGACGTTATTGAAGAGAAAATATTAGAGGGGTCTTATAATGAAACGAGTTTTGCATTTTCAGGGTCGGATGGGGTTAGGAGGCGCTGAATCATTCATGATGAATCTTTATCGTAGGATCGATCGCGATAAATTTCAATTTGATTTTTTGATTTACGATGATTTTAAGCAGGTTACCGACTATAACGATGAAATTAAAAATCTTGGTGGACGGATTTTCAGTGTTACAAATCCTAAGAAAAACATTTTCAAATATATGATACAAGTAAACCGATTGTTGAGACAAGAAAATTTTGATATAGCTCATAATGAAGTCTATTTTGGAGGGGGCATTAATTTATGGCTAGCAAAAAAAAATAGAATCAAGCAGAGAATTGCTCATAGTCATGCTACAGAAGATGGCAAATCCCAAAATATTATAATGAATTTTTTAAGAAGATTTCTAAATCGTTTGCTTTTAGAAAATGCGACGGACTTTTTGGCTGTTAGTCAAGAGGCAGGAGTAAGTCTATTTAAAGAGCAGCCTTTCGAAATTGTACACAATGGAATTGAACTGAGCCTTTACAGAAAAGAAAAAAAAGACCAAGTAATTAAACGGACAGAAATTGGTATCCCGGAAGATGCTTTTGTGATAGGTAATATTGGTAGATTAGAAAAACAGAAAAATCAAACCTATTTATTAGATATTTTTTCGAGTTTGTTGGAAGAAAAACCTAACTCATATTTGATAATTGTTGGAAAAGGATCTTTGAAACAAGAATTGACACAAAAGATTCAGAAGCTAAATATTGAGGCGAATGTCAAAATGCTGGGAGAGCGGAGAGATATTCCGGCTCTATTAAGTACTATAAACGTCTTTGTAATGACTTCCTTGTATGAAGGTCTACCAATGGTTGGTTTAGAAGCTCAGGCTGCAGGAAAAAAGCTTGTTTTGGCTAATACTATTTCGAAGGACACTAAAGTAACTGACAATGTCAGGTTTATTCCGCTTAGTAAAGATCGTGATGAATGGGTAAAAGAAATACTGACTCCTCCGTACACTAATGAAATAGGCGAAGAATTGCAAAGTTATGATGTTTCGTATACAACAGATCAAATGAGTAAGATCTATAATCAAGATTGTGAGGAGTATTAAGATGACTGACAAGGTTTTAACCTTAGATGAGATACATGTGGGTTTATTAGAGTTATTAAATGAATTTAATCGTGTATGTAATAAACTTCAGATAGACTATTTTCTTTCTGGGGGATCCCTTATTGGAGCTATGAGGCATAAAGGATTTATTCCTTGGGATGATGATTTAGATATCATGATGTTACGTTCAGATTATGACAAGCTTATTGAGAATATTAGTTATTTAGATTCTAAATACAGATTAAACTGTATTGAAACAATGGATAACTGGGAATACCCTTTTGCAAAAATTGATTTGCCAACAACTTTCATCAATGATGAGTATAGAACCGTTCAACATGGATTATTTATTGATATCTTTCCAATAGATAGACTGCCTGATAATATAGACGAACAGACAAAAATAGTCAAAAAAGTAAGAATATTGGATTTGCTGCGCGGATCAGGCACTAAGAAGAAGTACCGCCCTACCGAAAAAATGAAGTTTTTAAAAAATATAATCAAGCCTTATGCAAATTTAAAAGGGCCAAATTATTTTGCAAAAAAAATCGATTCTTTAGCAAGAAAGACAAATGAAAAGTATCAAACATCTAATACTATTGGAGTAATGGTCGTCTCTACTCATGGGTCAAAAGAGTTTTTATCTGGAGATGCTTTTTCTAAAGCTATTAAGGTGGATTTCGAAAACATAAGCTCTTTTATTCCTTATGGTTATGAAGAATACTTAAATAATCTTTATGGGGATTATATGCAACTACCTCCTAAGGAACAGCAAACTCCGGGTCATTACAAAATTTTAATGAAGATGGATGAATAAAAAGAGCGGTGAATTATATTGAATAAAGAACTAAGTGCATCTATTGTTATGCCCACGTTTAATGGGGAAAAGAATATAATTGAACAATTGGAAACATTAAGGTTACAGTCTTATCCTATTAAAGAGGTAATAATAAGAGATGATGGATCCACAGATAATACTGTCCAAATCGTTAAGAAATTTATCTCAGATAATAATTTGTCAAATTGGGAAATTATCGAAAACAATGAAAATGTAGGATGGCGAAATAATTTTTTTAATTTACTAAATATGGCAAGTGGTGATATCATATTCACTTCTGATCAAGATGATATCTGGTATCATGACAAAATCGAGCGAATGATCTCTATGTTTGAAACTAATGAGGTTAATGTCTTGGTGAGTGATTACGATGAATTGATAGAGTTAGGTGGTGTATCATATCCTTGTAGTGAAAGAGTTATAAGAAACGTACAAACTAATAGGCAAGTTCAATTCACTAAGAAAAATGTCTATCTAAATAGACCTGGCTGGGTTTATGCTTTAAGAAAGGACTTCTTACCAGAAATAAATTTATATAAAGATAATGCTATTACAGCAGTACATGATATTACAATGTGGTCTACAGCTGTTTTGTCGGATAGTCTTTTCTATTTGGATGAAGCTACTGGAAAGTGGAGAAAACACGGAGAAAGTGCTATCAGAGGAGAAAACTTAATAGATCAGAAAAAGAGTCGTATCGGAATACGTTTGGGTAAACTAAGACGTTTGAAAGAGATAACGCAGTCGAATATTAATTATCTAAATAAGACAGAATATTTAATAAATGATAGAAAGAAAAAGTTATCTGTATTGCAGAGTTTGCTCCAGGAATATAATAAGAGAATTGAAATCATTGAGAAAACTAGCATGTTCAAATTAATTTCTAGCCTGAGTTCATATACAGCAATCCATCCGATACTTGCGGATGCAAGGTTTATAATAAAAAATAAATAGTTCAGAGGAGTGTTTTTAATGAGTACAGCAATTATTATTGCGGGCGGTGTCGGAAAAAGAATGGGACAAGATATTCCAAAACAATTCATTATTATCGAAGGTAAACCAATTATTATTTATACGCTCGAATCTTTTCAAAACCATCCCCAAATTGACCAGATTTTAGTCGTATGCAAATCTGGTTGGGAAGATACACTTTGGGCTTATGTGAATGAATACCAAATTGACAAAGTAAAGTGGGTTATTACAGGAGGAAGCAAGGGGCAAGAATCTATTAATAACGGAGTTCAATTTTTGAAAGATTATTGCGATGAAAACGAAACAATCATCATTCACGACGGAATTCGTCCTTTAGTAGATGAATTAGTACTTTCAGATGTGATTGTAAAATGCAATCAATACGGAAATGGTGTTACTTCTCTTCCATATAATGAACAAATCTTTATTAAGGAAACTGAAGAAACTACAAAACAATATGTAGATCGAAACACTCTTAGAAGAGTCTCTACTCCACAGGCATATAAGTTTGGTAAATTGCAATGGGCTTATGATAAGGCAGTCGCTGAGAATACCGGTATGAGTGATTCTTCTTATACCAATACAATGATGGTAGATTTGGGAGAAACATTATATTTTTCTGCAGGTTCTGATAAAAATATCAAGTTGACTACAATAGAAGATTTAGAACTCTTTAAAGCCTACTTGAAGATGAAACAGTAAGGAAGCACTTGTATGATAAAAAACGATATTTATTTAAAAGATATAGATAGAATAAGTCAGCTTAACTATGACTGGTCGAAAATAGACGGACACTCCTTTTTAATCATTGGAGCAACCGGGATGATTGGTTCATGTTTAATTGATCTTTTAATGTATAGAAATAAACGTATGGAAGCACAAATTACTATCTATGCAATGGGGCGTAGTAAGGAGCGTTTAGCGGAAAGATTTTCCGCTTATGAATTGGATCCAATGTTGGAATTTATAGAAGGTGATATAGTAAATCCAATTTCTGAAAATATAAAGGTTGATTATATTATTCATGGAGCTAGCAATACTCACCCAAAATCATATGCTAATGATCCAATTGGAACAATAATTACTAATATCAGTGGTATTGAAAACGTTCTGAGACATGCTATAGAAAGTAGTGCAAAACGTTGTTTATTTCTATCCACAGTGGAGATATATGGTGAAAATCGTGGAGATATTGATGGTTTTACTGAAAATTATTGTGGTTACATTGATTGCAATACATTGCGTGCGGGTTATCCTGAAGGGAAAAGAGTTAGTGAATCTCTTTGTCAAGCTTATATTGAAAAGTATGATATTGATGTAGTAATTCCAAGGATTGCAAGAACTTTTGGTCCTACTATGTTACTAAATGATTCTAAAGCTTCTTCGCAATTCATTTTGAATGCAGTTCATGAAAAAGATATAGTTTTAAAGAGTGATGGAAATCAATTTTACTCTTATGCATATGTATTTGATATTGTATCTAGTTTATTATTTCTGTTGATTTATGGAGAAAAGGGAGAGGCATACAACATTGCTTCGGATCAATATAATATTCATTTGAAAGAATTTGCAGAAAAAATAGCGAAAAGTGCAAATAAAAAAGTTATATATGATCTTCCAGATGAAGATGAAGCTAAGGGATTTTCGAAGGCTAATACAGCGGTAATGAGTTCAGAGAAGGTAGCTAAATTGGGCTGGGAATCTTGCTTCAATCTTGATGAAGCGATTAACCACACGATTGAGATTTTAAAAACAGAAATAGATAGCCATGATTCTTTTAAATAGAATTTTCTGGTTTTTTTGGAGGACTACTGATGAAAACGGAAATAGACCATAAAAATAGAATTATTGGAATATATATATTACTCCTATATACGATTACATTACTTAGATCAATCGGAGAGTGGAGTTTAATTCCGACATATATAGATTCAGCAATTTTTGCTGTGTCAGGATTAGTTGGAGGTTTAATAATCCTATTTGAATTTTACGAAATATTAAGAAAAAGAAAAAAGTTTGATTTTGATATTGCATTAGTTTCATTCTTGGTAATATTTGGAATATCGATAGTTTTGAACAGACAATTTTCTTTTCCTGCAAATATAAAAAATTTTTGTTGGGAAGTGTTGTTTCTACTAGTTATATATGAATTTTCCAAGCGAAATGCATTAAAGGCAAAATTTTTTTTATGGTTTCAATCCATTCTAGTAGCATTTTCATTTTTGATGTCCACTATTTCGTTAGGAATGTTCTTTACAGGTTATTCTTTTATCACAAGGATTGAAGGAAAAACCAATCCGTTAAGAATTGGATTTGTTGAAAACCGCCTTTTTGGAGCCTACGCTGATCCGAATTATTCAGGGGTCATGGCAGGAGTCTCCATAATTATCTCTGTATATCTTTTCAAGAATATCGCCAAAAATATATTGGTTAAAATTATTTTGATTTTAAACATTATTATTCAAATTAGTTTTATCGGACTATCAGGATCTAGGAACGCTTTAATTGTTCTAATTGTTATGGTTAGCACCTTATCTTTTTTTTCAATGTATTGGAAATTTGCCAATAAGAATAAATTAAATAGAATTTATAAAGCAGCTATTATTGCGATTTTGCTCGGGAGTTTTTGTATAGGATTTGTAGAGGGTAGTAAAAAAGTTTTAAGCTCCCTACCAGAATATACAGCTGCCCAGTTTCACAAAAATCATTCAAAAGATTTGGTAACATCTGATAAAGAAGTTAATTTGGATAGGGAAGATGTAGAGAGAAGTGGGGATATATCAAATATGCGCTTTACCCTTTGGAAAAGTGGGATAGAGATTATCAAAACTAGTCCATTTGTCGGGGTTGGGCCGAAATCTATTCATGATTATGCTCAAAAGTATGTACCAAATACATATCTTGCTAAAAGTAACTTAGCTGTGCACAATGCCTATCTTAATGTTTTGGTTTGTACCGGTATATTTGGTGTTGTTTGTGTTTTAGTTTTTCTGCTGAAATCTTTATTCAATACAGTGAGATACTTTTTTAAAGTGAACGTATTAGATTTACAGATTTTATATTCAGCTATTGTGGTCTTAGGACTTGCGACTTCTGGACTATTTCATAATGAAATATTTTTCATGTCTACTAGTTCACCATTAGTTTTTTGGTTATTAATTGGTCAAGTAAATGGAACAATTAGAAACAGTAAAATTCATTCGGAGGAAAAAGATGAACTCCAAAGCTAAAAATGTGATCAAAAATCTTTATTATACTGTTGCCGCAAATTTTGTTACTTTGTTAATATCAGTATTATTGAATTTATTTGTGCCAAAATTATTAGGTGTAAAAGAATATAGCTATTGGCAATTATATGTTTTCTACTCGTCTTATGTGGGCTTTTTACATTTGGGATGGATAGATGGTATATATTTAAAAATAGGTGGCGAAGAGTATGATGATTTAAACAAATCTAGTTTGGGATCTCAGTACTGGTATTTGGCTCTTTTTGAGCTATTTTTAGCAATGATAGTCGGTGGGTATGCTTTCTTTGTATTACCTGCATCGAATAAGTCGATTATTTTGATTTTAACGGCTGTAGTGGCTGTAATTACAATTGCAAAACAATTTATACAATATATCTTACAATCAACTAATAGGATTAAAGAGTATGCTCATCTATCCAGGAGCGATAGATATCTGTATGTTCTATTTCTAGCTGGTTATTTTCTTTTAGGTGGAAGGAATTTTTTGGGGTTAATTCTTCTTGATATATTATCAAAATTGTTGATCACTTTTTGGGGAATGTATCAAATAAGAGATATGCTATTTAGTCCTTTAGTATCTATAAAAATTCTTTGGAAAGAAATTCTAGATAATATTGATATTGGCAGTAAATTAATGTTGAGTAATATTGCTAGTATGTTAATCATTGGTACAATTCGGTTCTTTGTACAACATAGATGGTCGATTGAGGCATTTGGGAAGCTTTCTTTTACACTGAGTATTTCCAATATGTTTTTAACTTTTATCAATGCAGTTGGAGTTGTTATGTTTCCGCTGTTAAGAAGAACCAACAATGACCATCTGTCTAGCTTGTTTTTGACATTGCGAACATTATTTGTGCCAATCACTTATTCATTCTTGATTTTCTATGTGCCAGTAAAATTTATTTTAGTGGCTTGGTTACCTCAATACTCTGTGAGTTTAATGTACATGGGCATCTTGTTTCCGATGGTCGTTTACGAGGGTAGGATGTCTTTGCTGATAAATACATATTTAAAAACATTACGTAAAGAAAAAACAATTTTATTGGTAAATATTATCACTCTTGGAATTTCTATCGTTGTAGGTGCCATTACTGTTTATCTTTTTGAGAGTTTACTATTATCAGTCAGTCTGATTATTCTTTGTTTGGCAATTAGATGCAATTTAGCTGAGTATCTATTGAGCAAAACTCTCAAAATTAATTTAAATAAGAAGCTTGTTCAAGAATCCTTACTGAGTATATTCTTTATTTCAAGTAATCTTTTTTTTAAAAATAGTTTAATTAGTTTCTTTCTGTACCTCTGTGCATATGCTTTGTTTATTTTATTGAATTTGAAAGCAATTAAACAGGAGTTTGGTAATTTTTCTCGATTGATGAAATCATAACGACGGGGGGGATAATTATTGAATAGCTTTTTAATCACCGGCGGCGCCGGTTTCATTGGCTCTACATTAGCTAACTACTTATCCAAGGAAAACAAAATAATAGTACTGGATGATCTCTCAATGGGTAAAAAGGATAATCTAGTGGGAAATCCAAATCTTGAATTTATTGAAGGCTCTGTTATAGACAAAGATTTGATGACTGAAGTTCTTTCAAACAATAAGTTTGACTACATTTTCCATCTAGCAGCAATTGCTAGTGTAGCAGATTCAGTTGAACGTCCAGTTGAGACGCATCAAATTAATTTTGAAAGTGTTTTGATGCTTTTAGAACTGATTAGAAAATATCAAAAAGATTTGAAACGTTTAGTTTTTAGTTCTTCAGCAGCGGTATATGGTGATGAACCAACCTTACCAAAAAAGGAAGAGTCTGTTATTCGTCCGTTGACCCCGTATGCGGTTGATAAATTTGCGGCAGAACAATATGTTTTGGATTATAATCATCTTTATGGTGTTAAGACAAGTGCTGTTCGCTTCTTCAATGTTTATGGACCGAATCAAAATCCAGAATCTTCTTATAGCGGTGTAATCTCGATTTTAGTTGATCGTTACAAAAAAATGCAAAATGGTGAAGAAGCACAATTCACTTTATTTGGCGACGGATCTCAATCGCGTGATTTTATTTTTGTGGAAGATGTTATTCAAGCGTTATTGCTAGTTGCAACTAAAGAAGAAGCCTTGGGCCGACAGTTCAACGTTGGGACAGGAAATGCACTTACGTTGAATGATTTGATTTCAGTTATTGACGAGGCATTAGGTATTAACTTACGAGTAAAATATGAAGCTGAAAGAGACGGTGATATCAAGGATTCAGTTGCTGATATTTCTAGATTAAAGAGTTTAGGGTACAAACCTAATTTTAGCGTTCAAGACGGAATGAAGAAGTATTTGGTGTCGGAAAAATTGATTTAAAAAGTCGGAGCATATCCGGCTTTTTTTTGGTATCATGGTAGATAGCTGTGAAGTTAGGAGAGTAAACATGAACAATGAAAAAATAGCTATCCTCATCCCTTGTTACAACGAATCACTCACGATAAAAAAGGTGATTAACGATTTTCAAAGGGAGTTGCCTGAAGCGGATATCTATGTCTATGACAATAATTCGACGGATAACACATACGATATTGCACTGAACGAAGGAGCAATTGTTAAGAAGGAACCGCGCCAAGGTAAGGGAAATGTTATTCGTCAAATGTTTTTTGATATTGAGGCAGATTACTACTTGATGGTTGATGGTGACGATACTTATCCAGCAGAGAATTCTCATGAGCTGATTGCGGCTTTATGGGAAGGCAGTGCAGACATGGTGATCGGCGACCGATTATCGAATGGTACGTATTTTAATGAGAATAAACGAGCTTTTCATGATTTCGGAAATAATTTAGTTAAAAATTCGATCAATCGCTTATATCAAGCGGATATTAAGGATGTTATGACGGGGTATCGCGGATTTAATCGCATGTTTGTTAAAAGTTTTCCGGTGATGAGTTCCGGCTTTCAGATTGAGACTGAATTTACTATCCATGCTTTGGACAAGCGGTTTAAGTTGGTAGAGATTCCAATTGATTATCGCGATCGTCCAGAGGGTAGTGAATCTAAATTAGATACTTATTCTGACGGACTAAAGGTGCTACTAACAATTTTAAAAATGTTTAAGGATTATAAACCATTATTATTCTTTTCGGTATTTAGTTTGATTTTCTGTGTTTTTGGACTTGTTTTTGGTGTTCCAGTCATCAATGAGTTTATTCATACTGGTTTTATTACGAAAGTACCTTCTTCGATTCTTGCGACAGGATTGATGGTGTTCGCGCTACTTTTGTTAATTACTGGTTTAATTTTAGATACGGTTGTAACAAATGCCAAAAAAGAGTATGAGTTACACTTATATCGATTGTATGAAGAAACTATTCAAAAAGAAAAAATATAATTTCCTTAACTAAATAAATTTTACATTTCACTCCTCTTTCATTTCATGTATAATGGTTAAAGTTATGACATGAAGTAAGGAGGAGTTGTTTTTGTCTGAGGATCAAAACCAACACTCAGAAGAAGGATCTTTTAAAGAGCAGATCATGAAAGCTTTAGAAGAGGGTCGGAAGAATCGTGAAGTAGAGTCTGTAAAAAAAGCTGCTACAAGACCTGAACCTTCGAAAGCAAAAAAGGATACTAGCGATGATGACGACTTGGCTTCGTCTTATGAGCGCTTATTTGGCAATAGACAAAAAAAGAACGATACAGCTGTCTCTGAACAGAAGTCTAAACCAATTGAAAAGGAAATAAAAAAAGAGGAACCGCCAAAAGAAGAAAAAGCTTCAGAAAAAGTGGAACCTGTTAGTGAATCTAAATCAAAACCCGAGAAACGAAAAGAAACGAAGAAACCTACAGTTAAGAAGATCACTAAAAAAGAAGAGCAAAAGATTGAACCTTCAAAAGTTCAGAATAAAAAAACAACCTCCCGTCATTCAGGAGCAAGCAAATCAGTTAATGAGATCCCGCCTAAAAAGGAACCGAAAGCTGAAGTTGTAAGAGAGCCAAAGCGTGATGATCATGTTGAAGATGAGCCTTCGATTTTTCATCGACTTGGTGAAAAATTCGATGAACTTCGTTATATGGATGAGGAATTTGAAGGGGATTTAAGTGAGGAGAGCAACTTGAAACGAGCAGAACGTCGCAAAGAGGATCGAGTCGTCCGTAAAATTGTCTATATATTGACGATTGGTATTTTGATCGTCGCCGGAATTTTAGCAATCTCAGGATATAATTATGTGAGTGCTGGATTGAAACCACTAGATAAAAATGATAAAAAATTAGTTCAGGTAGAAGTTCCCAGCGGATCTTCAAATCGTCAAATTGGTGATATTTTAGAAGATGGCGATGTTATCCGTGATGGCATGGTATTTAACTTCTACACGAAATTCAAGAACTTAACGAATTTCCAAGCCGGTTATTATCAATTTTCACCAAACATGACCTTGGATCAAATTAGTAAAGAATTACAACAGGGAGGCAGCGCTGAACCATTGGATGATGCTTCAAAACTGACTGTTCCTGAAGGTTACGATGTTGATAAGATCGCAAGCTTAGTTGCTAAAAAGACAGATTTCAAGAAGGAAGACTTCATCAAAGTAATGAAAGATGAAAAATTCTTCGAGCAATTGAAGACACAGTATCCGGATCTATTAACGGATGCCAGCAACGCTAAAGATGTTCGTTATCGTTTGGAAGGATACTTATTCCCGGCAACTTATAATGTCCATAAAAACAGGAGCCTAGAAGACTTAGTAACTCAAATGGTAGATACTACCAACCAAGTTTTAACCCCTTATTATAATCAAATTAAAGAAAAAGGGTTAACGGTTCAAGAAGTTATGACTTTAGCTTCATTGGTAGAAAAAGAAGGGGTTACCCAGTCTGATCGTAAGAAGATCGCTCAAGTGTTCTTTAATCGAATCGATGCTCAAATGCCGTTACAATCAGATATTTCGATTTTGTACGCATTAGGTGAGCATAAAGAGGTTGTAACGATCAAAGATACTGAGGTTGATTCACCTTATAACCTTTACACGAATACTGGTTATGGACCTGGACCGTTTGATAATCCGAGTCAAGAAGCGATCTTGGCTGTGCTTGATCCAACTGAGAATGATTATATTTATTTTGTTGCGGATATCTCAACTGGAAAAGTTTATTATGCGAAGACTTATGAAGAGCATATGGAATTGGTTGAAAAATATGTCAATAAAGAGAAATAAACAATTTACATTACAGTAATTACGTGGTAATCTTTTGTGGATAAATTCTATAGAAGATTACCATTCGTAATTTTGTTGATTGAAGGAGAAGAAAAATGGTGGAAAAAACATATCCAATGACTCTAGAAGGAAAAGAAAAATTAGAGCAGGAATTAGAAGAACTAAAAACAGTAAAACGGGGAGAAATCATTGAGCGAATCAAGATCGCACGCAGCTTTGGCGATTTATCGGAAAACTCTGAGTATGAATCTGCTAAAGATGAACAAGCATTTGTCGAAGGTCGAATTAGTACGTTAGAAAATATGATTCGTTTCGCTCAAATTATTGATAATGAAAATGTTGACTCCGATGAAATCTCAATCGGGAAAACAGTAACTTTTGTTGAATTGCCTGATGATGAAGAGGAAGAATACACGATTGTAGGAAAAGCGGAAGCCGATCCATTAACAGGAAAAATTTCTAATGATTCACCGATCGCGCAAGCCCTAATCGGTAAACGTGTTGGTGACGTTGTAACGATCGCGACACCAGGCGGAAACATGGAAGTTAAGATCACGAATGTGAAACAAAACTAAAATTCATTAAAGAGGCGCTGGTCGCCTCTTTTATTTTGCCAGTTCTACCAATCTTGTTCTAAGAAACAGTATGTGTACGAGATAGTTGTTGGTTTTGACTAGGTTGCGACTTTAGACCGATAGTATTTATTATCTAAAGAAAGTAGAATAAGGTATAAATAAAAAGTTGGGAGGAAAGACAAAATGAAAAGTCCATGGCGCTTTTTCATTGTAATTGAAGCCTTACTTGCAATTTTCTTATTATGGCAATTATCTTCAACTCCTGCGATGTTGATTATGTTACTCTTTGGGGTATTAAATATATATTGGGCATTGCGAAAACATCGTCGTCGAAAATTCCAATTGATCTTAGGATCAGTGATTGTGATTATTTGTTTAGTGAATAGTCCTGCGACTTGGTTAATGTTGATTTTTGCAGTAATATTTCTTGGCCTTAAGGGCTTCGAGATTGCAGGTATTTCAATGCCGAATCATTCCTTAAAGAATAAAAAAAGCATCGTAATGGTTGAGACAACTGATCCGACGAGTCACAATGGTGAGCGTAAAAAGCAAAGCTGGATCGGTAATGATCGAATTGGTACGCAAGTTTTTGAATGGGATGATATCAATGTAGCTATTTTGGCTGGCGATACGATTGTTGACCTAGGAAATACATTATTGCCGAAAGACGATAGTATTGTGATCGTACGCAAGGGCTTTGGCCGAACACGTATTTTAGTACCGTATGGTATCGGAATACTCTTTGAGCATGCGACCTTATATGGTAAAGTTGAACTTGATGATGAGACACAAGTTCTTCGTAATGAAACGATCAAAATGTACAGTGAGGATTATGATGAAAGTCCTCGTAGATTGAAAATAGTGACTAACACATTGGTTGGGGATGTCGAGGTGATCCGCGTATGATGGGGAAATACTCCCGTTTACAGATTTCTCTTTACTCTGGTTTGATCTCCTTTTTGCTGATTTTAACAACACTCTTTTTATACATGTATGCTATTGGGAAAAAGCAATTACTTGCACAGTTATTCATTGCGCGAATCTTTTATATTCCACTGTTTGTTCATATTATTGTGATTTCTTTGACGGTAAGCGCAGTGGTCTATTTTCTTGTGACATTTTTGGAAAAACGTCAACTAGGAAAAATCGAAGGAAAGCTACAAAGCTTAGCTTCAGGCAATTATGATCAACCTTCATTGGATGTCGCGATTTCACAAAATAAGGAAATGCTGCTGGTCGATCATGATATCAAGCGCATCAAAGAAAAACTTGTAAGTATGTCGCGAGAGCTGCAGCAATTGAGCAGTCAGCCTCAGATGGTAGATGGTACGACGAAAGAAAAGATTTTAGAAGAAGAAAGACATCGTTTAGCTCGGGAACTGCACGATTCCGTTTCTCAGCAACTTTTTGCGGCGATGATGATGATGTCTGCGCTTAATGAACAGTCGCAGTATTCGGAAGAGTTAGAGCCTTATAAAAAGCAATTAGCGATGGTAGCTGATATTATTAATGCGGCTCAGTCAGAAATGCGGGCGCTGCTACTTCATTTGCGACCAATCAGTTTAGAAGGAAAAAGTTTACGACAGGGTATCGAGCAATTATTGAAAGAGCTGCAGACAAAAATCCAAATTCAGTTAAAATGGGATATTCAGGATATTTGTGTTTCTGCCAGTATCGAAGATCAATTATTTCGAGTAGTACAAGAATTACTATCTAATACGTTACGGCATGCAAAGGCCAATGAATTAGAAGTTTATTTAAAAATTGTCGGACAGAACATTTTATTGCGTGTGATTGATGACGGTGTCGGTTTTGAATCGAAAGATGAACACGCCGGCAGCTATGGACTGCGTAATATTCGCGAGCGAATTGCCGGTGTTGGCGGCTCAACAAAAATAATTAGTTTTAAAGGACAAGGAACAAGCATTGAAATCAAGGTTCCCGTTGTAGGAGAGAAGCGTTCAACTATGGACAGCTCTTTAAAGATGGACGAAGCAGATTAGTCATATGATAAAGCAGAATCTGTAATGAACGAGATGAATGCTTCGCAGCATGAACAGGTATTTTAAATTAATAGGAATTAGGAGGCAGAGGATGATACGAGTGTTATTAGTGGATGATCACGAAATGGTTCGGTTAGGGGTTTCTTCTTATCTATCGATTCAAGCGGATGTAGAAGTTGTAGGAGAGGCCGAAAACGGCGAAGAAGGCTATGAGAAAGCCATGGACCTTCGACCAGACGTGATTTTGATGGACTTGGTAATGGAAGTAATGGATGGGATCGAATCGACCAAGAAAATTTTAAAGGATTGGCCAGAGGCAAAAATTTTGATCGTAACTAGTTTTATCGATGATGAAAAAGTTTATCCGGCTATTGAAGCGGGCGCATCTGGCTACTTACTTAAGACGTCGACAGCTCATGAGATCGCCAATGCCATCCGCAAGACCTACAATGGTGAACGAGTGCTGGAACCTGAAGTGACTACGAAGATGATGGAACAATTATCCAATCGTAATCGACATGTTCTTCATGAAGAGTTAACGAATCGTGAACAAGAAATATTGCTGCTGATCGCCCAAGGTATGAGCAATCAAGAAATTGCCGATGAATTATTCATTACGTTGAAAACAGTTAAGACGCATGTATCAAATATACTTGCTAAATTAGAGGTTGAGGATCGCACACAGGCTGCAATCTATGCATTTAAACACGGGTTAATAAAATAGAGAGTCATTCTCTGTTTTATTAACCCGCTCTTTGTTATACTATGAATTGTAAGTTTTACAAGTGATGGGAATCAATTAATACAATATTGTGAAGTGTAAGGAGATATCATGAAACAAAGTTTTGTCATTATTGGTTTAGGAAGATTTGGCGGGAGCATCTGCCGGACATTGATCGAATCAGGTCAGGAAGTTTTAGCGATTGACAGCAGTGAGGATCGAGTGAATGAGTATATGAATATCGCGACGCACGCTGTGGTTGCTAACGCGCAAGATGAGATGACTCTTCGTTCTTTAGGTATTCGAAACTTTGACCATGTGATCGTAGCGATCGGAGAGGACATTCAAGCAAGTATCTTGGTGACTTTGATGGTCAAGGAAATGGGCGTGCCGAATATTTTGGCAAAGGCGCAAAATGAGTATCATGCCCGTGTATTAGAAAAAATCGGTGCTGACCGTGTGGTGCATCCTGAACGTGATATGGGGCAACGAATCGCCCATAACTTAGTCTCGAAAAATATTTTAGATTACTTAGAACTTTCAGACGAATTTTCATTGGCGGAGATCAATGTGACCAATCGAAAATTTTATGGCAAAACATTAGATGAACTCGATTTTCGTCAACGATTTGGTTTGAATGTCGTAGCTATTCGACGAGATAATCAAGATCCAATCGTAACGCCGCCAGCCGAAGAGATTGTGCAAAAGAATGATCATTTAGTGGTTATCGGCAGAGACGAAGATGTGGACTATTTAGATGAAAAAATGAATGGATAGGTGAAATTAAATGAAATTGACTATAACACCCGAAGCTCAAGAATGGTTCAAGCGAGAACTTGAATTAGTAGAAGGTCAAGGCATTAAGTTTTATGGTAAAGTATACGGGAAGACTCAGGTTCATGATGGTTTTTCAGTGGGAATGGCAGTGGACAGTCCAGAAAGCCCATTAGTTAAGACAATGATTGATGATCAGCTTTTTTATATCGAGGAAGCAGACGAATGGTTTTTTAAAGGGTATGATTTAGTAGTAGATTATGATTCCGAACTGGATGAACCCAAATACGATTTTAACCAAGTTTAGGAGTGGCTTGAATGATATCAGTAATTGTTCCTTGCTTTAACGAAGAGGAAGCAATTCCTCTTTTTTTTGCGGAGATGGAGAAAGTAAAAAAGAAGATTTCTCATGATTTTGAATATATTTTTATTAATGACGGATCGGCGGATCAAACGTTAGAGGTGCTGCGTGAGTTAGCGCTAAAGAATCGTTTTGTTCGCTATATTTCTTTTTCTCGAAATTTTGGGAAAGAGGCTGCCTTATATGCGGGTTTGCAGGCTGCAAAAGGAGATTTAGTCACAGTAATGGATGTTGACTTGCAAGATCCGCCAGAGCTGTTGCCGCAAATGATTGAAATGATTGAGACAACAGATATTGATTGTGTTGGTACTCGTCGAGCTGATCGTAAGGGAGAGCCATTAATTCGTAATATATTTGCGAAAGCGTTTTATCATTTGATTAATCGAATCAGTGAAACCGAGATGGTGGATGGTGCACGGGATTACCGCTTGATGACTCGTCAAATGGTGGATGCAGTATTAGAATTGACTGAGCATAATCGTTTTTCGAAAGGGTTGTTTAGCTGGGTTGGCTTCAAAACTGAGTACATTTCTTTTGAAAACCAAGAGAGGGTTGCTGGTAAAACGTCTTGGTCATTTTGGGAATTGTTCAATTATTCAATTGATGGAATAGTGAATTTTTCTGATGTTCCGCTAAATATTGCTTCTTTTGTCGGCGCTTTTTCTTGTTTGGCCTCAGGAATCGCGATGATCTTTATCATTGTTCGTGCCTTAATATTTGGCGATCCAACGTCAGGGTGGCCGTCATTGGTGACGATTATTCTATTTATTGGTGGCGTTCAGCTACTGTGCATTGGTATCATCGGAAAATATATTGGTAAGATATTTATGGAGACGAAGAAACGTCCTGTTTATATTGTTAAGGAGACTGAAAAAAAGTTGGAGCAATAGACTCCAACTTTTTTAATACCCTCGTTTCAATTCTACTTGATTAACTGACAATTCTTTATTTGCTGCATAGCTTTTCAGATTTGCCAAAAAGATTTTCATAAACTTGTTTTGAAAATCAACGGTCAAACCAGAGATATGAGGTGTAATTAAAACATTTTCGAAATTCCACAATGGACTTTCTTTTGGCAGCGGTTCTTCTTCAAAAACGTCCAGAGCAGCAAAAGCAATGTGTTTTTCTTCAAGTGCCGTTATCAATTCTTTAGTGTGAACAGTATCGCCTCGTCCGACATTTATGAATATGGCGGACTTTTTCATTTTCTCAAAAATGTCGCTGTTAAAAATATGGTAGGTTTCGTGTGTTCCTGGCAGGATACCTACTACGATATCCATTTCAGATACAATTTTTGACAAGTTTTTGATTGAGTATGTCTCAGTGAAGCCTTCGACAGGATGGCCTGTGGTGTTAATCCCATAAGTCCTTACACCTAAACTGCGAATTGATTTGGAAAGTTGCTGGCCAATATGGCCGGTTCCAACAACTAATAAATTTTTTCCAGCTAATTGATCATAATGAATGGCGTCTTGTCCCCAGATTTTTTGTTCTTGGTTCTTGACGGATTGGTTTAATCCACGGTAATAGCCCAGCAAAACGCCGATGATGTGCTCGCTGATGGAGAGAGCATGGATGCCGCTGCCGTTAGACAATAAAATATCTCGATCAAAAAAGTCATTCAACGGTAAGTAATCAACGCCGGCAGAGATGGATTGGACCCATTTTAACTGATCAGAAGCAAGAAGCTGTTCACTAAATTTTTTTGACCAGCCAACGGATATTTCTACAGCTGGCAATTCTTCTTCGGTTAGTTCTGTCTTAACCTGATAATCGGGAGCGATGGCTTGAATCTTGTCGCTGAATTCTTCGCGAAATTCGCGTTGTAAGAAAATAATTGGTTTCGTCATAGTAATCTCCTCATTTCTTTTAGACCTAGAAATCTCGATTTTATTCTAACAAAAATCCCGAAAAAAAACTGCTTACAGAATTGTAAGCAGTTAGTTGGTCGGTAATTCAATTTTTGGGAAATAATGAGTGACTCGCAAAAAGATGAATAGGCTGATGAACGTAATCAGCAGACTCGAATCAAAATTTGGTTGGAACAACAAAATGATTGTTGCTAAAATGGTCGGGATTGCGGCACAAAAGATGATTGTTTTAAAGCAATCAAAGAATGTCACGCGTCTCAGTCTCAATTTTGCGACGATCATCCCGGCAATGCCTGCAAAGACTAATGTCACAAACAAATTGATGAAGGAAGGATAAATTCCTGCCAGCAGCATTACAAGTGGTGTCCAAACGGGCATTTCCCAGTCTTCCAGTCCGTCTCTGATTTTATCGCCAGTCATATTTTTAAATGGTTCTTGCTTGTAAGAAAACTTCAGCACATTATCGCCAAACATCGCGGAGCTGACACCGCCGTAGTCTGGTAAAACGAGTAATGCCTGATTTTTTAATAGTCCCACACTGAAATAATTTCCAACTAAGTCCTTTTCAACGTCTTTTTGTGTACGCTTGCCCTCCGGATCAAAGGTCAAGATGATCGAATCCGTTTGATAGATGAATCCTTTTTCCGGCTTCGTTGTTTTGATCTCGCCATCTTCGATTTTGAAATCCGGGATCTTTTCTACGATCTCCAGACTATCTGTTTTGATTTGATTCATTACCTGAAGTGCTTGATAGACACTTGGAATTGCTAGAAGCAGGCTCAAACCAAGCAAGTAAACAATCGATTTCCAGAATGGTGTGTCCTTAGCCGATTTTAAATCCTCAAAACGGAAAAGAGAACCTTTGATTAATTGACGAAAAGTCATGTGATCGCTCCAATCTTTTTATACAAGTGCCATTGTAGCGAAGTAAGCTTGAAATAACAAGGCGATCTGTAAAAATGTAAAAAGAATTCAAGAAAGAATTGACTATTAATTTCAGCTTCGCTATCTTAATTTAGAAGAGAAGAATAGGAAAGAGAGCAATCATGAAAATCTATCAGTCGTTTAGAAATTATTTGGAAGAAAAAAAACTATGGGAAGTTTTTATCTATCTATTTTTCGGCGGATTAGCCACCGTTGTAAATATTGTTACATTTACTTTAGCGTATCAGGCTTTTCATTTGAGTTGGCCGGTCTCTAATGCTATTTCATGGATTTGTTCCGTATTATTTGCTTTTGTGACGAACAAATTATGGGTATTTCAATCAAAAACAGAAGGCTTTCAGGCTTTGGCTTGGGAATTTGGTAAGTTCATCTTTTACCGTGTGCTTTCTTTTGGAATGGATATGGCTTGTATGTACGTATTTATCGACATGCTGCACACGGGCAATCTGATCGCCAAAATAATCACGCAAGTTGTAGTCGTAGTCGCGAATTATGTTTTCAGTAAAGTCTTTATCTTCAAGAAGGTTGAGATCATCGAAGACGAGAAAACGAATTCTTCGCCACGATAGGCATATACTTTGAAGATAGTTGCATTGTTTGTTACAGTTAGGTTGTAAGATATTTTAAGGAGGAATTTGAACATGGCTTATACTTTACCAGATCTACCTTATGGCTACGACGCGTTGGAGCCTTATATCGATGTTGAAACGATGCACTTGCATCATGACAAGCACCACAACACTTATGTAACCAATTTAAATGCTGCGATTGAAAAATATCCAGAATTAGCGGAACAATCAGTCGAAGAACTCGTGACAAACTTAAATGAAGTTCCTGAAGATATTCGTACAGCAGTGCGAAACAATGGGGGCGGACATGCAAACCACAGCTTCTTCTGGAAGATTATGGCACCAAATGCTGGCGGAGCACCAACTGGCGCAATCAAAGAGGCAATTGACGAAGCATTCGGCAGCTTTGAAAAAATGAAGGAAGAATTCAAAACAGCTGCAACTGGTCGTTTTGGTTCTGGCTGGGCTTGGTTAGTATTGAACAACGGCAAATTAGAAATTACTTCAACGGCAAACCAAGATAACCCATTGACTGACGGCAAAACACCAATCATTGGTTTAGATGTTTGGGAACATGCTTATTACTTGAAGTATAAAAATGTACGTCCTGACTACATCGCTGCATTCTGGGATGTTGTAAATTGGGATCAAGCAAACGAAAATTTAGCAGCTGCTAAATAATCAAATAAAAAGTTACAGAAAGAAAGATTGGCTTGGCTAATCTTTCTTTTTTTGTGATCATTTTTGCTTAAGTTTTGTGTCCTTCCAAAAATCTTCATATTTTTATGGTATAAATCAAATTTAAAGGGCGAATAAGCAATTAATACTTTTTAAATTTCTGTTATATAAAATTAATTATTTTTAGCTGTGGTTGAACAGCGGCCCGATTTATGAGAAAATGAAACGTAAAAATCGTTGATAGAGGTGTGCTATGAGCCGTTGGAAGAAAGTTGTCGTAGGATTATTGGTCCTACTGAATTTATTTATAGGTGGGATTACCTACTACGCCGTCCAAGTGACAAATGATGCCAGTAGGATGGTTGATAATATTCGCCAAACCGTTAAGCGGACGAGTTTGAAGCGGGGAAGCGGCGAAAAACCGAACATCGACAATGCGGAGCCATTTTCAATCCTGCTTGCGGGAATTGATACTGGAGATCTTGGACGTTCAGACCAAGGCCGTTCGGATAGTATGATGGTAGTGACCATCAATCCGAAGCAAAAAAAATCAACGATTGTCAGTCTCGACCGAGATATTTTAACTAAGATCGTCGGCTACGGTACGAATGATAAATTGAATCACGCCTATGCTTTTGGCGGTGTAGAAATGTCGATGGATACTATCGAAACGCTATTAGATATTCCTTTAGACCATTACGTATCGATAAATATGCGTGGATTGAAGGACTTGATCGATGCAGTTGGCGGGATCGAAGTGAATAATAAAATTGAATTTACGTTAGACGGCATTCATGTAGAAAAAGGCAAACAGACTTTAAATGGTGAAAAAGGTCTTGCCTATGCTCGGATGCGTTATGAAGATCCAGAGGGCGATGTAGGACGGCAAAGACGTCAGCGTGAAGTAGTGACCAAGATTTTACGCAAAGCAATGTCCATCAATGGTGTCGGTAATTATAAGAAGATTTTAAAAGCAGTAGAAAAAAATATGAAGACCGATTTGACCTGGGACGATATGATGGATATTGGTACGAATTATTTACCTGCTTTCGACACGATTAAGCAAAAGCAGCTAGTCGGAAAGAGTCAAATGATTGACGAAATCTACTATCAGATTTTAGGAACGACTGAATTATTGGATGTTCAAAATACTTTGAAGAAACAGTTAGGAAAACCAACTGCTGAAACCTTGCCGAATCTTAAAGAAGAGGATGCAGATAGTTTATACTATGATGATTCCGATGGAAAAGCCAGCGAAGACTCAAGCCAGTTTGCGCCGGGCTATGACGATCCGAATAATTATGATGACAGCGGCGGCTATGGAAGTTCCAGCAGCGGCTATCAGCAATACGACGATACAACCCAGAACGATCAGGGCTACACTGACTCCGGATATACTGATCCCAATCAAGTCGATCAAGGATACGGTGGAGCCACAGATCCCGATGCAGCATACGGACAACCAGCAGCCGGATATTAAAATAAGAGGCATGACCAATTTCGGTCACGCCTCTTTTACTTTCTAATTAGCTTTACAACGACTTCACAGCGGGCAGTTTGCGGAAACATATCCACCGATTGTAAATATTCGACATGATAGATTTTAGAAAGACTTACGAGATCACGAGCCAGCGTCGAAACATTACAAGAAATATAGACCATTTCAGGACTAGGGGATTCTTGGATCGCCTTTAGTAGTTGATTGTCCAAACCGGTCCGCGGCGGATCAACGACGATCGCATCAGGTGCAAATCCGTCTTTCAACCATTTCGGTAATAAGCTTTCGGCTGTTCCCACTTCATAATGCGTATTCGTCAGATTCATAGCTTCAGCATTTTTCTTGGCATCATCAATCGCTTGCGGAATAATATCCATGCCTCGGACTTCTTTAGCTTTTTTAGCCAGAGATAATCCAATCGTTCCTACACCGCAGTAAGCGTCCACGACGGTTTTAGGCGTCGATAAATCCAAAGCGTTGATTGCTTCTTGATAAAGAACTTTGGTTTGCTGCGGGTTCAACTGGAAGAAAGCTCGCGGTGAAAGCTCAAAGCTGACTTCATTGATCTTTTCGTTGATGACTTCTTTGCCCCAAAGATGAATCGTTTCATCCCCCATAACGGCCGAAGTTTTTTTGTCCTGCACATTTTGCATAATAGAAACAACTTCCGGCAAACGATTCGTGATTTCCCGGATCAAAGCATTTCCTTGTGGCAGCTTTTTCGTTTTGGTGATGAAAACTAGTTGTACTTCACCTGTTTCAATGCCAATCCGAACCATTAAGGTCCGCATGATTCCAGCATTTGAACGCTCATCATAAATCGGCATCTCGTATTTTGTTAATAATTGTACGACAGTATTAATGACTTTTTGCGTTGTCGGTTCCTGAACTAAGCAGTCTGTGATTGGTACTAATTGGTGGGACTCCGCTTGATAAAGTCCGGCTTCAACTTGCTGGGTTTTTTTATTTTTGCGCAATTGGAATTGAGCTTTGTTTCGATAGTGCCAAGGCTCCCCCATTCCAAGCGTGTCACGCAATTCAAATGTTTGATAACCAGCTGGTTTGTATTTTTCCAATGCTTGCCGTAGTAAATCTTTCTTGAAGTCTAACTGTTTGCTGTAGACTAGATGTTGAAGCTGGCATCCGCCGCATTCTTCATAAACAGGACAAGGCGGCGTGATTCGATCAGGACTTTTTTTCGTAATTTTAACTAAGCTGGCTTCAGCAAAACGCGGGGTTGCTTTGGTGATTCGGGCAACAACCGTTTCATTTGGCAAAGCACCAGTCACAAAAATGATCAGGCGTTTATAATAAGCGATTCCTTCACCATTGATGCCTAATCGTTTTATTTTCAATGTCAATGTCTGGTTTAATTTAAGTTGAACAGCCATATTCAGCCTCTTTCTTAAAAGTATTTTTCAATTATTCAGCGCAGTTCATTTTAGCATATTTTTATCGATTGGTTGATTATCTATGATAGAATTAATTTTTGCTAGGGTGTAATGGTGAGCGTAGTGTATGTAAATAAAAGCATTTATTCGAATAGGAGGAGTAAATGATGTTAACAGTAGTGAAAGTCAGTCAAGGTCGAGGACCTTTTTATAAAGTCGAATTTTCTAATGGCGAGAAATTGCGGTTATCCGAGGATACTGTTGTCCGTCATCGGTTGTTAAAAGGGCAAGAACTGGATGAAAAAACATTAGATGAAATCAAGCAAGAAAGCAAAGAGGATATGGGTTTTCAATTAGCGTTGAACTATTTAAGCTATCAATTGCGAACAGAAAAAGAGATCCGAACTTATCTAAAAGACAATGAGATCGAAAGTGTAGATCGGCATAAAATTGTTGAACGATTAAAAGAATTGAATTTGGTGAATGATCTGGTTTATGGTGAAAGCTATATTCGCACTCAAATGCGTTTAGGCGATAAGGGACCGCGTGTGCTTCAGCAAAAGCTAAAACAAAAAGGCTTGCAGGACAACGATATTCAGCAGGCACTCTATCTGTATGAAGCCGACGAGCAATTTAATGTTGCTTTACATACAGCAAAAAAGGCGTTGAGGAAATTTCATCATAGCAGTCAGCGAGAAGTCCAGCAAAAACTACAGCAGCTGCTTATGACGAAGGGATTCAACAGTGATATCAGCAAAATTGTGTTAGCCGAGATTGATTTTTCGGAAATCGAGGAGCAAGAAAATGATGCATTAGATTTACAAGGCGAAAAGCTGTGGCGCAAGAATCAGCGCTTTGAACCAGCGAAACGTCGTCAAAAAGTAAAACAAAGTTTGTATCAAAAAGGCTTCCAGTTAGATCAGATCGATGCTTTTATCCGCGGAAAAGAGGAAGCAGATGAGTAAGGGCTGGGAAAGCTGGACAGAACAAGATGTAGCAAATTTTCAAACGGAGTTTCTAACGTGGTATCAACAGGAAAAACGCAATCTTCCTTGGCGCTACAATCATGATCCCTATCGGATTTGGATTTCGGAGATCATGCTGCAGCAAACACGCGTCGATACGGTAATTGACTATTTTTATCGTTTCATGGAACAATTTCCAACGATCCAAGACTTGGCAAACGCACCAGAAGATAAATTGCTGAAGGTTTGGGAAGGCTTAGGTTATTATTCTCGGGCACGCAATCTGCAAGCTGCCGCAAAACAAATCATGGAAGAGTTTGGCGGTCAATTTCCGACCACCGTTGAAGAGATTCGTTCGTTAAAAGGCATCGGACCATATACGGCTGGTGCGATCAGCAGTATCGCTTTTGAGATTCCCGAGCCAGCGATCGATGGGAATGTGATGCGTGTAGTCAGCCGGCTGTTTTGTATTGAGGCCGATATCGCCAAAGCGAGCAGCCGCAATATTTTTGATGAGGCAATGCGCAAAATCATTAGCCAGGATCAGCCGGGAGATTTCAATCAAGCGATGATGGATTTAGGCTCTAGCATTTGTACGCCGACTAGTCCGCAGTGTGAGCTTTGTCCGATCCAAAATTATTGTCAAGCGTATCGTAAAAATCGTCAAACGGCTTTTCCTATTAAATCAAAAAAACAGAAACCTAAAGATGTTTACTATGTGGCAGGAATTATCGAAAATAGACAACAAGAAATTTTTCTGCAGCAACGTCCGGAAACCGGGTTATTAGCAAACATGTGGCTGTTTCCCTTGGAAGAAATCAGCCCATCGCGTTTTAAAGAGCTGCAGGAGCAATACGATCCGAATGATTGGGATCTATTTTCCAGCACATTAGTTGCGGAGGATAGTCCAGATTTCTTCCCAGAGCAAGAAATCGTATGGCAGAAAAAAGTATTAGGTGAAGTCAAACATGTCTTTAGTCATTTGCGGTGGCATATTTTAGTTTTTTATGGAAGAAGCGCCGAAATGTTAACACTTGATGGACAATGGGTGAAACCAAAAGATTTTCCTCAATATGTTTTTCCAAAACCACAGCAAAAAATGTTGGAAGTTTTTGAAAATAATTTAGCTGACGACAAAGATTAGTAGGCAATCTTTCATTTTATTGCTATAATAATTCTGATGTCGGTGTGATAACACCCAAACAAATGCGGAAATTATCTTTCGCTGAGGGAAGGGTAGCTATGGGAGTTCCAAAAGAAGGAGAGTTTGTGACTATCAAAAGTTACAAACACGACGGCAGTTTGCATCGAACGTGGCGTGATACCATGGTATTAAAAACAAGTGAGTGTTCACTGATCGGCTTGAATGACCACACATTGGTCACAGAATCAGACGGCAGAAGATGGGTCACTCGCGAACCAGCGATCGTTTATTTTCATCAAAAATACTGGTTCAACATAATAGCAATGATTCGAGAGAAGGGAGTTTCTTATTATTGTAATCTAGCATCACCTTATGTATTAGATGACGAGGCACTGAAGTACATTGATTATGATTTAGATGTCAAAGTTTTTCCTGATGGCGAGAAGCGTCTTTTAGACGTAGATGAATACGAAGCCCATAGTCAGCAGATGCATTATTCTAAAGAAATTGATTATATCCTCAAGGAAAACGTCAAGATCTTAGTGGACTGGATTAACAATGAAAAGGGGCCTTTTTCCCAAGGCTATATTGATATTTGGTATGATCGTTATAAGCAATTGTCGCGGAAGTAGAAAGAAAAGGCTGTACCAATTAATTTTGGTATAGCCTTTTTTGCGAGTTTTAATATGAATTGAAAAATAGATCTGCACGAACTTGTCAGTGAACGATTTCTACAATTCTTTTTTCATATGCACATGATCGATTCCAGCATCTTTAAAAATTTCACCATATGCCGTATAGCCTAACTTTTGATAGAATTTTTCTGCGGTTAGTTGTGCGCCTAGTTCGATCGTTTCAAAGCCTTGCTGTTTTGCAAAGGTTTCTGCTTCGGCGATGATCTTAGCTCCAAGGTTGTTTCCGCGATAGTCTTTCAAAACTGCCATTCGCTGTAATTTGAACGTTTGATCGTTTAGCGGTAACAGCCGTACTGTTGCCGCCGGCTTTTTGTCATCCGTATAAAGGACGAAATGAACAGAATAGGCCTCGTTTTCATCGATTTCCAGCGCGGCAGGTATACCTTGTTCTTGGACAAACACTTTTTGCCGGATGCGGACAGCGTCGAGATAAATATCGCTCATCGTATCCTTAGTGATTAAAATTTTCATAATGACACCTTCCTCGAGGGGATTTTTCTCCACATGATGTATACTATAAACTAAATCTAGAAAAAGGAGTAGATGGATGTTTGAGAAAATAAAAAATTCAAAATTAATGTTTTGGTCGGTAGAACTATTGATCATTGCCACCTTGATTTTGGTTTCATCAAAAATTGATTTTGTCTTTCAACCAATCGGGACATTTTTTACCACATTATTTGCGCCGATTTTAATCGCCGGCTTTTTGTATTATTTATTAAATCCATTAGTAAATCTTTTGATGAAGCTGGGTGTGAAACGCTTAGTAGCGATCGCGTTGATATTTATTCTACTGATTGGAATGATCGTCTTGATCTTTATGAGCGTTATTCCCAATTTAGTGGAGCAACTAGTTTCGTTGGCCAAAAATATACCTGGTTTTATCAATAATATGCAAAACTGGCTCCAAGAAGCTGCTAATAATGCGACGCGTTTCCCGCTCTTTAAGGAACTGGATGTTGATAAATATATCAGCAATCTGGATGTTTCAGCAGGGAGCATCATTCAACAATCACTGACAGGCGTGACGAATGGTTTAGGATCAATCATCAGTAAGGTTACTACAGTGGTTCTATTATTGGTGACAGTACCATTCATTCTATTTTATATGCTGAAGGATGGAGAAAAGCTTGTTCCAAATATTGAACGTCTTTTTCCTGAAAAACAACGTGTAAATATTAAGGGACTTCTGCATCAGCTTAATAAAACGCTGTCTGATTATATCAGCGGACAAGCAATCGAATGTTTATTTGTCGGTACCTTTACCTTTTTAGGTTATTTGCTGATCGGTGTTGATTACGCCTTTTTATTCGGTGTGATTGCCGGCTTGACGAACTTGATTCCCTACTTAGGACCATATCTAGGGTTGGCACCCGCGTTGGTTTATACTTTTTTTGATTCACCAACGAGAGCACTACTTTGTATTTTAGTCGTCTTAATCGTGCAGCAGGTCGATGGGAATGTGATCTATCCAAATGTTATTGGAAAAACATTGAACATCCACCCCTTGACGATCATCTTGATCTTGTTAGTAGCTGCAAATCTTTCCGGCATCTTAGGAGTCTTTCTGGGCGTTCCAGTTTATGCTATTTTACGAACAGTCGTTGTTTTTATCGTAAAAATAGTAAAACAGAGCAAACAAGAAGAACGCGAACACGAGTTTTTGAACTAGCTGTCGGCTCTCAGTTCGGAAAAGATTGCATTAAAACAAGCGATGTGATACGATTTTATCGTGGCCTTTGTGCCACTTTTTTTACACTTAAAAATAAGGAGCGAATGCAATTATGAATGCTGACCCCGATAGTCAGTCGTTAATTTTACAACTAGGTTTATTAGTAATTTTAACGTTAATCAACGGATTTTTGGCTGCGGCTGAAATTGCGGTGGTGTCGGTCAATAAAAACCGGGTAGAACAAAAAGCAGAGGAAGGAAATCCCAAATCCAAGAAATTATTGCAGATCATTCACGATCCAAATAATTTTTTATCAACGATCCAAGTAGGGATTACCTTAGTCAATATCTTGTCAGGGGCATCTTTGGCAGATGGCTTGTCTGCACGTTTAGCACCAGTTTTAGGCGGAAGTGCGGTGGCTAGAACACTGGCTACTGTGATTGTCATGATATTATTGACCTATGTTTCGATTGTATTTGGTGAATTATATCCCAAACGAATTGCTATGACCAAGACCGAAGAAGTAGCTCAGTTCACTTCTGGTGTTGTTCGTAAACTAGGAATAATTACAAAACCGTTCGTTTGGTTATTAACGGCTTCGACAAACTTATTGGCAAAGATTACGCCGATGACGTTTGATGATGAAGATACGAAAATGACCCGTGACGAAATGCGTTATATGTTAGAAACTGAAGGCGTTTTGGACAATGATGAGATTGAAATGCTGCAGGGTGTCTTTTCATTAGATACTAAGGTAGCACGTGAAGTGATGGTTCCGCGGACCGATTCCTTCATGATTGATATCAATGATCCAGTGATGGAAAACATCGATGATATTTTAAACGAAAGCTATTCAAGAATTCCCGTTTACGATGAAGATAAAGATAAAGTCGTTGGTGTCTTGCATACGAAGGCATTATTAAAATCCGCACGCCAATTTGGATTTGAAAATGTTGAATTACGAAAAATTTTGCAGGAACCATTATTCGTACCAGAAACGATCTTCATTGATGACTTGCTTTATGAATTGAAGAAAACTCAAAACCAAATGTCGATTTTACTCGATGAGTACGGCGGAATGGTTGGATTAGTGACCTTAGAGGATCTATTAGAGGAAATCGTTGGTGAAATCGACGACGAATCTGACGAAGTTGAGAAGCTTTATGAAAAAGTCGGTGACAATGAATACTTGATCAACGGAAAAATGCTGATTGATGAGTTTAATGAAGAATTTGATTTAAACTTACACATGAGTGATGTTGATACGATGGCAGGCTACTTAATCACTGCATTAGGAACGATTCCTGATGCAGGAGAAAAGCTTTCCTTTGACGTGGATGATTTAACCTTGATTTCTGAAGAAATGGAAGGATCGCGTGTCTTAACATTACGTGCGATTTTTCATCCAGAAGAACACGAAAATGTCGAACCAGAAGAAGAACGTCGGTTGTTCACCAAAGATTTTGATGACAACGAACCACGCCGATAATATTATTTATGTAGAAAACATTCTGCCACGCAGAGTGTTTTCTTTTTGCCAGTTTTTCTTCACACTTTAGCATAATTAGAAAAACAGTATGCCAATGAAAACCTAACTCTGATTTTTTACGAAAAACTAAACAAATGTCAGAGCGATTCAACTTTCCATCAGAGTAAAATCCATGCTATACTGATTGGGTTGAAATTTGAAAGATACTAGATATATGAATGGAGCAATAGAATGAACAATCCTAATTTAAAACAACAAGTGGACAGCCGTCGAACCTTCGCAATCATTTCCCATCCGGATGCTGGTAAAACGACGATCACTGAACAATTACTATTATTTGGTGGAGCGATTCGTCAAGCAGGAACCGTTAAAGGAAAAAAGACTGGGAACTTTGCAAAATCTGACTGGATGGATATTGAAAAGCAGCGGGGAATTTCGGTAACGAGTTCTGTAATGCAGTTTGATTTTGATGGAAAACGTGTCAATATTTTGGATACACCTGGGCATGAAGATTTCTCAGAGGATACTTACCGGACACTGATGGCAGTGGATAGTGCCGTGATGGTAATCGATAGCGCAAAGGGTATCGAAGCACAAACTAAAAAACTTTTCCAAGTTGTTAAACGTCGAGGCATTCCAATCTTTACGTTTATTAATAAGTTAGACCGTGACGGCCGTGAACCTTTAGAACTGCTAGAAGAGCTGGAGGAACTATTGGATATTGAATCTTATCCGATGAATTGGCCAATTGGTATGGGAAAAGGACTAGAAGGAATCTATGATATTCATCGGAATCGAATCGAGTTCTATCGACCTGAACAATATGAAGGTGAACGGTTTGTTGAATTAACCGATGGCGAGATTACTGGTGACCATCCACTAAAAGAAAAATCAATCTATGAAGATGTTTTAAGTGAAGTTGAGTTGGTTCGTGAAGCTGGCGATCAATTTGATCTTGAAAAAATCGAACGCGGCGATCAAACGCCAGTATTCTTCGGATCGGCGTTGACAAACTTTGGTGTCGAAACATTTTTAGAAACATTTGTTGATCTGGCACCAAAACCCCATGCACATAAAACTGAAGAAGGCGAAGCTATTTCTCCTTATGAAGAAGAATTTTCCGGTTTTGTTTTCAAAATCCAAGCGAATATGAATCCAAACCATCGCGACCGGATCGCATTTGTCCGTGTGTGTTCAGGAACCTTTGAACGGGGAATGGATATCACACTAGGTCGGACCGGCAAGAAGATGAAACTAAGCAATGTGACACAATTCATGGCGGATGCTCGTGAAAATGTCGAAGAAGCAGTTGCAGGCGATATCATTGGCGTCTACGATACAGGAAATTATCAAATCGGAGATACTATCTATGAAGGAAAATTGAAGGTTGCTTATGAAGAATTGCCTTCATTTACACCTGAACTCTTTATGAAAGTAACCGCGAAAAATGTGATGAAACAAAAATCCTTCCATAAAGGAATCTATCAATTAGTTCAAGAAGGCGCGATCCAGTTGTATAAGACCTATTTAACCGAGGATTACATCATTGGAGCGGTTGGTCAGCTGCAATTTGAAGTTTTCCAACACCGGATGTTAAACGAATACAATGCCGAAGTCGTAATGACACCGATGGGTAACAAGATCGCTCGCTGGATCGATCCAGAACAATTAGATGAACGGATGAGTTCAAGCCGGAATATTTTAGCTAAAGACCGCTTCGATCAACCATTGTTCTTATTTGAAAACCAATTTGCAATGCGTTGGTTCGCAGACAAGTATCCAGATGTTGAACTGAAGAGCTTGATGTAGAAAGCGAAGAAAGGGACCTTTGATGCAGAAAGTAAAAAGCGGCACAAAAATCATTTTAACAAAACTCAAACAACCGAGCAGTTTGATTCTATTAGTTGTTTTGATTAGTTTAACAATGTTTCGCTTAGGATTGAGTGCCAAAGCTCCCTATTTTATCAATTTATTCGCCGGTTACGATGATCAGCTGTTTATTCATTATAGCGAAGAAATCCTCAAAGGAAATTGGCTAGGAAGCTACTCAACAAAAGCGTTATCCAAGGGAATTTCTTATTCTCTTTTTATGGTATGGGCCAATAAGCTTCATCTATCTTATGGTGTATTTTTGGGCTTATTCAATATACTAGCTAGTTCGACTGCTGCGCTTGCTTTACGACCATTAGTTAACAACCGTTGGATTTTAACTTTTATCTACGCATTCTTTTTGTATTCACCGGTCACTTTAACTAGTGAATACAGTACCCGAATCTATCGAAACACATTAGTTGTTCCGGCAGTATTATTGGTGGTGGCTTGTCTCGTAGGCTTGTATTTTAGACGAAATGGGAAATTACGATCGTTTATCTTGTGGAGTGTTGGGCTATCGCTGATTTTTCCTTTTTATTGGTATATACGTGAAGATTCATTATGGTTATTGCCATTATTGATGGTGGGCTTGCTGATTATCGCTGGATCAGTTGTTTTTGAAAATGTTCCGAATTTTAGAGTAAAAAACTTTCGTGCTTCGCTTAAAAAATTCTATTTTACTAAGAAGCAGCTGGCTAAGTTGATGTTGTGCTTTTTGCCTTTTATCCTGCTTTTTTCAACAACTAAGGTTTTGAAGAATATCAATCAAGAGCATTATGGAATCGCACTAGTTAATGATCGAACTGGTGGTGCTTTTGGAAACGTGTCGAAGCATTTAATTCGAATGGATGATGGTACAAAGCTGAATGAAACCAACAGTAAAGTTTGGGTTTCGAGAAAAGCATTGGAGAAAGCCGAAGCGGTATCCCCAACGTTGAAGTCAATCGCGAAAAATATCGATTGGATTTATAACGGAAGTCCATGGAGCGGCGGTGAGGACATTGCTGGAGATATTATTTTTTGGGCGTTGCGAGATGCCGCAGCACAAGCTGGTTATTACAAGGATGGGGAGAAGACCGAAAATTATTGGCATAAAGTCGACTCAGAATTATCGGAGGCCTACAAAAAGGGTCAATTGAAGCAGAAAAAAGAAATCTATCTGACAGCTACCGGTGATGGGAAATTAAGAAAAGACCTGCCGTTAGTAGGAGAATTTATGACAAGCGGTTTTTCCTATAACGTTTTTTATAAGGATTATGGTCAGGGCATGGATGCAACACTTGGTCCGAAAGAGGATGTGGCAAAGGCAGAAGAATTACTGAATTATTCATTTTCGGAAAATTGGCAAGACGTCAATGCTCCTCGGACTGAGCCGAATAAGGTCACCAAATCTGCAGAAATCTCCAATCGTATTATCCAATTGTATCGTGATACAACGCCGATTTGGCTAGTATTGTGTGTGTTAGGCTTTTTGATTATTGTAGTGGGAAGTCTTTTTTCAAAGGTGCAGCTGAAAATCTTTCGCGGAATGCTGTTGATAACTTTGGGGCTAATGCTATCGTATTTGATTTTTTTAATTGGTGTCTCTTGGTTTTGTTCATGGGCGCCTGAACGAAAAGAATTGTTTATGATGACCTATACAGGTGCGGGAGTACCAGTGATTCAGTGGATTGAAGCGCTAGCCTTTGTTGGCATTATTCAATTACCGATCATCGCTAAAAAGATAAATAAAAAATAGTTGAAGCTTTTATGGCTTCAACTATTTTTTTGTTATCGACATTTCAATCAGTCCAGGAGATTCTAAATAAGAAATGTTGGTAAAATCGTAAGTTTTTTCATCTAATTTTCGTTTAAAGTATTTATGTACAAACTCAACTTCCGATGGCTGAATGTTTCGATTGTCATTTTTTAAAACAATCTCCGCATGTTTATAAGCATCGGTATATATCACAGTAGTATTTCCAATCGTATAGACCTTTATCATATTTGCATCAGTGTTCTCCAACTGATTATAGACCATTTGAGAATGGCTGTTCGTTACATTGATAAGTTTCATCCCGAAACACCTTCTTCCTAACCTTACTTCATAGTGTAATTATATAAGAAATATTAAGAAAAAAGAAGGAGGATGCTCACTTTAATTAGAATATTTGAATAAATTGGTAAAAGAAAAGGATCCTCGTTGGCAACGAGAATCCTAAAAACTATTAACTCTTATCTTCTTTTGCTAAGCGTTCAGGCTTTGATGTGATGACGATATGATCTTCTTTGTCGAGTTTTGCCTTAAGGTCAGTAATTGTTGGGTGATCTAAATAGAATTCAGCAATTCCATCTTCGATATTTTCTTGAATTGTCCGACGGAGTGGGCGAGCCCCCATTGCAGGATCATAACCTAGATCAACCAATTTTTCTTTGACGTTATCTGGAACATCGATGTGGAGTTTTTGTGAAGCTAACATTTCGTTAACATCATCCAACATCAATGAAACGATATTCATCAAGTTTTCTTTTGATAATGGACTGAATTCGACGATACCATCGAAACGGTTCAAGAATTCTGGTGCAAAGAAATCTTTTAATTGACCTAAGACAGAACGAGTGACACCTTCTCTTGCAGCACCAAAACCAACATTAGCTTCGATCTTACCAGTACCAGCATTGCTGGTCATAATGATAATTGTATCCTTGAAGCTTACCGTTCGGCCCTGTGAGTCAGTCAAACGACCATCATCAAGAATTTGCAAGAACATGTGCAGCACATCAGGATGAGCCTTTTCAATTTCATCCAGCAAGATTAGGCTGTATGGATGACGACGTACTTGTTCAGTCAATTGACCAGCTTCTTCGTAGCCGACATAGCCGGGAGGAGAACCAATCAATTTAGAGACACTGTGTTTTTCCATATATTCACTCATATCGAAACGAATCATAGATTCACTGGAACCGAATAATTCTTCCGCTAATTGACGAGCCAATTCCGTTTTACCAACACCAGTAGGCCCGACAAATAAGAAAGAACCGATTGGGCGATTTTTCTTATTTAGACCAACACGGTTACGACGAATGGCTTTTGCTACTTTGTCGACTGCTTCATCTTGTCCAATAACATGTTGTTTTAAATCAACAGCAAGATTTTTCAATTGTGTTTGTTCTTTTTCCTTCAATTCACCAACGGGGATACCCGTGCGTTTTTCAGCGATTTTCTCCATGTCTTTTTCAGTAATAACTGGTGTTTCTTCATCGGTTAATTGACGTTCTTTCATTTTTTGCAGTTTGTTGATTTGATCACGGTAGTAAGCCGCTTTTTCAAAGTCTTCTTCCTGCGAAGCCTGTGATTTTTGCTGTTCAGCTTCTGCTAACTTTTTATCGATCGTTTTTGGATCAACGATTTGAATCGTTAAGTTTTTCTTTGAACCTGTTTCATCTAACAAGTCGATCGCTTTGTCAGGTAAGAAGCGATCTTGGATATAACGATTTGATAGTTCAGCAGCAGCTTTGATCGCATCATCCGTATATTTTACATGATGGTAATCTTCATAACGCGGTTGTAAACCTTTCAAGATTTCAATCGTCTCTTGAACAGAAGGTTCTTCAACACGTACAGGTTGCATCCGACGTTCTAATGCAGCGTCCTTTTCAATGATTCGGTATTCATTTAAGGTTGTAGCTCCGACCATCTGCAATTCGCCACGAGCTAATGCAGGTTTCAAGATATTGCCAGCGTCCATGTTGCCATCTCCGGCAGCACCAGCACCCACGATTTCATGCACCTCATCAATGAAAAGGATGATATTTTCTGCCTGACGAATTTCTTCAATCAGCTTTTGCATCCGTTCTTCAAATTGACCACGGATTCCAGTGCCTTGAACAAGGGAAGCGACATCTAAACGAATTACTTCTTTGTCCATTAATTTTTGCGGAACATCGCCATCAACGATTTTTTGAGCCAATCCTTCTACAACTGCCGTTTTACCGACACCCGGTTCACCGATTAGGACTGGATTATTTTTTGTACGGCGATTTAGAATTTCAATGACACGTTGAATTTCATCGTCTCGCCCAACGACCGGATCAATGTTACCTTCACGAGCTAGTCCAGTGATATTGATACCATATTCATCTAGTAACCCGCCTCCGCCGTTTCCGCGAGGGGGTTGATTGTTGATACCGTTACCACCGCCGAATTGTGTCGGTGGTGTTTGATCTGCAGCTCCTTGTCGTTGTTGCATTTGTTGTGACATTGAGCGGAACAAATCATCTAAACTTCCAAAACCAAAAGGATCATTTCCTGCCATTTGCGGCGCACCTCCAGCTTGATTCTTCAATTTTTGATAGCAACTCTGGCAATAATCTAATTGCTTTCGTTGACCATTGACATTTGCATATAAATGAATGGTTGCTTCATTTTCATGACAATTTTGGCAAAGCATCTTTTTCACCCTTTCAATAGTTAATTGTTTCTTCCATTGTACATCGAGTAAGCGAATCTCGTAAAAGGATACGCTGATCAGTTGTTTGACTATCACTGACCTTAAGAATAATTATAGCGAGAATTTTTATAAAAGCAAACAGTTTGTCTCAAACTTTAGCAATCTAATAACGAGAGTGCTAAAAGAAACATGAACTTGCTTTTTTACAACACAGTATTGTTATGGAAAAAAAATGAAAACACGATAAATCAATAACTAAGTCCAGCAAACAAGATATTTTAAGAAAGGGCATACATTCTGTTAGGATAAATCGACTAAAATTGTTGTATCTACCGCAAAAAAATGGTAATCTAAGAAAATGAAGGGTCCAAAATGATGGATGTTATCATTAAAGCCCTAACATAAAAAAACATTTTTTTATAAAGGAGAACGGTCAATATGGAAAAAAAAGATTTTCACGTAGTAGCAGAAACAGGGATTCATGCACGTCCCGCAACTTTATTAGTGCAAGCTGCAAGCAAATTTAACTCTGATATTAACTTAGAGTATAAAGGAAAATCAGTTAACCTTAAATCAATCATGGGCGTTATGTCTCTAGGTGTTGGCCAAGGGTCTGATGTTGTTATCTCTGCTGAAGGTGCTGACGAAAAAGAAGCAATGGAAGCTATTGTAGAAACAATGAAAAAGGAAGGATTATCTGAATAATGGTTGAACTACTAAAAGGTATTGCCGCAAGTGACGGAGTTGCCGTTGCGAAAGCTTATCTGCTAGTACAACCGGATTTATCTTTCAAACAAAATAATGTAGAAGATACTGCTGCCGAAGAAAAGCGTTTAGACGACGCTTTGGCGGCTTCTTCTGCTGAATTAGAAAAAATTCGGGATAAAGCAGCTAAAAGCTTAGGTGAAGAAGAAGCACAAGTTTTTGATGCTCATTTGATGGTTCTTTCAGATCCAGAAATGATTGGTCAAATCAAACAACATATTCAAGATAATAAAGTGAACGCGGAAAGCTCACTTAAAGAAGTTACAGATATGTACATCGGCATGTTCGAGGCAATGGATGATAACGCTTATATGCAAGAACGTGCAGCAGATATCCGTGACGTTACAAAACGTGTAATGGCTCATCTATTAGGTGTATCGTTACCAGATCCTTCTATGATTGACGAAGAAGTTGTCGTTGTGGCACATGACTTGACTCCAAGTGATACTGCACAATTAGACAAAAACTTTGTAAAAGCCTTTGTTACTGATATTGGCGGACGTACGTCTCACTCAGCAATCATGGCTCGTTCATTAGAAATTCCAGCGATTGTTGGCACGAAGGAAATCACTTCTAAAACTAAAGAAGGCGATGTTCTTGCAGTTAACGGTATCACTGGTGAAACAATTGTAAATCCAACTGATGAACAAGCGGCTGAATACAAAAAAGCTGGCGATGCATATGCTACGCAAAAAGCAGAATGGGAAAAATTAAAAGATGCTGAAACAGTGACTGCTGATGGCAAGCACTTTGAATTAGCAGCAAATATTGGTACACCGAAAGATCTTGAAGGTGTTCATAATAATGGTGCTGAAGCAATTGGTTTATATCGGACTGAATTCTTATACATGGATTCTTCAGATTTTCCAACAGAAGATGATCAGTTTGAAGCTTATAAAGCTGTCTTAGAAGGTATGGACGGCAAACCAGTCGTTGTTCGTACAATGGATATTGGTGGAGATAAAGAATTACCTTACTTAACTTTACCTCACGAAATGAATCCATTCTTGGGCTATCGTGCATTGCGTATTAGTTTGTCTGAATTAGGCGATGGTATGTTCCGTACACAATTACGTGCCTTGTTGCGCGCTTCTGTTCACGGTAACTTACGTATCATGTTCCCAATGGTTGCGACACTAAAAGAATTCCGTGCAGCGAAGAAAATGTTCAACGAAGAAAAAGAAAAACTTGTTAAAGAAGGCGTGAAAGTTTCTGATACGATCCAAGTTGGAATCATGATCGAAATCCCTGCTGCAGCTGTTCTAGCTGACAAGTTTGCTAAAGAAGTTGACTTCTTCAGTATTGGAACAAATGACTTGATTCAATACACTATGGCGGCTGACCGTATGAACGAACGTGTTTCTTACTTATACCAACCATATAACCCGTCAATCTTGCGTTTGATCAAAAACGTGATTGATGCAGCACACGCTGAAGGTAAATGGGCTGGTATGTGTGGCGAAATGGCTGGCGATCAAACAGCAGTTCCATTGTTAATGGGTATGGGATTAGATGAGTTCTCTATGAGTGCGACATCTGTTCTTAGAACCCGCAGCTTGATGAAGCGTCTAACAACGACTGATATGGCTGAACTAGCTGAAAAAGCGTTGAAAGAATGCGATACAATGGAAGAAGTAGAAGAGTTAGTTAAAGAATACGTAAAATAGATTTTAACTTTTTGACCGTTGTCTTTTAGGCAACGGTTTTTTTTTGTTATAAAATACGATTCTCTAGTAACTGAAAATGATGCAGACTGTTTAAAATCAGACTAGAGGTTGAGATAAAGTTCGAATGCTTATGATATAATTGATTTGTTTTTAAGGAGGCTGCATATGAAAATATTACTTTACTTTGAAGGTCAGAATGTTATTGGTAAATCTGGGATAGGTCGTGCTTTAAGTCATCAAAAGAGAGCCCTAGCTTCAATGGGAATAGAATACACACTTGACCCAAAGGCTACAGATTATGATATATTACATATTAATACTTATGGGCCGAAGAGTCTTCAACTAATCAGAAAAGCGAAAAGACTTGGAAAGAAAATTGTTTTTCATGCGCATTCGACGGAAGAAGATTTTCGTAATTCATTTGTTGGTTCGAATCAGCTGGCGCCTTTATTTAAAAAATGGTTGGTTGCTTTATATCGACAGGCAGATCATTTGATTACACCGACCCCTTATTCAAAAAAATTGCTGAGAAGCTATGGATTGGAACAACCAATCGCTGCGATCTCAAATGGAATCGATTTAAAAAGATATTATCCGGATGAGCGTAAAGAAGCGGCTTTCCGAAAACATTTCAATTTGACCGAAGATCAGAAAGTCGTCATTTGCGTTGGATTGTTTTTTGAACGTAAAGGAATCCTTGATTTTGTAAAAATTGCAGAAGGGATGCCTGAATATACCTTTATTTGGTTTGGGGATGTGCCGATGCTCTCAATTCCGGCGAATATTCGACGGATTGTAAAAAAAGATCATCCTGAAAATGTTCTTTTTCCGGGATACATTAACGGCGATTTAATTGAAGGAGCCTATTCTGGAGCAGATCTATTCTTTTTCCCATCCTATGAGGAAACCGAGGGGATCGTTGTATTAGAAGCTTTAGCAAGCCAACAACAGGTACTGTTAAGAAATATCCCTGTATACGAAGGCTGGTTGAGTGATGGTGAAAACTGTTATATGGGAACCAATAATCAAGAGTTTGAAGAATTGATTCATCAATTAGTGAATCATCGGTTACCTAATCTATCCATGGCAGGTTTTAGGACTGCCCAAGAAAAGAGCATCACGCAAATTGGTGCTGAATTAAAATCTGTTTATCAAGCAGTTTTAGAACTGCCTTATGATCATCAGGTTTATGCAAAGGTCACGAAATAGTTTGGAGGAGTAGTCGTGCGTATCGGTTTTTTTACAGATACTTATTTCCCTCAGGTCAGTGGGGTAGCAACATCAATCAGAACATTGAAAAATGAACTCGAGAAGCAAGGTCATGAAGTCTATATTTTTACGACGACTGATCCAGATGCTGAGGAGTTTGAAAAAGATATCGTACGAATGCCCAGCGTTCCTTTTGTATCCTTCAAGGATCGTCGTATCGTAGTGCGGGGGATTTGGTTTGCTTATCAAGTGGCAAAGGAATTGGAATTGGAGATCATTCATACGCATACAGAGTTTGGCGCCGGATTTTTAGGTAAGATGGTAGCGAACCGTTTGCGCATTCCGGTTGTTCATACATACCATACGATGTATGAGGATTATCTTCACTATATTGCTAATGGTAAAGTTGTCAGACCTACTCATGTAAAACATTTCATTAAAATGTTTGTAAATCACTCTACAGGAGTAGTGTGTCCAAGTAAACGGGTAGTTGATACGTTGAAACGTTATGAAGTAGACATTCCGATGCGAATTATTCCAACTGGGATTGATGTAACACGTTTTGTTCGTCCGGATATCACAAAGGAAGATACTGATCGATTGAGAGATGAGCTAGGCATACAGAAAGATGATTTGATGATTCTATCATTGAGTCGAATTTCATATGAGAAGAATATCCATGTCATCGTACAGCAATTTCCAGAAATTCTTATGAGTTATCCCAATGCGCGATTAGTAATTGTAGGAAAAGGTCCTTATCGTGAGAATCTGGAAGAAATGACAAATGAATTAGGTATTAAGGATTACGTTCAGTTTACGGGAGAAGTTTCTCATGAAGAAGTTGCATATTATTATCACGCGGCGGATTATTTTGTCAGCGCCTCGACCTCAGAAACGCAAGGCCTGACTTATGCCGAGGCGATTGCTTCTGGTACGCAATGTGTCGTTGAAGGAAATGATTATTTGACCCAATTACTAAGTGACGAGTCTTTAGGGATAACCTTTGAGCATGATGAAGATTTTAGTGATAGCTTCATCCGTTATGCTCAACAACAAATCCCAATCGATCCTGAAGTGCAGGATAATAAATTAATTGAAATTTCGGCGGAGCGCTTTGGCAATGAAATTCTAAAATTCTATCAAGAAATGATTGTTTATTATGCTGAAAATCACACGGAAGTGAAATCTCCTGTTCGAACAGTTCAAAAAATGCGGGTAAGAATTAATTCGCTTAGAAATAGCGAGGATAAATAAAGCTGAAATCCATCTCTTCATGTATACTGGAGATGGATTATTTTTATTTTGGAGGTTAATAGCATGAAAATAGGATTTATCGGAACTGGTGTGATGGGCAGATCCATCGTCAAACATTTTTTAAATGCACGTCATGAAGTTGCAGTTTATAATCGCACGAAAAGCAAGACAGACGAACTAGTAGCAAATGGGGCTGCTTGGCAACCAACGCCAGCAGAAGTGGCAAATGCCAGTGAAATTATTTTTTCAATGGTTGGATATCCAAGTGATGTCGAAGAAATTTATTATGGAACGAACAGCATTTTTTCAGCGGATGTCGCAGGAAAGATTTTAGTCGATTTGACGACTTCTACACCAACGTTAGCAGAAAAAATTTATCAAACAGCTAAAGAAAAAGGTGCGGAATCGCTGGATGCCCCAGTTTCTGGCGGTGATTTAGGAGCTCAAAATGGAACGTTAACCATTATGGTAGGCGGCGATCAGTCGACTTTTGATCAAGTTGTATCGTTATTTGAGATCATGGGGAAAAGCTACTCCCTTCAAGGTGGACCTGGAGCTGGGCAGCATACTAAAATGGCCAATCAAATCATGATTGCGGGAACAATGACCGGGATGACTGAGATGCTGGTCTATGCGAAGGCGGCCAACTTAGATGTGCCAAAAGTTTTAGAGACACTAGGTGGCGGAGCAGCACAAAATTGGTCAATGACAAATTATGCACCTCGTATTTTAAAATCAGATTACTCGCCAGGCTTTTTCGTTAAGCATTTTATTAAGGATCTGAAAATCGCTTTAGATGAGGCAGAAAAAATGCAGCTTGACCTGCCTGCAACAAAGTTGGCGACGGAGCTTTATGAACGGTTAACCGATCAAGGGTTTGAAAATGATGGCACTCAAGCTTTGATTAAATTATGGTGGTCAGAATCTTAAGTTAGATTTAGTAAAAAAATCATAAATTAATTGATGAAAATCAATGCAAGATACGGTCGGATTTGATACAATAAGACAGAATTGAGAAGAAGGGGGGCACCTAGATGAAACATTCACAATTAGTTGCCATTATTAAACGCTTAGAAGCAATGACTGAATCGACTGATAATGAAGTACAATTGCGTCGTTTTGAAAAAGAGGGCGTAGAGAAGTGTACTGTAACTTATGATAATACGACAGAAACATTTGAACTGACTGAAAGCGACAGCAAACAATCTTATCAATTTGACAACATCGACATTGTTGCGATGGAAATTTATGATTTGATTCAATAAAACGGGGAAACCCGTTTTTTTTGTATTCTTTTTTGTCAGGGTTTTCATATAATTTTTGATTATAATTTTATGAGGAATTCCTATTTTTTTCGCCAACTCAGGGCAAATCTTTTGAACTTATTAAGCTTTAGTCAGAAGATATCATGAGGGAGGCAATAATATGTTAGACAAAGAAGTATACAATCAATTATTTAAACCATCTTTTTCTCAAAGAACACAAGTAACTTTCTGGGATGGATCTACGAAGGAGTATGGAAATTCTGAAGGAGAAGTTATCTTCAAAATTATTTTCAATGAGAAGATTCCGGTGAAAGAACTTATCAATAATGCTTCATTGGCTCTTGGAGAAGCGTACATGGAAAAGAAAATCGAGATCGAGGGCAATTTACAGGCTTTGATCTACGATGTATATAACCAAGCAAACGGTTTTTTCCATAATACGAATTTCAAAAAATGGATGCCGAAGGAGAAACATACAAAAAAACAATCGGCTCATGATATTCACAGCCATTATGATTTAGGAAATGATTTTTATGAAATGTGGTTGGACCGTACATTAACATATTCGTGCGCTTATTTTGAGACTCCAGAAGACACTTTAGAACAAGCGCAAATCAATAAAGTACATCACATCCTTGATAAATTATTTATTCAACCAGATGAAACATTATTAGATATCGGTTGTGGTTGGGGAACATTAATTTTAACTGCGGCAAAAGAATATAAGGTTAAAGCCAAAGGAATCACATTAAGTGAAGAACAATACCAACACATTCAAGAAATTATCAAGAAGGAAAATTTAGAGGATGTAGTTTCTGTCGAATTGATGGATTATCGTGATCTAAAAGGAACATTCGATCACATTACAAGTGTCGGTATGTTTGAACACGTCGGTGCTGAAAATCTAAAAGAGTATTTTAGTGTTGTTGAAAAACATTTAGCGCCTAATGGAACTGCTTTGATTCACGGTATCAGTCGTCAACAAGGCGGTGCGAAAAATGCTTGGATCAATCAATACATTTTCCCAGGCGGCTACATTCCAGGTGTGACAGAATTAGTCGGTCATATAACGGAGAATAATTTGCAGTTAATTGATCTTGAAAGCTTACGTCGTGATTATCAACTAACTCTTGAACATTGGACGAAGAATTTCCATCAAGTAGCAGATAAGGTTATCAATCAAAAGGATGAAGCATTTTATCGAATGTGGGATCTATACTTGCAGGCATGTGCAGCTTCGTTTCAGGCCAGCAACATCGATGTCATTCAATATTTACTGGTTCATCCAAATAATAATGTCATTCCGATGCATCGGAATGTTTAAGAAGCGGGATTTCCGCTTCTTTTTTTTTTATGGGCCTAGATGCCCAGTTTCGGACGTATTTTGTCCGAAACAAATAAACTACCCGCTATGCGGGTAAGAGACA
>NZ_BJED01000023.1 GCF_005405485.1 Enterococcus hulanensis | reverse complement strand
ACGAACTAAGCAGAATAATTGCTCACCTTATTTTAGTTTTATATAATACCCCTACGAAGTATAGGTAATCTTTTAGAGATTTAATTGTTTACACGTAGACTGTTGCGGAAACAACAGTCTAGTTTATTAGTTATGTTTAGACCCTTGATTAAACAGGAATCGAGGGACCTTTTTATTTTGGCAAAAATTTCTGACTTAAAAATGAACTTTCTTATTAAGCTCAAAAGTGACAATGAGCAAAAAAAAAAACAAACCTTCTTCAGATTCGTAAGGAATAAGGGGCTTCACAATGGTACTCAATCAGTTCAAGTTACATTGTCTGTTGAAAACTATCCCCTATGACTCTGAGAAGTGTTTATCACTTCTGGAATCTTTTTGATTGATCGGTTTGAATTTATTTTATCTCTCCAATAAACTTTTCCATTATAGCTTTATATTTAGTGAAACTAAGGTACAACATACAGGAACATACGTTCTCTAAAAAAGACAAATAAACTCAGAAGGAATGTCCATATGTTTTCCCACGAAGAACGTGTAAAAGCAATTCAGTTATTTTTAAAATATGATTGTTCCTATGCTGCTACCATTAAGAAATTAGGTAATTTTTCCGTTGGAGCACTACACTAATGGTATAAGGAATATTTGGTATCTGGAGAGCTCCATCAGGAGTACCGAAAGAAGTTAAAGTATTCCGAAGAACAAAAACGAACAGCCGTGAATCATTATTTTGAATATGGGAAATGTTATGCCCGAACCATTCGGATGCTTGGTTACCCAAATAGAGAGCCATTACGGCAATGGTGTGAAGAACTTGCACCAGGTGCTAGAAAACTACGAAAAAGTACAGTAAAGTTAAACCAAGATCAAAAAGATGACGTGTTGAGAAAGTTCTATAAACCTCAAACCAATAGAAAAAGTTTAGCTGAAGCCGAAGGCATCAGTAGAGTTGCTCTATACCAATGGAAAAATACATGTCTTGGAAAGGATTTCCCATTGCGCATGACTTCAAAAAATCAAGGAAAACGAAAAGAATTCCTTTTAAAGAAAGTAGAAACAAGTACACCAATTACAGCTTGAGAAAGCATTACTCGAAGGGGCAGCTGAACTGCTAAAAAAAGAAAAAGGCATCAATCTTCTTCATCTATCAAATCAAGAAAAGACAATATTGATTGATGCCTTACGAAATCATTTTAACTTGAAAGAGCTTCTTCAACAGCTCCAGTTGTCTAAAAGTAGCTACTTTTATCAAAAACATCTACTTGATCAACCGGATAAGTATTTCGAAGAGCGACTATTAATTGTCACGATTTTCAACAGTAACTTCTGCGCTTATGGTTACCGCAGAATTCACCAAGCTTTAAAAAATATGGGTAAAATACTTTCTGAAAAAACCGTGCGTAGGTTGATGTTCGAGGAAAATCTAATTGTTAAATTATCTAACTGAAAAAAATACTCTTCATATGTTGGAGAGATTACTCCTGCACAACCAAATTTATTGAATCGTAACTTCAAAGCAAAAAATCCAAATGAAAAATAGCTAACAGATATTACCGAGTTTAGAATTCCCGCAGGGAAAATCTATTTGTCGCCACTTGTCGATTGCTATGATGGTGCGATCATTAGTTGGACCATTGGAACAAATCCTGATGCAGAATTAGTAAATTATATGTTGGATACTGGAATGACTATATCCATTGGTATAATAATTAACGGATCAAGTTATCTCTGGGAGGACTAAGTCCTCTTCAATATCGGAAGAAACAAGAATGTATTTGTTAAAAAAGGTCCAGAAAAACATCCGCACCCCTTTACTACATTTTATCGTGGCCCTTTACAGAATATGCAGTGTACACTATCATTAGCTACGATCTTAAAGGAAATAAAGAGACTTTAAAGGCGTGGTTAAATCAAACAGAATCTAAAAATCGATTGATACAATTATTTGATGAATTGAAATCTCGAGGTGTAGAAGATTTTTTTTTAATTCGATGGATGTTGTTTCTGTTCTCGAAAAAGGAGCGAAAGAAATCTTTCTGTCCGTCATTGTTCAACGTTATATTGTCCATCTTGTTCAAAATGTACTGAGTTATATTCCAACTAAAGATTACACAGAAATCTGCAGAGATAAGAAAAAATTTTATGGCATACCTTCTCTTAGGGCTGCCAACACCGCCTTCGATAGTTTTAAAATCGATGGTCATACTATTCTGATGCGGTAGATATTTAGAAATGAAACTTCGCTCATGTTGAATATTTATTTGATTACGGCAGTGCCATTCGAAAAATCATATACACAACGAGTGCTACAAAGATTGTCACTTCGAGCTTTAGAAAAGTCACCAAAAAAGGAGCATTCTCGTTGGAGAATGCTCCCAAAAAATTCCTCTATTTACTTATGAAAGAATTCCACACTAAATGGCCAGATGGTCGTATCCAAAACTGGGCTATGATTCTCAATCATCCTAACATCAACTCGTCTACTGCATGTTCGGTTTAAAGTTCATATATAACTTTGTTTATTGTTTGTTGACTGAGATTTTTAATAATCACTCCAACAGACTGGCCCGCGTTCTACAACAAAAGCAGCATCCAAACTCATTAACTTGTTCATATCAGAACATTCCAAGCGGCCTGCATCGTAAAGTCTTCTAAATGTCGTGGCACCAACAAAAACTGAGCTAAAATCCGACAAAGTCAAAGCGATTCTCAAACCAAAAGTCTTTTTCGTTTGTTCTATTCCAATATCACCATCTTTTATCACAATATTATATGTTTGATTCCTAGAACTCTCTATTAGTGTTAACGTAAAGCAAATGTTCTGATTGTTATATTTTCTGTGCTCTACATGCTTCAACATTAAAGGCAGATCCAGTATTTTATACATGTTCCCAATATATTGAGTATTCGTTTCAAAATAGCCATAATCTGTGGCATTCTCTGAGCAACTTAAGGGATTGGAGAATAAATAATGGAAGTCTTCTTCATAGGTTTTGATCTCAATCGTTTGCGCTTGATCGCCTTGGTTTGCAAAAAAACCAATTAATTTAGACAATACTTCCCGATTTGTATAAATTAACTCCCTCACTAGAATCTGTATTTTAGTATAATTGTCAGGATGTGTACTCTTGAATTTGAAAATAGCATAACCATCAGTCTCTCCTTGTTGATCAATACTTTTAATAAACAGATTTTCTGGATCAGCAAAATTATTCTCCCATTCATAGGACATCTTTTCTGCCATTCCATGTGTTTGGGCCATCATTTCTGAATGAGCTTTTTTCAGTTTAGATAAATCTTTCTTTGTGGCAAAATCACATGTGTTTTCACCTGCATATCTAGGCAAAACGCTAGTTTGCACAATGTATCTGTTCATTTTAGTGCCATAGCCATAGCCTTTGTTGTAATAAAAAGGAGGTGAAAAAGGAAGTAAGGCAACCAATGGAATTTTTTGATCTAAGAAATATTTTTCGCAGAAATCGATCATTTCACGAGCAATCCCCTGTTTCTTGTATAGTAAATGAACAGCTAACGATCCTAGTCCCCCTACTCGAATGGTTGCATTCAGAAAATTCATTTCAAAGATCAACAGTCTCATTTGAGCAATTAATTTTTTCCCTTCAAACATCCCATAAAATTTAATATCTGGATCATGCTTTCTTATAAAAAGCATTTCATGGATAAAACCCTTCTTTCCTTTATCAGAAAAATCCTTAAAGCTAGGGTAAGAATGAAAAGCTATCTCACAATATTGATCCATTTCAACGATTTTTATTTCTCTAATCTCCCTCATTTTTTAACACTCCCCCAATTCCAAATTTTTAATAAGGGCTTACATTTCGTGTTCAATTAGAATATACAAAATCAATATGTTTTTTTTCAATAAAAATGGCATACTTACTATTCCTTTTCTGTTTGGATAGAAGCTGAAAGTTTTGTTACCTTTCAAAATGTCAGATAAGTAAAATATTGGGAAGAAATTCGCTTCCTACGCGCTTTAAAGAAGAACTTTCTCTTCCCTCTATCTTGTACTGAGGAATAATATTTATTATTTTTAATCTTATTCATACTAGCCTTTTCAATCATTGCATGCCTATACATGAGTGTTTCTTTATACTATAATAAGAGTAATGTTAAAAAGTACTTTTGTTAATACTGTTTTTTTATGAGAATTATTTTCAGAAAAATTTTTGGAGGGAGATTATGGAGCTTCGTACATTGCAAACATTCCAAGTTGTCGCTGAAGAACTAAATTTTACCCGAGCTGCTATTAAATTGAATTATTCACAGCCAACAGTAACCAAGCACATCAGAAGTTTAGAAGAAGAAGTTGGTACCCTTTTATTAGAGAAACGTGGAGGAAAATATGTATTAACATACGCCGGAGAACAATTATATAAGCGTGCCATCAATATTTTAAAAGAAGTGAATCTTATAGAAGGAATTCCTAGTGAACACGGAAAGAATCATCTAATTCATCTTCAAGGTCACGACTACTATTGTTTTCACTATTTTTTACCTGCAATTCGTAAAATAAGCAAAAAAAATCCGACTGTTTCTTTTGAATTGCATGGTTCCAGCAATGAAGAGACAATCAGTCAGTTATTAAAAAATGAGATTGACATAGGGATTATTTCAGGTAATATCGCATCCTCTGATTTACGATACGATACGATTGATTATGAAAGCGTTGTCTTGTGCGTCAATTCAAACCATTACCAGCCTAACTTTCAGTTAGAGGACTATTTCGAACGCTATCCAATCGTTGTAGATCAATCCGAATATTATAATTATCATAATTCGTTTCAACAATCTCTCAACACACCTCAGATTATTGACTCTACCAGTGATGAGGTCGTACAAGAGGCCGTCTTAAACAACAGTATGTTAGGAATCGTTCGAATAGGAAGAATCCGCCATTTGATTGACTCAAAACAGATTTCAATAATTAAAGAACTCTCCACTAATGAACCAGTAAACGTAGTAATCAATAAAGCAAGCAGCAACCATGAAAGTATACAATATCTGTATTCGATTATTCGTCAGCAAAGTCAGATTCACTCAAAGACCGCCAAAGTCCAGTGGATCTAAATTACCTAATAGGATTAAAAAGATTGGGGAATCTTTTTAAAACAAAAAAGCCGCTTTGTTATGAGACAAAGCGGCTACTTTCATGGTTATATAGCCACTTTCTTACTCCCGAAAAAGTGATTGAGTACTCACGATGTTCCTGACTTAGACACGTTCGTCCTTACAGTTGCGGGTACAGTGTTGGACTTCCACCAACTTCCATCATAATCATTACGATTATTTACATACTCAATTGTATTAATCTACTATCAGTCTAACATAGAAGCGCTTTATTGAGAAGGAGTCAGGTTGGGATTTGTCCCTTCCGAAACCAACAAGTGTCCCAATGAATCTTCTAATAGATTTAACGCTGCATCTGGATATTTACATGCCAATACACCTAGAGAAGACATGATATAATCATGATCGATCAAAATCTTCGGAATACCTGTCGGTAATAATTTTGTTTCCGAATCTTCTTTTCTTATTTTTTTTAAAATATCCAGTCCATTATCCAAGCGTGTCAACGCTCCTCCGGTACCGATTACATATCGAATGTTTGAAAGGTCTTTTCCTTGAGCTAACGTGTCTCTTCCAGATGGTCCGTAAACATATCGAATCGCACCGACATGCCGATCAACTGCCGTCGTCACTGCTGCTTCTGTCATACGTTGGACGAATCTTTTTTCTGCATCATTCTTAGGAATGGAGTGATACTCTTGACGCAAACTGTTTAGATCATGTCCTTCTTTGATAAGCTGCTCTTCACCGATAATCTCAATAACATGCTCCATATTTACGAACATCCCCAAGTCACCTTCGACTGTCCGTTTTGCGACTGGTTCGGGTGCGACCTGAATCTTTGAAATAGCCTCTGTGCCTTCTGTTACTGAATAAACATCCGTTGTAGCACCACCCACGTCCACTACTAATACATCACCGATCTTTTCATATATCAATTGACTGATGTTCATCACTGCCGCTGGAGTCGGAGTGATCGTTTCATTAACTAAATCATGAATGTGCTCCATTCCAGGTGCATGAACTATATGCTTTTCAAAGGCATTTTGAACCACTTTTCGCGTCGGCTCAACATTTAATTCATCAATTTTTGGAAAAACGTTTTCGACAATATAGATTTCTTGCTGACTGTTTTCAAAAATCAGCTTAATTTCCTCATCGTTCTCAATATTTCCTGCATAAATAACTGGAATTGTCAGTCCTAAATCAACGATTTTTTCTGCATTATCTAGTGCAGTTTCGCGTTCACCATAGTCAACGCCTCCAGCAATAAGAATAATATTAGGAGAGGAATCGGCTATTTTTTTAATATCTGTTCGACGCAGCCTACCTGCTGTAACCATATGGACGATTGCACCCGCCCCTAGAGCAGCCTCTTTGGCTGCACGAGCAGTCATATCAAAAACTAATCCATGAACCGTCATTTTTAATCCGCCAGCAGCACTAGAAGTCGCAAACATTTCATCATAGGTTAAACTGTCGATTGCCAAGCGTTTTTGTAAATCTTTGATACTGTTTTCTAGACCAATCCGAACATCACCTTCTAGAACAGTTGTTGCTGCTTGACCTTGTCCTAAGAAGACTGGCTGTTCACAATGAATACCTTGAAAGGCATTGACTACGGTTGTCGTAGAGCCGATTTCTGCTACTAAGATATCAATTTTCATTAGCCTTCTTCTCTTTCCATTTCTCTCCTGCGTTCAACTAATGCCGTTGCAACGTTCGCTCCGTTACTTCCACGTCCGAAACCAGCGTCCATTCCATTTTGAACAGCGATCTCTGGGATAACTTGAGTTCCGCCTGCCATAATCATGATTTTTTCGCGAATTCCCTTCTCAATCGCTAGCTCATGGATACGTTTCATATTACGGTAATGAATATCATCATGACTGATAATCGTTGAAGCCAAAATGGCATCAGCATTTAATTCAATCGCTGCGTCAACTAATTTCTCGACTGGTACACTAGTTCCTAAGTAGTGAACTTCCATTCCGTATTTCTCAATTCCACCATGTTTAATATCGATGATTTCACGCAATCCGACAGAATGCTCGTCCTCACCTACTGTTCCAGCTACGAGCACCATTTTTTTACGCTTTACTTCTTCTCGAATCTCATCATCTGAAAGGATTTTTGGTTCTTCAGGAATCGTCAAAGTTGATTTATCAATCGTAAACGGTACACGACCTTTTAGCTCGATCCGCGTTCCTTCAGCAGCTTGCATTACTTCCTTATTGATGACTTCGCAGTCGACCATCCCCATCTTTTTGCCGATCTCCAATGCCGCGAATTCGGCTACGCGTTTTGATTCTGGAATCATCATCGTCAGCAGAATAATGCCATCACCCTGCCATTCTGCCTCTGGTTTGATTAGTTCGTTTTCACGCAGTTCCTTGTTTTCTTCCAACCGAACATTCACATTATCGTTTTCATCTAACTCATCAATAAAAATGATTTTCTCTGGTTTTTCAAACGTTGAACCGTCGATCAACTTAGATGGCTCTTCGATTGCAGTTTCATCATATTGAGCAACATTATTATAGCCATAATGTGCGGTAACTGGCGCCAAATAATCCTCATCCCGTTCATAAACTGTGTTGTCACCAACGCCTCCATTGATTTTACGAGAAATACCATCGTCATTTCGCTCTGGATAATTTCCAGAATCAACGAAAAAAGCATCTTCAACTGCTTGGAAGTATCCTCCTGCTTCAATGATTCCTTCGAAGAACAGGACAGCCCGTTCTTTGATTTCACGTGCAGTTTCACGCAATGGTCCATCATCAAGCAGTTTTACCATATCACCAAAACCGTCTAGTCCTTGAAATACTTGTTTAGCAGTATCTACAGCTTCAATATTGTAAATGTGCCACGGAACATTTCGACCCTCGTCTGGCGTGATTGTCGATTGAATATCTGCACTCGTCAATTTTGAGATTAACAAGTTCAAGACGTGCGTCACAGTCGCTTCACGAGTAGATGCTTCCATATATTTGGTGTTTTGCTGCGCACGCATCCGATAGTCACTGAAAAATTCCCGTAACGCTACGGCATATGGCAAGTCTAAATACATCGAAGGAGCAGGAGGTGCTGTCGGCGGTACTGTCGACAAACAAATATCAGCCTTTTCCATCCCCACTTTATAAGAGAAAATTGAATTGATCGCATGCTGAACCATTAATTCAGGCATTACCTTCCAAGCTTCTCTTGCAGTCGCATTGGCGTTATGAGCACCATCTATTTGAGCGATACCAGCCCAAGCCATTACTTTTTTTGATTCACAAGCATCAACAAATGAACGAATCATATTTATATTTCGATATAAAACGTTGTATTGCGGATCTTGGTGTGCACCGTTTACGCCTTCTTCAGCAAACATTACAGCAACCTCAGGTCCAGCTATACCAGAAACATAGCTATGATAATTAATTGGACGTCCTACTTCATCCTCAATAGCATCCAGAGCTTTCCTTTGCGCCCGTACTTGTTTTCGAGTAATCGGAATACCACCGATTCCTTGAGGTGTTCCTTCAATCAATCCTTCAAAATGAGATTGACCTGCTGTACGAATGACCATTAAATGATCTGCTCCATGCCATGCAGCCATTCGCATCCTACGAATATCATCTTCAAAGCGGCCAGAAGCAATTTCTGTCGTGATTGAAGAGGTTCCTTGAGGATCAATATTGTCAAAATATTTCGCTGAGGGTAATGGAACATATTTTTTTAAAGATTCTGCCATATCTTTATATTCAAAACTATGCATCTTATATCTCGGCACAGGTGTCCGCCAAGTCCACCCGCGGCGTCTCGGATGATAATTTGCTAAATCATCTAAGATCTCGTGAATATCTAACTTTTTATTTTCATCTAGTTTGATTTCTTTTGACATATTAGTTTGCCTCCTTGAAGATACTATCTACTTGATCCCAAAGCTCTCCGTCTGCTAATTTTAATCCAGCATCTCGGATGCTCATCGCATTTTCTTTAGCAATACGATAAACAATGTGTCCAGCCCCTTTGCCCATTAGCTCATGTGATAGCACACGCTTTACGATTTCAGTCGCTTCAATTGAGGAAAAACCCATACGCAGCAAAACAGATCGTTCAATGGATGGAGATGTATATTTTTTCCCCATCTCCAGCATCGGTTCAACCACTTCTTCAGCTAATTGCCAAAAACGATTTTTCAGTTCATCATCACTTAAAGAAGCCAGATGTTTTCTAGCCTCTTCAAACTTCACGTTCTTTACTTTATTTTCCAATTCCGTCACCTCTTATTTCAAATTTTCAATAATTTCTTTTACTTGTTCGACCGAACCGTTGATCTCTTCAGCTAAATAATTCAGTTCTATCTCTGATAACGGCTTATTAGTTGTTTTCAAAGCATTTTTTACAAGCGACTGTCTTAAATAAGAAAGGTCGATATCATTAACCGAGATTTTTGCTGGTGAAGAAGGTAAAACGATTGATTTACCAGGAATTTCCTCTTCTGGTTCCCCAAAATAGATATCGATTCCATTGTCTCTTGCAAAGGACAGTTGCGGCTGAACACTTTTCCCAGCTCCGGTATATTCAGTCTCTTGTACCAAAATGATCTGATCCTCCGGCATTTCCTGTGCTAGAACAAAAGCGGCTGCTAAAGAGGTGTTTCCAGCTGGACCCTTTTCCAGTCCCTCTATGTTTGCTAAGGCTTCCGTTATAAAGAACACTTCTCCTTGACGAATTTTTACGTAGCGATCCATGTAACGTAATGGTCGTGCCGCTGATCGTGGAACATCTGAACGATCCGGAGAAGTAGTAAACGGTACGCCAAATCCGGTGTGGCCAGTAGTAAACGATTTGCGATTGAAATCTAAGTCTGATGCCATGTGCAGCCCTTGCAGATCTACACTGGCACCAACGATTTTTGTTGTAGTATTTCCAGCTTTACGCATGCCGCGAGCAGTTCCTGTCAAATTCCCACCGCCAGCATTGGTTGCGACAACAACATCCGGCTGCTGTCCGATCTGCTTAAATTGCTGAACAATCTCATAGCCTAAGGTTTCCACACCAGCAATACCAAACGGTGTATATAATGAGGCATTGAAATACTGTGTCTTTTCGATTAATTTTAGAAATTGATAAAACAGCTCCGGTCCTACTGTTAACTGAACCACCTCTGCTCCTAAAGCTTCACACTTCCGCGCTTTTTCGACGATTTCTGGTTGTCCAATCCCTTTAGAATCAAAGCATTCTTGAACAACGATACATTTCAAACCGAATTTTGCTGCGTGACAAGCGACGGCTGCACCATAATTTCCGCTAGTCGCTGTAACCACCCCTTTGTAGCCTAATTTTTTGGCATGGTAAACAGAGATTGCTGCGCGTCGATCTTTAAAACTCCCTGATGCATTAGCTGCTTCATCCTTCACAAATATGCGAGCACCTCGTCCTTGCGGGGCATACTTTCGTGCTAATTTGGTCAAGTTTTTTAATTCAACGACCGGAGTATTCCCTACTCCTAATGATCGTTGAATCTCGATCATCTCTTCCATTGAATAGGCTGCTTCTGACATCATTTTTTCATAGTCAAAAGCAATACCCGGCAGCTCAAAATCTTCGTAGTTGATTTTTAGGGAGGCTTCCATCAATTCTCCACGTCGTGCCATAACTGCTTGATAACTATCATCTCTCACTAGGCTTCACCTCCATAAAGTTCCTTCTGCAACATTTGGTCTATTTCTAAGATTTCCGGTATAAATTTTCCAAAACTATGTGTAAACGCTGGTTCTACCTGAACCAATTTTCCTTTTTCCACTCGGCCTGTGATTGTTTTAATCTCGACCTCTTCACCTAGTTGTGCCTCTGCTGTTAAAAAACCTTTAACCAACATTTCTAGAGGAACATTTTTTGTACTTTCTGGTACTTGAGGAGCGCGTTCATTCGTTGTCAATACGACCGAATGTATCTGCACCCAGCTTCCTTTTTTCACCATATCTAAGAATCCTTCCTTATCTCTAAATGATTTTTGCCTCTTCATGGATTTGATCTCTGAAATCACCTAAAATAGCGTGAGGAATTGGTAAATCGATCATGCTGACTAGTCCTGGACGAGCGTTGATCGTCTGCGGTATCATATTGACGCACATCGCGATTGTTCCCACTCCGCCTTCGATTTCTGGTGAATTCACTAAATTTATTTGTGGATTTCCGTCAATAATCACATAATCACCAGTCTTTACTCCTACTTGCTCTGGCTCGATTTGTTGCGGATGATCCATCTCAATCAATTCTTTCCCATCTTTGATACCGCTCGCCTTCATTGAAACACCTGCAACAGACCCTGCTTTAGCTTCGCCATACGGAGCTGTACGCTCAACATCAGTAACGATCGCATCCATTGACTGCTTAATATTATCTAACTCGACACCCAAGGCTTTAGCGATCATTAAAATAGATTCTGGGAAACCTACATGTCCTGCTAAAGTACCGTCTTTTTTCCCTTGTTCAAATTCTTCTACGGAAATACCTATGCCTTGTTCTTCCATTACTGCTTTTCCAAATGGAGAAAGTGAATTTACTCGGCGAGAAGTAATATGGTTGATATCCTCACAGGCACCGGTCATCACCAATACTAAAACATCCATAATTAGACCAGGATTGATGCCAGTTCCGAGAATTGATACACCATTGTCTTTTGCCAATTTATCTAATTGTTCTGCTAACACTGGATTTTGAGCCATAGGAAAAGCCATTTCTTCAGCACTAGTAATCACATTGATTTTGTTTTCAACCACTTTCTTGATCTTGTCAAAGGCTTTAACTGTGAAAGAATCCGTACAAATCAAAACAATATCTGCTGCTTTTTCCTTTATAACTTCATCTGCTGTATTGATTTTTATATTTTCATTGTTTGGGAATTCTTCTCCCAGTACTTCAAAGATTGGTTTTCCAATTTTCTGTCCGATATCAATAGCTCCTACAACATCGACTCCTGTTTTTTTCATCAGCATTTTTGCCATGCCACTGCCCATAGCTCCCATTCCCCAAATAATAACTTTTACGTTTTTCAATTTAATTCCTCCTATTATTTTCTTTATACTAATCGTTTACCAATTTATTCAGCTGAGTCATCCGGTGCTTTCTCTTTTTTCTTCATATTTGCCCATAAAGTACTTCCCACAAATAATGCAATAAATACTGGTGCTCCCATAGTTAATGCTCCACGTTGTGTTGGTTCTAAAATCATTCCTGTAGCGACTAAGATACATAAAATGACCAATAGTATGGGCACGAATGGAAACAGCGGGATTCGGAATTTTAAATCGGAAATAGTATTGCCCGCTGCTAAAAAATGCTTTCGATGCTTCAGAGCACATAACCCGGTTATTGAGTAAACAACTAATTCTGCAGCCCCGATAAACGAAGTTAGAAATAGATATACAACATCTGGTGAGATAAAGCTTGATGCTACTGCAAATACAGTAAATATCATCGTTACAATCAGCGCATTCATCGGTACTTTTCGTTTATTGACTGTCTTTACAAAGCCTGGTGCCTGCTCATAATGTCCCATTGACCATAGTGTTCGTACAGCTGCAAACACGTGGGCATTAGCTGAAGATAGAGCAGATGTCACGACAACTAAGTTTATGATCATTTCTGCTGATGAAATACCTAATTTTCCGAATACATAAGCAAATGGACTACCCATTAAATCTGCTTCTCGCCATGGCAAAACAGCAATTAAGACAAACAAGGTCAATGCATAGCTGATAATGATACTTAGAGAACTGATCTTAATTGCCCGCGGAAGGTTTTTCTCAGGGTTTTCACTTTCTCCAGCGGCAGTTGCAAACATATCAGCTCCGCTGTATGCAAAAACTGCTGTCATCATCGACATCATTATCGGCTTAAAGCCCGTTGGAAATAACCCACCGTCATTAGTGTAATTGGCTAAACCAACACCATTGCCACCAACTCCTAAAATCATTCCAATACCGACTAATACAAACACAACTATTAAGATTACTTTGATACTACTGAAGAAAAAGGATGAGGAGCCATATTCTTCATTTGAACGAGAATTTAAGAAAAATAGTAATAAACCAAACCCAATGATCCAGACAAGTGATGGTACCTGTGGAATAATGTTTCTCATAATAATGGAAGAAGCCACTATCTGTGTTGGCACCGTTACCGCTAATTGCAGCCATTTCACCCATCCAACCGTAAAACCTGCTCCATATCCTAAAAACTGCGATGCATATGCCTGAACATTTCCTGCGACTGGAATTTGCACAAGCATTTCTCCCATACTAAGCATCATTAGAACCATAATTAATGCCCCGAACCCATATGCAATAAATGTTCCTCCTGGGCCAGATTGCTGTACAACATAACCTGTTCCTAAAAATAGTCCTGTTCCGATTGTTCCTCCGACACTAAGCATTGCAACGTGGTGGATTTTCATTCCCCGTTTTAAAGTTCCTGAATCCGTTGATGGGGTCTCTTGCTGTTCCTTGGTTGACATCGTTTTCCCTCCTATTATCGAATAAATTCTTTTTTTACGTATTTACTGGTAAACGTACTTAAAACTGAACCATAGGACATCAAAAATTCAATTTCATCGCCAACTTTATATTCCTGTTTAGTATGAGTCAGATCCAATAGCAAATGATCTGAGCTTGCTCCCAATAGTTCAATTGACTTATCTTTCGGAGCGATATCATCGAGTGCAACATCTTGTTGACCGATTGCTACGATACATCGCTTCATGTTTCCCTTATCAACGTAATGCGGCTTTTTACCGAAAGCGTCCACTCCAATTTCTCCGATTGGATAAGAAGGTTTTACCTTGATTTCAACGATTTCAGCTACCAAGGTAAAAGCATCTTGATGCATTTGCTCATATTCGCCTCCATATGCTGTCTCTCTTCCAAGTACAAAGCTTTCGCCGATTCTCAAGTTATTTATTCCCTTTGGAAGAATATCTTTTGGCGAGTCCAGCAAGTACAAAGAACTGGAATTGCCGCCAGATATCATCTCCAGAGTCAGGTCATAGTGTTGCTTGATTTCATTTTGAATATCAATCAAATTACCTAAATTTTTCGAGCTGGGAATAATTGCACCATAACAGGTTAAATTGACTCCCAAACCATAAATTTGAATATTTTCTAGCTTCAGAACTGCTTGAATACACTCATACAGTTCCTCTCGCTCAAAAAATCCTTCACGCAAATCACCCAAGTCAACCATCAAGACAATCTTATGTTTCTTCTTTTGCTTTTCTGCTTCTTGATCAAGTTGTTTTATCGTCTCCAGTTCAGAATTAAAACTGATATCCGCATATTGAACCACTTCAGGAATCTCACTAATCATTGGCAATCGAATCAATACTTTTTGCTTTTTCGAGTCCTGATAACTCATCAAATTCTCAATGCGTGAATCACCATAATATGAAATTTCAGGAAATTCATCGTACAAAGCGATCACTTGTGGATGTGCATTGAATACCTTTGTTACAGCCATGATCGAAAGTTCGTGATTCTTCAATTTTGAAGCAATAAATGAAATGTTCTCTCTCAACTTTGTCCGATCAACTACTATTCTCGGATTTTTCATAGCATTCGTCCTTTCTTTTTGTAAATCGCTTACAAAACAAATCATACGTTTTCTTTTGGACAAATTTTTCACAAATAAGCATAGTTACTATTCAAAAATCGACTATTTTAAATTTTTAATCTTTCCTTCGATAAATAATACAAATTAGCATAGTAAACATTCGTTTTTAGAATACTTATTCGTGAATGATCTGTTATTTTAAATGTATACGCTTCCTAAATTTTCTTAGAAAGGTTTTGGTGCAATGAAAGTTTATACTCGAAGTGGTGATAAAGGAAAAACTAGCGCTATTGGTAGACCTCGTCTTATGAAAAATTCCCCCCGTATTGAAGCATACGGAGAGGTGGACGAATTAAACTCACTAGTCGGCTTAATTATCAGTCAACTAGAAAAAGATCAAGAAATATCCAATAAATTAGCGATTGAACTTATCGAAATACGGCACTTGTTGTTCGATGTAGGAACGGACTTAGCCAATTTAGAGGAATGTTTCCCATTACGAATCACAGCAGATGCCACAAAATGGCTAGAAAACAAAATCGATTGGTACACAAAAGAGACCCCTGCCATTAAGAGATTCATATTACCTGGCGGAGATTCCTTAGCTTCTTGGTTACACTACGCGCGAGCAGTTTGTCGTAAAGTGGAGCGTCGTATTGTTACACTGATGGAGCAAGAAGAGATCAATACTCATGCATACGTTTTTATTAATCGTTTATCTGATTACCTTTTCATGATCGCACGTTACACAAATAACCAAAAAAGTGAAACTGAAGTATTCTATCGTAACAGTGACAATGTTTTCAAAAATTAAATAAATTTCAATCAGTGATTAGGAAAAAGGTGAAATACCTTTACAGCCCCTTTCTACTGTGAATGCTTAATGCAAAGTCAGAAACTAATCTTGATTGAGAAGAACAAGCAATATCAGGGTCGTTTGTTTCAAGCTATTTTTTGGACACCCTTCTATTTCAGGGTGTCCTTTTTAGTCAGCAACAAAGAAGGAGAATTGATGTGAAGAGAAAAGTTTTAGTTTTTACACTATTAATAAGTCTGCTGACATTTAGCGGCTGCAAGACAAATAAAGTAGATTCAACTGATAAATCAACGATCAAGGAAGAGGTATCCAATAGTAAGGAAGTCGAAAAGAAAACAACAATTACCTTATTAGATGAAGAAAGTGAGCTATCGAAAAGAGAAATAGTTTTTGAGGATGGTGAGAAGTTGTTTGATGTACTCAAGAAGAATTATGCGATTGAGGATAATGACGGTATGATAAGTTCAATTGATGGGCATGCACAAGATGATAAAAAAAATAAATATTGGGTATTTACGATAAATGATGAACAAGTAAATTCTGGAGCAAAAGATGTTGTGTTAAAGGATGGCGATCGCGTGGTGTTTAAGCTTGAACAATTCTAATAAGATCTATTCTATCTTTTCACTAAGTGTCAAAGAATTGAGTTTATTGTCTATGATGATTGCACTCTGTGTTGTAAGTCGTTCCTTTTTTCAATTTATTGTAAATGTCCAACCCGTTACAGCAATAATATTGATCATTACAATCTATTGGGGAGTCTATCAAGGGTTGATAGTCAGCATTCTCTCGATCTTGATAACAAATTTTTATATGGGCATGGGAATTTGGACAATTGCGCAAATCATTACCTATTTTTTGATCATCTTTTTGACAGGCGTGTTGAAACAGCTACCACAATTCAAAAATAGTATTATTTTACAAGCCATCTATGCAGGAATCACTGGTCTATTATTTGGTCTGTTTATTTCTGCTATTCAAGCTCCATTCTTTGGTATTGCTGCCTTCTTACCCTATTATCTGGCTGGTATTCCCACGGATGCTATGCATGCAATAGGCAACGTCATATTTTACATTCTACTAGCTCCTATTCTAGGAAAATTATTAGCTAAAACACTTCAGAAATGGCAACTATCAAGCTAAAAATCTGTTTAAAGATAATCAAATACAAAGATTTTTTAAGTGAAGTAAATTGATTTCGATCACGAATAAAGTTTGGCCATTCTATTTATCAAGTAAATTCCGTTACTACTTCACTTCGAGATACTTCTCCTTTTGTGAATATGTCATATTGGGATTCTTTACTGCATAGTCAATTGGTTTGTTCTTCTCATTTTTGAATTTCATAAGAAAGAATAAATCTCTAGGGTAAGATGGAATTTTACTTAAAAAAATAATTATATGAATCTAAAAGGAGGTTGTCATTTTGAATACCCAAAATTCTATGGATCTTTTCAAAATCATTCAAGATTCTTCATTTACATACATTGTAAATATAAAAGGAAAGGGATTTTCTGATCGGCTCAACTTCCCAATCTTTTGTCCGAAAATATGTTTGAAGCCAGAACTTAATACTCTTTGTCAACAATACACTTCAATTGAGCAAACGGACCTTTACCAAAATAGAAATTTCAGCATTAGTCGCAATCATGATGGACTTGAGGGTATTTCAATACCTGCTTTTCAAAACAATCAATTGATTGGATTCGTATCAATCGAACAGATAGAGTTAAAGAATGTTACTGAAGATATATTACCTCACTCATATCCAATCACTAATTGTTGGAAACCCTCTCCAGAATTATCTCAGTCAAAATCTACAGATAATAATTTTTCTAAAAATCAATTTGAATCTGACACATCCTTAGTTGAAACAACTATCGGCTATGATTTTAAGAATACGATTTTTCTTAATCAAATTAATTTAGATTTACTTACAAATAAAGAAGAAATACGGAATACTAGCATTTCAAAAAAAACGGATATTTCTGAAGCTCTTACCTATATAGATAAGAACTTCGCTTCTGATTTGACGATTAAAGATGTCGCGGATCATGTTTATCTTAGTCAGTTTCATTTTAGCCGTATGTTTAAAAAAGAGAGTGGTATAAATTTTAATACTTATTTGAACAAGAAAAGAATTGAAAAAGCAAAAATCCTTTTAACTCAATCTGACTTATGCATTAATATCATTTCAAAAAAAATAGGATACACTAGAACTAGTTATTTCTGTAAAGTCTTTCGTTCATTCGTTGGTATGACGCCAACTAAATATCGTAAAAACATTATGTGCTAGTCTTCTAATTGAAAAGTCAGTTTTGTTCAAAAAAAGGAGAAGCGAAAATATCGTTTCTCCTTAATCCCCTCAGTAAGAGTTTTAGAAAAATATAAGTGAAATTCATGGGACCTACAACACTTTAGTTAACAGCCGATTAGATTACTTATTTGGACGGGTTATAATACTATAGTCGACATCAAGTTAAGGGAATTTGAGGGGGATTTACTATGAAACACAGATCATTCACACAAGAATTCAAACGACAAGCTGCTTTACTTTCTTTAAATGAAAGCATACCAGTCCAAACTGTTACAAAAAAATTGGGAGTCCATTCTAATTCCATATACCGATGGATTCAAGAGTATGAAAAACACGGAGAAGGTGCCTTCCTGGGTTTGTCAACTAAACTGTAGAAGTTAATTAATTAAGTTTTCTAATAAATAGCCTCTCACAGTATTTTTAAGCAAGTAGTAGAAAACTGATTGAACGTATAGTTAAATAAACCTGCCCTTACGGAAGGTAAATGGCATACTTTTCAATTCGAGAAGAGAAGGTTTCGTTGACCATTAACTGATTGAGTACCATAGCCCAGTTTTGGATACGACCGCCAGCCCACTTCGTGTGTAACTCTTTCGTACGTAAATAAAGCAACTTAAGGAGCGCATTCTCATTGGAGAACGCTCCTTTTTTGGTGACTTTTCTAAAGCTGGAATGGACACTCTCCACGGCGTTTGTCGTGTACATGATTTTTCGAATGGCACTGCCATAATCAAACAATTGTTCAACATGGGCAAAGTTTCGTTTCCATACATCTACTGCACCAGAATATTGGGACCACCGATTTTTGAAACTATCAAAAGCGGCGTGTGCGGCATTAAGAGAAGACGCCCCATAAAATTTTTTCATATCCTTACAGACTTCCTTGTAATCCTTACTCGGAATGTATCGCAGCGCATTTCGAACAAGGTGAACAATACAACGTTGAACAATGACGGACGGGAAGATCGCTTTCGCCCCTTCTTCGAGACCAGAAACACCATCCATCGAAATGAAAAAGACATCTTCTACGCCACGAGATTTCAATTCATCAAATACTTGCATCCAGCGATTTTTAGATTCTGTTTGATGGAGCCATAAACCTAAGATCTCTTTGTTTCCTTTAAGGTCATAACCAAGAATCGTATACACCGCATATTCCTTGGCTTCATAGTTTTCACGTAAGGTGACATACATACAGTCAACGAATAAGAAGGCATAGCATTTAGCTAGTGGACGAGCTTGCCATTCTTCTAATTCAGGAAGTACGGCGTCTGTGATATCTGAAATCATTTCATGAGAGATATCAAAGCCATAGATATCTTCAATCGTTGCGGAAATATCTCGCTGGCTCATTCCACGAGCATACATCGAAAGAACTTTGCCTTCGATGTCGGAGACATCTCGCTTTCTCTTAGGAATCAGTTCAGGATCAAAAGAGGCATCACGATCTCTAGGGACATGAATATCTACTTCGCCAAAACTTGTTTTAAGTGTTTTATTCCCATAACCATTTCGGCGGTTTTCATGTTCTTTGGGTTCTTTCGAATGAGGGTCATATCCTAAATGGTTGTTTAATTCTCCCTGCAGCATTTTCTCAAATAAGGGTCCAAATACATCTTTTAAGGCATCTTGCATGTCTTCTACAGATTCAGGTTGATAAGCGTTTAAAATGGTTTCAGCTAGCTTTTCAGCATCAGGATTTCTTTTCTTTCTAGCCATAATAAAATCACCTCTTAGTTTCATTTTAGAAAAATAAAAACTGTGAAGCCACCACCTACCTAGGATTAGCGGTTACTTACACAGTTAATATTACACTCTCCCATAGCCCCTATAAAAGATAATTATTCTTTATTCCTCACTTTATTTATCGTTTGAATATTCACTTCCTAAATTGATAATATTAGTAACTTTCTCTGATTTGCTATTGTAAGTAATCTTAAAGATATTCATCCCTCTTATCCAATCTTGGTCGCTATGCTTACTTTTGTAATAGATAACAACTAAACCCTCTAGGTCATCTTGTTGAAGCCCTTTAGTGTATATATCTAGTGAGACCAATTTTGAGGTTGTATCATTTGCATCTTGATACGTCTTTCTATTTTCTCCAAAATATTCTTTACTCAATTCCTCAGACAAAAAGCCGGAAACTTCATTTTTTCTATCTACATAGTTTTCAGGTGTAAAGTTCAAATTTGCTGCAAATAACTTCGTCACTACATTTACAAATTCCGAATTCAAGTCCAAATTTGTTCCAGAGTTATTATATATTTGCCTTGTCTTTTTTAATATTTTCGAAGACTCTGAAACTTCATAAGATAAGCGTTCATTCTCAGAAATCAATCTATCGGTGCTTCTTTTAGAGACTTTTTGTTTTTCTTTCAAATTTGCTATTGTTTCCTCAAAAAAAACTGACTCTTGTTGCTGTCTAATATTCCAAAAACTTACACCTAGGATAATCAGTGTTAATACTAACTCAATCAACACACGTTTCCTCATCATCTCTCCCCATTCCATCAGTTTATTTCTTCGCTTCTAACGCTAGATTCCCAATTCCAGTTCGTATCTCTTGAGAATTAGAGACATTATTCGTTAAAACAACAATTGCATATGGTCTATTACTAAAAACAATTCCAACGTCATTTTCAACAGTTGGCAATTCACCTGTTTTGTTTGCTACGGGAACATCTAGTTGACTAGGTATTTTTGACCTTATCTGTTGTCTTTTCATGGTTTCCAACATAGCCGAATGCTTTGGATTGCCTTGATTCTCATAAAGCTTTCTGAGAAAATTCATACAATCTTGAAGTGAGGTATAATTTTCATTTCCTTGAGCCAACATTTTCCGCTGTAACTTCGTATTTGAATATCCTTTTTCCAAAAAGAATTGATTCAATGCTTCCATTCCAACATGGTCAATTAGTATATTGGTCGCGTCATTGTCACTTACAGTGATCATTCGTTCAATCAAACTTTGAACAGATTGACCTTCTGCAGTTTCACCTATTCTTCCTTTATCATAGAGGTATTCTATGATAAACACTTTTATGACTGAGGCTGAGATCATTGGATCATTATTGTTGTTCGATAAGTATTTTTTATCATTGAAATAGTAAATGCCGTAGGCTAATTTACCTGCAGACTTATTAAGTTGGTCCAACGATTTAAAGATGCCTTTTTGCCCTTTGCCGCTTCCTCCTGCTGGCGCACCAACAGCTCTTGCAAAACAAATATCACCTGCAAGTAGATAACCAAAAGAAGTATCTACTTGCCCTTCGTGAACAGAATCAGCACCATAACCACCCATTTCAATAATTTTAGTGGTGTTCCCATGCCAATTTTCTGTCAAAATTGCCGTGTGCCCATCATTTCCAAATCCAGCACCCAAATTTACCACGATCATATCTCCTGCCTTTGCCTCACTTTCTGGTATCTCTTGAAGATATTGCTTTGCTCCTCGTGCATCAGAAGTCATGGAGGGTGTTGCCCATGCTACTTGTGATGTCTTATAACCAGCTTTTGTGAGTACAAGCCAAACAAAACTTGAACAATCTGCCTGTCCACTCTTTTTTGGGTTCAGGGGATTACCAAATGAAGTTCTGTTCTCCTGAGAATAACTAAAATATCCTATTAAGCTCTTCGCCACTTCAAGAATGTCGCCACCATCGCCTGTAGTAGCAGACGCACATTCTGCAGCCAAACTCTCTAACTGTCCTTTTGCTGCATTTTCCATGGCAACACTAGAAATTGGATTGTTACTACCGAATTTTGCAAACCATTTATCTGCTCTAGCATTCCGTTCCTCGGAATGCCATTGAGAAGAATCTTGGCTAAGTCCTTCAAACCATAATAACCATTGATGTTGAGCCTCATGAACATCATTCAATTGCAGTGCTGTCTTCGCTTTGGCATAATAAGGATTTTCCAATTCCTTTTTTAGAAACTCCAATTGAACGCCCAAGTTGGACATTTCTTTTCCTTTTTCAGCCGCAAATGCTCGTAGTGCTTCCTTACGAGAACCTAACCATTGGGCTAACCCAAAGGCACCACTGGAAGAATTTTCAATCCCAGGATTAAATCCACCTGACTCAAAATCCATACATCCCATTGGTCCTGCAGCTCCTTGAGGTGTAGCATTCAGTTCACTTATAAAAAAATCATAGATCGCTTTGGCATTTTCTTCTGAGCCAGCATTGTCAATATCAACGGATACCATGCTAGATCTATCCTGACAATGATTCTCTTCATCCACGCCCATGATATACATGCTTAGCATGAAAAAAAATCCAACAATCAATAGAGGGATCAAGCACCCTAAACAACCACATCCACATCCTCTGTTTCTCTTCGTCTCTTCCATCCCAGCGTCCCTCCTACTAAATGAAAAAAGCCCTAGAGAGTATTTTCTCTAGGACTACAGATATTGTTATCTTTATTGTGGGCTTCTTCCTTCTGGTAAAGTGAAGTTTCTACCCAATTGTGCATCAATTGTTTTTCTTGGTGTCTTGCTGCTAGTAGAATCGATTGATCCTTGATTCGTCCCAACGGATTCATTTAGGCTATCAATCATTTTTATGTTTCGATCCTGTTGTGATAATGCATTTACTTGTTTCAATGACTTCATCCTGTTTTGATTTGTGATCAATGCTCGTGACTGTTTCAATTGAGTTACTTGTTGAGTCAATGAATCATTTGCAATCAATCTAGGAACATTTTTTGCAAAAGGAATGCTCTGTCCGGTATGTTTCCTAGATGGTTGAGCGATTGAAAATTTCCGCTCATTCTTTCCTTTTGTATTTCTTCCTTTAAGAAGTCGATCAATAGGTAAAGGAGAAGTTGTTAAGGGAATACTTCCATTGATTGCTGCTATTTTTTCATTTATCGACTCAGCAGTTTTCCTTGGACGTAATGCTGCAACAGTCGGATGTCTTGTTTGTGGCTGAGCATTGCTCACAAGAGACTTCTCATCAAAAGGTAATTGTTTCCTTCGACCATTCGCAATCTCTAATGGTCTCTCTTTAGGATTTCTAGCAGGCGTAGCTTTCTGTTGCTTTGTCCGTTGATACAACTGACTTGCTGCAAAAATACCTGGATGGATCTTCCCAGCAATATCAGTTCCTTTCAAAATGAGTTGTTCTGTCAATGCTTTGCCTCTACGAACAGTTTGAGTGACTTCTCTTTTGGTATTTTGTGCTTTTGTTTTTGCTTTTGATAATGTTCGATCCGCCTGTCCTAAACCTAGCTTCTCCAGAATGGCCTTCCGCTTTAGAAATACAATGAGCGAGACAAGCCCTCGAACAACCATATTGCCAATAAAACCAGCAACGGTATTCATAGGAATCAAATCATCAATAATATTGAAGACTAGAAAGGCCACCAATATCAGCACACTATAAATCGATTTTTGAAAGAGAAAGCCAACAAATGTTTTTATCCCTCGAAAAATCAGATAGTCCATCCCAGGGAAAAATGAGACAAACAGCATGAAGGCCAATGCCAGCAACATCAATAATGCGCCTAGCTGGAATAAGAACCGTACCATCCCGATCATTAAAATCGGAATTCCTAATGAGACATTTAAACTCGGACTCATGATCCCAACGATCATTTTATAAATGCTTTTCGTAGGTTGAATAAATGCACGATAAGTTTCTTTTTTGTCATCCTCATCTTTGGCTGCTTCTGTAACATCATTAGAAATATTTTTCATATCTTCACTTTTTATTGTTTTGGACAAAAATTCTGCAGGCTGTATTCCTACTTTCATTAATTCATCAATATCTGTTGTGCCATAGTTTAATAATAGATACGGCTCTACTACCGCTTTTTGATAATACATTTCCCGAACTTGTTTAATAGCATCCTCGCTCGTAGTTGAGATACTCAAATCTTCAATGCCATTTGTCGCTTCAAAAATCAAACCTTCGACTGCAGTAGAATAGGTGTTTAAATCTTTGGCCAACTTTTCCCCTTGACTAGCCACTGTACCATTGCCAAACCACAGGATGGAGAATCCTACTACACATAGAAAACGGACCAATGCCTTTTTTGCTTGATTGCTACTTTTGCATACCTTCAAATAGAAAATATAAACAACATATAATCCTGTTAGTCCCAACCCAACAACATTGAATAACTTATCGTAGATATTCTTGGAGAACTGAAAGAAGGTATGGATAAGTCCATCCATTGCGGCTCCTTTGTAGAGTTTTTCGATGATAAAATCAAAAACCTGCCAAACGATTTTATTCGAGCTAAACATCATATTGGTGATCATCTGAATAAAATCTGTCCCATTCTTCCCAAACAACATTTTTCCAAGCGAATATTCTGTATCCCCAATGTAAGAAGAGAAGGTGTCCAAGTGATAGTTTCCAACAATGTAAAGATTACTTTTATCAGACTTTGCATATACCGATACAGATAGAAACAACGCTAAAAAAGTAAAAAGCACGACAAACCATATCATTCGTTTGCTGGTTTTGATTTTTTTCAAATCATCCCTCTTCTCTTTTTTTTAGGCATCAAAAAAGAGCCTACTTCCAGACTCTCTTCCTAATTATTCTTTTGCTTCAAAAATCTTGTCAACACTATCTTGTTCAATTGCTTGCTTAAACTCTTTTTCAGATAAATCAATGGGAAAGTATCCTGAATCAAACTCATAGTCTTTTCTTTCTTCGTTATCTTTTTTATTGTACTTATTCTTAAAATCCATGACTGTATTTACAGCTTTTTTTGTACCATCATTCATTTTGCTCAACGAATTCCCACATCCGACCAGAACAAGAAAAAGTCCAAGTAAGACAACACCCAAACCAACTCTTTTCATTTCAAATCAACCTCTCTCAAATAGTTGACTAAAAGTATAGCAACAAATTATTTCATTTGCCCATAACAGTTTTTATTTAAACCACTTGTTCTTCCGCTTCACTATTACTGGTCTTCTCAGTCGTTTTCAATGCTTCCGTGAATTCTTCAAATAGACTATGAACATTCAATTTACCTACTCGACCATAGATATCACGCATCCAGCATTGACCCTTGATCATTCGTTTCATTTCTTTTCGATTCTCTTCATTACGCTCCAATCCTAGATGACTCAGAATTTTGTCTCGTTCACTGTCTTCATCAAAAGCAAAGACAACGCCATAATTTCCCTTTTCATCTTCTGTACCCAAATCATCAATAAACTGCGTATCAAGCACTAATTGATTCATTTGGGATCGGCCAACACGAGCAATCGAGGAAATGATCGCTCGACCTGAATTTGATTTATTGAATACCCAGGCCTCAGTGAAATAAACAGCGGTCTTTTTCTCAATATCCTTTTTTCCAAACATTTCACAGAAACGACCTAAACTGATCATCAGACACAAGGCTTTTCTATCAGCATCCGAATAGAGTTCTAGTGAAATATCGTCTTTTGGCAGTGTCAATCCTTGGATTTCCAACACGGTTGTTTTCTCTTTAAAATCTAGCCCATTATTTTCTCCATAAGAAAACCCTAATCGTAGGATAGAATCGGTAATACTCAATTGCAGGAATCGGCCATATTCATGAATTTTTTCATCTGAATGCTTTTCTAGCCAATCAACTACGTGCAGCAAGCCAACCTTTTCGCCTGCATCACGGCTGGTCAAAACTTTTTGGATACCTTCGAGTACTGCCCCTTTTAACTTATGGTTTGATCCTAATGGACTCAGTTCATCGATCATATCTTGAGCTACTTGTTTTGCCTCGATTCGATCCAAGTAAACAAACGGGTCCAATACGCCATAGTTTCTTTTCTTATTTACATTCAGTGTGACATAATTGATTCGATTAAGATGTTGGATAAATAATGGATAATTCTGTTGGTAATAGGGATCATTGACCAATTTCATGAACCATTTCTTTTTTTCGCCTTTGGGATCAATGAAAAGACTTTGAGCTTCTAAAAAAGAACTATAGAGAAAGATTAATCCAACAAGGAATGTCTTTCCTTTCCCTGTTTTTCCAGTAACCGCCATATGTGGTGCATCATATAAAGCTCCCTTGATCCCCTCTGCAATCGCCAAAGGATTCAAAAAAACATACTTGTTAGAGGCATAAATTAATTCTTCTAGTTCTGTCTTCTCACCTTTTGAGCCTTTCAACCCCACCACATCTTGTCGACCAATGTACCAACCCGAATCCATCCCTAATTCGGTAATGGTTCCAAAAAGAAGCTCGGCAATAGCAGCCACGTTCGTTCGTTGCTTCCAATGTGTTTGATTTCCAAGTGATTGACCCATTAATAATTTGTAAAACAGTTTGATTTGATCATTCTTTCCTCGGCAAACTTTCACACTTTGACTCAACAGTTTTATAATGGTTAAGCTGCGTTGCCGCACCTCTTGCCTAGTATTCCCATACACAACAAAACATCCCAACCAATCAATGATGGGTTCACCATTATTCATTCGCTCTCGCATATGCTTCAATAAATAGCGAATCGTCAGCACACGATCCGTTGGTTCATCCCCGTGTTTTTCTTGATCACTTTGTTCATCCTTAAACCGATTGTTCAACCATCCAGCTCGCATTTGAAGTCCTTGAGAACCCATCAATTCTGGATAATGAAGTTTCATTCGAAATTCTACAGGAAAATTCAAATTTTGAGCAAACTGAAAAATATTCATATTACTCATATTGTCTGGAAAATTTCCGATAGGTAGAATCGATAGATAACTTTCACCCAATTCATCCTCTATTTTTAGAATACCTTTTCCCTTTTTAATTGGACGAATCACTGCAGACTGAATATCCTCGATATCCTGCCAATGGTTTTCATCTTCGATTTTATGGCGCATTCCTCGAATATACTGCAGCCGATTCACATAGATCATTTCCTTTTCATCTAAGGGTCGGATTGAAAAAGAATAAAGTAATTGTGTCACCTCATTTGAAACTTCTATCATTCGATCCAATAATTCTTCACCATCAATCCACTCATACCCAGCAAAACCTAAAACTTCGTCGACCAATTCTGTCGTCAACTTGTTAAATAACTCTTTTAAACTTTCGGCTATATACTGATCTTTTATCTTCACACCCAACAAAAAAGAAGGCCGATAAATCGTACCTTCTCTTTCCAATAGATTAACGGTTTCGCTCGAATAGTACTCACCTAAATCTGGATTCTTCTTATCAAATCCCTCAGATAGTTTGGTGAACTTACTTGATAAATTCATTGTTCGAGGAAACATGATTAGTTCTACATCTTCATAAGGTGCAAGTAGCTGCATCAGATTTGCCATTTGTTCTTTGTTCTCTTGAATGGCATTCGGATTATTTTGGGTAATGGTTTTTGGTGATACTTGGAAATACGCCCAAATATTGTTATCACTTGTCAGTAAAAGATTATCCTTTATTGCAACAATAGGATTTTTTACAACTGTCATCCTTTCCCTCCTATTTTTATTTCATTTTCTAAATCAATTCTGAGTAAGTCATTTTTGTAGTATTATGTTGCAACAAATAACCCAGCCTTCATTTAACGATATCAAATAATATACTGCATTCCTTTGCTACCTACGTTTATCAAGTAATTCTTCTAAAAATGGAAAAGACATAACAGATTCATGAATCATAATAGTTTGATAATCTTTATCTTTACAAATTGATAAATATATTTCACCTACTACTCGTATAACATCATAAAAATTATTTCTCAGCTCATCCATGCCGTAACCCAAATCATCATTTTCGTGGACAATTTTATGTCTACTATTGAATAAAGATGAAATATTGTTCTGAAAATTTCTTTTATACTCTTTGGCTAAACAACCAAAAATGTCCTTTATTTGAAATTTTTTCTTGGAAATATCGTACAGGTTGCTGCTAATATTACTTAGATTTTGAAAACTAAAACTACTAGCAAGTACACTCTCAAAATCATTTTCTCCACTAATGAGGCCTTCCAGTTGATAACGTTCAAACTTCTTATCCCTGACAGATTTTGGTGTAATTTTTAAATCCAATAAGAAGTATTTCCACAGCTCTCTAAAAAAGATTTCCATGTTCGTAACTAGATTAACTTCTATCATGCTCAGCAACTTATCATTAACAGAGCTGCTATATGAATGGTTCTGCATTTTTTCCTCTTTAAAATCTCGTAACAACATATCAATTAAGACTGACTGATTAATAAACTTACTGAAACTGTTGTGAAATAGAATCTCCGATTGAGATTCACCAACCAAGCTTTCAATTGATGCTTGGTTTATACCTTTCATAAACCCTAATATCTCTCCGTGTAACACTTCTCTAAAATCTAAACAGAGCTGTTGAACGAAAATACTCATATTTTGAAACGGATGTCCTCCTGGATAAATGCTCAATATCAGCTTATCCTTTAATTCCAAAGAACAAATAATCTCCCCATCAAATCGAGTTTTATCTTTATAAATTAATTGATTTTCTTCACCATTTTCAGGTTTTTTAAACCCTCGTATCTCTAGAAATTTTATTATTTGTGATGGTTGCACACTTGATTGAAAAGCAACTTGAACAAATCCCATTGCTGGCATAAATACCGCTCCTTACTCATCTTTTTGTAATCATAACATAAATTTCAGGACTTAAATGAGTATTCAAAAGTTCCTTTAACCACTTCCTTTTCTCAAATTGGATTTGATATAATTAAGGAAACGGAGGAATCTATGAATACAATTATTGAAAAGACTCTTGATGTAATAATGAGAATGGCAAAGAAGATACCTAGAGGTCTCATGTATCTATTGATATTTACTCTTTTATTTCCATTACAGGCTAGTTTTATAATCAATAACAGTCTATCGCTTTTCTTTGCTGCACTACCGAATTCTATACAAGTATTTCTAGATAGAATATCAACTCAATATGTCATAAACTTTTTTGCAACCACACTTATTCTACTTGGTATTGCAATCATTTGGGACATAGCTTTTAAGGCGGATAGAGGAATTAAAAATATAGACCTTGATCCAGGTATCTTATTTGACATTAATAGCATTGGTCTAATATCTTTTTTGATATACAACAAGATTTCTAGTACCCCAATTACTATAGCCACTATAAACGAATCTCTTAATTTTTCTTTTTTTTATCTTGTATCAGTTCTATTTTCACTGCTTATTTTTCTATTGTTTTTTTCAATGACGCATCTCTTCTTTTTGTGGATTCCATTCAAAAAAATGACTAAAATTCAAAATCCGATTCTTCTGTTATTTATGATTATGATTTATCTTGTGGTCCTTAGCTTTTTAGTAAAATATATAAGTAAAGAAGCAACACAAGCTTTTATCACAGTTTCTTTAGCATCAGGGCTTTTTTAATGAAGAGTCCTTTTTTGTGATAGAACTTTATATCCCAGACCGACTTTTGCACTAATTACTAAAACTTATTTTTCCATCTATTTCTGAACGTTCATAGGATTTTCCATTATAGAAAACAATATCTCTTAATTGAATAGTCACGATATAAACTATCAAATCAAAAATATAGTAGTATATCTTTTTTCCGTCAGGTTGTACCTTGTTCATTAAAAGTACACTCCCTGCAGGTATTCCGATATAGCATAGGGCTGGAAAAAATGGGAGTGTCTCAGATATTCCTTGAATCATTTCACGAAATACTACCCACATCAGTCCCAAAATTAATAGGAAACTTCCAATATTTGCTGCAGCGATTGGTGCTGGTAATCGACCTAAATTTCCTAAGTCCTGGATTCGATAAGGTTCTTTGAAAGCCGCTGAGTAATTATAGGGTTCCCATTTCATAACTAGCCTCCAAACAGCTTTCCGATAATCGTTCCTATGCCATCAAATACTTTTTGTGGATCATTTAGGAAGAAATATGCTACTGCTCCTCCGACAAAAGCGGAAATAACTTGTACTACTTTGGATTTTGCAAAGTTCTTGGAAGCTAAATAGACCACCAACATAATGATGACATATTTCCCTTGTTCTAAAACAAAATCCGATAATCCCTTTAATCCCATGTTGTTCCTCCTAACTATTTACCATGTATGTGATAATTGTTGGACATAATACTTATCCGTCTTTTTTATTACTTGAATCGACATGTTTTCCTGCCAAATCAGGTTAGTGCCCTTATCCTTAAACTTAACTGCAGCCTTCACTAGTAAGTGATCTTTTTCTTGAAAGACTTGACCATTGACTTGATCCATAGTTGCTGAACCATTTAATCCTTCTGGATCATCCATCATGTAGCGCATATCTTCTGACGAATTTTCCGCATACTTTTCTAGAAACTCTTCGATATAGGCCATTACCCTCTCACGAGTTGTTGCATCGACAGAATCATACTCGCTGGGATCATAACCGAGAATTTTTGCTCGCTCCCTGTTCTCCTTTAGCGCCGTGAAATAAGGATAAGAAATGACTCGACTTCCTGCTTTGGTCGATTGAAAAGGGATATTCAATAATTGACTGACTGTCAATTCTTTCACTTGCTCCTCTTCATTTTTTGTTTCAATGATATAGGTCACTTTGTAGCTTGCTGTCGCAATACCATCTATTTTTTTCAACGAAGTAAAGGCGGCTGATTTAAGTGTTCGTTTTACAGAAAAAAAAGAATCCTCTTCCTTGATCCCTTTTGCATAATACTCTTTCAAGAGTGTTTCTTGCCGCAATTTCTGAGTCTCATTATCGTCTGAAACTGCCATATACAAAGCGATAAAGCGATTCATGAATGACTCAATCTCAGGAGTTAAAACCACTGAGTTGCTAGATTCCTTTTTATTTTCCTGCTGAATCGTGACTACTTCTTTATTGAGCGAACTCACTTTTAGTCGCAATCCCTGGGTTTGAAGAATCGCCAAAACGCCAGAAATACTCAAGAAAAAAATCCCTGCCCAGAAAATACGCCTCATTGTTTTAGTATGGATTTTTCTTACCTTAGGGATTTTTTCACTTGTTGTCCTTTCCTTTTTTCGAAGAGATTGTTTCTTCATTTTTCCGCCAACACCTCTCCAATAACCAACTTCATTCTATCGTTTAAACTTCCAGATCAAACCGATCATTGAAACCAATCCCATCCCTAAAATGGATAATCCATTTCCTACAGTTTCACCCGTATTAGGTAAAACTTTTGTGGAACCATCCGCAGCTTTTATAGAAATATTTCCGCCAGGCAAAGCGGTTACTGCACTATTAATGGGTGTTAATCCTGCTGGAGTTTCTTTATACGCTACACCATCTTTAACCGATACAATTTGTTCTCCCGTATCGGTTACTATAGGTGTTTCTGGCGTAGGTTGATGAATAATCTCTCCAGCCCCATTCTCAGGTGCTACCGGCTCTTTTGGTTTCTGTGATTCTTTCGGCTGCTCTGGTTGAATCGGTATTTCGGGTTGAGTCGGCTTTTCTGGCTCCTTGGGTGTTTCAGGAACTTCTGGTTCTATTGGGATTTCAGGTTCGACAGGAATTTCGGGTTCAGTCGGAATCTCTGGGTCCGTTGGTTCTTCTGGCAGCTCTGGATCAGTGGGTAATTCTGGATCAGTTGGTAACTCTCCGGGTAATTCTTCCTCCAATCCATCTGACGCTGGTAAACTCACCAGTGGTATTTCTGAGTCTGCAGTCGCTAAATTTTGCTCACTGGCATTTGCCATCTGACCTCCAAGCTGCAGCCCACACAAGGTCATACTTGTAATGGCTAATAAAGTAATCCTTCTTTTTTTCATATCTTGTTTTCTCCATTCATTAAAAATTTATTTCCAAAGAAAAATTCGTTATAGACTCATAATGATTCATAAATAATTGAGTTAATCCCGATACTATTTCCGCAACTAGTTGGACATGATCTTCATCAGGATAGATTTCTTTGCACTGCTCAATCACTTCTTTGGTACACCACCGCATAAATTGCTTTCTTTTTCGCTCTCGCTCATTGATATATCGAACTCGTTGCCGTACATATCGTTGATACATTTCTGGATCATCTTTAAAATGAATCTTCATTTCTTTTGGTAATCCAACAAATGGTTGAATTTTAGGTTTCATCGTTGCTAACACATCCTCAATCAAGTGTCGGAATTCTTGAAACTGAGAATGGTCATACAAAACCTGGAAATTTACAATACTATATGGGATCATCATTTCGCCATCTCAAGGGAACTCTTTGAGTTTCAATTTTGGTAATCTCGGAAGAATGGTAGTAAAAGACACGTCCATTTTCTTCTATTCCGACAAAAGAATGATCGCTGAATAATTTCGCTACTAAGTCTGCAGCTTGATAGTTTGTATAGTTGGCATAGAAGGTGTAACAAGCGAAACGGCCGTCTTCAAATTTTAGAAGCAACTCATAGCGATTTCTCTTGAATCCTCGTTTCCAAGACAGCTTGTCTTTCCCCTGCAGCCACACAAATTTTGATCCTAAAACATAGAAAATCACTTTCACTAAAGCAACCACAATCCCAAATAGAATAATGATTAGAATCATTTTCTCACTCCTCTAGATTTTTCTTCATATACACGGAGTAAAGATCAAGAAAGTCGTCGGCCAATTGCTGGATCACATAGTTCTGCAGAAATCGATTGTTCTGAATGCGCATCATCTCATAGCCCTCAGTAAAACGATCCTCCTCTTCATATCGTTTGATTGCTCGGTGTTGTTCACTTTGTAGCACAAAGGCAAAATCAGTCGATCCAAAAATTGTGACCGAAAGTAAGCCGTGTGACCGTAAAAGTCCAACATATCTTTCTGCAAAATGTTCCGCATTCATGATATTTTTTTCTCGCTCTTGAAACAGGCACTCACGAGCAATAACCGCATTGGTCACACTATCACTCAAAAACCGATAGTCAGGCGGCCTCTTTTGTTCGACTTCAAATTGTCGGTACAACAACCAGGCATAACGATACTCTGCTTGAAGATACTCTTTTTCTTTTGGAAAGAACTCATCAATCGAACACAACCGCCGAATGGCTGATTCAAACAAGTGCAGGTAATGTTCAATAAATTCCTCTTCTAAGATTGGCTCTCCAATAAACTCCATTTGTAGGTTCACCTCCACAAAAAAGTGCCTTAAATAAAGACTCGTTAAACAAATGATTCAGATTTAATTGCCAAATAACACGCTTTGCGGATCAATCAATAGGCTTTGAGAAAGGCTGTTATCCTTACAAAGTTCAAAATGAAGGTGGCTCCCTGTACTGTTGCCCGTACTTCCCACATAACCAATGATTTGCCCTTGTTCGACTTGATCCCCAGGCTGAACAATATACTGTTGCTGGTGGGCATAAAGAGTCGTCATGCCATCCTCGTGGTCAATGACAACGACATTGCCCCAACTGTAATGGTATTCTGCTTTTGTGACTCTGCCTTTTTTACTGACATGGATTGGTTCGCCTGGATTTGCAGCCATATCTAACCCTCGATGGAATTCTGAGCCACGGTTTCCATATGGACTTGAAATTGTGTACTGATTCAATGGAACTTTATAGCCTGCAGCACTAATCGGTGCACCTTGAATCTCTTTGTCATATGTGGTCAGATCATAGGTTTCAATCAATCCGTTTAGCTTTTGATTGTAGTGTGTATCTGTCGCATAACGGCCTGTCAGAAACTTTGTTGCCTCTTGGTAGGTAGCTGCATTCGATTTCCATACACCTGCATAATAATTTGAATCACCTGTAAGACCTTCTTTTAACAAAATGGCGTAGTCGTTGAAGCAATCTTCATAGTTCTCATAGACTCGAAAACCCGCTTGCGTCACATAAAGAGTGCCGTTCCCTAAGTCTTCTTGTGTTGCCATTGAAACAGATTTTCCGTTGTGTGTCCCCTTGATACCAAACAGATTATAGTTCGGTGCTTGGGCCAATTGGCTTTGACCAGAGGCCGATTCCAAGATTGCTTGAGCGATCATGACAGACGCATAAAGGCCTTTTTCCTGTCCAATTTTTCGAGCAGGCTCTCCGATTTTCCGAATAAAACTATCGACTGATTCATCCTTTTCAAAGTGAATCGCTCCATTTTGAGTGACACTCCTAGATGGTACAAAACGGGATAAATCGACTGTTGCTTCTTGATCAATTATCGTTTGTGGTGTTGGAACTTCTTGTGGACGTTGTTCAACCGCTGGCTCCTTCTGAGGAACACCCTGTTTTATATCTACTTTTGGTTTCTCTTTTTTCGGTGGTTCTTGGCTACTAGATGTTGTAGACTCTGAAGGTTCCGTCACGCTGCTAGAAGATTCAGCGCTTGATTGACTACTCGAAGTGGTGCTGCTTTCACTCGATTCTGCAGTAGAAGACTCACTGCTTGAATCGTTGCTATCTTCTGTTGACTCCGTTGTTTCGGTAGATTGCTCCACTTGTTCGGTTGTTTCTTGTATGGATAGACTTTCATGTGCTAACACATTCAATGGTATTGAAAGAAATGCCTGTAAACTAAGCATTAGTGCCGAAGCAATGGTTGAAAATTTCTTCATTTAATCATCCCCTCACTCAATCCTGTTGTTCATCATGTCATCATATTTCCCAACACTTAACATAGTCATTATTGCTGCACCTAATATCGTTCCTGCCATAAATGCTAAAATAATCCAAAGCATAATAATCTCCTCCTAATTTTTTAAAACTCAACCTGTTTGCGAGTTGCTATGTGTGTTGAAATAAGTAATCCCACTAAATAACTAATTCCCATCAAAAAAGGGAACTCATTTAATACAGTAAATAGATAAATACAAAGTGTTTGAATAGGTGAATACCTAGTTTTTTGTCTCTTCAACTTTGATTCTTTTTTCGCTTGTATGTGAGCTTTTGTTTTACTGGATTTGTTTTGTGAACTAATCAATGTATCATCAATGACTAAATGACTTTCAACTAATCCCAATCCAAGTTTGACCTCAGCACTTGCTTCACTCACTGGATAGTCCTTCAAAAATTCTCCTTGAACAACCGCTCGGTTGGACGTATTGTTCCCACCTTCACATCGAATAAGCGTAAGGACTGCAGGTTTATCACCCTCTGGAATAGCCAACAGATCACCCCGACTTGCTGGTACGACTTCATTTTTTGTCGCTTGATACTCATACACATTCGTAAAGTCAGTCGCATAAATGATTTCCTGCAAAGAAGTCTTTGGTAGGTTTCCAAGAGTTCCGCCTCCTTGAACCAGATTGTGAGCCAAGAGAACGTAATTATCTTTGGATAATTGTTGATCCTTGTAGTAGGTTCCAACACCGACCATCAAGTTTTGATTCGCCATCCCAGCCAGAATTTTTGAGTGAATATTTGCACTCGGAATAAACAAGGCACCTATGCCCCACTGATTCAGGATTTCTGTATAGTGCAATTGAGCTTTCGCATAGGTTTTTGGTGTAACGGGCTCAATTTGTCGTGGACAATAAACGGCATTCTTTATTTTTCGTTTCTGCTTTTCTTTCGTTTCACCATGGGATTCAATAGGATAGGTTAGTTGTTCTGCCTGCTCATTCGCATGAAGCAATAACTGATAGCCGAAATAGCTTGCCCCAAAAACAATGAGTCCCAAAAGAATCCATAAAAAAGGAACGATTCCCCATATCTTTTTCACGCTTTCCTCCTTAGAAAAAATCAAGCGCCCTAAAGAAAGGACGCTTTGAAAAATTCTTATTTCTTGTTTTGACGTTTCTTATTCACGACTACAAAAATGGTTCCTGCAATCAATACAAGACCTAAGACTAACCAGGTTGTTGCGTCCCCTAGTGATCCAGAAGTTTGAGGCAATGTATTTGTTGGGCTCATTGGTTTCGATGGCTCAACGGGTTTATTGATAGTAATAGTTTGGCCTTTGTTGTTGAAGTCTTTTTCAGAAGCCACAACCTCATCATTAGATGTTGTTTCCTCAAAAGCAACCAATTGAATCTTATTGTCCTTACCGAATAATTGTTGAACCGCCACATCTTCAATTGTGACCGTAACCGATCCCGTTGATTCTTTTGGTGTAAATTTGATGGTTGAAGTGAGTTCCTTTCCATCAATCATGACAGGTTGTTTTGTACGTGGGTCCATCCAAATGACTTTTTGTCCATACTCTACACCAAGCGTTAAATCTTCAAAGCCGACTTCATCTGTTAGGGTTACTTTACCATCAGTGGTTACTTCTACTTCACCATTGACCAGCGCCTTTGTCCCGATCTTAGGACTTCTTACTTTCCCTGTTTGTTTCTCATTATCAATCGTCTTTTCTTCCGCAATCGGTGTGTCATTGATTGAAAGCTGCTCATAAGCAACTAAGATTTTTCCATTCGCCGCAGACAAGTCCGCTTCAAATGGTACATCGATATAACCTTCTAGTAACTCAACCTCACTCAATGTTGAGAATTCCGTTGCGTCTTCTTGATCCTCTTCTGCTGCTGGGACTTCTGCATCCACAATTTCTTCTGCAGCCATAGGCTTAATCGCTTCTTTTGATTCATCCGAATCGTTGCTTTCTTCTTTCTCTTTTCCACTATCGGCTTCTTTTTCCGCTTCTTCTTTTGCTAGATTTTCATAGTATTCTTTTGCATTGATGGTAGAAGTCACTTCACCATCAACTCCTGCAACCACTGTAATTGATCCTGTAATGATCTCTCCATTCGGGTCTTGGAACTCTTTTTCCGTTTCACGATCCATCACAGATAAATCAAAGGTATAGGTTTGACCAGAAATCAAATACTTATAGAATACACGGTCAAAACCTTTCACTTTTTTCAATGGATCAGTCAATTTGGTTTCATTGCTGTTTTGATCATAGAAGAAAAACTCAGTATGAATCTCAGGAGCCACAAATTGAATCGACTCTGCTTCATTCTTCAAGTCATCATGGCGAGCCACTTCTTCCCATGACTCGGTGGAAGGATTGTAAAATTCTAATACGTTCGTCCAAACACCTTTTTTACCATTCATGCCTGTTGCGTCAAAGTCTAAATAAATATTCTTCACAAATACTGGTTGTTTCGCTTCGAACTCATTGACTTGCTTCAATGATTCTTCGCCCAATTGTTCACCTGTCCCAAATTCGACAAAATCACTCGTTAATCGTAATTTCGCATTGGTAGGTGCTTGGTTGGCTTGAATCATGACTTCATCCCGTAATTGTTGGCCCTTCATTGGATTGACAAATTGAGCGCCATCTTGATTACTCGCTTGAGAAGTCATCCCAAAGTTTAACGTTGGGTTATTCACATTAATGGTGTTCTCACCAGACTTAACCACTAAAGAACCTTTAGAGTGTTCAGGATTAATATAATGACCTTTAATCGTTTTCAGTTCTTCCCAATCGACTTTTGTATTGTGCTTCAAGTCATTGGTCACTTTGATCATCCCGTTTTTGTCCGTCTTCACTTTATGATCCTTGCCATTGTAATGAAGATTGAATTCCACGCCTTCTAAATTTTTCCCTTTATCGTTTTGTTTGATTAGGGTTAGATTGGCATATCGTGGATTGGTAACGTTGATTGTATTGGAACCAGATTTAACGACTAGCGATCCTTTGGCATTCGCAGTGTCAATATAATGACCAGCGATTGTGGCGGTTTCTTCCCAATCCACTTTTGTATTGTCCTTTAGCTGATTCAACACATTGATTTGACCGTTTTTGTCGGTCTTCACTTTATGCTCTTTCCCGTTATAGGTAAGTTTAAATTCAACACCCTCTAGGTTAGTGCCCGCATCGTTCTTTTTATTCAAGGTCAGATTGGCATAACGAGGATTTTTCACGGTAATCGTGTTTGTCCCTTCCTCAATTGTGACAGTTCCTTTGGAAGCAGAATCAATATAATGGCCTGCAATGGTAACTGTTTCTTCATAATGAAGTTCTGTTCCGACCTCATAATCAGGCGTAGTGAGTTCACCTTTATTATTGGTCTTACTCGTAGTCGCTTTTCCATTTGCAGTAAGCTTGAATTCAACACCTTCAAGTGCCTTACCAGTGTCATCGATTTTTTTCAACAGTACCTTTCCTTTTGGTACTTCTGGTGGTGCATTATGGAAAACATAGATTTTTTCTGCAGGGGATTTCGCTTTGATCTCAGAAATCATGTTGTCTCCTGGATCATAGCTATGCCAGAACTTGTTGTCACTTGAAGTGTTTCCCCAGAAAAAGCCAATATGGCAATCGTAATTCGTCACTGATTTATCGGGTTCAAAGTAGATAATATCGCCTTTACGCATCGTGCCACTTGCCAACATTTCAGATACTGAGTTGTAAGTATCCCCATAAGTCGTTGAACGTAACACATCACGCCAGTTATAGGCATTCGCAGCACCACCGAAACCAGAGCTGTTGTTGGTGATTCTTGAGATATCGCCACCAGCTCTACGAATAACTGTCGCCACAAATCCTGTACAGTTCATCCCAGGTCCATAACTTGTTGGTGCTCCGTTGGGACTCAAACAATAGGCTTCATCGGGGTTCAGATACAAACCACGGTAAGGTGTGCCCAAATAGAAGGAATCATTTTGATGGGCGGTCAATTCTGCAGTAATCGCATTTGTCGAAATACCAAAGAATGTTGGTAGATCAGGAGAAAGTGCTCTCGCTCTTGGAAAAAGCACTTGTTCTCCAGGAACGCCTGCACCAGAACCATAGACACTACCATCCAAGTCTACTTTTTCTTTTTCACTGTTGTCTTCACTAACAGATTCAATAGTCTCTTGTTCTTTAGAACTCTCAGGAACCTTTGATTTACTGGTGCTTTCGATAGTCTCCTTAACAGATTCACTTGTTGATTCAGGTAGCTCCTCTTTTGTCGAATCTGTGGTTTGTTGTTTCTCCTCATGCTTTTGTACTTGTGTTGTCTCAGTGCTTTCTGCATAAGCAGTAATCGCATTGAAGGGGATTATCTGAGTAAGCAGTGTCACGATCATTACAAGTGAAAAAATAATTCTACTGATTTTTCTTTTCATAAACGTTCCTCCATAATAGTTTTGTTGTTTTTTTCCTGTTGGAATGATTAAGGACTTCTATTTCTAATTCGATGAAAAGCAATCACCACCATTTTTAGACAAAAAAATAGCAACGTCTATGAATGGAATTCTTAGAACGTTGCTATGGATAATTTATTCTGTTTTATATATCTTTACTGCAATAAAAGAATCTTGTAGATCAACAAACCTATCTTATCGGAGATTATATAATTGGTTAGTATGCAAAATTAATTACAAATCTTTTAGTTCTTTTGAACAAATTAGAGACAAGAACTCTTCTGGGCCAGATTCATCTGTTTCAAATAATTTTACAGAAAACTCTCTCCACTTAATGCTTCCTTCCTCAACAAAATTTCTTCTTATGTTTCTAACTGTACCAATTGCTTTATGAGCAAACTGTATAATATTTTCTCTATTACAATAAAATAAATCTGTTGCATGAATTCTCGCTTTCTCATCAATACTAGAGGAATTTGAGATAAATAATGATATTACTTTAGTATCAGAACTAACACCTGGCTGATTTGCTTCTATCCAATTAATGTGACTTGCTGCTTGTCTAACATTATTGATTGAAATTTCCTGATCAATTGATTCGAAAATCTTACACTCTGTTACTATACAAAGCTTGTTTTCTAACATCCATCGAGGATCTGGATCACCACTATTCTCACTATTAATGCTCATATATCCTATTAACTTTCCAAGATTTACTAACCCTTTCTCAAATACCTTTCCGTCGGAACTACTTAAATCGCAAAATACCTGTGAAACTTGAGTTTCAAATTCTTCATTTTGCTTAAAAAGTTTCGTTGCTACTAGTTGTGATTCAATATTGCTAGCTGCAATTGTCGATAAATCTCTATTTTCAAGTTCTGTAGTAGAAGAAGTCAAGTATTTTTTCTGATTCCTAAACCATCGAATAGTACTTGATAATGTAGCGGCTTGCTCAAAAAGGCTATTAGCCTTTTTGATATATACCTCCACGTTATTTACTTGATAAATTAGCATATTTACAACACCACTCATATAAATCCAGTATGCTTTATACCCTTTTAGTTCGCCACCATCTAAAAGGGGAAGTATCCGATCTATCTCCTGTAGGGCTTCCTCATATTTTCCATTCCAAAGATGGTATTGAAAATTCACTTCATGAGTTGCCGACTTTCTAAGGCTTTCCATATATTTTTCTGTTGTCTTCCATTCATCGCTAACATCAGATAATAGTATTTCATCTCTTTCAGATATAATTTCCGATTCTAAATCTGACCAATCTTCTCCTTGTTGATATATCAAGTTAACGTTATCAATCAAATCCTGAATAGAAGACTGGTTCTGACTAATCATTTCAAATCCAACATTAATTTCTGCGGTTAGTTCTGGCGTAAATCCCTGAGTCATCTTTGAACTGAGAAGAGCATTTTCAAGATCATCTCCAAGAACCACCACTACCGAATAGTCAGTGTCTGATCTAGTACACCTACCTACAGCCTGTGTAATTCTTGTCTTTATTCTCTCCGTATAAAGAATCCCTGTGGCTAATTTTGACTTAAAAAATTTCTCTTGATAATTTACCGTAGTCGGCAAATTATACAACATTAACATACGGCATTTATCTCCACCAAGATCTATTCCATCAAAACGATTCGCAAGAACAGCCACTCCATTCTCCACGTTTTCGAATTCACTAAATGAATTTTTCAAATCTTCCTTCTGATAGATATTTTGTACTGCTTGTTCAATCAGCTTTTCACTAATATTCCTTACTTGCTCGTCACTTTCTGTGAGAATGAGGCTACGCGGTTGAGTCATGCTAAGTTTGGCCATAATTTCAAACTTTGATTCCTCGTTAAATGAGGCCCCAGGGAAAACAAAATATCTTCTACCAATTGTAGTTATGGAATCTTCTTTTTTTAAATTAAGTCTTTTTATTTTTGAAACACCCATCGATCTTTCAAGTTCTCCACTGTTCCCTAGAGTTGCTGACATATAAATCCTTTGCTTGGGATTTGAAAAGGTGTCCAAACTTTGAGTCGGAGGTACTACTGGTCTTATATATATGTCATTTTTACTCAAATAGACATTACATGCTAAAAGATTATTTCTGATTTTTGACCAAGAATAATACATATCAGTATCCTCAACATAGTTATCAATTTGAGTCTTTATTGAGGACTCAATTTCTTTCAACTGGAGTGCTGGAACCAAATCGCACCAATTTTTGTCCTCTTCTGTTAAATTTTCGCTCCACATCCTATCGTAATCTGATTCAGATATGATTGATTTCATGGTAGCTAGAAGTTGATAGAATAAATCTTTATCAATATAGCGATTAATATTTAAAGTCCAATTATTCGCTATATATCCATCTGCGCTATGGGTATCATCAAAAATTAATACGTCAGCATTTTGAAAATAACTATTTGCATTAAAAATAGAACTGTAATTTGTTACAGCCATACTTGTACTACGTAAGTATTCTGATTTGTCCTGTGGATTGTACTCCTTTTTTGAGCCAGTAAATGTTGTAACCGATATTCCATATTTTTCTTCTGCTGTTTCTGCAACTTGATTTACTAATTGATTATTAGGACAAACATAAACAACCTTCTCGTTATATTTTCTTCTTCTAAATTCTCCAATGAGAAGTCCAATTATTGTTTTTCCACTACCAGTAGGCAATTCAATAGCAACATCTTTACTCTTAAAGGCCGTCTGCATGTATATATCTATCATTTTTGACTGATATGCAAGAGGCCCTTCAATTTTTCTCTTTTTATTGTCTTTAAACATTTCTTGAGGTGTATTAAAATTTTTATTATCTTTATTTCTTGTGTTAAAAGCCATTCGTGTCCCTCATTTCAAGTCTTTTTAATCGTGCTACAAAATCATCAAAAACATTATATCACGATAGTTATGAAGGTTACATTAACTTTAACAAAGATATTTAAAAGTTATCTTATTACCTAAAAGTTAATTCAAATCCTATAAATTCAAAATCTTAAATTTAAATGCTCATTTGAATTGTAAAATGATTACAAAGTATTTATGAATTTTGATTCATTGATATTTGTTCAATTTACTAAAATTCAAGTGTTTTATGTTCTTTAGTTTACTTGATTAATTTTAATCAAAAAGAACTATCACTTGCTTTGCTTTAAAATCTTATTACATTCATCCATAATCACTATTCTCAAATGACATTTTTCTGCAAAATCAATTGGGATCAACTTTTCAGCATAAGCAGAATTGATTTCTATTACACGAATCTCTCCATATGCCCAAAGGCCTTCCCAAAATTGATCTGTTACCTGCCATTGTCTCTTTTTAACATAGTTCATGAAGTACGTCCGCTCTTGGTCCACCTCTCTCAATCGTTCAACTACTTGACCAAGTATCGGATCATAGACTTTCCTTTTGAAAATCCCATCCAACCACTCAAAGGTGACGGGATTATCTTGCTTTTTTAACTGTTCTCGTTCTTTGATATATAGGTTTCTGAATCGTTCGAAAAATGGTTCAAACGTTAAGTCTTTGAATGGATTGATTTCAAGATAGTTGGTTAATTTTGATTTGTACCAATGATAAATTTCACCAAAGAAAGCTTGGCATTCTTCTATAGTCTGCAATAAATCATTATTTCCTTGATGAAAAGAACCTACATAATTTATTCTTGTCATTTAGCTAAATACTCCTCTATTTCATAAAGCACCCCTCAGTAACATAGGTAATCTCTCCATTCATTCGGATATCTCGACCAAGAGCCTCCGTATCAATGTAATAGATTAATTCTTTTGGTACAGAAATCAGTCCCTCATCTACCCAATAACTACCTAGTTTTTCATCCGTATCCACATCTGGTAGAAAGGTCACATCCTCGTGATTTTCCAACAAGTCTTCTTCTGAAAAAAACAAATCACCAATGAGTATCTTTGCGTTATCACGTACTTCGCTTGGTAATTCCGAATACAATTCATAGCGTTCATTTAGATAATCCAAGCCATCGTATTCGTGTATCATAAATGGGGCTTCATAGTCTAAAATAATCGTTTCTTCTTCGGATTCGTTTAGCCCTAATTTACCTACAATTTCAGAATACTCCACTGGTAAATCAAACCAATCGCCTTGAATGGTTCCGCCAACATATTTGGAAAGATTCGCAATATAAATTTTTGCTTCTATCAGATTCACTCCCTCTCTATACGAAAGTATTTTCTATCAGTATGACCGATCCCTGGTAAAAGGATTCTTTCCCATACTTACCTAAATCAACTAATTCTTCTTGAATGCGATCTTCTGTTAGTTTATGTTGCGATTCCTCACAGACGGCTTGTCTCATTGTTTCTTGCACATCAAGTAGCGAAACCTTTTCACAACAGACCTTTTGATGATAAATTTCAGTAACGCAGTTTGCATAAACACCTAATGACTTTACGCCAATTTTTACCGCTACTAATGCCTGCACAGGCATAGCGAATGAATAAAACTCAATCAGACTCAAATCACTAGAAGTCACTTGCCAACGTAAGTTTTCCAATTCGAGTTCGTAACTTTTTCGCACCTCTAACAGACGGGTAATTTCTTGCCATGCTGGATCACCTTGGTGTTCTCCTCGCTTTAGCTTTCGTTCAATCAAACTCTTGGAATAATTGAACGTACTTAATTCCTTGATTCGTTCATCAATAGCCGTTAATTGTTTTTGATAATACTTGATTCCTGAATAAACATAAGCCTTCTTATCCTCCAATCAAATCACCTCCTGACGATTGAAACCAAGTGAGATAATTTTCCTTGTCTTCACTCAATTCCACATTTTCAATGGTGGCATTGACGAAATCACGTCCCGACAATTCATCCACTATTTTTAACAGCTTTAGCGTAGGAGCGACTTGTGTTTCAAACCAGCGCTCCGCTCGTTCAATGGAAAACTTCTCTGCTTTCATCGAAAAATTTAACTCTCTCACCGTTCGAAACATTTTGGCCCAGCGTTCATTGACAATTTTTGATTCGGAATCCAATAGATCAAAGACGGTTAATTTGTCATTGATTAGTCCAGCACCAATCTCACCAAGATTTGTCCCAGTAATAAATCGTTCTATGACATTCATGGCCTTTTCTGACGCACACCGCAGCTCATACCGATTGTAAATGCCATATTTCAATAAAGCTTCTTCCACTGATATCCGTTCACGATTCGCTATCTCATAGCGCTTCTCATAGAAGTTGAAGAATAATGGAGACTTTCTTGAACCAAAATAGAGGGACAGCCCTTTATTTCTAGCCATCCCTGATTCGGTATAATATCCGCCATAATTTTCAAATAGTTTGAAGCTGTCTTCGATCAGTCCTTTATGTTCTTTCTCCAAAATAGAGAATAAATCAAAATACTCTTCATCTTCACGCAGCCACATTTCATCAATGGCAATATCGAGTCGGCTGCATTGCACACGACCATAACAGCTTTCCATCCTTCCTTGTTTTTGCCAAAGCTGCAACAAATACTCTTGCCAATCTGTTTGTCGCTCCTTCAAGACAAGTTCGTATTCTCGACAACCTTGACCTGAAAATTGGACCAGCACATTTTTTGTTGTTTCCTTCGTATGCCAAAAGACCCAAATATTTCCACGTACAGAAACTTGGTCAAACATATAGAGTCCTGTTGAGCGAGTCTCAAATTCTAATTCATTCATCCCTAATACGGATTGAATCACGTCTTTTGGATCAGCCTCGAAAAAGGACAAACGCAAATAGTCAATCATCACTCGCATCTCTATGCCGTGTTTCATGTACACACGAAAATAGTCATCCAGCCTTTGTTTCACTTCTGTAGATATTGGACGCTTCCCTTGTTCCATTTTTTTGTAATAGGATAAAGAGATCGCCAATATCTGGGAAAATTTATGTTGTGAGACGGGTTTTACCTTTCCTGTTTGTTCATTGGATAACCCAAATTTATAGCGATAGTTTCGTAATTCTTTAGGCTCCAATTGTTCCACACCTTTTATAAATAACGAAATCATATTTTTCACAGTGATTGAAAAGGGTATTTAAACCCTTGATAGGACTTGTTTTTCATTTTTGTGTCCCTTCAAAATCATCAAAAAGGACACAAAACGTCATCTTCGATGAGCCTTGTCCTATCAATCTTTCTGACACTTTTTTCTTTTCGTTATTTTAATTCTACCCCCCCTATTAGATACTGGGGGGTAACGGTTTAGGGCAGGCGCACTCATGGCGTGAGCGTTTGCCCTTGACATAAGCGGCTGACGCCGCTGTCAGTGCAAACGCCACGCTCGATTGAGTGCATGGCTATGCTGGGCATAGTTCCCCACCAGTATCTATGTTGGCTAGTAGTTGGTTAAAAAATATTTCGTTCCATGGTTAATCGTTCATCGAGTTCTTCTGGTGACAAGAAGGTGGCGAAAATAGCCGCTGTTAACTCCTTCTTTTCCTTATTCCTCAATGAATACAATTTTTTCAGTAGTTGAATATCCTCTTCCTTCAATAAAATCTGAACAACAGGAATGCCATTTCGCAAAATACTCTTTCGTAAAAAATGATAGGTGGTTCGTTTTTCAACTTTTGCGATCCATGAATATAAGGTTCGAGCAGAAAAGTTTGGATCAATTAGTTTGGCAGCCGTTTTTACTCGGTAGTATTTTTCACTCACAGTCCGTCACCTCCTTGATACAGAACAACACAAGCTACTCGATCGTAATGTTTTCCAATTGGTTCAATCGTTCTTGTCTTTCCTTTTGATATTCTTCTGAAATCAGCTTTCTTGTCTGCAGCTCATCTTCCTCGTTATACATGGCATCCATCAATTCCTGATCCTTTTTCGTAATTCGCATCGCATCAAAATCAAGCTCGATCATTCGATCAAATTTATCGAACTCCGTTAAAAAATCAAAGTCATCGGGAACAAATGGACTGTACAATTCTTGAGGAATGCCTTTACCGATATCCAAATACCCTCTACCGACACCAGATTTATTAACGAAACTTTTATTTTTGTTGTCGTCGTAGGGTAAGTACCCAGCGCCTTGCTATATCTCTATAGCAGGTTTCCAAATACTCCCCTCCAAACCGTACGTACACCTCTCGATGTATACGGCTTTCCACTTGTTTAATCTAGCTTGCCAGCGTGCAATTTCACGTGACAGTTATGACAAAGAATCAGTGTTTTTCTCCTTCTTGCTATCATTACTTGTTCCCATTGTTTTTTTCCTTTTAAATTTTTCAGCTTCCTAACATGATGAACTTCCATTCTACCTTCGGTTTCTTTACACCATTCGCATCTGTTGGCAGTTAGCCGTTGGGTTAATTCCGTTCGTGACTTATAGATAATCGTATCTGGAAAGCTGTCAATTTTAGAGGATCTGTTTACTGTTTTCTTTTTGGGAAATCCCTCATTATATAACAAACGATAGTTTGTTCCTTGCCTCGTTTCATAAGGAATCATGAACTCGCCATTTTGCTTATATTTTCTAAGAATTTTAGCGATAGACGATTGATACTTTGCAGCTAATGTTTTAAATAAGCTATAGCGCATTACGTACATGAACGAATTTAGCACATTTGTATTGCTAGCTAGGCAAAAATAGTTGTAAATCCCACGAATTTCTGCATTGTAAGTACTTAAAATTTCAATATCACTTAAATAGATGAGTGTTGCTCGATGCTTTGGCATCCATGACCCATCTTGTCGGATTGTAATTGTCCCCAATTCTTTTAATTTGTTAATCCATGTTTCTTTAGGGATGTAGAGTTTACACTTATAGGAGTAATAGCGTTTTTTTATACCGTTTTTATCTCTCTTGACTGCTTTATCTCTACTTACGACTACGTGATAACCTAAAAATTTCGCAAACTTTCCAGAATGAGTAATCAATGTCTTTTCCATTGAAAGTTCTATTTTCAATTTTTCTTTTAAGAATCGTTGTATATCACTTTTGATAGTTTCTGCATCTTTTTTTGAACCTATCAGACCAATAATAAAATCATCGGCATATCGAACATATTTGATTCTTCGATAACTTTCATCAAAACTATCTGAATAAGGTAGTTGTATTAATTGATCATGCATAGCCTTCAACTGATCTATGATTACTTGTTTCTCTGTATTTGTTAGTTGCTCATTTTTTAGTTTTTTCCTTAGCCAATACATCTTCGATTCAAGCCGTTTATAGCTTTCATCTTTTCTCCGTTTTTTACCTAGTTCAAATGATGCTTTATATTCCTCCATGTACTTATCCAATTCATTCAAGTAAATGTTTGATAAGATTGGTGAAATGATTCCACCTTGCGGTGTTCCACTATAAGTTTTATTGAATTTCCAATCTTCTAAATAGCCTGCACGCAAAAACTTCCATAATAGACGTAAGAATCGATGATCATTAATCTTTTTGCTCAATAATTGAATGAGAATATGATGATCAATGTTGTCAAAGAAAGACGAAATGTCGCCCTCAATAAACCACTTACTTCCGTTAAATGTATTGGATATGTCTCCAAGTGCAGTATGGCAACTTCTATTAGGTCGAAATCCATGTGAGGAAGAACTAAATTCTCCTTCATAAATAGCTTCCAAAACCATGCGAATAACTTCTTGAAGAAGTTTATCTATAAAAGTAGGGATACCTAGTGGTCGTTTCTTTCCATTCTTCTTTGGAATGTAAATACGTTTCACTGGTTTAGGTTGATAGTTTTCTGATTTTAGAGATTCAATCAATTTTTCTATTTTTGTCAGATTAAAACCATCAATTGTTTCGCTAGAAACACCAGGTGTTAAGTTGCCACTTTTTGAAGCGATATTCCCATAAGCCATAATATAGAATTCTGGATTGTATAGATTTCTGTAGATTCTTTCAAACTTATAGTCTTTTTGCTTTGTTTTCTTTGCTAGATTGTTTAGAATAACTTCTGGATTTCTCATAGAGCCTCACGCTCCTTCCTTAATTATTTAAACGAAACAAGCTGATTCCCTTCGCCATGTACTAGGCTTTCCCTAGCTCAGACTACTACGAAATCTCCGTTACCTTATTGGATATTCAGTGCCATCGCTCTTGATTCCTCTTGAGCTTTATCACCATGACTGGCATTGCACATAGCTCTTACGAGCATTCCAACTTAGGTAATCCCCGTTTAGTGCCTGTAATAATAACTGCATAAAATTTCGGATGTGGGTTTCATCTGTATTCTTCTTTATAGAAGTTCTCGTTGTTAGAGATACGTATGTTATAGACTTCGGGCGATACCTATAACATCTAACAACATACAACGTATCTAACTATCTTTCGTTGTAGGGATGACTGACTCAGACAGACCACCATTCAAGCAGTATAGCTTTCATCCTTGTTTTTATTTTTTAACTTGCCAGCTCAGTCGTGGATAGATAGTTTTCCAACTTGCGGCTTTACCAACATGCTACACTCCCTGCTTAGTTTCCCTTGCAGATAAGTTGGTTGTTAATAGAGTAAAAATTCGTATCTTATTCTCTAGTGTGTTGTTAGCACACAATCATTACAGGCCCGTACGGGCGCACTCCGTAGGTCATCTTGTACCCAAGCTCAGATAATCGACCTAATGAAGCCTTTGCGAGTAGATTATCTCGTAGTCCATTGGGTAAATTTTGGGCATCTGGCCGCTGCAAAGCAATAATCATATAGACTCCTGCTTGACGACCTTGTAAGATCAATGGCATCAGTACCTTCAAGACTCGTTCCGTTTCTTTGTAGTCTAGGGTAGTAAAAAAGGCCGCCCATTCGTCCACGATCACAACGTATGGAGGCATCTTATAAAAAGCATAGTTTTTTCCCATAGTATAATTTTCATGTTCACGCATATATTTGTAGCGCTTGATCATCATTTCCAGACTGTCCTCTAACAAGCGGAAAATCTCTTCTTTTTCCATCACAACATGCCCTTTAAATGCAGGAAGTTCAGCTAAAACACCTAAGTCAGACCGTTTCGGATCAGCAATCTTTACCGTTCCAATTTCCATAAACACCTTGATTAATGTGTAAATGAAATAAGTCTTACCACCACCGATTCCTCCGCTTATCAGCATATTTGGCATTTTATCGTAGTCCCAAAAGACTCCTTTCATCAGCTCGATTGATCCATCTTTTGCTTTGACTTCTCGAATAGACATTCGGCGATCTTTTGTGTCCAATAACAGTTTATAAGTTACAAGCATAGGTACACGATCCACTTCAACTAGATCACCTAAAAACAATTCTTCTAGAATTGATCCCATTAATAGGAACTCCTTGTGGTGTTTTCCACCTAATTTGAATGTGAAACAATCCAGGGAATCTTTTCTTCGATAATAAACACTTGGTGTTTGAAGCAATTCTTGCGATCCGCTTTCTGTCTTTTTCTTTTTTATATCTACCAAATTATTTTCAATCAGATATTTCAGCAACCATTGGCATCTTTGAATCCTGCTGAAATAACCACCTTTCAATCTGGATTGCTTAATAACTGATATGGAAATACAGACATTTGAGAGTAGTAAAAACAAACCAAGTGTTCCTGCAATCGCTATTTGTTGAAAATATCGCTGATTCCCATTCACATAAGATATGATTTCTGCCTGCCTTGTCCAGCATAACCAAATAACCATAGCAAATGATGGAAGAGAAAAAAGAAAGGTGTACCATACATTTAAGTATTGATAATACAGCTGAAGTCTCTTTCCTTTGTAGGAAAACAAACTCATTTAATGATCACCTTCCTTTTCAATTGAACTCCACCTATTTTTTCTTTTTATTGTTTGAATTACTTTGGATTGTTTCCGCTGCTTTTTGATCCGATACTCTCTTCAATCCATCAGCATAAATATCTAGCTCATAGTACTCACGGTTTCCATCTTGAGCCGCAATGTAAGTTAAGTGAAATTCTGGATTTACCAGTTCAACAGCCTCACGCCATTTAAAATTTTCAATTTCAGCCGTTGGTGGAAATGTGACACGACTTGAAATCTTTCGTTTATCTCCAAAAATCAACTCTGCCCTTTTTTTAGTGATCTCACCAGTGCTTTGTCGGGTTTCTTCATCAAAGCCTAAAACGTGATCTTCTAATGAACTAAAACGGATCGCTCCCAAGCTAGAAACATCTAAAGCTGCAGTAATATTGTTGTTGTCCTTAAATTTTAATACCATACCTACACACCTTCCTTAACTGTTACGCCCGATAAATAAAGAGAGAAGTCTAAATAACCGTTTACTGAATTGATCATTCGACCATCATCATTGGTTTCTCGACTTGTAATACGAACTTTATCAGGGACTAAGTAAGCCTCTTCGAACTCGACTTCGACTTCTCCTTCTGGTAAAGCTGCGGCACTTTTATCAACGACAATTGGTAAAGCACCATGTTTTTCCGAATCACCATAAAATTTTACATAGCTACCAAGAACTCCATTTACCTCTTTTGGTGCTTCCTTGAACTGTGTACCTAGAATGAAGATTCTACCGACCCATTCTTTTTTCACTTTAATTTTAATTAACTTCAAATTTTTTCCTCTTTTCTTTTGTGTTGACCTAAATTAATTTTTCCAAACAAAAAAGAGAATCAGCTTTTCACCAATTCTCTTTCATCTTTATTTGAAATTTTTAGTTAATTTCTCAACTTTTATAGTTCTGTAATCAAAGCCTATCTCATTCATTAAATCTTCCCACGATTTACCTGTTCTTCGCATAATCGTATCTACAGAAGGTAAAGTTTCTGATTTGACTCTTTTTCTAAACTCAGTCATTGATAATGATTTTTCTAAACCTAATCTGACTATTTCTCGTCTCAGTTCAAAAAGAATCTCAAAATCGGAAATCGTCTCCTTAACTTGCCTTTTAAAAAGGGGCTTAATATCTCCAAACCTTTTTTTCAAAGTATCTAGTGAAGGAACATTCATGTTACCTGCACTTTTTCTTTCATATTCTCTTTGGGAACGAATTACCTCTGAGTTGATAAAATTTCTAACTATCTCTTCTAAATCTTGATCAGACATTTTTGACCAGCAATATCTTTCATTTCTACTTTCACCTAACTGGATCAACAATTTATCCCAAGAACCGAAACGTTCCTGAATACACCATACACTAGGAACTTCTTTAGGATGTTCTTTCAGCTTTTGCTGATATTTTCTGACTGAATCAATTTGATATTTTTCAATAAAACCGAGAATAATCTGCATTAGCTCCAAATCATTTTTCTGCTTCCAAATCACTCTCTTATCGTCTACTGTCATAATAAAATTTCCTCTCAACTATATTATAGAGAATATAGTCCTATCAACCTTTTCAGCAACCGCAAAGTATGCAATGGCTTTTGTCTCCCTTCTTAGCAAGCCAACCTCAGTACTTGCTAAATTCAGAGGTTCGTATTGGTATTTTCGTATGACTTTTGTCGTCAGTCAAATCTGTAAATTTAACCCTCTTTTGACTACATGTATCGTCAAAATGGGGCAATCTAGGACAATTACAGACAAAAACACCTGATTTTACGATTTTTAGGTATTCAGAGAAATAGAAAAAGCCCTTGATATACAAGGACTTTTCACATTCGAAATTTGATAGACAGAATTTTGCTTTCTTATCTTCTGATTTCTTTGATACGAGCTGCTTTTCCGTGTAATGCACGCAAGTAGTAAAGTTTTGCACGACGCACTTTACCGTAACGAACAACTTCGATTTTTGCAACACGTGGAGTGTGTAGTGGGAAAGTACGTTCCACACCAACACCGTTAGAGATTTTACGTACAGTGTAAGTTTCGCTGATGCCAGCTCCACGACGTTTGATTACAACGCCTTCGAATAACTGGATACGTTCGCGAGTTCCTTCGACAACTTTCGCGTGAACGCGAACAGTGTCCCCAGGACGGAAAGCTGGGATATCAGTACGTAATTGTTCTTGAGTTAGTTCTTGAATCAATGGATTCATTTTTATCATTCTCCTTATTCCAAACATTCTTAGGACAGCTGCCCCAGCGGAATATCGTATAATAGATGAGCTTTACACTCACCTGAATATTCTAACAGAGGATTTTCTATCTGTAAAGACAAAATTCTTGTCAGAAATACTTTATTTTAGTTTCCGCCGTGTCTTAATGAACTTATCTCCCGCAAGTTCAAAGGATTTTCCGCTAACATCAATAGCTAATCTGCGAGTGAGTACAGCATTTTCTGTAACATTTACTAGAAAATGGCGGCTGTTTCTTTCTATTAAATAATACTTACTCGCATCTCGCCAATGATCCTGAACTTCTTGAATCCCCGGAAATAATAAGAAATCCACCATGTTCTCTTTAGTCGTCATCTTCCTTCTGCGATACAATTCTCGAATGGCACCAGCATCTGGGAATTTTTCTAAAACTACTTGATCTTCTCTTAAGGCATTTCCTTTAGGCATAGGATATTGCTCGAGTTCAATCGGGAGTTTCATTACATGTTCTTGAATTGATTCTTCTTCACTTACTAGGTAATCAATACTCACTTCAAATAACTGGGCGATTCGTTTCAAATTTTCGATATCTGGGATACCGCGATTCGTCTCCCACTTCGCGATCGCTTGTCTGGATACTCCCAACTTTTCTGCTAACTCTTTTTGCGATAAATCATGTTCCGTTCTCATCATTTGAATTTTTTCTCCACTTAACATTTGCTTTCCTCCATCTGATTTCTTGATCCCATCATACAATGAAATCCACAGCAAAAGGAAGATTCTCTTTGTAGCAAGTGGGTTACGAAGCGTAACAACGTGATTTTCCAGCGGTTTTCTTACTAATGAACGGTAAAAAACAAGAATCGCAAAAAAGGAAGCCCCACTAATCAAGGACTTCCTTCAAAAATTATTGTTCTTCTTGCTTGATCTCTATTAAAAATTTTTCCATCTCTGGCGTTAATTCCAAGTTAGCCAGCATATCTGGCCGGCGTAAATACGTACGGCGCAATGATTCTTTTAATTGCCATTCCTCGATCAATCGATGATTGCCATTCATCAAAACTTCCGGCACACCCATGCCCTCAAATTCTGCGGGACGTGTGTACTGGGGATGTTCCAATAAACCGGTCGAATGCGAATCTGTTTTAGCAGATGTTTGATTGCCTAAAACATCTGGCAATAATCGAACAGTCGCATCGATCATGACCATCGCACCAAGCTCCCCGCCAGTCAACACATAATCTCCTAACGAGACTTCATCGGTCACTAATGAACGAATCCGTTCATCATAGCCTTCGTAATGTCCGCAAATAAACACCAGTTGTTCCTCTTGCGAAAATTCTTCCGCCATTTTTTGGTTGAAGGGCTTGCCTGCTGGATCAAGCAGGATCACACGTTTTTTCTGATTGCCGGTCTCCGCTTCGATCGCCTTCAAATTATCATAGATCGGTTGAACCTTCAGCAGCATGCCTGCGCCGCCGCCATAAGGATAATCGTCCACTTGTTTGTGCTTGTTGTCTGAATATTGACGGAAGTCATGGACATTGATCTCCAACAACTCTTTCTCAACAGCTTTTCCAATGATAGATTCACCTAATGGTCCCTCGATCATTTTTGGGAAAATGGTCAATACATCAATCCGCATCGTCCAACAACCCTTCTGGAATTTCCACGTGAACAACGCCTTCGGTCAAATCAATGTCCTTCACAACTGATTCAATGTAGGGAATCAATGCGTCTTTTTTGCCTTTACGCTTGACGACCCAAACATCGTTTGCCCCTGGAGATAGAATCTCAGTGATTTTGCCGATTTCCTTCTCCTCTTCGTCAACGACTGTCAGACCAATGATTTCATGATAATAATATTCATGCTCATTCAGTTCCCCTAATTGCTTTTCAGAGATTTTTAGAATCCCATCGCGAAAAGGTTCTACTAAATTGATATTCTCATAGCCTTCAAAGCTCAGTAAATCAAAATTTTTATGTCTGCGATAACTTGCGATCGTCAAAGTAAGAACATCCTGATTGTCACGGAACAAGAAAAGCTGCTCTCCGACTTGATAACGTTCTTCCGTAAAATCAGTAGTAGAAATCACGCGCACTTCCCCACGAATTCCGTGAGTATTAACGATCTTTCCGACTTTATAATAATTAGTCACGAATCTTCCTCTTTCTGTTTCAACTATTTTGCCATTGAGACAGCCATCTTCAGGCTGCTCATTGAATCACTGTTCATGATTGTATAAACGGTTTGATTATCTTGCCAAACCACACTATTTGATTGGAAATCGCCAGGTGCTACCCGTAATGAAATTTGTCCAGCATCTTTAGGAACCGGCAAGAAGGCACCTTCAAGGTATTCAACGGTTTGTTTTGCTAACGGAACAGGATCTTCTTGTTCAAGATTATTTGCCCGCACAGCTAAACTCCAATTGCCTTCTTTCCACATAATGAAGCTCGAACCAGCCCCAGCACTGCGATAGCCAGTAATGTTGTGCCCTAAATCAACCTGCTGACCATTTGGATCATAGGTTTGCCCAACTTCGTTTTGAGCTGTTTCCTTTGAATCAAACGCCTTGCGTTGGAATTGAGCAACTGGTGTTTGGTCATTTAGCGCCGGATCATTAAAAGGCGTCTCTTCATTCACAACATAATAATTGACCTTCAATGTTCCTTGCTCCTCTGAAGCAGTGATACCGATTTGTTTCCCTCCGCTGATTGTTGCAGGATCAGGAAATTTATCATTTGGATAATTGGCTTGCAGCTCATCCATCGCCGACATCGCATGATTGCCATGAGACGAATCTGTTTTTGTTGAACTGGTTTGCGTCTTTGTATTTGATGTAGTTGACGAATTTTTACTTGAACTATTTTCTGAAGTGGCTGTAGTTGCTTTCGAACTTGTTTTCTCAGTCGCTGCTGCAGTCGACTTCGTGGTGCTATCTTTTGAATCATTATTTCCCGAATTACAAGCAGCCAAAACAAACAATGCACTAAACAACAACAAATATTTTTTCATATTGGAACACCTCCACCCATAGTTTACCGTATTTCTAACGAAAAAACACCCGAATCAAACTGACTCGAGTGCTTTGCTTTATTTACCATCCACGATGTTAAGACGAACTTTTTTCGGTCCATTAGTCCGAACACTATACACGATCGTACGGATCGCTTTTGCAACTCGGCCTTGTTTCCCGATAATTCTGCCGATATCTTCAGGTGCAACCGTTAAGTTGTACTCTAAGAAATCTTTAGATTCTTCGATCTCTAATTTCACTTCATCAGGTTTTGTCACCAAAGGGTGGACAATGGTCAACACAAGGTTAGTTAAATCTTGCATATTTGATCACCTTATTTCTTAGCGAATTTAGCGTCGTGGTGTTTTTGCATGATGCCTTCTTTAGAAAGGATGTTACGAACTGTATCAGAAGGTTGTGCACCTTTTTGTAACCAGTTTAAAACATCTTCTTCTTTTAATACGACTTCTGCAGGGTCTTTCAAAGGATTGTAAGTACCCACAGTTTCGATAAAACGTCCATCACGAGGAGAACGAGAATCAGCAACAACGATACGGTAGAAAGGTTTCTTTTTAGAACCCATACGTTTCAAGCGAATTTTAACTGCCATTGTATAACTACACCTCCATATAATTAATCACAAGATGTAGTCTACCACGCTTTTGGGTAGCTGTAAAGAGTTTTTTCTTTACAGTCTGATTTTCCTCTCGAGTCGTATTGTTTGCAATGGTTACTTATTTTTTGTAAGCTATATTCATAGCATAACAAACGTAATGTTATTACACATTAGGAGGAAATATTATGACAAAAACAATTGGTATCTTAGTAGGCAGTCTTCGTAAAGACTCTTATAACAAAATCGTCGCAAAACAATTTGCAGAATTATTACCGGAAGGATTCGAAGCAAAATTTATTAAGATCGATGATCTTCCATTCTACAACGAGGATCTTGAAGTAGAAGGAGCTGCTCCTGAAGCTTGGACCCGCTTCCGTAAAGATATTAACGAAGTGGATGGTTTATTCTTTGTAACACCTGAATACAACCGCTCAGTTCCAGCCGCATTGAAAAATGCTTTAGATGTTGGCTCTCGTCCAATGGGCAGCAGCGTTTGGGGCGGCAAACCTGGTTTAGTAGTGACCGTTTCACCTGGCGGCCCTGGTGGATTTGGTGCAAACCATGCTTTACGTCAATCATTGGTCTTCTTAGATGTTCCAACTCTCCAACAGCCTGAAGCATATATTGGCGGTATCATGAACTTAGTTGACAATGATGGTCATATCGCTGACGGTACAGTCGAATTCTTCAAGACAATCACTGACAAATATATTGAGTTCTTCAATAAATTAACTAAATAATTAATGCTGAAAGTACCTGCAGAGATGCGGGTATTTTTTTGCTGTCCACTAATTTTACTTTACGCTCTGCTTCACAACAAAAAGACCTATCCGATCAAAGAGAAAATCTGTAGTGACCCCAAAAAGTTAGACTTTTTTCGGAGTGGAGAAATCCACTCTATTTTTTTGTTGCTTTTATT
>NZ_BJED01000022.1 GCF_005405485.1 Enterococcus hulanensis | reverse complement strand
TTCGCACAACATTTTATCTTTTAGCAACTGGACTATTTGTTTTATTAGCCCTAGGGGCTACAGATCGGAAACAGCTGATTTATGGTTTGATTGGAGTCTCCTGTTTTGGCGCTATGATAAAAACAAATTGGACATCTTACCAACGTCATAAAAAGTGGCAAATGAGACAAAAGAACGTTAATACCCACAAAGCGTCGGAAAAAAAGGGCGCTTAATTAAGCATAAAACAGCTATGAAACGCAAATATGAGCGTTTTATAGCTGTTTTAAGTCTTTTACACGAATAAAAAAATGGACCTAATAGGATTTTGTTCTTTTCACTTATCACGAATAGCTATACACTCCTACAAAAAAGCACAATAGGGTACCCTCTATTGTGTTTTTGGTCCTCTTTGGTATACTGGAATTCATGGAACCACAATAGAACTGCTCAAAAAGGAGTTGGAATTTTGGCTAGAATTGGTTATGCACGAGTCAGCAGCGGCGATCAAAATTTAGATCGACAGCTGGAAGCTTTAAAAAAATCTTGTAGTAAAATTTTTTCTGATAAGCTGAGTGGAAAAAATACAAACCGCCCTGCCCTACTTCAAATGCTTGATTATATTCGTGAAGGGGATATTGTCGTCGTTACTGAATTAGAACGTCTTGGAAGAAATAGTAAAGAGCTTACCGATCTGATGTATCAAATTCAAAGCAAGAAAGCGACATTAGAAATTTTAAACTTACCCACGACACAAGGTATCGAAGACGAAAACCTTCGTAACCTCATTAATAACTTGATTATTGAGATATACAAATATCAAGCTGAAAGCGAACGTATGCGTATACTAGAACGGCAAAAACAAGGGATTGCTATTGCTAAGCGTGAAGGGAAATATAAAGGGCGAAAGCCCCTATTCCCTACTCCTGATGAGCGTTTAGAGCTGGCTTTCAAATTTTATAAAGATGGTCTGAGCGACAAAGATGTAGAGAGAAAAACCGGAATTAACAGAGAAACATTTAGACGCTATCGTTTAAAGTACGGAGTCGAAAGAAGCAGCGATAAAGCAAATTAGATAGAATGATCAATAAAGATGGCAGCTGCTACCCTTAATGGTAACGCTGCTTTTTTTCTCTGCTAAGATTATCGAAATGCTATTAGTTTAAAGTATATCTCTTATGCGATTTTTTAATCTCTATTTATCAGGAAGCCTAGTATAAGATATACCATTATAAATTATTGTAAAGACAGAACTAATATTTTAGATTCTTTTAGTTCCTTCTAGTTCCTTAGATCCCACCTTAGTCATATAATAGTAACATATTGTATTGCTATTATATGGCTAATAACTTAGTATTGCATGATTAATAGTAATATAAATCTCGCTTCTTTTTTTATCATTTATTAAACAGAAGAAAAAGAATAGTTCCTTTTTTCTTTGATCAATATTAAATCTATTGATCGTTCTCGTTCGCCAGCATTTAGTAATACTGTAGTCATATAATAATAATGCAATACATTACTATTGAATTTATATTAAATTAGTAATATATGACGTATCATAATATATTGGTACAGTATTAGTAATTTAATACTAATACGTAAAAGGTGAATTACATTGTCGTTAGCAATAAAAAATACGACTAAAAGCAATATAATATATTACTTTTAGTCGTATAACTATTTTTTCATATTTTTAAAGTTTTCAATATTGATAGGATACTTGCTATAGTCCTTTATGTGTTGGTTGGCTTCATCTTCGTCAATTAATCCTAACTGGTAGAAGTGCTGCCAAATTGCATTATCCATGAAATCTGACAAAAAGCCTTTAGTTCCTGAAATTTTTTTCGTGTTCTTACTATCCTTATGAATCAGACTATCCAATTTTCTGACGGTATACTCGTTTAGTTTGTACGTCTTGTTGATACTTTCAACTGAATCATTTTCGCTTACTGGAGCAAGACCGAATTTATTTGCTTGGGATGGTGTAGGAGTAAATTCTTCTATATTACTTTGAATAGAATTATCCGGCTGATGATCAGTTTCACTTAGGGACTCGCTATCAAACTCTAATGAATCTTTAGGTGTCTCAATTTCTTCTAGTTCATCATCAAAAGCCGTATGGAAATCCGCTGAGGGTTTCTTTTTATTTCCTCTAGGCATTATTCTTCGACCTCACTTTCTTTATATAGGTTATGAGGAATATCAAGTGCATTTCCGTCTGGAGATAATAGACCAAAACGGTTCATTTCATCAAGCAGCTTGTAAAAATGTTGAGCAAAAGGATTATCCGGCAAACTCATAGTTATTGGCATTCCACTTCGGATAAGTTTGTCAGCAAATTTAATTGATCGAGGAATCTCAGTATCAAAGTAGTGGTACCCATTTCTATTCGTGTATTTCATCATTGCGTTGATCATCTTCGCATGAACATTAGTGTTATAGACTTTATTTCCTAGAACACCACCGATTCTTAGATCAGGATTGAATTTCTCTTTAAGAGTATTCACACGAGAGATTAGATGGACTACACCATCCACTCCATTAATATCTGGCTCATAAGGAATAATCACAACATCAGAAATAGTAAGAACGGATGAAGTAACCTGTTTTAATTCAGGCGGAGTATCAAAAACTATGAAATCGTATTGATCCTCAATGCCATCAAAACAACCATCTAAAGCATTGAAATAGTTTGCACTTGGATCAATGGCTTTGTTAAGCAGCTTCTTTAATCCATTTACACTGGATATTGCTTTTAAATTATCCTTGAATTTCTTGATCAATGAAACAAACCATTCAAGAATGTTATCTCTAAATTCTTCCATTTTATCGAACTCTAAAAAATTATTATCTGCATTCGCCGGTAGTACATCAATTTGTGTGTCATACGTGGGTACAATCGCTTCTTTTACACTCGCTTGACCCATGAATACATCATAAATAGTATTCTGATCCTTAGCAACTTTGACCTTAAAAGACTTTGTTAAGTTTCCTTGCGCGTCTGTGTCTACGGCTAGTATTTTAGCACTAGGAAAAGACTTCCTGATTGCACCAATTAAGTTTAGTGAAATTAATGTTTTTCCAACGCCACCTTTATTCGCTGAAACACTGAGTTTTAGAGCCATACTACGTTCCTCCTTGTTAGTCATACATTATATTACTTTCTAATTACCAAAAGTATTTTATCAACAATATCATCTATGACTATAAAGTATCATACACCGTAGTTGATTGCAACAACAATTGCAGATTAAAAGCAATTCAATCTATTACCTGTAGAAAGGTAATAAAATACTAATAGTAATGTATTGGTATTTTATTAGTAATACTATTTTATTAGTAATAGCCGTAAATCGCTAAACAATGCTTTTCCTGAGCGATTAATTCGTCGCTCCACTGCGGATAAAAGTTGTTGTATTTGGAGAAAGGAAGTGATAAACTCGATTCAAAGAGTCATGTTGTTGAATGTAACAACATTATAGGGAGGTTCTTGTGTGGAAGCAGAAACAAAAGAATTTAGAAATGAATATGATCGCTATATCTTAAAACTATTAATAAAAGAATACTATATCAGCAGACCAGAACTGTCAAAAGCTGTAGGGTTAACCCTAAGCTTTGTAAGAGAATTTGACAACGGAACGCGGTCTTTTGGAACAACTGCATTAGATCAGTTCGAGGAACTTGTCTTTAGCAAATATGAGCCTTTACTAAAAGTTCACGAATATGATTTAAACCAAATAAAAGAGCAGTTAGAAGCCATTGAAACTGACGAGCAACTAGAAGATTTCCGCTTAAACAATTTCGAGATGGTCTAGCTTAAAACACGATGAGAGGTTTTTTATGACAGACTTTAAATTTATTTCAGCAAATGAGACTTACAAAGCACTTTTTTACCAGCTGCCTAAAGTGCTTTTTGAGAGTAAAAAATATATTAAAATGTCAAACGATTCTAAAATAGCATATGCCATGTTAAAGGATCGATGTGAATACTCGCTACAAAACAATTGGGTAGATAAGAACGGGAATATCTATTTCATTTTCACCACTGAGGAATTGATGGAACTTTTGCATGTAGGCAACAAAAAAGTGGCAGCAATAAAAAAAGAACTCGCTTCATTCGGTTTATTGCTATCAAAAAGAATGCCACCTAAAACAATGCCTGATGGTACAAAAAAAGGAGTTCCAGCGCGACTCTACTTAGGTCAGCTAGATTTAACTGCAACAGATGTTTTTACCGATAAAAGGGCTAGCAGCAGCGAATCTTCTGAAAGTGTCGAAAAGACATCTTCGGGGAAACCGCATGAAATCAACGAAAATTCCCAAAGTGTCGAAAAGACATCTTCGGAGAAACCCTTGTCACAACAGCATTCTCCCGAAAGTGTCGAAAGGACACACAATCTATATCAGACTATAGATCAAAACCTAAAGAAACAAGAAGAAACTAAAAGATACTCGCGAAACCTTTCAAAACAAGATGATTTATTGCTCAAAGATTTTGCTAATGACATGATCGCACTCAGCAAATCTTTTCTCCCGTACCAAGCACTCTTATGTATTCAAATATACTCTAATTCGTTTGATGAAGCTTATGAGTTAATGAAGGCTGTTCATAATGCTAAAGCTAATGCTGAAAAACAACTTCACGAAACCCTACGGTACGAAATGCTAAATATCGATAATAATTACGCAGTACTTGACGCTGATGTAAGAATTACTAGGACAATTAAAAATGTGTTTATGACGCAAAAGACAGAGACAGTAAAAAATCTAAAGGGATTAATGTTCGTTTGGTCTACAAATTGTTTCTTAGAGCTAATTAATGAGAAGTGTAGGATTGATGAGTTGATTAACAGTAATTGAAATAATAAATAGTTTTATTTTGATTATGAAAAAGATAGTTTTAGAAATCTGAAAGTAAACTTTGGTCTACACTGAGAAAAATACCTAGATTCATAAGTTCATTTCAGAAATATCATGAACGAGCGTTTCCCCACCCTGAATGGTATAAAAATTCTAAGAACATATGTGATTAAAAAATTATTTTGTGAGGAAGTGATTCTAGTGTTAGCAAGAACTGTACACGCATTTCTTGAAGATAGGAAAATCAACGAAGCGGTGAGGAAGTTAGGCGAGAAGGAGTATTATTTTAGAATAGATACTCAAAAACTATCAGGGACTTTGGAACCCGGAATGTTGGCTTTTTCTTCAGACGGACAGCTTGTTTATATCCTCGAAATAATTGACGATAGTACTCCTGAAGAAGAAGCCGCTTATACAGGGATATTGACAAAAATATTTGCTGATAATCCGGTAATAAAGTCAGGTGGAAAAGGTATTGAGCCTAAGATATTATCGGCAGTTGAAAAGGTAGTATACACAGGAATTGTTGTCGAATTAGTTAATAAGAAATTCATAAGGACAGAGAAGGAAATGAGGTTTAGATCTACAGAAAAGATCAATGGGGAAATTTCTAAAGGAGATATCGTTCCGATTGTTTTACACACGAAAGACGGTAGAAAAGAAAGACATTATGTTTTGGTGCAACGAATCATCGAAAATGCTTCACAGAAGCAGCGAGTAATGAACACTAGACGAAGACCAACAAATTGGTTTTATAAAAAGACGGATAAAGGGTATAAGAAAACCCGATATGCACAGGAAGTTATCGAAAATGGAGAAATTAAGAATAAACTTCCGAACAAGCAAATTGAGAAAAGAACGCCTGAAGCTAGTAAAAGTGAGAAGGGGTTAAAAGAAGCAGATAAAGAGTTCAACCGTACAGGGCGAAACTTTGTGATTCGGCAACGAAAAGATTGAATATTAATTTTAGTTGAACCCTAGGTACCTCGAATAAAACAATATAGCGAAAGTTTTTTTCTATTATTTTTAAAATCACCGTGAACGGTCGTTTTCCCGCCCTAAATGGTATAAAAATTATACGAACATGTGTTTGCTTTTTGTGTGAGTTCTGATATAATTTGATTATAGAAAACGACGTTGCTTTCATTTTTTGATAATCTAGTTGCAACTAGATTATTAGATTACAGGTTCTAAGAGCTGTTTTCGTCTTAGTGAGAAAGAAGGAGATACCATTTAATATTCACCTCTCTTGGTGAATGTGGTTGTTTTCGGTGGCAACTTCAAATAGATTCAGATAGGACTTTTTGTATATCAATGAGGTTTCGAAAATCTACTCAGCATAATTATTCAAATGACAGTCAACATTTTTGAAATAAAAAGCTAATTTCTAATTTTTAAAAGAACTGTTCTCATTTTGTTAACGCTGACTATTTTCTCGACAATTAAGAAATATCTGTATTAATAACCGTATTAAAATAACTAAGTGTTAAACTTGGTTATCTTTGGCACAAAAAAAACCTTCCAAAAATTGGAAGGTTGTGCTAGTCTTGTTTTGTTGAAACCATTTCATTTTTAGAATGGTTATAGAACAGGTGAAGTTTTATTGTAATTTTGTTTTTGTAGTGGCGTGAAGCCCACAAGAGCATAAAAAGTAAGAGCAGCACACCGCTTTCTCTATCTACCGAAAGGACGGCAATCCAATCAGTAGGTCAGGGATACTCACGGTGTCGTCTACAAGGACTAGACGAGGTACTCCTACCCTGTTACAGTTTTACCTGCAACGGGACTATCATACCACATTTTCAATGGTTCTTTAAACCATATTTCTTGGTTCGGAAATGTGTTAAAACAAACTTTGTATTCACGCTTTCTAACAATTCAGAAGGTAACGAATAGAGGTTTGGTATGATTGTTTTGCAGGTGGAATGTAACTTGTAGTAGGGAGCGTACACGTTTAGTGTGCGCTCCCTTTTTTGTGTTTTATGCGTTTGCTGGCTTCCTGCTGCTACAAAAAACGACCTGTTAAACAGCTTTTAGTGTTTAATTCTGACTATTTTAGAAATCCGCTGTCAGGATCATAAGGTATCAATGTGAGGGGGAAACAGCTTTGGGTAGAAGAATCGGGATAGAAGATATTGGCTATTACGCTGATAAGATCACTGTTTACGAAAAAATTCTTGTTAGAAGAGATTCAACCGGATCACCAATCTTTAAAACTGGTGTGAAAGAGTATCGAGTAAAAGGATTATTTGCGCAGAAAATCCAACTGTATTTCGTTGATGGCAAAGCAAATGAAGTATTGTGTGATCCGGTTCCCTTAAAAAATTTATATAAGAGAATACGGCACGTTTATGATTTCAACAAAGTTTTAATTGCACGTAGAAATAATCCGAATCAGCCGCTTTTGATTACCGGTAAAGGGATGAGTAAATTTCTTAAATTAGGTTAACTTTAATTATTTTAATAGCAAACTTCTCTTTTTTCGCACGCTTGAAAATATTGTGAATGAAGTCAAACGCTCGATGGAATCAGCGGAAGCAATCAAAAGGCTTTAAAGTGTCAACGTTTTACTAAAATGAATTTTAGAATGTAAATTCGGCAAATGAGATTTTATGGGAACGTGGGTACTTTTTAAGAGTGATACCGTAAAAAATTGATCATTCAAGCAAACTGGCTTTGTAGAAACTGATGGAATGAACGGCAGCAAGAAAAGTTGTCGGTAAACAATCAAGTAGTTAACTTTTTGAAACAATCCATAGCACCACGCTTGATCAGAGCAGCTAATTAAGGGAGCGTGGTTTTGACGGACGCTTATTCGTAAAGGATAGGTGGATTCCTCGTAATGGAGGAATCGCATAGTTAGTGCTAACGACACTAATTATGTCGTGTGCTGCATTACATTTAGACACTTGCGAGTCACGACTCACAAGTATCCTAGTCTAATAGGGTTTCTAGTTTCGGTTGCCATAAACTAGTCGATTTTATTATTTTCAATTGTGCGAAAAAAGAGAAGTCACAAGGAGGAGCAGCAAATGCTAAGTTATTGGGGTGGATTGGCGGCAATTGTGATCATGATGTTGGTATGTTTAGTCATACTATTTTTTTGTTGGGAAGAACTAAAAGGCGTTTACAAAGTAACGTTTGTTTTATGTATTATTTCTCTATCAATGAATGTCGAGACGTATTTTCTAAATATTGAAACACGTCAGAACATTGAACAGTTAGAAATTCAAAACGAAAAACTAGAAAGAGTTCTAAGTCAAAACGATTACTTACAGAATAATAGCTATCCTGTAAGTGCTGGCGAACAACAATTCCCAGAAATGAGTGATCAAGCAGCTGGCGTGATTGGAAAATATTTGAAGGAGAGAGGATTCAACGATCGTCAAGTGAAACTGATATTCGATCATATGCAGCCATTGGAAGAAGCTCCTAACAGGGTGGATAAATAACCACTCGTGACAATCACCTTTTAATTCTTGTCATTTCACTTAAAGTTAATTGTATGCTTAAATCGGTTGTCAGGTAATTGAATAGTAAGGTGGGAACGAAGATGAGCCTATTCCTCATTGAGACAAAAGAACTAAAAGACGTAGAAAACGGCTGGAAAACGATCGCAAAGACACGTGTGTCAGCTGGAAGTGTGTATGAAGCGTTAAGAAAAGTAGAGAAACACTTTACAAAATATCAGTATATCCATGAAGCTATTTCAATAAAGGAGTCAAGATTAGACTACAAAGTACAGCGATACTTCTATTAAGAGTGGGGACACCTATTAGAGGTTGGGGGGACACCAAATGCCAACAAAGAAGAAACGAATAAAAGTATCTTTATCAGATGAAGCATTCGAACAATTTGAATGGTTGATGGAACAAATAAAAAAGGAAACTAAAAAAAGAGTTTATCCTGGTCAGGTATTCGAGCAAATGATTAAAAACGAGTACACAATCAAGAGAGTATTTCGAAAATAATGAATGAAGGCAATAAAGGTAAATAAAAACGATTTTTTGCTTTATTGGTGTTAGAAAAATCGACTGATTGCGACAATAAGTTATAGTTAAGTGGTAAAATGTGTTTATATTGTGAAAGTAAGCACATAGAAATAGTCACTCTTATTTTCTTCTTATCTCGATGTGTGATTTTTGAGAAATTACGATGTCTTGGAATAGTGTTTCCAGCAAGAGTAATATTTCAGTTCTTCTCAAAAATAATCAAGAAGAACTGAAATTAGGTTAAAAATATTTTATTGTTTAATTGGAGGTAAAAATGGAGAAGAAACGGTTTAAAATGTACAAAAGGAAAAAATCATGGGTAGTAGCCCCCATTGTTTTTTTAGGATTGTTGGGTGGAGCTGCATTTTCAACGGATCAACATTCTGCTTATGCGGATGAAGTTTCAACGGATCAGGTTGTGCATGCTCCTAAAGAACAAGTACCAATAGAAGGAACAAATACGGTCGATACGAATTCAAATCAGATAGATCCCTCACAAGACCCTGCCGAAAGCACAACAGATCCAAATACGAATGAAGATGCCGAAGCGGATTTAAATTCAACTGAATCAGAAGATCAATCAGGAACAAGTGGAACTGAGCAATCAGAATCTGCTGAATCCAAGGAGGATCACGAAGGTTCTACAGAAGAAAACAAAACCGAAACGACAGAGCCTAGTGAGTCTGAATCTAAGAATGAGGAATCCTCAGACCAAGAAACGAATACTACGGAAACGACTGAACCCACTGTTGATACTAGTAAAACAGTGGAATTTCCAAAAATTGATGAAAAACCAACTTCTAATAGTAGTAATGCAGAGAATAAAACCGCTACACAAGCGACTACTCCTCAAGCATCTGTAAAAGCAGAACCTAAAGCAGCAGCTGTTGTTAAAATTTCAATTTTTCGGGTTTATAATCCTAATTCGGGAGAACATCTTCATACAATGAACTCCTATGAAAAAGACTATTTAGTTCGTTTGGGGTGGCGTTATGAGGGCGTCAGTATGGTTGTTTCAAATACTGGTAGACAACTATTTAGAATTTATAACCCGAACTCCGGAGAACACCACTTTATATTAGATAATAACGAAATCAATATGTTGAAACGTGCTGGTTGGCGTTACGAAGGTGTCGCTTGGCTAACACCAACTAGTGGAGTCGCCATGTATCGGGTATTCAATCCGAATGCAAGAGGTGCAGGCTCACACCACTATACAATGAATGTAAATGAACGAAACAATCTACTCAAAGCAGGTTGGAGAAATGAAGGTATTTCTTGGTATACATTAGGTACTAAGAGTCGCCAAGAGATTATGGTTGATTGGTTCTATGCGAGACAAGGAAAAGTCACGTATTCAATGACCAATCGAAATGGTCCGAACTCTTATGATTGTTCAAGTGCCGTTTTCTACGCGTTAATTGAAGCTGGATATTTGAATACAGGAACTTGGATTGGAAATACAGAAACACTATTTTCTTATGAAGGTAAACTGTTCAAAGCTATTTCTAGTAAAGATGTACGCAGTGGAGATATTTTCATTTCAGGTAAAAAAGGGAACTCTGGTGGATCAGCCGGACATACGGGTGTAGCAACTAGTAATAGTAAGATCATTCATTGCAATTACACAGATAACGGCATATCAGAGACAGTCATTACAGGACGTACCGGTGATCCATGTTATTGGTTTAGATTAATCTAAGTTGCACGCGCTTATATTTAAATATAAGTATTATATTGAAATATATATATAATCATGATACACTGAGTAGTGTAAAGGGGGTTACTTAATGCCACTCACTGGCAAAGACCTTTTGCGATTGGCAAAAAAGAATGGTTGGGTAGTGATCCGGCAAAATGGGTCTCATCATCGATTGCGACATAGTGTGACCGGTAGGAAAGAAACCATTGCTGTTCATGCAAACCGTGACTTGCCAATAGGTACTGAACAGAAGCTTTTGAAACAGTTAGGTCTAAAAAAATGACCTCACTGTTTCAAAAGTGAGAGTTAGGAGGAACTACTTAGTGAAAAATCAAAATTTTATTTATGCTATGCGTATCACTAAACTAGCGGAAAATGATTTTTATGTGGATTATCCTTTTAGTGATATGAATATTCATGGCAGTGCAGAGTCATTGGAAGAAGCAATCGAGATTGCTAAAAGTTCGTTAGAGTTTACATTGTTTGATATGTATGAGGAAGACGAAGAATTTCCTGTATTTGATGAAGATGAGGTTTCCGAGCTTGAAAAGACGAAAGAAGCAAACCAATTTATTACTTTAATTGGAACGAGTATGAAGACAGTGGTTGAAAAGTTCGGAGAAAAGAAAATTGTCAAATCGATTACCATTCCTCAATATCAAGATTTTTGGTTAAAGAAAACGAAACTAAATTTATCCCAATTTGTCCAAGATAAATTAAATAAAGAGATTGAAAGATAGTTTCTTAGAAAAAAATGATAAGGAGAGAGAAGATGAAAAAGAGATTTTTAGGTAAGTTAGTAGTTGGTTTAGGTGTTTTATTAGGTTTTAGCGGTCTTGCGTTGGCAAGCTCCACAGAAGCAGAAGCAGCGGATATGTATAGATTGTATAATCCGAATAGTGGGGAACATTTTTACACTGCAAACCTGACAGAAAAGAATAAAGTTCAAGGCGCTGGTTGGCGCTATGAAGGTATTGGTTGGTATGCGCCAACTAGTGGCGATCCTGTATATCGATTGTATAACCCAAACGCGGGTGACCATCATTATACACTTCACCTATTCGAAAAGAATCACTTGGTAAGTGTAGGTTGGCGTTATGAAGGTGTGGGTTGGTATTCTGATAAGAGTAAAGCTGTTCCGCTGTATCGTGCTTACAACCCGAATGCTAAAGCTGGTTCGCACAACTATACAGTGAATAACAATGAGCAACAAAACCTATTGCGTGCAGGGTGGAAAAATGAGGGAATCGCTTGGTACGGTATTACCCAAGGGAATAACGGAGGAGGAACAACTCCGGCACCACAAATAGAGTATTCATATTGGTATACTGCTGCTAAGCCAGAATTTTCAAAGCATAATGTGACTTTAGGTACTCACAGATTTGCAACAAAAGAAGCAGCTCAAGCCGCATTGACAGAGTACACTAAAAAGTTGTTAATGGAAGGTGTTTCTGTTAGTACGAGTGGAGTAAGCCCAATTCAAAATTAAGACTTGAAAAAACACTTGAGAACTAAATTCTCGAGTGTTTTTTTGTGCCTTATTTTTAAGATACAAAGTATAAATACCACAAATAACGAAAGGAGGGTAAATCATATTTAAGAAAAGGAGGGGGAATGTTCAAGGTTATTTGTTATGTTGGCAGACGAAATTTTATAAGTTTCGTCTTTTTTTTATTTCAAAAAAGAAAGGAAGAATCAAATGAAACGCATAATAAAGAAAATTAAAAAGCCGAGATTTTTATTTGTTGTTCTTGGAATGGCAGCAATGATTCTAAGTATGAGTGTTTCTAGTCAGAGTGCGAGTGCTGCAAGTGACGAGTTACAAATGAAGCCCGGTGAAACAGGAAATATCTATTATGATACTGGTAATATTTATACAATGTATGGGACAAAACATGGTGTGCCGTGGAGTGACTCGACTGCTGCAATGGCCGTTTCTCCCGATGATGGTAGTGCTCAAAAAGTCGTATTTTGTATCGAGCCGGGTGTACCTTTCAATAGTACAAATAACCCAGATTATGAAGCAGTAGCAATTCAAGATTTGCCCCAAGATGCTCAAATTGCTTCTGTTGTTTGGAACACGTTCTATGCATTTGGAGACAATTGGACAAATGCTGATCGGATAACAACTCAAGCAGTAATATGGGAAATGTTACCTCAATATGGTATCAAAGTTGACTCGATTTCAGGAATTCCTGATTTCGCTACACGCAGACAAACGTTGTTAAATGGTATTTCTGAATACAAAAGGTTACCGGAATTTGATAGTACAACTGTCAATTTAAAGTATGGTGAAACTAAAACCCTGAACTCGAGTGTTAATCTAAACTCATTTGATGAACTTGTGGGGAATACGGCAAAGGTAAATTGGAATGTTGCAGCTGACGGAAAATCAGTTCAAGTCACACCAACTGATCCCAATGTAGAAGAAGGTCGTATCGCATATTTACGTTCATTTATGCAGGGAACGCCAATTGCAATGCAAAAGGCTGGTTCACAGACGGTTTATTTACCTTCTATTTCTGATCCTAATGCATTCCAAGTAAGTTTTAAGATTCAAACAACAGGTGACGTAGAAATCATGAAGCTTGATAAGGATTCAGGAAAAGCTTTACCTAATTTTAAGTTTGAGGTTTCTTTCCCAGATAGAAAAGATTTATCAACACAGACAGTTACCACAAATTCGAACGGTAAAGCTACAGTTAAAAACGTACCTCATGGTGTCCGAGTAATTGCAAAAGAAGTATTTGCTCCGGCTCCTTATGTTCTAGGTTCTGCTATTGGAGAATCAGATCAAGTTGAGGGCATTGTCGAAGCAGGAAAAACCATTACTTTAACCAAGAAAAATAAACAAGCTAAAGGTCAAATTACTGTTGAAAAATCAGGTAAAGAATCAAATAAAGATATGTGGAATGGTAACTATACATTAGATCAAACTACTTTCGAAGTACGTAAAGACAAAGTAGATGGTCCAATTGTCGAAACCTTTAAGACCGACGCCAAAGGGTTTGGAAAATCTACTCCTAATTTAGATTTAGGGGTGTACTATCTGGTTGAAAGCCAAGCCGGAAATGGTTTTGCTAATACCTTTGAGCCTAAAAAAATTGATATTACGTATAAGAATCAAACAATCGCAGTCGTAATTGAAAATGCAAAAGGAACAAACCAAGAAGTTACCGGAAATACATTATTAACCAAAGAAGACGCTGAAACTGGTTCAGAAACACAAGGTAAAGCTACTTTTGATGGTGCAGTTTACGGATTATTCCATGAAGATGATACGCCAGTTAAGGAAAGTGACAATTATAAACCTGTCGTTTCAAAAGGTAATAAAATTGATGGCGACGAAATGAAATTTGAAATTTCTGATAAAGAGCAACAAGCCGGTGTTGATCACTTAGCTTTAGGAAATTACTATTGGCAAGAGTTAGTTGCGCCAGAGGGCTATCAGATTGATAATACCAAACACAAATTCTCAATTACTTACAAAGATCAGGATACTAAAGTCATTGAAGCTAAGACAACATCAAAAGAAAATGTAATCAAATTCGACTTAGATGGATTCAAGTATGTAGATTCCAAGTCAGGAGATACAAAGACTGGTTATAACGGACTAGAATTCAAATTGACACCGATTGATCCGACTAAAGGTGAAGAACGCATTGTTGAAACAATCACTGATGAAAATGGATATGACGGTTACTGGTCATTTAATGATGTTCCGTTTGGTGATTATTGGTTAACCGAAGTTAAAGCACCCGAAGGCTACAAAACGATTAATCCTCTAAAAGTCGAAAGTAGTTTCAACAAAGAAACTCGTGAATATGTTTGGACGATCACTGAAAAAGATCAAAAGGAGCCAATCAAAACGTTGACTGTTCCTGAATCAAAAATCAACGAAGGATCAAACGTGATTTCACTAAGTAAACTATTCTTTACAAATAAACTTGTGAAAGCCCCTCAAATTGGCACTATGGCAACAGTAAACGGAGAAAAAACTTATACGCTCAACGAAAAAACTCCAATGCACGATAAGATCAGTTTAAAAGACTTAGAAGTAGGGGCAAGCTATACACTGAAAGAAATTAAACTTTGGGAAATTCAAGACAAAGATTATAAAAATGCAAAAGTTGTATATGAAACTGAAAAAGACTTCGTTGCTGACAAGGAAAATATGGAATTAGTAGTGGAGACTTTGATTGATACTTCAAAAAATGATGAAAATACAAGCTATGTGTGGACTGAAAAACTTAATCAAGGTGAACAAGAGGTTGCGGATCATGAAGATTTGACCAATGAAGATCAAACAGTACGCCCAGTAATGCCTAATGAACCCAAAACTGAAACACTATTTGCCACAATAGATGGAAAGAAAGACTTTGATGTTGATAAAGACACAAAATTTACTGATAAAGTCAGTCAAGATTTCCCTGAAACTGAAATCGGAAAATTAAAACATTGGGTGCATGACTTACACTCAATCGACAAAGACGGCAAAGATACAGTGATTGAACAAGTTTTTGAAACACGCGAAGTAAAAGCAGGTAAAGAAGAATTCGACGTATCTTTCGAATATGTTGCTAAGAAACACAAATTAAAAGATGGCGAAAAATTAGTTGTAACTCACGTTGCTTATAATGATGAAGAACACAAAGAGGAATATGTTCGTCACTTTGATTTGAAGAATGAAAAACAAACGGTAACAGGTAAGAAAATCGTAACCACACCAGAAAGTAAAAGCACACCACCAACAACAACCAAAGGTGTCTTACCTCAAACAGCTGGAATGCTAACAAATCCATATGTATGGATCGCAGCGCTTGCACTTGTAGCAGGGGCTATTTTTCTGTTTAAAAACAGAAAAGAAGGTCAAGAAAAATAGATTTTAACACCATTCAATTCTGCCCTCTTTATTGTTAAAATATAAAACAATAAATGGAGGGCGGTTAATTATGAGCTTATTTGACGAAGGGATATCTTTCATGGCAGGTACTTTAGCAATAGTCTCAGTGATAGGAGGGACGTTATCAGTTTTTAGTATGCTTAGAACACTAAGAGAACGAAAGATATATAGTCAACAAGTAAGAACCTTATTTATGCAAGTTTTGGATTACTCCTTAACTACAAATGAAGCATTTTTGAATGATTTGTGGTTAGCATCAGAACCTGTGAAAACCTATGAAGTCTATTTCATGGAAATTGAAGCAATGAAAAATAATTTAGCTTTAGTTTCTAAAATTGATTTATCTAGAGTAACTGAAATTTATCAAAAAAATATTCAAGCATACTTATACCTTTATCTTAAATATATAGGGTGTGCGGAAGAATACTTAATACGTTTAAAAAAACGGAGTGACTATCTTAAAGAGGTCATGGAGAATAAGCATGACTATCGTTCCATTCGATTTGATCTAATAGAAAGTGATTCAGATAATCCGATTGAAGATTTTCTTCACAGTGAGTACGGAGTTGACTATATTATTGTTGAACAAGGAAGTGTAATTCAGAAAGATTTTATCGAATTGTTAGAAAATTTAAGGATCGCATTACAAGAATTATTAGCAACTACCCAAAAAGAGATTATTTCTCAGGCATCAGATATAAAGTCAATATATCTGAACCTTTTAAGCCAAAATGAAGAGTTAAGTGAAAAAAACAGCTATAAGAGCGAAGGGAAAAACGTAAGGCGCCCATAATAGGGTGCTTTATGTTTTTCTTTGTTATATAAAAACAAAGAAAAATGATTAGTAGGTATAAAAAAACTATTAGAGGAGATAGAGTGAAATTTATTATCTGTATCTAAGTTAAAAATCAATTCATATTTTTTATGTGTCTATTGTTTTTCGAGGAGGACATTGTGAGAAAACTAATAAAAGTTTCACCTGTTTTATGGTTTATTTGCGGACTGGTGTTTGCTAGTGCCTGTGTTGTTGGCTATCGTCAGCTGCAAAGTTCAGATGACAATGCAAAACAAATGACACACCAAATCCAATCAAAAAAGCAAAGCCAGCAACAGGCGAAAAGTAAAAATGACCAAGGAAACTTTGATCCAAAACAGATTAAGCCAGTGACACCGAGTGACTATGCGGATGCACAGTTACATTACGAAGAGCTAGTCAACCGATCCGGTATTGGTTCCCTGTTTATTCCTAGCGCCGAAATTCAAACGAAAATTCTTGCTGGTATGTCTAATCAGAACTTGATGGTCGCTGTCGGCACGTATTATCCCGATCAGCTGCTTGGTAAAGGAAACTATGTGTTGCTCGCCCACAACTTAGTTGAGGGAGGAGGCGCATTAGGGGGATTATTAAACACAAAATTGCACCATGTGATCTATGCAACAGATTTTTCGACAGTTTATGAATACTCGGCGACTAAAAAGGGCATAGTGAACCAAGATAGTGGTCAATTGTTGGAACAACCCACAAAAAAGGATTCAGCGATCATAACGCTGTTTCGATGTGAGGGTGGGTTAAATACGGTAACTCGGGCACTTGTACAAGGAGAATTTGTTCGAAGCTATCCAGCTGATGAAGCGTCTAATGACGTGAAAGTCGGCTTAGGGCTAGGTGTTATGACTGAAAAATCGAAAAATGAAGGAGCAACTGAACAAGCGACACCGCAACAAAACACACAAAAAGATCATTCGGACAAAGCGAGTATAAAACAATTCAAGCAGGATAAACCAACGTACTCATTTTTAGAAAAAATTGCAATAAATTGCTTTTCTATAGTGAGCGAGTATCCCTTATATATTGGATCAGGATTTTTACTTATTCTGATTCTTTTACAACGAGTAACCAAGAAATATAGTTGATAGAAACGAGGTGAAATAATGGAAATTAACATGTATACCAACATGAGTAGTGCTTCTTGTAGAAAAGCTATTCGATGGTTTAGTGAGGAAGGTATTTCTTTTAAGGAAATCAAGCTTAATAGAGAAGGAATCACTACAAAGCAATTGAAAGAAATTTTGATTTTAACAGACAATGGTCTTGACGATATTCTTAAGCGAAACGTCAATCGAGTTGCGTTAGATGAATTAAGTTTGAACGCGGTATTAGAAAAAATTGTTGAAAAACCAAGTATGCTGAAGGTTCCAATCATTATTAGTGGAAAGAAAATACAAGTCGGATTTCAGGAAGAATATATCAGAGCTTTTATACCTAGAAGCCACAGAAAACTACAGTTAGCTATATAAAAAAACGGAAAGAGGGATTAATCAGTGAAGAAATTTTCAAGAATTGTGTCAGCACTGTTCCTATCGTTGCAAGCGTTAATTACTGTCACACCAGTAAATGTTTTAGCAGATGAGAAACCACAGGATAAAAAAACAGAACAGGTACAGACAAATGATCACGTAGAAAATCTAACGACAGAAAGTAGCAGTGATGCCACTAGTGAATCCTCTACACAACCAACAGAGAGCAGCACAAAACCAAGCGGTGATTCTTCTAGTTCGTCAAGTAGTTCTGCAAAACCAACAGAAACTACACCATCAAGTAGTGAGGAACAACCGAAAAAACCTCAACCAGAGGAGCCGAAAACATCAGAACCAACTCAACAAGAATCGGAACAAAATACACCAGCAGCACAAGTACAAGAACCAGTACAGGAAAGCCCACAAGAAGTACCTCAGACTGAGTCAGTAGTAGGAGAACAAGCCAGCGAGAGCGCACAAGACGGTGCAATCAGTTTTGAAAAAGACGAAACAGTCGAAAGCTTCATTGAAAAGTTGGGCGAGCCAGCACGGAAAATCGGCAAAGAAAAGAATCTATATGCGTCGGTTATGCTGGCACAGGCTATTTTAGAATCAGCGTCGGGATCAAGCAGCTTGGCAAAAGCACCAAATTATAATTTGTTTGGAATTAAGGGAACCCACAATGGAAAATCAGTATCAATGGCAACACAAGAAGATTTAGGAGATGGCACCCTGTACACGACGCAAAGCGGATTTCGCGTATATGAAAATTACGAGGATTGCTTTAATGATTACGCAATGCTGTTAACTGAGGGGATCAGTGGAGACAGTAATTATTACGCCGGAGCATTGAAATCGAATGCTAAGACGTATCAAGAAGCAACGAAGTTCCTTACCGGACGATATGCCACAGATACGCAGTATAATAAAAAGTTGAACGGTCTGATAGAGACATACAACCTTGCGCAATATGACAAGGAAATTCAAGGGGCACCAATCAGTAACGGCAGTTATACAGTGCCACTAAGCAACTACACGATCTCTAGCCCTTATGGAAACCGTGGTGGTGAATTTCATCGTGGCTTAGATATGGCAGCTGCACAAGGTGAACCGATCCATGCAACAAGGGCAGGGAAAGTCTTAAAAGCAGAGTTCCACTATAGTTGGGGGAATTACGTGGTTATTGAGCATGAAGATGGATCTACTGCACTATACGCCCATCAACAACAATATCTAGTGAAAGCTGGAGAAAATGTTTCGCAAGGGCAAGTGATCGGTCATGTGGGAAGTACAGGAAATAGTACAGGTAGCCATCTTCATTTGGAATTATGCAAAGATAGCAGCCTATCACAGGATAATCTTGTTGATCCGGAACTCCTATTATTTGGGAACTAGGTTGATTGGAAAGTTCGTAGTATTATGGTATTATAGTAGTGCAGAAGAATAGCATATCTAACACGAACCCCCTAGAGAAGTAGGATTCTCTAGGGGGTTATTTTTGGCTGATGTCGCCATTATCTGTTTTACTTCTCGTTTCGGTTATTCAACCAGTAACCAAATAGAGTCACTATGACTCCTACAAGAAGGGGGCAAAAGAATTTATCTAGCATACCTAACACCTCCCTTAGTCGCTAAGACTGTAGGATAGGCGACAATTTATTTTAACAGAATATTAACAACAAAGACACTTTACTAAAGAGAACGTTTAGTAGGGTGTCTTTTTTTGTGAGAAAGGGGGAATTCTTATGTTAACAACGATTGTAGGTGTGGCTTGTTTCGTATCCGGTGGGATACTCGGAGCAACAATCATGGCAATTTTAGTAGTTGCAAAACATTCTGACCAAGTGTCAAGAGCTATAGAACAACAAGAAAACAATAATTGATGGAAGGCATGGAAAATGTATGGAAGAAGAAAAAAGAGAATTATTTTTAGAGGTAATAAAAAACTCCAACAGTGTAAAACTCGTTTTTGTTGATGGATATTTGAAAGAAGTCATCATCAGTGTAAAAAAATATAAAGAGCTATTAGGAAATGGGGTCATTACAAAAGAGTCCATTTTCGATATTGAAAAAATTATGCTTATTATGCCGGATTCCAAGCAAAATCTGATTCCGATAGAAAACGGACGGAAGTACTTATCAGGTAAGCCGGTGGAAAATGATCCCAATCAAACAGGGAGATTTACCTTTAGAATTAAAAATCCTGAAAAAGAACCGTTTAGTTTATATGTGAGACAAGGAGTTAAAATCAATGAAAGAGCACTTAATATCCAAAACAAAAGAGGCAGAAGGTAAGTATCTACCAGCTGTTCAAAATAAAGCTAGAAGTAATTCCATAAAATCAATTGAAGATGAGTGTCATATCATTATAAAGCCCAGATCACGAATAATCGTTGATGAAATATGGAAAATTGGGACAAAACGCAGAACGTCTAGCTCGGAGGTTTTCTATGTCTAGAGAAGAAGATTTACTTAAGCAACAATTGAACGTAATTCTGATGAACACCTACGATAATTACCAAGAGTATAATTCATTCAACTTAAAAATTATTGCAAAAGAATATAAAAGTAAGCACGGAGTGTACTTTCAAAACAATCGAAGAATTGAAATTAACAATTTGAGCCGAACTCCTGGTGCCAACCTATTAACAGCTATTCATGAGCTGACGCATCATGTTGAAGCAATGGATATTGGAGAAACGGCACATAAAAAAACTTTTTATGATCGGTATTATCAACTACTTTGTACCGCTCTGAAATTAGGCTATATCGACGAACAGGATATCCAAGATGATTCGAAAGATTCAAAGGATCTTATGAATATAGAAAAGTATTTTGGATTAAGTTTCTTAAATAATTATCGTGAGGAAAAAATTCGTAATGCAGTTCTGGTAAAAAATGCTTATAAGTTTAGAAAGTTACTCTCCAGAAGAGACTTTACCTTTTTAGGAGGAAGTCAAAATTGGGGCAGAGTCTTTGAAACAGAAGATCAAGCTAACAAGGAAATAGCTATCCTAAATAGTTTCGAGCAAAGTATAAATACAGAACTTGTTACCCCTTCTCATATGTTTTTCAACCAAAATTACTATGTAGCCGTTGATGGCGCATATGATTTTCGAGAAACTCTAAAAAATAATGGATTTATATGGGGAGGATATGGATTCAAAAAGTGTTGGGTAAAAAAAGTACCTAGTACAGAATATCGAGAAACCATGGACTTTTTGAAGGATCTTAGACTGGTCGGGAAAAAAGTTGTACCTAGCGGCCTAAAGTAAGCATCTATATTAGATGTTTATTTTTTTTGGAAAGGAAGAATCATATGGCATTGAATGCACAACAAAAGGAAACAAAGACCCTTGCTATGACAGTGTTGGAAGCAAGCGGCAAAGACTATGATCAGGCATTAGATGAATTTCATCAGGAGATAATCAGCAAAAATAATCAAACAATCTTGAAAGCATTAAGAGCCTTAAAAAAGGTTGGGAAAAAAGATGTTAAGGAAGAAGGGATCAAAACAAATGAAAAAATTGAACACAAATCAACTCAACAGTAAGAATAGTAAAATTCACAACTTCATGAAGTGTGTAACGATTACTTTTGGGGTTGCTCTCATTTTAAATATGTTGGTTCCAGGATATGCTTTCGCAGATATTGAGAGTTCCATGACTACAGCTGGTAACACTGTGTTCGATACGATCGTTAATGTAAGTGGAGCTGTTGGACTTGCCATAATTGGGATCGGGTGGTTTGGAAATATGATTCCAATGATTGAGATCTCACAAAAAGCAAAAATGATTATTATCAAAGTTGGAGTCAGTATTGTAGGTTTAGCTTTCAGTAAACATTTAATTGCTTGGTTCCAAGGCATGAACTAACAAGAAATTTAGAAGTAGGTGGTGATTTAGATGATTAATGTCAAGGTTGTCGAATCTGATGCACTTTTAATAACGAGTCAAACGTATTCCTATGTTGATTTTGAAGATATATCAGAAGATTTAGTTGAAGGAGATAGGGTCAGATTTATTCTGTCGGAGAATGATGTAAATCTATTTGAGGGCCTATTTGAAAAAGAAGTGGATTTAACGGTTCATCAGTATATTTCTTTAAAAATCGAACAGATGGTTGCTGATGGCAAAGTTAAAAAAAGAATGGGAAGAGAGCTGCTAAAGAAACTGGATAAAGAGTTTTTTGTTCCTGATGAAAATACCAATGACGGAAAATTTAAGTCACCGCCTTCTTTCAAAAAGAAACCAAAAACTGAAAAACAGACGAAAATCAAGCCGGTTAAGACTCCAAAAGAAAAAAGGGAAATTCCTTTTAAACTACCTGACTTTCCATTTAGAAAAATTGGATTAGGAGTTTTCATAGTGGTCTTAGTTGGTTCAGTAGTTTTCTTTGGAGTTAATGCTTTTGGGAACTTCAATTCTTCCTCTGCAAATAAAAGAGAGTCTTACGAATCATTAATTAACGGGGAAAAGTACGAAAAGGCTGCTAAAGAGTATCCGAAGAAACTGAAAGAAATAGAACAAGCGATCGTTGAGAGTAAAGATTTTGATGAGCTTGAAAAATTCAATGAAAAATACCCAACAGCTGAAGGTAAGTTTGATTTAGCTTTTCATTTGAAGAATTGGGAAACTGTGATTGAAACTGACCAATCGACTTTGACAAAAGAACGGCAGGTAATGTTGGCTTATGCCTTTATTCAATTAGACAAGTTAGACGAAGCAGACATTTTGAATAAAAAACTTACAAGTAAAAAATTATCTGAGGCGTTGAATCTAGCTTACAAGCAGCGAGCAATTAAGTATGTACAGGCTGGGAAATTTGCGGACGCTCAGAAGATTAATGATCGTATAGATGACACTGATCTATTCGAATTAATTCAAACAGGAAAATCATGTCAGGAAATGATTGATTATTATTCTGAGAAGAAGGACAAAGACAACGAGTCAACATGGCGAAATAGATTGGAAAATCTTGGAAAGGATCTGATTGAGAAATGACAGAAAATGGGCAAAAGAAGCCATTCACTGAAAAGCAGAAAAAAATTGCCGCAGCTGCGGTGATCGGTACTTTAGTATTGGGTGGCGGCGGTTTGGCTTTAACAAATAGAAACAAACCATCATCGATTGATAGTCATAACGGCAGCAAGGTTTCTAGAGTTCCGGAATCCGGAAAAAAAGAAAATAAAAGCGGAGGTAGCAAGAAAAAATATAGTTCTGATACCGCTGACGATGTTTTTTCAACCTACGATATTGATCTGCCAGAAACAAAAAGCAGCAGTGATTATGACAATAGCAATTCACTTTCACCCTCAGAAATAAAGACTATGGCAAACACACTAGGTGGGAGTAATAAGAATAACACTGCACCAGCAATCGTTCCCACTATGGTTGATAGTCCCACTTCAAATGGAAAGAATAGTAATTCTAGTAAAGTTGACAATGATAGTGGATCGCAACTACCAATTGAAACACCAAAAAATCCTATTGTTATAGTTCCTGAAGAACCAATTATCACACCACCGGTTGTCGAACCACCGGCGGTAATCACTACAACGCCGGTAGTTAGTCTTCTACAATCATCAGTAGTAACGCAAGAAGGACAACCGTTTGATCCTAACAATTACTTTACTGTAAAAGATACTGGAGACTCAAATCCTGCCATTACCTATAGCAAGACAGAGCTAACAGTTGGAAGAAATGAAATTTTGATTACGGCCACAAATAAGTATGGTAATAAAGGGACCGCAACATTAGTTGTGTATGTAAATAAAGCTCCTGTACTTACGGCTAATGAATCGACAGTAGAAGTATCAATCCATACAAGTCCTGATCTGAGATCATTCGTTACGGCAAATGATCTAGAAGATGGGGATATTACTGATCAAGTGATTATTTCGGATGCTCCTGATATGCACACTGAAGGCAGCTATACAGTCAGATATAACGTGACAGATTCACAAGGCGGAATTGCTTCAGCAGTAACAGTGAATGTTGTTGTTACGAATGAAGCGCCGGTGATCCATGCGTCTGATAAGGAAATTTCGATTGGAGAAGATTCAATTAATCTACTAGAAGGTATCACAGTAACAGATATGGAAGATGATCGTGACGGGTTCCCTATCAGCATTTCGACAGAAAATATCTTGGATGGTGAAGTCGATCTAACTACTGAAGGCGAATATGTGATCACTGTTGGAAATGTGAAGGACCGAGATGGTAAAGCGGCTGCGGATGTTCAATTCACGGTAAAAGTGACAAATTCAGCACCAGTAGTTTCTGTACCTGATTTAGATTTAAAGGGTGGAGAAACGTTCAACAAAGATACTTATAAAAATACCATAGTAGTCAGTGACAAAGAAGATGACAGGCTCGGGCTTGTTCCTGTACTAGAAGTATCTCAAGAAGATTTGGATGGAGTATCAACAGATCAAGTGGGAGAATTTACGATTTCAATTAAGGCCACTGACAGCATGGGGAAATCCACGGAAATCAAGGGTGTTATAAGAGTAACTGAACCATAAATATTTTTAAAAAGCCGATAATTCTTTCGGCTTTTTTTTTAGGAAAAAAAGTGAGTCACTTTTGCCATTATTAGAAAGGAGAATATTATATGGCTATTGCTGAAGGTAATAAGCGAGTAAATGCAACACTAGATCCAGCGAGACAAGTTCGGTTGGACTTTCTTCTAGGTTTAGATCCGGAGAATGAGCTAAAGATTACTGATTTTTTCTGTCGCTGCATAGATAAGGAATTTGTAAAGGCCGTTGAATCAAGAAGAAAACGTAACCGGCAGCTAGGAGAAAGAAGAAAAATATGCTGAGTCTAATAAAAACTGAAAAGTATACTGTACTTTTAATTGCATTGGGGTTTCTTTTTTTTAGTTTGACATTATCGTTTTTTTCTCCATCTTACTGTTTTGCTTTTTCTCAGTTCCTATTACACCTGAGTAACTTTCTAGCTAAATTTCATGCTTTTCTGTTAAGTCTGCTTAAAATTCTCACATGGCCTCTAAAACTTATCTGTGAAGTTAGATTTTAAAAGCTAATAAATCGTTATCGTTTAACCCAAGACTGAAAGGAGAAACTTTAAGTAATATGAACAGACAAAATAGAATGGTTACTGAATACAAAACAAAATTAATTAGATTAGATGATGTTGAAGTTCCCTTCGAAGCAGTTAATGATCGGCATACAACCTATGGTAGTGAATACTATGCAGAAATAGCAGAACGTCTAATTAATGATATTTCCAAAGAACACACGATAATTCTTTATTTAGCCGCTGAAGGGAATGTGACTGGTGCTGAGATAGTATCGATCGGAACTGAATCGATGGCAATATTCTCAACTCATCAAGTTGTTAGGACGGCAATCATGCTTAATTCACATAGGATCGTTCATATTCATAATCACCCTCAAAATAGCAGTGCAACAAGCTCACTACAGGATAAAATAACTCATAAAAATCTCAAGTTGAAATTACGAAACTATGAGATTGAGTTATTTGACTCCATGGTGATTAATGATCGAGGAAAATGGATAAGTATTTCAGAAGAGAATGCGAAAAATAGCGGAACAGAGGGAACTGCTATGATGGGTAGCCGAGAAACAATTACACCGGTAATTGGAATTGAGAAACAAGGAGAAAGCTTTTTTAAATTAGGAAAAGCTATCTTTTTAGTATTTATCACGAATAAAATTCTATCCAATGATCTTTCAGCATTCTCCGGAACAAAAGATATGCTTGAAATATTGTTGCAATGTCCTAGTCTTCTATTTATTTTCTTCTTATTTCTCTGGAGTGTTTTGGCAGTTTTCTTTATTAGTGCAGATATCATAGTCATAAATTTGGGAAAACTTAAGGAAATAGTGACTGCTAATACTCAAAGTAAAAATGACGCATATAAGAAAAATTTAGTTCAAGAGTTCAGGCGCGAGTGCATGTTGCTATTAGAAAATGAATTGCAAAAGGACAACAATTTAATAAAAATCGAAAAAGTAAGAATGATCGCTCACCTTTTGGAAAGTAATGACTCTATGTTTTATCCGGATTGGTATGAGAATAGAACGATCGTAGCTGTGGAGAGATTTATTGAAAGTTTAAGGCATGAAATAGAGAGGGTCATACTAGAGGAATAGAAACTTGTAACTATTTTTGACTGTCATGATATAGGGGAATAACACGGAAGAAAGATGGAGGAAAAAGATTCCTAGTTGGTAAAGGTGGATTTAAGAATGCGAAAACGAGATTATCGCGAGTTACAAGAGAAAAAGATATTCAGAGATCGTGAAAACAAGGAATATGAGGAAGAAGATTATTCAAAAGATATTTTTGATTCGATAAGACTTGGTTTTAGTGTCGGGACGTTGATTCTATTATTCAAGAATTTTATAGAAACGTTCTCTAAAGATTTTAGTCATCAGGAAAACCTCCTATATAATTTCTTTTTTTTGGGCGTTGTATATTTGATAACTCGCATAGAAGTTATTCATTATGTGGAATTTGGATCATTTAAGAAAATGAAAAAAACGAACAAAGTAGGAGTGAAAAAGTGGAGTATTGTCTTGTTGATAATTTTGATTTTAGGATTTGCTGCAGCAGTAGCATATTTCGGATTGGATTTTATTTTTAAAAGTTGGGAAAGAATATGTAATTAAAATTTTGTCTGCAAATTTATGTAGCTACGGCTACCGCATAGAAAAAGAGAGAAGGGAAAAAATGATTATGAAAATAAAAAATGGATCTATTTTCGAAGAGACTTTTTACTTGGGGTCTACACATATTCAAATTACTAATCCAAAAAGCTATTTCCCTACAGTATTAACAGAGGAGACAAAGCATATATTTCTTGAAAGGAGTAGCCAGAACTTTAATGATCTATTTAATGAGTTGTCGGCAGCTAGTCGCGACTTTTATAAATATGAGAGTTCTTTTGATTTTCAGAAATCAGCTATCCAAAATTATCTTCAAACGACACCGAATAAACAGATTATAGAAGAGACTGGCTTGAGTAATACAACAGTCAGTGAATTGAAAAATAATAAGAAAAGTTTAGAGACTTCGGCGTTCAAAACTATTGAAAAACTATATTTGTGCGCCATTAAAAATCAAAATTCAAGGATTACTGACGTTAGTCTCTAAGAGCCTGAAGCTCGTATTCAAAAGGCGCTAAATACAGCTTTCAAATATTCACAATTTGATGGAGAGCATCATAAAACATGGGCTATTGATCAAATGGATAGAGCCTTAACTGGTAAGGACTATGCTGCTTGGATTGCAAGCTTTGAATTAGATGAAGAAACACAAGAAGCTTATGAGTGGAAAATAGGTATTGCCCCATTGGTCCAAAAGATGGAGCTATTGCGGAGGAAAGGAAGTGTAAGAATTGAAAGATATTAAAGATACGGTTATTGATCGTTTAGGCTGTTCAATTGATATTTTTTTAGAGAGTTCAAACGGATTAGAAAGAGTTTTTTATCCGGATGATGAAAAAAATCAATTTACTTTAGAAGATATTTATATAGCGTTCAAAGATCACCCCATGATGATTTACGTTTTTTGTGACAGAGGTTTAAACGGCGAAATATATCGTTGTGGAAATTACGGAAAAGGAATTTGGCAAAAGTATGCGGTCACGCAAGGTTATGCTTAGTCAACTAACGGACGCAATCAAGGAGGATTAATATTGAAATCAAAGCATGAGGATCTAAAAGAGAGAATAATACATGAACCTGATAATAAAACAGAAGTATTACTCGAAAGTATTGAAAAAAGAGGCATTGATCCCCATTCTTTCAATGCTTTTAATACAGTAACTATGAGCGAAGGATACGGCCCTGTAATGGTAGAAAAAAAGATGGTCGTAGAATTGAATATGGAGGAAGCGGGGATATTAATAGACGTACTTAATCGGTTGAGACAAGACCACCATATTCCGCCGTCAGGATTTAGCGCCAAGGAAATCACGAGGATTAGTGAACTTTACTACCAAATTGATAAGAATAGACGTGAGACTTTTTTTGGTGGTCTACCGTTTTAGTTTGAAAAACGAGTAGTTCTGTATGTAATTGAAGACAACAGCATAGCTCGTTATATGGAGCTATCAAGGAGAAAGGAGAGTCCTTTTGAAAACAGAGTTAACCAAACAAGCTGAACGGTTTTTATGGAACCAATATATTGATGGAAAAATGGGAGTCTTTGGTTGCTTTGAAGTATCTCTTGGTGTTCGTGACGCATGGTCATCAGGGGAGTATGAACGAGTCGACTTCATGACGTATGATACTAAAGGTGATTTTCGCTGTTTTGAAATTAAGGTAAGTAAAGCAGATTTTAAAAGCACCGCTAAAAAGACATTTGTTGGGGATTACAATTATTATGTTATGCCAAACAAACTTTATGACGACTTAGGCGGTAAAGATTATTTTGATCAATATAAGTTTCGTGATATTGGAGTTTTATTATTTAATCAGACTAAACCTTGCATAAAAACAGCAAGAAGGAAAAGAGTCATGTTTGATGTAAGGGCTAATCTGATGGAATCCATGATGAAATCAATGTTTAGAGAACAGAAAAAGCTATATAAAACGACTCCATATTGGGGCGAATTAGTACACTAACGGACGCTATCACAGAGAAAAAGAAAGAAGGGAAAAAATGGGATTTGATATGACTGCTTATAATTTGAGTGAAGTAAATAGAGTGGAAGAAGATTCTGACCGGATTGCAAATTTTCACGCGTTCTACTCTGATCCAAATATTGAGCTACTATCTGAATTGCTCAATATATTACCTGTTATTAAAGTAGCAGGATCAGATTTAAATGTTGAAGATTACGACGGCGTTTGTTCAATAGAATCAGTTAGAAGAGCAAAAGAAAGCTTTAAAATTGAAATGTGTAAGTCTTTCGAAATAAATATTTCTACGGACAAAGATGGAAACAGAACATCAGAAATGTGTGATTTAAATTATCCTTTCCAAAAAATCAATCGGTTTTTAGATGAAATTATAGATAAAGCTGATAGTACGTATATAGGTCTAAATTGGGGATAGTTCTGCAATCGAAAAAGAAAGGATGATAAAGATGGGATTAGATATTTCAGCATATAAAAATTTAACACGAGTTAATGATCCGAAACGAGACGAAGACGGGGAATTAGTAGATTGGGAAAACTTAATTGAAATCACCCAATCTACATTAGATTATACGGAGCAAGACTTTAAGGGTCGCACACAAGGCTTAACTGCTGGTGTTTATTCTTCGGAAGATGAACATGGTTTTAGAGCAGGAGCATACTCATATTACAATCGCTTTAGAGCAAAACTAGAAAAAATGGCGTTAAACTCACAGTTGTTTGAACTAATTATGTTTTCTGATTGCGAAGGTTATATAGGTCCGGTGGTCTCAAAAAAACTAGCTAAGGATTTTCAAGATTTGGAACAGAATGCTAGAGAACAGTTGGACAAGGATGATCTTGAAACATATCTAGATTTTAAAAAGGCATTTGAAATGGCCAGTGAAGGTGGATGTGTGGAGTTCCGCTAACGAAGACAACAACATAGGTACAGCAGTTGGAGCTACCAAGTAGGTTATGAAGGGAGAAGTATTGAATGAAAAAATGTCCAGTTTGCCAATTAGTCTTAAAGGACGATGATCGAGTTTTAGAAAATAAAGGAAACTTATATCACCGTGAGTGCTTAGAACTGGTTCCTACAGCTTATGATGTTTTCACGGTTAATGGTGAGTTATTAGAATCTGGAACCGATCCAGATTTCGAATTTGTCCATGACCATAAGTAGAACAAAAAATTCCATAAGTGGACGAAATAGCAGTCTCCAGGAACTATCTATGACAAAAGATTGGAGGATATTTGTGGCATTTTCAACAAAGTATTATTATGTAAAACCAATAGTTCCACCTATCACAATAGGGTTCAGTATCAGTGGTATCGTACTGAAAAAATTTAATGCGAGAAGTGCTTTACTTCTATCTGAAACATTTCTGTATAGTAGCCAATTCTACTATAAAAATGATTCTGACTTTGCCAGAGATTTGAAGCTCTATACACGTAAACTCGAGGCTGTTGGAGAAGATCTTTTAAGACAATCTTTTCGTGATTTCCGCCAGGGACGCAGCAATTCAATTGAATTTGAGGTGGAATACAAAACAATTGATAGAATACTCGACAAGATAATTTACTGGGTAGTTTCACCTAGAAACTCTCATCTATCAGATGAAGATGTTGCATCAGTCAAAGAATTGAACTTTTGGATAAAAAAATCGTTCAATAAGCGGAAAAGGAAAATCAATTCTCTTTATCCAAAAAAAGAATACTTTGAATTCAATACGTTTTTAAATGCTTGTAATGATTTCTTAAAAACGTTAGGGCAACATTCATTAAATTCCACTGATTCTCTCTATATATTTTTTGATATAGGATCAGATGTCGATTGGTTCTTGTTGAACATTACAGATTGTGGTTATCACCAATCGACTGATTTCAAAAACTTGTTCAGTTCAAATGTTAGAGTAAATAATGATTTGGTGGTTATCGCGGGAGTTTTAAACATTTTAAAGCAACCTAGTGCAATTGAATTGTATTTGACCCAGGAAAAACCATTCTTAGAAAAAGTAAAGCAATACAAAGAGATATTTCAAGAATTATTAATAAGTGGAAATAGAATAATCAATCTTGAAACGAAGAGGATTAAGGTAATAAAGGATGCGGAAGCTATTCTTAAAGAAACTGAAAAAAGTGAAGATCGGGAGGGGAAATTAAGTGAAATTCAATCTATGCACGATGTTGCTGTAGATAAAAAGATCCACAATATTCATTAATTTTAGTTGTTTAGGGCTATTACAGAAGTTAAAGAAAGTGGGAAGTATAGTGAAGACCAAAATAGTAGTTAGTAAATTAGATGAAATTTCAAAAAATAGCAATCTATCAAAAGAGGATCAATCTGTTATCGGGACAGCAGCAGGACTATTGAAAGATTACGAAACGACAGTAAGTAATGTAAACTTTATTCTCGAAACTTATGAAGATCCAGTGGAAGTGGTAGCTGCTCTGAGAAAAGAATAGAATCTGTAAGCCAAAAAATAATTTAGGAGGGGCACATGTGAGATTAACTAGACAACAAATTAAACTAGAGAAGCATAAGCTGCTTGTAAAAGAAGTTTATGGGTTTTGGAAGCTTGATCAGTTTATTACAGATGAAAATATTGAAGCACTCAAAGATTATGATTATCAAGTTTCATCAACGGATTCAATTAAAATTCGGATTGATGCGTTAAGGGAAATGAATATTTCACTACAAGAAAAGCACTTTGACGAACAGTTAGAGGAACTGATTCGAGTTATGGATGACGAGAAGGAATCAAAGGAATTTATTGCAAAGGAATACGCTGCATTGGATGAACTAAAAGGGAAGGCTATTGAAAAAAATCTTGAAACTGAGGAAAAAGTGAATCAAGTTAAGTTGAACGAAGATGGACATTCAAGAATGCCTATACAGGTCCTATCGTTGATTGAAGAGGAAACAAATGAAAAACAAGTTGAATAGCTTCAGCGATCGTAAGGCGGCATATTCAAGGCCTATTCGTGACTCTACACTCTTTAAAAAATCGTGGAGAGATCCTAACAAAAAAGCGTACCAGCTCTTAGAACGTTTTTTGGGGCTTAAACGAGTATTAATTCCATTGCTGCTACTGATTGTTTTCTTAGGATTCGTATTCGGAAATTTTATCATATCATTTCCGGCCATTATGAGTTCGATATTTCCAGAAGGAATCACTAAACCGCCTGATTGGAGCCAACTAATTGCAACTAAATATCTATTCAGACTTCCAGCCAGTAATAATCAATGGGTGGTTTTTTTATTTGTCTTTTTTGGATTCACTCTCTTAGCTAGTATCCGTTTGTACAAAATAAGAAGAGGGTTTATGCCTTTAGAAGAGCAATTGACTGCTGCAACTTCCCGCTGGAGTGACGGGGCTTCTGAGTTGGATTATCAGTACCATACAATGGCAACGGATAATTTGGATGAGTACGATGGTCCTTCAGGGCCGGTAGTAGGAACGTCTCCAAGAACGAAAGAAGATATTGCTAATAATAGGGTTCGTGAGTACATTTCTGATGAAGCAACGAATACTGCTGTTGTTGGTGAAACAAGAGTTGGTAAAGGGATATTCGGAATTGAAAAGGCAATCGACGGGTACAGTAGGCCGAGGGATATTAAGAAAAAGAAATCAATGAATCTACATGACCCATCAGGAGAATTGTATTTAAAATGGAAAAAATTACTAGAAAAACGACTATATAAGGTGTATTTGCTGAATCTGAAAGATACATCTATTTCTGATTCAACTAATCCACTGACTTTAGTAATTCACTATTACAAGAAGTATCTATTTGCCGATAAGGTTATTAATCGTGATCGTGGCCTTGATAGAGCACAAGCAGAATTAGCGAGTTTATGTTACACATATTTTCATGATGAAAATGCTAAAGAGCCGTTCTGGCAAGACGCGGCCAGTGCATTATTTACAGCGTCTTGTTTGGCAATGATTGAGGAATCTATCTTAACAGGAAAAGAGATTCTAGGAAATATCTATACGATTTTAAACACCGTTGCTGAAATGAGTAAAGATAGGATTACCTATCCTGATCATCCAGTGTTGGTAAAACTAGAACCTGATAAAAAAGAACGGCAAAAACTGTTTTCACAGTTTAAGGATAAGTCTGTTTTGGATGTATATTTTGATTCCCTTCCGAGTGATCATCCTGCACATGTAGCGTACCAGGATCTTTTGGCATCAGCTTCTGCGAAAACTACAATTGGTAATGTAATCACTCACTTGCTTACTAAAATGAAGGCATTTAGACGGACAGGGAATGCTAAATTGACTGCATTAAGTACGATTAATTACATGGATTTAGGATTTGGTGAACAACCGGTAGCTGTCTTTGTAGTTGTTTCAGACCAAGACAAGTCCAATCATGCAATAGCGGCCAATTACTTCGATCAGAGCTTCAAAGAACTTCATCAGGCTGGTTTGGCTGAACCTAGCAGAAGGCTTCCTAGAGATGTTGTATTTGTCTATGAAGAGGCCGGAAACATGGTTAATATTCCTGAGTTACCTTCAAAAGTTACTGACGGATTAAAAGTCGGAATCTCTCATTTCTTCGTACTACAGAATTTTGAACAGTTTAACAAGTATGGGGAAAGTCAGGCAGAGACGATTCTATCCAATTGTGGGAATATTATTGCGTTAAGAACAAAATCTAAGAAAACTCGAGAGAGTTTGATGGATGATTTAGGCAATAAAGGTAATCTAACTCTTTCACGGCAAGGTAAGCCTGTCGAAAGTGATAAGACGAATACTGAATCAGTTGAACGAATTCCAATGGTGACAAAAGATGCCTTTGCAAAATTACCATATGGTCAAACTATTGTTATCCGATCAATGAAGACACATGATTTAAACGGGGAGATAATTTATGATCTCTACCCTATTTTTAATCATGACGATACTAGGATGGTTCCGTCATATATGTATTTACCATATGAGGATAGCACTTGGGAGGAAATTGACGAGCTTTATGCTAACGCTGAACACACAAAAATTAATCTGAAAGACCTTCATTATCAATTTGATTTTGGTGAGATTAAGCATAAAGAGGGTAGAAGGCAAGCAATAAGCGAAGGAAAAGAGTTCGTGATTCCTTCGAGTGAATCAGGTAATGATCAAGGCAATCTATTTGATACAGAGCCAGATGCTCCTAGCGTAGATTCAGAAGTGTCCAAGAGCGTACTGCCTGAAGAAAGTAATGAAAAGCTTCAAGAACTCGATGAAATATTTGATTTGTATGTGCCAAAAGAAATGCAGGTTAAACCAATTACTGAGGGATTAAAGATTACCTTCATTAACCGGATTTCTAGGGAAGTTCGAGTTTTCTATGCTGAGAAGCCTAGAATAATAACTGAGTTTGAAGCGCTAAAAAAAGCGGGGACAGTAAAAGATTTGAGAGATTGGTTTTCAAATGTAGGAAGAGAACCACTGTATTCCATAATTATTGAAATAATTGAAAAGGAGGGGTTGATGTGAGTTTAAGAAAGAAGATACCAATCTTCTTTTCAGGAATTCTACTGACATTCGTCATATCTTGGAATACTGCGATAGCAGCTGGTATGAAAGACGGAGAAATTCTGGATATACTCGATAAATACAGCGGGTATTTGACCAAAGGGAACATGGCTTGGGATATTACAAGACCAATTGGGCTATCCATCCTTACTGGTGTTGCTAAGATCCTCGATGGACTAAGTAATACACTAGGCGAGTTGATCAAGCTTCTAAATTTTGTTGACAACTCTGAGTTCCAAGCGCTTTTAGATAAAGTCGAACCAATTAAGTGGGGGTTATTGCTCCTATTCTTGATTGGTTTTTTTGTACTCATAATGTTTAACAAAGTGAATGATGGCTTTCAAGCACCCTTGAATATGGTTTTGCTAATTTGTTTATCGATTATGCTGCCATTTTTCTTTTCAACTATGTCAACCCTGACTCAAGATATCTTCACCGAGCTAACAACGAGTTTTGAGAGTCCAGGATCGTCGATTATTCTTCAAAACACAACTGATCTAAAGGCTGTAGCAGAAGAAGGGTGGAAAATGAAAGATGGCGAAAACCTAAATCATTACAAAAAAATTCGTCAACTTGATATGGAGGAAAAGCTACAAGATCCAGATAAAATTAAAAACGGTGATCCGTTGGCAAAACGAATTGAAACAGACAGTAAAGGAAAAGACAAAGTTGTAAACATTGATAAAGCGAAAGATATGAAAGAATACTTAGTCAAAAAGGTGTTTTCGGAAAACTATTATAGAAATAAAGTTTGGATGGGGAATGCTTTAGCGACACTATTAGTAATGATTGCAGCACTTGCTTTCACTGCGATCAAGTTCGCAATTCTTATTCACAAAATGTATGGGGATTATGTTCTCGTATTTGTTGGCGGTATATCAGATTTTATGAATATGCAACGTGTAAAAGCATTGTTTGCTGAACTGGCCGGTACGTTTGCTTTGATTGTTTATATTCCAATCTTAACTCAGTGCTACCTAATCGCTGTATCAATTATCAATGCACAAAATTTTAGTTTTGTTACGTATATCATTGCCATGATTGGGGCTGCTATTGCACTGATCGATGGACCTAATGGATTTCAAAGAGTAACGGGAATTGATGCAGGATTGAAAAGTTCAGCTGGTTTAATTGCGACTACTCTCGGCGGATCTAAACTTGCAAATAAAGCGGTGGATATGACGACTAACGCTGCGAGATCTGCCGGAAACTTACTGACAGATGCAGCTGCTTTTGGATTAGGTGCGTTTGCTGGTGGTGCTTCTGATGATAAATCTAAAGGAATTAATGATGATGATTCTAAAGATACAGACAACGAAGAAGAGAAGCCGACAGGAATCAATGAAGGTAATCCAGAAGATAATGATAATGAAGCAACAGATAACGGGCCAAATCCGGATGATGACTCTAATGAAGAAACGGAGCCGGAAAATACTGGAGATTCTGAATCAACTGATCAATCACTTGATGGTGACGATGTAGGTAATGAAAATGATGGACCTGGTGCAATAAATGATCAAGACGGAGATCCATTCTATGATAGTTTGGATAATCAAGAGCCACCTTCTGAAAACGATGTTGAATCAGGGATTAACGATCCGGTTGATAATCCATTGGCTAATGGAAATGAAGAGGACGGCCAGCATATTAAACAATCACCTACAGGGATAAACGATCAAGTTGCTTTAGCTGGTGATTCAGGTGACAAATCACAAAATGAACTAAGCAATGATGATATAGAACCAACAGGCTTGAATGATGGTGAAGTTAAATCAGATCCAACAATTGCAAATGAGGATTCTGCTCCACCGGAACCAAACGTAGGACCAACACAAGTTGACCATGAGTTAAATGAGTTAAACAAGAGTAATCCTCTCAGAAAAGAGCTTAAACATAAGGTCTTTGGATACGATCAAAATGATCCAAGAAGGTGGAGTAAGGAGACTACCATTGAAAGGAAGAAGAGTGCCTTTGAAGCCGGAAATGAGTATAGAAAATATAGACAACGGAAAAAAGAATTAAAGGAACGAAAGAGAAAGGAATAGGTGATCAATCATGTTCACACGGCCAGACAGAATCTCAGATGATATTCGCTTTGGCGGGCTGTATACCTTCGGAGATTTATTTGTGTTGATTGCTGTAGTTGTATATGGCGTAGGTGTGCTTGGCGATATGGTATATCCACCGTTCAGATTGGCATACAGAGTTTACATTATCCTATTTACATTGTTCTGGATGCTTCCTTCACCACTAAAACCAAATCAAAAAAATATCATTACCTTGTTTGATATCGTCAAAAAAGATCGTACTAATTATGTGCCGGATGGGATTTATGAATCACAGGAAAGTGCGTTAGAAGAAGAATATGACTTGTAGATAAAGGAGAAGGTATCTATTGATTGTAGATGAAGCTATTCAGCAAAGTGTCGGCACGAAGAAAGAAAAGAAACCCAAAATAAAATACTCAATCTCGAACAGTGTTTTGAGCTTTATGAATCACACCGCGTTTATTGATGATTCATGTATAAAGACTCGTGATGGGTTCACAGATTATCTTCAGCTGGAAAACTATGCAGTAAGAAAGGAAACAGAAGAAAACCAACGACAAGCCCTTCAAGGGCTTGTCAATTTGTTTCGTGGAGTATCCTCAGATATAAAACTTATCTTTATGGGATACGCCGCTGACACGAGTAAACAGATTGAAAATATTCGAGTTAGATCAAAGAGGACTGACTTAAATGAGTACGCTGCTACACAGAAGGATCACAAAATTTGGGAACTAAAAAAAGCTCATAAATCTTTGTTAGAGGATATAGTATATATCCAGATTTTCGGGAAAGATATTGCAGCATTGGAAAGAGCACGTACAGAATTGATGAACGGTACGAATAAGTTTATCAATGTCACTGAGTTGCCGGTGAGAATTAAGAAAGGAATCATGTACCAGCTGTACAACTTAGGAGAACAACCACCTGAGTTTGATGATTCTCTTTCAGATGAAGAACTATTAAATAGAGCTGGTGAGGACAGGAAGTTTATGAGTGAGATCCAGCCTGAAGGCGGGATTTCTTCTAGTGACAATTGGTTCTCTAAAACAGGTCATGGCTATGTTGGCGTGTACCATTTGCACAGATTTTCGAAGAAGGAACGTTTTTATTGGGGTGAAGAAGTCTTTAGACAACCTGGTGTAATTACTACTGTTGATATATCTCATATGGAAATTGCTAAAACTAAAAGCTTAATCACAAAGGCAATCGGAGAAAATGATAGCAATGCTAAGAAAGGTGCCAATAGAGAAATTAAGATGGGTGCGACCATCGAAAAACATTTACTTGAAGACCTTTTAGAAGATATGCTAACGAACAATGAAAGTGTAAAAGAGGTAACTATTCGGTACTTTATTGCAGGAAAAGATAAAGAGACAGTCAATAAGATAGCAGAGAAGATCAATGATACTTTGGAGTTTAAAGGGTATAAAGCATCTTTCTATTTGGGCGAAGAGGATACTGAACTTCGCTCTATTTATTTGTCCCAAACAAAGCAAAAAGAAAAGAAAAAGCGAAAAGGGAAAGAACTAACTACAACAGATTTAGGAGCCAGCTATCCTTTAAATCACTCTCAGCTTATTGATCCTAAAGGATTGTATTTAGGATACACACCTACCAACGGCTTAGTCATTCTTGATATGACTCATAAAGATTCGCAGCGAATGTCATATAATTTTTCGATCATTGGTTTACCTGGTTCCGGTAAATCTTCGTTAGCGAAAAAGATAGGGAGTCATAATCACATTCTTGGAAACTATACTTACTATTTCATGGCCAATGGAGAAAATGATCTATTCATGCACAAGTATGGGGGATTGACTATAGACGCTTCTGGTAAAGATGGAACAGCGAACCCATTTCAAATTTTTGCGACAGTGGTTGATGAAGCAACAGGTACGATCGATGAAAGAGAAAGCTATAACGTTTCTATTAACAAGTTAAAAACTATTTACTCAACGATGGATGGTTCTAAAGATTCTGAGCTGCTTAAAGCGCTAGGAAAGCATTTTGATATTTTCTATAAAGAATGGTTCAAGAATAATAAAATGTCTTTCTCAAAAGCTACTCAGTATCCGGCAGAAAAGTATCCAATATTAGAAGATTTTTCAAAATACATTAGCAAATTATTGTATGACGAAAACGGATTGGTTCGAACTACTTTATCAAGTTTTGAAGCTAAACGACTAGATAAAATTGATTCGACAAACGCAACTATGATGCAAGATGATGCAATATTTAATCGTCATACTTCAATCGATGTAAGTTCTTACCGGTCAGTTTCATTCAATTTATTCAGCTTACTGAATAAAGGGAAAGAAATTTTTAATGCGCAGCTGTATAACCTTTTGTTTATGGTTTGGAACTTGAGTATGGTTCGCGGCATGCGAGAAAAGAATCAGTTTGACACAGGGGCGAAAACAATTGATGAAGTCATCCGGTCGTTCATCATATTTGATGAATTCCACAATATTACGCGTCAAGAGAACGACGAAGCAATTGATTTATTGGACCGTTACGAGCGTGAAGCTCGTAAGGCGTTTGGTGGATTAGGATTGATTACACATGACATTTCCGATCTATTCAACGAAGCTGCTTCAAACACATTTAAAGAGAAAGTATACAAGCTTTTAAAACTATGTACGTACACTTTCATCATGCAGCAAGACCCAGGCTCTATTGATGATTTGAGGAAAGCTTATAAGGAAACACTTAAAGATAGTGAACTTCGTCAGATACCGAGTTTGAAAATCGGACAAGCCATTCTATCCATAAAAGGAAAAGGGAATCTTCAAGTGAAAATTGACTTATCGAAAGAAGAGAAAAAGATTTTTACAGGTGGTCACTAAGAAATCAAAAATCATTGGGAGGCAATGTAATTGGACACATTATTAAAAATAGAATTAGTAATTTTGCTGCTCTTGATTATTATTTCCGTCGTACAGACTTTAGTAAATAAAGAGAGTAGAACCAATCTTATTAAAGACGTCAAGGCAGCTATAGAGACGTTGAAGGAAGGGGTATTAAAACCACTAAAATTGAACTCAAAAAGAAAAGAGTTTTGGATTTTACAGGGCTACACATTAACGAGATTCCTACATTTTTTAAATAAATCTATTTTACTTGTATTTCTATTTCCGATAATCATTTTCACAGTAGACTCTTCAAAAAGCACCTATGTATTTTTCGCTACTATGGTCACGATCGGGTTAGTTATTGATTTTTATAGACTATGCAAGAGGGCAATCAAAAGTAATTGGAGAGGTGCCGTTAAATCGGGAGTTAGTCTGATTACTTTACTTTGTGTAAAGATTTCATATGAAAAAATCTATGACCTTTTTAAATCGGCTGAACGATTACAATTAAGTGCAATTCCGAAAATTTATAATGCGAGTACGATCATTCTTTTTGGAATAGTTGCTTATGTTATTGCTGTGTTGTATTTCAGAAACAGAGTGATAGAAGAGGTGGAAAAGGATTTTGTAATCGATACAGAACAGCCTATTAGGATTGATTTCATGGATAAGCCAAAGTATGAGTTCAATAGATTTAAGAACTTAATTGTTGTTGATTCAATCAACATAAATTACGAAAAATTGGATGCTCCATTCCCTAGTGAAGTCGTGACAGTCAAGGCTTCATTGAGGTATGGATTATTTCGATTAACCTTCGTTAAAAATAAACCTAGGGTGATTCAAGGAAAAGGCTATGCAGGTGGATTGAATAGCATAAAACGATAAGTTGAATCTACTTCTGAGACTAAGAAGGAGAGGTGAAAAAAGATTAAATTCTTTAAACGAATTAAAGAGATATTTATTAATCATGCAGCTACTTCGTATCAATTGCTATTTCTATTAACTGTTGTGTTGGCGCTATTTTTTGCTGTTCCTTCTATTCTATTTGGAACTGAAAAGGACAATGCAGATACAGGAATCGGTGTTGAAAACAAAATTGATTTAGGATCATTGAAAGTCACTTTACTTAAACGTGGGTATAACGAACAACAACAGTATGCAGAGATATTTTTTAAAACTGATGGAACGTTGCCCGATGGTGGGGAGTTAAAAATGATAGCAAGTGAAGTAAAAACTGAACAATTAGTTGAGCACAAACTCATTCGATTATCTGACAATTATTACCTGATTCAAATTCCGAAATTACCTCCAAAATGGCTGACAGTAGTAATGGATATTGGTGTAGTTTCTCCCAAGAGTCCAACATTGGAAGTCAAGTCGATTGATGATTTGTTTGAGTCATTTGGTAAGAAGAATAAGGACTCTGATGAAAAAACAGTGCAAGGAGTTCTCTTTATGAATCGCAAGAAAGTGCCTACAGATATGAACGCAAAACCTGCGAATAAACAAAAATATTTCAGAGAATGCTTAAAACTTCAAATAGATGAATCCAAGAAATTAATAAAGGAAAATCTGGATTTGATTAGTAAGAGCGAGAAATTGATAAAGGGAATTGAAGCTGACATTAAAGAATTGGAAAAAGAAAAAGTATATCAGACTGAGAGTGAGATTCTTAAAACTGACAGTGAGATTGATCGAAAACAATCTAGCATTGAGAACTACAAGAGCAAAATTTTGAGTGCTGAAGAAAACAATGTTGAGCTAAAAGAGAAGATTACTAAGATTGAGAAACAAATATCTGATGGAGTGAAAGAATAAGGCGAATTGAATGCTACGTGTATCTCACCATTTCGGGTAAGCGGACTCACCAGAATGGTTATTCCCTCACCAATTCGGTGATAGACTCCCCAAAACGGTTAAACGATCTGTTTTTGGGTGCCCTGGAAAAAGCCCGACACTGTCGGGTCGGGGGCGGTTTGTGCCCCCCTTTTTGCCTTATGCTCTTGCACTACGTCATTGCAAATGACAATTCCTAACAAAAGGAGAATCTAATGGACATTAAATCTTTTTTCGCAATGATCGTCATCTTCATTTTAAGTGCCTGTGTTTTGATGATGATTTTATCATTGTCAGCAAATAAAGGTGCAGGCTTTAAGAAATATTTTGACATGTTGCGATCAGAAAGGAGTGAGCGCCGTGCCTCTCGTAAAAATAAAAAACGTTGATGAAGATGAATTAGCTCGCTTCGATCAATTTTGCAAAAGGAAAAGCTTGGATAGAACTAAAATGCTGAAAAAGTTCATAAAAAACTTTGGTGAGTTCGAAACAGTAATTGATAGTGAATTACGCATGAAGGCGATCATAGATGAAGTATTAGAACATTTAGATTTGAACACGCAAGCCTATCTATTAAACGCCAAACTAGGCATGATGCCGAGCCTTTATGAACTTGAGGAAGAAAGGACTGATAGTGATGAGTTCATTCACGATACGGCCGAATAATCAGACCGAACAAATCCTCGATGAGTTACTTGAGGAATACGGCGGCTCAAAAGTGTCGGTCGTCGATCTTTTAGCCGAAAAATATCTGCAAACAAAACAAGAAAATGCGCGACTGAGTGACGAGCTGGATGAAAGTAAAAAAATGCAAAAGGGAATGCTTAGGGAGATGGAAGAGAAGTTGGACGTTCTTTATGAACTGGAAAACACAAATCAAGTATGGCAAGTTTACAGTGAGTTTCATTCAACAAGTGAAACGAAGAGTCCAATTGTTAAAGCTGCAGAAAGTTACGTCGATCTCAAACGGAAAGAAAGAATTTTTCATCAGCTAGAGAAAAGAGTTGTCGACTAAATGAGTAGTCCTGGAATCATCATGACTGGTAAGTTTGCTAAACCAGGATCAGGCGCTTTTCAATCTTATATTGAATACATGGACAGAGAAGAAGCAATACGTAATGAAGCATATGATAGTTACTCTGCTTTCACATCGAATGATGGAACGTCTGCTATGTATGAAGGTGATAGTGAAGAAACATTGGATGGGTATATCAAGTATATGGCCAATCCGGTTAAGACTTCAAATTTGTTTTCATTGGAGACGAATAGTTTAGATCATGAGGACATTATGGAGTTAAAGGATCAGTTTATAACGGCTGCTGAAAATGGTAGTCCAATGTGGCAGGATGTTTTCTCATTTAGAAATGATTGGCTGGTTGATCATGGATTTTTAGACTCAGAAACTAACCAACTTGATGAACCGAAAATTCAAATGGCAACCCGGTTAGCAATGACAGCAATGTTAAAAAAAGAAGATATGACCCACTCAGCAATTTGGACAGCTTCAATTCATTACAACACTGATAATATTCATGTTCACATTGCAACAGTTGAACCAGATCCAACAAGAGAAATGCACACCTTTTTTGATAAACAATCTAATAAGGAAGTAACAGAAAGAAAAGGTTACCGATCAAGAGGGTCTATCCGATCAATGAAGTCGGCTTTCGCGAACCAGCTGCTAGGACTAGAGCAGGAACGGATACAAATTGATGAACTAAAGAAGAAAATGATCGAGGGGATGCGGTCAGAAGCCGGCAAAGGAACTATCTTACGGTATGGAGAATTGTTGAATACTATTTCCGAGAAGTTACCGCCACAGAAAGGCTATCAAAAATATGGATATGCAGAAAAATTCGGATTCAAAAAGCCGCTAGATCAAATGATCGAAATATTCCTTAAAGAGAATTACTCAGACCTCTTAGATGAGATCAAGGAACGGCAAAATAGAATTTCTTATGAGGAAGAATCTGCTTTCGGAGAAGGTAGAAATAGTTCTGAGAATAAGATGAAAACATTGTATACCCGATTAGGAAATTCAATACTGAGTCACATTAAAGAACTAGATATCCAACCAAAGAAAACTCAACATGCGAATTTTAATCAAGAAGAATTCGAGCAGCTTCAAGAAGAGTTTCGCGGAAAGAATAAATCTAGTGATCGTACAGCAAATGAACTGGCCAAGAAAAGAAAAGGTGATTCAATTCATAAGTATGAGGTTGCCGACTTTGAAGATGCTCTGAAATTGATTACGGACCATCCAAAAAGTAATCGCGGTCGTCCGAGTGACGAGGATATTAAAAATTATTATCAATCACTGCGTGAAAAGAAGTGGAAGCAAGTCAATCATAATGATGAAGAGTTAAAGCCGTCCATAGAATCAGTTAAAGCTGGAAAAGATGAGGACCGAGAGTCAGAAGAATTTGATCAAGCTTTCCGAAAAGTAGCTTCACATGGGAATAAGGAACTTAAAAACCGGCCGCCGACACAACAGGAGATAGCAAATTACTATGAATCATTGAGCAGTAAAGCAAATATAGCTCCACCACCGGAAGCTGATAGTTATGAGTTTCTTTTCATGGATCAAAGTGAATATGTTCAGAATGCTTTTAATGATGTGAAAAAATCATCAAAAGAGGAATTCAACAAAAACCATAAGCAGCAGTTCAATAGAACTAAAAAAAAGAAAGTGCCTAAAATGAGTGCTAAGGAAATTGAAAAAAAACAACAAGCTTGGCGTGATGAAGTTGAGCGTAGAAAACAGTTTTCGAAATTAAAACGGATCTTAAATGATTCGACGGAGCAATGGAAAAATGAACAGAAGTATCAACGTATGATTAATGAAATAGAATATTTAACTGAGTTACCTGGTCATTAGTTCAAAGAGAGTAGAAGCATCTGAAGAGATGCTTCTATTTTTTTCTGGAGGTGGATGGAATCAAAAAATTATTAAAAATATTAGTACCTATATTCGCTTCGATTATTTCTGTTCTTTCATTAGTCCTAATACTAATAATGGTAATCATTTCAATTATCACATCAACTGTTTCGGATGATGATTGCGAATATGGATTACCTAGTGGCAATATCACGGAACCAGTTGACACAGGAGCGGTACCAAGTTCAGTAGATGAGTTTGTTAAGCAACACAAAGATGCTTACATTTTAGCGTGGAAGGCTGGCGGCTTTTTACCATCCGCGAGTATTTCTCAAACAATGGTCGAAAATGGGTTCAATTTTACAAATCCAAGTGGTACTTCATTTTGGCAAGCTCATAACATGGGTGGTGTAAAAACATCAAAAAAGACAGACTTTCCTGTCACGATCGCCACGTTTGGTGAAGACTCAGTAGATATTACAGGTACCAAGCCTGGGACGAATGTTGGTGACAATACGGGCGGCCAATACACTTGGTTTAAAAGTTACAGTGCTGGTATCGTTGGTAAATCTGAGTTTATGGCTCACCAGACTTTATATACCGGTGCTATTAATAATACTGATGGCGCAGCTGCATTGACAGCAATATTTAACGGAGGATGGGCGACTGATCCAAGCTATCTGATGAAGCTCCAAAGTACTTACAGTACATTAGGGAAAAAATATCAATGGTTGGATCAAGAAGCGATAGCGCAGCATGGAACGTCGCCTTATAACAAAAACGATTTGCCTTCCGCTGGCGCTGGTAAAATCCCCGATAAGAACAATTCTAGCGATGAATTAGACTCGAATAAGCGAGGCAAAATAATTGAGTTAGCTCGATCAAGAATTGGAATTCCTTATGTTTGGGGTGGTAGGAATTGGGAAACTGGAATGGACTGCTCTGGTTTGACTTTACTCGTTTATAAACGTGTAGGAATTGAACTGCCGGCTACATCTGAAACGCAATCTAATGTAGTGAAGCAAATAAGTAAAGGAGAAGCGCAACGAGGGGATCTCGTTTTTTGGGGCGGTAGAGGAAGCTCACATCATGTTGCTATTTACGCAGGCAACAACAAAGTGATAGAAGAACCACAGCCGGGTCAAAATTGCCAAGAGATTGATCTATATGGTGATCATTGGTTTGGGAAAATTGAAGGCTTGGGTGAGGATTCTGATGATAGTTCTGGCGATTCTACGTGTGAAGTAGTACCGAATGCGGATACGTCTGATCAAGTTGTTGGTCAGAATTCAGCACCGACTTTGGAAGTTCCAGCTGAGTATAAAGGCAAACTGACTCTTCCTGCTCCAGACAACAATAACTACGCCGGTAACAATTATCCGTTTGGTCAATGTACCCACGGCGCATACAATCGGATGGCTCAAATTGGGAAACCTATTGAATGGTTTTCTGGCGATGGCGGAAATGGTGGATCATGGGGATCGTCAGCCAAAGCTCGTGGATATACAGTAATTAAAGGAAAACCAGAGGTTGGTTGGGCTGCAAGTTTTTACGGCGGATTGGCCGGATCAACACCACCATACGGCCATATTGCTGTTGTAGAATATGTCAATCCTGACGGAAGTATTTTGATTTCCGAAACTAATGTTGTGAACATTGGGAGCGGAACGCGCAGCTGGCGAGTAATAAACAAGGAAACAGTGTCACAAGTTGACTTTATTCAAGGAAAGGGGAGCTAAAATCAGTGAAAACTGAAAAGAAAAGTAAAACAGTCACTTACTTATTGACTACGATCGCTATTCTGTTAGCGTTAATTTTCTTTATCAACAGAAATTTCGGTCAGGGAAAACACATTGAGTCCTTACAAAAAGAGAACTTACAACTAAAAAACAGTGTGGTGCAAGCAAACGAGCAATATGATCAATTAACTGAACAGTATGAAACTTTGAATAAGGAAAAAAATGGATCAGCTAATAAAGATTTGCTAACAACAACGAGTGAATTATTCAAAGTCGTTTACAACTACAATAGTGAAAAGAAATCAGATAGTGTAGCAGCCAGAAAAGAGAAGTCAAAACAGTTTGCAAAGACTGAAGCACTAGACGTACTTTTCTCAAAAGATGCGGATGATCTAACACCATCTGTTTCAACTGTATCAAAGTTAGAGGGAGATCCTGAAGTCTATCGCATGTCTTCAGATGAAAAAGAACTAACTGCCTTAGTTCTAATAAATTATTCATTCTCTATTGCAGGTAGTGACAAAGTTGAAGGTAAGTTCATGTACAAGCTTGTCTTTGATCCAGTCCAAAAACAAGTGACCGAGATAAAGAATATCGGTGAAATTTCAATCCTATAAGGAGAGATGTAGAAATGATTTTAACCTTAGAGCAAGTCTTGAACGAATTAAAGTGGCTTAGTGAATCAGAGGAAAATATGCCGGCAATCGAAAAGCGATATGGAAGTTTGGATAATTCACGAAAAGCGAGAAGGAGGATGACAGATTTCATTGATAGTCACGGGTATTGTTACTCTTGCTATGAGAAGAAGAGAGGCGCTATAGATTTTGATGAAAATAATTTGGGATTGTGCCATTCGTGCTACATGGATTGGGAAAACGAGTATTTGTCGGATGGGAGGTGAACATGCTGCATGAGGAAAAATGGCATGCTGATTCTTATATTACTACTACTGCTGGTATCAGCATATATCGGAACCAATAGGGCGATGGACAATCAAAAAAATGATCGTAGTATAGTCACTCTTGATTCAAAGGAAGAGAGAAAAATTGTATTTTATCGGGATGATTGTCCAGATTGTGAAAAAATCTATTCCCAACTTTATTGGCACAATGTTCGCCGCAGAGACACGATATTTGTCAATTTGAATCAACAGCAGAATCGTCACTATATCCGAACATACCAGGTAAAAAGTGTTCCTACGATCGTCCACAAGAACTCACGATATGAAGGAACCAATCGCAACAGGGTCAAAGAAATACTAAATGAATAATTGATAGGAATTGCGATAGTTTAATGTCAATTGCTTGTACTAGGCACTCAGGATCATTTCTGAGTGTCTTTTTCTTTCAGAAGGAGGGTAAGAATGAGTAAGAAGTTCTATTCCAAAGAACAGACCGAAACCGCAAGGAATACCAACATATTGGAATATTTGATTTCAAAAGGAGAAACGTTTAAAAAGCAAGGATACTATTATCGGCACACGGAACACTCTAGTTGGGTATATGATGACAAAAAGAAAGTGATTCATTTTAATAAATCTACTAAGACTCCAACAACTAACAGCTGTGTTTCGGCAGCTATGGAAGTCTATGGTTATAACTTTCGAGAAGCTGTTGGTGATATTCTTGGCAGCGAAGCGGAAGTATTAACAGAAAAAGATTTTATCATCGAACCACATCAACCACTCAATTATAAGAAAGATATCAAGCATGCTAAATCATTCTTTCATGCCTATAATTATTTGGTCAATGAACGAGAAATTGATCCGGAAGTGGTCAACGCATTTAAAAAGAATCAATTGATTGGTGAAGATGTAAGAGAGAACATCATCTTCCGATACGTCAATCGAGAGACAAACAATGTGAATGATATTGTTGGTGTTGAATTGAGAGGTACAAAATTTATTGAGGAAGAGAAACGTTTGATCCCTGATCGAGCGTATTATCTATTCCAACATCCAGGTAATGATGAGAAAAGTATGTTTTATGCAGCACTTACTAATGTTGCACCAACTGGTGAAATGAAAGTATTTGAAGCAGGGATAGAAGTGATGAGTTACTTATCTCTTAATAAAGATAAATACTTAAAATCAATTCAAAAGAATAATACTGATTTTTGCTCGATGGGCGGACTGAAACATGTTGCTGTAGAAGAACATTTTAAAAAGGTCGTTGATAATAATCGCGAGATGGCCAAAGATCAAGAGAAAGCTGTTGTTCCTAAGATTACGCTATGTGTAAACAATGATGAAGCTGGCATTGAGTTTGTCGATCGATTCAAGGACTATATGAAAGAAAAAGGTTATTCGGATAACTTCATCAAAAGCAACATTACGACGGAGTTACCGGAATCAGAAATTTCTAAATCAGATAAGTTTGATTACAATGATTTGCTGAAGGAAAAGAATCGGATCAAACTCCTAGTTTCTCAAGAAATGCAAAAGCGGCAAGAAGAAACTGTAATTGAAAACTAGATCATTCAAAAAAGATTGAAAAGCCCTACAGTATAGTTTATACTGTCTTTAAAGAATAAAACCGTATAAATTATACATTAGGAGGTGACATTGATGAATGACAAAGTCTTAGCTTTATTTAGTAGCTATAACGGAACGATCAGTCAAAAACATGCACGAGAGATGGGGATTAATCCAACCACATTAAGACGATTGGTCGAAAAGAATGAGATTGAAAACCTGTATCCAGGAATTTATGTTTTAAAAGATACCATGCCGGATTATTTTTTCGCTGTACAGCAGAAATTTTCGAGGGGAATCTTTTCTCATGAAACTGCCTTGTTCTTGCATGGATTAACTGATTTGAATATCGGTGAGATGGATATGTCATTTCCTGATGGGTACAACCGAAAAGGTTTAGCACAAGATTATCCGGTTATTCCTCATACCGTTAAGAAGGAATATTATGAACTTGGCGTAGAGCGAGTTTTCACTCCATCAATGAATCGAGTAAATGTTTATAACATGGAAAGGACCATTTGTGATATTTGGATGAAACGATACAACGCTGACGTGGCCATTAGAAATGCTGCATTGAAAAATTATTTATTAAAAGAAGATAAAGATCTTAGATTGCTCCGAAAGTACATGAGAATTTTGCCTGTGAGAGAGGATCTTTACACTGCATTGGAGGTACTTTTGTAATGACACCAACCCAATTAAAAGCTTGGATTAATAATAAATCCAAAGAATCAAATATCCCTTCTGATCTGCTGATGCGGTCGTATATGATGGGAAAATTAGTTGAAAAAATATCTGAGTCTGATTACAAGGATAATTTCGTCGTCAAAGGGGGCTTTTTGCTAGGCTCTGTTTTTGGTATTGAAAACCGTACAACGATGGATCTTGATACTACAGTTCGAAAAATGAAAGTAACTGAAGGGAATTTGGATCAGACATTTAATGAAATCTTGGATGGGGTAACTGAAGAGGGAATTGAATTTTCTCTAAAAGATTTAAAGGAGATTCGTGATGCTGATTTCTATCCAGGGTTCCGTGCGAACTTACAAGCAAAGTTAGGAAAGATGAATGTTGATCTAAAGGTAGATGTTACGACAGGTGACGTAATCTATCCGGAAGCAATAGAGTATGATCACAAGTTAATGTTTGAGGATAAATCTGTAGAAATTATGGCGTATCCTTTAGAACAAGTTTTGGCAGAGAAGCTTCATGCAACAATCTATCTTGAAGAGACGAATACTAGGGCCCGTGATTTCTACGACATATACATGCTAAATGCAACTGATCAAGTTGATGTGGGCGTATTGGCAGAAACAATGGACAAAACATTTAAAGCGCGAGGTATGATGGACCCTTTATCCGACTATATTGAAGAGACAGTCCCTATTTTAGAGACGAGTGATCGGTTGAGATCCATTTGGAATAATTACAGCAAATCTAAACGTAATCCTTATGCTGAGAGTTTAGAATTTGATGATGTAATAGGAATGACAAGCGATTTGCTAAACAAAGTAAAAGATTATGAGAATGGTATGGAAGCCGAAGAGGAATTTCAATTCGGAGATGATTGAGGTAGGAAGGAAGGTGGAAATTTGTGATAAATAATGTGGTATTAATTGGTCGATTAACAAAAGACCCTGATATGCGCTATACGCCGAACGGAACCGCGGTTGCTACATTTACACTAGCAGTAAATCGGAACTTCACAAATCAGGCAGGGAATAGGGAAGCAGACTTTATCAATTGTGTGATTTGGCGGAAATCAGCGGAGTCTTTAGCCAATTATGCGCGTAAGGGAACTCTTTTAGGAGTGACTGGCCGTATCCAAACAAGAAACTATGAAAATCAGCAAGGTCAACGAGTTTATGTAACAGAGGTAGTCGCTGAAAACTATCAATTATTGGAATCACGAGAAGTAAGTGAGCGGCGACAGAATGGTTCTCAGGGAGATCCTTCAAGTAATTATCAAAGAAACAATATACCGAATGAAGAGCCGCCGGAGAACAAATTCGATCCTGGTAAAATCGATATTTCAGATGATGACTTGCCGTTTTAAAAACTGAATAGAGAGGGAATAACCTTTTCTGTTATGGAAGGTATTCCCTCTTGCCTTCCATAACAAATAAATTATTGGGAGGCAATATAAATGAAATATGCAGAAACGATTGAACGCTTGGAGGAACAGTTCAAGCAAGAAAACGAGAGAAAAATGGCTATAAGTGAACAAATGGAAGAGCATAGAAATAAAGGCTTCTTCTACCGAGTAACGCACTGGAGAGAGTACCGTGGATTAAGAAGATCGTTTAATGAAGTTGATAAATTGGGAGATGCTCTTAGTTTGGATTTGGATCATTATCGTGAGTTAAAGTATGAGAATCAGGTTAACACAGCTAACGATTTTGGAAACCAAGTTTTCGAAGAAATAAAACAGTATGCAGCAGAACAAGGGCTGTACCTAGCTAAAGATGTCGAATTAAGTGTAAGTTCAGAAGATGCAGTTGAAGAGAATCCCAAAATGACGGATTACAACTGGATAATCAAGCATGGTGACACTCACACAGATGTATTAACAGTTAGTTCAGTTGAGGAATTAAGGGAAAAAATAGAGTCTTATGGGGATATGATTCCTTTTTCTCCAGAGGAACAAGAACAAATAGTTCGTGAAATTGAATCAAAAGTTGGACTTTTTGAAGATGAGCGTGTGTCTTTGCAAAATAGCGATCAAGGAGTGCAAGTAGTAATTAGTGATAATGATCAGTTTGGAAATGGCAGCAATTTATTGGACAAAAAAATATCATATGAAGAATTGTCTGAACGTATTCAAATTGATGGTAAAGAAAATACAGATCCGTATAAGAAAATATCGTTGAATTTGGATTTGGAGTTGGAAGTACAGACTAGGAAAAATATTGATGCCGCCGAACAGCATTTTGCAGAAAAGGGTCTTTATCCTTCAAATAGGATTGGAGTGATGCCACCTGGACCAATGGGCAGTGGGATTACTCTGTTCGTAGAAGCGGATGCGTATGTAGCCGAAGATGATTCTTTTACAAAAATTCCTACAAAGGACCAAATAGTTGGATTTGTTGAAGAAAATCATCTTCTAACAAGAATCAGTCCAGAGGAACAAAAAGCTTTACTTGAGGAATTAAATAAGATCACATACGAATCTGATGAAAATGTTCATTCATATAGCACTTTTGTAGGAGATTTAGAAGAGCACGAGGGCGTTCCATACTTTCGTGTCTTTGATGATACAGACAAGGTTTTTGATTATTTAACGTATGATGCTGAAACAGATAATTGGGTTGGGGATAAGAATGATTTCAAAATTAAAAATCCTGTACCATCAATTAAAGAGAAGTATCAAGATTCACCATTAGAAAAAGCACAATCTGTTCATGAAAAACAACTTCATGAGGAACAACAGGATGATCCCACAACAGAATTTTCTAAGGTACTGAGTAACATGACTATGCAAGAACTTGAACTCATGAATCTGATTGATAGTGAAAAAAATGAAAGCATTGATAATCACTTTGCTGATTTTGGCAATTCTCAATATGAAGCAGAAAAGGCTTTAAATAAGTATGTTACACAATTGGGGAATGATGAACTTTATACGAAGGTAAAAACTCTCTACGAGAATCATGTTCATGGGTATATTGATACACCACCAAAAGAAAAAGTTGATTTGAAGGCTGCAGGATCTATGATTTCAGAAAGCTTAAATGAAAAGAAAGAACAATTTTTTGGAACAAGTAAAAATCAGACAGTGTTAGAGGGTGATCCAGAATTGTTGGGGTACCGATGGGGCTTAACATATGATAAAGGCAATCATGTCAGTAAGCCAACACTACAAGATTTTGCAAGAGAAATTGATTATTATCAAATGGGGAAACATCCTGAGGGGAAACCGATGGAAGTGAATTTTCATCTTTGGACCTTCACTGAACAAGTAGATGAATTTGGTCAGTCGAAGAAAATTAGTCCAGAAGGAGTTGTCAATATTGTAAACGAAGTAATGCTCAATGAGCAAAGCCAAGAACAAGTTGAAGGATTACCTGAAGGCTGGAGATGGAGAACCTACTCAGACGGCAGTGGATCTATGTTAACTCCTGAAGGAGATCATTATTTTTCCTTTAAGCAAGATAATGATGGCGTGGTCTACAGTAATCCAACGACAGGAGAAAAAGAATTTATGGCAGATATTGATGATTTCAAAGGGAATTCAAAAAAATGGATTGAGGAAAGTTTGATAAGACCTTCAAAGAGTGAAGAATCAAATTATGTACCATTGGACACTGAAGCAGAATTAGAAATATAAAGAATTTAATAGAAAAGGGTACGTCTTTTCTGCGGGGGCGTACCGCCCCTGCGGAAATATATGATTGAAGGGGGAATTAGTTTGGCCATAGTTGATTTAAACCAAATATACAACGATGGAATAAATAAGTTGACCAATGATATTACCAGATGGAAGGATTTCTTGACATTTTCTAGTCAGCTTCATAAGTACAGTTTTTTGGAAAAGGTGCAAATCTTTGAGCAGTATCCAACGGCAACATATTTGGCAAGCTTTGATCAATGGAAACTGATTGATCGCGCTGTTACAAGAAATCAAAGAGGTATTGCTATCACCAAGCTTCACGAGGATGGGGTCAAAAGAGAATTCTTATTCGATCTATCTCAGACTTATGGAAAAGACTTTGTTGAACCAAATTTTGATTTATCCAAACGCGAAAAGCATGAAGTTATCTCTATGTTCTATCATGATACTTTCGGAGAAGAGGAAGAACTAGTACCTTTTGCTTTCGAGGAAATTATTTCTAAAGGTGTTACTAGTTTTATTCAAAGAGATCCAAGCGGAATCGTTAAAGAAAACCAAATATTTATTGAGAACAGCATTCTTTTCTCTCTAAGTAGTAGGGTGAAATGGCTGAGTGAATACTCAACATTCTTAGATGATTTAGATTATTCGTTCAGTGCTGCAGAAATTGACTTGATTGGTAAAGTAACTAGTGAAGTAACAAAGCACGCGTTAATTAGGGTAACTAAACTGAAAGAGATTGTACAGAATCAAGAAATTAAGGAGGAAAAGAAAAATGAACGAGGAAACTATGAGACAAGAGGGAATAGTAATTCCAGAAGTGAAAATAAGCATCAATCCGGAACACGAAGATCCGTTGATGAGCTACGGGAAAACGGCGATGGATTATCTACAAGAACACAATCAGATGCTCGTTCAAACAATGATGGGCGACGGAACTCTGATGACTTATCTACACAAAAAAGAGGATTGGGCAATGAATCAGGAAATAACGATTTATCGGGAAATGAAAAAGAACAATCCACTTCCGGAAACAACAAACGTACAGCTGGTAGAAAAACACAATCAAATGCTACTATCTCAGGCAAAAGAGATAGTAACCGACCAGTTGATCAAGAGTCTACCAACAAATCCGATGGATCTACAGAGCGATCCTTTCAACAACTAGATGGGAATTTACCATACAATAATAATTTTTCATTTAGGTGGTATGGTTCAGAAAAGCCGTTGCTCAATTTAACAAATGATTTCAAAAGAATAAGCAAGGACTATCCTGAAGTCTTGGGTCATAGTGACGTCTATGAAATTGTTGAAGTTCCATCTATGAGAAAACAGATTGCTATTAAATCTGGAAGGATCGAAACACCAAATATCGAAACTCTGTATCAAAAATTTAAACTTCTTTCAGAAGGAAAATCAGATCGTGTTTTCGAGAAGGAGTTGTACGAAGCAACAAAAAAAGTTCCAATAAGCACTCGCGGTCGAACGATGCATGACGAAGATGTACAATGGTACCAAAGTTATTTGAAATATCTAAACGGTACTACTTTTTTTGATGGAGACTATGATCTCATTATGACTCCATCAACTGCAAACCCATATCTATCTGTTGGAGTGGCCATCATTACAGAAGATCACACGGCGATTCTTCAGATGAAAAACGAATTCCATAAAAATGAGTATTCTCTGTGGTTCAATGAAAAGCAAGATTCAACTGATGATAATCAAGGCCTAATAAATATTAGCCATTGGATGATTACGGAACAGCAAGAACAAGAATCACTTTTTGAATTTGATGAGCTAAGGCGCATAACAGTAAGAAATGTTGACGAGTTCAAAAAGATGGTAGAGACTTTGGACGGCGAAGTTACAGAGTTTTCATTGTATCTTGAATACGAACTTTTGAGAAGAAGTAAGGATCAGATGGCTCATAAACCTGGTGTGCTACTAAATGATTATGAACTAAAAATTATGAATGAACATCTTAAAAACTTAAACCCATTTGATAATGAGGGACAACGTAATGATATCTCGCTAGAAGGAGATCCTTATGTTGTTCCTCTTTTTTCTGGAGAGTGGAAAGACTTTGAAGAGGGGGAGGGGCCGGTTGAAGACGACGGCGCTATGTATTTAGATACTGATCAAGGTGTAAAACCTGGTCAGATCGAAGTTCGAGACGTGGGCGTTGGCCGGAAGATGTATCGCTATGTGAATATCAGCGGAAATTCTATTGGAGAAAGCATTACTCCAGACGAAGAAACTGCTGAGATACAAGTACCACCTGTAGAAAATCCTGATGATGAAACTCGGATCGATCATTCATGGAATATTTTAGAAGATGATGAATATCTTAGAGTGATTAATGGCCAGTATTACCTTTATGTCGATAATGGGTCATACTGCATTGAAGTTGAATCAAATCAAGCAGCAGCTGCTTATTCATTGTACAGGGATACGGAGCCAAGAAAAGTCGATAAGTATGAAGAATATGGAGAATGGCAGAAGTTAGATGAAAGTACCGCCAGGTTGAAGCATACGAATGATCCTTCTTATCAACAAAGGTTCATAGGCGTATTTGATCATACAATCAATCAATTATTAGTAGAAACTGCGGCTATCAAAATCAAGGGGAATCAGCTCTTTTGGCGGCCAGAAAACAATCAACCAGACAGATATAAAGTTAAGGAAAATCAACTTGTCCACTCTCAAGGTAGTGCGGAAGTTATCCCTCGGAAAAAATTAGGGTTTGATAAATTTTATATTTATTACGCTGGTCAATCTTCATTAGAAGTATTTATCAAAAATGGGATTCATGTGATGTCTATTAACAACACTGAAGAGGATGAGAGAGCTAAATTTCTAAATGGTGATCCAGCAGCCAATCTGAAAGATGCGGAACTTTATTTACTTGATGATAAAGTTCAGTTGTATGGCAAATTAGATGGCGACTGGTCATATTCAGAAGTAATCAAGATCATTGAAAAAAATGTAGAAGAGATCATTGAGCGAAAGGTGTCATATAAGAGTTTGTTTGGTCTTCCGATAGTTGACCGGCCAGAATCAGAAAAAAAGCTCGATGGCGATAGTGAAATTTTTGGTGTAGAACAATCCTTATTTGATTTTGATGAAGCTGATTCAGTTTCCAAGACTCCAGATATAAAGAATCCTAGCCAAGAAAGAATAAGTAATCCAGAATTGGTTGTCAAAAAGGACAAGGATACAAAAAGTGGAGAGAACTACTTTCCCGAAAGTTTTACTTCTTATGAACCAGGTAAGCGACAAAAAGCAAAAGATAATCTAGCAGCACTGAAATTGTTGAACGAACTAAGTATATCTAAAAGAACGATAACCGATTTAGATCAAGAGATACTTGCTAAGTATTCAGGTTGGGGCGGTATTCCAGAAATCTTTGAAGAAAAAAACCCTTCATGGAGCAAGGAGCACGCTGAGTTAAAAACACTACTGTCGGAAAAAGAATTCAGTCAGATCCGCTCAACCGTTCTGACGGCTTTTTATACAGATCCAAAAATGATTGAAACGATGTATAAGGCGGTACTGAGGATAGGGGATTTTTCTAAAGGGAATATTTTAGATCCAGCAATGGGTACAGGAAACTTTTACCAGGCATTACCGAAAAAATTGCAAGCGGCCAATTTGAAAGGTATTGAAATTGATCCAAGGTCTTTTCAAATTGCAAAGGCTTTATATCCTGATGCTGAACTTCATTGCAAAGGATTTGAAGAGGTAAATTTGAATGAAAAAATGGACCTAATCATTGGTAATTTTCCATTCAACAATATTAAAGTCCTTGACAAAAAATATGATAAATACTCGTTTGTAGTACACGACTACTTCATGGCGAAATCTATTGATTCACTCGAACTAAATGGCGTTCTAATGTTTATCACTTCTACCGGCACTATGGATAAAAAAGATAGTAGGGCTCGAGAGTATCTAGCTAAAAGAGCGAGGTTAGTTGGCGGAGTGAGACTTCCTAAGACAGCATTTAAGCAATCAGCTGGAACTGAGGTTATTTCTGATATTCTTATTTTTCAGAAAAAAACTTATGTCGAAATGGTTGATGATGAGCCTGATCCAAGTTGGCTAAATTCTGTAGAACATCCAGATCACGAAGGTTTGATAATTAATCAGTATTTTTTAGATCATCCTGACCATATCTTGGGATCGATTCAAACTAAAAATTTCCATGGAACCACGATCGACGTTTTTCCAAATGAATCAAGTGAGCTTACCGATCAACTACAAGACGTGTTCGATAAGATTCTATCAACTACAGCTGTTAAAGAGATCAAGGTCAAGCCTAAAGCGAAAGTTGAAAAATCTATTGAGGAAATCGAGATCGATGTTCCGGAAGATGTAGATAAATACTCCTTTTTCATGATTGATGATCGTGTTTTTTACCATACTATTGATGGGAAATATGAAGAGTTTAAAGCGAAATCTATTAAAGAGAAGGTAAAATACATGCTGCCGGTTAAAGCAGCTGTTCATGATTTGTTGGAATTGCAAAAGTATCCATACGCTGAAAACGAACTAGAAGCTCATTTAAAGACTCTGAATAATGCCTATGACACATTTGTACGCAAGTGTGGTCATTTCAATGATACGAGCAATATGAGGGCATTGAGAGAAGATTTGAAATTTCCATTACTCTTATCTTTAGAGAAAGAAACAGATGAAGGATATCAGAAGCAACCGATATTCTATCAAGCAACAGTTAGACCTATTGATACAGTGGTTGAAGCTTCCAATGCTAAAGATGCTCTAAGGTATTCAATGACTCGGAAAAGAAGGGTCGATTTTTCTTATATCAACGAGATATATCCTGGTCATACAGAAAAAGAAGTTATTGAAGAACTAGATGGGGTTATATTCATTAATCCGAAATATACCCATGATCTGAGTAAAGGACCTTATGACTATCTGGATGCGTGGGAAATTAGTGAAGAATACTTAACCGGTAATGTAAAAAGTAAGCTTGAGTATGCCAGAATAGCAAGAAAGCGTGCAGAACATGCCGACTTGATTGAGTATTTAGATAAAAATATCGCTGCACTTGAGGAAGCACAACCAGAGCCGTTGTTAGCAGGAGATATCAAATTTCAGCTTGGAAGCCCATGGGTTCCTGTTGAAGTGTATAACGAATTTATGTATACCTTGTTTGAAACGCCAGCCTATAATCGCGCTAGTAATCGTACGAATGACTATGCAACCAAGATTGACTTTCTACCACACAATGCAACTTGGAAGATAGCTAGAAAAGCACAAAGTAGCGGCGGTGTATTATCTAATCAAAAGTACGGTACCGATAGAATAAATGGCTATCAAATTTTAGAAGCTACACTTAATCTTCAACAGGTAACGGTCAAAGATCCGGTAGAAGATGAAGAAGGAAAAACGAGATATGTAATCAATCCTGAAGAAACGATGATTGCCAAAGGAAAACAGGCAGATATTGAGAATGAATTCCAAAAATGGTTATTTAGTAAACCCGAACGAACTAAAAAGTTGGTTGACATATACAATGATCAATTCAATGTAGTCGTTCCACGAACCTATCGTGGCGATGATTTTTTCTTTGATGGAATGAATATTGATATGGAATTGCGCCAACACCAAAAAGATGTTGTAGCTCGAATCGTTTTTGATGGTAGAGCACTGATGGCCCATGAAGTTGGGGCAGGGAAAACCGCTGCAATGGCGGCGGCCGGCATGTATCTAAAAAGAAACAACCTGATACACAAAGCGCTGTACGTGGTTCCGAATCATTTGACTGAAGCCTGGGGGAAGGAAATTCTAACGTTTTATCCCTCGGCAAACATTCTTATTACCACCAAAAAGGATTTTGAAAAGAAAAATCGCCAGGAGTTTGTATCAAAGATTGCAACAGGAGACTACGATGCCATTGTTATTGGCCAAAGCCAATTTGAGAGAATACCATTGAGCAAGGAGCGACAGCAGCAAGTAATCGAGGTTCAAATAGATGAAGTAACGAGGATCGTCCATGATTTGAAAGAGGCAAATTCTGAAAACTGGACAATCAAACAGATGGAACGCTTTCAGGCTAATTTAGAAGGGACACTGAAGCGGCTAGACAAAGAGGAAAAACGCGATGAAGTGATTACCTTTGAAGATCTAGGAGTGGACTTTCTCTTTGTGGATGAGGCGCATATCTATAAAAACCTATTTACCTATACAAAAATGCAAAATGTCGCTGGTGTAGGCACTTCTAGAAGTCAACGAGCTAGTGACATGCTCGGAAAAGTTCGGTATATCCAAGAAGAACATAATGGCAAAAATGTTGTATTTGCTACAGGGACACCGATTAGTAACTCAATGAGTGAAATGTATGTGATGCAGTATTTCTTACAGCCTGAAACATTGAAAGAAAGAAGGCTAACATCATTTGATGCATGGGCGGCTACTTTTGGTCAAGTCACTTCTTCTTTGGAAATTACACCTGAAGGAGCGGGTTACAGGATACGCAATCGTTTCTCTAAATTCCATAACCTTCCTGAATTAATGAAGATGTTCTATGAAGTTGCAGATATACAAACTGCTGATATGTTAGAGCTGCCAGTGCCAGCACTTGAAAATGGTAAAGTCGAAACAGTGATCACTAAGAGAACTTCTTTCCAAAAAGAAAAGATGAATGAATTCGTAACTAGGTCGGAGGCAATCAGAAATGGGCTTGTTGATCCACGAAATGATAATATGCTCAAACTAACGAATGAAGCCAAATTGATGGCTATTGATAGTAGATTACTCGACGAAAGTTTACCAAGAGATCCGGAATCAAAACTATCCGTTTGTGCTGAAAAAACATTCAATATTTGGGAAAAAACAAAGGATAACCGATCTACTCAAATCATTTTTAGTGATAGTGGAACTCCCAAGTCGAAAAAATTTAATGTATATGATGAAATCAAAGATCAACTGACAGAAAAAGGAATCCCGGCTGAAGAGATTGCGTTTATACACGACGCAAAAACGGATGCACAACGAGACACGATGTTTGAGCGAGTAAGAAATGGTGATATACGTATTATTTTAGGTAGTACTTCTAAGCTAGGAACAGGAACAAATATTCAGAATAAACTAATTCATGCACACCATATCGATTGTCCATGGAAACCATCTGACCTAACTCAAAGAGAGGGTCGTATACTCCGACAAGGAAATGAGAATCCGATTGTTGGGATAACAAGGTATGTCACCAAAGGAACTTTTGATTCATATCTGTGGCAGATTCAAGAACAGAAGTTGACGTACATTTCTCAAGTTATGAATGGCAACAATATTAATAGATCCATGGATGATTTGGATGATACTGTTCTGACGGCTGCTGAAGTAAAAGCTGTTGCAACAGACAATCCTCTTTTAGCTAAAAAAATGTCTGTCGATAATGACGTATCACGCTTAAAGATCATTAAGAGTCAATTCGAAAATTCTCGTGACAGAATGGATCGAAATGTTAGAGAAATATATCCCGAAAAAATAGCTCACTATGAAGCAAATCTGAAGAATTATCAGGAAGATTTATCGATAGTAATCGCGAATAAAACTGATGATTTTAAAGTGGAAATCCGGGGAAAGGAATACCATGATCGTACTCAAGCATTCGAAGAGATGAATGATTTGATGATTCTTGAGGATGATGGTAAAAGTAGCAAAATTATAAGTATTGGCTCTTACAGAGGTTTAGAGGTACAAATTCAATGTTCTCCCTATGCAGATGCTCATTTAGTTTTGAAAGGTCAGAAAGAGTATCGCACAACATTTAATCCTAATGCAGGATCAGGGAATATCATTCGTCTGCAGAACCTTCCTAACCATATTAGTTCATTAGAGAAAGAAGCTAGGGAGATCATTGAGGATACAAACACCCAACTTGAAATTGCTAAGAGAGAGGTTGAACAAACTTTTCCAAAGCAAGAGGAATTGGACCAGCTGTTGAAAGAGCAACAAGAATTGAATAGCGAGATCGAGTTGGAAACTATGAAAAAAGAATCTGGTGCAGATTCAAAAAAAGAAACTGAAGCATCTGATGAAGTAAATGAGGAAGAAATGGGAATGTAATCATATTCTAGAAAGGAAATGATTGTAATGACTCAGAAGAAAACCGACGGCTACTACTACTTTAAAGATAAGGATGGTTCGTCAGGATTTTATCAAATTGATGGAGAAAGAGAGCTTGATGGATCTGTTAAGTTTCATCTAGTAGATAAACAAGGAGAGGTGGGGCCAAATCTTAGCTATGAAATCAGTGCAGCAAGGCCTGAAAACACTTTTGGCAATGAGGTGGCGATCAAAATTAGCGAGCAGGAAAAAACAGAATTCTTGCTAAATAATCGTTTGATTGAAAATAAATCTGAAATGACATTTGAATCCGATGGTGAAAAATACGCAATACACCAATTGACTAATGTTGGGAAGCTTCATGCTTCATTCTTTAAAGATATGGACCAAGTAGAAGAAATAGAAGAGGACTATGAAATGGGTATGTGATCATACCCATTTTTATTTTGGAGGGAATTTTATTGGAGAAGAAAATACACCAAGAGTTTTCTGGTGAGATAAATGGACAACAATTTCAACGTGAAGAGGTCTATCAATCAGTGAGCAGAATGTTAGATGTGCTGGAAACAAATTACGGAGTGGATAGTAATGATCCAGAATTGACTGAAATTCTACATGATATGCAAAGTGATGCGTTACAAAATAATCGTGATGGGAATGATCTTATCTGGCAGAATGAACAATCAATTGAATCTTTGGAAGAAATAAAACTATGTCAGATGACTGATTTAATTGAGAAGTTAGAAGAACAAGGAATTCAATTTGATCAAGATATGGAGATTAACTATTAATCAGCTATTAAATGTTTAGGAGGACGGAATCATGAGTAACTATATAGGTTATGAAATGTGGGGTAGTCTACTGCACGGCCGAGAGAATAGTGGCTATAGGCAGATTATTGAATTTGAAGGGAATACTGAGAACTTAGCAGCATTTATCGCTTCGAGAGAATTTCGTTCAGAGTATGTGGTCACAGATACTTTTGATAATCCTGTACTCACAACTAATGGAAAAATGATTCAGAATTGTGTAGATAAAGAATTTTTAGTGAATGATCTTTTGCCTAAACTAATACCGATGCAACGAGGTGATCGAACTATTCCAGAAGTAAATACTGTTCGGGAGGTGTTTCTTGGGGACGTTGCAGCAGAAAGAGAGACAGAAGAAGAGAACGAACTAGAATTTTGATCATAGTTTGGTATTGAGGGAATCACAATAACTTTAGAGGTTGAAAAAAAATATTAGGAGTGACAATAGATATGTGTGGGAAATATATAGGATTTGAATTGCCAAGTTACGGCACACCTTATGAAAGAGGAAATAGCGGTTATAAAAGGGCTATTGAAATAGAAGGTGAAACTGAGAATTTAGCGGCGTTTATCGCGTCAAGAGAAGATAATTCAAGATTCATCATTACGGATGAGTTTGACAAGCCATTCATTGAAACTCGAGGGACCTTCATATTTAGTTGTAGAGATAAAGAATTTTTACAGAGTGAACTTTTACCAGAATTAATTCCACTTCAACGTGGAGACCGCGTTATTCCAATGGTTAATATTAATCGTGAACTGTCAATGGAAGAGTTTAGAGCAGAGAGGGAAGCGGAAGAGGAAAATGAATTAGAAATGTAACTAAGTTTTGCTAGGAGTGAACTATGGAACTTTTTGATGTAGATAAATATCAATTGCCCGATGTGTCTGAAATTGATTGGAACAAAACTATTGAGAATATTGGAATCTTTCTCAGAAAATATAAGGTTTCGAGAGAGAGGATAGGGGTGCCTGATTTCCCTAAAATGACAGATCGATTTACTTTAGCCAATGATGAGTTTCTTGATTTGAAAGAAAAAAAACTATCTGTATTCTATCGCGAATATGTTGAATTACATCAGCTGTTCATAATCGGTTTTTCAGCGATCGTTCACCCGTTTAGACCAGAAACATCTATTAGGCGTAAGCAGGTATTCATGCTGAGATACGTCTACGGGTTCTCAATTGCGATCGTTTCTGAACGGATACATTACCAGAAAAACATTATTTTAGAGGATTCAAAGACTGCTGTTATCCAGTTCGCTGACGCCTTATCACTGCTTGCTCTGAAAAGATAAACTATTATGGAACTCTCTTAGGACACTGAGCCAACAGAATGCTCTGTATTCTGATATGTATCAATTGAAATATCTTTATTGTGTGCACACATAAGAAAAGGTTCAAATGGAACATACAGAAAAATATCAGAGCTTAACATTTATTGATTTGTTTTCGGGTATCGGCGGATTTCGTTTGGGAATGGAGAAGGCCGGTCACCGGTGTGTAGGTTTTTGTGAGATAGATAAGTATGCACGGACCAGTTATAAATCAATTTTTGATACTACAGGTGAGGTGGAATTACATGATATTACGACAGTCACAGATGAGTCTATTCGAGCTATCGGAAGTGTCGATGTTGTCGTTGGCGGATTTCCGTGTCAGGCTTTCTCAGTTGCTGGGAAAAGAAGAGGTTTCGATGATACTAGAGGAACTTTATTTTTTGAAATTGCACGCTTCGCATCTATTCTCAGACCAAGCCTTTTATTCCTTGAAAATGTCACCGGATTGCTCAACCACGAGTCAGGGGCTACGTTTGAGACAATCTTGCGAACGTTGGATGAACTCGGGTATGACGTTGAATGGGAATGTATTAACTCAAAGGCTTATATTCCTCAAAACAGAGAGCGGCTATTCATTGTCGGACATTCTAGAGAATCAAGTACCCGAAAAATATTTCCTATCAGCAGATCTGACACAAAGGCTGATAAAAGAACAAAAATAGAGAAAGTCGGGAACATTAGGAAAATGGGGAAATCTCAGAGTGGTGATGTTGTCTCCCCGAAAGGAATAGCACCTACTATGTGTTCAACGACTACTCAAAAGGACCCGTTAAAGATAATTGTTCCGACATTGACTCCGGGCCGGTTAAACAAAAGACAGAATGGCCGACGTTTTAAGAAACCCGATGATGAGATGTTTACTCTTACTGCACAGGATACACATGGAATTATGATCCATAGCCGCCTACCTGGTGAATTTGATCAAGCTACAAGAGTTTACGATGAGGAAGGAATATCACCTTGTCTTACAACAATGAGTGGTGGAGATCAAACCCCAAAAATAGCCATTAAGGAGGCAACTAGTTCGGGATACAAATATGCTGAACCTGGTGACAGTGTTAACACGGCTTTTCCGGATTCCGACTATAGAAGAGGTCGCGTCGGAAAAGGAACAGCTAACACCATTTTAACCAGCAGCCAACAAGGAGTGCTGACTGAACAACTACAAATCAGAAGACTAACTCCTTTAGAATGTTGGCGACTACAAACTTTTCCGGATATCGCATTTTACGCGGCCAAGTTCGGAAGTATGGAAATTGCAAAAGAGATCATTAATCAAGCATTAAATCATTATGAATGTTCGTTTGAACAAAAAATGTCTGATTCTCAACTCTATAAACAGGCTGGAAACTCAGTTACTGTCGAGGTTATTTATCAAATTGCTAAGAACTTTTCTAAACACTAAAAAACCAATAGCAACAGTTAACAGCAAAAGATTGCGGTTAACTGTTGCTATTTGCGGTTAACAGGCGTATAATTAAATTATCAAGTAAAGGAGGTACTACATATGAGTGGAGTTTTAGTAGTTGTGGATTTTGGAGAAGATGCAGAGGATTTGAATGACTCTTATTTAGCAGATTCACCTAAACAGGCGGTAGATAGATGTTTAAGAGAGTGCAAGAGGATTATGGATGAACTATTAGCAGCTGGTTTTAGATGTAAGCTTCATGTAAGAGAAGATCAGATGATTGTTGAAAACGTAGATGATCATTCAAAGATTAATTTCTTCTTTCAGCCGCTCTTTGGACAAAAAAAAGAGCCTGTTCTTTTTGGGGAAGAACAAGCAGTGTTGTAACCGGAAGTTTGGGAACTTGGCTACTACTTCAGTATATCAGACTGAGTAGTAGCAATCTACCTAGTGATATTTGAATGGAGGATTACTTTTGAAAAGAAAAGAATTAGAAAAACTATTGAGAATGACACAATTTGAAACGGTCATTATTATGACAAATTCAGCTATAACTACATTTTCACTAACACTTAAGATTAGATTCGTATTTTCTCATCCGACACTACTTATCGAAAATGTGCTTAAGAGTGAAGGGATTGAAACAAACGAGGGAGTCTTTGAGTTTATCAAAAAAGAATGCCAGAAATCGATTATTGATACAGAATTTCTAGCTTTGAATCCTATCACAGTTATTTCTGTGCTAGAGACAACCAACAATGGACTAAAGCTTGGAAACTTAGGAATGAATACTAATTTAAACGAAATCTTTAGCTAATAAGACTTTAGGAATCAGGAGGGTACTCCTGATCCTGGGTTGTTTTTCTAAAGAGTGTAGTTTTCTAAACTTACTAAATGGAGGAATACATCAATGGAATCAACAAAACTATTGTTATTAGATCAGTTAGGGAAAAAGAGAAGCATCAGAGGAATTGAGACTTTTCTCAAAAGCCAAGGGTTCACAATCGTTCAGCAATCCGGCGAAGATTATAAGGTGTGGTATAACCGCCGTGATCTTATTACTGTCAAAGTTGTCGAACCAAGGCCAGAGGAATCGCTTGAGCTATACATGGAAGATGAGTACGACTTACTTGTTGGCCGCTATTCATGGGGAGACAAAATCACATATGAAGTATTACCAAATCTGTAGTAGAAAAGAGGATAACTTATGAAATCACAACAATTTATTAAGAACATTGGTATTTCAGTATACTATTTGACACTTATTTATATTCTTTCACTAGTTGGACGTATGCTTCAGCCATTTTATCCAGTTCGCGCTGTGATCTGCACAGCACTTACAATTTGCACAACTTTTTTCTTCATAAACTTTGCCATGAAAGTGATTCTAAAAATGGATTTTAATGAATGGATGAAGAAAGGCAAAGATAGTAAGGAATGTGATCACTAAGATGGTTAAAAGAAAAACAGTAAGTGAAATCATAGTAGATAACTTTGCCGGCGGAGGTGGGGCAAGTACGGGAATCGAACTTGCGATCGGTCGTTCTGTAGATATAGCGATCAATCATGATCAAGATGCAATTGCGATGCATGAAGCAAATCACCCGAACACTAAACACTACTGTGAGGATGTTTTTGATGTTGATCCTAGGAAAGCAGCCGCCGGTAGACCAGTCGCTCTTGTTTGGCTATCACCTGACTGTAAACACTTCAGTAAAGCCAAAGGTAAAACTCCAGTAAATAAAAAAATTCGAGGCCTTGCGTGGGTAGGTGTTCGTTGGGCTGCTACAGTGAAACCTCGTGTGATGATTCTGGAGAATGTAGAAGAGTTTAAAACTTGGGGACCATTAATTATGACTGAAAATGGACTTATGCCAGATCCGAAACGTAAGGGGCATACATTTAAATCATTTATCAGAGCGTTAAAACGACAAGGCTATCATGTTGAGTTTAGAGAACTAAGAGCTTGTGATTACGGCGCACCAACGACACGAAAAAGATTTTTCATGGTTGCTAGATGTGACGGACGCCCAATAGTATGGCCGGAGCCGACACATGGACCTAGAAACAGTGAGGAAGTTAAATCAGGGAAATTGAAACCCTATCATTCTGCCGCTGAGTGTATAGATTGGAGTCTTCCTGGTAATTCAATTTTTGGAAGAAAAAAACCGTTGAGTCCAAATACTCTGCGGCGCATTGCTAGAGGATTAAAAAAATTCGTTATTGATAATCCCGAACCTTTTATTGTTACTGTTAATCACGCTGGAGATCAGTTTAGAGGGCAAAGTATTAAGGAGCCGTTGCACACTGTAACGAGCAAAAATGGATATGGAGTGGTTTCTCCATACATTACACGGATAGGGCAAACTGGATTTGGTGGCGATCGCTTATCGTATCCACTTACAGGACCATTGACAACAATTACTACAAAAGCAGAGCACTGCCTTATTTCTCCAACGCTGATTCAAATGGGGTACGGAGATCCGGAAGGTAAAAGAGTTTTAAACTTAGATAATCCTCTCGGAACTATCACAGCTGGAGGAAATAAGTTTGGACTAGCAACAGCTTGGGTTAAGAAGGATTACAACACTTCAATTGGTGATGATCTAAGTGATCCGCTATCAACAATTACTAGCCAGAGTAACCACCATTCATTGATGACAGCACACCTAGCAGTGAACAATACAGGGCATCCTGGAACAGATATCGAACAACCACTCTCTACTATTACCACAGGGGGGCACCACATGCTAATTTCGTCCTTTCTTAGCAAGTATTACGGTGGAAATTATAAGGGCGCTGGGGTCGATTTAAGAGATCCTACGGATACAGTTACTTCAGTTGATCATCATTCAATTGTATCTGCTTTTATCAGTAAAACTTACGGCGGACAAACAAGGTCAGTTGCCAGTGATGCTCAAGATCCACTCCATACAGTAACAATGCGCGGTGGTCATTCTGTTGTCGAAGTTGAAATGGAGAAAGAAGCGCAAAGGGACCTTGAGATTCAATTATTCTTTGAAGAGTATTACGATAAGCCAGTTTTTGGAGATAGAGAAACAGCATTTTTAACCAAATACTACGGATCGGATATTGGACAAAAAATTGATGATCCATTGCATACAATTCCGACTAAAGATCGATTCGGATTGATCAGAATTGAAGGTCAAGATTATAAGATTACGGATATTACTTTACGGATGCTGCAACCAAATGAATTAGCAAAGGCTCAGGGAGTTCCCGACACCTATGTGCTGGACAAAGATAAAGATGGGAAAAAGATAAGCAAAGCAAAACAGGTCGCTAGAATTGGGAATATGGTGGTTCCTCATTGTGCTGAAGCGTTAGTCAGGGCGAATTTACCTGAATTATGTAGCGATTCTCCATATGAAGAACAAGTAGAACTATTAAATGCTGATTTTGGCTGGAGTGGCTAAGAAGAAATCTCCCTCATTTTTGAGGGAGTAATCTCTGGCCGGATTAAAGAGGAGAGAAACTATATTGAAGATAATTATATTAACAAAAAACGTTTTAGCTGAAGTGAAACTTCAAAGCAAATTTCAGGAATTGAATCATGAAGTTTATTGTAGCAAAGTATTTTTAGATAAAGTTCTCATGGAGAAAGCAGCGGGAGAACTAAAAATATTTGATGTAGCAATCTTGAGTGAGAGTATCCCGAATAAAGAGGTGTTCGAAATTGGTCCAATTTTAAGACAATTGGGCATTAAAGTGTTAAGAAAAACAGCTAATTCTGTTAGTGAGCAAGAGACAGACTCAATTCAAGAAAAAGTAGTTGATGGCTGGATCAGCAACATTTCAACGAAGGATACTTTGCGAGAAGATCTGTGTCAAATAAAAAAAACTTTGTTGTTACCAGGTACGATAAAAGGTTCAGATTTTGTGGAAGAGAATTATGACTTTCAAGAATTTAGACAATATCTTTCAACCATGGAAAGAGAGGTATTCGATAGGCTATTTTCTTCTCGTGGAGAGTGTGTTTTAAGAAAACACTTATATGCATGTTTATGGCAGCACGAGCCAACTACATCAAATGTCGTTCATCTTTCTGCACTAATTAGAAAACTCAGAATCAAAATACGAAAATTCAATCAATTGGATGTTCAGATTGTTACCGTTCATGGAGCTGGCTATAAACTCGAATGTGGAGTAGCAATTTAGTAGAAAAGAGGACCAGATGGCAAAAACAAATTTAACAAAATTATGCGAAAGCGCTTTGTGGAGAGAAAATGATAAGCAGGGAATTTTTGGATGTTTTGAGGTTGCAATTGGTTACGAGGGAAAAGAAATTGTAGATTTTATTACTTATAAAACAACTGGTGAGCTCAGATGTTATGAGATAAAAGTTACTAAAGCAGATTTCAAGAGCAGGGCTAAACTTTCCTTTTATGGTGATTACAATTATTACGTAATGCCAGTTCATTTGTATGAAGAATTAAAGTTGGAATATCAGATTAAGGCTGAGAAAAACCATTTTTTTAAAGATGAACCCAAAAAGGCCTTTGAGATTCAGATAAAGAATATGGGGGTCGGGATATTACTAGTTACGCCACAGGGAAGTATCAGGAAAGGAATTGGACCAAAGCGAAAGAGTGTGAATTTATCAATGAGATCAAAACTGATAGAAAGCATGGTCAGATCGTTGAATAGAGAAGTTGGGAAGTTTTATAAAATATCCCCCTATTGGGGTGATGATGTGTTACTACAAGAACAACTAGAACTAATAAATGATTAATGTGGAATGAAATACCGGAAAGGATGATTGATCAAATTGCAAAGAACTCTGAACTATCCAGAAAGCAAAGGGAATTAAGTCGAAAAGGAGATACTATGGAACAAATAATTGAAGGGTGGGTCGTAAAAAGTGACGATCCTTTTAATGATTTAGATGAAATATATTTAGTAGATCGTAAGGATGGTGAAATTAGGGACGAAGATGAAGGCCGGCAATTACATATGTTAATTCCAGAGGCTTTGAAGAAACTCGGATTTGATTATTCAATTGCAGAGGATCATGAAGAAATAGATTTGGCCGACACGTATATTGCGGATAATATAAAAATTCAGATATATGCGAGTGAGAACTACAATTCACTCGACGAGATGAAGAAAAAAACTATTTTTGCTTCGTTGGGATTGCTAGAATTCTCAGACAGCTGGTTTGGATACTCGGAATTCACAATCGATGCCATTAACACAGTAACGTTCAAACTAGGTGGCCATGACTTACTACAACTATTAGAACAACATGAAGGGCGATACGTCTACCTAATTGTTGATCAAATGAATATATAGATTATTAGATTTATCAAAGAGTATCAATGACAGTATGGGTGAATTGTTAGATTTCTCGAAGTGAAGTTACAATGCTTGTTATTGAAAAGCTATTAGATGTTTTAAAAGTGTCGTATAATCAGTAATGAATAAAAAGAAACGAGGGAAATCATATTATGGCAGAAGAAAATAAATCACTCTTAGCTGATCAATCAGAAATCGAATGGCTACTTTTCAAAGCACCTGTTAAGAACACAGATATTGCTAAAGCAGCTGGTATGTCAGATTCAGCCGTTGGAGCACTACGAAGAAAAGATAGTAATATTCAAGAGATGCGCTTCAAGTTCGCAGCAGCACTAACAAATTATGCATTAGAGCTAAAGAAACAAATGGAATTATAGAGGATTGTAACGTGTGTTTACAGAAAGGAGAATTAATATGTTGGATATGATTAGACTACTACTTGGTATCAGTATGACAGGTTTTGGATCATTACTAGGAGGTCTTTCTCAACAGTTGTTTTACTCTACAGGTATTGCCGGAAATATTTTTGCCGCAATTTGTCTGTTTATTGTCGTTTTGGTTGTTTCGTTGGTTTTAAGAAACTTTGGATTAGTAGTTATTGGTGTACCGTTAATCATTCTAGCCTATATTTTCCTTAAAAACGTTATTCCAGTGGTAATTCTAGTTTGGGCACTCTACATGATTATTCAAACCAGGAGAGGGAAAGTATTCTAGTTTATCTTTGGATATTTAGTTATTAAAGATAATAATATCGCAAACGCGATAACTTGGTTTAATTTAGATTATGTCCACTAGCGGAAAGGAGAAGCCATGCAAAACACACTTTATGAAGAATTTTACATTTACCTACCAGGAGTCGAATTGAAGTTTGAAGGAGAAGATGCTCCGGTTGTAAAGCAAGCCTATTATGACGCAAAAAGAAGGAAACTTGAGGAAATCGAGTTAGATAACTTAACTTTTCAAAAGGCGCGTCTTGAGCGAAAACTAAGCATTAAAATGGACAAAATTTTGTATACTGAGAGTTACTTTAGAAATGTTCTGTAAGTGGACGCAATAAGGTAGTTTGGTTTGGAGCTAGCAAGAAACTATTATGTAAAATAAAAAAAGATACCGAAGTATCTTAAGACTGTTTTTTTCAATAGAATCACTCCTTCTAAAGTTTACCGTTCCCTTTCCTATAGGCTAGATTCAGTTGCAGTACAAAGTTGATAAAGAAAAGTAAACTAGCGATTTTAGGGAGATACCCAGTCCTAAAAAATAGAAGTAGTGAAAAAATAAAATTTAGTAGCGCAGAGTAAAGGAAAACGTTATTCATATTTTTCATTTGGTATACTCCCCCTTCTTTATGGACGAGATTATACGCTTATTACTAAAATATTGGAAGAAAACAGCATAGCTCCTGTAAATGGGGCGATAGCGTAGGAAAGGAAAATCAGAATGGATATTGATTATGAAGCTTGTTGGCAATTACCTGTTTCTTCAAAAACCGACCATGCATTTTATATTCCAAATAATGCCAAATTTCATTTTTTCGTAGATTCCTTTAGTTTATGCGGTAAATACGAGCAAACCAAATTAGTATTTAATAATTTCTTGAGTAATGATAAAGAAGACGAAAAGTATGATCACTTATGTAAAGCGTGTCTAAAAAAGAAGCAGAAGTTGGAATGAAATAGGTCTGCTAGCGGACGGAATAGCTTCTGTTTGGAGCTATCAAATTACTTTTAGAAGGTGAATTATGGCTTATAACATCGAATTAATTATTCAGTGGAAAGACCAAGAAACAGGCGAAACAATTGGAATTGTTCACGAGAACGAGTCAAAAAACAGTTTCACCACCTATGAAACAGGCCAAAATTTCGAAGTGTATTCGGTTCGCAATAATCGCGGATGGAATCTCATGCCAACTAAGGTGTTACTGCATACAGCCAACTCTAAAGAAGAGCAAATGTTTGTAGTAGAAGCTATCAGAAATAGGTGTATGGAACTTGTTTCTTTGAAAAAGCAGTTAAGAGTAGTTAAGAGATTGGAAGATACTGAGTTAATAATCGAGAGACTAAAACAGAAATCCAAAAAAATTGAGTATCTAAACATTAATCAAATTGTCCAAGAGTTCAAAGATCAAAGCAAACGATAGTAACAGATCCGTTAGCGAAGACTATCAGGTTAAAATAGATAGATTTTTACTTAGATCAAATGATACTCATCTTTTCCAGCTGCAGCCGGCGCCCAGGTCCTTTTCTGAGTATCAGTCTATTCGATACTCAGAATTCCGATCGATCGTGAAGATCCTGGAGATCAATTGAGTATCATTAAACAGAAAGAAGCAGCATACAATTTTATGTATGCTGCTTTTCTTTGGTCCTATGAGACTAGTTCACTATCAAGAGCTGACATTTCAGCTTTGATGTATTCTCTAGCAAAATCTATATCTGCAATCCAGTTGCCAATATCTTTCTTTTCTATGATCAACGGCATGCGATCATGAATTTTCGATACGGAACTGTTTGGATCTGTAGTCATTATGATTGATTCCGTTTCGATCCCTTCAGATGAATGATGGATACGATAGAATCCGGCCACGTACATTACTTTTCCTTTAGTAAAGAAATATTTGTTTTTGTCCTGGTCCCATTCGTAGAAACCACTCATGGGGAAAACGCACCTATTATCTTGAAATGGCTTAGCAAAGGTCCTTTTCTGTTCAACACTTTCAGATCGAGCGTTGATCATTAATTGGCCTTTTCTGAACCCTGTAAAGCCCCAGCGTGTGACAGCAGCGACAGGTTTATTATCCTTATTCCCACCGATTGTTATTACATGATTTGTTGGATAGACTTCACCTGAAGCTATTTTTTCAGCGAGCTTTTCTTCTCGCCTAGCTTGTTCTTGGATCTTCTTATAAAGTGCGCTCAGTTCTTCTGAATCAAGATCAAAAAAGTATCTACCGCACATTTCGCGAACCTCCTTCAATTTGGTGTCCTACAAAGCGATTTTAAGGTCATTTTAACTTGTTGTGTGGGTAATTACACGAAAGACGCTCTCAGAAACCGCAGTATCAGTCAGCTTAAGAGTATTGATGAATGAAATAATCAAATTTTCCTTGCTTTTCGTCTTTTTCACTATCCGCTACGAGTTTTAAATAGAAGATTAGTCTATCTCTACCCACTTCATATTCTGTTTGCTCGCCGCAGCCGGTGACTAAATTAAAGAACGTGTCCTGATCAATATATTTAAACTCGTACAGCTGGATTACATTGAGTTCACGCAGCGCATATAAGCTTATCTTATTCAGATTCATAGTGCTCACCTTCTTCATAAAACGGTTGGTAAAACTCTCTGTCTTTTTCTAGTTGGATTTCGGGATCTGTTTTCTTTTCAGTATTAGATAATGTCTTCTTTGGTTGTTCAAACATATCAATTTCAAACCATTTAGATTTATCGATAATTTCTACATTTCGAACGTCCTGCCAATCAATTTTCTGGTTTTCAAAGACGAAATAATCCTGATATGCTTCACCGCTAAAGTATCCAAATTGTTCGTCAATTAAGCGGCCAAACTCGTCAACAATATTTAGCTGAAGAGCAATCTCTTTATGCTTTAAAAAAGACTCGGATAAACAAATATCTATCTCTTCCCTACTCATTAGGGGCTTTGCTGCATTGCTTTTCAAGGCATATTCTTCATTAGCTCTTACGCCTTTCATGAGATCGTCCATTGCGTATGCAGTTCCCCACTTTAGCCCGAATGGGCGATCGTGGAAATCGTTATAGTCTTGAAATTCTTTTTTAGTTCGCTTTACCATGCGGCTCACTCTCGATTCCACTCATGCCCCCGGCATGCCCTCCGACTAATGAACTACGAGAGATAGCTCTTGAGCCAGGCATTAGACTTGTACCGTGTACGATTGATTTGAAGCCGTATTTCTTCCGAATAGTATCAACAACATAGTCTATTTTCCGATTGTCTATTTGTTCTTGTGGATCTTCGAATAGATTCAGTTGCAAAGCATTCGTGAAAGTAAGTTTAGAGCAATTAACACCAATATTCCTTATATCCTGTCGTCTATAATGACGATCAAAAATAAGCAGCAGCGTTTCAGCTATTTCTTTGCTTGAATTGGTCAGAGGGAGCCGCATTTGCTGATGAAACCCGTGCTTTTCTGGATTTTGATAGTCTATGTATCCCATGGAGAAACCGATCCAAAGACTGACACATTCAGTCTTAGCACCCGATCTACGAAGCCTTGTAGCAACTTGATCGGCCATTTCTTTGATCACTGTTTCTATTTCGTCCCGTCTGGTGTAATCCTTGTTTAATACTTGGGAATTCCCTATCGACTTTGATTTAGACGCATATTTTTGACCTAAGAAACTCCGATCGATTCCCCATGCTTTCGCGTAAAGTTCGGTACCGACAACGCCTAGCTGGGTTTTTAGGCGCCAATAATCAGCATGTGCTAGATCATAGCCTGTCCTTATTCCCATTCTGTTTAGTCGTTTATTGGTCCGTTTTGCTATACCGCAAAGCTGAGTTAGATCCTGCACGTTCCAAAGTTTGTTCGGCACGTCTTCATAGCGAATCTCAGCACGCATATTTCTATTGTGCTTAGAATACAAATCTAATGCTGCTTTTGCTAACCAGGGATTGTCGCCGATCCCAACGGTCGTATAGATACCTGTTTGTTGCCAAACATCAATTTGAATTAATCGGGCCAACTGGTCCGCTGTTTCGCAGCCGTAAAGTTTGAGTGAATCTGTAACATCTAAAAAGCTTTCGTCTACACTAAATACTGCATGATTTTTTTCGTCAGCATACTTTCTGTATATGTTGTTAATCTCCATATTTTTCTGCATATAAAGGCGCATTCGTGGAGCGGCAATCACTAAATCCGCCGGATACGGGAACGGTAAATCACGAGCACGAGAAACGTTACTAATTTCAAATGCTTTTTTGGCCGCTGGTGAAGAAGCAAGTATTAGCCCACTCCCCCTCTCGGCCGGATCGTCTGATGGATAGCTCATGACCACCAACTTTGTAGATAAAGGATTTAGTCCGCGCTCCACACATTCTACGGAACTGTAGAAACTTTTGCAATCGATGCATAATATATCTCGTGAAGGTTCACGCTCGTAAATGAACTTTGGATTATCGTTCCAATCCATCTTTCTCACCTCCATTAAACTAAAAAACGAACGCCTGTTCGCTTTTTAGTTTAAATCGAGATTGTTTTTTTGTCAACGAATGTTTGCTGTGTAATTTTCCATAGTATAAAATTGGTGTAATACAAGCAAAAAATATGGGGTGTTTTTATTGAATATAAATTGGTGTGTTCCTATTTCATCGGTGATAACAAAAGAACTTAGTGGAATTTCAAGAGAAGGTTTAGAATATAGATTTAGAGAGGTTACATCTTCAAATATTAGCTTAATTAGTATGTTGACTTTGATTTTTGTATTAGCGGGTTTTGATATGACCTTACAAAATATTGATCTATCTACACGTGCAGATCAATTGAATATTCAACATTCAGTTATAAGGGATACTGAAGGCTACCAAAAATCTACTGACAAAGAAAAAAACGAATATCTGAACGGTATAACGAACTATTACGAAAAGGTACTTGGTAGTGATGTAAAGAACACGCCCTCTTTACTTGAACGTGTGTCAAATTATAATTCAACATTGGCCAGTTTTGTGGTAGTTCTTTATTTGTACTTGTTTTTCTTAAAGAAAGCTCGCTTAAAAGCCATATACAATGAGATTGAAAATTACATCGATAAAGACTCATGATAATAAAAGAGTACTTTTACACAAGGTGAATACGAGTGTATATAGTTAGTACCAAATGACTAGGAGAGATCACTTAGTTTGTATTTTACGGATGATTTCCAATCATCTGCTCGTTACCACTACTCTTATTTAACTATATACAAAAAAGCAACAGATTTTTTAAAATAGTATTCTGAACTAAAAAACTATTTTTCAGAACAATCAATCCATGGTTGTTTATATCTTCAGATAAATTGAAAGTGGTGATACATTGGGGAAACACACAAAAAAAAGATTCAATAATCTTCCTAGAAAGTTCGATAAAACTAAAGGAAACAAGATAATTTTGAAACTAAATGAATTTTGCAAATCTCAAAAAGGTTCGCTTCTTTTATTGGTCTTTCTATTAGAAATAATTGTAATCATGAATTTATTAATACTTTACTTTTTTCACTTCAACTTCGGAGAGAAACATTTGGATCTCATAAACATACTAAGTGAGATTGACATAGTGACTTGTCTTACCTGCGTATTTGTTTTGGATTTTACTGTTTTATTTGTAGCTGGACGATTTATTGAGGTTTATGAATTTTCTTATAACGTCGTACTTGCTCTTATAAACTTCATACTTGTTGGAGTGACGGTTTCTTTACTAGTTAGTCAACTTTATAATGTAGAAAAAATTTCCGTTGAAGATAAGTATGGAGAAAAATATAATTTGCTAGTTGGAAAAATCCCTCATTATGAAGTGATTCCAAATCCTTTAGAAGATAAAAGAGACATTATTCTAGAACAAAAGGACACTTATGATGTTTTAGAAAATTTGGATGATGGTTCAAAGGAGGATAAAACACTCCCTAGTGAGCAAAAGAAGTTTGTAAAATCCACCAGTATTGGTAACAAAAAGATTCTTTACCAAATAATTTCCCTTATTTCCTTCACGGCTCCCAGACTATTAATGCCTATTTTAGTGAAGCAAAGAAAAGAAACGTTGGACTGATTGTTACTTATGGATAACTAATTAATGGTCAGTTCAGGTAACTGTTTTTTTCTCAAATAATATATATTCCTACCTAGCAAGAAATTAGAACACTACTTGTTTGAGCTTTAAAAAAGTTAAAACTAAGGTATACTATTTATGAACGTACGTTCTTTTTTGCGAATGCTACGATTTACGAAGGAGAGACTATCTATTTATGGCTGAAAAGAAAGCAAAGTATGGTGCACCAGAACAACTAACAGATGATAAGAAGAGAAAAGCTGCTTTAGCAGATGCTCTTAAAACGATTGAAAAGAATTATGGCAAAGGATCAGTGATGAAGCTCGGGGAAAAGACTGATATGAATGTGGAAGTTATCCCAACTGGATCTATCCTCTTAGATGATGCATTAGGTGTGAGTGGCTACCCAAAAGGGAGAATAATAGAAATCTATGGCCCTGAAAGTTCGGGTAAAACAACAGTTGCATTACATGCTGCGGCTGAAGCACAGAAACTTGGAGAAACAGTTGCGTTCATCGATGCTGAGCATGCCTTAGATCCTGAGTACGCAAAGAATCTCGGTGTAAACATTGATGAATTACTGCTATCACAACCTGACACTGGTGAACAAGGGTTAGAAATTGCAGACGCCCTTGTTTCTAGTGGCGCCGTTGGTTTGATTGTTGTCGATTCTGTAGCAGCACTGGTTCCTCGTGCTGAGATCGATGGAGAAATGGGCCAAGCTCATGTTGGGCTACAAGCGCGGCTAATGTCACAAGCATTACGAAAATTATCAGGATCAGTCAATAAGACAAAAACGGTTATTATCTTCATTAACCAAATTCGAGAAAAAGTTGGCGTAATGTTTGGTAGTCCGGAGACAACACCTGGTGGCCGTGCATTGAAGTTTTACTCTACAATTCGCTTGGATGTCCGGAGAGCTGAACAAATCAAGAATCCCAAAGATTCGAGCGTCATTGGTAATGTGACCAAAATCAAAGTTGTTAAAAATAAAGTTGCACCACCATTCAAATTGGCACAAGTTGAGTTGATGTATGGTCAAGGAATTTCAAGAACATCCGAGGTAATCGATCTAGGTGTGGAGACAGATGTGATTAAAAAGTCTGGTGCATGGTATGACTATAACCAAGATTTGAAAGCACAAGGAAAAGAAGCAATGAAAAAAATGTTATCAGATAATCCAGATAAAATGAAAGAAATAGAAGATAAAATTAAACGGAAGCAAGCTGGTGAAGATATTTCAGATGAAGAGATCCTTGAAGAATCTTTTGGCACTGCTCGATTACCTATTGAAGATGAATCAGAGTAGTCAGCACTATGATCAAATAGAATAAATATTGGGAAGTGATCACATGAATAAAGCACAACAAGCTGCTGTGAAACTGATGGAGAATCAGCTAGAATCTGTAGGTTTCACAGCAATTCAAGCTTTAACAATGGGATTGAACTATTACAAAGGCGGATATTTCGATACGCTCAATGATAAGGAATTTGAGAAAGTTGTAAAAGTCTTTGTTGGAAAACATATGTAACTAAGGGAGTGATAATTTTGACGAAAGAAGAATATTTGAAGCAAGTGAATGCTCTTTTAGAGAAGGAAAATGTGAAGCCACACTTAAAGCTTCAGATAGTAGACACTGTGATTGAGTTATTGGAATATTACAGCGTTGAATTCGTTCGAGAGTTACTCCCTTCTCTATTTAAAATCTAAGAGAATGGTAGATTTTTTCAGGTTTATTTCTGTACTAACAATATTATTAAAGCAGTACTGAAGGGGGGGGCAAAGGGTATATGCATTTAACTGATGATGAATCAAAGCTATGAACCAATCCGAGTGGAGCATGTCGATTGAATATAGATCTTCACTACATACTCTATAAAAAGGATAATTGGGAGGATGTAAAGGAATTTTGTGAGCCTTTTTCCATAGAAAAATCTAGAAAGAATGTAAATGAAGGGCGTGCAGTTATTGATCTCCCAACAGGAAATGAGACCTTTGAATACGGAATAGTCCTTATCCGACTCGGAGATAAACGGATTTTGATTGTTACTCCAAGTGAATTTACCAATCTATTTTCACTAAAATAAATATTCCTAAATGACATCTAATATTTAATCATTTGTTAATTCACTGTATAATGGCACTGAACGAATATATTTACTCATCGTCTTTGTGTTCTCTTCACTGTGACTGATCAGGATACGAAGGTCATTAGTCGTAATGATAAAAATATGAAGTAATAGTTTACAAGTATAAGGAGTGTTATGGAATGATAGAAAGTTTAGGTGTTTTTTTGGTTCTACTCGGGTTGGGGATTTATATGATTCCTACAATAATTGCCTTGATTACAAAGAAAAATATTGTAATAGTAGCAATACTAAATATATTTCTAGGGTGGACATTAATAGGATTTGTAATAGCTTTAGTTTTTGCTTTTTCAGGAAAAACTACCAAAGAAAAGGATTTAGATAGTCGCCTGAAAGAAGCCCAGCTGGCACAACTTGAGGGAAGGCCGATACCTAAAGCACCACTAAAGGAAAATCCAATGGATGAACTTGCAAGAAAAACTCATGCGAACTACGCAGTCAAACCTAAAAAGTAAGACTACTAATTACAAGATAAAAAAGGCGATAGATAATATAACACAATCTGAATGTGTTGGGTTCAGATAAAGCAGCGGCATACAATAATAGGTATGCTGCTGTTTTTCTTATGCTGGATTTACAATCAAGCTAGTTTAAGAGATCTAATCTCACTTGAGATTTGCGAACAAAAAAAATTTGGTTGGTATCTATAATAATCCCCAAGTAGTAGATGAAAAGAATGTAACACAATCGGATTGTGTTGCTTTCAAAAAAAAGCTCTATGGAAAGCTCGTTTTTCCTCTGGCCCTGTCACTTTTATTTTTAGTTGGCGACAGTTTTCCTATTTAAATGGCGTGGATACAACGCATTCACAATAACTCCTTTAGAGGTACTGTGACTGTTCTGTCCTTCGCCTCATTTTTCATTAAACGGAGAAATAATATTAAATTTATTCAAAGAACAGAAAATAAGTGGAGAGATTCTCTTCTTTAAGAGAGAAAGAAGCATTTAATAAAACCTATTCTGAAAAAGAGAGGGTTTGATCACGTGCTATTTCTCCTCTAGCGCGTCAATGTATTAGATTCCTGCCATATTTCCTTGATGGTAAAACTTCGAATAGACACTGGAAACGATTAACTTTCGTTTGATAACTCTTGATAAAAGGATTTCTTTTTGAGGTCCTTTTTTTGTTTTTATCGGATTTCCTAAAAATGTACTTTTAAAGTACATTTTTAGGAAACCACTTAAAGCATACGCATGCTAAACTCCATTCTCTGAGAACTCTTGTTTGGGAAGAGAGGGATTCTTAGAGAACCGCTAGCCATAGGAGAAATGATTGGATGAATAAAAAAAAGCATCTCCTCGAAGTGAGGGGATGTTTTTCATAACTTATAAATTCAAATAATTATTAATTGTAACCAGTAAATCTCTTGGTTTAAACAAAACCAAGGGAACAGCTTGTTGTTGCAACCTATAAATAACGGTGTATATACATTTATTAATTATATTGTAATCGAACGATACAGGAAAATCAACTTTATTTTAATAATAACTGTCGCATTTATTCTGAATCTCGTTTGTTACAAGCAATTAATAGACACTCGAATGTTCCAAAT
>NZ_BJED01000021.1 GCF_005405485.1 Enterococcus hulanensis | reverse complement strand
GTCTTGAGGCGTAGTCATAGCAACAAGGGGTTTCACCCGCAGAGCAAACCACCCGTTTTCACGGGTGGTTCTGATTGAGGAGTGATTATTACTGGATTGTTCATTTGTGAATTGTGGATTTGGGGCAAAAGGGCTATTGACGCTGATTTCAAAAAGGAATATTCTGCATGAGAAAACGGTTACGAAAAGTGAAAGGAGCAAAGGAAATGAACGAAAAACCATTATTTACCTATCAGCAGATCTTCAGTCTAAAGCGCAAAACCTTAGAAAAAAGACTGATGAACTATTATCAAGAAACCCATGATGAGGAGTCGGTCCTAAAATATTTGATCGCCCTTCAAGTAAGGGAAGAATTAGGGACAGCGGATTTCAGCTTTATGCTAGAGAAATTAGTGAGGCAATTACTGATGAAGACCAAATCGACCCGAGCAGTACGACGTTACTATATCTATTTCAAAAATTATTTCTCAGATAAAGAGTGGCGGGCGATAACCATCAGATTGTTTTCATTGCAGGATTTAGTCGAAGAAAAGGTAGAGAAGCTGCGTTCGCTGTTCAGAAAATTCTCAGGCAATCTTTTAGCACCTTCATGAGCAAAATAAACAAAAAAGAGAGGAAAGGGGGGAAAGAGAATGTTCAGTTTATCAGCGGTATATGAAAATAGTGTCGGCAAGCGGCATCGTTGGACGATGAAAGGTGTTGATCCGAATAAATCGGCGGAAGAGATTCGGACAACGTTGGAAAAATTAACCATCGTAAACAAGTTTGATCGCAATGGCGTGAATCTGTTTCAGAAGGTCATTACCGCAAAGTTTGTTGAAACGATCGAAACGCCAGTCTTTGATACGCGAGATGAGGCCGCGATCGAGGCGGACGAAGTGCTTGAACCAGAGGAAGAAGTAGAGCTTGCGGATTTAAAGGAAATGGCGAATTTCTTCGGCTTTGATGAGCAGGAGGCGGAAAGCTTGTCTCATGAGGGGCTCCAGAAGCAAATCAATGAACAAATGCCGCCAAACTTTGTGTTTGAAGGCTTCGTAACAGAGGATGACGAGGATCTGCCTTTGGAAGAAGAAATCAAGGTGATTCCGCCAACGTCAGGAAAAAGACAGAAAAAGCTCACCAAAAAAGAAAAACGGCTGCTTAAACAATTTAAAAACCGTCGCTAAAAGGTCCAGTGATTTTTCAAGCTGAGGATGAGTCCGTCTTTTCATTTTCGTCAATTCTAGGTAGAATGGGGAAAATGACTACGGAGGGATCACATGAAAATTGTTGTACTAGACGGACACGCCTTGAATCCAGGCGATTTGAGCTGGCAGGGGTTTGAAGCATACGGAGAAGTCGTGGTTTACGATCGGACTTCTTATACAAATAAACAGGAAATTATTGAACGGATCGGCAGCGCAGAAGCGATTTTAACCAACAAGACACCGATCGATGAAGAGGTGTTAGCCGCCGTTCCTCAATTAAAATATATTGGTGTCGTTGCGACGGGATATAATGTCGTGGATATCGCCGCCGCCAGAAAGCGCGGGATACCGGTGACGAATATTCTAGCCTACGGAACAGATGCCGTGGCGCAATCGACCTTTGCCTTACTATTAGAGATCGCAAACCAAGTAGGCGTGCACAATCAGTCTGTGCATCAAGGAGACTGGCAGAATAGTATTGATTTCACCTATTGGAAAACACCACTCATGGAGCTGCGAGGGAAGACGATCGGTCTGATCGGATATGGTGAAATCGCACAGGCGACAGCGACTATCGCTCACGCCTTCAATATGCAGGTAATTTATTGGAATCATCGAGCAAAAAAAGCCCAGGCAGAATGGGCGCAGCAGGTTTCCTTAGAAGAATTGTATCATCAGTCAGATGTGATCAGTCTGCATGTTCCTCAAACCGCGGAGACGGAACAGATGATCAATCAAGAAGCGATCCAACAGATGAAGGATGGCGTAATTTTGCTGAATACGGCGCGTGGCGGGCTACTGGATGAAGCAGCGGTGGCCGAAGCGCTGAATGCAGGGAAAATCTACGCAGCCGGTGTCGATGTCGTCTCGAAGGAACCGATGGCAACAGACAATCCATTGTTAAAGGCAAAAAATTGCTTTATCACACCTCATATTGCTTGGGCGCCTGTTGAGACGCGTGAACGGTTGATGGGGATCGCTGTCGATAATTTTGCGGCTTTTATTCACGGTACCGAAAAAAATGTCGTAAATTAGAAAGGCTTCGTGAAGCTGGACACCGTTAAAGCTGTTGATTCAATGTTTTTTCTTTCTTTACAGTTAAATAAGACCCTGAAAGCATCAGGGTCCCAATTCTACTATTTAAATAATTGGTCGATCTTGTCAAAGTCGTCAGCAGATAAGTGAATATCAACGGCTTTGGCGTTCGCTTCGACTTGGTCTGGACGTTTCGCACCGGGGATGACTACGTCGATTTGCGGATGCTTCATGTACCATGCCAAGACTAATTGTGTGACAGTGACATCGTAATCTTTTGCGATCGGTTTTAATTGATCGACTTTTTTGATGATCTCTGTAAAACGTTCGCCTTTGAAGTCAGGATTTTTACTGCGCAAATCGCTGTCTTCGAAATGGGCTTCTTTGTCATACTTTCCTGTCAGCAGGCCAGAGTCTAGTGGATAATAAGGGACAAAGCTGATGTTATTTGCCTTTAGATAAGGGAACAGCTCTTTTTCGTGTTCTCGGTGGATCAAGCTGAAGCGTTCTTCAACGATGTCGACATAGCCGTCTTGGTTGGCTTCCTTTAATTGATCCAAAGAGAAGTTTGAAACACCGATCGCCCGAATCTTTCCTTCTTCTTTCAGCTGATGCAGCGCTGCGACTGCTTCATTTTTCGGCGTTGTTTCATCTGGGAAATGGATATAGAAAATATCGATATAATCTGTTTGCAGTCTTTGCAAAGCAGCTTCTACCGCGTTGCGGAGAAATTCTGGCGAGTTGTTGAATTTGCCGTCCTGCTGCATATCATGAGCCGCTTTGGTCGCTACGATCACTCGTGAGCGGTCAAATTCCGGTTCCTGTAAAACTTCACCGATCAATTCCTCTGAACGGCCGCGACCATAAGAAAAGGCCGTATCCAGCAGTGTGATGCCGTTGTTGATGGCAGTGCGCACCACTTCTTTTCCAATATCATCGGTCAAATTAGGGTAAAGATTGTGACCGCCGACAGCGTTGGTTCCTAACCCTAAGGCACTCGCATAGACTTGTGATTTTCCAATTCGTACATCAGTCATATAATTTTCGCTCCTTGCTTTTTTCGCTTCATTAAAGAAACGCTCATTCTTTTTCAAGTTTAAAATAAATCGTGAAAAAAAGCGACTATTCTTTTCTCTATTTATAGCTGGGAAATCACTTGACTTTCGGGGCTTTTTTTAGTAGCTTAGGAAGAGATAAAAACATCAATGAAATATCTGTGAAGGAACCAGTAAATTACGAAAAAACGTACAGAAAAAATTGCCTTGGCTGAAAGCAATTTCGTGAAAAGTAATTGAAAGACAGTCTGGAGATGAGCGCGTGCAAAGCCGCTCCGTTACGCAAGCGTTAATTGCTAGAGAAAAAAGAGACAACTCTTTTTAAAAAATAGGTGGTACCGCGACAATTTTCGCCCTTGTTCAGTAGAACAAGGGCTTTTTGCGAGTTCTGCTTTTCGCAGAGGCTAAGATTTGAGGCAGTAGTAAGAGGTTTAAGCACTATAATGAACAAGCTGTATAGCAGAATCGTATGCGTGATGAGGATAAAACTAACTTTTTCGGTCTTTGAAAAAGTTAATACCACAAATCGAATTAGCTGCGACGTTCCATCATCAAAATAAATACATTAATACATTAATATGAAAAAGGAGATCAACCATGAGTTATCAGCGACCAAAAGGGACCAATGATATTTTACCGGGAGAAAGCGAAAAGTGGCAGTTTATTGAGGAAACTGCTCGTTTGGTTTTCAATGATTATCAATACCAAGAGATTCGCACACCGATTTTTGAACATTACGAAGTGATTGCCCGCAGTGTGGGTGATACAACGGATATCGTTTCAAAGGAAATGTACGATTTTCATGATAAAGGCGATCGTCATGTGACCCTTCGTCCAGAAGGAACGGCGCCGATCGTTCGGGCGTATGTTGAAAATAAATTATTCGGACCTGAATTCAAGAAGCCTTACAAAGTTTATTATACTGGACCGATGTTCCGTTATGAGCGTCCGCAAAAGGGGCGCTTGCGTCAATTCCACCAAATCGGTGTGGAGGCTTTCGGCAGTGAAAATCCAAGTTTAGATGTGGAAATCATGGCGATGGCGATGGATTTCTTTAAGCAATTAGGGATCAGTCAATTGCGTTTAGTCATCAATACGTTGGGAGACAAGGAAACGCGGACGAATTATCGCGAAGCGTTGATTAAGTACCTTGAAGCTCACGAAGAAGAATTAAGCGAGGACTCACGTCGTCGTTTACACGAAAATCCATTGCGTGTATTAGATAGTAAGGATCGCAAGGATCAACCAATCGTGGCAGACGCGCCAAGTATTTTGGATTACTTGAGTGATTATGCGAAGGAATATTTTGAAGGTGTGACCAAAACTTTGGAATACCTGAATATTTCTTATGAGATCGATCATCGCATGGTTCGCGGCTTGGATTATTACAATCACACGATCTTTGAAATCATGAGCGACGCTCCGGGCATGGGCGCGCAAACAACGATCTGCGGCGGCGGACGTTATGATGGCTTGGTCGAAGAGCTTGGCGGACCCGAAACACCGGGGATTGGCTTTGCGATGGGGATCGAACGGATTTTATTAACGTTAGAACAAGAAGACGTGATGATTCCAAGTGCCGCAAGTCTAGAAGCGTATGTTGTAGGACTTGGTGCGGAAACGAATATGGAAACCTTGAAGGTCGTGCAAGCGATTCGCGGCTTTGGATTTTCTGCCGATCGGGACTTTATGGGCCGAAAAGCCAAAGCGCAATTCAAAACGGCCGATAAAGAAGGCGCAAAACTGGTGCTGACTTTAGGGGAAGACGAGTTAGCCAAAGGCGTGATCAACGTAAAAGATTCAGCGACGCGAGAAGAAAAAGCTTTCCCACTAGCGGATTTATATGAAGACTTTGCTGCGATCTATGATGAAATGGCAATGCCGAAGCTTGATTAAACGAAATAAATCTTACTTATAATAGTAGATTACTTAAATAAATGGAGGAATGAAAAAATGGCTAGACGTACAGTCTATTGCGGACGAGTGTCCGAGGAGTATTTGGATCAGAAGGTAACATTAAACGGGTGGGTACAAAAACGTCGTGATTTAGGTGGCTTGATCTTTATCGATTTGCGTGACCGTGAAGGTGTTGTGCAAGTGGTTTTCAATCCAGAAGAATCAAAAACGGCTTGGGAAGTTGCGGATCAATGCCGCAGCGAATATGTCGTTGAAATTACGGGGACAGTGATCCGTCGCGATCCCGGTGCCGTAAATAAAAAAATGTCGACTGGTGATTTTGAGGTCAAAGGTGAAGAAATCACTATTTTAAATAGTGCGAAAACACCGCCATTTTCAATTGAAGATGATCAAAATATCAGCGATGAAGTGCGCTTGAAATATCGTTATATGGATTTGCGTCGTCCAAAAATGACACAAAACTTGATGATGCGTCATCGCTTGACGCAATCTGTTCGTCGTTTCTTAGATAATAATGATTTCTTAGATATCGAGACACCTTACTTGGCGAAATCTACGCCAGAAGGAGCTCGTGATTATTTGGTACCATCGCGTGTGCATGCGGGACATTTCTACGCATTACCGCAATCACCACAAATTTTGAAGCAATTATTGATGACTGCTGGTTTTGACCGTTACTATCAAATCGTGCGTTGTTTCCGTGACGAAGATTTGCGTGGCGACCGTCAACCGGAATTTACTCAAATCGATATTGAAACCAGCTTCTTAACGGCTGAAGAAATTCAAGAATACACCGAAGCAATGATCGCGCAAGTCATGAAGGACGTTCGCGGTGTGGAAGTTACCTTGCCATTCCCACGAATTACTTGGGATGAAGCGATGGAACGCTACGGTTCAGACAAACCGGATACACGTTTTGATATGGAATTGATCGATGTGACGGATATCGCCTCTGCGACAGATTTCAAAGTCTTCCGGATGGCTTCTGACAACGGCGGCGTCGTGAAAGCCTTGAACGCAAAAGGCGCGGCTGACAAATATTCACGTAAAGAATTGGATCGCTTAGGTCAATTCGTAGGACAATTTGGTGCGAAGGGCTTGGCTTGGATCAAGGTTGACGAAAACGGGGAATTAACTGGACCGATCGCGAAATTCATGGGCGGCGTCAGCGACGACTTGAAGAAAGCAACCAACGCCGAAGCAGGCGACGTGCTAATGTTCGCGGCAGATCAATTCTTAACTGCGGTAACGGCATTAGGTGCGGTTCGTTCGAAGGTTGGTAAAGAGCTTGGTTTGATCGACGAAGATCGCTTTGATTACCTATGGGTCGTTGATTGGCCGCAATTTGAATTTGATCAAGAGTTGGGCCGTTATGTCTCTGCTCACCATCCATTTACGATGCCGATGGAAAAAGACATTCCAAACTTAAAGGATCATCCAGAAAAAGTTTACGCGCAAGCTTACGATATCGTCTTGAACGGCTACGAATTAGGCGGCGGCTCATTGCGTATCAGCACGCGCGAATTGCAAGAACAAGTCTTTGAAACATTAGGCTTCACAAGAGAAAGTGCCAATGAACAATTCGGCTTCTTATTGGAAGCATTGGACTATGGTTTCCCTCCAATCGGCGGGATCGCGCTTGGCTTGGACCGCTTTGCGATGTTATTAGCTAGTGAAGACAACATTCGTGAAGTCATCGCCTTTCCTAAGAACGGGAAAGCAGCAGATCCAATGTCTGATGCACCAAGTACCGTATCACCATTGCAGCTTTATGAGTTGAGCATTGATGTGACGAAGATCGAGGAATAATTAGAAAAGATTCCACGAACTCGTTCAACTTTTGCTGAAAAAGCTAGTTCGTGAATCTGGACATGGATTCTAATATGAAAAAGTTCGCTAGCTGATTTTTTTCACAACTCTAAGAATATACTAAGAGAAGTGCCCGCCTTTATGGCAGGTGCTTTCTTTTTTTCATGAAAATACGTATAATGTGAGTGAAATTTTGAAATGAGGCGGACAAAACATGATGAAAAAGAAGATAGAGGAGTGGCCCCATCACGACTATGCCACCCGATTATCTGTCGCAGTAGTTTATGCATTTTTAGCGGCGATAGCCGTAAACTTTTTTTACCAGCCAGGACACATTTATTCCAGTGGAGCCACCGGTTTTGCGCAAATCTTAACAACCTTGTCGCATCGGGTAGTCGGCTTTACCGTACCTGTATCGATCACTTTATTTTTGATCAACGTGCCTTTGTTTTTCTTGGCGTGGTTCAAGATTGGTCATAAGTTTACGATTTTTACTTTCATCACCGTTTTCTTAACATCTTTCTTTATCCATATCATTCCTCAGACGACCTTGACGAAGGACCCGATCATCTGTGCGATCTTCGGCGGAGCAATCATGGGTGTCGGCATCGGCTTTGCCTTGAAGAATGGGTTGTCATCCGGCGGGCTGGATATTTTAAGTATCACGATCCGCAAGCGGACCGGCACATCGGTTGGATCGATCTCGATTGTCTTTAACGTGCTGATTATGCTGATGGCAGGGATTTTATTTAGCTGGCAGTACATGTTTTATTCTGCCTTGGCGATCTTCATGAGCGGAAAATTAACCGACGCGCTGTATACCAAGCAGCGGAAGATGCAGGTCATGATCGTGACCAAGTGTCCTGAGCGGGTAATCAACGCCATTCAAGATCAAATGCGCCGCGGGATTACCATCATCAACGAAGCAGAAGGTGCTTATAAGCATGACAAACAGACCGTTCTATTCACTGTGGTGACACGCTTTGAGCTGCCATTATTAGAATCGATCATGCGGGAAAACGATCCCGATGCGTTTGTCAGTATTTCAGAAAATGTCCGGATCATGGGACGATTTTACGAAGAATCGATGGATTAACGAGTTGAGGCGAAAGCCTCGACTCTTTTTTTTATGAAACGGCTTATTTTCAGATTGTCATGAAAACGCCATCATGGTACGATTTTATTAAGAAAAAATAAGTTGTCGGAAGAAAGTCAATTGTTCATGCGTATATTTATTGTGAAGAGGGCTGAGAGGATTTAAAACAGGATGATTATGGAGGGGGCAAATTATGGATTCAAATGAAGTGAAACAGGGGCTGCGCAAGAATTTCTTTACGGTTGTGTTGTTGGCGATAGCGGGTTCGATCATTTACGGACTGGCTTATTTTCGGAATTATTATTATGACGCATATGTGGCGACCTATCATTTGACGAACACGCAAATGGGGTCACTTGGGAGTGCTTATGGTTTTATGGGACTGGTCTCGTATTTGATCGGCGGCGTTTTGGCAGACCGTTTTCCGGCGAAAAAATTGATGGTGGGTTCATTGATCGCGACCGGCTTAGGCGGTTTTTTGCATCTGTTCTTTACGAGCTATGCTGCGCTGTTTTTGATCTATGCGTTATGGGGAGTGACATCGTTATTGACCTTCTGGCCTGCCTTGCTGAAAATCGTGCGGATGCAAGCCAATGAAGATGAACAAAGTCGAGCTTACGGCATATTCGAGGGGACGCGGGGAATCACCAACGTCATCCATATGGCGGTAGCTACGGCTATTTTTGGTTTCTTCCAAAAGCAATTGACCGAAGCGATGGGGCTGCGCTGGATCATTATCTTCTATTCTGTTATCCCGATCTTATGCGGGTTGGCGTTCCTGTTTCTAGTTAAGGAGCCTGCGCCGATGAAAGAAGCGGGTGCAGGGGAGAAGCTGAAAATGAAGGACATTATCGATGTGTTAAAAATGCCGGCGATTTGGCTGATTATCGGGATGATGTTCACCAGTTATACCTTTAATATGTCGATTTATTATTTTACACCGTATGCGTCGAATATCATTGGCACCTCGGCGGTATTTGCGGCGATCGTCAGTATGCTGGCGCAATATTGCCGGCTTGTCGCTGCACCGGTCGGCGGTTTTTTAGCAGATAAGATCAGCAAGTCGACGATTATGATGTGCGGTTTTATCGTAATGGCCTTAGGTACACTGCTGATGATCTCCGTTTCAGGAATGAGCGGACAAATCCAAGTGATCCTGTTGATTGTTGCCGCAAGTCTGGTTTACTTGGCAATGTTTTCTAATTATGGCTTGTTCTTTTCATTTATGTCAGAGGGGAAGATTCCTTTGCGGCTGTCAGGTATCGCGATTGGCTTGGCCAGTACGCTTGGGTATCTGCCAGAGGTGATCGCACCTTTAGTCGCCGGCAATGTGCTGGATCGCTATGAGGGGAATTCTGGTTATTTCATCTATTTCACCTTGATGGTCGTCATGGCAGTAGTGGGGGCGATTTTATGTGTGATTTGGCATCGGACCTACGGGAAAGCGTATAAAGCAGAAATAAAATTAAAGGAAGCCGCACAGGCACAAGAAGCAGCAGTCAAAGAATAGACAATAAAAGATATGGGAGGATAACGTTTTGAAAAAAATCATCACAGAATTTCCTTATGAAGTAAAAATTATTGAGAATGACTGGTTCACATTATCGGATGGGACGAGGCTTTCGTACCGCTTGTGGCTTCCAGAATCCGAGGAGCCGTTACCGACGATTTTGGAATATCTGCCTTATCGGAAACGCGATGGGACGCGAGGACGAGATAATCCGATGCACGGCTATTTCTCAGGCCACGGCTACAATGTGATTCGAGTAGATATTCGCGGGACTGGAGAATCGGACGGACTGCTGGAAGACGAATATTTAAAGCAAGAACAAGATGACGCCTTGGAGGTTATTGATTGGATCAGTAAACAGCCATGGTGTGATGGACAGGTCGCGATGATGGGGAAATCATGGGGCGGCTTTAACTCACTGCAAATCGCCGCAAGAAGACCGCCCGCTTTAAAAGCAGTCATGGTTGTAGGCTATACCGATGATCGCTATAACAATGACATTCATTACAAAGGCGGGCTGGTCTTAAATGATAATTTCTGGTGGGGCGCGATCATGCTGGGCTATCAATCGCGGGCGATCGATCCAGAGATTGTCGGGGACCGTTGGCGTGAGATGTGGCTGGAGCGTTTAAAAAATATGCCGCTTTGGATGGGCAACTGGTTAGAACACCAAACCCGGGATGAATATTGGCAGCACGGCTCCGTTTGTGAAGATTACAGTGCGATCGAGGTGCCGATTTTTGCAGTCGATGGGTACGCGGATTCTTATACCAATACGGTGCTGAGTCTGCTGGAAAATGTGGATGTTCCGAAAAAAGGCATCTTGGGCCCTTGGGCGCATGTTTATGCCCATGATGGCATACCGGAACCTGCGATCAATTTCTTAGGAGAAGGCGTACGCTGGTGGGATCATTGGTTGAAGGGGAAAGACAATGGTGTCTTAGACGGTCCGATGGTTCAGGCGTGGATCGAAAACAGCATGGCACCTTCTACCAATCGACCAGTCAGTGATGGCCGCTGGGTAGCGATCGAAGACTGGCCGTCAAAAGCAGTCTCGCCAAAAGAGTACCAATTGACTTATGGCCGATTAGTTGAAGAACGCGAGGCACAAGAAGAAAAGGTTCTTCTCCATACACCGCTGGCTCATACCTTGCTGGCGAATGAATGGATGGGGGCAGGCGTTCCCGGCGAATCACCGGGAGATCAGCGTATCGATAATGGTTTGTCCATGACCTTTGATTCTGAAATATTATCCGAAGATCTGGAAATCTTTGGTTATCCGCGAATTGATTTAAAATTAGCCAGTGACAAACCAAACGCGATGCTTTATGCATCTCTATGCGATATTGCGCCAGATGGTTCCTCTGAACGGGTTTCCTATGGTGTCATGAATTTAACCCATTTACAAGGCCATGACAAAGTGGTTCCACTGACTCCGGGAGAAGAAGTTTCCGCGTTCGTTGGATTGGATTGCTGCGGACATCGCTTCAAAGCAGGTCATCGGATTCGTCTATCCTTGGCGAATAATGCGTGGCCGATGTTCTGGCCGATGCCTGAGGACTATTCATTGACGCTGAATTTGAAAGAAGCAGTCTTCACATTGCCGATCTTTAGCGGCGAAGACACAGAAGGTCCAGCAGAGATGCCGGAATCAGCTGCATTGACTCCGACCACCATTCTGTCAGAAGGAAAAGTCGAGCGCGAAATTACCTATGACTTAGTAAATGACGCATGGACCTGTATGACCAACGGAATCGGCGGTGTATTCGGCGAAGGTATTTACCGCTTTGATGAGATCGATATGACCATTGAGCACAACCTGAAACGCGAATTGACCGTATCAAACCGTGATCCGTTGTCCGCCCATTACTTGATCACACAAAATATGCGGATCGGTCGGGAAGGCTGGTGGACCAATGCCGATATCTGGACAACGCAGGATTCCGACAAAGATTATTTCTATTTAAAAGGCCAGATGGATGTCTCTGAAAATGAAGAGCACCTCTATACGAAGACCTGGGAAAAGAAAATCCCTCGGAATGGAATGTAGCAAGAAATAAAAAACGTGTCGAGAAAATTTCTCGGCACGCTTTTTTGCGAAATGGAAGGTGAATATCAGCGAAGCTTGCTTATCGCTCTCACTGACACGAGACAGGTATCACCATTGCTTAGCCTAACCAGCCTATTCTTCAAATCAACACTCTCGATTTTTTGCTTGTTTATCACAAACGATTTATGACAGCGGATAAAGCGCGGATCGATTTTTTCTAAGTCTTTTATTTGATAGTAAAACTCTGTCATACTATTTTCCGTGTGCAGAATGATTTTATGCGGTGTGTCGGAGGTTTCAAAATAAACAATGTCGGCATAATGAAAGCTTCGTCTTCTTGAGCCGACCTTTACAGTAAAAATATCCTCTTGCAGATTTTCGTGACTTTGCCGTTCGTTTGCAATTTTAAGACAAGCCTTTAGATCATGACTCATTTTGATAGGATCGTCTTTTATAATGTAATCAATTGCTTCTACTTTATATTTAAACGTAAGGTGAGCCATTTCCTCATGTGTGGTTACAAAAATGATGGTTCCAGAAACGTCGTATTGTCGAATTTTGGCCGCAAGTTCGATCCCGTCTATGTCCGTATTCAAATCGACATCTAAAATGTATACCCCGATAAAATTCTTCTTATCTTGGATTTCATTCAGCAGTTCATATGGATCTACTGTTGATAATTCAAGCGTCATATCATACTCTTCAATCATAATTGTTGATCTTACAATAGCGCTAAGGTCAGCTAATTGCTTCTCATCATCTTCACATATATACACATTTAACATCTATTATCCCTCCTTCGAGATGGTCAAGACTTGAGTGAATTGGTCATTTTTATAGGTGGTCTCCAAATAAACGCCATTTAATTGATCAACGATTTCTGAAAGGATCGCCAAGCCAAAGCCTCGGTTATCGCCTTTAGTCGAAATACCTTCCTTTTTTAATTTGCTTAATGGAAATGCTATTTCCTTACAGGTGTTCGAGATCACGATGACGATATCCTCTTCAAAGTTCATGAAAGCAACATCCAGTCTGCCAGAACCAAGCACCATTAACTCCTCAATGGCATTATCCAGAATGATTCCAACCGCACGTACTAAAAGGACCGTGTCTCGATTCATGAAATTAATCGACTCTTTGATCTCAATATTTACATCAAAGTTATCTTTAGGTAAGGCTAACAGCTTCATCATTAGAATTCCTTTGATGTCCAAATTTACAATATTTTGCAGCTGGGGCAATTGCGTACCCATATTTAAAGCTGAAGAAACCTCATTTGATTTAAGGCGGGTAAAATAATCGGTTAACCCATCGTAATCTCGTTCTAAAATATACGATTCCAATGAAAGAAGCAGATTTTTGTAATCATGTTGAGCTTTTCGCAGCTCCTTATAGCGTTCTTCGATTTCTTGTGTATATAAAAGCGTGGCTTCATAAGTCTTATTCCGGATTTCAATTTTATGTTTTTCCTCTAAGAAGAAGAGGTACTGTTTTGAAATGAAGAACAGCATAAAGAAAACCACCAAAATGGCAGCAATGATACTCATTTTTTCAATTGATAGGGAAAGTTCGCCATAAAATAGGTAGCTGTTCATGATTACAAGAATGGAGAATGTCAGCATAATTATTGAAGTGATTTGCTGCTTTCGATTCGCTGCTCTTTTGAACCAAGAAAATAGAAAACGAGCGGGAAAATAAATCAATGCAAGAGCAAGGCAAAATAGGGATAGATGCAGAAATAAAATTTTTATATGATTTCCTTCAAAAGGATTAATAAGCAATGAATTGATGATCGAAGATAAAAAATAATTTGTGATAAAGACCGCACTTGAAGTAAAGATTGCTTCTTCAATATTTCGCCTTTTTTGTGCGAGATAAATAAGCAGGAGTAAAAAGCTTGATAAGTAAAAAAGAGTACTGATTGCGACAAAAATTCGATATCCGCAAACGGCGTCAAGTTTAGCCATTAACCAGGCATAAGGAAATACGAAGAAAGATATTAGCACTATTTTTGAAGGAAACAGTTTCGTAAATAGCAGGAAGAAAAATATTGTTAGCAGTAATTCTGATATCTCGATGAAATGAATAATCAATAGATCGCGCCTCCAATCAACTTAGATCAATCAATAAAATAAGTATACTTGAGGATTCAAGTATAGAAGTACAAAGTCAAAAGTATTTACCAAAAATGAAGCTATCATTTACCATCTCTTAATTGTTTGAATGGGAATAAAAAGTTGAAACGGTTTTGATAGAAAATTATCCGATTATGCTCATTCAGCACCATAAAATTAAAAAGCATTTTATAGTTACTGTAGAAAAAAGGTAGGCAGATTGATTTGCTGATAATTTAAACAAGGAACGAAAGATAGGTGAGACAGTATGAGAAGAAAGATGTTTTCACGAATTGGATTTATTTTACTTTGTGTAATTCTCTTCATCGCGATAAATTCGTTAATCATTAACGGCGAAGGCAAGAGGGTGCTGCACAATTTAACTACTCCTACTATAAACGCGTCGTCTGCGATTGCGATTGATAGTAGCAACATGCAGGTTATCTACGAAAAAGACTCAAAAACCCCCAAATCAATCGCTTCACTTTCAAAAGTATTGTTAGTCTACGTTGTTTTCGATCAACTTAAAAATGGTGATCTATCCTTGGATGATTCCTTTTATTTATCAGACTATGGAATGGAAATAGGATTAAATCCGTCTTTATCCAATGTTCCGCTGAGCGCTTCACAAGATTATACGGTAAAAGAGCTGGTAGACGGAGTGCTTATTGCTTCAGCGAATAATTGTGCGATCACATTGGCCGAAGGAATAGCGGGAAGCGAGAATCAATTTATTGAATTGATAAAGGTGTATCTTGAGGAATGGGGAATTGAGGAATATCAGCTAACAAGCGTTACTGGGCTCGACCCGGATGATATGTCTAGTAAGGAGCTTGATAAAAATGAGTATAACCAATTTTCTGCATACGATATGGCGATGATCTCAGCCAAGCTGGTAAATGATTTCCCGGAAGTTTTAGATATAACAAAGCAAGAGGGCGTTTCTTTTTCAGACGTCTATATAGAAAATTACAATCAACTACTTCCAAATAAAAAATATGCGTATAAAGGTGTCGATGGGCTGAAAACAGGAACGACTGAGTCGGCAGGAGCTTGTTTGATTAGTACTTGTGTCCAGAATGAAAAAAGAATCGTAACAGTTGTTTTAGGGGCGCAGTCGGATAAAAAAAGATATACAGATACGACTAAACTATTGGATTATTCCTTTTCGCGGATTAATCGCGAGTGATAAAAAACGTGTCGAGAAATTTTTCTCGGCACGTTTTTTTGCGCTAAAGAACTTTTTCATTAAAATAAAGGAAAATAAAAACTTAAATCTTTAGGAAATACTTTTTTTATTGAGAAAATGTTGCAGTTTGTCGGATTTATACGTATAGTTATCTTGATATTGTATAGTAAAGTTGGAATGTAAACTTATGGGAAAAAGACTAAAGCATAGCCGCTATATTACTGGGTTTGACGGGATTCGGACCTTAGCAGTAATCGGCGTAATTTTATATCATTTGATGCCTGGGCAGATGCGAGGCGGATATTTAGGGGTTCCTGTTTTTTTTGTGGTCTCAGGTTATTTGATCACTGATTTATTGATACAGGAATGGAGGCAGACGGGTCGGATCGATATCAAGCAGTTTTATTATCGACGGATGAAACGTTTGTATCCGGCATTGGTCGCGATGCTGGTCGGTGCCTCAGCGTACATAACATTGTTTCAACGAAATCTTTTGAATAATTTGCGCGGCAACGTCATCAGCAGTTTGTTTTACGTGAACAACTGGTGGCAGATCAATCACGGGATGTCGTACTTCGATCGTTTTTCTGGCGAATCGCCGTTTACGCACATTTGGTCGCTGGCCGTGGAGACTCAGAATTACATTCTGTGGCCGATCATTTTCGTTCTATTGATGAAGCTGTTGAAAAACAAAGGCAAAGTATTTCTCGGAATTGTTGGCGCGGCGTTCTTCTCCGCTATTTTGATGGCGGTATTATTTGTGCCGGGGCAAGATCCGACGCGAGTTTATTATGGAACGGACACACGCTTATTTTCAATTCTATTAGGGGGCGCTTTGGCCTTTATCTGGCCGAGCACGCGTTTGAAAGCGAAGATTCCGCCACAGGCCAAGCGAATCTTGAACGGGATTGGATTAGGATCGCTGCTGCTACTTGTTTTAGCGTTCTTATTCTTGCGGGACGATTTGTCATTCGTTTATTACGGCGGGATGTTCTTGGTGAGTCTGCTGAGTGTGATTTTGGTAGCTATCACGGCGCATCCGGGAGCCAGCTGGAACCGTTGGCTGACTAATCCAGTCTTTACATGGATCGGAAAACGCAGCTATGGGATTTATTTATACCAGTTTCCTGTGATGATTTTTTATGAGGCGAAGGTAAATGTAGCGAATCATACCTTTCTGCATACGATCATGGAAGTGATCTTGATCCTTTTTGTTACAGAATTATCTTATCGTTATATAGAAAATCCGTTGCGCTCGTTCAATTATCGTAAGACCTTTGCGACGCTTAAGCAATCCTTTTCGGCACCAATCAAAAGCCGCAGAAAAATCGGCTTTATCTTTTCCAGCCTGATTACTTTGATCGCGGTTGTTGGTGTGATCATCGCTCCGACAAACAGAGTGGACGCGAACCAACAAGCCTTGCAAAAACAAATCGAGCAAAATAAACAAGCGTCGAAAAAAACAGAAGAGCAGCCGCCAGAAAATGACTCCAGCGGCACAGATCAATCGGGAGAAGCTAACAGCAGCTCCGAGGAGCCTGAGAGCCTGGCGGACAAATATGATCTGACCAATCGTGACATTACCAAGGCTAAAAATTTGAAGGTGACGGCGTTTGGTGATTCTGTTTTACTTGCTGGTTCAAAAGGGCTGACGGAAATTTTTCCTAAGATGGTCGTTGATGGGGAGGTCGGTCGGCAATTGAAGGATGGACCGGCATTGCTGCAAACGCTGAAAGATAAAGGCGAGCTGCACGATACGATCCTCCTGAGTTTAGGGACCAACGGAGCCTTTAGTAAAGACGACTTTGCTCAAGTCATGAATGTCTTGGGTGATAAGCATCAGGTCTTTATCATCAATACACATGTGCCGACACGTCGTTGGCAAAATGATGTGAATGCCACCTTAGAAGCAGCTTCGAAGGAATACAAGAATGTTCATCTGATTGACTGGTATGGTTTCAGTAATGAACATCCAGATTGGTTCTATGACGATCAAGTCCATCCAAACGATGTCGGCTCGATCCATTACTGCCATCTGATCGCCAAAGAAATCTTAAAAGGTGCATAATAAAAACGTTTTGTGAGGAATCACAAAACGTTTTTTGCTTGATTATCCAGCAGGTATTTTTCCTTTTGGCGGCGCGGCAGCTTTTTGAAGGCTGATTCAGCTTTGGTTGCTTCACTGCGAGTGTCAAAGCGTTCGGCGTGGATCATTTGAACGGGACGTCGGCTTTGCGGGTGGGTATATTTTGCTCCAGTTCCCGCATTGTGTTCGGTTAAACGGCGCGCCAAGTCAGTGGTGTAGCCGCCGTAAAAGCTCTGGTCGCTGCAAAGCAGTACATAAAAATATTGATCAGTTGCCATAAAGCATCTCCTGTAAGTCGGCAGAGTAGCTGCCAGATTGATCATACGTATATAATGGAGGCAGAAAGCGCAGGCCTTCGCTTTTGCCGTCTTTGATTCCTTCGATCAGCAGCGTATTGGCTTCCTTACCCGGTTTTGGGTAAACGAATTGGATGCGTTTCGGCGCGATGCGATTCGAGCGCAAGCAATCCACGATCTCAAGAAACCGATCGGGACGATGGACCATTGCGAAGCGGCCGTTCATTTTTAATAATTTCGCTGAAACGCTGACCACATCCTCTAAGGTCGCATGAATCTCATGGCGGGCGATCGCCAAGTGAGGATTCGGATTTTTTTGGCTGGTAGGCAGCTCTTTAAAATAAGGCGGATTGCAGACAACGAGGTCAGCAGAATCCTTTCGGAAGACATCAAAGGTATTTTTCAGATCCATTTCATGCATCGTCAGCTGTTCTTCTAAGTGATTCAACGCAATACTGCGCTGGCCCATATCAGCTAGGCGGGGCTGCAGCTCGATTTGGTCGATGGCAGCCGAGGTTTTGCGGCTTAAAAAAAGACCGATCGCGCCGTTTCCAGCACAGAGATCGATGATCTGGCCGCGTTTTGGAACACGGGCGAAATTTGCTAACAAAACAGCGTCGATGGAAAAAGAAAAAACTTCTGAGCTTTGGATGATTTGAATATCCTCGGCGTAAAGTTGATCGATTCGTTCACCTTTTTTTAACAATTTCTTTTGCCCCCTTAAAAAAATCATACCGTTGTATTATACTACGTTTAGTTAGGTAACTGAAAGGAAGAAAAAATGTTTTTTAAATTTATTCGCGTCATCGCGCGAGCAATCTTAGCCGTCGTAAACGGCAATGCTCACTACCAAAATCAAGATAAATTGCCAGAAGGGAATTATATTCTGGTTGCTCCGCACCGTACGTGGTGGGACCCTGTGTATATGGCTCTAGGTGCATCGCCAAAACAGTTCAGTTTCTTGGCGAAGGCAGAGCTGTTTAAAAATCCGGTGCTGCGTTTTATCCTTGTTCACCTGAATGCTTTTCCTGTGGATCGTGACAAGCCCGGCCCAAGTGTTGTGAAGCGTCCGGTGAAAATGCTGAAGGATTCTGATAAAAGCTTGATTATGTTCCCAAGCGGAACCCGTCATTCGTCTGAGTTAAAAGGCGGGATGGCCTTGATCTCGCGCTTATCGAAGAAACCGATCGTGCCTTCTGTTTATCAAGGGCCAACCAAGTTTTCACAACTCTTCAAGCGCACACCAGTGACGATCCGTTTTGGTGATCCGATCGATCTTTCTGATATCAAAAAGATGGACAAAGCGGGTCTAGCCGAAGTCGAAAGACGGGTGCAGGGTGCCTTTGATCAGCTGGATCGTGAGATTGATCCTAATTATAAATATGTTGCCAAAGAAAAAAACGCCGACTAATCAGCGTTTCGGTTTGCAGATACCGTCCGATTTACGGATGGTATCTTTTTTTATCCAAATAATGGCACGATCCAAGTTGTCCAGAGCCAGCTGATCGGCATCACCAGAAGCATCGCCGGAATCATATCAGCAGTTGGAAACATTTTAACTTTGATCATCCGAAAGCCGGTGGCTAACATCAAAAATCCACCACAGGCTTTGAAATCTAAGATCATTGACGGCGTAGTCAAAGGGAAAATAGCCGTCGCTAGTAAAAATAAACTGAAAAAGACCACGAATTGCGGGATCGCGATCACAGAAACGACATAGCCGATATTACAGGCAAAGATCGCCGCCGTAAAGAAATCCAAGATTGATTTTGCGATCAGAATCGTATGATCACCAGTCATGCCTTCCGTTAAGCTGCCGAAAATCCCTGTTCCGCTGGCGCAGAAAAGTACGATAATCGTTACAAGCGTACTCAGATAGTCCTCATCCGAAAGCTTCAGCTCCGGTTGGGGGAATTTCGCGATCGGTTTTTGCATCATGGTCGCTGCGGTATTGATTTTTTGATTAAACTTCAAAAACAAGCCTAATGACGTTCCTAAAATAATTGCTAAGATCACCGCGGGCATATTTGCCATCTGACTGATGCTGGGAATTCCCATCGCCATCGAACAAACACCGAAGATCAACGTAATCTGGACTTTAAAATCCTCCGAGAGCAGATGACCTAAGAATCCGCCCAAAAGCCCTCCAAAAATAATTGACAATGAATTAATAATAATACCAACTGGCACAAAGCATCCTCCTTTTTTTTGTCACCTGCTTATCGTAGCGCAAAAATCGTTGAAGAGAAAGACTTTTATGGCACGACATCCACTTGCTAAGCAGAAAAATATGACAAATCGTGTTATACTTTTGGGAAGGACTAAAATAGGAAAAGGGTGGATCAATGAAAGTTTTACATACGGCTGACTGGCATATCGGGAAAAAACTGCATGGCTACGATTTGCTGCCAGATCAAGCATATATTCTTGATCAAATCAAAAAAATCGCAAAAGATGAGGCAGTAGATGCCATCGTGATCGCAGGTGATCTGTATGATCGTTCCGTGCCGTCAGAGGATAGCGTGCGGTTATTAAATCAAACGATCGCGGATTGGAATTTGACCGAGCAATTTCCGCTGCTGGCAATTTCCGGCAATCATGACAGCGCTACACGCTTAGCAACGGGGGCGCCTTGGTTTAATCAGGCGCATTTTCATCTGCATACCCGCTTGCAGGAGGCCTTTACACCGATTGAAATGAAGGATACACAATTTTTCCTTTTACCATATTTTGAACCAGTCGATGCGCGAATTTATTTTGAAGACCCTGATCTGCGAACGATTCAAGCGGCAATGCCGAAAGTAATCGCTAAAATCCAAGAAAGCTTTGATCCCAAGAAAAAGCACGTTTTAGTCAGCCACTTTTTTGTAGCCGGCAGCAGCAAAACGGACTCCGAAACGAAGATCGAAGTTGGCGGTTTGGATGGAATCAACGGCAATCTATTGCAGGATTTTGATTATGTAGCGTTAGGCCATCTCCATGGAAAAGACGCGTTGAAGATGGAAAATGCCCGTTATAGCGGCTCGCCTTTGAAATATTCTTTATCAGAAAAGGATCAAACGAAAGGTGTCTGGATCGTGGATACTGCAACCGGCGAATTTTCTTTCCGAGAATTATCACCGCTCCATGAGATTCAAGAGCTGCAAACAAGTTTTGAAAAATTACTGACGCCAGCTTTCTATTCGACCATCAACCGTGAGGACTATCTCTCGATTCTTTTAGAGGATCGGGCAGTGATCCCCAATCTGATGAACCAGTTGCGGCAGGTCTATCCGCGAATCATTCAAGTTGAACGGGCCAACGGCTTTGAGACAGCAGTCGAAACTCGTTTGAAGACAGAGAACATTAAAGAGAAATCACCGATTTCTTTGACGGAGGATTTCTTTACTGAAGTTTCGCAAAACGAATTAACCCCGCAGCAAAAAAGCTGGATCGAAGAAGGCTTGCATACAATTCTTAAAAAAGGAGGCGAAAACTAATGCTTCCAAAGAAAATCATTATGGAAAATTTCGGTCCGTTTCTTCATGAAGAAGTGGACTTTGAACAGATGACCGAAGCCCCGCTGTTTTTGATCAGCGGAAAAACCGGTGCCGGCAAAACGACGATCTTTGATGCCATCACCTTTGCATTATATGGCGATGCCTCAGGCGGTGTGCGTTCTTCCAATGAGATTCGCTCCTCTTTTGCTGAACCAACGGAGGAAACCCGTGTCCAATTCATTTTTGAGCACCAAGGACGGCAATATTCCATTGAACGCTGGCCGAAACAAACCTTAGCCAAGAAAAACGGCAAGGGCGAGACGACGAAAAATCAAAAAGTTCAGTTGAGTATTTTTAACGACGCGGGCCAAGAGGCGGAAGCTTATACCAAGGTGGACGCGGTAAATGACGTGATTTATCAGATTCTGCATTTGCAAAAGGATCAGTTCCGTCAAATCGTGATGCTGCCGCAAGGAGAGTTTCGGACGTTCTTAAACGCCAACAGTACAGAAAAAGAGACTGTCTTACGTAGTTTATTTGGAACCAGTTTTTATCGCAATTTCACCGAAAGCTTAAAATTCCAAAAAATCGAACTGGAAAAAGCGGTAAGCGAGCTGACGACTCGAATCGATCAGCTATTCCAACAAGTCGTCAGTGAAAAGGGCGCGACCTATGAAGAGTCGCTGAATCTGGCAAAAGAGTATTTGGTAATCGAAGAGCAGGCGCTGGTAAAAAGCCAAGCTGAATTAACTGAAAAGCAAACGCAGCAGCAAAACCTGCAGACTAAGGTCCAACAGGCACAAGAGCTTGCCGAAAACTTCCGTCAAGCACGGGAAACACAGCAGCAGCTTCAACAGCTAGAGCAGCGTTTACCAGAGCAAAGCGAACGAAGACAACAACTTGCTCGTGGACAAAAGCTCGAAAAATTACGTCCGACCTATGAACGTACCCGTGAGCTGGAAATGCGCCAAGAGCAGCAAGCCCAGCAAGCTCATGAAAATCAACAAAAGTCAGAAAAATTAGAGCAGCAATATACAGAATGCCAGAAAAAGGCAGCCGATTTCGAAAAGGAAAGTGCTGATTGGCAAGCTAAGGAAAAAGAGCTGCAAAGCTTGGAGTCCTTCTTACCATTAGTGAAGCAAAAAGAACAGCTGCTGAAGCAAAAAACGGAATTACTCGACCAGCAAACCCAGCAGCAAGCTCAATTAACCCAGATCAATCAGCAAGTAGCAGCCCGCGAGGAACAGAAAAAGGACCTAGAAGCCAAGCAACGCACTGAAAAAGTTTGGCAGGATCGACGCTATGAAGAACTGCAGTTTCAACAGAAGATCACGCACCTAAAAGAGCAGGACAAGCAGATTTTTGACCAGCAGGAAGAGGAAGAAGATCAGCAGGTCAAACTCGCTCAGCTAGTAGAAAAGGCCAGCCGCACGAGCAATCAATTAACCAGCGAAACAGCGGACTATAAGAAGCTGAAAAGCCAATGGGCAGCAGCAGAGATCGCCCGATTGAGTATGGACTTGCTGCCTGATGAACCGTGTCCGGTCTGCGGCTCTAAGGAACACCCGGATCCAGCGCAGCACGCGGAATTATCAACGGATAATCTGGGACAATTGCAGGTTGCGCTTGAAACACAAGAAGCCCGAATCAAACAATTAGAATTGATTCGAGAGCAAACCGAGGCCCGCTATGATGTAGCGATGAATGCCTTTGATCAATTACAAGAAGAGCGATTATCGGCACAAGAAGCCTTCGAAAAGCAGCTTCAAAGCTGTCAAACGGAATTTGCGGACTATTATCAGTTAACTGTTGAGGCTGAAATAACCGCGCTAAAAGAATTTCTTAACGAGCGTCAAGCTGAAACAACGCAGGCTTTGGCTGAAATAGCGGAAACCAATCAAGCATTGCAGCAGCTATCGACGGAGATGTTGAATGACCAAGCGAAAAAAGACGAGATCGAAGCAAGTCTAAACACAGTCAAAGCTGAACTGCAAACCTTGCAGGGCCGGCTTGCCAGTTTGGAAGAGCAAACTGCTGATTGGCAGTTACCGACTTTAGAGGGCCGCATTACGGAGTTAACCGCAAGCTTAGATGCGTACCGAAAACAGCTGCAGGCACACGAAAAGCAGATGAAAGAAATCGAGCAGGAACGAATCCGACTGCAAGAAAATCAAAAGCTGCTGGCTGAACAACAAGCAGAAACTGCCGAAAATCTTGAAAAGTATCAAGGTCAGCTGCAAGAGCAATTGACTGAAGCAGGTTTAACGGTGGAAGAATTGGCAGCACCGCCAATCGATCTATCCGCATTAGAAAAGGCAATCACTTCCTTCGATCAAGAGTTGGCAGTTTTAAAAGACCGCCAAAAACGCTTGACCGAAGCAATTAAGGAACAACAAGAGCCGGAGTTAGAGCCTTTGAAGCAGCAGTTGGCAGATAAAGAAGCAGAGGTGACTCAATTACAACAGCAGCATTACGCCAAGGAAAACCAATTGCAGCAGCAACGCGAGCTGATTGGAAAAATTGAAGTGCTGCAGGAACAAAGCAAAGAACAATTGAATGAGTTGAGCCAAATGATCCAGCTTTACCAAACGATGAACGGAGACAACCCGCAAAAGATCAGTTTGGAACGCTATGTTTTACAATGGTATTTAGCCGAAGTCTTGCAAAGCGCTAATCAGCAGCTGAATCAATTAACAAAGGGGCGTTATCATTTTGAATTAAAGCAAGAAACTGGACGCTCCAAAGGAAATACTGGGTTAGAGATCAATGTATACGATGACAATGCCGGAGCAACACGCAGTTCCCATACTCTGTCGGGCGGCGAGAGCTTCATTGCCGCACTGTCCTTAGCCTTGGGATTAGCCGAAGTGATCCAGAATCAGGCCGGTGGAGTCACTATAGAGGCACTATTTATCGACGAAGGCTTCGGTTCTTTAGACGAAGAAGCGCTGGAAATGGCGATGGAAGCCTTGGAAGGCATCGAAAATGCGGGACGGATGATCGGCATTATCAGTCACGTGAGAGAATTGAAAGAACGTATCCCACAACAAATTATTGTGGAAACTAGCGGAACGGGACGCAGCAGTATTCGTTACCAGCTAGAAGGATGGAGTGAAGCGTAAATGAGATGGAGTATTCCAGAAAAAGTGATCGAACGCGGCAGAACTTACTTGAAAGAAGGACGGGTCTTGTCTGTTGAGGCAGATCCGGCTCGGCGTGTTTGGCATGGTGAAGTATTAGGCAGCGAACTTTATCTGGTTGATTTAGATGGCAGTGGAAAAGAAAATGATATTTGTGCTTGTCCTTATTGGGAAGAACACGGTTATTGCAAGCACACAGTGGCAGTTGAATTGTATTTGCGGGAAAAAGGACTTTCTCGTGTGATCAAGCCTGAAACTGTCTTGCCCAAGAAGATGGAAAGCAGTATTTCTTTTGCGGATCTATTGAACCAGGGCTTTTCGCGTTTAGCAAAAGAAGCAGAACCGTTGCAATCATTATTTGTTGATTTTGTAGTAGAAGCGCTCCCGACCAATCCTTATCATCCCGAGTTGGATGTTTTAGCAGTTTCATTACGTATCGGCAGCAATCTGACCAAACGCAGTTATATCGTGAAGAATTTGTATGATTTTCTGCATGCTTATCAAACGGATTCTGCGTATACGGTCAACAAGCAATATAAATTTCAAATCGAGGCTGGAGCCTTTGATCCGAAGTGTCGTGATTTGATCGAGGACCTTGTCGGTGTCAGTGAAACTTACCAATTATTAGGTAAAGCCGGCTTGCAAGTCAAGGGCAAGCTGGACAAACGTTATCTTTTATTGCCGGTTCATCGGATACAAGAATTACTTGAAGCGATGGAAAAAACGGGCCATTTGAGTATCAACTTAGGCGAGAAAACCTATTCGGAAGTTCATGAAGGGCAAGAACTACCCTTATCCTTCACTTTGGAAAAACGGGGAGAAAATGATTTTGGCCTAACGATTGAAGATGGCTTTACGAATTACTATAGCAACTATTTTTTAGGCTTTGTCGAAAATTCCTACTATTTAATGACACACGAGCAGCAGGACACGTATATCACCTTGAAGCAATTGATGAAGCGGTTGAAAGAACCAGTGATTGCTTATGAGCAGCGTCAGCTGTCACAATTGTTTACCGATGTTTTCCCTTATTTGCGGAAAATCGGACGTGTGATCGTATCGGATGATGTAGCAGAAATCATGAAGGAAGAACCACTGCGGGCGGTAGTGATTTTCCGAAAGATCAAAGGAATGGTCAAGGCTGAGGCAGAGTTTCACTATGGCAATGCCTACTTTTCTACGAATGAGGCTCATCAGCCTAAGCTGCCGAACAATGTCGAGATTTTACGAGATCGTAAAAAAGAAAAACAAATTTTGGATCTCTTTGACACGTATCGCTATCAAAAAATCGATACCGGCTTTGAAAAGAAGCTGCCCGTCAAAGACAATCTTTATTACTTCTTTAAAGTCGAAGTAGAAGAATTCAGACGCTATGCCGAAGTACGGATGGGCAAAAAACTGCGCCAGCTATTTTTAGACGGAGAAGAATTCCAGCCAACCCTTGAAGTTAATCAAGAGGGCTCGTGGCTGGATATCAAATTTGATGTTACAGGCATCAAGGATAATGAGATCGATCAAGTACTGAACAGCCTACTGCGAAAAGATCGCTTCTACACTTTGGAAAACGGGGAAGTCCTCTCGCTTGATTCAGAGGTCTTTCAGCAAACTAGCGAGATGATCAGCCAGCTGCGGGAAAAAATCAGTGCCAAAGACGGCTTGATTCGTTTGCCGAAAAGCCAAGGAATTATGCTGGAACAGCGGCTAAAGGACAATCCGCAAGCGCAGTTCAGCGAAAGCTTCACTACGATGGTAGAAGATTTGACCCACCCCGAAGACTATCAGGCGGAGATGCCGGACAATCTTCAGGCAACATTGCGGCCTTATCAGGAGGCCGGCTTCCGCTGGTTGAAAATGTTGAGTGATTATGGCTTCGGCGGAATTTTAGCGGATGAGATGGGGCTTGGGAAAACGATCCAGGTCATCACCTTCTTATTAGCTGAAAAGGTACAACAGCCGATCAAAGCGGTGATCGTCACTCCTGCGAGTCTGGTTTATAACTGGCAGGCTGAGATCAAGAAATTTGCTCCAAGTCTGGAAGCTGTCGTTATTTCTGGAAATCGCAGCGAACGCGAGCAACTTCTTGCAGATGCTGGAGAAATCGTGATTACATCTTATGCCAGCCTGCGACAAGACATTGATCTGCATGAAGAAATGGGCTATCAATACATGATTCTTGATGAAGCGCAGATGGTGAAAAATGCTTCGACTAAGACATCCAGCGCTCTAAGGAATTTATTGATTCCGCATCGTTTTGCATTAAGCGGTACACCAATCGAAAATAATTTGGAAGAGCTGTGGTCACTGTTCCAAACAGTAATGCCGGGCTTTTTCCCGCCGATCGGACGCTTCCGTCAAATGGCCGTCTCAGAGATCGCCAAGATGATTCAGCCGTTTGTGTTGCGTCGCGATAAGGATACGGTCTTGCAGGAATTACCGGAACGAATCGAATCCAACGTGTTAAGCAGCTTAACGGAAGAACAAAAAACTGTTTACCTAGCGTATCTTAAACGAATGCGTCAAGAGGTCGATCAAATGGATTCTGCGACATTCCGGAAGCAGCGTGTGAGCATCTTAGCCGGACTGACTCGCTTGCGTCAAATCTGTGATGATCCGCGTCTCTTTATTGATGGCTACGAAGGCGGTTCAGGGAAATTGGAACAAGTAAAGGATTTGATTCATGCAGCGAAGGAAAACGGAAGACGCGTTCTGCTGTTCTCCCAATTCACCAGCATGCTGTCAATCATTGAAGAAGAATTTGCGGAAGAAGGAATTACCAGCTTCTACCTGCGAGGCAGTACGAAAGTCTCAGATCGTCTGAAAATGGTCGATGCCTTCAATGAAGGTGAAAAGGATGTCTTTTTGATTTCGCTAAAAGCCGGCGGAACAGGTCTAAACTTAACCGGAGCAGATACGGTCATTTTGTATGACTTGTGGTGGAATCCGGCAGTGGAGGAACAAGCAGCCGGACGAGCTCATCGAATCGGTCAGAAGAAGGTCGTCGAAGTTTGGCGTATGATCGCTGAAGGAACGATCGAGGAACGAATGAATCAACTACAGCAAGAAAAACGTGAACTGTTCCAAAAGGTTATCCAAGGAAATGAAGAACAAACAAGTAAACTTACGGAAGAAGATATTCGCTTGATCTTGAGTTTAGGCGAATAGAATCTCAAAGCAAAAAAAGTTTGCAGCGCTTAGCGTTGCAAACTTTTTTCGTTAGTCAGAGCAGTATTCAGAGCAGTAAAACTAGTAATTTCTTTTTCAAAAAGCGCTGTTTGACCAGCCGGAATTTCTCTGGCCTGATGGTTGAACCACCAGACGGACCAGCCAGCGGCCTTGGCACCAACTACATCATTGTCAAAGCTGTCTCCGATGTACAAAAGTGATTCGGCAGATAAATCTAACCGTTCTTCCATTAGCTTGAAAATTCGCGGATCAGGTTTTTGAATCTGAACACCATCAGAGATCAAAATCTTTTCTGGTGCAATCCAACGCGTCAATTGCAGTGCCTCAAGCTTATCAGTCTGACGCTCCACGGGTCCATTCGTAATAATGCCCAGCGGAATCTCCTGCTGGACTAATGAGTCTAACGCGGTACTAATTTCGACAGGCAGTGTGATCGTCTGCAATGCTCGGTCATACGCTGTCTGAAACGCATCTAAGTCAGCATCGGCTGGGGCAAAATCAAAGTCTGCCAATGCTAGCCGAATTCGCTCGTAGCGCATTTTCTCCAAAGACCATTCACCAGTGATCGATTTCATGTAGTGGAAATCGCTATAGTAGCGAAAACGAATGAATAATGCGTTCATCTTATCAGCTGGAAAGGTTGGAAAGAGTGTGTTGATTGCGGCTGCAAAGGGGGCTTGCTGTTCATATAGGGTGTCATCTAAATCAAATACAATTCCTTGGATCATCGGCTCACTCCTAAATTATGGATGGATTCATTATACCAAAAAAGATAAATTTTTATCTGCAATGAGCAAAATAATAGCATATTTAGATAATTCTTGTTATGTTATCCTAACGTTGTCAAATTGAAAAAAACACGATTGTCAATCAATCAAAAATATTCACGCAAAAAAAAATAATGATTGAAACGAGAAAAAGGCGCGAGTTTTTAAGGTTCACCATTTTTTGAAAAGTCTATAAAAATTTTGGTATTTTTTGCTTTTTTGAAAGCTGTATCTGTTTGATGAGATTATTTTAGTCGGAAAATTTGATACAGAAGAGCGCTTTAGAAGGCAGGATAAAATAACTATAATATAATATGCAATATATTTTATTGAATCAACTATTTTAAAATAATTCTAAAAAAGGCTTGTAAAATAGAGTTCCAGTGATACCATTTTTAAATATAAAAACAGAATTTAAATGATTTGATACAATAAAAAAATATTTTACACAAAAAAACTTCAAATTTTTTATAGAATACACATGCGTACTAGTACAGTTTTTACGATTGTTATAACACTGTGTAAAATGAGAGTTAAGCCACGGTTCTCTCATCTTAATAAGTCAGTATTGTCGTGACACCTTCTATTGCGTCGGAATAAATTAAATAACATTAATATTTGTAAAGAAATTGTGGAGCTCCTCTTTTTTTTGTTACCTTTTTTTTGTATAATAGAAACAGATAGCAGGAAGCTAGTTTTACCTGTTACAAAATTTGAGAGTCAAGAAAAGGAGTGATATGCATGTTAACACTATATACTTACCCTAGTTGTACATCATGTCGGAAAGCACGTGCTTGGCTACAGGAACATGAGATTCCTTATGTTGAACGAAATATCTTTTCTGAGCCATTGAACATTGATGAGTTGAAGGCCATTTTACAAATGACTGAGGACGGAACTGAAGAGATTATTTCTACTCGTTCGAAAGTTTTCCAAAAGTTGAACATGGATTTAGATGAATTGTCACTGAAAGAATTGTTGGACTTAGTGAAAGAAAACCCTGGATTGTTGCGTCGTCCGATCATGATCGATGAGAAACGTCTGCAGGTTGGTTTTAATGAAGATGAAATTCGTCGCTTTTTACCTCGTGACGTTCGCCAATATGAATTACGCCAAGCCCAATTAATGGCTGGATTATAGAATAAGTACCCCGCTTACGCGGGGTATTTTTTTGACATTAAAGGAAGTATAAAATTTTAAGCGGCCAAAGAATTGATGTATCAATCTTTTAGACGCTTTTCAATTGGTCCTTTTCCTATTAAACTAGAGACATGAAACCCAATATTTTACACGCTATTTTCTTTGATGAATATCAGAACTGGGAGAAGTTCAATCAAAGGTACACGAGAAGGATTCGATCCGTTGTGAAAAGAGAAGTGAAGAAGTTTCGCGATTGTGGTGACCTAAAAAAAGGCTACCGTCTATTTGTCTGTGAAGGATGCCATGATGTAAAGAAAGTCGCTTTTCGCTGTAAAGGAAAATTTTGTCCAACTTGTGCAACCGGAGAAAGCCAAAGATGGGCAGAGATCGTGGCGAATGATCTGTTTACAGTGACGCATCGACACGTCATCTTCACGATTGATGAAGGCTTGCGGGAGATTTTTCTGAAGGACAACTATCGTAAGGAGCTTTTAAAAGGGTTAATGGATGAAGCAGCCCGAATCCTATTAGATTTTTTTATTATGGAAGTTTAAACTGTGATAATTCTTTATTCAATGAGTCAAAATTTTTCTTAAAATGAAAGCCTCGCATTCCAGTTTCTTCGGCTGCTAGAATATTTGCTGCATTATCGTCAATAAAGTAGCACTCGGCCGGATTCAATCGAAAGTGGCTATAAAAAGTGCGAAAAATCTCATGTTCGGGCTTAGCAAGCTTCCAATCTGAGGAGATAAAGATACCGTCGAAAGAGTGATGACTAGGTACTTTGTCTTCATATAAGTAATAATCTTGAGGCGCATTAGAAAGAATATAAAGGTTGAAGCCTTTTTCCTTCAGTTGTTGTGGCAGTTCAGCCATTTGCGGCAAAGGGTGCAAATCATTGTACCAAGTTGCCAGTAAATCATCAGCGATCATATGCAAATCTTCCGGCAGGCGAGCTTTTACGGCCAAGGCCAGCTCATCTCTGGTCATCGTACCTTTATCAAAGCGCAGCCAATCTACTGAACCAAAAATTTCCGATCTAAGCAGTTCCTGCTGCTGGTCATTTACGTTTTTTTCACGAACAAAGCGCACGGGATCAAAATCGACTAAAACGTTACCTAAATCAAACACAATATTCTTGATCATCAAAAAACCTCCTTAAGTCAAATTATACTTTAGTCTATCACTCAAACAAGAGGGCGTTCATTTTATTTATACATAAACAAAATATGATGGACGGTAATTTCGCCTCTTCAAAGGAGAAAAAAAGAGCTTGATTCTTCGGTTAGAGGGCAAGGTTGTCTGCATTGTTTATAGGAATTTAATAAAATTCGTCGGCTTTCTTTACTTTTAAACGGAATCAGTTACAATGAACATATAATCTATCTTTAAAGTGAGGTGTGCCAAGATGGAGATGGAACACATCAATGAGAATACGATCCGCGTCATCATCGAGAATGAAGATCTAGCTGAACGGGGAATTACTTTTTTAGATCTGCTGGGAAATCATCGGGAAATCGAATCTTTCTTCTATAGTATTTTAGAGGAAGTCGATATTGAAGATGAGTTCAAGAGCAGTGAGGCTGTCACTTTCCAAGTACTTCCAAAAAATGACGGATTGGAACTATTTATTAGTAAGAACCTGACGCCTGAGGATATCAATAAAATGAACAACTCAACAGATTTTGAAACCAATGATTTCGATCAATTGATTCGTCAGCAGATTTTAGCTAATTCTGAGAATCTGGAAGATGATGGAAAAGTAAATCGCTTAAGAGTTTTTCAATTAAATAGTTTTGAAGACATGATTGAATTAGCGAGCTATCACTTTTTAGATGAAGCCTGGTGTGATTTATACCTATTGGATGAGACATATTATTTACAAGTTTATTTTGACCCTGAGGTTTTCGGTGAGTTTGGCTTAGCCGACGTCATCGCTGAAATTTTAGAATATGCTCAAGATTCCGCTGTTTCTACAGAAATGTTGGAAGAGTATGGAAAGCTTCTGATGCATCGTGATGCAATCGAAATTACGCGTGCTCATTTTAATTAGCGTGTTCAATACCACCGTTCGTTGGAATGGTGGTATTTTTTTGCCTTGCGGGGCTTATTCAATAAATATTAAGCAAATTGCGTATTTTCTTTCGAGGTGAGGAAAATGCTGTTTGCTTATACAAATAAAAAAGAAATGATCAGCGCTTCTGAGGTCAATAACGATGAGAACTATTTTTGTCCAGATTGCGGCGAGCAACTGATCAGAAAAGCGGGGAAAATAAAAATTCCCCATTTTGCACATAGCACCAATGGGAATTGTTTTGGCTTAAGTGAAGGAGAGACACCGGAGCATCTTCAACTAAAGCAGCTTATTTTCAAGTGGGGAAATCAATTTGAAGGAGACTGGAAAATGGAAGCTCCTCTGCCAGACTTAGCACAGCGACCGGATCTACTGCATGATCGGTTAGCCGTAGAGATTCAGTGTTCATCCATCAAGGGAGGACGACTAGCTGAACGAATAGCAGGTTATTCTCAGCAGAATTATCAAGACTGGTGGCTGTTAGGAAAGAAATTATGGCCCACAGAAAAAATCACTCAGCTGCAAAAACAATTTTGTTCCTTTGATAAGGAGAAAGGAATTCACCTGTGGCTATTGGAAAGTGAACAGATACGTTTGCTTTATCACATCCACGAACTTGATCGCTTGGTCTATTGTGAAGAACGCTGGCCTAAGGGGTCTCTGTCATTGAGTGAGATTCTCAAAACATCCGTAACTAAACGACCGCCCCATCTTTTTCCTACTATAGAAAGTGTGAATGAACGCAAACTATCCCTGAGTCTTAAACTCGTCCAAAGCAATCGTAAAATCCGCGGCCTGCAGCATTACTTTTATCAAGAGCGAAGACATCTCCTGTACTTGCCGGATTGGATGTATTTTCCAAGTCGTTATTTCTTTTTCTATCAAGAGGATTTATTGGTCTTTCGTTATTTGTTTCAAAAAGAGGCGAAAAATGCTTCGTTGATTTTTGAGAAGTTCTTGGACTATCGAGCAGCAAATCAGCGAGAATGGTTCTTCCATCGAATTGATCAGCGAGAAATCTTGGAGCGGCTTTACCTTGAAGCGATCTTTTGTCAAAGAAAGGCTAAAGTTTCGTCAGCCTAACAGCTTTTGAAAATACTTTTTGCTAATTTATGGTAAGATTGAGGATGATTAATAGATGAGCAGTCATTTTTTCTTTCTATTTTTTAAATGAACTAGATGTGGTTCATTTGTTTGGAAAGAGAAATACCTCAAAACAAGTTAGGAGTGTTTTTATGAGTGAACCAAAGCAATTGCCAAAACGGCAGGAAGTACCCACTGAACTGACTTGGGACTTAACTAAAATTTTTACTGATGACGCTGCCTTTGAAGAAAAATTTCAAGCTTTATCTGCTGAATTAACTGAAGTGGATAAAATCAAAGGAAGTTTAGGCCGAGGCGCAGCAGAATTTTTAACAGCGATCGAATATGTCTTAGATATTTATCGCAAAGCGGAAGTCATTTACGTCTATGCCCATTTGAAAAATGATGAAGATACCGCAAATACAACGAATCAAGCACTATATGCACGTGCATCCAGCTTGATCGCACAGGTCAGCGAGGCTGTTAGCTGGTTCGAACCAGAAATGCTGCAGCTTTCAGATGATGAGATTTGGGCGTTTTTCGAGACAGAGCCGAAACTAGAATTGTATCGTCATTTCGTTGAACAGATCATTTCTGAAAGAGCGCACGTTTTACCGGCTGAACAAGAAGCGTTATTGGCTGGAGCTAGTGAAATTTTCGGAAGCTCTGCTGATACCTTTTCAGTCATGAACAACGCGGATTTGAAATTCCCAGTAGTAAAAAATGAAGCCGGAGAAGATGTTCAATTAACCCATGGCGTCTACGGACAATTATTGGAAAGTACGGATCGAAATGTCCGAGAACAAGCTTTCAAGGCTTTGTACTCTGTCTATCATCAGTTCCGAAATACATTTGCTTCCACATTAAGTACTCATATCAAGAGTCATAACTATAAGGCCAAAATTCGCGGTTATGCATCCGCACGGGCAGCTGCCTTGAGCGGAAACCATATTCCAGAAGATGTTTATGAAACATTGACTTTAGTAGTCAACCAATATTTACCACTGCTGCATCGTTACGTGGAATTACGTAAAGAATTATTGGGCCTAAATGAATTGCATATGTATGATCTTTATACACCGCTATTGGCGGAAGCTCCAGTTAAATTCACTTACGAAGAAGCACAAGCTAAAGCGTTGGAAGCATTGAAGCCATTAGGCGAAGAATATTTAGATGTTGTGAAAAAAGCTTTTGCCGAACGCTGGATTGATGTAGTAGAGAATCAGGGCAAGCGCAGTGGCGCTTATTCTTCTGGTGCTTATGACACGCAGCCATATATTTTACTGAACTGGCACGATCGCCTAGATGAACTTTATACGTTGGTTCATGAAATGGGCCACAGTGTTCACAGCTACTTTACTCGTCATACGCAGCCCTATGTTTACGGTGATTATTCGATCTTTTTAGCTGAGATTGCTTCGACGACGAACGAAAATCTTTTAACCAGCTACTTACTAGAAACTGAAAAAGATCCTAAGATTCGCGCATATATCATCAATCATTTTCTTGATGGCTTCAAGGGGACGATTTTCCGTCAAACACAATTTGCTGAGTTTGAACATTTTATCCATACAGAAGATGCCGCAGGAAATCCATTGACGAGCGAACACTTAAGCAAGTTTTATGGCGAGCTGAATGCGAAATATTACGGACCAATCGTGATTAACGATGAAGAAATCAAAGATGAATGGTCAAGAATTCCGCATTTCTACTATAATTACTATGTTTATCAATACGCGACCGGCTTCTCAGCAGCGAGCGCTTTAGCAAAACGGATCGTTGAGGGAGAACCAGATGCATTAGAAAAATATCTAGCTTACTTGAAATCCGGCAGCAGTGATTATCCGATCGAAGTCATGAAGAAGGCCGGAGTTGATATGACGCAACCGACGTATATTGAAGACGCGATGGAGATTTTCGCTTTACGTTTAGATGAGTTGGAACAATTGGTCGAAGATTTAAAAGCTTAATTGATGAAAAGACAGGAGCTAAGGCTGCTGTCTTTTTTTTGCTCAATAACGGGAGCAAAAATCATAAGAGCTCAGAGCTTATAAACAATGAAGAAAATATTTATTTTTATTAAAGATTGGATTCTTTTTAACTTCTTTATGAAACAAGCGAGGCACTAAACATGAAATTTAATAATTAGGTTTAGCCTTGGTGTTATGCAGAAAACTCTACATTTACCTGATTTTTTAATTCAAATATTTGAAAGAAATTATACAATTGGAATTTCTCTTTTATTAATTATTGTGCGAGAATTAGCATAAGTAGAGGGGGTGGATCATAATGACTAAACCAAATAAAAGGGACAAAATTGATTTGTTCTTAAAATTATCAATTGCTGTTATGTTTATTACCGGTTTTTTGATTTTTATGTATCCATTCGTAGTTGATTCAATCAATAATTATGTCGATCAGCAACGCCTCGAGGAAGTCCAAGAAAAAATGGAGGCCCGTTCTGAGGCGGATAAGAAAAAACGACTCGAAAAGCTTGAAAAAGAAAATAAAAAATTAAAAACAATTATTCCGGGTGCAGGAAGCTTTGATGATCCTTTCGAATCTTCTTTGCGAGGGACGAAAAGTCCTAAAAAGGAATATTATGAAAAGCATATGATCGGCGCTGTCTTTATTCCCAAAATAAAGGTCAGCTTGCCGGTTTACGATGAGACCAATGACTTTTTATTGGACAAGGGAGCGACAGTTTTGCAGGGAACCTCTTTTCCGGTAGGAGGAAAGGGCACACATTCAGTCATTACTGGTCATACCGGGCTACCAGAAAAAAAGCTGTTTACAGATTTAGAGCTGCTTAAAAAGAGGGATAAGTTTTACTTACATATAGAAGGAAAAAAATTAGCTTATCAGGTTGATCGCATAAAAAAGGTTGAACCTGATAAGTTTGACGCGCTTAAAATTGAATTGGATCGTGACTTAGTAACACTGTTGACATGTACACCGTATGGGGTAAACAGTCATCGTCTGTTAGTCACGGGTCACCGAGTCGCTTATCCTGTAGAAGCAGCGAAGAAAATCAAAGAAACCGAAAAATACCATCGTCGACGTGTGTACTATCTAGTTGACGGCTGTCTATTCTTCGCACTGATTTTTGGTTACTTCGTGTGGCGCAAGATCATTCTTTATCAATCGAAGAAGCGCGATTACAATTTTGTCTTCTATCTATATGTGAACGGTGAGCCGTTGCCGGGAGTACGTGCGCTACTTACTCAAAAGAGAGATGTTGTACGGATCGACGGCAAACTAGTTCATACAGTTAGTGATGCTTATGGGAAAATTGAGTTCAAACAAATCCCCGGCGGTGTTTATCGTGTAGAAACTGAAAACGGATTGAGTGTAAAAGGCAAAGTATGGCGGCTGAAAGATCGAAAATTCAAGATTCTTAAACGCCGCGGCTACAAGAATATCAAACAAAAGATCAAGCATTTTATTATTGAAAGTAAGGTGAACTAGTGTGAAGAGGTCGCCTAAACCAAGAAGTGCCAAACGACAAATGATCAGCAAGATTTTTATGATCTTAGTCTTTTTGGCCGGGGTACTTGTCATGATGTATCCTTTTTATATCAATGCGGTCAATGACTTTGTTGATCAAAAAAGAATGGAGGAAGTTCAAGAGCAAAATAAACGACAAAATAAAGAACAAGTTCGCAAAGCAAAGGAACGAATGAAAAAGCGCAATGAAGAATTGAAAAAAAATGGTCTGGTACCAAAGGCGCCTAAGTTCACGAATGACAATGAGCGTAAGATCGTCAGTGATGACTATATCCGCAAACATTTGATCGGAGCTATCAGTATTCCGACGATCGAAGTTACACTGCCGCTATTTGATACAACCAATGAAAAGCTTTTACAAGAAGGGGCGACGGTTTTACAAGGCACATCTTTTCCAACCGGAGGAATCAATACTCACTCAGTTATTTCTGCCCATAGCGGCCTGCCTGAGAAAAAGCTTTTTACTGATTTAGAGGATGTAAAAAAAGGTGAGATCTTTGTGATAACGTTGTTTGAGAAAAAATTGGCTTACGAAGTGGAAAAGATTGATGTGGTCGAACCTCGAGATACCTCAGTAATCAATATTGAGCCTGGCCGTGACATTGTTACTTTATTGACTTGTACTCCATACATGATCAATAGCCATCGCTTATTAGTGACCGGACACCGAGTGCCATACACAGAAGATATGGCAAAGGCAATAAAAAAGGCGGACGATTCGCGTAAATTAAAAGAGATATTAATTCTAGTCGGGGTTGTTCTAGCTGTATTGCTTTTACTATTTGGAATTTATCGTGCGATTCACACGTATCTTTTGAGAAAGCGTCTGTTCAATCTAAATATTCTGAGAACCGACCAAGCGGGAAATGCTATAGCAGGAAGAGAAATAGCCATGTACACTAAAAATGGCAAACAGCCAGTTCAACGAAAAGGCATTCCATTAATGGCAGTGACGGATGAAGAAGGTCGAGCACGTTTCGAGAATATTCCCGGCGGTGTTTACTGTATCAAAGATAGTGAAGAACTTGGCTTTAAAGTCGGCATTAAGAAATTGCGTCAAGATAAAATAAATCTCTATTTAACCAAACAACAGAAAGCTTACATCTTTACGAAGGATAATGCTGTTCAAATCAAAAAATAAAGCGTCATTGCCTCACGGCAATGACGCTTTATTAGATTAGCGACAAGTGATTATCCATATCTGATTGTCTGATCGGAGTATTTTTACTTTGCGATTCTAAGAATGCTATCAAGGATTCTTTAGTATTATATGTATCTAAAATGTGATGGATCGTTTCACAGCCTTCAATCCGAATGCCAGCGTCACAATCACTGCCATAATTATAAATCACAGCGGAAGGGTGTGAAGTAATCTCCATTTCATGGGCGATCTGCTGATCGGTTAGAAAGGCTTCTTGGACAAATGCCGATTGACGGTCTTCCAGGAACATTTCTAAATCACCGCCAACTTTGGTAAAGAGCTGGATCGCCAGTTTCTTTGAATAAGGCTGCTTCTGTTCGCCGACCGTTTCTTGTAGTTCGACTAAAAAATCACGCCCGCGTTTTTTACCTTGGAGATGAGCTGCCTTAACGTCTAACGCTGCTGAATGAATCTCCTGAGATAATTCTGTTCGTAATTCAATGTCTTTTTCGGAGGCGCCGATTCTCTGCATGAATTCCGAGACGGTTTTTAGATTCATGATGGGAACCAAACGTAATTGAATTTTCATGTCATACTCTTTGATCAAATCAATGATCCGTCGCTCGATCGATAAACATTTTTGCCCAATCGGGTTAACAAACAAATAAATCTCGATCATTGGAGCCCCTCCATTTCTTTATTTCGCTCTTGCTGTTCAGTTACAGCGCGGGCAATTTTATTTTGTGTTTTTCGGTAAGGTAAATCGAATTTCTTTAACAGTTGGTTAAAATCTTCTTCTCCATAACTAGAATCACTGACCTCTAGTTCCAATTCAAAGTCATGCTGCTGTCCATACCAACTTTCATCTAATGCAAGTTTTCCTTCTGGAATTGTAAATTCTGCACGTCTTGTGATTAGTTTCCCAATTAGGGACAAGTCTAATAATGAAATATTTAATTGTTTCAAGCGGGCTAAAATTTCAGCAGCTCCTGAAGCGAACTGTTTTTTATCTAGAGCCTGTTCTACTTCAGTAATCGTGAGCGCATCGGTGACCTCTAATAGACCAACTGATTGCGGAATTTTTAGAGTCGCTTCCGCTTTAGTGTCAAAACGGCGTATTCTAAGGCCCATGCCATGTTTCTTTAATTGAAAATCCGCTGTGTCGAAGTAAAGATTTGTTTGTATTACAAATTGGTCATCCGTAATATTGTAGTAACGTAACAATTCTTCATACTCATTTTGTATCAGCATGCTCTTGAATTCGATTTCAATTTCTTCGCTCAATCTTATTCTACCTCTGATTCTAGAAATTTCCTAATATAAGACATCCTCACATAGAATAACCTAGATAGTCAAACAATTAGAGCTAATTCCATAAAAATGTTAGTATTTTGTAATATTTGTTAAGCATCAAAAATATGATAATTCTTTCTGTGGAGGGTTTGTGATAAGATAAGAAAGAATGGAAAAATGAAGCGAGGGATATGCGATGGAGAGAGACTGGGATTCATTTCTTGCTCCTTATGAATTAGCAGTAGCAGAGTTAAAGATAAAATTACGGGGATTGCGTAAGCAGTACCGTACGAGCGGGGATCACGTGCCGATCGAGTTTGTAACCGGTCGAGTTAAACCAGTAGAAAGCATCCTTAATAAAGCAGAGCTGCGAGGGATTCCGCTAGACCGTTTAGAAGATGAAATGTCCGACATGGCAGGAATGCGCATCATGTGTCAATTTGTTGAAGACATTCCTTTGGTCGTGGAAATTTTGCGGCGCAGAAATGATATGAAGATCATTCAAGAACGAGATTACATAACAAATCGAAAAGCCAGCGGGTATCGTTCTTATCATTTAGTCATCGAATATCCGGTGCAAATGTTAGAAGGCGAAAAGAAACTTTTAGCAGAGATTCAAATTCGGACCCTATCAATGAATTTTTGGGCAACGATCGAACACTCAATGAATTACAAATATGAAGGACAAATACCTGAAAATATCCAGAAGCGGTTATTCCGTGCTGCCGAAGCGGCTTATCAATTAGATGAGGAAATGTCCAGCATTCGTGGTGAGATTCAAGAAGCGCAGCATGTATTTAATCGCAAGGAACAAAAAAAGGAAGTGGGACAACGTGGGACTACGGATCGGAATCATTCATAATCAAGAAGAAAAATCAATTCGAGTATTGCAACGCTTACGTGGTTTATTGGCGGATAAGGATGATTTAGAAATCGTGGAGCGTGATCCAGAATTAGTGATCACGCTCGGCGGCGACGGCACACTGCTATCGGCATTTCATCGGTATAATCATCGTTTGGATGAAGTTCGCTTTCTCGGAGTCCATACGGGACATCTGGGATTTTACACTGATTGGCGCGACTATGAGCTTCCTGAATTGGTAAACAGTTTAAGCGCTGAGCAGGGAAAGAGTGTCAGTTATCCTCTTTTGGATGTTGTTTTGACAACGACAGATGGGGAACAAAAGCACTTTTTGGCATTAAATGAGTCTACGATTCGTAAAGGCAGCCGCACGATGGTGGCGGATGTCTACATCAAAGAAGAATTATTTGAACGGTTTCGTGGCGACGGCTTAGCTATCTCCACGCCTACAGGTTCAACGGCTTATAATAAAAGTGTCGGCGGCGCGGTGGTTCATCCAAGTATCAATGCGATGCAATTATCGGAAATTGCTTCATTGAATAATCGTGTTTTTCGGACGTTAGGCTCTCCAAGTATTATCGGCTCCCACGAATGGATCGATGTGCGGCTGAAAAGCAGTGAACAACATTTAATTACGATCGATCAGCTTGATATCAATCGCAAAGGTATTACGTCGATCAAATATAAAATCGCCGAGGAACGAATTCATTTCGCTTCTTATCGACACATGCATTTTTGGCATCGGGTTAAGGATGCCTTTATTCGAGAGGATTAATCTTGTGGAATTTAAATGGACTTATCAAGAGCAAACCAGCTCGCTTGTACGAACTTTTTTAAAACGCCAAGGAATCTCAAAAAAATTACTAGCTAAAATTAAATTTCACGGTGGAAAAATTTTAGTAAATGAGACTGAACAAAACGTCTTGTTTTCTTTAAAAGCCCATGATATTGTAACTGTTGTGATTCCAGACGAGGAACCGCATGAAACCTTATTGGCTGATGAAATTCCGATTGACATCGTTTTTGAGGATGAACATTTATTGGTCGTCAATAAGCCGGCGGGGATCGCTTCGATTCCAGCGCAATATCATCCGCGCGGAACGATGGCGAACCGCGTCAAGGCCTATTATGTAGCCCAAAATTATGCCAATCAAGTTGTTCATGTCGTTACACGTTTGGATCGAGATACGTCAGGGTTGATGCTGTTTGCAAAACACGGCTTTGCCCATGCGAAGCTGGATCAAGGACTGCAGCAAAAGCAATTTGTCAAAAAATACCAGGCATTGGTTTCAGGTGAAGTTGATACTCTGCAATCGCACGGAAACATATTGCTGCCGATCGGGCGTGATTTATCTTCATTATTGAAACGTCAGGTCACTGAAACGGGGCAAAAAGCCGAAACAGAATACTGGTTAAAAAAACGAAATCAAGTATGTGCTTTAGTCGATATTCAGCTGCATACAGGCCGGACCCATCAAATTCGAGTCCATTTTTCAGCAATCGGCTGCCCATTGCTAGGTGACGACCTTTATGAAGGCGCGATGGATTTAGGTATTGAGCGACAAGCCTTACATTGCTACTCCTTAACTTTTCCCCATCCATTTAGCAGCGAGACGATGCATTTTGAATTACCATTAGCGGATGACATGGCGAAAATAGCAGAAGCAATTTAGATAGGACCACTAAAAAGAGCAGAATGATATCCGAACCGAAAAACGAACTAATTTTTCTGTTAAGAAAAATTAATACATAAAAATGAGGTAGGTTGTCAGTACTGCTTTTCGCAGTGATTCAAAGTTGAGAAAGACCAAAATGACTTTAGCTGAAAAAAGCACAAGCAGTTTAGCAGGATGATATCCGAACCGAAAAACAAACTAATTTTTCTGTTAAGAAAAATTAATACATAAATATGAGGTAGGTTGTCAGTACTGCTTTTCGCAGTGATTCAAAGTTGAGAAAGACCAAAATGGCTTTAGTGGAAAAAAGTACAAGTAGTTTAGCAGGATGATATCCGAACCGAAAAACAAACTAATTTTTCTGTTAAGAAAAATTAATACATAAATACGAGGTAGGTGAGATTGATGGATGAGAACCAAGAAGAGCTTGAAATACATTTCCAACAATTACGGGAGGAACTAGGTCAGAATGATATACAGGCGTTTCGTGATCATTTCCTGGAAATGCATTTTTATGATCAGGGGCAATTTTATCAATCTTTGAACCAAGAAGAACGACAACTCGTTTATTCTTATTTATCTCCTAAAGAATTAGCTGACATGTTTGACGTTATTGAAGAAGACGATGAACATATGGACGAATATCTGAATGAGATGCGCCCGCAATATGCGGCGGATATGTTATCTGAAATGTATACCGATAACGCGGTGGATCTACTTAACGAGTTAGATAAGAAGCCGGTAGCGAAATATTTAAGCTTGATGGATTCTGAGCATGCGAATGAAATTCGAGATTTGCTTCATTATGAAGATGACACAGCTGGGTCATTAATGACAACGGAGTATGTTTCGATCGTAGCAAATCAAACTGTTCGTTCTGCCATGTACGTTTTGAAAAAAGAAGCCCAAATTGCCGAGACAATCTATTATACTTATGTAGTGAACGATGACAATCAGCTAGTTGGGGTTATTTCGCTGCGTGATTTGATCGTCAATGATGATGATACAATGGTTTCAGATGTAATGAGTGAACGGATGATCTCTGTTCACGTTGGGGATGATCAAGAAGATGTGGCGCAGACCTTCCGTGATTATGATTTCCTTGCTTTGCCGGTTACAGATTATGATGACCATTTGTTGGGGATCGTGACAGTTGATGATATCATTGATGTAATCGATGATGAAGCGGCTAGTGACTACTCTGGTTTGGCGGGGGTCAATGTCGAAGAGGTCAATGAGAATCCTGTCAAAGCTGCTTCGCGGCGGTTGCCTTGGCTGATTACGTTGCTATTTTTAGGAATGACAACAGCAACATTGATCAATCATTACGAAGAATTAGTCAGCAAGGCCAGTATCTTAGCAGTCTTTATTTCATTGATCACTGGGACTGCCGGTAATGCCGGCACACAGTCTTTAGCCGTAGCAGTAAGAAGGTTAGCCGTTTCAGATGACAATGAAAAGAATTTCGGGAAACTGATTATCGGTGAAGTGTTGACTGGACTGGTAACGGGGCTTGTAACTGGAGTGACGATTTTCTTCATTGTCGGTATTTGGAAACATAATTTTATTTTAGGCTTTGTCATTGGTGCGGCCATGATGGCGGCAATCACAGTAGCGAATTTAGCCGGAAGTTTTATTCCCATGCTGATGGAAAAGTTAGGCTTTGATCCGGCTGTTGCCAGCGGCCCGTTTATTACCACCCTGAGTGATTTGACCAGTGTATTGATTTATTTCAATATTGCTAGTCTCTTTATGGAACGATTTATTGGTCAATGATTAATACTTTAAAAGACATACGCTGAAAGTAGTGAGAAAATTTTGAAAAAAGCTTATGCCGTTATTATCCGCAATGGACTGATTCTTTTAGTCCGGCGGCAGGGAATGCCTGTATGGGATTTGCCTGGAGGAGAACTCCTCCCAAATGAGAATGAACGAGATGGAATGCAGCGTCTGATCAAAGAGCTGCTTTCTTTCGACAGTAAAGTAGAGGATCTAATAGGAATTTATACAAAAGAGTATCATGATGAAGAGATCACGTACGTCTATAAGGTCCAAGAAACGGTTTCGCAAAGTAAGATGGAATCGCATGAGTATGTGGCGTTCAATTTTTTTGATCTCCAAAATTTGCCACTGAATGTTTTTCCTGATCGACTTCGTCAGATTAAGGATTATAAGACCGGGCGGTATCCAGTGCGCTTGCGATTAAAGGAAAACAGATGGCTGTTCAAAATAAAAACCTTCATCAAAGAAAAAAGAAAATGATTCGCAGTGATCGCGAATCATTTTCTTTTTTTGTCTAGGCTGAGATAGCGGCGAATGAGACAGTCGAAGAAGTAACGATGGTTAAAATTGAACAACTTTTGTGCCATGAACTTCGGTGACGCCTAAACGCTCAGCTATTCTTTCTGCATTTTCTGCATTGATTCCGCCGCCAGGCAAGATGATGATCCGACCAGCTGCGTAATCGATCAATTCTTTTAGATGAGGCAGATTTTCTTCGATGGAGGTCGATAAAGGACCACCATGGGTCAAGATCCGATCAATTCCTAATTTTACGAACCAATCAATTGTTTTGAACTGCTCTTCTTTCGAGAGTTCATCAAAGGCCATATGAAAAGTCGTCAGTAAGCCTTCACTGTTGCCGACTAACATTTCTATGGCTTCTTCATCTACTTCGTTGTTTTCGGTCAAACAACCAAAGACCACACCATCAGTTCCAGCATTTTTCGCATGGATCAAATCATTCTCCATGATCTTTAATTCAATATCGTTGTAAACAAAATTTCCGCCTCGTGGACGAATCATTGTCATAATCGGTACATGTTTTTCACCGGCGTAAGCCAAAGCTTCTTCGATCACACCTATACTAGGGGTTGTTCCGCCAGCAGCTAAGTTATCACATAGTTCGATCCGACCAGCACCTGCTTGGATTGCTTTTGGGATGTCGGTATAATTTTCTGCGCAAAATTCTTTAATCAAGATTGTATCCTCCAATTTTGTCCTAATGTTTGAAAAAAAGTCTAAGATGCGGTTTCTTTATCAGCATAACGATTTCACCGGATACAGTAATATTCGTCCTGATGAAGTGACATCTCGCGTATAGTTTAGCACATCTCAACGATAGTAGGAATAGAAGAACTATGCTATGATAGATTAGCGAAAAGGAGTGGAAAGATGCTTAAAAAAATTGATCGGGGAGCTTTATTTTTGGCCGAGCAGCATAAGTTGTTTCGTTGTCCAAAATGTCACCGAGAAATGACACTGCAAGATAAAAGTTTGACCTGTGTGAATGGACATCGCTTTGATCTAGCGAAAAAAGGAACACTTTACTTTTTAGATCATCAAATCAAAACGGAATATGATAATGAGATGTTTGAACCGCGAGGAAGAATGATCCGCTCTGGGATGTATCAGCCGGTAATAGAAAAAATTTCACAATTGATGCACACGGGGAACCTTTTGGATGTTGGTTGCGGAGAAGGAAGCTTTTTGCAGCAGGTAAGTCAGCTAAAAGAAAATCCTGTATCAATTGGTTTTGATATTGCTAAGGAAGGAATCTATCTGGCGAGTAATCAGCCGATCGAAGCCTTTTGGTGTGTCGCTGATTTGACGAACCTGCCTTTTGCTGATGATTCTTTTGATACGATTCTAAACATTTTTTCGCCTTCACAGTATCGTGAATTCAAGCGTGTGTTGAAGCCAGATGGCTGTGTAATCAAAATTGTTCCTCAATCGGGCTATCTGCAAGAATTACGAGCAGTCTATCATCCTGATGGTGAGGCTTATTCGAATGAGGCAGTTATTCAACGTTTCACGAAGGAGCTTACACTCGATCATCGCGAGCGAGTGACGTATGAGTTTGAAATACCAGCAGAAAATCGTTTAGATCTTTTGGAGATGTCACCATTGGAATGGAAGGTCTCAGCGGATATAAAGAAGAAGTTAGCTGAGAATCCTCTGAGGAAAATAACTATTGATATCGAAATATTAAAAGGTCATTAGAGAAATCGTTTTCATTCAAATTACTGAAAAGAGAAGGTTGCATTTGTGACTTCGTGATGTTATAGTACAAACAAGTTGTTTTTCATTGGTTTTTATCAGGTTCCTGTTCTGATAAAAGTTAGTGAAAAGTGCTTCACTAACGTAGCGACTCGCCGTGCTTGACACCGAGTTGGTACGTTTTTTTTTTGTTAAAAAATATATATTGAGATAAGAACGAGGGGAAACTATCATGACAAACCATATCGTATTATTTGAACCGCAAATTCCGGCGAACACGGGTAATATTGCGCGAACGTGTGCGGCAACCAATTCACCACTGCATTTGATTAAGCCCTTAGGTTTTTCTACTGATGATAAGCATTTGAAGCGAGCAGGCTTAGATTACTGGAATGATGTGAATATCACATACCATGAAAATTTGGCTGCATTTTTAGATTATTTGGGCGATCAGCCATTACATTTGATCACAAAATTTGCTAATGCTACGTATTCTGAGATTGATTATACAGATGGTGCGGACCATTTCTTTATGTTTGGAAAAGAAACAACGGGCTTGCCAGAAGAATTTATGCGGGAAAATGAGGAAAAATGTTTGCGTATCCCAATGAACGACGAACATGTTCGTTCGTTGAATCTTTCTAACACGGTCGCTTTAGTTGTGTATGAAGCATTGCGCCAACAAAATTTTCCTAATTTGGAATTGACGCATCACTACGAACACGATAAGTTAGACTAGATAATAAGTAGTTGGAAAGGGATTTTTATGAAACTTTATTTTACTCGTCACGGAAAAACTCGGTGGAATCAAGAGAAACGTTTCCAAGGGATGATGGGAGATTCTCCTTTACTGCCTGAAAGTTTAGAAGCAATCAAAGCACTAGGAAAAGAATTGAAAGATGTTCCATTTGAAAAAATTTATACCAGTACATTGAAGCGTGCTTACTTAACGGCGGAAGGTATCAATAAGCAATTAACTCACCCAACTGAAATAATTCGTTCAGAAGACTTGCGAGAACTTGGCTTAGGAACTTTAGAAGGACAGTTAATTCCTGTAATTCAAGAACGTTATCCCAAAGACATGGTTAATTTACGCCATCATTTAGAATTATATGATCCAACTCCATTTGAAGGAGAGAAGATCGAAGATATGCTGAAACGAATCAATGATTTAGTTGAAAAGGCAGTGGCTGAAGCTAAAGAAGGTCCGCTTCTTTTTGTCGGTCATGGGGCGGCCTTAACAGCAGCCATCCAAGCCTTAACAGGAAAACCCTTGAGTGAGTTAAGAGAAATGGGCGGTTTATTTAACAATAGCTTGACGATCTTAGAGGCAGACAGCAACAAACCACCGTATCGAATGATTCAATGGAATGATGTTAGTTTTCTAGAAGGTACAGGATCAAAGCCAGATTCATTACTCTAATCGAAAGGAGGAGCGAAATGTCGGAAGAACAGTTATACATCGTGGGAACATTAAAAGTAATCTTTTTTCAAAATCCCAGCAATTTTTATAAAGTCTTACTGATCAAGGTCACGGATACAAATAGTGATTATCTGGAACAGGAGATTGTTGTTACGGGAAGTTTTGGCGATATGCAAGAAGATGAAGACTATCGCTTCTTCGGACATTTTGTCGATCACCCTCGCTACGGCAAACAATTTTTAGTGGAAAGCTATGAACAGGCGCATCCAACTTCGGCAAACGGTTTGATTAATTACCTTTCTAGTGAAAAGTTTCCCGGGATTGGAAAGATAACTGCCGAGAAAATAATTGAAGTTCTAGGTGAGGAAGCCATCGATCAGATTATGGAAAATCCTGCGGTATTGGCAAAGGTTCCAAATCTAAACGTGAAAAAGCAGAAGGTAATTGTCGAGACGATTCGACAAAATCATGGGATGGAGCAAATCATCGTCGGCTTGAGTCGTTATGGTTTTGGAAGTCAACTTTCGTTTGCGATTTTTCAAACCTATCGAAATGAAGCATTGGAAGTAATCGCGGAAAATCCTTACCAGCTGGTAGAAGATATTGAAGGTATTGGCTTTAAAAAGGCGGATAGCTTAGCTGAACAACTGGGGATTGCCGCGGACAGTCCGCAGCGGATTCGAGCAGCGATCTTTCATCAAGTTAATGAGGATGCGAATCAGAGCGGCGACACTTATGTGGAAGCTCAACAATTGTTGACAGAAGTCTTGCAGCTTTTAGAAACGACGCGGCCTGTTGAAATTGCTCCCGATCAAATCGCCAATATGATCATTCAATTAGTTGAAGAGGAAAAAATTCAGCAAGAAGCGACAAAAATCTATGAGAATACATTGTTTTATAGTGAGTGGGGGATCGCTTCTTCGATCGAACGATTACTGGCTCGTAAAAAAGAGATCAACTATCCGCAAGAAACGATTGATAAAAAACTGCGAATTATCGAGAAACAATTGAAGATCACATATGGCGATTCGCAAGATCAAGCAATCAAAGAGGCAATTCGTTCGCCTTTATTTATTTTGACTGGCGGACCTGGTACGGGGAAGACGACTGTCATTAATGGAATCGTCAAATTATTCGCAGAGCTGAATGATTTGTCTTTAGATCCAAAAGAGTATACGAACGCGGTTTTTCCCATTTTATTAGCAGCACCAACTGGTCGGGCAGCAAAACGGATGAACGAGACGACCGATTTGCCTGCCAGCACGATCCATCGATTACTAGGATTGAATGCCAATGATGACACTCCAGATATCGAAGCGAAAGAATTAGATGGCGGTTTATTGATCGTTGACGAGATGTCCATGGTGGATACTTGGTTGGCTAATACCTTACTAAAAGCGATTCCTAATAATATGCAGGTGATTTTTGTCGGGGATAAAGATCAATTGCCATCGGTTGGACCGGGGCAGGTTTTTCATGATCTATTGCAAATCGAAGATATTCCAAAGATGGAGCTGACCGATATTTATCGTCAGGGCGATGGTTCGTCAATCATTCCGTTAGCACATGAAATCAAAGACGGAAAACTGCCGCAGGATTTTCGAAAGAATCAGCAGGATCGCTCATTTATTGCCTGTCATGCTTTTCAAATGGAAGAAGTCGTGAAGCAGATTGTGGAACGGGCGAAGAAAAAAGGCTACACTGCTCAAGATGTTCAAGTTTTAGCACCGATGTATCGTGGTCCAGCCGGAATCGATGCCATCAATAAAATGATGCAGGAAATTTTTAATCCCAACGATGGACGGAAAAAAGAAGTTCAGTGGAACGATGTTGTGTATCGTATTGGGGATAAAGTTCTACAATTAGTCAATAATCCGGAACTAAATGTTTTCAATGGAGATATGGGAATGATTGTTGGGATCATTCCTGCGAAAGAATCGGAAGATAAAGTGGATGAACTGGTGATCCAGTTTGACAGCAACGAGGTCAGTTATAAGCGTTCGGAATGGAATAAGATCAAACTTTCTTATTGTTGTTCGATCCATAAAGCGCAAGGAAGCGAGTTTAAAATGGTGCTCCTGCCGATGGTCAAGCAGTATTCTCGGATGCTTCAGCGGAACCTTTTATATACAGCTGTGACACGTAGCAGAGAGCTGCTGATTTTATTAGGTGAGGAAGAAGCTTTTCAGGCTTGCGTAAATCGTGAATCAGCGGTTCGCAAAACGACCTTAATCGAGCGAATCACCAGGGGGACAGAAGTTGTACCGGTACCGCCAAAGGTAGAACCTTTTAAAGCCGCAGAAGACAAACAAAAACCAGCGATGAACGAACCAACTATTTTGACGCCAAAATTGGTTGCTGGGCAAACGATTGATCCTATGATCGGCATGGAGAATATCACACCGGCAATGTTTATGTAACAATAAAAAAGGACTGAAAAATAAATCCGCGGATTTATTTTTCAGTCCTTTTGTCTGCATACCAGATGTATTGTGTAGCGGTTGAGAAATTCATATCAAAAGATCTTTCTCCCATGTTTTCACCATCGGCTTGACCATGCTGCGGGACAACGGAGACGATCCGTATTTTACTGCTGGTAAAATGCTTGTAATGTTTATTATCGGTATGTTTCTTTCGCAAAAGCTGGATTAGAAAACGCAAGATGGCTGGTAGATTTGGTTTTTCTACAACGACGAGATCAATCGTATCTTTTTTCGGATCAGCCATTGGAGCAATTGCTACGCCGCCGCCAAAATAAGGAATATTTGTAGTAGTACATAAGAAAGTTCGTTCAAAACTCAATGTTTGACCATTTAGCTCAACAAGAATTGGAAAAGTTTTTTGAGTAAAAATAGCCTTCACCAAATATATTGCGTAAGATGCTGAACCTAAATGATACTTATTCAACACTTTTTTTGAGGTAGATGCATTTGTTGTAGCAACGATCAGTGCGTCCAAACCAATCCCGACATTGTTTAAAATGACGCCTTGCTCTTCACGGATTTTTTCCTCATAGTGAAAAACATTGATCGGTTGTGGTTTCAATGCAGAGGTGATTTGCTCAAACGCTTTTTCTGGCTCACGAGACAGACCAATGCCGCGGGCAAAATCATTTCCTGATCCAGCAGGGATATAGCTGACCGGAAGTTGATAATCCAAAGCATAAATTTGATTCACAACTTCGTGTAACGTTCCATCGCCGCCAATCACTACCAACAGGTGAAACGAATTATCGACATGGTCCTTTTCGCAAGTTTCTGACCAAGGGCTGAGTAAGTCTACTAGACGCCCTACGATCTCTCTTTCGTCACCAGGCTGCTCGGTGTAATAAGGAGTGTATGTATAATCACCGTCATCAAGTAACTGGATGATTTTTTCTGCTGCTTTCGCCGCGTTGCCGCTGCCGGCTGCGGGATTGATTAAAATATGATAATGAAAATTCATGTCCTCGATCCTTTCAAAGACTGATTATAACAGAGTAATGAAAGGAACTGTAGAAAATTGAATCAAATTTTTTCGAATCGCGCTAATGAAAAAATCCCCCTTCAATATGAAGAGGGAGGAGTTACCATGGAAGAGTTATGCTTTTTTTGATTTCTGGATAAACCAATCGATAACTTTTTTGTCGTAATTTGAAGCCTGATACTCATTGTTTACAGTAGTTGTTTTAGTTGTCTGATTCGTTGTAACGACTAAGGTTCCCCAAATGTAAAACAAGGAATTGTTCTCATTAATTTCAATTTTATATTTTTCTACTAGTGGCGCCTGCGTGCTGCAACAGCCATAATTTCCAGAAGTCCAACGGTCTTTGATGACAGCTTCACCATCATGTTGTGCTCGTATATACAATTGCTCCAACTCATTGTCGATACCTATCATGGTTAACACCTTTCTTTGGCTAAAAGAATTGCTTACAAATTGATTGTATCATTAGAGGTTTAAAAATTTCAATTTTAGAAGACTTCAAAAAAGAGCCGGAGTTGACTTACATTCTGAAAAAACGTATGCTGTAAAAGGTTTACAGCGGTTCATCAACCATCCCGCTTTAAAAAAACTCGGAGAAAGAAGGAAAATTATGAATATGGTAGAAAGAAAGCGAGTCAATGTCATGGTGACTAACGGAATCATTATGGCGCTTTATTTGGCTCTGACGATTTTAGTTTCGCCGGTGGCTTCAGGGGCGATCCAATTTCGTATCTCAGAAAGTTTGAATCACTTGGTCGTATTTAATCGAAAATATCTATGGGGGATCTTTGGCGGAGTCGTTGTATATAATGCGATCTTCGGCATGGGTTGGCTAGATGTCATTTTCGGTGGAGGCCAGACACTCTTAGCATTATCCTTAACGGCAGTTTTACAAAATATTGTTAAGAATACGAAGGTTCGGTTAGCCTTGAATGTGGTTTTCTTTAGTGCAAGTATGTTTCTGATTGCGCTGATGCTGAATTTAACAGCACAACTGCCTTTTTGGCCGACTTATGGCTGGACGGCATTGAGTGAAGCAATCATTATGACGATCTCAGCACCAATCATGTATTATTTAAATGAACGATTGCATTTCGCAAAACAAATATAAAAAAATGGCGGTCCTAGTTTTCTAGGATCGCCATTTTGCTTGAGAAATTAGTCTTGCATCGATAAAGATTCTACTTCTTGAATCTCAAAATGTTTACGCTCAAGATAATCGATGATTTGATTCAATTTATTTTCATCCACGCCAGCAGGCAAAGTGAACAGGGTCCGACGTCCTTTGAAATCTTGGCCGACATCTAAGGTGATGCAGCTTGCGATCGGGGTGAATTTAGAAATGATCTTCGACATAACGGCTAAGTCACCGCGTTTTCCAGTAGAAACAACGGTTATCACATAGCTGCCAGTTTGGATATTCCAAGATTGAGATAACATATTTAATAAAGTACTGTGGGTTAAGATACCATAAAAATGGTGATCCTCATCTAAAACAGTGATGTATGGTAATTCTTTAATCGTAAAAAAGATTTTAAAAAATGAAGTGTCTAATGAAATGAATTTCGTTGCATTTTTTAGCAAATGAGTAACTGGCAGATCCATATCGCCGCCATTTGCTTTGTGCCGGTAAATGTGCATTTTGTAGATATTGCCTCGGAAAATCTGATCACTTTCATCAAGGATCGGAACACAACGAAAGCCCGTGCCTTCTAAAATGTCCAACGCCTCTTGCAATGTCGTCGATTCATTGATCGTCGTCAAATTCTCTTTGGGATAAACGAGACTTTTTAATAACATCCAATAACCCTCCAATAAAGCTATTCATTCTTTCATCATATTATCATATTCTCCTAGATAAAGAAATTCATTTTAGAAACAATTCAAATAGACTTTACGAGTGCTAAAGAAAGAATTACAGCTGCAAGGAAAGATTGACAGGAAAAAGGATAGATGATAATGTTAGTCTGTGACTTTCTGAGGTTGCCAATCGATTTTTTAATGGTTTGGTTACTGCCGAAGTTTTATGCAACGACAATCAAATCATTTTTCTTTAGAAGGATGATTATATCAAAAGGAATTAGGAGTAGATCGCTATGGCAACAAAAAAAGCGGCTCTGGCCTGCACTGTCTGTGGTTCTAGAAACTACACGAAATCAGTGAGTGAAGGCAAACGCGGCGAGCGTTTAGAGATTAATAAGTTTTGCAAACATTGCAATCAGTACACGATACATAAAGAAACAAAATAATTAACAAACTAGGGGGATATTCAGTTGAACTTTTTACGCAGTGTCAGAGAAGAAATGAAACTTGTTTCATGGCCTTCAAAAAAACAATTGCGCCATGACTCGCTGGTCGTAATCGAAACAGCAATCATTTTTGCTTTGATGTTTTTCATCATGGATACAGCGATTCAAGCATTGATCAATTTGATCATTCGTTAGTAGCCAATTCAAAAAAAGCATGTTATACTATTTGAGAGAAAAAGCCTTGGTACTACTGAGGTTTTTTTATTTTAGAACGAGGAGCCGATGGCGAAAATGGAATCTTTTGAAAAACAATGGTATGTGCTGCATACCTATTCCGGCTATGAGAACAAAGTAAAAGCAAACATAGAATCACGTGCACAAAGTATGCGGATGGAAGACTATATTTTCCGTGTAGTTGTCCCGGAAGAAACTGAAACAGAAGTTAAGGGCGGTAAAGAAAAAGAAATCGTCCACAAGACTTTCCCTGGGTATGTGTTAGTAGAAATGGTCATGACGGATGATTCTTGGTATGTTGTTCGTAATACACCAGGTGTAACTGGCTTCGTTGGTTCACACGGTGCCGGAAGCAAACCAGCGCCATTGATGCCAGAGGAAATCAACCACATCTTACGCTCTTTAGGTATGAGTACTCGCCAACACGACTTAGAAATTGAAGTGGGCGAAACAGTAAAAATCATCGAAGGTGCTTTTGCAGGACTTGAAGGTGTTATCACTGAAATCGACGAAGAACGTGACAAAATCAAAGCTAATATTGATATGTTCGGTCGTGAAACAAGTACTGAATTAGACTTTGATCAAATCGATAAAATTTAATTAGCTGTTCAAGCCGAGACGATTTGTCTCGGTTTTTCTTTTTGTCTATTGAAGGTATTTCAAAATAGTAATAGGAATGAGTGTCTAAACTTTCAATATTTAATCTCCTTTAGGTTGAGTTGACGCTCCTATGTGCCTATAGTAGAGGATATAAAAGCAAAATGACTATTGTTGATTTTTTTATAAAAATAGAAATGAGGTTGTAAGGCATGAAAAAAATATGCTTAAGTTTATTGGCTATCGGGGTGATTTTCGCCCTTGCAGGTTGCAGTTCAGGCGAAACAAAGCAAACAGACAAAACAGAAAAGTCTCAAACAACAGCAACATCAAAAGAAAAAAGTGTTTCAACTAAAAGTGCAGTACCAACAGTTTTTATTCATGGGTATGGCGGCACGATTAATTCTTTTGGCGGGATGATTCAACGATTGTCCAATGAAGGAAAAACGAAAAAAGAAATGCTGATTACTGTCCAAGCAGACGGCACATTGAATGTGGATGGCCAATTAAGCAAAGAAAAAGATAATCCCAGCATCCAAGTGCTATTTGCTGCCAACAAAGACAATGAATGGAATCAGACGGAATGGATCTATAACGTCTTGAAATATTTGAAGCAGCAAGGTGTGGACCAAGTGAATTTAGTCGGTCATTCAATGGGAGGCGTCAGCTCGTTACGCTATTTGACGACATATGGGCAACCCAATGATGCGTCCGCAATTAAAAGTTTTATTGCCATTGGCGCGCCATTTAACGATTTCGATGATACTGCGAATAATCAATCAATCGACGATTTGCTGCAAAACAGTCCAAATACGCAAGCGAGCCGTTATGTCGATTACAGTAATGGCATTAACAATGTGCCAAATAAATTACCGGTATTATTATTGGCAGGAAAATTGAATGAGAATGATATGACAGACGGAACAGTGCCGCTGTCCAGTGCCTTGGCGGCCTATTCATTATTGAAGACTCATGGCAATCCGATCGATTACCAAATTTTCACCGGATCAAATGCTCAGCACAGCCAATTACACGAAAATCCTGCGGTAGATAAGGCTGTTGCAAACTTTTTGTGGAAATAAAAAATTTTAAAGCTCTTTTCTCTAAGAAGGGAATTTTAGGCTGAAAGAGAAGACGATTCCCTTGCTTACTTTTTGTAAGAGTATTAATATACTCTTGTATTCAAAAGAAAGAAGGCTTTATTATGACATATCAAGCAAGCAACGAAGAACATCCGATCGAAATCGTAAATATCGCTTCACTAGAAGGCCGTGTAAAAGAACACATGGACAAAGGTGCGTTTGGTTATATTCGCGGCGGCTCTGAGGACGAATGGACAATGAAGGAAAACACTTCTTCATTTAATAATAAAACGATCATGCCTCGTGTATTACGTGGAATAGATCACGCTGATTTAAGCACAAAGTTATGGGATATCGACTTGGCTACACCGATCATCCAAGCACCATCAGCAGCACAAGGTTTAGCTCATGAAAAAGGTGAAGCTGACACGGCTAAAGGAGTTGCAGCGGCTGGTTCAATCTTTTCGATCAGCACATATGCCAATACAACAATCGAAGATGCTGCCGCAGCGGCACCCGATGCCCCTCAATTTTTCCAATTATATATGAGTAAAGATGATGGATTTAATGAATTTATTTTAGAAAAGGCGGTCAAAGCGGGAGCAAAGGCAATTATCCTGACTGCTGACTCAACACTTGGCGGTTATCGAGAAGAAGATATCATTAATAAGTTCCAATTTCCATTACCAATGCCCAACCTAGCAGCCTACAGTGCCAAAAGCGCCAGCGGTGATGGTGAAGGAAAAGGGATCGCAGAAATCTACGCAGCGGCTAAACAAGGTTTAGTCCCTGAAGATATCAAGAAAATCAAGGATTTAACTAATTTACCCGTCTTTGTCAAAGGAATTCAATCACCTGAAGATGCCGAAGTAGCGATTGCAGCAGGCGCAGATGGTATCTGGATTTCAAATCATGGTGGTCGTCAACTAGATGGCGGACCTGCATCCTTTGATGTCTTGCCATTAATTGCCGGCGTTGTAAATAAACGTGTACCGATTGTTTTTGACAGCGGTGTTCGCCGTGGTGAACATGTTTTCAAAGCTTTAGCTAGTGGCGCTGACTTAGTGGCAATCGGACGTCCAGTTATTTATGGCTTGAACCTTGGTGGTGCTGAAGGTGTGAAATCAGTCTTTGATCATTTGAACAAAGAACTTTCCATTACAATGCAACTTGCAGGGACAAAAAATATTGATGAAGTTAAGAACACGAGATTAAACGACTAAATATTTAGCTAATAGAAGCTTCACCAAGAAGATATTTTTCTTGGTGAAGCTTTTTTCTCATTTTTCTTGCGTACGCTTTCTTTTTAGTTTATTATTAACTTGTAATTTAGGGCAGCCTAAAATAGAAAAGAGGGATAGCTGTGGAAACGATTCGTGTAGAAAATTTATCAGTTGCGTATCGCGGAAAAATTGCATTACAGCATGTGAATTTGGAACTATCCGCTGGGAAATTGACTGGTATCGTTGGTCCTAACGGTGCTGGTAAGTCCACCTTGATGAAAGGGATTCTGCAATTAATAAAAACACAATCAGGAAAAATTTTTTATGGTGAAGAGCCGATTAATAAGCAACGGCAGAAAATCGCTTACGTCGAACAACGGCAGGATATTGATTTGAGTTTTCCTATAGATGTGCTCGGCGTTGTGTTGTTTGGGACATATCCGCATTTGAGAATGTTTCAACGACCAGGAAAGCAGGAGAAAAAGCTCGCGGCAGAATGCTTAGAAAAAGTGGGTCTATCGGAGTTTTCAGGTCGACAAATTAGCGAACTGTCTGGCGGTCAACTGCAACGTGTGTTCATCGCACGCGCATTAGCACAGCAAGCAGAGTGGATTTTATTGGACGAACCTTTCGCCGGAATCGATGCAACCAGCGAAAAAATTATTATTGATCTGTTAAAGGAATTGCGAGATGAAGGAAAGTCTATCGTGATCGTTCACCATGATCTTCATAAAGTCACTGATTATTTTGATGAAGTGATCTTGTTGAACAAAGGCTTGATTGCTTCAGGACCAGTTGCTCAAACGTATACGACGAAAAATATGGAGAAAACGTATGGCAGCGAAATCGCACAAACAATGAGAGTAGGAGGTGTCGACTTTGCTACATGATTTTTTTCAAGGATTGGTTGATTATCAATTTTTACAAAATGCTCTGATCACTTCGATTATGGTAGGAATATCGGCTGGAGTTATTGGTTCATTTATCATTTTACGCGGAATGTCATTGATGGGAGATGCCATCTCTCATGCAGTCCTACCGGGAGTAGCGATCTCTTATATGTTAGGCAGCAGTTACATTATCGGGGCAACTTTTTTCGGAATCTTTTCTGCAGCGCTGATCGGATTTGTTGGCAAACATAGTCGACTCAAAAACGATACAGCAATCGGGATCGTGTTTAGTTCCTTCTTTGCATTAGGGATTATCTTGATTTCTTTTGCTCGGAGCGCCACGGATCTTTACCATATTCTCTTTGGAAATGTTCTAGCTGTTCGAGATTCAGATATGTACCTAACAGCGATCGTAATGGTGATTGTTTTGTTAGCTGTTTTGCTTTTTTACAAACAACTAAAATTAACATCCTTTGCTCCCACAATGGCGCAGTCATATGGTTGGAATATCAGTTTGATCAATTACGGTCTGATGTTTCTGCTGACATTAGTCGCAGTGACATCGTTACAAACAGTTGGGACGATTTTAGTTATCGCCATGTTGATCACACCTGCGGCTACTGCTTATCAGTTAACCAATAAGCTTTCATTAATGGTGGGCTTGTCAACATTATTCGGTGTTTTAAGTGCGATCATCGGGTTGTATTTCAGTTACAGTTATAATCTTCCTTCGGGGGCGACAATTGTAATGACGGCAGCAGTGTTTTTTATTGCGGCTTTTCTGTTTTCTCCAAGCAAAGGATTGATTCAACAATTAAGAAAGGAGCGAATGTATGAAGCATAAAAAAATTATTTTTGCTGGAATTATTAGTATATTAATTCTGGCTGGATGTGGAACAAAAACCAACGAGAGTTCAACTACTAATGATTCAAAGAAACTAGCGGTGGTCGCGACTAACTCTATCATTGCAGATATGGTCAAAGAAGTCGGAAAAAATAAGGTGAGTGTCCATAGTATTGTTCCAGTTGGGACGGATCCCCATGAATATGAACCGTTGCCCGAAGATACTAAGAAAGCTAGCGCAGCAGATGTTGTTTTCTATAATGGCTTGAATTTAGAAACTGGGAACGGCTGGTTTAATAAATTAATGGAGACAGCAAATAAAAAAGAAGACAAAGATTATTTTGCGGTGAGTAAAGAGGTTGAACCTATTCATTTGACTAGCAATAGCAAGCAAGAGGACCCTCATGCTTGGCTGGATATTTCTAACGGTATTCTATATGTTAAGCAGATTCAATCAGTTTTAAGTAAAAAAGATCCAGACAATCAGGCTGAGTACAAGAAAAATGCAGAAGCCTATATCAAAAAGCTGGAAGAGTTGGATAAATCCGCAAAAGAAGAATTCGCGGATATTCCAAGTGAAAAAAAATTGTTGGTTACTAGTGAAGGAGCCTTTAAATATTTTTCTAAAGCTTATGATTTAACGGCAGCTTATATCTGGGAGATCAATACAGAAAGTCAGGGAACACCGGATCAAATGAAGCAGATTGTTGAGAAGGTACGAGATTCTAAGGTTCCTTCGCTGTTTGTAGAAACGAGTGTCGATAAACGCAGTATGGAACGTCTATCAAAAGAAGTCGATTTACCGATTTATAGTGATCTTTATACAGATTCGTTAGCTAAAAAGGGCGAGTCGGGGGATAGTTACTATAAAATGATGAAGTGGAATCTTGATAAGATCCACGAAGGCTTGATGAAATAGTAAAAAGCAGCTGATCGAAAATCAGCTGCTTTTTAGCATGCTTAAACAGTTGCTTTTTCAGGTTTGCCAAAGACTTGGCGTTGTAACCGTAATCCAGTTGGTGTAGTAGCTACACCGCCTTCAGCAGTTTCTTTGAAGATTTGCGGCATTGCGCGGCCGACTTTGTACATTGCTTCCACGACTTCATCAGGCGGGATAACACTGCGAATCCCAGCTAAGGCCATGTCCGCAGAAATAAATGCTTGAGACGCGCCCATCGCGTTACGCTTCACACAAGGAACTTCCACCAGACCAGCAACAGGGTCACAAATCAGTCCCATAACATTTTTTAAAGTAATCGCTAAAGCATTTGCGGCCATTTCTGGTGTGCCGCCGTTTGCGGAAACTAAAGCTGCGGCTGACATTGCACTGGCAGAACCAACCTCGGCTTGGCAGCCGCCCTCTGCACCAGAGATTGAAGCATTGTTTGCCATAACTAAACCAAAAGCACCAGCAGTAAACAGAAAGTCGATTTGTTCTTCATGGCTTAATTCTAATTTCTCGCGAGCTGCCATTAGGACACCTGGTAAGACACCAGCACTGCCAGCAGTAGGAGTAGCACAGACTAATCCCATTTTCGCGTTGACTTCATTAACAGCGATCCCGTTACGAACGGCTTTTAAAATCGTTTCACCGCTCATGAATTTACCGCTTTCGATATAATCATTCATGCGCTTGGCATCTCCGCCGGTGATTTTTGTTACAGAAGTTACCCCTTGAATGCCTTCTTCGATTGAGCTTTCCATTACTTCTAAATTGCGTTCCATCAACGCAATGATTTCTTCACGTGTACGGTCAGTCAACTCCATTTCAGTTGCAATCATCAATTCACCGACAGTTGGATAATCCTTTGCTTGTTCCACAAGCTCTTGGATCGAGTAAAACATGACAATTCCTCCTCATTAAATAATACATATCAATGCAATCATTTTTATAAAATGATGGTTATCTTTTAGTGAGCTATTTAAAATACGTAACGCTCAAGACATCATCTTCACGTTTGATTTCTTGCCTTAAACCTTCTGGATCATCTGGTGTATCATCGATTTCTAAAAGAACGATCCCATTTTCACCTCTGGTTTTGCGAGTCATGGTTACTTTGCCGATATTCAGACCGTGCTTCATAAAGATAGTAGAAACACGCGAAAGCAGACCAGGAACGTCTTTATTAATAATGATATATGTTGGATTTCCCATACCAAGTGAAATGCTGTACCCATTCATCTCGGTAATTTGGATATTTCCACCGCCGATTGATACGCCGGTGATAGACATTTCTAAGTCGCCTTTGATCATGCGTAAGGTGACAGTGTTTGGATGATCTGCGATCTCTTTTTTCGGCACAAAGAGAACTTCCATGCCTTGTTCGTGAGCAATTTTCAATGAATCGGATAAACGTGGATCATCTGGTTCCATCCCTAAAATACCGCCAACTAAAGCAATATCCGTTCCATGGCCGCGATATGTTTTGGCAAATGATTCGTACAAATCAAACTCTACTGAATCAGGCCGTTCCCCAAAGATCATGCGGCAAACTTTTCCGATTCGTGCAGCACCAGCTGTGTGTGAACTGCTTGGGCCCACCATTACCGGACCAATAATGTCAAAAACACTTCGATATTTTAATACTTCCATTATTTTAAACCTCCCCAATTTATCCGATGAAAATCCTCATCAAGTCGACCATAGTGTAACATATACGCTTTCTGAAAATAGTAAGATTAATAATTTATTTTGTTATTCTCATAGTAGTTAAAGAGATTGTGAAGCGTTTTATTATTGTCAAAAAATTTCAACATTAAGAATACTGTCTTGCATTAGGCTAAATAATCTGCTATGATACCAAAGTGTGTCTTTGTACACACGGTTTTAGTGGGAGGAGAAATATTGATCTCCATTAACCACATCACGGACTCAAGGAGGTATGTCTCGTGGCAAAAAAAGTAGAAAAATTAGTTAAATTGCAAATTCCTGCAGGTAAAGCAACACCAGCTCCGCCAGTAGGTCCTGCGCTAGGTCAAGCGGGTATCAACATCATGGGCTTCACAAAAGAATTTAATGCCCGTACTGCTGATCAAGCAGGTTTGATTATTCCAGTTGTGATCTCTGTATATGAAGACCGTTCATTTACATTCATCACAAAAACACCACCAGCTGCAGTATTATTGAAAAAAGCTGCCGGTGTTGAAAAAGGTTCAGGCGAACCAAACAAAAACAAAGTAGCTAAAGTTACTAGCGATCAAGTAAAAGAAATCGCTGAGTTGAAAATGCAAGACCTAAACGCTGCTAACGTTGAGTCAGCAATGCGCATGGTTGAAGGAACTGCACGAAGCATGGGTATCACTGTCGAATAATTTTATTATTATCGATGAACCCAAGAAAGTAGCTTCTCAGTTGGCTCCCTATCTAAAGATACGGAACACGTGGGAGGTTCTACCGTTATAACCACATCAAGGAGGAAACAAAATGGCTAAAAAGAGCAAAAAAATGCAAGATGCATTAAAAAAAGTTGATACTACTAAAGCTTACCCAGTTGCGGAAGCAGTAGCACTAGCAAAAGAAATTAACTTCGCGAAGTTTGACGCAACGGTTGAAGTTGCTTACAAATTGAACGTAGACCCTAAAAAAGCAGACCAACAAATTCGTGGAGCAGTTGTGCTTCCAAACGGAACTGGTAAAACTCAAACTGTTTTAGTATTCGCTAAAGGCGAAAAAGCAAAAGAAGCAGAAGCTGCTGGCGCTGATTTCGTTGGCGATGACGACATGGTTGCAAAAATTCAAGGTGGATGGTTCGACTTTGACGTTGTTGTAGCGACACCTGACATGATGGCTACAGTAGGTAAATTAGGTCGTGTGCTTGGACCAAAAGGTTTAATGCCTAACCCTAAAACTGGTACTGTAACTATGGATGTTACTAAAGCTATTGAAGAAGTTAAAGCTGGTAAAGTAACTTACCGTGTTGACAAAGCTGGTAACGTGCATGTTCCAATCGGTAAAGTATCATTCGACGATGCTAAATTGGTTGAAAACTTCAACACTATCAATGAAACTTTAGTAAAAGCAAAACCTGCAACTGCTAAAGGTCAATACATCAAAAACATTTCAATGACTACAACATTTGGACCTGGTATCCATGTTGAACAATCTGCTATCTAATTAATTTTAGAAAAGCACTTGACTCGGCTAGCTTATCTATGGTAAGTTAGTCGAGGTTAATTTATTAACTGTACCGAAGACAGTAGGTGACGCGAGTCTTAATTTCCTACCGAGGACGTTTATTGAGAACATTCAATAGTCCCTCTATGTCTACGGTGGCATGGAGTTTTTTTGTGTCCATCACAAGAAACTCTCCCCATCAAAATCAGGAGGTGAAATATATAATGAGTGAAGTAGCAATCGCTAAAAAAGCCGCTATCGTTGATGAAGTCACTGAAAAATTCAACGCCGCAGCTTCAGCTGTTATCGTCGATTACCGTGGTTTAACTGTAGAACAAGTGACTGAATTACGTAAACAATTACGCGACGCCAACGTTGAAATGAAAGTTATCAAAAACTCTATCTTAGTTCGTGCAGCTGAAAAAGCTGGTTTGAACGGATTAGAAGAAGTATTCTCAGGACCTACTGCTGTTGCATTTAGTAATGAGGACGTAGTTGCCCCAGCTAAAATTATCGATGAATTCGCTAGTAAAGCTGAAAAACTAGAAATCAAAGGCGGTATCATTGAAGGAAAAGTAGCTTCTATCGAAGAAATTACTGCTCTTGCAAAACTACCGAACCGCGATGGACTTCTTTCTATGCTATTATCTGTTCTTCAAGCGCCAGTCCGCAACGTGGCTTACGCTGTGAAAGCAGTCGCAGAAAAAGAAGAAGAAGTAGCTTAATCGCTGCATAAAATATAAAAAATAAAAAAAACTTACCTAAACGGAGGAAATTTAAAATGGCATTGAACATTGAAAACATTGTTGAAGAGCTTAAAGGCGCAACAATCTTAGAATTAAACGACTTAGTTAAAGCTATCGAAGACGAATTTGGCGTAACTGCTGCTGCTCCTGTAGCTGCTGCTGGCGCTGTTGCAGGTCCTGCTGCTGAAGAACAAACTGAATTTACAGTTGAATTAACAGCTGTCGGCGACCAAAAAGTTAAAGTTATCAAAGCAGTTCGTGAAGCAACTGGCTTAGGCTTGAAAGAAGCTAAAGCTGTAGTTGATGGCGCTCCTGCACCAGTTAAAGAAGATGTATCTAAAGAAGATGCTGAAGCACTTAAAGCTGCTTTAGAAGAAGTTGGCGCATCTGTAACATTAAAATAATCACTTTTGATTATTCCAACAGAGATCTGTTTTCAGATCTCTGTTTTTTTGTGTAGCTTTTAAACGAAAAAAACCGAGCAACTAAATCTTGCTCGGATAATACATATTTTTTTTATTGCAAAACTTCAATCATGACATCGGTTTGATCCTCAGGAACATTTCCAGCGTAATTCGGTGTTGCTAAAGACAGGCCACCTTGTTTATTGTGGAACAGGTATAAATCTCCAGATTGATTATTTGAATTTATGGCACCAGAAATTTGTTCGCCAACAGTGAGTGTAGTACTTACTTTAACCATTCGGATCTCATTCGTGTTAGCTGAAAAGACACGAATGGTTTTGGCAGGCAGATTTTGCATCGTGAGAGTATAAATAGCTTCACTGTGAGTATCAGCATTAAAGGTAATTTGATTAGTATTTGTATTAATATTTATCGAGTCGGGTACATTCATACCGTTGAAATAGAAAGTTGCATAACCGCCAAATTCATTACTTGATACGGTATCAGCTGTTTGTTGCGCAGTCGAAGCTGTTGTCTCAGTAGAAGAATGATTGGTTGAAACATCAGACGAAGATGATGTCTGAGGAGCACTTGACGAATTTTGGCTGGGATTTGCTGAACTTTCTGTGGTGATTGATTTACTTGTTGATGTGTCTGGTGAATCGTTTGACGATTCTTGATTACATCCAGCTAATAAGAAAGATGCAACTAAACATAGCATAAAAATTTTTTTCAAAGACAATCCCCCCTTCGTAATAGATTATAGCAAAAAAACAATCATTTGTAATCGTTTGCACAAAGTTGCTAAAAGTCATACGATAAAATGATTTTGTCTGAACGCTAGCTTTTATTCGTGAGCAATATCTTTGTATACTTAATTGATAACGCGTAGACTATTAATCAAGAAGAAGAAAAGGACTGATTTAATTTGAAGAAAATGTATGAGACAGCTATGATCAACCACGGTGGGCGAACTGGTGATGTGCAAGCACCGAATGGAAGTATGAAAATGAAAATCGAACCACCTTCAATTCATGCGGAAGGAACGAATCCTGAACAATTATTTGCGGCAGGCTATGCATCATGTTTTAATGGGGCGGTACATCATATGCTAAAAGAGCATAATTTAGAATCTGATGCGGAAGTTAAAGCGCGTGTGTCTTTGTATCAGCTTGAAGATGGCGGCTATCAAATCGGAGTGATCCTAGAAACCTCTTTACCAGGTGTAGAAAAAGAAGAAGCGCAAAAAATCGTAGAAGAAGCTCATGAGTTCTGCCCATATTCAAAAGCTACTCGCGGAAACATTGATGTTGAAGTTGAATTGGTATAGCCTATAAATCCCTCAAAATACTGAGGGATTTTTTCTTTTGACTATTTAGTGTAATGAAATGAAAATAGAATTTATTTTTATGATAACATTCTTTATTTGGGAAAATATTTCTATCAATTAATAAAAAAGAGAAGAAAATAAGAGCAATTGCGTATTGCTTTACAAAAAATAAAGATTTAACTAAACTGGAAACTCAATTATTTTGTAAAGGATGTGCAATGAAAATGAAAAAATATTTGGCAGAATTTCTAGGTACCTTTATGCTTGTTTTTTTAGGAACTGGTACAGTAGTTGTTGCTAAAGGTGGTACGTTAACAATAGGTTTAGCATTTGGTTTAGCGATCACGATCATGGCTTATGCGGTAGGAGGTATTTCTGGCGGCAACTTCAATCCTGGTGTCTCTATTGCCATGATGATTAACAAACGGTTAGCAGTGAAAGATGGGATTTTTTATATTATCGCCCAAGCGCTAGGGTCAATTGCAGCTTCAGCAATTATATACATTTATGTTCATGCGCTAAAATTACCTAGCGACGGCTTTGGTCAAACAGATTTCCCTAAAATCAGTGCTGCTCAAGCATTTGGTGTCGAAACACTGATCACTTTCTTATTCGTATTCATCATTTTGATGGTAACCAGTGAAAAATTTGGTAACGCGCAAATGGCTCCGCTAGCGATCGGTATTTCGTTGGCGTTCTTGATTATCGTAGCATTAAACTTAACAGGCGGTTCATTAAATGCAGCCCGCAGCTTAGGACCAGCGCTCTTTGCTGGCGGCAGTGCATTATCTCACTACTGGGTTTACTTATTAGCACCAACAGTGGGTGCGATTATTGCAGCTTTTGTTGCTAAATTTATGGGCAGCGAAGAAAAATAATTTTTAAACGAAGACGGTCAATGTGATCGTCTTTTTTGATTATAAAAAAATTGAATAAAAAAAGGAGCAGAGTGATCTGCTCTTTTTTCAAAGATAATTTAGAGTGCCTTCTCAATTTTTGAACGATGATAAATAGAGTATCCGACGATAAATAAGTAAGCTACGACTAAAGGAATTAGGACGTTAAAAGAAACTTCCATCAGTGCAAAAGTCAGCAGTAAAGCGGAGTACACATACAGCATCATATCAAATCCTTTTGCTTTAGCCATATTTCCAATCATGACGTTTCGTTCATCTTTTGTGTCAATTTCAATTTGTTTAACTAATTTAGGATTGTTTTCAATCGATTTTTTACTGACATATTCACCAAAACCATTTCCAAATAACCCGCATCCTAGACCGATGCAAAGGTAGGGCAGTGTTCTCATGATGTTTTGTGGATCATCAATCGCTTTTATTAAGTAAAATCCTATGAGTACTAATATCAAACCTAATATGGCAATAAGCAGCTCTTTTGTTTTTTTCATTTTTAATCCTCCTCGTAAATAAAAATTTCCTCGATCGTCATATCAAAATACTTGGCAATTTTAAAAGCTAGCACAATAGACGGGTTGTAACGATCATTTTCCAGAGAACCAATTGTTTGTCGCGATACTTCTAAGGCAGTCGCCAAATCTTCTTGTTTGATGCCTCTTTCTTTGCGAATTTCTTCTAAACGATTTTTCATTTGGGACCTCCTTACGGAAAGCATGCTTTACATATACAGTATAAAGGATAAATCCGATCATGTAAAGTAGGCTTTCCATTTCCGAAAAAAGCAATAAAAAAAAGATCGAATCAACCTATTTTGTGATTCGACCTTGATTTTAAAGTTGTTCTGAAACTGTATCGGTTTGTTTCTTACGATAGCTGAAGAGAATAACTAAATAAATACATGCAGTGAAAAGTGTTACACCAATCGGGTTATTCATGAGGATTCCGACAAAAATCAACCCTAGTACTAGAATTACTAATCCGCTGAAGAATCGCTCCACCTTCGTTCCTTTCTTCATAGCTAAAACAAATGCTGCTACACTGATCAATAACCATGTTAATAATACTGAGTATGACAACGAACCGACTAAGTAATTAAATAGTTTGTTTCCTAGAAAGTAAGACAAAATGACACCAAGATAAAGCGTGCCGGTACAAAACAAGACTGCTCGTTGCGGAACCTGATGTTTGTTCAACACAGCAAGTTTAGCAGTGAAGCCAGTATTCTCTTTTACTCGGAAGTATAGCGTTCTAGAGGATGCATAGACTCCCGAGTTAATAGAAGAAAATAGCGCCAATACAATAACGAAATTCACAATATCAGTAGCAAAAGGAATGTGCATTTTTTGAAAGACCATTACAAATGGACTGGCTGTTGTTGCAGCTAAAGTATCCCAGCGATAAATAATCAAAAGCAGGATCATTGGCACGATATAAAATGAGATGATTCTTCCCATAACACCTTTGATTGCTTTAGGAATCGCGGTTTTAGGATCTTCTGTTTCACTAACTGTAATAGCGATCAATTCTGATCCGCCGTAGGAATAAATCACGACTAAAAGAGAATTCACCAGACCTTGCAGACCGTGGGGAGTAAAACCGCCATGGCTATTCATACGAGCGATCGTATCTATCCACCCAATGTTAAAAATTTCATGTCCAACAAGATAAGCGCTAAAGACGATCAGGATAATAATGACTGCGATTTTGATAAATGCCAGCCAATACTCTGTCTCAGCGAACAAACGAACTGAATACAGATTAATGAGAGTGGTTAATACTGCTAGGATCAAAACAAAGATCCAAGAAGGGACATGGGGGAACCATAATTGTAAGAAGCTGGCAGCAGCCACGGCTTCGGCGATAATGTTTACCATCCATAATGACCAGTACAACCAGTCAATAAAGTCTGCAGTACGTTCGCCAAGAAATGGTTTGATGATTCCAGATAGACCTTGAACATTGTCGCTGTTTAAAACTAAGCGGCCCAAACCATTCATCACGATGAAAAGAACCAATCCGCCAAGCAAAAAGGCGAGGATAACAGAAGGTCCAGCAATGCCGATTGCTTCACCGCTTCCTTTGAATAGGCCAGCACCGATTGCACCTCCAAGCGCCAACATCATAATGTGGCGTGAAGTCATTTGTTTTTGTAATTTATTTTCCATAGAACTGCCTCGTTTCTAAATTGAGCGAATAATTTGTAGATTTGAAATATTCTGATAATTATTCGTCAATAATAGCAGAATGTTCTGACAATTCAATTATCGTGAAAAACTTTTCATTTAGTTTTCATTAAAAGTCTAGAATTAATTAGCCTTTGTTATTTTAAAGTATGTTTTTCTTGTTTAATGACAAAAAAGAGTAAAAAACAAAATTCATTAATCATATATGGTGAAAGTATTTTTTTGCTAGTAAAATAGTGTTTTTTTAACTTCATAAATTTCCTTATCCGAGAAATTTTTGAAGTCCTCTTAATATCAACTGTAAATGCTTATGTAACAGTGTTTTTTGTCTGAATGATCAGGACTTATTGACAATAATTAAGCAGAATAATAGGAAAAAAGGAAGAATATTTGTAACATGATAATGTAATTATTTTATATAGAAAGAGGGAGAATAGAATGAGTTGGTTATGGACTTTAATCATCGGTGCGTTGATCGGTGTAATCGCAGGTGCGATCACTAACAAAGGTGGATCAATGGGCTGGATTGCAAACATTGTTGCTGGTTTAGTTGGTTCTGCAATTGGTCAAGCGTTACTTGGCTCATGGGGCCCTAGCTTAGCAGGTATGGCATTAGTTCCTTCTATTATTGGTGCTGTGATTGTTGTTGCAGTGGTTTCATTCTTTATTGGAAGAAAGTAAAACCTTTATCCTTAAATAAAGAAACGAATCAGATAAAAAGACATCCCAAACTCAAATTACGAGTTTGGGATTCTTTTGTCTACAGTCTGAAAAGCGACTATGCGCTTTTTTTATTTTGCATTTAATAGTTCTTCTTTTCCGTGGATTAATTGAGTTAAGAAAGCACAATATGGTGTAGCAATTTGATAATTCTTTCCTTTTTGCCACACGGCTCCGTTGATATAGTCGATCTCGGTTTTTCGATGATTGCGAATCAAGTCTTGATACATGGAAGGAAAATGCAACCCTTGTGTCTTAACATCGTAAGTAGCCTCTATTGCTTGAATTACTTGAGATTGATCAAGTTCAATTCCTTCTACTTTAGCAACTGAGGCAAATTCTCCAACGATAGTCTCAATCAGATTTCTGGCTACATTCAAAGACCCAAAATCAGCGATGTTACAATCTAAGATCGTACATAAACCATTCAGTGTGCCATTAATACAAGCCTTTTTCCAAATTGAGTATCTTACGTTATTGCTGTAGATGGGATTTAATCCAGCTTTTTGGAAGACTTCTAGCACTTGTAGCGTAAATTCTTTGCCTTTTGGATCTAAATTCTCCATTTCAATACTGCCTGTGCCGACTAATTTTGCATGACCAGGTCCAGATAAACTAGCAGTCCAAGTCGTTGTACCAAAAATAATATTTTCTTTCGGGACAAATTTTGACAAAGTTTCCTCATGTCCCAATCCATTTAATAGACAAAATACAAAAGTTTTTTCACCGATGATGGGTTTAATATCCTGAAACATTGCTTCAAGTTGCATAGACTTGGTCAACGCAACGACTAAATCAACGTTAGCATGATCCTCCACGATCTCTTCTGGCGAGTAGATCGGCAAGTTTGCGACTACCTCGCGGTCTTCAAATTCTCCAATCAAACCGTTCTCACGAATAGCTTTGATATGATCAGGCCAACGATCGATCAGAATAACTTCATTGCCCGCTAGATGAAGCATTAATCCGATGCGGCTTCCCATTGCACCCGCTCCGGCAATTGCGATTTTCATATGGACGATTCCCCTTTCAAGTTCCATTAAACAGTATACATAAAAACCAGTAAAAACACGGCTTACCTGCTCATGGAAGAAATGATATTTCATATATAGATAAAAATATATGAAATAATGTTGCAATTTTGTTCTTCAGCGTTTATAATCATCTCGTAAAGATGAAATGGTTTTCATTGATAGCTTTACTCCTTGTTTTTTGCAGATTCGTAATTTAGGACTGCTTGCCCCAGAAAAAGACAATGGAACAGTACACAAATAAGAATGAAAGTATTTTTTAATTCGTGGAAGGAGGAAGAGCATGTTTGGATTTTCAATTTTTTTAAATGAAGGTTTAACTAACGAAAGAAAAAGTTATATAGAAGAAATGTCGCAACATGGTTTTTCTGGTATCTTTACTTCCTTGCATATACCAGAAGATGATGTAGATCAGTATCGTAAGCGCTTGACTGATCTTGGCTCTGTTGCAAAAAAATGTCATTTAGAGCTGATGGTTGATATTTCAGGCGAAGCATTAGAACGCGCCGGCTTTTCTTTTGATCGAGTGGATGAGCTTCTCGAGGTTGGAGTGACTGGGTTACGAATGGATTATCACATTAGTAATCAGCAGATTGCAAAACTATCCCGAGAAATGCCGATTGCTTTGAACGCTTCAACGATTACAGAAATGGATATTCAAGAACTGCAGAAAGCAGATGCGAACTTCAAGCATTTAGAAGCTTGGCACAATTATTATCCAAGACCTGAAACCGCTTTAGATAAAAAGTGGTATCACGAGAAAAATTTATGGCTGAAGTCATATGGTTTTACGATCCAGGGATTTGTTCCGGGAGATGAAAAACTGCGCGGACCTTTATTTAAGGGATTACCTACGTTAGAGGAGCATCGTGGCACCCATCCTTTGGCAGCGGCCTTAGATTTACTGGCTGATACGGATAAAGTTTATATCGGTGATAGCGGCTTATCAAAAGAAGTGTTAGAGCAATTTTCTTTCTATATTAAAGAAGAAACGTTAAAACTGAGGGTAGAAGCTTTTGACAAGCAAATCAAGTATGTTTTAGGCGATCATATCAATCGTCAAGATGAAGCGCGCGATGTGATTCGCAGTGCGGAAGCACGTTTCAAAAAAATCCCCAATGTCGTGCCTTTACCGGCAAAAGATCGGAACGTTGGTGCTGTAACGATCGACAACATGAATTATTTGCGTTATATGGGTGAGATTCAAGTAATTAAGCGAAATCTACCAGCCGATGAAAAAGTCAATGTTGTCGGACAGGTAATCGAAAAGGATCAAGCGTTGATCCAGCATATTAGAGCAGGACAGAAATTTAGTTTAGAGAGTGTGGAAAAATAATGGTCAATTTAGAAAATTTAACAACAGAACGACGGAATGAAACAACTTTTGGTTTAGATGAAATGAGTGTAGCGGAAGCTGTGAAACTAATGAATCAGGAAGATCATAATGTGCCGGATGCAGTAGCAGAACAATTACCGCAAATTGAAAAAGTCGTTGAAGCTACGATTGCCGCGTTCAAAAAAGACGGTCGATTGATTTATATGGGTGCTGGGACAAGTGGCCGCTTAGGTGTTTTGGACGCAGCAGAATGTGTGCCAACTTTTGGTGTGGAGCCGGAGATGGTAGTCGGTTTGATCGCAGGCGGCGAACAAGCAATGACCGTGGCAGTAGAAGGTGCGGAAGATGATGCAGAACTAGGTGCTCAGGATTTGAAAGATTTAAAATTAACTGAAAATGATATGGTCATCGGAATCGCAGCGAGCGGACGTACGCCTTATGTAATCGGCGGATTAGATTACGCTCGTTCAATCGGTGCCGCAACTGGGACGATCTCATGCAACAAAGATGCTGAAATCAGCAAGCATGCGGAACTGCCGATCGAAGTTGATTGCGGACCGGAGTTCTTAACGGGCTCGACCCGCTTGAAATCAGGTACAGCTCAAAAATTGATTTTGAACATGATTTCTACTATCAGCATGATCGGAATCGGGAAAGTTTACAATAATTTAATGGTAGATGTTAAACCTACCAATGAGAAACTTGTTGAACGGGCAAAACGCATTATCATGCAAGCAACAGATGCTGATTATGAAACTGCGGCCCATTATTTTGAAGCAGCTGAGCAAAATGTTAAATTGGCAATCGTGATGATTTTGACGAACAGCAGCAAAGAAGAAGCTAATGAAAAATTAATCCAAGCCGATGGATTTGTTAAAAAGACAATTTAGGAGGGAAGCACAATGGCGAAAGAAGAATTAACCTTAAATCAAATTGCTAAAGAGATTTATGATGGTGCCGGAGGAATGGAGAACGTCCAAAGCGTCGGACGCGGGTACGGATGAGTGTTCGTGATGATAGTAAAGTCGATCAGGCGAAATTAAAAAGTATCCCGGGTGTACTCGGTGTCGTCGATGACGAACAATTGCAAGTTATTATCGGACCCGGTAAAGTAAACAAAGTTGCCAAAGAAATGGTCGACATTGCGGGTGTTGGTTTAGGAGAAGAATTGCCTCATGGCTCTGGTAAAGATAAAGTCAATGCTAAAGCTGCCGAGATGAAAGCTGCTCAAAAAGCTAAACAAAAAAGTTCACCATTCAAAGCAATCTTAAAGGATATTTCGAATATTTTCGTACCAATGATACCGGCTTTTGTAGGTTCTGGCTTAATTGCAGGGGTTGCGGCAGTCATGGCAAACTTGATTACGGCAGGTACAATTGATGCCGCTACCTGGCAACAGTTTGTCGATATTTTGAACATCTTGAAAAATGGGATGTTTAGTTACTTGGTCATCTTTACAGGTGTGAATGCTGCACAAGTTTTTGGTGCTAACCCAACTCTTGGCGGTGTTATCGGAGCGGTTGTTCTATTAACGGGTATGAATCCAGAAGCGCCGATTAAAAACTTGTTTACTGGGGATGCGTTAGCCGCTGGACAAGGCGGGATCATTGGCGTTATCTTCGCCGTGTGGCTATTATCGATCGTTGAAAAGAAATTACATCAAATCATTCCAGATGCAGTGGATATTATCATTACGCCGATGCTCTCCTTATTAGTGATCGGGTTACTGGAAATCTTTTTGATCATGCCAATGGCAGGTTTTATTTCTAATGGTATGGTAGGCGGAATCAACTGGGTATTGTCAGTTGGCGGGGCGTTCTCTGGTTTTGTCTTAGGTGCGTTATTCTTACCAATGGTTATGTTTGGTCTGCATCAAATCTTGACACCGATTCATATTCAAATGATTGGTGAAACCGGCAAAACGTTATTGTTACCAATTTTGGCGATGGCTGGTGCGGGGCAAGTTGGTGCTGCTTTTGCCCTTTGGATCAAATTACGCAAAGACAAAGAATTGACGGAAATGATTAAAGGCGCGTTACCAGTCGGAATCTTAGGAATTGGGGAACCATTAATTTATGGAGTAACGTTGCCATTAGGGCGTCCATTTATTACTGCCTGTGTTGGCGGCGGTATTGGTGGTGCTGTAATTGGTGCTATCGGTGGAGTTGGAGCGATTGCGATTGGCCCTTCAGGTGCAGCTTTGATCCCTTTGATTGCTAACGGTCGTTGGTGGGGATATGTCCTTGGACTGTTAGCAGCATATATCGGCGGATTTATCGCAACTTACTTCTTTGGTATTCCAAAAGATAAATTAGCAGAGCAAGAATTAGCAGAAATAACGGCTGCTGATTCGACTGAAACAGTGACTACTTCAGCAGCTTCACACGCGACGAATATTTTTACAGCTGTAGCAAAAGGTTCAGTACATCCATTAGAAGAAGCAGCAGATCCTGTTTTCTCTGAAAAAATGATGGGTGAAGGCTATTTTGTTGAACCCACGGACGGTGCGATCTTCGCTCCTGTAGCCGGCAAAGTTTCAACTATCTTCCCGACAAAACACGCGATCGGTATCACAACAGACAGTGGATTGGAAGTTTTACTTCATATGGGAATTAATACGGTGGAGTTAGATGGCAAGCCTTTCGAGGTGCTTGTATCAGAAGGGCAACATGTTACACCAGAAACACAGGTAGCAAACGTTGATTTAGCGGCAATTAAAGAAGCTGGAAAAGATACGTCGATGATGGTGTTAATCACCAATATGAACGATGTGGAAACACAAGTGCTTGAAAAAACAGGAGCAGTCAACGCTTCTGAAGAAGTTTTTAAAGCGACAACAAAATAATAAAGAAAAAGAGCGGTGCCACTTTGGTCCGCTCTTTTTTTTCTTGATGCAAGATGAAAGACTGGAGATTTTACTTGGTTCATCTGTGATACAATTTATGAAAAGCTCATGGATGAGGAGGGGAAAAGTTGGATAATAAAGAGGTGGAGTATAAATTTTCAGCCAAAGTTTATCATTATTCTTCATCGCCCGAGATGGTCGGTTGGACAATGGTCTCACTCCCTAAAGAACTTTCAGCAGCCATTCGAGATAATTTTAAGTCATTAGAGGAGGGCTGGGGCAGAATGAAAGTTACGGCTAAAATTGGTAAAAGTGAATGGCAGACGGCTATTTGGTTTGACACTAAGCAAGATACCTACTTGCTCCCACTCAAGGCGGCAATCAGGAAGAAGGAAAAGATTGAAACAGGATCGGATGTAACAATGTCTATTTGGTTAGCAGAGTAATCAAAAGAGGAGCTGAAAGAAATAAAATCTTTCAGTTCCTCTTTTTAAAAGTATTTTTTTCGGTATTCTTGAACGATCGCTCGCGTTGTATAAATTTTTTCAGCATTATCCTTATTACGACTGATATAGACATAAAATAATAAATCGATCGTAATGAATTGGGCCAAGATCGAATCTGTCGCAGCACTGCGATACGTTGCTTCTGTAGGCCGAGAGGTTTGCAAGCTGACATCTGATAGTTTTGCCAATGGGTTTTGTCCGAATTGAGTTAAGGTAATAACTGGAATTCCTAAATCTTTTGCCGTTTCGGCTAGCGCGATCAATTCAGAAGTTAAGCCAGAATTAGAAACTAACCAAATGACGGATTCTTTTTGATGCAAAACCAACTGCGGTAAGATGGTATTATAATCTGGTTCGCTAATGACATTTTTTCCTAAGCGGCTCCACTTTTGAACAATATCCGTGGCAGCTAGACTAGATGCACCAATACCTAAAACATAGCAGAATTCTTTTTCTTCTAACAGTTTGCAGGCTTTGAGAAATTCTTCTTCATTGAAAAGGGCAGTCGTTTCATCAATTGTATAACGAGCGTTGCCGGCTAATTTGTTTTTTAAACTGTGGAATGACTCGTCGTGATCAACGTCACTGTAGGTATTATTACTGCGCTGCTGCATTGTTTCGGCAGATAGTTCAATTTTGAAATCTGTTAAACTGTTAAAACCCATTTTTTTTGAGAATCGCACGACTGTCGGTGCACTAGCTCCGGAGGCCTCTGCGATTTCATTAGCCGTCATACTGGCGGCTTTTTCACTATTGTCGCGAATGAAGCAGTAAATTTTTTTTTCGGCTGCAGACATTTCCTTCTGCATGCTTTTCATATGAGAAAGTACGCTCATAAAGTACTCCTTTTGATCTTTTTTTCTATTATACCATTTTCCGAATAAATTTTATTTTTTCTATAGAACGACAGATCGTTCTTTCTTTTTTTGCGAAAAGTCGTATGATAAGAAAGGAATCTTATCAGAAGGAGTATTAGAGTAGATGGCTTTGATTGATTTTATTTTACATATTGATGCGCATATGGTGTCGTTGGTACATCAATATGGCGTGGGAATTTATCCGATTTTATTTGCAATTGTTTTTATTGAAACAGGAGTAGTCATTTTTCCCTTTTTGCCAGGTGATTCATTTTTATTTGCAGCCGGGGCATTAACGGCTTTAGGCGGGAATGTTCTTCACTTGCCTTATGTAATTGGAGTTTGTGTGATTGCGGCGATCTTAGGTGACATGATGAATTATTGGATTGGTCATACAATTGGTGTTCGAGCGTTGTATCATAGTCCAATTTCACGTTTTATTAAAGAGGATAAAGTACGTGAAGCGGAGAATTTCTTCAATGAGCGTGGAAAGTGGACGATTTTCTTAGGGCGTTTTATGCCGTTTGTTCGAACGTTCATTCCGTTCATTGCCGGCTCCAGTAAAATGAATTGGGGGATTTTTTCAAGCTTTAATATTTTTGGAGCGATTGTTTGGGGAACAGTTGTCAGTGCAGCTGGTTATTTCTTGGGAAATATCCCGATCGTCAGTGAACATTTTTCATTAATCATGCTTTTGATCGTTTTTGTTTCGTTAGTTCCCATCATGGTTCCATATATTAAGAAAAGAGTTCACGCATAAAAAGAGTTTGAACGTTCTGCTTCAGAAGCGAACGTTCAAACTCTTTTTCTATAGATGGAAATATAAAATTTCAGGGGTCACTCTAAAGCGTAGTGGAGGTCCCGTAGTTCCTAAGCCAGTGTTGACGACTAGGCTAGTTTTAGATGTCAATTCGTAAATTCCTTGATCATAAAGTTTAGATCCAAAATTTTTATAAGGAAAGAGCGGAAAGCGGATTTGTCCTCCATGGCTGTGTCCAGATAAAATCAGATCAAATTGATCAAGCTCAGGTAAGTGCCTGACCTGATCGGGTTCATGAATCATTAAGATAGAGAAGTCTGCTTTTTTTGGAAGAGTATTATAATCAGGCTGACCTTCTTGTCCATCGTCGATTCCTGTTAAGCTTATCTGATCCACTAATGTACTTTGATTATTCAATAGAGTAAAACCTCCATCAGCTAGTATTTGACTAACTGCTGTGCGACCGTTGGAACAGTAATCATGATTACCTAAGATCGCGAATTTTCCTTTAGGTGCATGGATTTTTGCCAATTGCTGACTGATGGCGTTGCAGTCTCTTGTTTGCCAATAGCGATAATTTTCAATCAAATCACCAGTAAATAATACAATATCAGGCTTTGCTTGGTTCAGTTTATTAATGATTTTATCAAATCGCTTAGGGGAATAAAATGGTGAAAAGTGGCTATCGCTAATTTGGGCGATCGTTAAACCTGTCTTTTCACCAGTTTGAATAATCAGTTGTTCATCCTTATTAATTTGAAAGTGCTTTTCGATCAATTGATAGGTTGAGTAACGACAATAGAACAGAAAGAGCACTAGGAGTAGACCTAAGATTAGAACCATCTATACCACTTTCTTTCTGATTTTTCGCAAGTATATACAAAATAACGACCTGTCACAAGTTGGACAGGTCGTATTTAATGATAACTTAAATCGTACGAACAGTTTCTCTTTGGATCAGATGATGTGGTACGACTAATTGAACACCACTCGATTGTTTTTGCTCAATTTGTTCTATTAATTTCTGTGTCCCTAGACGACCAAGGTCAGAAATATCAATGTCAATCGTCGTCAAGTAAGGGTGGACGAGCGTTGCAAAAATTGAATTATTAAAGCTAATGACCGAAAGATCATCGGGAACCTTATAGCCGTGCAGCGTTGCTAATTGAATCATACGTAAGGCAAAAATATCATCGATCACAACCAGAGCAGTTGCCCCAGTTTCTTTGATTACTTCAGGAAATTGCGTGTAGTCTTCAGGTTTCAGCATTGTTAAAGGTGAATGGGTAGGATAGCCCTTTAACATCATAGCCTCTTGATATCCAAAATAACGTTCAAAGAAAATGACTTCTTGATTAACATTTGAGACGAACAGGATATTTTTATGTCCTTTCTCAATCAAATGCTCAGTAGCTTGTTTACCGAGCAATTGATTATCGTTATCGACATAAACAATGTCAGCTTCTCTTTCAGGCGGACGTCCGATTAAGGTAAAGGGGACGTGATTCTGATAAAGATATTCGGCAACTGGGTCATCCTTTTCTGAATAAGCTAAGATGAAGCCATCCACTTGTTTTTGCCGATGCATCCGAGTTACATTTTCCAAAAGGGTCTTACTATTATTAGCTGAGGCAACAGCGGTGGTAATTTGAAATTCCGCAGCAGTTTCGTTCACTGCGTTTAGTAATTCCAAATAAAGCGGATTGCCTAAGCGTTCGCGAGAATCAAGAGGTGGCAAAATGACACCAAAAGAATTTGCTCGCTGTTTTCCAAGATTTCGTGCAGTGACGTTTGGAAAGTATCCCATTTCATCCATGATCTTCCGAACCCGCTGTTTTGTTTCAGCGGAAATACTAGGATGATCGTTAATCACACGGGAAACAGTAGAAGGAGAGACTTTTGCTTTTTTAGCCACGTCTTTAACTGTAGATACCATTTTCGCTCTCCTTTCTCTGTAATATTAGTTACTCCATTGTTTTTCTAAAAAATTTAAGGTAAGTTCAGCAGTCGAAGCGACGATAGCAATATCATCACCTAATTGCTTCGCGCTTCCCACACCAACAGGTAATGCGCCGCTTGCTTTGATGGCGGTGATTCCTGCTTGAGCATCCTCAATCCCAATGCATTCGTTAGGAGCTAGTCCCACCACTTCAGCAGCTAGAATAAAAATATCAGGAGCAGGTTTTCCAGCACGTACGGCTGCCGGATCAGCGATACCATCGAAATACTCGGTCAATTCCATCTGTTTTAATAAAAAAGGACCGTTTTTACTTGCTGACGCTAAAGAAATTTTGATGTCAGCATTTTTCAATGCTTTCAGCAATTCTAAAATACCAGGGTAGACATCTTTTGGCGAAACAGCTTGAATCATTTCTACATAATTGTCATTTTTTGATTTTGCTAATTGATTGAACTCAGTTTCGGAAAAGTCTTTTTCACGACCACCATGTTCGAGGATCAGCCGTAAAGAATCTTCGCGGCTAACGCCCTTCAATTTTTCATTAAACTGCCGATCAATTGAAATATCAAGATCATCAGCTAATTTTTTCCATGCCAAGTAATGATATTCAGCAGTATCAGTGATGACACCATCTAAATCAAACAAAACGCCTTTAAACATTTGATTCCTCCTGTTCCAGTGGAACTGTCATTGAATCGCTCAAAGAAATTTCCTTTCCATAAAGCATCATAGCTAAGGCAGGTCCATCTTTCAAGTCAATTTGCACTTCTTTTTGATTTACTGAAATTGCTAACAAGCGTCCACGGTAATTAATATGGAAAGAATAGTGATTCCATTCTTTTGGCAGTAACGGCGCAAAGCTTAATTGGCCGCTTGTTGTTTTCATTTGTGCAAAGCCTTGGACAATAGCTAACCAACTGCCGGTCATTGAAGTAATATGCAAACCATCGTCAGTGTCATTGTTATAGTTGTCTAAATCTAACCGAGCCGTTCGTTGATACATTTCCATAGATTTGTCGATTAAACCAAGCTCTGCCGCTAAAATAGCATGGATTGAAGCAGACAGTGAAGACTCATGAACAGTCATTGGTTCGTAAAACTCGAAATTTTTACGTTTCTCTTCTTTAGTGAATTGATCTCCGAAGAAGTAAATTCCTTGCAAAACATCTGCCTGTTTAATGAAACAAGAACGCAGGATTTTGTCCCAAGACCAGTTTTGGTTTAACGGGCGATCTTCCGGAGCTAAGTCAGCAGCCGACATTAAATCTTTATCTAAGAAAGTATCATGTTGAACGAAAATGCCTAACTCTTCATCTGCAGGAAAGTACATATGCTCAATAATATCTTGCCACTTGGCCTGTTCCTCTGAAGATATTGAAACGGTCGCTTGGTCTTGATATTTTTGATAATTTTCTAATGTATATGATAATACCCAAGTTGCTAAATAGTTAGTATACCAGTTGTTATTGATATTATTCTCATACTCATTAGGTCCGGTCACACCATGAATCATATATTTTTGCTGGCGTTTTGAATAATGTACCCGGTCAGCCCAGAAACGAGCAATCTCAGTCAGAACTTCCAAGCCTTCATTCTTTATATAGCTGTCATCACCGGTATAGGTCGTGTAGTTATAAATTGCATGAGCAATCGCGCCATTTCGGTGAATTTCCTCGAAGGTGATTTCCCATTCATTGTGGCATTCGACACCGGTAAAGGTAACCATCGGATATAAGGCGCCTTGTAAACCTTGCTGGCGAGCATTGTGCTGTGCCTGCGGTAATTGATTGTGGCGATATTTCAATAAGTTTTTAGTTACTTCTGGATCAGAGATTCCTAAGTACATTGGGACAGCATAGGCTTCTGTATCCCAATAAGTCGCACCGCCATATTTTTCACCAGTGAAACCTTTTGGTCCAATATTCAGACGCTCATCTTCACCATAATAAGTTGAAAAGAGTTGGAAGATGTTGAAGCGAATACCCTGCTGCGCCTCGTCATCTCCATCAATCAAAACATCCGCTAAAGCCCAACGATTTGCCCAAGCTGCATTTTGTTCAGCCAACAGATCTTCGAAGGAATCATTGTATTTCGACAGTAATGCGACAGCCTTTTCGCTTTGCTCGGATTCTGGGACATCGCGACTAGTTAATATAACTACTCGTTTTTCTAATTGAACTGATTGATTGACTTTTAAGTTATAAGAGAATGTTTCAGCAACTTCTAGAGTATCATCTTGTTGCAGTCCGATTGTAGAACTGATATGTTTCATTGCGCCAGTCACCGAAAACTGTTCGATTCCAAAATTATTTGGGATAGTCTGAGTTGTTAAGAAGCTAATGTCTTCTCGGTGTCCGCGATCTTTTTCTAACCAGAACATTTCTTCATAATTGCTGTCTTCATTCTGTACGTTATTATCTAATTTAGATACGACTTTTAATTCTGCATCGCCAACTAAACTTTCAGCAGTAAGTCGAATGACAGCAAGCTCCTGTTTTACAACACTTAAAAAGCGTTCAAAAGTAAAACGAACTTTTGTATCGTCGATTGTCACGGTAAAGGAGCGGGTAAGGACCCCGTTTTCCATATTTAATTCTAAATCAAAATCTTCATACTCAGTGACTGCTAGATCAATCTCATGATCATTTACAAATAATTTCATTTGAATAAAATCAAGCGCATTGATGACTTTACCGAAATACTCAGGATAACCATTCTTCCACCAGCCGACACGAGTTTTATCAGGATACCAAATTCCGGCAAGGTAAGTACCCTGATGGCGATCGCCGCTATAGCTTTCCTCAAAATTACCACGCATTCCCATATAACCATTTCCTATACTAGTCAAAGATTCCTGAAGCCGCCGGTTTTCTTTATCTAATTTAGTAGTTCGAATTTTCCAAGGGTCGATTTCAAAAAGACGTTGAACATTTTTCATGATAGTCCTCCTTATGTTTTCTTAGCACTATCATATACGCAACCGATTGCGTAAGTCAAGCATTTAAGGGAAAGTTTTTATAGTTAAGTCTACATAGAAGAAATAATGATTTTTAAAACAAAACACTTGAAAGAGTTTACAAAATAAAAAAATGAGTATATAATGCAAATCAGCGAAACCGATTGCGTAAAATCTTCGCATCAAAAATTAGGAGGAACAAACATGAAAGGAATCAAAAAGATTTTTAGTTTTGAGTTTTGGCAAAAGTTCGGGAAGGCGCTGATGGTGGTAATTGCAGTAATGCCGGCAGCAGGTTTGATGATCAGCATCGGAAAGTCTTTACCATTGATTAACGAAAATCTAGGGTGGTTAGTCACTACAGGTGGCGTTGTTGAAAATATTGGTTGGGCTATTATTGGTAATTTGCATTTACTTTTTGCATTGGCAATTGGTGGAAGTTGGGCGAAAGAACGAGCGGGTGGTGCATTTGCAGCAGGGCTATCATTCATTTTGATTAATCGAATCACAGGCTCGATCTTTGGTATTACTTCAGAAATGTTAGCTGATCCAAATGCGATGACTCATACACTATTCGGTCAAAAAATTATGGTCAATGGATATTTTACGAGTGTGTTAGAAGCTCCGGCATTGAATATGGGAGTATTTGTTGGGATCATCGCGGGTTTCGTGGGAGCGACGGCTTACAATAAATACTACAATTTCCGGAAGCTGCCAGAAGTGTTGACCTTTTTTAATGGAAAACGATTTGTTCCTTTTGTAGTAATTTTACGTTCAGTTATTGTAGCTTTGGTATTAGCCTTAATTTGGCCAGTTATCCAAACAGGAATCAACGATTTTGGTAAATGGATCGCGAATTCTCAAGATACTGCACCAGTATTGGCTCCATTTTTATATGGAACACTAGAACGATTACTTTTACCGTTCGGGCTGCATCACATGCTGACAATTCCAATGAACTATACGCAATTGGGCGGAACTTATGATATTTTGACTGGGGCACAAGCAGGAAGTCAAGTATTCGGTCAAGATCCGTTATGGTTGGCATGGGCAACTGACTTAGTTAATTTAAAAAATGGCGGCGACATGTCTCAATATCAACATGTGTTAACTCAATGGACACCGGCGCGTTTTAAAGTCGGACAAATGATTGGTTCGTCTGGTATTTTGATGGGGTTGACTTTAGCAATGTACCGCAACGTCGATCCTGATAAAAAGAAAAAATATAAATCCATGTTCCTTTCTGCAGCAGTAGCGGTATTCCTCACAGGAGTAACGGAACCTTTAGAGTTTATGTTTATGTTTGTTGCGGTACCGCTATATGCTTGCTATGCAGTAATTCAAGGGGCTGCTTTCGCTATGGCTGACTTAATCAATTTACGAGTTCATTCATTTGGGAATATTGAACTGTTGACTAGGGTACCTATGGCATTAAGAGCAGGATTAGGCAATGACTTACTTAATTTTGTTTTAACAAGTATCGCGTTTGGAGTGTTCACTTATTTCTTTGCTAATTTCATGATCAAGAAATTCAATTACGCAACCCCAGGAAGAAATGGGAATTATGAAGTTGATACTGAAGAAGCCGCTAGTGGAACAAAGGATGGCTCAGTAACGGCAGATTCACAAATTGTAAAGATCATTAACTTATTAGGTGGTCCGCAAAACATTACTGATGTTGACGCATGTATGACTCGATTACGAGTAACAGTTGCAGATAGGAATATTGTCGGCGGTGAAGAAGATTGGAAAAAAGCTGGTGCAATGGGGCTTTTGGTTAAGGATAATGGCGTGCAAGCTGTTTATGGTCCGAAGGCAGATATCCTTAAATCTGATATTCAGGATTTGTTAGATTCAGGCGTACAAATTCCTGCGAGTGATTTCCAAGAAAGTTCTCTCGAATCTAAAAAAACCACTACAGCCTTTAAAGGACTACATGCTGATTTTGTTGCACCAGCGAACGGAGAACTTATCCCAATTGATCAAGTGCAGGATGAAGTTTTCTCACAGAAAATGATGGGTGAAGGCTTTGCGGTGATACCAGAAAATGGAGAGGTAGCAAGTCCAGTTTCGGGTACTATTGTTTCCGTCTTTCCGACAAAACACGCTATTGGTATCAAAACAGAAGATGAAATCGAAGTGTTGCTTCATATGGGGATCGACACGGTTAACTTAGGCGGCGATGCATTTGAAATCAAAGTTCATGAAGGTGAAAAAGTAAAGGCAGGTAAAATTGTTGCAACTGCTGATTTAGCAATGATTCAAGAAGCTGGAAAATTGACTACGATGATTGTAGTGTTTACAAATGGTGACAAGATCGAGAATTACCATTATGATAAAACAGGACTTGTTTCTCGTGGGGAAACGATTGGGTCAATTGATTACTAAAGTGGGGCGAAAACAATCAAAGTATTAACTCTAAACACTCATAGTTGGATGGAAGCGGACGATCAAAAGCAATTAGAAACTTTGGCTAACCAAATCGCTAAGGAAGAATACGATTTTATTGGTTTGCAAGAAGTAAACCAACTTATGACTAGCCCGTTAGCAAAACTGGATAAGTATTTTCAACCGACATCGAAACAACAAACAGTTCATCAAGACAATTTCTTGTTTTGTTTGGTTGAAAAATTAAAAAGCTTAGGTTGTTACTATTATTGGAGTTGGAGCTATAATCATGTTGGCTACGATATCTATCATGAGGGCACTGGCTTGTTGTCGAGGACGCCAATGAAAGCAGAGAATTACTTAATCTCTGAAAGTTCTGATCCGACAGATTATCATACGCGAAGAGCAGTGATTGGAGAGACTATAATTGACGGACAGGAAATAATAGTCGCTAATGGTCATTTCTCTTGGTGGCAGAATGATAAAACAGCTTTTGCATTTGAGTGGGGTGCATTAGAGAAAGTATTGTCAGAAAAACAGGGATCTCTTATTATTATGGGTGATTTTAATAATGACGCAAAAATAAATGGTGAAGGTTATGCCATGGTCAAAGGGAGTTCATTGAAGTTGCAAGATGCTTTTATTGCTGCAAAAAGTAAATTTGATGAATATACAGTAGAAGAAGCAATTGATGGTTGGTCAGAAAATGCTGAGAAACTCCGAATTGATTACATCTTTACTTCTCAAGATTTTAATGTTGTAAGCTATCAAATCGTTTTTAATGGCAAAAATGAGTGTATAATTAGCGATCATTATGGAGTAGAAGTTATGATGGACTAGCGATTTGCTAGTCCATTTTCTGTTTCGCTGAAATTTAAATGAAAAAAACTGAAAAACATTTGACATTCTTTTTCAATATGATATTATCAATAACGTTGCTGAAACAAGTTGATACAACAATAAGAAATACTTGTGGACAAGCTATTTCCTAGATGATATTATTTCAAAGTTGTCAATTGAGTTTCAAATAATTTTCATAATCGAATGAAAATTATTGTTGACAATCACTCAGTAACCTGTTAAGATATAAAAGTTGCTGAAACAAAGCAACAAACCATGTAGACCTTTGAAAACTGAACGAATAAAACAAACCAAATGTGTAGGGCGTTTCTATTTAATAGAAACAAACAACATAGCAAGCAATATGCTAGCAAGTCAATTAACAAATTGAGCTTAACAGTTTAACGACTG
>NZ_BJED01000020.1 GCF_005405485.1 Enterococcus hulanensis | reverse complement strand
TTGAAGCGCTACCAAAAGTCTGATCGCGCTGTCGCTGTCATTCGTTTCGTTATAGAAATTGCTAATGCGTTTTTCTAGTGTTTTACGCTTTAACGAAAAAATCTGTTTGCAGCTCAAGCCATACTCATCCATTAAAACTCCTCCTTTTCCATTTGATTCTATTTATTCAAAGTGCGTGTTATCAGTCACGCAAAACAGCAGTCTTATCCTCAATCACCCAATCAAGCACCGATCCCTCATCAACACAAATCAAACATAAACGATAATTCTCAAAAATTCTAATCCAAATTTTTAAAAATAATTTTAAAATAAGAGTTGTTATTTACTGATAACGGCTAATTAAGGATAAAATAATTATTTCTCCTTATTATAAGCAAACTGGTAGTTGACAAAATTTTTCCATAAAAAAGAGACCGCATAGATTCATGCGATCTCTTAAATAGTCTTTATTCAGCAGCAACTTTGCGTTTCTTCGCTGCTTTTTCACGTTCTGCTTTGTTTAGAATTTGTTTACGTAGACGAATGCTTTCTGGTGTTACTTCACAGTATTCATCGTCATTCAAGAATTCTAATGATTCTTCTAGCGTTAAGATACGTGGTTTTTTGATGACTGACGTTTGGTCTTTGTTAGCTGAACGAACATTGGTCATTTGTTTAGCTTTGGTAATGTTAACACCTAAGTCCTTATCACGGCTGTTTTCGCCGACGATCATTCCTTCATAGACTTCGGTAGTTGGTTCAACGAAAACTGTACCGCGTTCTTCCACGCTCATGATTGAGTACATCGTTGCTTTACCATTATCAACAGATACTAATGCACCATTACGACGTCCGCCGATCACGCCTTGGATCATTGGCAAATATTGATCAAAGGTGTGGTTCATGATTCCGTAACCGCGAGTCATTGATAAGAATTCAGTAGTGAATCCGATCAAACCGCGAGCTGGTGCCAAGAAGATCAAACGAATTTGACCATTGCCTGAATGGATCATGTCTTGCATTTCTGCTTTACGTTGTCCTAAAGCTTCAATTACACTGCCCATGTATTCTTCCGGAGTGTCGATTTGCACACGTTCAAATGGTTCGCATTTCACGCCGTCAACGACTCTTTCGATAACCTCAGGACGAGAAACTTGTAATTCGTAGCCTTCACGACGCATGTTTTCGATCAAGATCGATAGATGCAGTTCACCACGACCGGATACTGTCCAAGCATCTGGTGAATCAGTATTTTCAACCCGTAACGAAACGTCTGTATGCAGTTCTGACATCAAACGTTCTTCGATCTTACGTGAAGTCACATATTTCCCTTCGCGACCCGCAAAAGGCGAGTTATTAACTAAGAAGGTCATTTGTAAGGTTGGTTCGTCAATGTGCAAAATCGGCAGTGCTTCTTGATGATCGATCGGTGTCACTGTTTCACCAACGAAGATGTCTTCCATACCAGAAACGGCAATCAAATCGCCGGCTTTTGCTTCTTGAACTTCCAAACGCTGCAAGCCGAAGAAACCAAAGATTTTTGTTACACGGAAGTTTTTAATCGAACCGTCAAGCTTCATTAAAGATACTTGGTCGCCGACCTTCATTTTTCCGCGGAAGATACGGCCGATACCGATACGTCCTACGTAGTCATTGTAATCTAGTAAAGAAACTTGGAATTGCAAAGGCTCGTCGCTATTATCAACAGGAGCTGGAATTTTTTCAATAATCGTATCAAAAACAGGAGCCATCGTTGGTTCTTGTTCTGCAGGATCATCGGATAAGCTAGATGTTCCGTTGATCGCTGAAGCGTAAATAACTGGGAAATCTAATTGGTCGTCATCCGCACCTAATTCGATAAATAATTCTAGCACTTCATCAACAACTTCTTCTGGACGTGCAGAAGGCTTGTCGATTTTATTTACGACTACGATTGGTGTTAAATGCTGTTCCAACGCTTTTTTCAATACGAAACGCGTTTGCGGCATCGTACCTTCATAAGCATCGACGACTAATAACACACCATCAACCATTTTCATGATACGTTCCACTTCACCACCGAAGTCGGCGTGTCCTGGTGTGTCCATGATGTTGATTTTGTAATCTTTATAGTTTACAGCCGTATTTTTGGCTAAGATCGTGATACCACGTTCTTTTTCGATTGCATTTGAATCCATTGCACGTTCTTGTAAGCTAACGTGGCTGTCAAGGGTATCAGATTGTTTAAGCATTTCATCAACTAGTGTTGTTTTACCATGGTCGACGTGGGCGATGATAGCCACGTTGCGGATATCTTTTCTGTAATTCAATTTTAATTGCTCCTTTTCTTGTAACGCGAGACTCACTCGATTGACAATTATAACAGAAAATCATTAAGAGTGTTAGTAAAACATTTTCATTTTTTCAGAAAAAGTAGTTTCTTAAAGATTTTCTTTATCAAACGCTTGAATATCGGCCATCGCAGCCTGCGTTGCGCCTATGAAAAACTCCCGTCCTTGGAAGCTTAACGGCTGCTGATTTTTTCCGATAACAGTCATTCCCAACTGTTCCATCATAATCTTGCCGGCGGCGTAATCCCACGGGCTCAGCATGCTGACATAGCCAATCTGTGTCCCCTTGATGATGGCGATAAAATCCAGTCCGGCACAGCCTAATACGCGGATACCCATCGATGTCTGACCAATTTCTTGCGCATGATACAAATTTTTGCGATAAAGGGCCGCGTTCATACCGATTAAGCCTTCACTTAACGACTGATTGGCAGGAGCCGCAAGTTCTTCCTTATTAAGGAAGACTTTTCCGACTTTAGGTCCGCCCCAGAAAAGCTCATCTTGCATCACATCATAAATAAACCCTAATTGGCCTACGCCATCTTCATAGACAGCGATCATGATACAAAAATTTTCTTGCTGCATCACAAAATTCAGCGTCCCGTCAATCGGATCGATGACAAAAACACGCCCTTTATCGATCGGCGTCTGATCTTGTCCATTTTCTTCACCTAAAATCAATGCATCTGGATCATAGGCATTGATTTTTCCGACGATAAAGTCTTGGACCTCTTTGTCCACGTTCGTCACTAAATCCGTGCGTCCATTTTTCTGATCGACCTTCAGCGCATCCCCTAGTCCTGATTTGATTTTTTCAGCTGCCTCATAGATCCAGCCAATAATTTCTTTTTCCATCCTGATCTCTCCTAATAAGTCTGATTCTTCTTACCTATAGCTAACAAATTTACATTTTAAAACGTTTCGTAGTCGCTGCTTTAGCCTTTTGTACCGTGCGATAGATTGAATAATCGCTGACCGCTTCAAATTCTCGACCGATTCGTTTTTCTTCTCCGATACTTTTGACTACTGTTTTAAATTTTTTATGGCCGTTTAAAAAAGCTTCTTTATCTACACCATTTTCGTTCGCTTCCTCGACTAAATTCAAGAAATTGATAACGGTCGTGATCTCCTCATGTGTCCAATCCTCATCGATTGGGTAACCATAATTTGCCATTGATCCACACTCCATTCGAAATTAGTTTACCATAGAATCATCCATGCGCTGATTAAAGCCGCTTTTAAGTTAGCGTACGCTTAGATTGATAACCCGTTTTGTCTTGTTCAGTGATCTCTCTTAACACACGACAAGGATTTCCGACTGCGATTACATTATCCGGAATATTTTTTGTTACCACGCTGCCAGACCCGATGATTGTATTTTTCCCAATCGTCACACCTTGATTGATGGTAACGTTGGCACCTACCCAAACATTATCTTCTATCACGACATTTTTCGAATAACAGCCACCTGCCGCTCGTTCTTCTGGATCAGTCGCATGATTCGTTGTAAAAATCCCTACCCGCGGACCAAATAATACATCATTGCCAATCATGATTTCTCCGCCATCTAACAAGATGCAGTCAAAATTAGCGAAAAACCGATCTCCAAGATGGATATTTTTTCCAAATTCACAACGAAAATCTGGTTCAAAGAAGGGGGACTCGCCTGCTGAGCCTAGAATATTTCGCAAAATCGCTTCTCTCTTCTGCTCATCCTTTCCATACAGCGCATTGTACTCAGTCGTCGCCTTCACTGCTTGCTTCCGCATTTCGCTAAATACAGGCGAAAGGTCATCATACATTTCACCTGATCTTGATGCTTCAAAACCTAAAATTTCATTCATATATCTGCTCCTCGCTTATTACGACTGCTTAGCTTGCGCTAAAGTTGATTGATAGACAATATTCAGACGATTACCATAGTTTAAATAACCGCAATCCTCTACAAATATCTCAATGACTCGCTCGCACTGCCGCGCTCCTCTTGGATCATTCTTTTTGATCAAAAGCAGCCCATAGACAAATTTAGCGTACAGGTCATGATGAAGATATTTCAAATCACGATTCGGTGTCAAGTTTTTTAAATAGGCTAACATAATTTTTTCTGCCGAAGCCAACTGATTCTCGTCAATTAAATAACGGACAAGATGCAAGACAGCATCGAAGCGCCACTTTCGAACTTCAAAGCTGCCATGCTGTTGTGTTACTAATTGATTGGCGTAAAAGAAAGCTTCTTCCGGCTCGAAAAGATCACTATTATAAGTGATCAAGAAAAATTCAAACTTCCCCCATGTCTCCGTCTCTCTTAAATAATTGGTGATCGGCGCTAAATCAACTGTATAGCTTGGCAAAAAAATATAATTATAGAAACGTTTGCCGATAAGTGCCGCAAACAAGAAGCGTTCCTCCTTTGTTTGCTGATAGAGTTTTTCTTGTTTTTGCACAAATTTCTTCAAGGAAAATGAATTTCCGGCATGATAGGCTTGATCAATTTCTTCTTCGATTTCATACAACCAAATATCCAAACTTTCTTCAATCTCAAAGATGAACTCATCGATGGTGGTATTCAGCCGATTTAATAACTGGACTAAATTCGAAAAACGAATATCACCATTTTCCCGTTCGTATTTTCTTAAAAACTGAGGTGTTACGATCCCCTCAGACGTATTCATGATTGATTGATTTTTCTTTTCTCTGATTTCTTGGAAAAATTTTCCAGTCATTGGATTCAGCTCCTTGTCGCTTTTTTCATTTAATTATTCTCTTGCTAGCAGATTGAGCTAGCAAAAAGGAAACTTTTGTTTCTGCATTCTTAGAATACCATGAAAAAAAAGCGAGAAAATCAGAATTTTGAAAATATTGTTTCGAAAAAATAGATTTTTCCACTCCAAGCTTATACTTAGATCAAAAGAATAAAGGAGCGAGACAATGAAAAATTTAAACTTATCACAACAATACCTGCTCTTTACCATGAATCGAAATGGAAAAATTTCTTCTATTAATTATTATGTTGGCATGTGTCTGGTCATGGCAGGACTGCTTGATTTACAGGAAGCGCAGGTAATCGAACTTGAACAAAAGGAAATTATCATTTTAACGGATCAACTGCCAGAAGAACTGGAATATCTGAATTGCCTATTTGAAAAAATCACTCAGCTGAAAAAGAAACGCATCGACAAACTTGCCACGGCTTACGGCGCAACCTTTTTCGAAAAAGACTTGAAGCTGTTGGTCGCTCAAACTCGCAACTCATTAATCGACCTTAGAGAAATTACTGTCGAAACAGATGGAAATACGCTTTCTTACTTAGCAAAGGAAAAAACGATCGCGCAATTAGTTGCTCGCCTAGAGAATTTAAATTGCTTAGATTATGACGGTCTAAAGTTGGCGATCCTTTTAAAAAAATCCTCTTACTTGAAAAAGTACATTGAAAAGCCAGAACGGAAAATGCTGGAGGCGAAAATAAAGGAAGTAAAAAGTGATCCTGTAGCCAAGCAAACGCAAGTAATGATCTCACAGCTAGATTGGCTGATGGGGGCAATGGTGGCAATTACGGCGGTTTAAAGGTCGATTCGCGGAAAGTGTTAAGCATTTTGATTATAAAAAAAGCCAAAATCCTGTTAAGTGGATTTTGGCTTTTTGCTTTAAATATGGATCGGCATACCTAATGCTAACTCAGAAGCATCCATTACGATCTCACCTAATGATGGATGTGGATGAATTGTTAGAGCGATATCTTCCGCATTCATGCCTGATTCGATAGCTAAGGCTAATTCAGAGATCATATCACTGGCACCAACACCTGCGATTTGACCGCCGATGATAACATTGTCTTCAACCGTAGTTACCAAACGGATAAAGCCTTCTGTCTTGCCTAATGATAGTGCACGACCATTACCAGAGAATGGGAATTTGAAGGCTTTCGCTTCCAATCCGGCTTCCTTCGCATCTTTGATCGTCATACCGACAGTCGCTAATTCTGGATCAGTAAAGGCAACTGCTGGCATAGCTTTATAGTCAACGGCAACTTTCTTGCCAGAAATCGCTTCAGCAGCGATTTTAGCTTCGTAGCTGGCTTTATGAGCTAAAGCAGCACCAGGAACGATATCGCCGATTGCGTAGATGCTAGGTACGTTTGTGCGTCCTTGTTTATCAACTGTGATTAGACCGCGGTCTGTCATTTCAACACCAGCTTGTTCCAAGCCCATGTCGTTTGTGTTTGGACGACGCCCAACTGTTACCATTACGTAATCTGCATCGATCGTTTCTTCTTTTCCGTCAACTTCATAATGAACAGTCACGTTATCGCCATTATCAACAGCTTCACGGGCCATCGCAGAGGTAACGACTTTGATGCCTTTTTGCTTGAAGTCTTTTTCTACAAGCTGCACCATGTCTTTTTCGTAAGTCGGTAAAATTTGTGGTGTTCCTTCAAGAATCGTGACTTCAGCACCTAGATTGGCATATGCGCCGCCTAATTCAGCACCGATAACGCCGCCACCAATAATCACAAGTTTTTCCGGAACAGCTTCTAACGCTAAACCGCCTGTAGAATCCAACACACGTCCGCCAAACTTGAAGCCAGGAATCTCGATTGGACGAGAACCTGTTGCGACGATCGCATTATTGAAAGAATAAGTTTGAGCAGAATCAGGATGAATCACACGCAAGTTTTTGTCATCTACGAAGAAGGCTTCTCCTTCAATGATTTCTACTTTGTGTTTCTTCAACAGGAATTTTACTCCAGTCGTTAATTTATTAACGACTTCGTTTTCTTTCCAATCTTGGGTTTTAGCAAAGTCTAGCTTTACATTTTCACTAGTCACACCAAACATCGATGAATCAAGCGAATCTTGATAATGATGTCCAGCAGAAATCAACGCTTTTGACGGAACACAGCCGACGTTTAAACAAACACCGCCGATATATTCTCGTTCAATGATCGCTACTTTCTGTCCCATTTCAGCGGCGCGGATGGCGGCAACGTAGCCGCCGGGTCCAGCACCGATTACAACTGTATCTAATTCAATGGCAAAATCTCCAACTACCATGATTTTATCATCCTTCCATTAATAATAATTCTGGATCAGCCAACAAACGCTTGATATTGTTCATGGCTTTTTGCGCTGTCGCGCCATCAACGATTCGATGGTCGAAGCTTAATGAAAGTTTCATCACACGGCCAACCGCTAATTCGCCTTCATCGTTCACGATTGGTTGTTGCGCAATCGTTCCGACACCAAGGATCGCAACTTCAGGGTAGTTGATAACTGGAGTGAACCAGCCGCCGCCTACTGAACCGATATTTGAGATCGTGATTGTGCCGTTACGCATATCATCAGCAGCTAATTTGCCATCATGTGCCAGAGCAGCTTTTTCGTTGATTTCGTCTGCGATCTTGAACATGCCTTTAGTATCAGCATTCTTCACATTCGGTACATACAATCCATGATCAGTATCTGTTGCAATACCGATGTTGTAGTAATTTTTATAAACAATTTCTTGAGCAGCATCATCGATTGACGCGTTCAAGACTGGGTATTTCTTCACTGTCGCAGTCAAAGCTTTCACTACATATGGTAAGAAGGTCAATTTCGTGCCATTATCCAAAGCCACTTGTTTGAATTTCTTACGGTGATCCCAAAGCTTAGAAACTTCTACTTCATCATGCAAGGTTACATGCGGAGCAGTATGTTTGCTGTTGACCATTGCTTTTGCGATCGCTTTACGTGTAGGTGTCATCTTCTCACGCGTTTCCATTTCACCCATATTTGAAGTAAATGGTTGCGCAGGTTTTTCAGCTTTCGCTGGCGCTGCGTTCGAAGCTGCTGCTGTCGTTTCAGTTGTTTGTGCTTCTGCTTTTGCAGGGGCTGCTTGTCCGCCGCCAGAAACAAATGCATCGATGTCTTCTTTAACGACGCGCCCGCCTTTTCCTGTAGCAGTTACTTGAGTAATATCCACGTCTTTTTCACGCGCATATTGACGAACAGACGGCATCGCTAAGACGCGTTTGTCTGGATTGCTGGCTTCTACTACTGAAGAATCGCCTTTTGCTTCAGCTTTTGGTGCTTCCGCTGGAGCTGCTGATTCTGTTGAAGCAGCACTGGAATCATTATGTCCTGGTGCGTCAATTTCAACCAATACATCACCGACGTTGGCAACTGTGCCTTCGTCTACGATGATTTTTTTGATTGTTCCTGTGACTGGAGATGGAATTTCTTCCACTGATTTGTCATTTTGTACTTCTAATAGGGTATCGTCTTCTTCGATCTTGTCGCCCGCTTTGACGAACCATTTAACGATCTCGCCTTCTGCAATTCCTTCACCGATATCTGGTAATTTGAATTGGAAAACGCCGCCGCCATCATTAGCTTCGCTGCTTGCGCTAGCGTCAGCAGGTTCAGCCGCTGGAGATTCCGGTGTTTGTGATTCTGCCGCCACACCAGAGTCGCCTTCGTTATCTTCATGTCCAGGGGCATCGATTTCAACCAAAACATCACCGACGTTGGCAACTGTGCCTTCGTCTACGATGATTTTTTTAACCGTTCCTGTAACTGGAGATGGAATTTCTTCCACTGATTTGTCGTTTTGTACTTCTAATAAGGTGTCATCTTCATTGATCGTGTCGCCTGCTTTGACGAACCACTTCACGATCTCGCCTTCCGCAATGCCTTCACCGATGTCCGGCAATTTAAATTGGTAAGCCATGTTTTTATCGCTCCTATCATATTTCAGTAATTATTTTTTCAAAAATCGAAAAAATAAGTTTGATTGTTGTGTCATATACCATTTCACAAACCTTTTAAAGCAGGAAGTGAAACTGGTTGCTAAAATTCTACGATTTCTTTTACTTTTGCTTCGATATCTGCTGCATTTGGCAACCAAATACCTTCTGCTTGTCCGAATGGGAAAATCGTATCTGGAGCAGACACCCGTCCGATCGGTGCTTCCAATGAAAGAATTGCCCGTTCTGAAATTTCTGAGATTACTTGTGCAGAAACGCCTGCTTGTTTTTGTGCTTCTTGAACAACGACCACGCGACCAGTTTTTTCAACTGATTTGATGATTGTTTCAACATCAAGGGGAGCTACTGTACGCAAGTCAATAATCTCTGCGTTAATGTTTTCTTTTGCTAAGTTGTCCGCGGCTTTAATTGCCTCACGAACCATCGCACCGTAAGTAATGATTGAAACATCTGTTCCTTCTTTAGTAACGGCTGCTTTATCCAACGGTACTTCGTAAATTCCTTCTGGCACTTCTTCACGGAATGAACGGTAAAGCTTCATGTGCTCTAAAAATACTACTGGGTCATTGTTGCGAATCGATGCGATCAATAGACCTTTAGCATCATAAGGATTAGATGGAATAACCACGCGCAAGCCTGGAGATTGAGCCATCAAGCCTTCTAAGTTGTCTGAGTGAAGTTCTGGTGTATGCACGCCGCCGCCGAATGGTGCGCGAATCGTGATTGGCAAGTTACGTGTATTGCCCATACGATAACGCGTACGAGCCATTTGTCCAACGATCTCGTCCATCGCTTCAAACACAAACCCAAAGAATTGAATTTCAGGAACTGGACGGAAGCCTTGCAAGGCTAAACCAAAACCAAGTCCGGCAATTCCAGATTCAGCCAATGGTGTATCGAAAACTTGATCTTCACCGAATTTTTCTTGAAGACCTTCAGTCGCACGGAAAACCCCGCCGTTTTTACCAACGTCTTCACCGAAAATTAAAACTTCTTTGTCTTTTTCAAGCATCAGAGCTAAGGCATCTGTAATTGCTTGGATCATTGTTTTTTGTGCCATGATTATTTCGACTCCTTCGCTTCATAGAATTCAATTTGTTCTTTGATGTTTTGTGGTTGAACTTCGTACATGTTTTTCAAGAAATCAGAAACTTTTTGTTTTGGTACACGGTCAGCATCTGTGATCGCTTGTTTGATTTCTTCTTTTGTTGCTTCAATTACTTTTTCTTCTTGTTCTTCTGACCATAGGCCTTTATCTGTCAAATATTTGCGGAAGCGAACCAATGGATCTTTCTTCGTCCATTCGTCATCCATTTCTTTTGAACGGTAGCGAGTAGGATCATCCCCTGATAGTGTATGTGGACCGTAACGATAAGTTAATGTTTCGATCAATACCGGACCATTGCCGTTAGCTGCCCATTCACGAGCTTTTTTAGATACATAGTAAACAGCTAATGGGTCCATACCATCGACTTGGATACCAGGAATTCCAGCTGCAACAGATTTTTGTGCTAATGTTTTAGCGGCTGTTTGTTTTTCACGCGGTGTCGAAATAGCAAAGCCGTTGTTTTGGATATAAAATACAGCGTTTGCATGGTAAGCCCCTGCAAAGTTGATTGCTTCATAGAAATCACCCTGAGATGAACCGCCGTCACCTGTATAAGTGAAGACAACATTTTTACTGTCGCGTTTCTTCAAGCCTAGAGCCACACCGGCAGCTTGTACATATTGAGCTCCGATAATGATTTGAGGTGGTAAAGCTTGTAAATCAGCAGGATAGTTATTTCCGGCAACGTGACCGCGTGACCATAAGAAAGCTTCTGCTAAAGGCAGGCCGTGTTTGATTAGTTGTGGAACATCACGATAACCTGGTAATAAAACGTCTTCTTTTTCAAATGCAAAATGGCTGGCTAATTGGCTGGCTTCTTGTCCAGCAGTCGGTGCGAAGAATCCTAAACGACCTTGACGGTTTAATGCCGTAGAACGTTGATCTAACACACGTGACCAAACCATAGAAGTCATCAATTCCACAAGTTCGTCATCGGATAAGTCCGGAACCAGATTTTCATTCACAATCTTTCCATTCTCGTCCAGCGCTTGGTACACGGGGAAATCCGCGTTTACATCTTTTAGTAAGGCTTCAAAATCAATCGTTAACTCTTTTTCTGCCATGGTGTCACACTTTCCTCTCTTAATTTAAGTCTTGTTATCAGTGCAACAGCAAGTCAATCTGTATTATTGCTATTGCCCCTTCTTCTCTAAATTAGCATTTTTATATTCAATTGACAACAAACTTGCTCACCGATTCTGAACGAATTGAAGCGTTTCACTTTTTAACCTTGTGAAACCACGCGCAGCTTGTTTTTTTCAAAAAAAATTTGTCTATTAAATAGTAGCGGTCGAGTGCCTTGATAAATCGATATTTTATAATTATTTCACTCGTTTGCTTTTAAAAAAGGACTTAAATGGAATTTGTGAGAGGTACTTGAGGCTATTCATTTGTTGTAATTTTTCACAAAAAAAGAAACAGAATGGCAACACAGGCCATTCTGTTATAGTATTGGGCTAAATGAGCTAGCTTTTCAATTTAGATCCATTCTTTTGCTATTCTTATATAGATTACCTTACCTAATTGCGTTGCCAACATATAAGCAACCACGATACCGACATACCATACCCAATAGCTGCTTGGAAGATGAACAAAATCAAATTGTTCAGCAATCGGCGTTAAAACAACTAAGGCACCTACCACCACAGCCATTAATAAGCTGGCGAATACTTGCGGCGCTGGCCGGCTTTGAATAAATGGAATCTTCTTCGTCCGGACCATCAAGACAACTAAGGCTTGTGTCGTCAAGCCGATCATGAACCAGCCTGTTTGGAAGAGGTTTTGCGCCCCAACTGTATTGGCGCCAAAGATAAACCACATAACTAAGAATGTAATGATGTCAAAAACAGAGCTGATCGGTCCGATACAGACGGTAAATTTCAATAATCCTCTCGTTTCCCATTTCGTCGGAACTTCTAATTCTTCCTCATCCACGTTATCCCACGGAATTGTCAATTGCGCGATATCATAGATCAAATTTTGCAGCAGCAATTGAATCGAAAGCATCGGCAGAAACGGTAAAAAGGCGCTGGCAACTAAAATTGAGAAAACATTCCCGAAATTCGAGCTGATCGTGATCTTGATATATTTCATCATGTTGCTGAAGACACGACGGCCTTCGATCACGCCGTTTTCTAAAACACCTAAGCTCTTTTCCAATAAAATGATCGAGCTGGCATCTTTAGTGATATCGGCTGCGGTATCAACAGAGATTCCCACGTCTGCTTTACGCAAAGCTGGTGCATCATTGATTCCGTCACCCATAAAGCCAACCGTATGACCTTTTGTTTGCAGCGATTCGATGATTCGCGATTTTTGCATAGGATTTAATTTCGCGAACAAATTGACTTTTTCTGCCGCTTGATACAATTCATCGTCAGACATTTCATCAATCTGGCTCCCTAAAACAAAGTCCTCGGCAGGAATTCCAACATCTTGGCAAACTTTTTGTGCCACGATAGCATTATCACCAGTTAAAACCTTCACGGTAACACCATGCTGGTGCAGCGATTTGATCGCTGGTTTCGCCGAAGCCTTAGCCGGATCAAGGAAACCCATAAATCCGATCAAGGTCATATCTTTTTCGTCATCTGTTGAATAGATCGCTTCCTCATGAGCGTCACGACGAACAGCTACAGTGATTACCCGCATGCCTTGCCGGTTCATTTTTTCGTTAACAGCTTGCAGCTGCTGACGAATTTCAGTCGTCAATTCTAGAATTTCGCCATTGATTTCAACATATTTACAGATGGTCGCCATTTCTTCAACGGCACCCTTGGTGATCATTAATTGATGTTCGTCAGTTTTCACTACGACAGTTAAACGACGCCGTGAGAAATCAAAAGGGATCTCATCAATTTTTTGGACTGTTTGATACGGCAAACGACGATCCTGTTCTTCGAAATAATTGATTACGGCGATGTCCATCAGATTTTTCCAGCCGGTTTGATAGGTCGAATTCATAAATGCCAAGTCTAAAACTTGTTCATTCTCATTGCCCAATGGATCTAAATGTTGTACCAGCACCACGCGATCTTCGGTGATCGTCCCTGTTTTGTCGGTACATAAGACATCCATACTGCCTAAGTTTTGGATCGAAGCCAGTTCTTTTACGATGACTTTATGCTTTGAAAGAGTCAAAGCTCCTTTTGCCAAGTTAGAGCTTACGATCATTGGCAGCATTTCAGGTGTCAATCCTACCGCTACCGCAATCGCGAAGAAAAACGCACTGCTCCAATCACCCTTTGTTAAACCATTGATCAAAAACACAAGGGGAAATAGCACCATTACCATCCGCAGTAATAATTTACTGACCTTGGCTAAACCAATATCAAAGGATGTTTTTCCTCGTTTCGATGTCGCATTTTTCGCGATATCTCCGAAAAAGGTTTGTTGGCCTGTTTTTAAAATAATCGCTTTTCCTTGACCACTTAACACATCTGTACCCATAAATACCAGATTCGTTAAGTCCAATGCGGTTGTTTCTTCTGTCAATTCGGTATCTTTTGCCAGGTACTTTTCGACAGGCATTGATTCTCCCGTTAACGATGATTGGTTGACGAAAAGGTCTTTCGTCCAAATCAAGACGGCATCTGCCGGGATCATGTCACCCGTCGCTAACGTCAAAATGTCACCAGGTACGACTTCATCCATAGGTATTTCCTTTGTTTCACCATTACGTGTGATCGCCGCTGTGTTTTCGATCATTTCCTTTAATTCGATACTTGCTTTTTGAGAGCGGTATTCTTGAATGAAAGTAATCAAAACACTCGCCAGAATCATAATTGTCATTACGATTGCCGCTTCAATATCATTCGTCAATAAAGAAACAATTGCTAAAAGAGCTAATACATAAACAAATGGATCATTGAATGCTTGTAAAAACAATAAAATTCCAGGTGTTGGTTTTTGCGCAGAAACTTCGTTGGGACCATATTCTTCCAAACGGCTTTCCGCATCCTCTTCAGATAAGCCTTGTAGCGATGTCCGCAAGTTTAGGAAAAGGTCACGATCAGATAGGATCGCTAATTTTTTCAATTCTTGATCTTTGTTGATTTTGCGAGCAAGAAGGTTTTTTTTGTTCATCATAGTTGTTCCTCCTAAAATTCAGGACAACTGAAGTCGCCCCGTTATATTTATCTTTCGGTCGACTATCTTCATAATCCATCTTCCTCACATCCTTTCATCTATTATCTGTAGTGAATAATTGAAAACTGACGGTGGGCTTTAAAATTGCACATGCTTGTAGCAAAACGTTGGAACGGCAGCTATCTCGTTTCAAATGGATTTATTTTTCGAAAACCACGAAAAATAAGTCTGATTCTCACCACGCATACCATCCAACTAAGTATCTGCCCTATTATCTGATTTAAAATCCTTTTTTTGCCACCAAACTTTGAGCAACTGCGAAAAGTTGGACTGGCAGCTATCTCGTCTCGAGGTATTAACTTTTTCAAAAAACGAAAAAGTTAATTTTATTCTCGTTTCGCATACGATTTTTCTAACCTGCTAAAGCAGGAAGAAAGTTGAACTAGCAGCTATCTCGTTTTAATGGATTCATTTTTCGAAAACCACGAAAAACAAGTCTGATTCTCGCCACGCATACCATCCAACTAAGTATCTGCCCTATTATCTGATTTAAAATCCTTTTTTTTGCCACCAAACTTTGAGCAACTGCGAAAAGTTGGACTGGCAGCTAACTCGTCTCGAGGTGTTAACTTTTTCAAAAAACGAAAAAGTTAATTCTATTCTCGTTTCGCATACGATTTTTCTAACCTGCTAAAGCAGGAAGAAAAACTCGCAAAAAAGCGCGCACTCGAAAATGAGCACGCGCGAAAATTCATTCATGTTCATCGTCGAGCTTTAGCACTATAGGGCGTAGACAAAATCTGTCAGCTACGTTATGAATCACCTTCACGATGATCCCTGTTCTACCCATTGGCGTCTCTCGACATTTTTGGGCAGCAGCCTGTGTCCATATAGGAGCCTCACCTAACAATTATTCTTATTTACATCCTTACTATATGTTACTTACCTTCCGGTGTCAAACATTAACTGAAAAACTTTTTCGTTTTCAGAAACTCGTCAATTTTCTGATTAGGTTTGTTGCTAAAGTAGTCCGCAAATTTTTTACTCCAAATTTTGGTTTCCCGAGCTTCAGCAAATTTTTCCATTGTATCATCATAGTCTTCGATCAGCTGATAGTCATAGTCTTGGTACGTATCATAATGAATGACAGCTTCTTCAGGCAAACGGGGTTTGCTTCGCATTTCCACATTTGGCTTGCCAATGCTTAATCCAGCAATCGGCAGTACATACTCAGGCAGGTTCAGCAGCTCGCTGACCTCTGCAATATCTTTTCTGATCGAACCTACAACTACTGAACCCAGACCTAGGGCTTCTGTCGCAATCACTGCATTTTCTAAAGCTAAAGCAGCATCTGTCACAGCTGTGATCAACGGATCAAGTCCTTCATTAATAGGATAATCTACACCATAATGCTCAGCAACTTTTTTCGTCCGCTTCAAATCTGCCGCAAATACTAGGAAAACCGAACTATGCAGCATATGAGGGTTTCCAGGATTCAACGCCACCATTTTTTCGCGAATTTCCCGATCCTTTACAACAATAATGCTATACATTTGCCCATTCATCCAACTTGGTGCTTGCCGGCTTGCTTGTAAAATATTTTGCAGCTCATCATCAGTTATCTGATAGTTTTCATCAAAATTCCGATAAGTTCGGTGCTCCTTCAAAACCTCTAGTGCTTTCATTTAATTCCTCCTTAGTTCCTTTGAAATAGTCTGCAGCTTCGAAAAAAACTTTTCTCGTGTTCTTTCTGTTAACCGAGTGTAGTTCACTCTCATTGCCATTGTATCATTACTAAACAAAAATGCGGGGGCGATCAATAATTTTTCTCTCAAAAAAATTTCCCAGTCCGTTCGCGTCAATTTTTGATGTCGCCAAGTGAAATAAACATAGATTCCACCATCAATCGCAGAAAACTCCCAGTCTTCGGCCACAACCTGTGCCGCCTCAATAAATGCCGCAGCTCTTTGTTCCAGCTCAACGACCAGATTTTTTTGGTTTTGTTCAAACCGCGGATCAGTTAAAGCCGTATGAGCAATGACCTGAGGAAAGACACTGATAGAAAAATCCATCATCTGCTTGGCCTCAGACAATCGTTGAATCAAATCCCGATCAGCCACGATCCAACCAATTTTGATAGACGAACCAAAGATTTTCGACAACGAGCCTAAATGTATTACTTGATGAGGAGCCAGTTCCTTCAAAGAAGGCGGAATTTCGTCAAAATTCATTTCGCTGAAGACTTCATCTTCTACGATCGGCAGCTGATATTTACGGCTAAGTTCGATCAATTCATTTCTACGTTTTTTTGACATTGTTGAACCTGTCGGATTTTGAAAAGTAGGATTAAGAATGATCAGCTTGATTTTCTTAGTCAGAATCAATTGTTCAAGTTTATCGATTCGCATGCCCTCTTTGTCCATTTCTACACCATAAAGCTTGATTCCGGCAGTCGCGAAGATCGGCAGTGAATAAAGGAAGGACGGATCTTCAATAGCAACACTATCCCCGCTTTGCAGCATTACCTGCAATAATAAAAACATCGCCTGTTGCGCACCGGATGTGATCAAGACTTGATCCGAAGAAACCTCGATTTTTTGATCCGCCTTGATCCGCTGGCAAATAACCTGCTGCAACGGTCGATACCCTAATGGACTTTGCTTGCGTTCTTCCAACAATAATTCTTCCCATGTATAGGAAGGAAAACGAAAATCAGGGATCAAGTTCAGTGGTAATTCTCCAGAATAAAGATCAACCGCCTCCGGATCATTTAATAATTGCTGAAGCTTCTCTAAAAAAGGTTCTTTCGGATGTGATTCCTGCGTGAATAAACTTCGCCAATCAACACGAGGGATTGTACTTCTTCCCCAGTTTCCTTCATTGACGACCGTTCCACTCCCCTGACGCCGCAACACCCAACCGAGACTCACCAATTCATCTAATGCATGCACAACTGTTGAACGATTCACTTGATAATAATCTGCCAATTTCCGTTCAGCCGGCAATCGGTCTCCCGGCTGTAAGGTCCCATCTTGAATATAAGTAATAATTTGCTCCATGATCTGTTGATAGATCGGTGTTGATTTATTTTCTGATAGCTCCCACATAGTATTCCCTCATTTATTATTGGATGACTTAACGCTAACCCAATTATGAAAGACTGTCAATTATTCGTGCAAAAAAAGCTCATGCCAAAAATCAGCATGAGCTTTTAAAGTCTTCTAAAAATCTTTAAATCGTATCTCCATTAAAGATCGAATTTTTAACAACTACATAATCAACCTTTTGCAGCGCTTCTAAATCATTTCCGCCTGCATAAGAAATTGATGATTGTAAATCTTGCTGCATTTCAACTAAAGTGTCTTTTAAAGAACCTTTATAAGGAATCCAGATTTTTTTACCTTCAACATTTTTCTTTTCGCCTTTTTGAAACTCAGAGGCACTGCCGAAGTATTCCTTATATACAACACCATCTTCAACCATTGTTTCGCCAGGTGATTCTTCGTGACCTGCGAATAATGAACCAATCATCACCATCGTCGCGCCAAAGCGAATTGATTTCGCGATATCACCATGCGTACGGATTCCGCCGTCCGCGATAATAGGTTTGCGCGCTGCTTTTGCACACCAGCTCAACGCCGCCAGCTGCCAGCCGCCTGTACCGAAGCCGGTCTTGATTTTAGTGATACATACTTTACCAGGTCCAATGCCCAGTTTCGTCGCGTCAGCTCCAGCATTTTCTAATTCACGAACAGCTTCAGGCGTACCGACATTTCCGGCAATCACAAAAGTCTCTGGTAACAATTTTTTAATATGCTTGATCATATTGATTACCGGATCAGAATGTCCGTGAGCAATATCGATCGTAATAAAATCAGGGTTCAATTTCTCATCTGCTAATTGTTTTACAAAATCATATTCATATCCTTTTACACCAACACTGATTGATGTAAATAAGCCGCGAGATTGCATTTTCTTTATGAAGGGAATTCGTTCGTCTTCATAAAAGCGATGCATAATATAGAAGTAACCATTTTCCGCCAAAAATTCTGCAATGTTCTCATCGATGATCGTTTGCATATTGGCAGGTACAACCGGCATCTTAAAACTAAATTTCCCTAATTGTACAGTCGTGTCACATTCTGAACGACTGTTTACAATACATTTATTCGGGATCAACTGAATATCTTCATAATCAAATACTTTCATAATGGCCTCCAATGAATAAGATAGCTATCTCATTTTAATGTCTTCATTTTTTTGTTTTTTCACTCTGCAAACTGTGAAAAGCGTGACAGATAAAAAAACATAGGGCGTTATCGCCCTATGTAATTTACAACATATTCACTTAAAAAGCAAGCTGATTTTGAATTTTATAGCAAAAAACACGAACATTAACTTTTTAGACTAAGGCATTCCTTAATTTTTTTGCCTGCAGACTAACTAAAAAGATAACATCTTCCATTTCTTCCTCATTGGTCACTTTCATTTCGATCTGCTGAGTATTTTTTGACACATCTTCGAATTTTTCTTTAAACTCATCAGACATTACTTTTACCATCGGGGTTAAGTAGTTTATCCCGAAATCCGGGAATGGTGTGATCACTGAAAAATACTCCTCGTGGATCTTAATGCGGCAAAGCAGTCCATCATATTGTTCAATTACAAGCTGCCAGCCTGTTTGTTTTTGGAAAATATATTTTATTTTCGGATCATAATGTCTCATGATTTGAGCTAATAAAATCTTTAAATACTGAGAATTGGGTAGTCCGGACAAAATCGTCTGCAATTCGTGCTTCTCATCATCAGCTTTGGATCGTTTTCTTTCCATGGTCCTCTCCTCTTTCAATACACTCTGGAACGAAAAATAATTCTAACTAATGCAACTGCCTGTATGAGTTAAATTCAGTTTATTTTTCTTCGAATTCATATATTTTTTTAACGCTTTTTTCATATTTAGTTTACCACTTTTAATCAAAGCTGTCATTTTTTAAATCTCGCCTGCTTTTGCACGCAAAAAAACGACCCTAAGGCCGTTTTTCTGCTTATTTTATTGATTTAGCTCCAATATCTTTGCGATAGAAATAACCAGTGGTATCTGCTTCGTTCAAAGCTTGATACACTTTGGTTTGAGCTGCTTCAATGCTGTCTGCTTCGGCTTCGACTAAAAGAACTCGTCCGCCTGAAGCTTTTGTTGCTCCTTGCTCCTCTGTTACACCTGCATAATAGACCGTTACTTGATCATCAAAGCTTGGAACAGGCATTCCTTTTTGATATTCATTAGGATAGCCCTCGGCTGCCAAAACAACACCGACTGCTGCTTGGTCGCTCCAAATCAATTCAGGCTCTTGATCCTTCAACAGTGAATCGATAACTTGTGCAAGATCGCTCGCCAAGCGCGGCAAAACAACTTGCGTTTCAGGATCGCCAAAACGGGCATTGAACTCAATGACTTTTGGTCCAGCTTCGGTCGCGATCAAGCCAGCATACAAAATACCAGTAAATGGTGTGTCATTCTTCATCATACCAGTTGCCGCTGGCTTCAAGATTTTTTCGACTGCATTTTCGACCATTTCATTTGAAATCTGCGGTACCGGCGAGTAAGCACCCATCCCGCCTGTATTTGGTCCTTGATCATCGTCATACGCACGCTTATGGTCTTGCGAAATTACCATTGGATAAACTTTTTCATTTTTTACAAAGGCAAGCAATGAGAATTCCTCACCATCTAAGAATTCTTCTACAACGACCTTGTCGCCGCTTTCGCCGAAGCGATGATCTGTCATCATTTCTTTTAACGCCTGCAATGCTTCATCCAGCGTCATTGCGACCGTCACACCTTTACCAGCAGCTAAGCCGTCTGCTTTGATAACAATTGGCGCTCCCTTTTCTTTTACATAGTCGCAAGCGGTCTGATAATCGGTGAATGCTTCATAGTCAGCAGTAGGAATATCATTGTCCACCATGATTTTTTTTGCGAATTCCTTTGAACCTTCGATCATCGCAGCCGCTTTATTCGGTCCGAAAATCTTAAGCCCGGCTGCTTGAAAATCATCCACGATACCTTTCAGCAAAGGAATCTCCGGTCCGACAAAAGTCCAATCGATCGCATGTTCTTTAGCAAAGGTAATCAATTTTTCGTGATCGTCTTCTGCAATGTCCACTAATTGGATATCGTCATTTCTCATACCAGGATTTCCTTTAGCACAATAAACATCCGTTACCTGCGGACTATTCAGCATTTTCTTCGCGATCGCATGTTCACGACCGCCGCTGCCAATAATTAATACTTTCATTGAATCCTCCTCAAATTAATGTCTGAAATGACGGACACCAGTAAAGACCATCGCGACGCCGTATTTATTTGCCATAGCAATCGAGTCTTTGTCGCGGATACTTCCGCCAGGTTGAACGATCGCTTTAATCCCATGCTGAGCAGCGTATTCTACACTATCATCCATTGGAAAATACGCATCACTAGCTAAAACAGCACCGTTCATTCGACCTTTCGCTTCTTCCAAAGCGATCTTGACTGAACCGACACGATTCATTTGTCCGGCACCGACTCCGACAGTCTGATGCTCATTTGCAACAACGATCGCATTTGATTTCACGTGTTTTACCGCTCTCCAAGCAAATGCCAAAGCTTTTAACTCTTCTTCTGTTGGTTTACGATCGGTAACGACTTCCCACTCTTCAGGAATCTCTTCAATTACATCTTGGTCTTGAACCAGCAGACCGCCTAAGACAGAAACGACTTCTGGCTGATTGTTCACTTGGTCAGCAAAGTCTAACGTCATTAAGCGCAGGTTTTTCTTACCAGATAAAACATCAAAAGCCTCTTTGCTGAAACTTGGTGCGATGATGATCTCTAAGAATAATTTATGCATCTCTTCCGCAGTTTCCAAATCAATTTCCCGATTTGCTACTAAGATACCGCCAAAAATTGAGGTTGGATCAGCTTCATAAGCAAACTGATACGCTTCTGAAATCGTGCGTCCGCTTCCGATACCGCAAGGATTCATATGTTTCAACGCCACGACCGTCGGTTCACTAAATTCACGGGCAATACGAATAGCTGCATCGGCGTCTTTGATGTTGTTATAAGACAATTCTTTCCCATGAAGCTGATGAGCACTGGCGATTGAATAAGGTACTGGCAATGCATTCTGATAGAAAGCAGCTGTTTGATGGCTGTTTTCGCCATAACGCAGAGTTTGCTTCAATTCATAAGTCAGCGTTAATTTCTCTGGTTCTACTTCGCTGACACTCTTCGTTAAGTAATCCGCGATCAAAGCATCATATGCCGCTGTGTGACGGAATACTTTTGCAGCTAATCGTTTACGTGTTTCTAAGGAAGTCGCTTGATTACTTTTTACTTCGGCCAAAACTAGAGCATAGTCTTTCGGATCGACTACCACAGTTACCGAGCTGAAGTTTTTAGCAGCAGAACGCAGCATGCTAGGTCCGCCGATATCAATGTTCTCGATTGCATCTGCTTCAGTCACGTCTGGCTTAGAAATCGTCTCTTTAAATGGATACAAATTCACACAAACAAAATCAATCGGTTGAATATCGTGTTCCTTCATCGCATCCATGTGCGTTGCTAAATCACGTCGGCCTAATAATCCGCCATGGATCTTCGGATGCAATGTTTTTACCCGACCATCCATCATTTCCGGAAAACCGGTTACTTCATCAATACTCAACGTTGGAATGCCCGCTTCGTCTAAGACTTTTTTAGTTCCGCCGGTTGAAATAATTTCAACGCCTGCCTGAACCAATCCTTTAGTAAATTCTACAACTCCGGTTTTATCTGAAACGCTAATCAATGCTCTTGTCATCATGACACTCCTTCTATCTTACTAACTAGAATATTCCCTTTTATAATTTTGAGTTCGCTTCTTTTACAATATCTGCAAGAACTTGCGGATAGAGCTGATGCTCCACCTGATGAATCTTTGTTTCTAAATCACTCAAGCTGTCATTTTCTGAGACTTGGACTTTGCCTTGAGCAATGATCGGACCAGTATCTACACCGCTGTCGACATAATGGATGGTGACTCCTGTTTCCTTCACGCCTGCTTCATAAGCATCCTTAATCCCGTGCAGGCCTGGAAAATTAGGTAATAACGCAGGATGGATATTGACGATCCGGTTAGGAAACTCCGCTAGTAAGTCTTTGCCGATAATTCGCATATAGCCTGCTAAAACAACGAGCTCCACATCATATTTCTTCAATAGCGCTAATAATGCAGCCTCATAGCTTTTCTTATCCGAAAATTCTTTCAGCTCAAAGCTTTCACAGGTGACTCCGAATTTCTTTCCGCGCTCCAATACATAAGCATCGTGGTGATCAGAAAATAATAGTACCAACTCTGCTGGGATTTCTTTGTCTTTGACTGCTTGGGCGATCACTTCAAAATTAGACCCGTTGCCTGAAGCTAAGACAGCTATTCTCATGCCTTCGCTCCTTTGAAAACAATCGCCGCTTCTTGTTTTTCAGTCACTTTCCCAATAACGAATGACGCTTCGTTTCGTCCATTTAAATCTGCCTGCAGCTCCGCTAATTTTTCTGGTGCAACCGCTAGGACCATACCGATTCCCATATTAAAGATCTCATACATTTCCATTTCAGGAATTTCGCCATATTTGGCTAACGCATCAAAAATCGGTAAAACTGGCCATGTACCTAATTCGATTTCGCAAGCCAGATTTTCCGGCAGCATCCGCGGCAAGTTTTCGACAAAGCCTCCGCCAGTTACGTGTGCAATACCGTTCACTAATTCTTTTTTGACTAAAGGCAGAATCGCTTCAACATAGATTCGTGTCGGCGTTAAAATTTCATTTCCCAATGTTTCAGCTAATTCCGGTAATTTTTCGTCAACTGAAAAATTATGTGTTTCAAAGAAAATTTTTCGAACAAGGGAATAGCCGTTTGAATGAATCCCTGTTGAAGGCAAACCGACTAAGATATCTCCAGCTTTGATTTTCTCGCCGGTGATCATTTGACTTTTCTCAGCAATACCGACTGTAAAACCAGCTAAATCATAATCATCCTCGCCATACATACCAGGCATTTCTGCTGTCTCTCCGCCAATCAAGGCAGCGCCAGCCTGAACACACCCCTCTGCCACGCCTGCAACTACTTGCTCTAATCGGGCGGGAACATTTTTACCTGTCGCGATATAATCTAAAAAGTATAACGGTTCTGCGCCTTGAGCCACGATATCATTCACACACATGGCGACACAATCGATCCCGATCGTATCATGCTTATCTGCTTGGATCGCCACCATTAATTTTGTTCCTACTCCATCTGTTCCAGAAATTAAAACAGGCTCTTTCAATTGAAATTGACTTAGATCGAAGCAGCCGCCGAAACCGCCGATTGCTCCCATTACACCTAAACGTTCGGTTCTCTTTACATGCTTCTTGATGCGTTCAACTACTTCATAACCAGCTTCCACATCAACGCCAGCTTTAGAATATGCATTTCCCACTCGATTCGCCCCTTACTCATAATTAAGTATTCATTTTTAATAAAATGAAGTTTTTTCTTTTAGTGTTGCTTGATAATGTGCTTCATAATCATATAGCGGCGTTGGATAATCTCCATTGAAATATGCCATACATAATCCTGAATATGGTGCATCGAAATTTAATCCGATAGCATTGATCAATCCGTCTTCGCTTAGGAATGACAATGAGTCTGCGCCGATCATTTCGCGAATTTCTTCGATTGAATGGTTCGCAGCGATCAATTCTTTGCGTGTTTGAATATCAATGCCGTAAAAACATGGATAGCGTAAAGGTGGTGAAGCAATTCTTACATGAACTTCTTTCGCACCGGCCTCTTTTAAAAGATTTACAATTCGGCGGCTGGTCGTTCCTCGTACAATCGAATCATCAACCATAATCACCCGTTTTCCTTCAACGACACCCCGCACAGCAGAAAGCTTCATACGCACACCTTGCTCCCGCAATTCTTGGGTTGGCTGAATGAAGGTTCTTGCAACATATTGATTTTTTACCAAACCCATCTCATAAGGAATACCAGATTCCTCCGCATAACCACTCGCGGCTGATAGTGAGGAGTTAGGAACACCGACAACCATATCCGCCTCAATCTCTGCTTCATGTGACAAAATGCGTCCCATATTTTTTCGAGCGCTGTGGACATTGACACCGGCAATATTTGAGTCAGGTCGAGCAAAATAAATATATTCCATTGAACAAATCGCATGCTGAGTATCCTCAGTGAAGCGTTCCACTTTCAATCCGTCATCATTGATCGTAATGATCTCACCAGGATTAACATCTTGGATAAATTTTGCGCCAACAACTTCTAATGCGCATGTTTCAGAAGCGACAACATAAGCACCATTGACCATTTGACCAATTGACAACGGTCGAAAACCATTCGGATCAAGAGCAGCAACCATCGATTCCTCAGTTAACATCAAATAAGCAAAACCGCCTTTTACGGTGTTTAACGCTTCCTTCATTCGCTCACATAACGTTTCCTTTTGACTGCGGCGAATCAAATGCATCAAGATTTCCGTATCAGAGTTCGAATGGAAAATCGCACCGTCGACCTCCAGCTCTTTTCGCAAACTTTTCGCATTCGTCAAATTTCCATTGTGGGCTAAAGCAAAGTCTCCATCATAAAAATTAAACAAGAAAGGCTGAATGTTATCAACACTGCTGGTTCCTGCCGTTGCGTAACGTACATGACCGATGGCTGCTTGGCCGGTCAATTGATTTAATTGGCGTTCGTCTTTAAAAACCTCTGACAACAAGCCTAATCCTCGAGTGCTGATCAAATTCCCGCCGTCATTACTGACAATCCCAGCACCTTCTTGACCTCGATGCTGCAAACTATGCAAGCCAAAATAAGTGACGCGAGCAGCATCTGGGTGACCCCAGATGCCAAATACGCCACATTCTTCATTTAAACTTCTTACTTCATTAGACATGGAATGGCTTCCTCCCATAATTCTTCTGCCTTTTGCGTAGCAACCTTGATTTCACCGCCGTCAGCAGTTACTTTCAATTCACCAGTATTGGTTGTTTTACCGATTTTCACTGCTTTTTCGCCGACTAAAGCTTCAAAGGCTGCTTGATCTTCAGAATGAATCGATAAAACGAAGCGTGATTGGGTTTCTGCAAAAAGATTCTCAACCGGCATCGCTGCTTCAACATCAACACCTAATTGATTATTAAAAGCTGCTTCTGCAATTGCCACGGCTAAGCCGCCTTCTGCACAATCATGCGCGCTTGCTACTAAACCGGCTTTGATTGCTGAAAGTACCAATTCTTGATTTTCTTTTTCAACAGCTAAATCAAAGTCCATCAATTTACCTTCGATCAACCCTTTTTGCATTTTTTGAATCTCTGTGCCGTTAAAGTCAGCATTTGTTTCTCCGATTACATAGATCAAATCATCGGCTTGTTTGAATTCTTGCGTCGTAATATGATTCAAGTCTTCAATCAAACCTACCATACCGATCATTGGTGTCGGGTAGATCGCTTTACCGTTCGTTTCGTTATACATCGAAACATTTCCAGAGATAACTGGTGTATTCAACGTACGACATGCTTCAGATATTCCATCGGCTGAAGTCCATAGTTCCCAGAAGCCTTCTGGTTTTTCAGGTGAACCATAGTTCAAGCAGTCTGTAATTGCTAAAGGCTGTCCACCAGACGCTACGATATTACGAGCCGCTTCTGCAACCGCAATTTGTCCGCCAACTTCTGGATTTAAATAAAGATAACGAGCATTACAGTCAGTCGTCATCGCCAACGCTTTATTCGTTCCACGCACACGCATTACTGCTGCATCGCTTCCCGGACGCACGACAGTATTCGTCCGAACCTGTGAATCATACGTTTCGTAAATCATTCTCTTCGAAGCAATCGTCGGCTGCTGTAATAAAGCAAGCAATGTTTCACTCGCATCTTTTACTTCTGGTTTGAAAACTGCCATGTTCGCAAATTCTTGAATACGCGCAGGCTCTTTCTTTTCATTCTCATAAACAGGAGCATCCTCGGCCAAAGCATCAACTGGTAAATTGGCTACTTCTTCGCCATGGTGATATAAGCTATACATGCCATCATCTGTAACTTCACCGATCGTCACAGCATCTAACTCATAACGTTTGAATAATTCAACAACTTCTTCTTCGTGTCCTTGTTCAACACAAATCAGCATCCGTTCTTGTGATTCTGACAACATCATTTCGTATGGTGTCATATTCGTTTCCCGTTGCGGTACATCATCCAAATAAAGTTTCAAGCCTGAACCAGCTTTAGAAGCCATCTCTGAACTAGATGAAACTAACCCAGCTGCTCCCATGTCTTGAATGCCGACTAAAATATCAGAATGCTCCAGAATAAGTTCCAGACACGCTTCCAATAATAATTTTTCCATAAAAGGATCGCCTACTTGAACGGCAGAACGTTGTTGTTCTTCTCCTTCAACAAATTCCTCAGAGGCAAAGGTCGCACCATGAATCCCATCACGGCCGGTTTTTGCACCAACATACATGATTGAGTTGCCGACACCTTTGGCTTGTCCTTTTTGAATGTCTTTATGGTCCATCAAGCCCACACACATAGCATTTACTAAAGGATTTCCCTCATAACAAGGATCAAAAGCAACTTCACCGCCGACAGTCGGAATTCCGATACAGTTGCCGTATCCGCTGATTCCAGCGACGATTTCTTCTAATAAATACTTAGTACGAGGTGTATCTAATTCACCAAAACGCAGCGAATCTAAAATAGCAATCGGGCGAGCACCCATACTAAAGATATCGCGAATGATTCCGCCGACACCGGTTGCCGCTCCTTCATAAGGTTCAACTGCTGATGGGTGATTATGGCTTTCCGCTTTGAAAACGACTGCCTGTCCATCGCCAATATCGACGATCCCAGCGCCTTCACCTGGTCCTTGCAAAACCTGCGGACCATCGGACGGGAATTTACGTAAAACTGGTTTTGAGTTTTTATAAGAACAGTGTTCGCTCCACATTACAGAGAATAGTCCTGTTTCAGTATAATTGGGCAGGCGACCAAGAATGTCTTCTGAAATTAAGCGATATTCTTCATCGGTCAAACCCCATCCAGCGTAAATACGCTGATCTTTGATTTCTTGAGCCGTTGGTTCTAATTTCATCATTAGTTTGCAGTCACCTTTCCAAAATTAGTTAAAATAGAAGCAAAGAATTTCTTGCCATCATCCGAACCTAGCAATTTCTCCATTGCTCGTTCTGGATGGGGCATCATTCCTAAAACATTTCCTGCTTTGTTGGTAATTCCAGCGATGCTTTCCACGCTGCCGTTGATATTTTCACCTTCATAAGTAAAAACGATTTGATTATTTTCCTTCAACTCAGCCAAAGTTTCTTCATCACAATAATAATTTCCTTCACCATGGGCGACAGGAATTTGGATTACTTCATCTGCAGCATATTCGGATGTAAATTTTGTTTGGTTGTTCACAACTTTTAACGGCGTAATTTTGCTGATAAATTTTAATGACTCATTCCGACGCAAAGCCCCTGGTAATAGACCGGCTTCTGTCAAAATCTGGAATCCATTACACGTACCGAAAACTGGCTTACCTTCTTCCGCGAAACGAATGACTTCGGACATAATATTGGCAAAACGAGCAATCGCTCCACAACGCAAGTAATCCCCATAAGAGAACCCACCCGGCAATAGCACACCATCGAAGCCCTCTAAGCTGTCTGCATCATAGCGAACATACTCACAATCAGCTCCCATGATTTCTTTCATTGCCCAGTACATATCCAGATCACAATTTGAGCCAGGAAACACAATGACCGCAAATTTCATGTTAAACTTCCTCCGATGTTAAAATTTCATAACGATACGTTTCCATATTGACGTTGGCTAACAATTTGTCGCAAACTTCTTCAATCATTTCTTCAACTGGCCGATCGCTTTTAGCAACTTTGATTTCGAAGTACTTGCCGATTCGAACATCTTCAATTTCATCATAACCTAAGCGGTGAACAGCGCCCTTTACTGCTTCTCCTTGTGGGTCCAATACAGAGTCCTTATACGTTACATAAACTTTTACAAAATACATCCTTATTTTCCTCGCTTTTCTAATCTATTTAGTACTTCTTGGTAAACCGGAATGATGTCGCCTAAGTCGCGACGATAAATATCCTTGTCTAAATGATCGTTCGTCTTTTTATCCCACAAACGACAAGTGTCTGGCGAAACTTCATCTGCCAATAAAATTGTACCGTCTTTTTGACGACCAAATTCTAACTTAAAATCAATCAGCTTAATGTCTATCGAGTCAAATAGTTCGATCAGCGCCTCATTAACTTCCAGAGCCATTTGACGCAATTGCGCAATCTCCTCAGTCGTTGCAATTCCCAAAATTCTGATGTGATCGTCAACGACCATCGGATCATCCAACTCGTCGTTTTTGTAATAAAACTCTACGATAGGTGTTTTTAAAGCTGTGCCCTCTGGAATAGCTAGTCGTTTTGAAAAGCTGCCCGCTGCGACATTGCGCACGACTACTTCTAAAGGAATAATTCCAACTGTTTGGATCAGCTGTTCGTTCGTGGAAAGTTGCTGGATAAAATGATTCTTAATTCCTTTACTTTTCAAGAAAACAAAAATCAATCCAGTGATTTGATTGTTAAGTTCGCCTTTACCGCTGATTTGGTCTTTCTTAGCACCGTTCAAAGCTGTCGCTTGGTTCAAATATTCGACCCAGATAACTTCTGGATCATCCGTTCGGAATAATTGTTTTGCTTTTCCTTCATACAATAAAGTTCCTTTTTCCACGTCATAACGCTCCCTTTTGATGAACATTCTAAAACAAATCATTAAAAATCGTTCGTTTCTCAATTTCATCTTTAGTGTAACAACAGGAAAAAAATATTTCAACAATTTATCGGATATTATAATGAAATAAACTATCTAATGTTCGTGTTTAAAACCTTGTCTATTTAGTTAAAAATCAAACCCACTCTAAGAGAGCGTTTACATTTTGTGAAAATGGTGCTATATTTAATTCGAATGAAATATATGGGGGAATTATTATGTTAGATGCGCCGGCAGCAGCTCAAAAATTTCTAAACTCAATGAACGAAACAGATAAGCAACATTTATTAAATGCTTTATTAGGATTAGATACGACCCACAATCTTAATCGCAACACGAGCTTTTATTCCTACCGTAACCTAAAAAAACTTTTGCATCCAAGACAATCTCAAGCTATGCAATCTCTGCAGTTTGCTAATACCGCCCAAGATAAATTAGTTATTCGACAATTTAAGGATCATTCTTTCCTAAAGAATTCTTATCGGATTGAAATCCTGCTGAATTCAGAGAACTATGACTATCAATTGATTGATTGCCTTTTAGCAAAGCTTCACGAAAGTTGTTTTGTAGATGTCTATTCATACGCATAAATAAAAAAATCTCTTGCCCAGCGGCAAGAGATTTTTTTTATTTGATTCCTACACGTTCGAAAATTTTATCGACGTTTTTCAAATGATAGTTATAGTCAAACGCATCATCTAAATCCGCAGCTGATAAAATGCTGGTGATTTTTTCATCGTCTTCCAGTAACGGACGGAATTGTGTTTGATGATCCCAAGCATAAGCCGTCTTGGGTTGAACTAAATCATAGGCTTGTTCACGTGTCATTCCTTTATCAATCAACTTCAACATCACACGTTGGCTATAGATTAAACCAAAAGTAGCTTGCATGTTGCGCTTCATATTTTCTGGGAAGACCGTCAAATTCTTAACGATGTTGCCGAAACGATGCAGCATATAATCCACTAAAATAGTCGTATCTGGTGTAATGATCCGCTCCGCTGAAGAATGAGAAATATCACGTTCATGCCACAAAGCTACATCTTCAAAAGCAGTGATCAAGTGTCCACGCACCACTCGGGCCAAACCAGTCATGTTTTCAGAACCGATTGGGTTGCGTTTATGGGGCATAGCAGAAGACCCTTTTTGCCCTTTCGCGAAAAATTCTTCGACTTCACGCGTTTCAGATTTTTGTAAACCACGGATTTCAGTGGCAAAACGTTCGATTGATGTTGCAATCAATGCAAGACTTGAGAAGTATTCCGCATGCAAATCTCTAGGTAAAACCTGTGTTGAAATTTCTTGTGGTCGAATCCCTAATTTCTCACAAACATATTCTTCCACAAATGGCGGAATATTCGCAAACGTACCAACCGCTCCTGAGATTTTTCCTGCTTCAACACCTTTAGCCGCATGTTCGAAACGTTCGATATTTCGCTTCATTTCTGAATACCAAGTAGCTAATTTCAGTCCAAATGTTGTTGGCTCCGCATGAACACCATGAGTTCGCCCCATCATTACAGTGTTTTTATGCTCTTTCGCCTTTTCACCAATGATTGCTAAAAAGTCTTGTAAATCTTGGCGCAAAATATCATTTGCTTGTTTATATAAATACCCGTACGCAGTATCCACCACATCGGTACTGGTCAAGCCATAATGAACCCACTTGCTTTCTTCTCCTAGAGTTTCAGAAACAGCACGGGTAAAAGCTACCACATCATGCTTTGTTGATTGTTCGATCTCTAAAATACGATCAATATCAAATCCGGCATTTGCACGAATTTTTTCTACATCGGCTTTTGGAATCTCTCCTAACTCAGCCCAAGCTTCATCCGCTAAGATTTCCACTTCCAGCCATGCCTTATAACGATTTTCATCGCTCCAAATATTTGCCATTTCAGCTCTTGCATATCGAGGTATCATTATATTTCTCCTTGCTCCTATTAATGTAGTCATTTTTTCCTATGAAAAAATGAGTCTGATTGTCGCGCCGTATATCATTCTGCTATCTGTTTTTACGCTGATATCATAAAACTTTGGTGTTACATGCTTTACTTAGTTAACTGGGAAGAGCAGAACTGACATCCTTGCTCCTATTAATGTAGTCTTTTTTTCCTAAGAAAAAATGAGTCTGATTGTCGCGCCGTATATCATTCTGCTATCTGTTTTTACGCTGATAGTTTAATGGTTTGTTGTTCCACTATTTACTTAATTTACTGTTGCTTGTGATTACTAATCCCAAGTTTCGGTTTTTTTAACATCGTCTAAGGTTCGTTGAATACTGTCGGTCAGAATGGTAACGTGTCCCATCTTGCGACCTTTTTTCGGCATTGCTTTGCCGTAATAATGGAAATGCCAGTCTGGCCATAAATCAATCATTTCGTATGTCTTCAAAAGATTTTCCCCTAAGACATTGACCATTACTGCGTTTGATAATAACTTTGGTTCACTCAACGGCCAGCCGCAAATTCCGCGAATATGCGCATCAAATTGACTCATGCTGCAGGCTTCAATCGTGTAGTGTCCCGAATTATGTGGCCGAGGGGCAATTTCATTCACGTATAATGCGCCTGCTTTTGTAAGGAAGAATTCTACACATAAGGTGCCGACTAAATCCACACCTTGCGCAATCACTTTCGCGATACGAGTCGCTTCCTTCGCCACAGCTGTATCAATTCCTGCTGGTGCAATCGTTTCATGAAGAATATTATTACGATGAACGTTTTCTACTACTGGAAATGTTACGTAATCACCGATATTATTTCCTGCCACTTGAACAGACAATTCCTTTTCAAAAGGAATCCACGCTTCCAAAACACAGGTTCCTTGCCGCAGCAGATTCATCGAAGGTGCTAAATCAGCCGTGCTTTTCAACACGTACTGACCATGTCCATCATAACCGCCGCGCGTTGTTTTCAACACACAAGGATAACCGATACCCTCGATAGCATCTTGGATATCCGTTGGACTGATGATCGTCGCGTATGGAGCGATCACAATATTATTGTTTTCTAAAAAAGATTTTTCCATCAAACGATCCTGACTGATTGCTAACAAGTCGGTCCCTTGAGGAATATTCGCGAAATGCTGGATATGATTGATCGTGTCCACATCAACATTTTCAAACTCATACGTAATAACTTGTGATCTACGAGCCATTTCTTCCAAAGCCGTTTGATCATCATAATCAGCTACGATATGCCAATCCGAAACTTGCGCAGCCGGACAATCTTCTGTCGGATCGATCACGCCCGTACGAAAACCCATTTCCTTTGCGCTGATAGCCATCATCCGGCCCAATTGTCCTCCGCCTACGATACCAATCGTAGAGCCTGGTTTTATCGATTTAACCAAGTTGCTCACTACTTTCCAATACAGATTGTGTCATTTGCTGGCGCTTTTCTTCCAAGCGCTCAGCTACTTTTTTATCATACATTGAAAGCATCTGTGCCGCAAGTAGTCCGGCGTTAGTTGCACCAGCTTTTCCAATGGCTGTCGTAGCAACTGGAATTCCGCCCGGCATTTGCACGATCGACAACAGAGAATCCAAACCGTTCAATGCCTTCGATTGAACGGGTACGCCGATTACTGGTAAGGTGGTCTTCGCGGCTACCATTCCCGGTAAGTGCGCTGCACCGCCAGCACCTGCGATAATCACTTTGATTCCTTTTTCGCGAGCTTTTTCTGCAAAGTCGAACATTAGATCAGGTGTTCGATGTGCCGAAACGACCCGTTTTTCATATGCGACACCTAATTCATCAAGGCTTTCACACGCATGCTTCATCGTTTCCCAATCAGAGGTACTGCCCATAATAACTGCAACTTCTGGATTCATAAATTGCTCCCTTCTCCTGTTAAAGGCTTGATTCCTTTAGAGAAATCAAGTCAATTGATAAGCTTTACCATTATTCAAACTTATTTTAGCAAGACCCCTATGGTAAGTCAAAACGTAATTCGAATATTAAAAGTGATTTTTAATCTAATGTTCGTGTTTTTAATGATTAAAAAAGTAAGCACGACAAAAGCCGCGCTTACTTTTTATTTCGTTTCCTTTTTATACCCATGAAATAAAAGATTCAATACTATTGCTGACAAGCTGCTCATGACGATACCATTGCCGGTAAACATTTGAACAGTCTCCGGTAACTTCGCGAACAATGTTGGTAATGCGTTAAAGCCTAAACCAAAACCGATCGAGATCGCAATGATCAATAAATTCTTTTCATCGTTGAAATCAACTTTAGACAGCATCTTCATTCCCTGTACAGCCACCATGCCGAACATTACCAGCATCCCGCCGCCTAAAACAGGTTCAGGAATAATTTGAGCCAGTGCGCCTACCTTGGGAAAAAGTCCTAGAATAATCAAAAAGATAGCTGAAAAATAAATTGGACGTCGCGTTTTGATACCAGATAGTTGTACTAGTCCAACATTTTGTGAAAATCCGGTATAAGGAAATGTATTGAACAATCCGCCTAAGATAACGGCTAATCCTTCTGCACGATACCCGCGCTTCAAATCATCCTCTTTTACCTCTTTACCAACAATATCGCCTAAGGCAAAATAAACACCTGTTGATTCCACCATACTTACAATCGAAATAATGATCATTAATATAATCGAAAATGGCTCAAACTTTGGGGTACCAAAATAAAATGGTTGAGGTACGTGGAACATCGGTGCATGACCGATAGCCGCTAGATCAACTTGACCTAAAAGCGCCGCAAGAACCGTTCCGCCAACTAAACCGACTAGCACAGCGATTGATCGGATGAACCCCCGTCCAAAAACCTGCACGGCTAAAATCAAAATAATCGTTACAAAAGCTAATAATAAGTTCGTTGTATCACCAAAAGATTTCGCCGCAGCATCGCCACCGCCCATTTTTGTGACCGCAACGGGAATCAAAGTCAACCCAATCGTTGTAATTACAGTTCCGGTTACGATTGGCGGAAATAATTTTTCTACCTTAGAAAAAATACCTGAGATCAATACAACAAAAATCCCAGCAGCAATAATTGACCCATAGACGGTTCCAACACCATGTGTTTGTCCAATCAAAATCAATGGTGCTACAGCTTGGATGGCACAGCCTAAAACAACCGGTAAACCGATACCGAAAAATTTATTTACTGTCAATTGCAGCAAAGTGGCAATACCGCACATAAAAATATCGATAGAAATCAAATACGTCATTTGCGCTTCATTGAATCCCAAACCTGTTCCGATCAAAAGTGGTACCGCTACTGCTCCTGCATACATCGCTAATAAATGCTGCAGACCTAATACTGCTGATTTTCCATTTCCTGTCTCGCTTGTCACTCTATGCGTCCTCCTCGATAAATGTTACTTTACCGTCATGTAAGGAAGAGATTCTCGCTAGGGAAACAACTGGAATATCCATGTCTTCAATCAATTGGCGGCCATCCTGGAATGATTTTTCAATCAAAATCCCGATTCCGGCAACACTAGCACCAGCTTGCTGACACAATTCAATCAATCCCTTTGCGGCTTGACCGTTCGCTAAAAAGTCATCGACTAATAGGACATTATCCTCTGCAGAAAGGAATTTACGAGAAATAGAAATAGTACTTGTCACCTGTTTGGTAAAAGAGTATACAGAGGCCGTCAATAATTCTTCGTCCATTGTCAGGCTTTTTGATTTGCGGGCAAAGATCATAGGCACTTTTAATGCTTGGGCTGCGTAGACTGCCGGGGCGATTCCCGAAGCTTCGATAGTCACTACTTTAGTGATCTTTTTGTCGGCAAACACATCAGCTAGACGCTTTCCCATTGCATCCATCAATTCAGGATCTACTTGGTGGGTGATGAATTCATCAACTTTGAGTACCCCTTCACCTAAAACACGGCCGTTGTTCTTGATACGATCTGTCAATTCTTTCATTATACTCTTCTCCTTTTTTGTCGTTTTTTGATTAATACAAAAAACGCACCTTATCTGCAAAGCAAAAAAGGTACGTAACCGTACGATTTTTACTTATAGTCTTGCGTTTACGGCACAAGGTAGAAACTGTCATCCATATTATGACGATATATAAGTGGTCTTCAATGAAAATTTTCATTGAAGTTTATGAAATATGAAGCCTATTATAGCAGATACAGGCTATCTGTAAACTAGAATTATTTCAAATGAGAAGAATTATAGCTGAATTAAATAATTATCTCACTTTTATCAAAAGCTCTTCCTATTATATAGGAAGAAATCCCTCGTTAACAAATTTAATGATTCAAAAAATTTGGCAATCATCGGCCAATTTGAGATGATTAGATAAACATGACTACATGATAAGGAGGTTTCTTCGTTGATTGATTACTTTTCTATTTCAAGTGAAGGAGTACAAAAAAATATTCGCGAAGGTAATTGGTTATCGGTCTGCAATCCAACCGACCGTGAGAAAGAACAATTACATGAAGCTTATGAATTACCCAAAAATTTCTTTTCCCTCGGAGAAAAATATTCCCATGTCTCCTTTTTCAAGAAATATCAAACCGAAGATGAAAAACCGCATTGTCTAATGCTCTTTATCAACATTGACTCCATTGATGAACCAGAGTCACGATCCTCGGCCGTTACAGTTTTCCTAACACAGGATGTTTTGATTACCGTGAGCGAGAGCCCGTTGATTGATGAGGTTTTAGATAATTACAAATCAGAAATTTTTACTAAAGCAGGCTTGATCCTGCATACTTTGCAAATTATCAATGAACATTATCTGATTTTTTTAAAAAAACAGCGAGAAACAATTGAAGTGATCAGCCAAGGTACATCAAACGGCTCTAATAAAAATATTTTAGAAAAAACCACCCACACTGAAAAAAATTTAGTCTACATCGATAATCTCTTAAAGGAACAACGTAAGACGATCACCCATCTTTTAGATTCTAGCTTAGTTGCTTCGGATCGAGATTTAGCGATCGAGATTGAACTGCAAACAAAACAAGCGACTACCTCGGTCCAAATTTATCGTGAGATGTTAAGCTCCATCAGCGGCTTGATTGACAGTATGATGGACAATCGGTTGAATCAATTGATGAAATTTCTTAATACTGCCTCTCTTTTACTGGCGTTGCCGACTTTGATTTTCAGTCTATGGGGGATTAACACAGGTGGGCTGCTATGGCGCGATTCGGAGATTGGCTCGATCATGGTCGTTCTATTGGCGTTGCTTGTCTCCATCGTAAGCGGGATTTATCTATTTAAAAAAGATTACGATGCATAAAATGATTTTTCGAATTCAATCCATAAAAAAGAAGTAACGACAGCTGCCGTTACTTCTTTTTGCTGATCTATTTTAATTCATTTGCTACTGAGAAGTGTCCGATAACATCAGTGATGCGGTTCAAGTCAACGTTTCCGCCGGATACGACAGCAACAACTTTTTTACCGTTCACATATTTATCCACTTTACCTGAGAGAATCGCTGCTGTAGCCAAAGCGCCAGCCCCTTCAACGACGATTTTTGTCCGTTGAATCAAATCCTTCATCGCAAGTTCGATCTCTTGTTCAGAGACAGTTACCATATCATCTACTAATTCTTCGACAACTTCAAAGGTAAGATTCCCTGGGAACTCTACCGCACAGCCATCAGCGATCGTCGCAGCTTTTTTATATCCTACTTTATGACCAGCGCGGAAAGAAGCGGTCATTCCATGAATATTGTCTGCTTGGACACCGATAATGTTGATATTTGGGTTAAATGTTTTCATTGCGACTGCAATACCAGCGATCAATCCACCACCGCCGACTGGCACGATCACAGTATCAACATCCCAGATTGAATCTAGAATTTCAAGACCGATCGTTCCTTGTCCTGCCATTACGAACTCATCATCATAAGGTGGAATGTAGGTCACACCAGTTTCTTCAACGATCTTTTCGCAATAAGCTTTTGCATCATCAAAACCAGCGCCGTGCAAGATTACTTTTGAACCATAGCCTTCCGTTGCTTCAACCTTTGCTTTAGGTGCAGTTTCCGGCATGACGATCGTGCTTTGGATTCCTAATAGTTTAGAAGTCAAAGCAACTCCTTGTGCGTGGTTACCAGCAGAAACAGCGATAACCCCTTTATCTTTTTCCGCTTTAGTTAAGTGAGCGATTTTGTTAAATGCGCCTCGGAATTTAAATGAACCAGTCAATTGCATATTTTCCAACTTCATGAATACTTGACCGCCGGTTTTGGCAGTTAGAAACATTGATTGGATCAATGGTGTTACACGGCCGTATTGTTTTACAACATTCTTGGCTTCATGAATATCTTCAATAGATACAGGCAACTTTGTCATTGTATCAGTCATTACAGAACATCTCCTACCTCGGTATAAGTAACATCGATTGAATCTGCTAAAGCTTTAGAAACGACTTTTCCGTTGTAAACACTCAAACCTGATAATAGTGATTCATCAGATTTCAAGGCATCTTCCAAACCTTTCACGCTAACATCTTTAAGGAATGAGATATTTCCTTTAGCTAATGCGATCGTTGCTGTTCTTGGTGTTGCGCCTGGCATATTTGGAACCGCATAATGGATAACTCCATGTTTAGTAAATACAGGATCTGCATGGTTCGTTGGTTTGTCGATTGTTTCAACCGTACCACCTTGGTCGATCGCGATATCAACGATTACAGAACCCGGTTTCATTGATTCAACCATGTATTCTTTAACTAATTTGGGTGGTTTAGCTCCTGGAATCAAGACAGTTGAAATAAATACATCAGCTTCTTTGATTTTTTCTGCTAAGTTTTCTGTATTTGAAACAAGTACATCCACGTTATGATCTTTGTAGCGATCTTGCAATTGTTTGATACGGTTTTCGTTCACTTCAAGAATAATTACGTGGCAACCAATACCAACAGCCATATCTGCTGCATTTTCAGCCGCATTACCGCCGCCTAAAATGACAACCGTTCCAGCTTCAACACCATCGATACCCGGAAGTAGAATTCCTTCACCACCGTGTTGTTTTTCTAAATAATATTGTCCTAAGTTTACTGCACGGCGTCCAGCGATCGCGCTCATTGGTTTCAATAATTCTAAAACACCGTTGATTGAAATATTTTCGCCTGATAAAGCCGTTACGCCAACTTCCATCATTTTTTCAACGCAGGCTTTATTGGCGGCTAAATGCAAGAAGCCCCAAATGATTTGTCCTTTTTTGAAATAGTGATATTCGCTTTCCATTGGTTCTTTAACTTTCACGATCAGTTCTGCAGTCCATGCAGTATCTGTATCGACAATTTTACCGCCTGCTTCAATATATTGTTCATTAGTAAAGCCTGAACCTGCACCAGCATTATCGTCCACTAATACTTCATTTCCTGCTTCTACTAAAATCTTTACGTTTTCAGGTGTCATGCCTACACGTGCCTCACCTTGTTTTGGATCTTTAATTACGCCAATTTTCACTGTAAATCACTCCTATAGATTTATTATTGAAGTTCTTTAACTTCGGAACAAGTTTAATATATCACAATGCCTTTTATAAGCAACGATCATGCCTCAAGTGTTATTGATATCTCATTTATTTTAAATACATCTTCATTTAAATAAAAAAAAATACCCAAAAACGCTGTTATATCAGCATTATTAGATAAGAATACTTTCATTTTAGTTTTATATCTTCTCTTAAAAAAGTTCTTTTAATAAAAAATACAGCAAACGCTGCCATAAAATTATGTGATTACTCTCATTAGTTGAAATGGATTTTCTGTTATCTTAAATGATAACAAAAAAAGCCGAGGAATTATTCCTCAGCTTTTTTTTGGCAATCTGGACATAAACCGTATACTTCTAAGCGATGCTTATTAATCTGATAACCTGTCAATTTACTAGATGCCATTTCAACATCTTCCAGCCCAGGATAGAAAAAGTCAACGATCTTCCCACAGTCAGTACAAATTGCATGATAATGCTGCTGATTCGTAAAATCAAAACGACTTGCTGCATCACCATAATTCATTTCCTGAACGATACCAATCTCAACAAATTTTCTCAAATTGTTGTACACAGTAGCCACGCTCATATTTGGGAAGCGGCTTTCTAGTGAACGAAAAATTTCATCAGCTGTTGGATGATTACGGTACTGGATCAAATACTCTAAAATGGCATAACGTTGTGGCGTGATTCGGACTCCGCCGGCCTTCAATTCCTTGACCGCTTTATCGACTGCCTCATTTACCATATAAGCCCCTCCTAATTGGATTCTATATTAAAATGATACTATTATCTGAGGGGAAATACTAGTTCGATTCAAAAATTAAAAGTTTTTGTAAAATTATTGGTTAAATTCAAATAATTCGGTCGATAGATAGCGTTCGCCATTATCCGGTAATAAAACCAATACTTTCTGATCAGGACTCATTTCTTTTGCTACCTTCAACGCTGCAAACAATGCCGCACCTGAAGATACACCTACTAGAATCCCTTCTTTTTTCGCGATTTCTCTAGCCGTTTCCATTGCATCACTGCTGTTTACTGGTAAAACCTCATCATAGATCTCTGTATTTAAAATACTTGGAACAAATCCCGCACCAATTCCTTGGATTTTGTGAGGACCTGATTGTCCGCCTTCTAAAACAGGAGATTCTTCTGGTTCCACCGCGTAAATCTTGATGTTTGAATACATCCGCTTTAATTCATTTCCAACACCTGTGATAGTACCGCCAGTACCTACACCTGCAACAAATGCATCCAATTCATTTTTTTCAAAGGCGTTAACGATCTCTTTAGCCGTTGTTTCTTCATGAACTTTGGGATTTGCTGGATTGTCAAACTGTGCTGGAACGAACCAACCATTTTCATCTGCTAGTTCTTTCGCTTTTGCGATCGCGCCCTTCATCCCCTCTGATCCGGGCGTTAAAACTAAATTGGCACCATAAGCTTGCATCAACTTGCGACGTTCAATACTCATCGTTTCCGGCATTACTAAAGTGACAGGATAACCTTTTGCTGCGCCAACCATTGCTAGACCAATTCCAGTATTACCAGAAGTTGGTTCTATAATTGTCATTCCAGCTTTTAGCTTACCACTTTTTTCTGCGTCTTCAATCATTCTCAATGCGATTCGGTCTTTAACACTGCCGCCAGGATTAAATGATTCTACCTTAACATAAATTTGCGCCATCTCGTCGGTTGTCATGTGTCTCAGTTTTACGATAGGTGTCTCGCCAATTGTATCCAAAATCGAATTATAAATTTTTGTCATTTTTCCTCGCTCCATTTCTTACCTTATGTAAGTTATCTTAACGAATAATAAGAAAAGATGCGAGAATTTCGACTTTAAAAGCTCTATACAGACATTTTCTTAAGGTTCAATCAACGAACCTCTATACTTATTATACCAATTCTTAGATCAATCTAAAAGTGTCCCTAGCATTTACGAGAAATTAAATCGACAAAAAAATGGAGCAGATTGCTCCATTTTTAGAAGTTAAATGACAATAGTGTCGCCTGGCATGATTGTTGAATCAGTAGTCCAACCATTGTCCGCCAATAATTGATCGACACTGATACCGAATTTTTCAGCAATCCCCCAGATTGAGTCACCAGATTGAACAGTATAAGATTGACCGCTCGCTTGTGATGAAGATGTCGTTTGAGTAGCCTGCTGTACTCCTTGATCAGCTGCAGTCTGGGTTTGATCCGTTGTCTGAACCGCTGTGCCTGCTCCCGGTGTGTCAAAGCGGGTCAGATTGTAGCTTTGGATCAATGAGATCAATTTGCTGGCATAGCTAGGGTCTGTTGCATAACGACCAGTTAAATAAACTGCCGCATCTTGGTAACTATTTGTGTGGCTTTTCCACGCGCCTGCATAATAAGAGCTGGCTAATAAGCTGGCATGAGCTTGGAATGATTCAGCATAACTGCTGTAAACAGCGAATGGTTCATTCATTGTTACCCATTGCCCATTTAAATATTCTTGTGTACTCATGGTTACTGATGGTCCGCCGCTATATTCTTTTACCCCAAATAAATTGTAATAAGGTGCAGCAGATAAGGTAGAAGTACCAAAGCCGGTTTCAACCAAAGCTTGGGCCACCATGATTGATGCATAAAGATCGCTTGATGCTGAGACCTGCATCGCCGAAGCACCTAATTGCTCGATGAAGGCGGATTGATTTTGAACTTGACCAGTTTCAGCTGCGTTGGCTTTTACAGTGTTCATGTTTAAAACAGCGGGTGAAAGGATCATCGCAGTTCCTAACAAAGGAACTGTTCTTTTTGCTGTTTTCAGCCGTTTTTCTTTTTGCTGTGCTTTTATATAATTGTACTTTTCAATGCGGGTTTTAAATTGGTTCATTCTATACCTCCAAGAAACCTTTACAGAGCTCTCCATTTTTAATTACTTTAAAAGTATAATCCAAGAACAATTAACAAACAATTTAAATCCCACAAATTCACTAATTTGTCATTACTTCGTAACATGCGTAATGAAAAAGTTGTTATGTTTCGCTTTTAAACTACTTGATTTTTTTGTATCTAGCTTATTAACTGCGATAATTTTGTAAAAAAGTGAAACAGCAGAAAAAATGCTTCTGCTGTTTCACTCTTTAATTTCTAATTATATTTTGTTTACATAATTATTTTATGCGTCTAATTGTTGGTTCTGAAAAACCAATTGATCATCGAATAATTCGATGGAAACTTTTGTTTTCGGCATGACACGTCCAGCAATTATTTCTTTCGCTAGCGGCGTCTCTACTTCGCGTGTGATGAAACGTTTTAGAGGTCGTGCACCATATTGCGGTTCGTAAGCTTTTTCGGCGATCCAGCTCTTGGCATCTTCCGTAATAGCTAATTGAATTTCTTGTTCTTCCAAACGATGTGACAAATGCTGCACGATTTTCTCAACGATCCCTTTCACATCCTCTAAGCTTAACGGTGTGAAGAGAATCGTATCATCGATACGGTTTAAAAATTCTGGTTTGAAGTGGCCCCGCAGCATACTTAAAACTTGCTCTTTCGTAGCTTCGGGGATTTTTCCGTCAGCCGTCACTCCATCCAACAGCACCTGTGACCCGATATTGCTGGTCATGATCAACACAGTGTTTTTGAAATCAACTAAACGTCCCTTAGAATCTGTTAAACGTCCATCATCTAATACTTGCAGTAAAATATTGAACACATCAGGATGGGCCTTTTCAATTTCATCCAGTAAAATGATCGTATAAGGATTGCGACGAACAGCTTCGGTTAATTGTCCGCCCTCTTCATAACCGACATAACCTGGAGGCGCTCCAACAAGTCGTGACACTGAATGTTTTTCCATGTACTCACTCATATCGATCCGTACCATGTGGTCTTCCGAATCAAATAGATTTTCTGCTAGTGCTTTGGCAAGTTCAGTTTTACCTACACCAGTCGGACCTAAGAATAGGAAAGAACCTAGCGGACGGTTCGGATCTTGCAGACCCGCACGCGAACGTAATACCGCATCACTAACAGCGTCCACCGCTTCGTCTTGACCGATTACGCGTTTATGCAACGTACTGTTTAGACTCAAGAGTTTTTCTCGTTCACCCTCGACTAATTTGGTTACAGGAATTCCAGTTAAACGGCCGACAACTTGAGCAATTTCATTTTCAGTCACCGATTCTTGGACCATCTTGATGTCATTCTTTTGATTCTTTTCTTCCAATTCAGCTAGTTCTTTTTCTAAATTTGGAATCGTTCCATGACGAAGAACCGCAGCGCGTTCTAAATCGTAGTTGTTTTCAGCATCTTCTAATTCGTGCTTGGCCTGATCGATTTCGGCCCGCTTATTAGAAACCACATTAACTTCTTCTTTTTCGGTTTCCCATTGCAATTTCATCGCATTGGTTTCTTCCCGCAGATCTGCTAATTCTTCTTGCAGATTTTCTAGGCGTTTTTTACTTGCGTCGTCGCTTTCTTTTTTCAAGGCTGCTTCTTCGATTTCCAGCTGCATCAAACGACGAGTTACTTGGTCAAGCTCAGTCGGCATCGAGTTCATTTCCACTCGGATGCTGGCACTGGCTTCATCGACTAGGTCGATCGCTTTATCTGGTAAGAAACGATCGGTGATATAACGATCAGACAGTGTTGCAGCGGCCACCAAAGCGTTGTCGTGAATATTGACACCGTGATGGATTTCAAAACGTTCCTTCAATCCACGTAAAATACTGATCGTATCCTCAACTGTTGGTTCCTTGACTAATACTTTTTGGAAGCGGCGTTCTAAGGCCTTATCCTTTTCCATGTATTGACGATATTCGTCGAGCGTCGTTGCGCCGATCAAGTGCAGTTCACCGCGAGCCAGCATGGGTTTTAGAATATTTCCAGCATCCATGCTGCCTTCTGTTTTTCCTGCTCCGACAATATTATGAATCTCATCGATAAACAGCAAAATTCTACCGTCCGATTTTTTGACTTCTTTCAATACTGCCTTCAAGCGTTCCTCAAACTCGCCGCGGAATTTCGCACCGGCAATCAACGAGCCCATGTCCAATGAGAAAACTGTCTTATCTTTGAGGTTTTCAGGCACATCTTTACGCACGATCCGTTGGGCCAGTCCTTCTACGATGGCCGTCTTACCAACACCGGGTTCACCGATTAACACTGGGTTATTCTTTGTTTTACGTGAAAGTATCCGGATCACGTCGCGAATTTCTTCATCACGGCCGATAATTGGATCTTGCTTACCGTTTTTGACTTGCTGAACTAAATCAACGCCATATTTTTCTAATGCTTTATAAGTTTCTTCTTGATTTTGTGAGGTCACCCGATCCCCTCCTCGCATTTCTTCAATATTTTTTTGTACTTCTTTTTCATTCAAGCCTTGCTGGTTCAAATATTTCGTCAAGGAATAATTTTTTAATTTCATCAACGCTAAGATGACGATTTCCGTTGATAAGAAATCATCTTGAAATTTTTCACGTAATTTATCTGCTTCGTTTAACAGGTTAAAGAGATTTTGGCTAAGGTTTTGCCCATACTGAACGTTGCCGCCGCTGATGGTAGGATATTCATCCAAGGCCTTATCTACTTCCCGTTCAAATTGGTCAACATCAATCCCAGCATCCGTATAAAAATTTCGGCCAAAATGATTTGGCTGTAAAAAAATCTTCCACACATGGGCGATATCGATTTCTTGATGATGTCTTGTTACCGCGATCTGCTGTGCTTCTGCGATCGTCTCTTGTAAAGTTGTCGTCATTTTTTCGATATTCATAAACATACCTCCGACATAATCAATTTTTTACATATACTAGTATATAACTTTGGTCAGTAAAGGTCAAACAATAAAGCTCATCGTTTTCCAAGTTTATTATTATGAAGAAAAACAAAATAATGCTACAATTCTTTCATTACTAATAAGACGACAGTTAGTATATTTACGTTATAGCACATCAATTTTTTATAAGATGAGCTGTAAAATGCTAACTGGATTATTATAAAAACGTGAAAATCAAGCTCATCTTTCACTAAAAAAGGATGAGGGCTTTAGGATAAATAAGGAGAGTGATTCGATGATTTCTCGCGTAATCGGATTTGAAAGAGGATTTCAACTTAAGGATGGAAACCATTTTGAAAAATATGAAGTCATGCTGCCTAAATTAAATAAATTTGATCTTGTTGTAAGGAATCTGGCTGTTTCGATCAATCCAGTAGATACAAAACTGAGACAAGACAGCAAAAGTATACCAAAACCCCATATCTTAGGTTTTGACAGCGTGGGTATTGTGTCTCATTTAGGCAGTGACGTAAAAAATATCGAGATTGGTGATCGGGTATTATTTGCCGGTACAACGACACGATTCGGTAGTTATAGCAATAGACAAGTGGTCGATTCTCGAATCGTCGCAAAGGTGCCCGGCGGAATCTCAACCGACGAAGCAGCAGCGATGCCATTAACCTTTATAACTGCTTATGAAATGTTGTTTGAAAAAATGGGCTTAACACCTCAAGAAGGACAGAATGAAGGATCGATCCTGATCATCAATGGTGCTGGCGGTGTCGGATCAGTAGCTACCCAGTTAGCAAAATGGGCTGGGCTAACTGTGATCACTACTGCCTCTCGCAAAGAAAGCAAGGAGTGGTCAGAAAAAATGGGCGCTGACCATATTATCGATCATCATAAGGATCTGACTAAACAATTAAAGAAAATCGGTTACCAATCATTGCCTTATATTTTGATCCTACATTCAACCGATCGCTACTTTGATGAAATGAGCGACCTGCTTGAGCCTTTTGGTCATCTTGGCTCGATCGTTGGAACAAATAAAGACTTGAATTTGGCGAAATTGAAAAATAAATCCGGCAGCTTTGATTGGGAATACATGTTTGCTAAGACCGACTATGATCATAATATCGCCTCACAAGGAGCGATTTTAGAACTCCTCGTTCAACTGATGCAGGAGAAAAAAATCAAGAGTACCTTGACCAAGATTATTCCTGGGTTTTCACCTAGAGTCTTCTATCAAGCCCACCGATTTGTCGAAGAAGATACTATGATCGGCAAACTGGTTGTACATTACTAGATAACGAATATAGAAATTTTGACAAAAAAAGAAGTCAACGAAATCAGTCGTTCACTTCTTTTTTTGCTTCTTTAATTTCATGATTGATTTGACGCTGCTTATTGAAGAGCACGTAAATCATACCGATCAGAAATGGCAATAAATACGTAGCATAGCGGTATAGCAGCAAAGAAGACACCGCATCGACTTTCCCAACAACATGTCGGAATAATAGTACATAAACAAATTCAAAGCCGCCGATTCCTCCCGGTGCTGGTAAAATTCCTCCGATAATCACCGTAAAGCTGATCAATGCCACCGTCAACCACAGATCGATATCAGGATAATCTTTTACTAAAATAAAGAACGGCAGCGAATACCATACAACCAATTTTGCCATATTTGAACAAAAGACACGAAGAACCGCATTTCGATCCTGAATAAAAGTTTTGATTGCTCCTCGTAAAGAATAGACTTGATTGTTCACCTGATCCACAATATTCCGCAGCTTTTGACTTTTGAACAGCCGATTACAAATAATCACCAGCAACACTTGGGCATTGATATTCAAACTCAAAACTAATAGAGCTGAGATAATCAGCAAAGTCACCAGAATCCCGGCAAGCACCAAAAAAATCCCATTGGCAATATGCGCTTGAATCGCATTGCTTTTCACGACTAAGAAGAACAAAGCCCAAATCATCAGGGCAATTTTGTAGGTGACCATCCGCAAAGCACTCGTCCCTGTCCCTTCAGAGTACCTCAGATCCTTCTTATGATAATAGATCACCTCAGATACGATTGAACCCGTTCCGAAAGTAACGACCCGATAAAAGGTCGCGTATGCCGATGCAAAAAAACCATCGCGAACAGTAAAGTCTGGATTAAACTCTCCAGCAATATTTTTGATAGTATATCCTTCGATTACCTGACTAAGTAATCCCAATCCGGTCACACCTAAAAGCACCGGTAAAGAAGTTCTGCCAAGCTCAGTAAAAATATCGCTTAATGAATCACGGATCACAAAAATAATTACACCGATCATTACAACAAACAACAAGATATTTAGAATCAATTTACGATTGATTGATAGGTTCATTTTTAAAAAACTCCTAATTCCGATAAATGACTTTATTTCTTAAATAGCAATAAATCTATATCATTTCTCTTTATTGCTATAGCCTACCACATGCGAATGAGCAAAAAAAGAAAAAGCTTCAAGTTTCCTCAAAGCTTTTTCGAAATAAAACTATTTAGCATTGTTTTCAATGATCTTCACAATCACGTCAACGGCTTTTTCCATCGTTTGTAATGAAACAAATTCAAAGCGTCCATGCATGTTTTCAGCACCAGCAAAAATGTTTGGTGTAGGAAGACCCATGAAAGAAATCTTAGAACCGTCAGTACCGCCGCGAATTGGTTCAATAGTTGGTGTAACACCGACTTCTTCCATCGCACCTTTCGCTAGGTCGATGACGCTCATATCCTTCTCGATGATTTCCCCCATGTTGTAGTATTGATCATACATGTTTATTTCCACACGTTCTTCATCAAATTGGCTGTTTATTTTTGCTTGGATATCCGTAATCATTTGTTTCCGTGCTTCAAATTTTTCGCGAACATGGTCACGGATGATATAAGTCATTTTCGCTTCTTCCACATTTCCGTCTAAAGCAAGTAAATGATAGAAGCCTTGGCGACCATCTGTGTTTTCTGGACGTTCGTCTTCAGGTAATTGATTATGGAAATCAATCGCCATTTGCAGCGCATTGATCATCGTGTTCTTAGCTGTACCTGGGTGAACGTTTTTACCATGCATCGTAATTTCAGCTTGTGCTGCACTGAATGTTTCGAATTGCAATTCACCGATTGGTCCGCCATCCATTGTATAGGCAAAATCTGCTTTGAATTGGTCAACATCAAACTTATCAGCACCGATACCGATTTCTTCATCGGGACCAAAGCCGACACGTACTTCGCCGTGTTTGATTTCAGGATGATTAATCAAGTGTTCCATCGCGGTCATGATTTCAGCGATTCCAGACTTGTCATCAGAGCCAAGTAATGTTGAACCATCTGTTGTGATCAATGTTTGACCGGCATAATTTTTCAAGTTAGGGAAATCTTTGACATTTAATGTATATTTTCCATCAGCGTCTAATTTGATGGTTGATTCGCCATCATAATTTTCAACGATTTGCGGGTTGACACCTTCAGCATTGAAATCTGCGGTATCCATGTGAGAGATGAATCCGATAGTCCGCGCTTCTTTGTCAAGGTTGCTTGGCAAAGTCGCAATCACATAGCCATTAGTCTCATTATAAGTAATATCTTTCATGCCGATTTTTTCTAATTCTTTCATCAGCTCATGAGCAAAAGCTACCTGTGTTTGAGTTGTTGGTGTTGTGGTGCTTGTCGCATCAGAACGAGTTTCTGTCTTAACATAGTTTAAAAAACGCGGTAATAAATTTTCGTACATCTTACTCTCTCCTTTAATGCTAATTATTTAAATGAAAAAGGATTGGTGGAAGTCTCAGACACGAAGAAATCAACCTTCCAGTCCTCTTCATTTTTCCATTGATTAAATAGAGCCACCATTTTTTCTTTACAAAGCGACTCAATGTAATGCCCCGGATCAATTACCAGCATACCGGTCTCCTGCATATCATGAGCAGTATGATAATAAACATCTCCAGTAATATAAACGTCAGCGTTCGCAGCTATAGCATCGCGATAAAATTTCTCTCCGCTGCCGCCGCAAATCGCGACTCGTTTGATCATTTTCTTTTCATTATGAGGATAAATCACACGTAAACCTTCCAAATCGAACGTTTTTTTGACTTTTGTGATAAAATCTTCAGTCGGCATCGCTTCTTTTAACTCTCCGACACGTCCAATCCCGTAGTTTTCAGCGAGATTATCAAGCTGATAAATATCATAAGCCGGCTCCTCATAAGGATGCGCTGCTAACATCGCTGATTCAACTTCGGCTTGTTTTGTTTCTGGAAAGATCACTTCGATTTTACTTTCCTGAACCTGTTCCGGCACATTAGCCGAACCAATCGCAGGTATCGCTGCACTCGTCGGGGTGAAACGTCCAGTTCCATTTACCGTGAATGAGGTCGCTTGATAATTCCCTTGTTCGCCTGCACCCGCTTTTGCTAATGCTTCACGCATTGCTTTCGCATCAGTTTGAGGCACATAGACCGCAAGCTTTTTCATTTTTACAGTATGAGTATGAATTAGATAATCCGTATCAAAAACGTCTAAAGCCTCGCAGAACCAATCATTCAATCCATTATGGATGATATCCATATTTGTATGCGCCGCATAAACAGCAATGTCGTGTTTGATTAAATCAGCGTACATTTTCGTTTGAACGTCATCCGTTGTTAAACGTGAAACGGGACGAAAAATCGGCGGATGCTTCACGATCAGCAAATCGATTTTCTTAGCGATCGCTTCTTCAACAACTGCCGGGCGAACATCTAAACTCATCACGATCCGATCGACCGTTTTATTCAAAGTGCCGATATGCAGCCCGACTGGATCGCCTTCTTCAGCTAACCACTCAGGGCAATACTGCTTAAAACGTTGGATAAATTCACTTCCCTGCATCTGCAAGTACCTCCTTGATCCATTCAATTTCTTGTGCAATTTCTTGAATTTTTTCAGCGACATCCTGATCACTTTGGTGCAAGCTCGCTAGGATCTTTTCGCTTTTTTCTAATTTGTGCTGCCACTTCGCAATGAAAACAGCATTTTTATCATTTAATAGCATTGGTCCAAAAAAGAGCTCTTTAGCTGAATACTCAGGAGCCTCTGAAAGTTTGTCAGCTACGATTACTTCATACACTTTATTATTTTCTTCAATAATGGCTTCATGGGTAATCGTATAATGTTCATTTACCAGCCATTGTCGTAATTGACGCTCACCAACATTCGGCTGCAAAATCAGCCGTTCTTTTCCTGATAAACGATTTGTATCTTTCCCGCGCTGTAAAATATCGCGGATCAGTACACCGCCCATTCCGCAAATGGTAATAGCGGAAACTTGATCACTCAACTCTACGGCTTCAAGTCCATCGGCTAAGCGAACATCAATTGATTTTTCTAATCCATTTTTGGCAACTTGCCTTTTGGCAGATTCATACGGACCGACAACAACTTCACCGGCGATACCATACGAAATTTTTTCTTGCAGCATCAAAGCAACCGGTAAATAGGCATGGTCCGAGCCGATGTCGGCTAGACGCGCATCCTGCGGTACAAATTCTGCTGCTTTTTGTAAACGAAGCGATAAATCTTTGGCGTTCATTTTTTCACATCCTAAAATTGATTATAACACTCCTTAAAAAAAGCGCCCCCTAAAAAGAGCTAAATGACAGCGCTTTTTAATAGGGCGTTTTCCTTTTTCTAAGAGAATTTTCTTTTTTTAACCATTTCGGCGATTTTCACCAATCACCCAAATTTCCTTACTTAAATAGCGGATACGTTCCATGATGCGTTTAGCCTTTAATGGTTCTTCATCTCCTCGTTGCGTAACAGACAAGTGCTGCTCCAACTGATTCATATTGAAATTAGAAGAAAAGAACGTCGGCAATTGCTCCTGCATCCGATGCTGCAAGATCACACCTAAAACTTCATCACGAATCCAGGCGCTCATCGAGTCCGCGCCAATGTCGTCGATCATTAAAATCGGCGCACGCTTCACTTCATCCAGCTTAGGACCGACTTTATCATTCGATATTGCCTGCTTCATTTCACCAGCAAAGGTTGGAAAATGCAAGAGCGTTGTTTCAAAGCCTTTGACAGCCAGTTCATGGGCAACAGCTCCTAATAGATACGTTTTGCCGACACCAAAATCACCAACTAAAAACAATGCCTTATGAAACATTTTGGGACTTGCTTCGTATTGATTGATAAAATCCAGTGACGCTTCCAAAGCTTCGCTGCGGCCGGAAGTAACTTCGAATGTCCGAATAGAAGCTTTGCGAATATCCTTTGGCATATCTAATGAGTTCACACGATTACGAATCTCTTCTTCGCGTTTTACTCTAAGCAACTCATCAGTCGGAACATAAGTCACATCGATAAAATGAAAATTAAGACTTAATTGCGGTTCATAACCGGGTGCAATCATCGAGGAATCGCCTGCCAAATATTTCTTCTTCTCTTGGACAAACTCATAGAGCTTAGCAAAGGATTTTTCGATATCTTCCTGAGTTAGTTTTTCTTTGTGCTCTTCAATAAATTGACGAACATCTTGGTCGGCCAAAATCTCCTCCATCATTTGGCGGTAACGACCATCGACCCCACGGCTTCTAATGATGCGATTCAATTCTTTTCCTACATCTTCCATCAATCGTCACCTTCTTTACTCAAATATTCCGCTAACTTACGGTTTAGTTCTGCTTCTTTTTCGGGTGTTAATTTCTTTTCTTGCGGCGGCTGCTTGATATGCTCTGGCAAAGCCTCTTTTCTTCCAGCTCCGCGTTTTTGATAAGCTGGTCGGCTTGCTTGCGGTTTGCGAACCAATTTTTGACTGTTTTCCCGCACATGGGTGATCGCTGCTTCTGGAGTCGCGATTTTCTTCTGCGCCCAGTCATTGGCGATCGCATTTAAATAGTTTGCATTGATAACCGCCTGATTTTGGATTACCAAAATATAGTTGATAATAATATTAATCACACTTTTGGGTAATAAATTACGACCAATCAGCTCTTCCAATAAACGGACTTCCGTATTAGTCTCGAATCCGCCCTTCTCTCGTTTAATCGCACGTAAAAAAGTAACTGGTGCAATTTTTTTACTTTGGGCGATAATTTCTAGTTCCTGCGGCGAAAAATTACTGCCATTTGTCGAACTCTCTGCTGGTGTTTCTTTAGGAGCAGCAGCAACATTCGGACGTTTTTCTTTATTGATCAGCTGACGCAAGTAATTGAAGTTCAGTCCTGCTTTTTCACCGGCACTGGCTTTGGCGACATATTCTGCTAAATCTAGTTCATTCAATCCGTACAAAGTTTGAAATGTCTGCAGTTTCTCCCGCTCTTCCAAAGTCAAAATCAAGCTGAAGCGTTTCAATTGTTGTGTGAATAATGACCAATCAAAATCTGATTTGTCAGCAAATTCTTCTTGTGTTTGTTCTAAAGCCTCGCTATGACTGGCAAAAGCTGTTTCGTCGAAGCGATAAACATCACGAAAACGTTTGGTGATGCTTTTCGCTGTGCCTTTTTCAAAACTGTTAGGTTTAAAACGTTCAACTAGTCGTTCATAACGGCGCTTTCCAACTTTATCCATCAGCAAATAGGCCATCAAAGGGTCTTGAAAGAATTTTTTGGGTCCAAGCGGCAGACGCAATTGATAAATCAAGCTCAAACCGATCTCACTATCGGTCTTTTCGTAGGCTTCTAATAAACCAATGCCTTCGAGCTGTTCTCGCGCCTTCACTAGATTCATTAACCCAGTATCAACGGCCGCCAATAAATCGGTGTGCATCAAACCGGGACTTTTACCTTCTAACGTAATATCACTCATCAAAGTCAAATACAGACTCAATGCAGCATTTCCTATGATCGGTTGATATAAATACAGTAAAGCATCTTGTTTACTTTGATCAAGCTGTGGCTCACCATAGACCGTATAAAAGGTGCTGGGTTTTAGTTCTTCTGCCACTTAAAATGCCTCCTACTCTTCATCCGTTGATTTCGCTTTATCAACGATCTCCTGTAATTCCTTCAAGAACACAGACATATCTTTAAACTGGCGATAAACACTCGCAAAACGGATATAGGCGATTTCATCAACTTCCATTAAATCTTCCATGACAAATTCACCGATTTGACTTGTCGGAATCTCATTTTCACCCATGCTGCGGACACGATTTTCTACTCGATCCACGATTTGCTCCATCTGTTCCATTGCTACTGGACGTTTTTCGGCAGAACGAATCAATCCGCGTAAAATCTTGTCGCGGTTGAACTCTTCACGGTCCCCATTACGTTTAACGACTAATAAAGGTGCTGCCTCGATCCGTTCAAAGGTTGTAAATCGGAATCCGCAGCTTTCACACTCTCTACGACGGCGAATCGCTCGCCCGTCATCAGTTTGTCTACTATCAATTACTCGAGAATTATTATGATTACATCTTGGACAACGCATAATTTCACCCACACTTTCCTAATATTGACTAAATTCACTTGTTAAACGTGAAATCTTTTTTGTTATATAGAATAATTTTTTAAAAACAAAAGTTTGTAGAAAGAAAAAAATTATCTGTTTATATAACATGAGTTTACCATAACCAGCGCGCTAAAAAAAGCGTCGTAAGGCTACGACGCTGAATTCTTTAAGAAACATATTTATTTTCTTTTAGCCAATCAAGCACTTGCTGGCGCGTTGTTTCTTGTGAGCCGCAATTATCGATAAGAATATCGGCTCGTTCTTTTTTTTCATTTAATGAAAGCTGACTGTTGATTCGTTCTAAGGCTTCTTTTTTAGTCAACTTATTTCTTGCCATCAAGCGGTTTAGTTGGATTTCCGGTGTGACATAGACCACGGCCGCTTTATCCATCATCACTTCGTACTTTCCTTCATACAACAACGGTACATCGACAATTACCAAGTCATTTGACTTTTTCGCTTCTTCCGTTTGTCGTTTGATTTCTCCGCGAATAAAAGGATCGAGCGTTTTATTTAACAGGTTTCTTTTTTCCTCATCATGGAAAATGAGCGCGCCTAATTTTTTGCGATCTAAACCACCTGTTTTTTCTATAATCTCTGAACCGAAAGCTTTTTCCAATGCCTTCAAGCCTTCTGTTCCTGGTTCGACTACTTCTCGTGCCACAATATCACCATCTACGATTGGAAAACCCTTTGCTCTGAAAAAATCTACAACTGTCGATTTTCCGCTGGCGATTCCGCCAGTGATACCTAGTACAAAACTCATCGTTACACCTTCTTTAATTTCTGACAATGGGGACAAAGATGCGTTCCTCTTTGAGCAACTTTTATTTTAATGATTGGTGTTCCACAACGCGAACAAGGAGTCCCCGTCTGACCATATACATGCAGCTCTTGTTGGAAATGACCAGCTTCTCCTAGTGCATTTAAATAGGTTCGAATCGTCGTTCCGCCAGCTTCTTTAGCTTTTGTGATCACCTCGATGATTGCTTCTCGCAAGCGTCGCACAGTTTGAGCACTCAGCGTATTCGCAGGCTGTTCTGGATGGATTTTTGCCAACCATAAAACTTCATCAACATAAATATTTCCTAATCCTGCTACAACTTTTTGATTCAATAATAGAGTCTTGATCATCGTCGAAGAATTTTTTAGCTGCTCTTTGAAATCGGCTAAGTTAAAATCTGCGTCCGTTGGTTCCGGTCCTAGCTGCATTAATCCCTTATACTCGTTTGCAGTTCCTTTTTTTAATAAGGCCATGCGTCCAAATTTTCGCACATCATGATAAACCAGCTCCGTCCCATCTGTAAAAATAAACCGTACATGGCTATGCTTATCTAACGGTGTGGGTTCATTAAAATATTCATATTTTCCTTCCATCCGTAAATGGGAGACCATTTCGCAATGAGTAAATTGAAAAATCAAATATTTCCCGCGTCGTTCCACCGTTTCAATGGTCTCGCCAACCAATTGCTGCTGAAAAATTTCAACTTCGGGAAACTCAATAATTCGCGGCCAATAAACATCTATTTTTGCAATGGTCTTCCCCTTAACTAAAGAAACCAAGCCTTTTCTGACCGTCTCAACCTCTGGCAATTCCGGCATATCTATCATCCTAACTCTCATTAATTTATTGATTCTTTTGAACTTGCTGCATACTTAAATAGTGAACAGCGTGTTCATATTTACGTTATCATTTTTCGGAAAAAGCAAGAAATGATTTGTTTTGCAATACAAAACTGGACTAGTTTCACTAGCATCGTTTTCATTCTTTAAAGTAATTAACTGGCAAAAAAGCTGGAATTTCTTCCAGCTTTACTTTATTTCGCTTCGTACCAAGTTTTTCCCCAATTGCTATCTGTCAATAATGGCACATCTAAATGAACAGTGTTTTCCATTACTTCTTTAACCAGCTTATCTAATTGCTCTAATTCGCTCTCTGGCACCTCAAAAACAAGTTCATCGTGTACTTGTAATAACATTGTCGCCTGCAGCTTTTCTTCTTTCAGACGCTTAGCCATTTCAATCATCGCTAATTTCAAAATATCTGCCGCACTTCCTTGGATCGGCGTGTTGATAGCCGTTCGTTCTGCAAATGAACGCAGATTGAAATTACGAGCATTGATGTCCGGCAAATAGCGTCGGCGATTGTATAAGGTTGCTGAATAGCCTTTGTCTTTTGCTTCGCGTACACTTTCTTCCATATAGCGTTTCACATCTGGATAGTTCTCAAAATAGGTATCGATATACTCTTGAGCTGCTTTACGAGTGATTCCCAAGTTTTGTGACAAACCATAATCAGAAATACCATACACAATCCCAAAGTTAACGGCTTTCGCGTTTCGACGCATATTCGGCGTTACTTCTTCTTCAGAAACATTGAAAACACGCATTGCAGTACTAGTATGGATGTCCATCCCATCACGGAACGCTTGCTTCAAATGTTCGTCACCAGAAATATGAGCTAAAACGCGTAATTCGATTTGCGAGTAATCGGAAGAATAGATCAGCCAGTTCTCATCTCGCGGAACAAACGCCTGACGAATTTTCCGCCCTTCCTCCAAACGAATCGGAATATTTTGCAAGTTTGGATCAACAGAACTTAAGCGGCCTGTTTGAGTCAGTGTTTGGATATAACGCGTATGAATTTTATTGTCACCTTGGATCACTTTCAGCAATCCTTCGACATACGTTGATTGAATCTTAGCAAGTTGCCGATAATCTAAAATATGCTCCACGATCGGCGCTTGCTCTCGCAACTGTTCTAAAACATCTACAGCAGTCGAATAACCGGTTTTTGTCTTTTTAATTACTGGCAGCTGCATTTTTTCAAATAGGATGACACCCAGTTGTTTAGGCGAATTGATGTTAAACTTTTCGCCGGCTTCTTGATAAATCTTTTGCTCGATTTCCTGTAATCGCTTTGAGAATTCTCCTCGCATTGCTTGTAAGCGTTGCGCATCGACAGTAATCCCGGCAATCTCCATTTCTGCTAGAATCCGAGAAAGCGGTAGTTCCATTTGATAGAATAAATTGTCTTGTTTCTTTTCTTCTAATTCGCTTTCTAGTTTATCATTCAAGAAATGGATCGCTTTAATCTTACGTGCCAAATGACCAAAGAATACTTCATCATCTTCCGGCAAGCCTTTTTTAGCGCCTTTGCCGTAGATTTGTTCGTCCGTTTGGATTTCTGTGTAACCATAATACTGTGCTACCCCAGCAATATCGTTGCTGTTGTCATTCGTATCTAACAGATAAGCAGCCAACAAAACGTCAAAGTTGATTCCCTCTGTTTTAGTAATATAGCGATTTAGCGCCACATAGGTGCGTTTTGCATCATAAACTTTTTTACCGTTGGCAGTTTCTAACCACTTTTTAAAGACAGCACTCTCAAATAGCGCTAATTCATTGCTCACATAGATTTTTTCTTTCGTCCCCCATGCCACACCAACGATATCTGATAGATGGTAATTATCTTCCAACATCTCAACATATAAGGCAGAATCCGCACTGAACATGTCCTCAGTAAACTCATCAACTACGTCAAATGTAATATCTTCTAGTTCAACTTCCTCTTCTTCAACATTCAGTTTACTTAAGAAGCCTTTGAAATCCATCTCCTTAAAGAAAGGAACCAGCTTGTCTAAATCTTTTCCGTTATAAACTAGTTCATCAATTGAAATATCGACAGGTGCATCCAATTTAATTGTTGCTAATTCTTTTGAAAGAAAAGCCTGATCTTTATCATTGATCAAGTTCTCCTTCATTTTGCTTTTCTTCAGTTCATCGATATTTTCGTAAACACCTTCGACGCTGCCGAATTGCTTCAATAATTTGATCGCAGTTTTTTCTCCGACCTTTGTTACACCCGGATAATTATCTGATGTATCCCCAGCCAAGCCCTTCATATCGATAATTTGATTAGGGGTCAAGCCATCATATTTTTCCGCCACATGTTCAGGTGTGTAGGATTCGATTTCACTAACACCTTTTACTGTGATATCGACCTTGATTTTATCTGTCGCTAACTGCGTCAAGTCACGGTCACCAGATAGAACGACTACATCGAACCCTTCTTCTGCTCCACGATGGGCCAATGTTCCGATAATATCATCGGCTTCATAATTATCTAATTCATAGTGCTTTACGCCTAAACCGACTAATAATTCGCGTAAATAAGGCATCTGCTCACGGAATTCTCCCGGCGTTTTTGAACGACCGCCTTTGTATTCAGAATACATCGCTGTCCGAAAAGTCGTATTTCCCGCATCAAAAGCGACTAATACGTGAGTCGGTTTTTCCCGATCCATTACATTTTCAAACATATTGTTAAACGCATAAATTGCATTGGTGTGCAAACCATTTTTATTTTTAAAACGCTCCAAAGAATTATGCAGGGCAAAAAAAGCACGGAACGCAACACTGTTTCCGTCTACTAATAATAATTTTTTTTCACTCATAGCTTCGACTCCTAATTCCAATTAATATATTTTTTCTCGTATACCCTCAGTTAAATAAAATAGCAAAATAAGAAAACTCACTAAACCTTCACGCTTCATTTTAACAAAGTATCGAACGAAATGAAAAGAATGCAGCCGATTTTTTCAGGATTCTTATCATAAAGACGTATCCAAAAAAAATAGAGACGAATATTCGCCTCTATTTGCTGTTTCCAAAAATTCGTAAGAATGAAATGAACAGGTTGATGAAGTCCAAGTAAAGCTGCAGGGCCATAAAGACAGCCACGCCATTTCCGGCTTCACCATTCGTTCCATGATAAATTTTACGGATCATTTGATTGTCATAAGCTGTGATACCCGACATGATCACTACCATTAAAATAGAAATAAAGAAATCAACTGCACTGCTGTGTAATACAAAGACGTTTAATAGCATTGCAATGATAATTCCCAACAAGCAGCTTAGAGCCGCGCGTCCCATTCCCGATAAATCGCGTTTCGTAAATGAACCGACAAGCGACATGACTAAAAATGTTGCCGATGCAGTCACAAATGCTTGCGTTACAGTACCCAAATCATACATTGCTAGTGTGACAGCCAAAGTCACGCCGTTCAAAGCTGAATATACGATAAAGCCGCTAAGTGCTAATGTTGGATTCTTTTGAGCTTTTGCGCCAAGAAAAATAACCAGCGCAATCTCTGCGATCCAGATTCCCCAGAAGCCTAACGGAAAATTATTGATGAAGCTTGCAACTTGATAAGCCCATGGTCCTAAAGCCATGTATGAAATTACTGCGCTGATTCCAATACCTAAAGCGAGGAACGCGTAGATTTTTCCGTAAAAACGATTCAATCCGTAAACTTGAGTTTCTTGATTATTCATTTATCTCATCTCCTATGTGTGCTTGCGGCGGTTTTACCATTACCACAGCATCCAAGATACGTTTCTCTTCATTGTCAGTAGCTTCCACTGCTTCCACAGAAATAGTAACGACATCTTTCATTTTATCTACTTTGATTACTTCAAACTCAAAGGTCAATGTTTCATAGTGAAAAACTGGATCAATAAAATTGATCGAGAAGTTCACAACGTGAGAACCCGGTCCTGGTAAATGTTTAGAAATCGCACTTGTTATGATTCCCATCAGCATGATCGATGGCACAAGCGGTTGCTCATACTCAGTTTCTTTCGCGTAGTCGTGTTGGATGTACAAAGGATTCGCATCATTTGTCAAACCTAAGTATAAAAGAATCTGATTATCTTCGATCGATTCCGTTAACGATAACGAGTCACCTTCCTCAATCTCGTCAATCGTTTTGCCTATTTTCCGAGCCTTCATATTATACAAATTCATTCCCTCCGTATTATGTTCTATCCATTATTTTATCAGAACGTAAGTAAAACACAAGTTTGTACATATCTAGTATAAAGAATTCTAAAGTTAAAAAGCGTTTCTTAGGTTAGAAAGAAGGGCCCTGACAAAAAATGTCCGAACCCTTCTTCTTTTATTTATAATACATTACGTGTTGTGTTGCTTAAAAGATTTTCATAGGCACGTTCAAATTTTTGAACATCGCCGGCACCCATAAAGATCACTACTGCATTCTCATGATCTAATAATGGAGACATGTTTTCTTCTTTGATTACTTGTCCGCCTTTTTGAATCTTTTCTCCTAAGTCTTCAATTTTTACATCGCCGGCTGTTTCCCGAGCAGATGAGAAAATATCGCATAGATACACCTTGTCTGCTCGATCTAAAGCCTCAGCAAACTCATCCATCAAAGCGATCGTCCGAGTAAAGGTATGCGGTTGGAATACCGCGATCAATTCTTTTTCGGGATATTTTTGACGAGCAGCATCGATCGTTGCTTTGATTTCAGCTGGATGATGCGCATAATCATCAACGATAATCATGTCGGCAACTTTCTTTTCAGTGAAGCGGCGTTTTACGCCAGAGAAAGTCAACATTTCTTCTTTGACCTTATCCATATCTAACCCTTCAAAGTAAGCCACTGCGATTACAGATAAAGCATTTAAAATATTGTGTTTGCCAAATGACGGAACGGCGAAGCGTCCGATGAATTTTTCTTTATGATAGACATCGAAAGCTGAACCATTCGTAGTGCGAACGATATTGCGTGCTTGAACGTCATCATTTTCGGATAATCCGTAATAATAAATCGGAACATCCGCTTTTAGCTTACGTAAATATTCATCATCGCCATAAGCGAAAATGCCTTTTTTAACTTGTGAAGCCAATGTCTGAAACGCTTCGAATACATCGTCGATACTCTTGAAGTAATCTGGATGGTCGAAATCGATGTTCGTCATGATTGAATAATCAGGAGCGTAGGCAAGAAAATGACGTTGATATTCACATGCCTCAAACGCGAAGAATTTCGCATCGGGAACACCATGCCCTGTTCCATCCCCAATCAGATAACTCGTCGGTGCTAAACCATTTAATACGTGAGCCAATAAGCCCGTCGTGCTAGTCTTCCCATGTGAACCGGTCACGGCAATGCTTGTATAAGGCTGAATAAATTGTCCAATGAAATCATGGTAACGTACGATCTCTAGACCTAATTCTTTTGCCCGAGCAATTTCTTCGTGGGTATCTGGAAAGGCATTTCCCTGAATGATCGTCATGCCTTCTTTAATATTGTCTTTGTCAAATGGCAAAATAGTAATGCCGGCTTTTTCTAAATCACGTTGTGTAAAAAAATATTTTTCGACGTCAGAACCTTGTACATCGTAGCCTTTTTCATGTAAAACCAAAGCTAGCGAGCTCATACCTGAACCCTTGATTCCAACAAAATGATAAAGCGTATCTTTATTATTCATTTAATCCTCTTCCTTATATGTACAAAATTGTTTGCGGTTCACATTATCATATAAATCAGCAAAAATAGCAATCTTTTATTCTCCCTGCAGCTTTGATGCAGTTAGGCTTCAATTGTCTTCAAAAATTTAAGTTTTCCCAGACAATCTCCGCATACGTATCTTTTTGTATCGAGTTTCCGACGACGCTTGACCTCTTGACCACATTTCTCACATAGATAAACTTGGTAAGTCATCGTTACCAGCGGCGGTGTAAAACGGGAGCCACCAGTTTTTTTCAATAACTGCTTAAATTCTCGATCTTTATGCTGATAGCCGCGACCCGCCATGTGCAAATGATAATGACAAAGCTCATGCTTGATTACTTTGGCCAATTCTTCCACACCATATTTTTCAAATACTAGATGATTGAAGTCTAAGTCATGACTTTTCAGATGATAGCGTCCACCTGTGGTTTTCAATCGTTGATTAAAGCTGGCTTTATGACAAAACGGCTGTCGAAAAGATTCTTGCGAGATCTTTTCGACTAGAGCCTGTAATTCTTGATTAGTCATTTTTATCACTTTGAATCATTGTCAAACTGATGCGTCCTTTTTTCACATCGACGCCTTCGACCCAAACGGTTACCACATCACCAACGGATACGACATCTGTCGGATGTTTGACATATTTTTTGCTCAATTTTGAAATATGAACTAAACCATCTTGTTTTACACCAATATCGACAAAAGCACCAAAATCGATCACATTTCGTACTGTACCCTGCAATTCCATTCCTGGTTTTAAATCTTCCATTGATAATACATCTTGTCTTAATAACGGTGCCGGCATTTCATCGCGCATATCGCGTCCAGGCTGAAGCAGCGCCTGTAAAATATCCTTGATCGTTTCTTTGCCGACCTCAAGCTCTTGTTGTAATTGATTCAATTGCAGCGCCTTGATTTTTTCTGTTGCTTCTGCTGAACCTAATGACTTCAAATCAACGTCAGCCAATGCCAAGATTTCTTTTGCACTTGCGTAGCTTTCCGGGTGAATCGCAGTCGTATCCAAGATATTTTTTGCGCCTGGAATCCGCAAGAACCCAATCGCTTGTTCATAAGCTTTTGGTCCTAAGCGCGGAACTTTCTTCAACTGTGGGCGTGAAGTAAAAGCGCCGTTTTCTTCCCGGTAGTTTACGATATTTTGCGCAGTTGTCTTGTTCAGACCTGACGCATATTGTAAAAGCTGCGGACTGGCTGTATTAACGTTTACACCAACTTGGTTCACGGCCGTTTCCACTACAAAATCTAATCTTTCAGATAAACGTTTTTGGGAAACATCATGCTGATATTGACCAACGCCGACCGCTTTCGGATCAATTTTAACCAATTCTGATAATGGATCTTGTAGACGTCGCGCGATGCTGACCGCACTCCGTTCTTCAACTTGCAGATCAGGAAATTCCGTCCGCGCAATATCGCTGGCAGAATAAACTGATGCGCCAGCTTCATTGACGATTACATAGAATACCTCTTGTTGAATTTGTTTCAATTGTTCTGCTACAAATAATTCAGATTCACGACTAGCTGTACCATTTCCGATTGCTACCATCTCTACACCATGTTTTTTGATCAGTGTTTGGAACGCAGGGCCTGCAGCCTGACGTTTTGCTTGCGGAGCCGGTTTATGAGGATAGATCACCTCGATAGCTAAAACTTTTCCAGTTTCATCGACAACTGCTATTTTGCATCCAGTACGATAAGCTGGGTCAAAGCCCAATACAACCTTTCCTTTCAGTGGTGGCTGCAATAATAGATTACGTAAGTTTTCACCAAAAATATTGATTGCTTGTTCATCGGCATCTTCTGTTAATTCATTACGAATTTCCCGTTCAATCGCTGGTCCGATAAAACGTTTATAGCTATCCTTATAAGCTTCACGCACAAATTCAACTGTGATTGACCGATTGTTTGCCACCAAATGACGTTCCAAATAATCAAAGATTTTTTCTTCTTCCACCAGAATGGAAACCTTTAAAATTTCTTCCTTTTCGCCGCGATTAGAAGCTAATACTCGGTGCGAAACCATTTTATTGATCGGCTCGGCAAAATCATAATACATTTCATAGACGCCTTTTTCATCTTTATCAGCATCCTTAACTTTGCTTTGATAGACCCCTTTGTTCTTCGTAAAGGTGCGAACCCATGTCCGAAAATCTGGATTGTCGCTGATTTGCTCAGCAACGATCTCGTGCGCTCCTTGTAAAGCTTCTTCGGCACTTGCAACATTTTCTCCGATGAATTCTCCAGCTTTAGCATAAACATCGCCAGATTCTGGAAAACTCAGTAGATATTCTGCTAAAGGCTCTAAGCCGTTTTCCTTAGCAATCGTCGCTTTGGTCCGGCGTTTTTGCTTATAAGGACGATATAGGTCTTCAACTTTTTGGACTTTGACTGCTTGCTGGATTTTTTGTGCCAATTCTTCAGTCAATTTTCCTTGTTCATCAATTAAGCGCAAGACTTCTTGTTTACGCTTCTCCAAATTTTCCAAATAATTGTAACGCTCTTCAATCTCACGGATCTGTACTTCATCCAGCGTTCCCGTCATTTCTTTTCGATAACGAGCAATAAACGGAACCGTATTACCTTCATTTAATAAATTTAATACAACTTTGATTTGCTGCGGACGATAATCCGTCAATTCTTTATTCAATAGTTGAATGATTTCTTGGTTTAAACCTTCTGCCATTTCCATTCCTCATTTCATCCAAAATCCTATTTATTTTATCATATATCCGCTAAGATTGCTTCATTCGCTAAAACGAAAAAACTCACAACCTGAGGAAGTGAGCGAAAAGCGTTACCTTATTCTTTTTCTTTGACGCAAAAGGTTGGGCAGTTCGGATAGAACCAAACCAGTTAGTGTCAATAAAATTCCAAATGCTGACTTGATGGTCAAGGTTTCTCCCAGTATCAACACAGACGCTAATGTTGTCAACATGGGAATCGAATAAATATAAACCGTTGCCCTAACAGCGCCGAGATTTTTCACTGAAAAATTCCACGTAACAAAGCATAAGGCCGATGCACCTACGCCTAAGAACAATAGATTCCCCAAATTTACTGTCTCACTAAAGCGAGCAACATCAAATGAATCCACACTAAAAAATAAAACTGGCAGCATAAACAGCAGACCATAAAAGAAAATGCGCTGTGTTGTCGCGATCGTACTGTAGCCAAATTCGCTGATTTTTTTAATAATCAAAGAATACGATGCCCAGCAAACAGTCGCAATCAAAGCCAATCCGTCACCAATCGGATGAACATTCAAGGTTCCCGAGAAGCTAATCAATGAGATACCGATCATTGAACAAACAAAGCCTAAAACAAACAACCTAGGAATCTGTCCCTGTTTTAATATGAAACGGCTGATCAATGCAGTCATGAACGGACTTACTGACCCGATGATTCCAACATTCATTGCCAGCGTATAGGTTAAAGCAACGTTTTCTAAATAATAATAAAGAAATACTCCAAACAAACCGGCGATCATAAAATAAAATTCTTCCTGCCAACCCTTAAATTTCAAAACTTTTCTGGAAATCACCGTCAAGACGATAAAGCCGATTAAAAAGCGAATAAATAGAATTTCAATCGGTAAAAAAGCCTGTAGCAGAACTTTGGTAGAAATAAAAGTCAATGCCCAAATAAAAATAGTCAAACTGGCAGATAAATGTCCCTTCACTGTTTCTGACATAATCGTCCCCCTTCTCAGCTTATCCTAACTCATCTCAAAAAGATTCTCTTGTAAGATATTGATTCCTTTTTAAAGTATATAAAAAATACTATGTCATTATGCAAGAAATTAAGCAATAGGCTGCAGAAAAAAAGCGAGATTCCCTCGAATCCCGCTTGGTATCAAAAATCAGGCTGCCATGGTCCCCTCGTATTTGGAATCTCATAATCGTGAACGATACCGGAATTATCAAAAACTACGCCATGGAGACTTCCGCCAAAGACCGCACCTCCGTCAATGCCGATTTTCCCATCAGATTGCCAAAGAGCTGTGGTCTGCATATCGCCATACAGCATAGGCGTTATCGTATGACCAAAAACTATTGTTTTCCCAGTATTATTTTTGCCCTCATGGAACGGCTCGCGAATCCATAAAAAATCTTGTACAGAAGTTTCATGCCAATCTTTTGTTAAATCTACACCAGCATGAACAAAAAGATAATCTCCCCACTCGCAATATAACGGTCGCTCATTCAAAAATTCCAGCAATTTCTTGTAGCGACTGCGAATCATCATGGCAATCTCCGTTGGTGAATACTCCTCAGTCGCACCTTTGTGCAGCAAACTTTCGATCGTTTCCTTACCGCCATTATACAAATAGCTTGGAAACCAATCTTCAGGACTCTCCATAAATTCCAGAAAATATTGTTCGTGATTGCCCCGTAAATACACCGCTTGATATTTTTCTACCAGTTCCATAGCTAATAACCAACAATCCTTGCTTTTACGGCCTCGATCATTCAAATCGCCAATCAAAATCAACTGCTGTTTATCTGGTTGAAACTTTTTTAAAATCTCCTGAAACAGCTCGTATTCACCATGAATGTCACCAATCACAAAAACTTGTTTCATTTATCTCCGCCCCTTCCAACCAAGGCCTCCGTTATCTTCCTGAAACGACAAAGTAATTCCCATCCGCATCAACAAAATTGAATACATACTCCTCACCGATTTGCGCTAAATCTCCTAACTGCACGTCGATAGTTTGTAATTTTTTGTACAAAGCAACCACATCATCACTGCCAAAAATCAAAGCTGGTGATGGCTCAGTCGCTTCGTCGTCATTTTTCTCAATAAAAGCACGATCATAGATTACTAAATGGGTAGTGCTGTTTTTGCTCATAGCCACTTCGGCAACCTGTGAACCGTCCAATTCCTCAAAACTAATTTCCACAAAACCTAAACTTTGCCAAAAAGAACTAGCTTTCTTTACATCATTAGCATATAAAATTACTTTGACCTCTTCATTAAACAAATCATTTCGCTCCTTATTCAATCATTCCGTTATTTTGAACTTATAATATCAAAAAAAGTGTACCAAAAAAGGCTTGGTCGCGCTAGCCAAGCCTTTCAAATAATTATGAATTCACTTCAATTGAAGCATTTTCGTCATGTAGGATATCGCGGTTCAACTCATGGATTCGCTCACTAGTTACGACACCTGCTACCATACTGCCGCTAACATTCACAGCTGTACGAGCCATATCGATCATTGGTTCAACAGAGATTACTAATCCAACGATAGCTACAGGCAAGTTCATAGCACCCAGTACAATTAATGAAGCGAAAGTCGCACCACCACCGACACCAGCTACACCAAATGAGCTGATAGTTACGATAGCGATCAACATCACGATAAATTTCAAATCAAAAACATTCACACCAACAGTTGGTGCTACGATTGTCGCAAGCATAGCGGGATAAACACCGGCACAGCCGTTTTGACCAATCGAGATACCAAAGCTGCCAGCAAAGTTTGCTGTCGCTTCGTCAACACCTAATGCTTTCGTTTGCGTTTCAATGTTCATCGGCAAAGTTCCGGCACTTGAACGGGAAGTAAACGCAAAGCTTAACGCTGGAAAAGCTTTCTTAAAGAAATTGATCGGATTTACTTTGACACCTAAGAGAATCACAGAATGTACTAAAAGCACAACAATCAATGCACTATAAGAAGCCAAAATAAATTTACCTAAGTTAACAATTGCTTCAAAATCACTCGTTGCTAAAACATTCGTCATTAATGCGAAAACACCATATGGAGTTAAGCGCAACACTAATGTTACGATACGCATAACGATTTTATATAGACTGTCAATCAGATTCGCAAAAAATTCTGCTTCTTTTGGTGCTTTACGACGTACTCCTAAAAAGGCGATGCCAACAAAAGCCGCAAAAATTACCACACCAATCGTACTAGTTGGACGAGTGCCTGCAAAATCAGCAAAAACATTGGTTGGTATGAAGGATAGAATTTGTTGCGGGATTGAGAAGTTTTGAACCATTGTTTGGCGATCCGCCAATTCTTTGATTCGAGCAGTTTCTGCAGCTCCCTTAGTAAATGTCGCGCCATCTAGTCCAAAGACCATAACAGCCAAAATTCCGATCAAAGCAGCGATTGCGGTTGTAGCTAATAGTGTAACTAACACATTCGCACTGATCTTACCGAGCTTCTTGCTGGATTTCATTTTGGTAAAAGCACCAACGATTGAAATAAATACTAGGGGCATAACCAACATTTGTAATAAAGAAATATAACCATTACCAACGATCCCGATCCATTCCATCGCTTGAGAAATGACCTTACTACCATTACCTAAAAGTAATTGTAAAATTCCGCCAAAAATAATTCCGGCGCCTAATCCCGCAAATACACGATTAGAAAATTTCACATGTCTTTTTTGCATTTGATAGAATGCCACAAGCAATGCAACGAACACTAAGATCACTAATACAGTGAACAGAGTTGTCATTGTATTCCTCCTTAAAATAACTTTCTATAATGACAAGTCTGTCAAAGGAAGTAAAGGTTCCCGGTACTCACTCTTCAGTGAAATACCCTAAAATATAGCTGCGCGATTCCTAAATTTTAGTGACTTAAGAATTATAACCTAGATAAAATAATCTGTCTTACATTTTGCACTGTTGCATGGAAATTTTCATAATGATATTCATAAAAAAAACCACTTTGACTAGACTCTAATAACACGAACTAGAAGTCCCTCAAAGTGGAGGTAAAATTATCGTTTTAAATAGTATTTGAAGAAAAATTGATTTTTACGCCTGGCTTATCCAAAGCAATTTCGGTGATTTCATAAACCATTCGCTCAATCAATCTTAAAATTGGACGAATCATCTCATTGGCCTCAGCCTCGGTCAAATCATTTTGTTGTTTAACTTGGCGCCCAATCACATGGATGACTTGAGAAAATACACCGCCAATAATAAACTCTTCGAAAGGGAGTACGAACTCAATCCGAACACCCATAATACTATTTTCAGCTGGATATCCCGGGTCCATTGCTTCCAATGGACTAAAATTAATCAGCAATTTCTGTTTTACTACTTGGTCTTTCGGAGGAAGTCCATAATTAAATGACTCTACGACTTCCTGATCGCGTTGTAATTCCATTTCGCACCTCCTTGTTCAAATTAATCAAATAGTAAAAATTGTAGCTTATTATTTTTACTAATAGCTATTTTACCAACTGTTTCCTTACTCTAATTATAGCTTTCTGCTCAGAAAATTTGTACCATTTCTTTTAAATTATTTATAAAATAAGCTGACTTAATATCCTGTTTAAAATAATCTATATCAAAGAAGACCGTCTGAACACCTGCATTATTTCCTGCCTCAATGTCTAACTTGCGATCTCCGATCATTACTGTTTTATTCCGATCTAATTGATAGTTATCAATAAAAGAATTGATCGCGGATGGATCTGGTTTTCTAGGATAATTTGAATCACTGCCGATAATATCGACAATCAATGCATCCAATCCATCTCTTTTTAACAGATTCCAGGTCGATTCGACCGTTCGATGGGTTAAAATAAAATGCTGTCCACCCCTTTCCTGCAGTTTTTCTAACGTTTCTTTGGTTTCTGCAAAGGGATAAGAGGCTTTGTTTTGCTCTGCCTCGTAAGCATGGTACTTTTGATCAAAATCAGGCGCAGGCAAATGCCAATCGACGATCATTTGTCGAATCGATTCCATTTTTATCTTTTTGTAGACTGTTTCTTCATCCTTGTTTATATCAAACTCTTTAAAAGTCCGCATTAATGCCTTCAACATAATTGGATAAGTATCATACAATGTGCCATCAAAATCCCAAATATAATTCATACGAATCCTTTCTAAGTAAACATAATAATTTTATAGAATCTCTTTTTGAATAATTTCTAAGCGCGAATTAAATGTGTAAACTATCGGAGTCGCATTAGGAATATCGATTTGATCGACTTGATCGGTTGGAACAGCTTCAAGAAATTGAACCAACGCACGCAAACTATTTCCATGACCACAAACTAACACTGTTTTTCCATCCATCAAATTCGGTGCTAACTGATCCTGCCACAACGGTACGACACGTTGCGAAGTCATATGCAAACTCTCTCCGGTCGGGATCAATCGAGGATCAAGCTGATTATATCGTCGATCGAAATGATTATCTTTTGTTAAAGGCGGAACTTCATCAAAGCCCCTTCGCCACTTCTTTACTTGGTCAGCTCCAAAATGCTGGGCAATAATATCCTTATTCTTCCCAACTAATGCACCGTAATGACGCTCATTTAAACGCCACGTTTTATATTCTGGAACAAAGCTTGCATCTGCTTCCTGCAAGATCATTTTTGCGGTTTTGATCGAGCGTTTAAGAACAGATTCAAACGCCACATCTATTAATAAGCTCGCATTTTTTATTCTTTTGCCAGCCTCTTTAGCCTGTTCGATCCCTTTTTCTGTTAAATCTACATCCAGCCACCCAGTCCAATAATTTTGGAAATTGGCTTCACTTTCGCCATGACGGACTAAAATTAGTTTCATATTCTCACCTTCTCGTTGTAAGAATATCAGAAAAAGCCTAGTTTTAAAAACTAGACCTTCTTTACGAATTGCGTATGACAATTTTTACAAGTTACTTTGATTTTTCCTCGTCCTTTTGGTGCACGCAATTTTTGTTTGCATTCGGGACATTTAAAGTAACGATACGTACCATTCTTTCCTTTGAAGAAATCCTTCATCTGAGCAATCCATTGGATGAATTTTTGGTTTTCATTGCTTCGTGGATAGATTTTCTTCGAACAAAACCGATAAATCACTAACGCAAAAGCTGCTAACGCTAAAGTGTTCCCGATGTAAAACGGAATCCAACGGTCAAAAATCATCATCACTGCCCAAACAATCAATAATGCCTTATTGATTTGATCCAATCTGCCATAACGTCCGCGCATCAAATACGCATATTTTTGATAAAATTTTGTTAGCCGCTGCATCCAAATACTTCCCAATGAAATTGCCCCTTTCTGTAATGCTACTTGTTATAAATCTTTGGTCCTTTACGCATGTTCTTGCGATCGTTTTTCGGCGTTTCCATTTTTTGGGAACGTCCGCCGCCTTGTTTCTTTTTGATCAGCTCTAACATTTTCTCTTTTTGATTCATATTTACACCGCCTTTATCAGTAAAGTTACTGATTCTACATGATATGTTTGCGGAAATAAATCTACTGGCTGAACCTTAACTGCATGGTATCCAAGATCTTCATATCTTCGCAAATCTCTAGCTAAGGTAGCAGGATTACATGAAATATAAACGATTTTTTGAGGATTTACTGCTACTGATGCTTCAATGAATTTTTCATCCAAGCCTTTTCTTGGCGGGTCAACAAAAATCACAGAAGGTTCGATGCCTTCACGAGCCCAGCGCGGCATAAGTTTTTCTGCCTTCCCAATCTCATAATTGGCATTTTCAATCCCATTAGCTTTTGCATTTGCTTTCGCATCCTCGATAGCCTGAGGAACGATTTCAACACCATAAACATGTTTGACTTTATTCGCTAATGACAAACCAATTGTTCCAATTCCACAATAAGCATCAACTACGATATCTTCAGAATCTAACTCAGCAAATTCAATAGCTGTTTGATAAAGCACTTCTGTCTGTTCCGTATTTACTTGATAGAACGACTGCGGTGAAATTTGGTAAGTTTTGCCTAATAATGTATCATTAATCGCTGATTTGCCGTACAACACTTTTTCTTCTCGACCCATGATGACATTCGTCTTTTCTGGATTGATGTTTTGGATCACAGAAACCACTTCAGGTAGTTCGGCTTTGATTATTTCAGCAATTTCAGTTCCTTTAAAGAACCGTTCTGTTCTAGTAACCAGAATCACCATCATCTCATGACTGTAATGACCACGACGAATAATGATGTGACGAATAAAGCCAGTATTTTCACGTTCATTGTAGGCTTTGACGTTAAACCGCCGCAAAATATTCCGAACTGCGATGATTGCTTGGTCAATTTTTGGATCTTGAATCAGATAATTTTCAATTGGTAATAAAATATGTGAATTTTTGCGGTAAAAACCAGTCATCAATTGATCGTCAACTTTTTGAACAGGAATCTGTGCCTTGTTGCGATATTCAAAGGGGTTCTCCATGCCTAAAGTTGAAGCTACTGGTAACTCAGGCAACTTCGCAATTGTTTTCAGAACCTTTACAACTTGCTGTTGTTTAAAGCGTAATTGATAATCATAAGTCATATGGCTTAAAGGTGCGATCCCACTTCTTAAAAGATCTAGATCTTTCACTTCTTGACGTTCAGGGTTTGCGTTGAAACGCTCCATTACTTTTCCATATCCGAATTTCTTTCCGACTTTAACTGCTTTAACTTTTATTTCCTCTTCCGGCAAAGCATTTTCAATAAATAGCGGATAACCATCGATATGCGCGACACCTAAACCTTCATGTGATAAATCATCGATCGTGACGGTGTATGTTTGATTTTTTTCTACTGTGGTCATTTCATTCTCCTTCAAGGCTGATTTGTCTATTCTAATGAATTCTAATAGAAAAAGCAAGGTAACATCAAGTCTATACTCTTAAGAGTTCCATAAGAATGAACCCTAGCCAGTTCATTAATAAATGAGAACACAAAAAACGTTCCCGTCTTACGACAGAAACGTTTAGATATTACTCGTCTGAATCTTCATCTTGGATTTTTTCATATTCTTTAACTAGTTCAATTCCGGCTTCACGCTTTTGATCATCTGGGCCTAAAATTGCGTCATCGTTAATTTCATCCGTATTGGCATAAAATTCAATATGCTGATGCAAATTCTCAAATCGCATCGGTGCATCGCCGCCGTATTCGCCATCTAAATTGATCATCATTTTCTTATCCGTATCAATTAAACTGGCATCCAGAAAGCTTGTCTTAACATACAAAACTTTTGAATCATTAACGTGCTTTCCGCCATTTAAGACTAACGTAATCAAACGAACGATTTCAAAAAGATTTGCTGTTTTCACTACGATCAATGAAAATTTGCCGTCATCTAATTTAGCATCCGGAGCAATCGTTTCAAAACCACCGATAGAATTTGTTAATCCTAGGAAAAACATCGAAGCATTGCCTTCGTATTCGCCACCCTCATAAACCAAACGCATTTTAGTCGGTTTGATTCGTGGAAGCATTTCGGCCCCTTTAGCTAAATAAGCTAAATAGCCAAAAATACTTTTCAATTCAGATGGCACCTCATATGTTAATTCAGTTAATGAGCCGCCGGCAGCAATATTAATAAAATAAGTGTCAGCCGCCTTACCAATATCCATTTTAACTGTTTGTTGTTTTTGGATAACTTCAGCCGCGGCCTTCACACTATTACGCGGGACTTTCAGAGCGCGAGCATAGTCATTGGTTGTGCCGGCTGGAATGATCGCCATCTTGGGGCGTTCTTCTAAGCCAGCAATTCCATTGACAACTTCGTTAATGGTTCCATCTCCCCCTGCCGCAACGACTAGTTCAAAACCAGCTTTAGCAGCACGAGTAGCCTCATTTTTCGCTGAATCAGGTTCAGGAGTCGTAGCAAAGGCACTTGCTTCATAACCTGCTTTTTCGATGGCATCTAAAATATCTGCCAAATTATTGCGCATGATCTCTTTTCCAGATACTGGATTATAAATCAGTCGTGCTTTTCTCATGGTCGAGCTCCTTGTTCATTTAAAATAATTATTCTAAAAAAAGTTCACGTCGAATACAGTTCCACCAAGTGAATTTAAATTCATCGGTGAAACTGATATTGACATTTTTTACCTTTTCGCTAATTCCTCTTGAAGCAATTTATTTACTACGCCTGGATTAGCTTTTCCTTTAGTTGCTTTCATGATTTGTCCAACTAAGAAACCAACAGCTCGATCTTTTCCGTTCTTAAAGTCTTCAACGGATTGATCATTATTATCAAGCACTTCATTAATCATTGGCAATAATTGAGCTGGATCAGATAGCTGAACAAGTCCTTTCGCTTCAACAACCTCTTTTGCGTCTCCACCATTTTGGATCAGCTCACGGAAGACTTTCTTCGCGATCTTAGAACTGATAGTGCCGTCTGCGATCAGCGTAATCATGCCTGCTAAATTACTTGGTGTTAATTTAGTATCGGCTAACTCCAGTTTTTCACTATTCAAATAAGCAGACACTTCACCCATCAACCAGTTAGATGCTTGCTTAGCATCTGCGCCTTCCTTCAGTGTGTCTTCAAAGAAGTCAGACATTTCACGGCTCAAGGTTAGAACCATTGAGTCATATTCTGGTAATCCTAAATCATTCACATAACGTTCGCGACGTGCCGCTGGCATTTCAGGTAACGTTTCACGAACTTCTTCAATCCATGCATCATCGATTTCAAAGCGCGGAATATCTGGTTCTGGGAAGTAACGATAGTCACTTGAACCTTCCTTAACACGCATCAAAATTGTTTTATTGGTTCCTTCGTCATAACGGCGTGTTTCTTGTTGGATTGTTCCACCAGAAAGCAAAACTTTGGTTTGACGTTGAACTTCAAAGGTCAAGCCTTTTTTAACGAAACTGATTGAGTTCAGATTTTTCAATTCTGTTTTTGTACCAAATTCTTCTTGTCCATAAGGACGCAAAGAAATGTTGGCATCACAGCGCATTGATCCTTCTTCCATCTTCACATCACTGACACCAGTAAATTGGATGATTGACCGCAACGCTTCTAAATAAGCATTTGCTTCTTCAGGCGAACGCATATCTGCCTCAGACACAATCTCGATCAATGGTGTCCCTTGACGGTTTAAATCGACATAGGAATAGCCGCCGATACCATGCATGTTTTTACCAGCATCTTCTTCTAAGTGAACTCGTTCGATGCGGATTTTTTTCTTCTTACCGTTAACATCAATTTCGATCCAACCATCATGACCAATCGGTTCGTCAAATTGTGAGATTTGATATGCTTTTGGGTTATCTGGATAGAAATAGTTCTTACGGTCAAAGTGCATATTTTTTGAAACTTCGCAGTTTAAGGCAAGAGCGGCTTTCATTCCAAATTCAATCGCAGCTTTATTCATGACCGGCAAGACACCTGGATAGCCCCAGTCGATAATATTTGTATTGGTATTTGCTTCTGCACCAAAGTGAGCGGGCGCAGGTGAAAAGATTTTAGAGTTTGTTTTTAATTCCACATGGACTTCAAGTCCAATGACAGTCTCTAAGTTCATTATTTGTCCCCCCCTAAAATCACTGGTTTTTGCTTATGGAAATCAGTTGCTTGTTCAAAAGCATAAGCAGCTTTATACATAGTTGATTCATCAAAATGTTTTCCGATGATTTGCAGACCAACAGGCAATCCCTCTGAGAAGCCGGCTGGAACTGACATACCTGGTAATCCTGCTAAGTTCACAGGGATCGTTAAGATATCATTTAGATACATTGTAATTGGATCATCAATGTTTTCACCGATGCGGAAAGCAACAGTTGGAGATGTTGGACCAATGATCAAATCATAATCAGCAAAGACTTTATCGAAGTCCTGTTTAATCAATGTACGCACTTGTCCCGCTTTTTTGAAATACGCATCGTAGTATCCTGCTGAAAGTGAGAATGTTCCCAACATGATCCGACGTTTTACTTCATCGCCAAAACCTTCAGTACGTGTATTTACATAAACATCTTCCAAGTTTTGCACATCTTCTGAACGGAAACCATAACGGATACCATCGAAACGCTGCAAGTTAGAGCTAGCTTCAGATGAAGCGATGATGTAATACACTTCTACCCCATATTTTGAATGTGGCAAGCTGACTTCTTCAACGGTCGCACCTAAAGCTTTAAAAGTATCAACCGCTTTAGTGATTGCCGCCTTAACACCAGGTTCGATTCCTTCTGCCATGAATTCTTTTGGCAAAGCAATCTTCATTCCTTTGATATCACCAGTTAAACCAGAAGCAAAATCAGGTACAGAAACACCTGCTGAAGTGCCGTCTTTTGGATCATAGCCGCTGATAGCATTCAGTGCTAAAGCATTGTCTTTAACTGTACGAGTAAATGGTCCGATTTGGTCTAACGATGATGCAAAAGCAATCAAGCCAAAACGAGACACACGTCCATAAGTTGGTTTCAATCCTACAACACCATTGAAAGCTGCAGGTTGTCGAATACTACCGCCAGTGTCGCTCCCTAAAGAAACTGGTACTTCACCTGCCGCTACTGCTGCGGCCGAACCACCAGAAGAACCGCCGGGAACCTTTGTTTGATCCCAAGCATTTTTTGTCTTCTTAAAATAAGAGGTCTCGCTTGAACTTCCCATCGCAAATTCATCCATGTTCAGCTTACCAACTGGAATTAAATCCGAACTATATACTTTTTCCATGACTGTCGCATCATAAATTGGTTCGAAGTTTGATAAAATTTTAGATGCTGCAGTCGTTAATAGGCCTTTTGTTACGATATTGTCCTTAATCCCGATCGGAATACCAGCCAATACGTTATCTTCTGTGATTCCTTTTGCATCAACGGCTTTTGCCATTTCTAATGCTTTTTCTTCATTCAAAGTAATGAAAGCATCAATATCTTTTTCTGTTTCCTTGATGCGATCAAAGGTTTCAGTTGTTAAATCAGTCGCTGTGATTTCTTTTGATACTAGCAGACTGTGTAATTCTTCAATCGATTTGTCATATAATTTTTCCATTATGCACCAGCCTCTCCATTGTCAATGATTGCCGGAACCTTGATGAAGCCATCTTCACTTTCCGGAACATTTTTCATTAACTCATCACGCGACCAGCCTTCATCGGCAACGTCTTCACGCATGACATTAATTGTTTCTAATACATTGGAAGTAAATGGCACACCTTCTGTATCAACTTCCCCAAGTTGTTCGACCATGTCGATTATTTTTCCTAATTGATCCGTAAAACCGGTCAATTCATCATCTGAAAAAGAAAGCTTCGCAAGTTTTGCGACATGTTTCACTTGTTCTTCATTAATTGCCATAATATCCCTCTTTCTTTTGTCAATTTTCAATCATTTTATCATATCTCTGTTAGAATTCACGTTTTTTTCTTGAAATTTTTTGAAAAATCGTTCAATTCAAACAAGTTTAAAATAATCGTATTCTAATAGAGTCAACGCTTTTTATAATACTCGTTCGTTAATAGAATCGTCAACAGCCTTCTAGACAAAACTGTTTAGTCTGTCTGACTTTCTTCAATAGCTTGGATCATTTGTTTTTCGTCCCAAACTTCAACACCCAAACTTTGTGCCTTTGTCAGCTTACTCCCAGCTTCTTCGCCGGCGACCACAATATCAGTCTTTTTAGAGACACTGCCGGTTACTTTTCCGCCAAGATTTTGAATTTTTTCTTTTGCTTCCTCACGAGTATAATCGATCAGCTTGCCCGTCAGTACAACCGTTTTGTCTTTAAATGGTGACTCGATTTCTGCTAATTGACTTCTCCGGATTCCATTATATTTGAGATTTACACCTCGTTCAGCTAGTTCTTGCATCAGCTCATGGACTTCTTCATTTTCAAAGTAGGTCACAACACTGTCCGCGATCGTTTCCCCAATCGTGTTTAGATCAACGATTTCTTCTTTAGTTCCTTTGCTCATCGCTTCAAGACTGCCGAAATGCTCGGCCAATATTCCCGCGGCTTTCGCACCTACATGGCGGATACCTAATCCAAAAATCAAACGTTCTACTGAGTTTTCACGACTAGCATCAATCGCTTGTAAAATATTTTCTGCCGACTTATCTTTGATCTTATCCAAAGTCAGTAACTGTTCCTTGTCTAATGCATAAAGATCAGCTACATCAGAAACTAATCCCTTATCAAACATTTGCGCTAATACGCGAGGCCCTAAACCTTCGATATTCATCGCATTGCGAGAAACAAAATGACTTAAGCCTTCTTTGATTTGTGCAGGACATTTCGGATTGATGCAACGAAGCGCTACCTCTTCATCCAAATGAACTAACTCACTGTCACAGATTGGGCAATGGGTAGGTACTGGATAGGGTTCGCTGTCTGCTGGTCGTTTTTCCAGAATGACTTGTGCTACTTCAGGAATAATATCACCAGCTTTGTAAACTAGAATGGTATCCTGCAAACGAATATCTTTTTTCTCGATGTAATCACTATTATGAAGACTTGCGCGACCAACTGTCGTTCCTGCTAATCGCACTGGTTCCATGATTGCTGTAGGTGTCAAAACACCTGTGCGTCCAATCGTCCAGTCAATGTCCAGTAAAGTAGTCTGAGCCTCTTCAGGGGGAAACTTGTAAGCTGTTGCCCAACGCGGGGCTTTTACAGTGAAACCTAATTCATCCTGCAGCTCAAATTCATTTACCTTGATTACAATACCGTCGATTTCGTAAGGCAATTGATCTCTTGTCTCATGAAAGGTTTCAATATAGTCCCAAACTTCATCGATCGTATCACAAACCCGATGTTCAGGATTTGTTCGGAAGCCCAGACGAGACATTTCATTCAGTGCATGATCTTGTGTCGTAGATTCCAGCGGGCCGAAATCAGCGAGTGTATATAAAAACGTACTCAAATTCCGCTTAGCTGCAATCCGTGTATCTAATTGTCGTAAACTTCCAGCAGCAGCGTTACGAGGATTCGCAAAAACTTCTTTGCCTTCTTCTTCCCGTTGTTGATTCAGTTTCACAAATGAAGACTTAGGCATGTAGCACTCACCGCGAACTTCGATGGATAAAGGTTCCTTCAATCGTAACGGAATTGATTTCACTGTTTTTAAATTCTCTGTAATATTTTCACCGACTGTTCCATCACCCCGGGTTGCTCCTTGAACAAAAACCCCATTTTCATATTTTAAGGAAATAGACAAGCCGTCGATTTTTAACTCGCAGCAATAAGAAACCGGATGGCCTAAAGCTTTCTTTACACGTTCATCAAAGGCAATCAACTCTTCTTTGCTAAAAACATCATTTAAGCTATATAAAGGAATATCGTGCACAACTTTTTCAAAGCCTTCTAACACTTTTCCTCCAACTCGTTGGGTAGGTGATTCAGGTGTGATCAAATCAGGGTACTCTGTTTCGATCTCAACTAATTCTTGATACTTTTTATCGTAAACAAAATCTTCCACCGAGGGTTGATCTTGCACGTAATATTCATGGGCATACTGATTCAGTTCGTCGCGGAGTTCTGCCGAGCGTTTTTCCGCCGCTTGAAAGGTCATTGATTCCAAGAAGGTCCCTCCTAATTTATTTTATATGGAAAGTTTTAGATTTTTTCAATTGGTGCAAAAGCAGCTAACAGTCGTTTGACACCTTGCTGTGGAAATGCGATATCTAATTCAACGTCTTTAGCATTACCGCTGACTTTTACAACAGTCCCTACGCCCCATTTCTTATGCTGAACTTTATCACCAGGGTTCCAACTTTCATTTTCTCCCCCAGATGCTGTCTTGCTGGTAACAGGTTCACGTGTAGCATGCTGATATTTTGGCTGCATGATTTTACTTTGGAACGGATTACTGTAGCTCGCTTTAGGTTGAGGCTGCATACCAACAGCGTTTAATAAACTGTCGTCAATCTCAGCGACAAAACGGGAAGGCTGGTTGTATTGAGTTTTTCCATAAAGGGTCCGGGAAAACGCATTGGTCAAATACAAACTTTCTTCTGCACGAGTAATTCCGACATAAGCAAGACGGCGTTCCTCTTCTAGTTCGGCTTCTTCCATTAAAGAACGGGAAAGCGGGAAGATTTTTTCTTCCATACCGATTAAAAAGACAATAGGAAATTCTAGTCCTTTCGCTGCATGCAGCGTCATCAAAGTGACTTGCGCACTTTCTTCTTGATAATCATCTAAATCTGATACCAAGGCTAAGTCATTTAAGAACACTGCTAATTTTTCTTCAGGTGCTTCTTCTTCATCTTGTGTCTCATTACGTTTATCAAATTCTTGCGTGACAGTTCGAAACTCCTCTAAGTTTTCTAAACGCGACTCAGCTTCTAAGGTACGTTGATTTTTTAATTCATCTAAATAACCAGTCCGCTCCAATACTTGGTCAACTAAATCAGTCACTGGCAAATAAGTAACCATTTCTTGGAACTGTGTGATCATCGTGCCGAATTCACCGATCATACGACCCGCTTTACCTGAAATATTAGCCAAATCAATATTCTGTGCAGCTTCTACCATCGACCAATCATGCAGCGTTGCAAAGCTTCTTAGCTTTTCAACAGAAGCAGCGCCGATCCCGCGTTTAGGAGTATTAATCACGCGTTCAAAACTGACGCCGTCTCGAGGATTATTGATGATATTCAAATAGGCGATGATATCTTTGATTTCCTTACGGTCATAGAATTTATGTCCGCCAACCATCGTGTAGGGAACGTTTGATTTTACTAACGTATCTTCAATCACCCGAGATTGGGCATTGGTTCGATACAATACTGCAAAATCATTGTAGCTGCGATTATTGCTTTGAATTTCTTCTTTGATCTTGCTAACGATAAACTGCGCTTCATCTCGTTCACTATCGGCACGATAATACGTGATTTGTTCGCCAGCCTGATTGTCCGTCCAAAGGCTCTTGTCACGCCGATTACTGTTATTTTTAATAACTTGGTTGGCCGCATCTAGGATACTTTTAGTTGAGCGGTAATTTTGTTCTAATAAAATAACAGTTGCATCATTGTAGTCTTTTTCAAAATCCAAAATATTCTGCATATCCGCACCGCGCCAGCCGTAGATACTTTGATCGGCATCTCCTACGACACATAAGTTGCGAAAGCGTGCCGCTAGCATATTTACTAAGGTATATTGAGCATGGTTGGTATCTTGATATTCGTCGACATGCAGGTAATGAAATTTATTTTGATAATAGGTCAAAACTTTTTCATTTTCTTCGAACAAGCGAATCGTGTTCATAATTAAATCGTCAAAATCCATACTTTGATTATTTCTCAGAGCTTTTTGATACGCATCATAGCAGCGTGCCACGATTTCTTCAAAGAATGAACCTTGCCGTTCAGCATAAGTTTCTGGTGTCAGAAGCTCATTTTTGGCATTGCTGATTGCTCCTAAAATCGAGCGCGGATCATATTTTTTGGGATCAATGTTTAATTCTTTTAGAATTCGCTTCATTAAGGTTAATTGATCTGAACCATCCAAGATCGTAAAATTCCGGTCATAACCAATCGCATCTACATCGCGCCGTAAGATTCTTACACACATCGAGTGAAAAGTTGAAACCCACACATCCTCGCCGCCCTGACCTAGAATGCTGTTGACCCGTTCCTTCATTTCTCTTGCCGCTTTATTGGTAAAGGTGATCGCTAGGATATTCCAAGGATTCACATTTTTTTCTTCTATTAAATAAGCAATACGATGGGTCAGAACTCGCGTCTTTCCACTTCCTGCCCCCGCCATAATCAATAACGGTCCTTCGGTATGAAGCACCGCCTCTTTTTGTTTAGGGTTTAGTCCTGCTAACAACTCCTGTTTGTTTGGCATGCAAAACGTCCTTTCTCTATTCAATCTTTTTTATTATAGCATCTCAGAAAGTTTCGCGACACTAGCAACATTTCAAAAAAACGAATTCATTGAATGATACTTGTTTTTCTTATAAATTCGCGCTAAGTTTAATAAGGGTATGGAGGGAAAACATGAAGAAAGAACATGAAATTAAACGTTTAGATAGTACCAAGGTCATTTTTATTTTAAAGGGTGTCCTGATCGGAGCGATCGCCGGCGTTATCGTCAGCCTTTTTCGATTGCTGATCGAAAAAATGATGGAACACATCGTTACTCTTTACCAATGGTTCCACGACAATCCTCTATGGTTAATCCCTTGGGCTTTAGTGATGCTGGCATTCGCCATTATCGTTGGAGCTTTGATGAAGTCAGAGCCTAATATCAAGGGCAGCGGAATCCCGCAGGTTGAAGGAACCTTGCAAGGCGAGATCAAGCTCAATTGGTTTTCCATTCTTTGGAAAAAATTTGTCGGCGGAGTATTATCAGTCGGCTCTGGTCTATTTCTCGGCCGAGAAGGTCCTTCCATCCAGTTAGGCGCAATGGTGGGACAAGGCTTCGGTGAATACACACATGCCTCTACTTCGGAAAAGAAAATTTTTATTTCCAGCGGTGCAGCAGCTGGATTAGGCGCGGCCTTTAATGCCCCAATCGCTGGTTTGCTCTTTGTGATAGAGGAAGTGCATCATCATTTCTCGCCTTTAATTTGGCTTACTTCACTGACGGCAGCCTTAACCGCAAATTTAGTGTCACTGAACTTTTTCGGTTTAAAGCCAGTTTTATTCATTGCGAATGTTCCTTCGCTGCCATTGAAATATTATGGTTTATTGATTCTGCTGGGAGTTATTTTAGGGGTTCTCGGGTATATTTATCAAGTTGTCCTTTTAGCGCTGCCGCAAATCTATAAAAAGACCCATTTGCCAGACTATCTTTATGGGATTATTCCATTTCTATTAATTATTCCTATCGCTTTCTTTTTCCCGATTTACTTGGGCGGAGGAAATCAGATCGTTTTAGCCATTGGTGAAAATGTATTTCCCTTAACCGTGCTGATTTTTTTATTTTTCCTACGCTTCATTTTTTCAATGGTTTCTTATGGGGCAAATCTTCCGGGAGGGATTTTTTTACCGATTCTAACTTTGGGGGCTTTGATCGGCGGGATTTATGGGACTATTTTGCATCAATGGTTTGGCTTAGATTCGATGTTGATTCGTGACTTTGCAATCTTTGCGATGGCTGGCTACTTTACCGCTATCGGTAAAGCGCCGTTGACTGCGATTATTTTAGTAACTGAAATGGTCGGCAATATCACTCATTTAATGCCGCTGGCTGTTTGTTCCTTAACAGCTTATGTCATCAATGATCTATTAGGCGGAAATCCAATTTATGAATCATTACTTGAACGTCTGCTTAATGGACATCTGCCCAGTATTACTGGAAATAAGACGATCATTGAATTCCCCGTTACTGCCGAAAGTACATTAGATGGCACGATGGTAAGAGACTTTAACTGGCCGAAGGAAATGCTATTGATTTCGATTCGACGAGGTTCGACGGAAATATTGACCCATGGCGATACTGTCATGAAGGTTGGTGATCTGTTAATGATTCTTACGGATGAAGGCTATACGCAAAAAATCACCAAACAGATTCGTGAACGTTCCGAAGCAGCAATCGCTAAAAAGCAAGACAAAGCAATACGAGGCTGAGCTATGCTCAACCTCGTATTTTTTCTGCTAATTTTTCATTTACATAAACAGATACCTGTCCATCGTTGACCGGAAATATTCCTTGACCGTTTTCATCTAAAACAACTTTTGCCTCATTGTTTCCTAACAAGTCGACAAACGTTGCTCCTTCGTGAATCGCACTGACGGTCATTTCCTTTTCTCCGCCTTTTGCGTTAGTCATGACAATCGCCGCACCAGATTCAGCATCGTCAAAATCGCCTGTCAATGTCCAACCAATCACATCTGGATCATCAAAATAATCTGCTTGATTACCGAAGTTTAGAGTTTCACGTAATTTAATCAAGGCATTCAGTCCTTCTCCAACTGCCTCAGCATTTTCAGTTCCATAAAGATCACCCCAGAAAACAACCGGGGTCCCCTCATTTCTCAACAAGATCAGGCTATAGGCGTGTAATTTGAACCAGCCTTCGACCCACGATTCTAAGCTTTGCCCATGCTGGGTATCGTGGTTGTCGACAAATGTTACGGCCCAATCAGGTCGTGTTTCAATCAACGTACCGGCAAAGATTTGCCGCATGTCGAATTCTCCCATAGTCGAAGCTGCTTGAAATAAATTAAAGTGCAGCGGTACATCGAAAAGTGAAATCAAGTTGCCAGACGAATCTAAGTATTCTTGTAGCTTCTCTAATTCGTCAGACCAATACTCGCCGACGACAAAAAGCTCTTCAGCTTTTTCTTCGCGTCGATGTAAAATCCAATCAACGAACAAATCAAATCGAATATGCTTTACAGCATCCAACCGATATCCGTCAACACCGGTCAACTCTTGATACCATTTACCCCATTTGTCTAATTGTTCAACCGTTTCAGGATTTTCCATATCCAGGTTGCAACCCATCAAGTAGTCAAAGTTTCCATTCTCATCATCGACCTTCGGCTCCCAGCCTTTATCGGCAAAATTAAAAATCGCATGATCTTTTTCACGCGCATCATAATCAACGCCAGAAAAATTCTTCCAGGTCCATTGATAGTCATTATATTTTCCTTTTCGGCCGGGAAAAGTGAATTTAGTCCACGCTTCGATTTCCTCTTCACCTGAACTTGGCTTGGTTCTATCATCAAAGTGATAAGAAACTGCAGAAACCACTTCCGTTTCATCTGCTCCCATAAAATGATCGAAGACGATATCCGCATAAATCTTTAATCCAGCCTTCTTCAATGCAACGATACTGCTTAAATACTCTTCCTTTGTTCCGTATTTCGTAGCAATGCTGCCTTTTTGATCGAACTCGCCCAGATCATAAAGATCGTAAGTTCCGTAACCAACATCATTGGCTCCCTCTGATCCTTTATATGCTGGCGGCATCCAAATTGCATTCAACCCCAGATGGTGCAGCTCTTCCGCTTTTTCGGCTAACGTTTTCCAGTGGTTGCCGTCTGCAGGAAGATACCATTCAAATCCCTGTAAAATTGTTTGTTTTCTCATAACCTTCACCTCTATATCCATCATACCTAAAATGAGAGTTCTTTCATAATAAGACGGCCCAAAAAATAATCTTTAAATGTTTTTGAACGTTTATGACTGTTTATGGTTGAATTACGAAAACACTTGTGGTAGTATTTCAATTGAAGGAGGATTGAAAATGCTTACAGAAGAACGACATAGAAAAATAATTGACTGGCTAGAACGTGATGGATTAGTAAAATCACAGGATTTAATCCAATGGTTACATTCCTCAGAGTCGACAGTTCGCAGAGATTTACAGGAATTGGAAGATATGGGAATGTTAGAACGCATCCATGGCGGTGCGAAACGTCCGCAACATTTAGAGCAAGAACTGGGTATGATCGAAAAATCCGCCAAAAACGTTCATCAGAAGAAATTGGTTGCTAAGTATGCAGCAGACTGCATCACTGAGGGTGACGTAATCTATCTGGATGCCGGCACAACGACTTCCGAAATGATTCCCTTTCTGAAAGATCGTGCAGTAACGGTTGTAACGAATTCCGTTGGTCTTGCCGCCCACTTAGTTGAAGCGCAGATCGCTACGATCGTCTTGGGCGGCCGCATAAAACTTACTACTGACGCAGTTGTCGGTTCACAGGCGTTAGAACAATTAAAACAATATCGTTTCAATAAAGCCTTTATGGGTATGAATGGTGTGCATCTCGACAGCGGCTACTCTACTCCCGACCCTGAAGAAGCGATTTTGAAAAGAGCAGCGATCCAGCAAGCAGAAGAAGCTTTTGTTCTTGTTGATCATAGTAAGTTTAACCAAACCAGCTTTGTCAGTGTCGCGCCGCTATCAGCAGCTTCAATCCTCACAGATACCTGTCCTTTGGTTATTCACGATCAAATCACAGAGCAAACTACCTTGAAGGAGGTTTCTGTATGATTTATACAGTGACACTAAACCCATCGATCGACTATATTGTGCACGTCGATCAACTTGCGATTGGCGACGTCAATCGAATGAAAAGCGATTTGAAATTACCCGGCGGAAAAGGCATTAACGTTTCACGAATCTTAAAACGAATTAATAATGAATCAACAGCCTTAGGTTTCCTTGGTGGTTTTACCGGAAACTTTATTAAAGAATGGCTGGAACGTGAAACTATAAAGACAAACTTTACTCCTGTTGCTGACGATACACGAATCAATATCAAGCTAAAGGCCAATGAAGAAACTGAGATCAATGGACAAGGCCCGGCCGTTTCAGCGGATGAAATGGATGAATTGAAAAAAGTGTTGACTCATTTAACTACTGACGACATCGTGGTGTTATCAGGCAGCAAGCCTGCCAGCATACCAACCGGCTTTTATCAAGAATTAATTGAGATCATTAAAGCTCAAGGTGCTGCTTTTGTCATTGATACCACTGGTGCTGATTTGATGGATGCTTTAGAAAAGAGTCCTTTATTAGTGAAACCAAATAATCATGAATTAGCAGACCTATACCAAACAACATTCCACTCAGTAGAAGATATTTATCCCTTTGGTCAACGCTTATTAGACGAAGGTGCTCAACATGCTCTAGTTTCAATGGCTGGCGACGGTGCATTACTTTTTACCAAAGATGGGATTTATCGTTCAAATGTCCTAAAACGCCCAGTTAAGAATTCTGTCGGTGCAGGCGACTCAATGATTGCTGGTTTTGTCGGCAACTTCACTAAAACGCAAGACCCAGTTGAAGCATTCAAATGGGGCGTCGCTTGCGGCAGTGCCACTACTTTTTCCGATGATTTAGCTACCGCAGAGTTTATTCAAGAATTATTACCAGAAGTACAGATCACAAAAGTAAACTAATTTGGATCTTCTCTTCTGTAAAAATATGTATCAAATTAAAATTTGGAGGAATTATGATGGATATTAACGATTTATTAATCAAAGATGCCATGATCATGGATTTGCAAGCGACAACCAAAAAAGCAGCAATCGATGAAATGGTTCAAAAAATGTATGATGCCGGCCGGATTTCAGATATCGCTGTTTATAAAGAAGGTATTTTAAACCGTGAAGCGCAAACGTCTACTGGTCTAGGCGACGGCATCGCTATGCCTCACGCGAAAAACAGCGCCGTAAAAGAAGCAACCGTTTTATTCGCTAAAAGTAAAAATGGTGTAGATTATGAATCACTAGATGGTCAGCCTACTTACCTATTCTTTATGATTGCTGCTCCAGAAGGTGCCAATGATACTCACCTTCAAGCCTTGGCTGCATTATCCAGACTTTTGATTAACCCTGATTTTGTAGCAAAACTAAAAGCTGCGGAAACTCCTGACCAAGTTCAAGCAACCTTTGATGCCGCTGAAAAAGCAAAAGCTGCAGAAGAAAAAGCAGAAGCCCAAGCAGATGCAGAAGAAAAAATCAAAGACACGAATCGCCGCTACGTTGTTGCCGTAACAGCCTGCCCTACTGGTATCGCCCATACATACATGGCCGAAGACGCTTTGAAGAAAAAGGCGAAGGAAATGGGCGTGGATATCAAAGTTGAAACAAACGGCTCTGAAGGAATCAAACATCGTCTGACAGATGAAGAGATCGCTCGTGCCGACGGAGTTATCATAGCCGCAGATAAAAAAGTTGAAATGAATCGCTTCAATGGAAAAGAATTAGTCAACCGACCTGTCAGCGATGGGATTCGCAAACCAGAAGAATTAATCAACTTAGCGTTGAGCGGCAAAGCCCCTGTGTATCACGGAAGCGGAGAAGATACTTCTGCTGCTGAAGAAAAAAGTGATAACGGAACTGTAGGTCAACAGATCTATAAAGATTTAATGAACGGCGTTTCTCATATGCTGCCATTCGTTATCGGCGGCGGCATCATGATTGCATTATCCTTCATGATCGACCAATTTATGGGTGTGCCTCAATCAGAACTTGCGAATCTAGGTAATTACAATCAAGCTGCCAGCTGGTTCAACCAAATCGGCGGTGCTGCATTTGGCTTCATGCTTCCTGTCCTTGCTGGATTTATCGCATCAAGTATCGCTGACCGTCCTGGTTTGATCGCAGGTTTTGCTGCTGGTGCTTTAGCTAACGCCGGTGGTGCTGGATTCTTAGGTGCATTAATTGGTGGTTTCCTAGCTGGTTATGTCATCATCTTCTTGAAGAAATTGTTTAAAAACCTGCCTAAATCACTTGAAGGAATCAAAGCGATTCTTTTCTATCCATTCTTCGGCTTGATGATTACCGGCTTCTTGATGCTATTAGTCAATGTTCCCATGAAAGCGATCAATGACGGCTTAAATGGTTTCTTAACTGGACTAAGCGGCTCAAACGCTATCTTATTAGGTGCTTTGCTTGGCGGAATGATGGCGATCGACTTAGGCGGTCCTATTAACAAAGCTGCATATGTATTCGGAACTGCCACTTTAGCTTCAACTGTTGCTCAAGGCGGCTCAATCGTAATGGCGGCTGTTATGGCCGGCGGAATGGTTCCTCCATTAGCTATTTTTGTTGCTACTCGTTTGTTCAAAAACAAATTTGAAAAGAGTCAAGTTGATGCTGGTTTGACGAACATCGTCATGGGGCTTTCCTTTGTAACAGAGGGAGCAATTCCTTTTGCCGCGGCCGATCCTATCCGTGTGATCCCAAGTTTCGTCGTTGGTTCAGCTTTAGCTGGCGGCTTAGTTGGTGCTGTAGGAATCAAATTGCTTGCTCCTCACGGCGGAATCTTTGTTGTTCTGCTGTTAAGCCATCCATTGCTTTACCTTTTATTCATCGCCATCGGTGCAATCGTTTCAGGTGTTATCTACGGTTTAGTTAAAAAGCCGGTAGCACAATAACAATAAAAAAAATCCACTCTCTATGTAGTGACCCCAAAAAGTTAGACTTTTTTCGGAGTGGAGAAATCCACTCCTTTTTTTGTTGCTTTTATTGCCAATTCTAATTAGGCAGCTTTCAATGCCGTCTCTCTAAATTGTACCGGACTCTGCCAATTGAGTTTTCCTTTCATACGTTCATGGTTATAGTAG
>NZ_BJED01000019.1 GCF_005405485.1 Enterococcus hulanensis | reverse complement strand
TTTTAGAAAAATAAAAACTGTGAAGCCACCACCTACCTAGGATTAGCGGTTACTTACACAGTTAATATTACACTCTCTAGAAAAGGGATAGATTAAACAAGACCGTTCCTGATTTGTTTAATCTATCTCTTTTTTATTTTAACTACAGCTTCCTCTTAATAAATGATTCGATTCTAATAGACCTCGATCAATCGGAGTAGTTTTTTATCTAACATTTTAGACACATTATGAACAATAATAAAAACTTTTGCAGCTTAAAAGATGTAGAAGTTTTAAAAGAGATTTTTTGATAATCTGATGTAGACTAAAGTCATGAAGGAGGAACCTAGGTTCTTCTTTTTTTTTGGATAAAATTAATCGAAAAAAGTAATAATAAACTATTTCTCCTTTTTTATTAAAAAAAAGAAAATTATTGGGCAAGGTACTTTCATTTTTAGCTATTTATTAGCAGGAGCAAATAGCTAAATTGCTTATAATTAACATAGGATAAAAAGAGCAAAATGGAAAACATTGGTTAGATATAAAGGCAGAAAGACAAAGAAACTGGGGGATCGAGATGAACAAATTGATGAACAGATTGAAAAAGAGGACTGAAAAACGTGTGCCGCGATTTGTTTTAAAGAAGATTAATAAACAATTGCTCAGCGTTGCTGGAAGTGTGTTGATTGTCTTAGGCAGCTACGCGATTGTACCAGTACAAGTATTGGCGACAGAAACAGCGACCGAAGCAGAAACCACGCAAGTACAACAAAGCAACACCGCTTTACCTACCGTAGCAAGCAGCGAGCTTAACTCAGAGACACAACCAACCACCACAACTGATGAAGAGATCACTGCCCAAGAGACACCGCCGAGTACAACCAATGACACACACCGAGCCTCAACAGAAACTGAGCAAAAACCCGCTAATGAGATAAAAAATCCAGAAGAAACGGAACAACAAGCCGACACAGCCAAAGCACAACCGCAAACTCAAACTGCGGATACTATTGAGAATGATTGGCAGTATATAAATCAAGGAACGTATGTAGAAATTACTGATTACAAAGGGAACTGGAGAAATATTACCGTTCCGGCAAAGATTGAGGATTTGCCAGTAAAAATTGATTTAGGGACTGTATTGCATACCCAACTGGTAAATAACAAACAAACAGAAGTTTTCAAGATCGAATCATCTGGTAAAGAGCAGAAACCTGTTGAATTGACAGGTTCGTTTAAAGAGTTGTTTGCTATACCTGATAGTTGGGGAGATTATAACAATAATGTTCTTACTACTGTGGATTTTGGAAACGCGGATTGTTCAGGCATCCAAGATATGAGCGGTATGTTTCGTGGATGTAAACAATTGGAAACACTGAGTATATCAGGTTGGAATACAAGCCAAGTGGAAGACATGAGTCATATGTTTGATGGTTGTAACCAGTTGCAAACGCTGGATATATCAAAGTGGAATACGAGCCGAGTGGAAGACATGAGCTATCTGTTTACGGATTGTAAACAATTGGAAACGCTGGATATATCCGATTGGGTTACGAGTAACGTCCAGAGTATGAAGAATATGTTTTACAATTGTATGCTGGAGCAACTATCTCTATCCAATTGGGATATGAGTAAGGTTGAGAACACGGAAAATATGTTTGGGGTTTGTAAACAACTACAGATGCTAGATATATCCGGTTGGAACATGAGCAGTATAAAAGAAATGTACCAGATGTTTTACAGATGTGAAAAGTTGACCACGCTAGATATATCAGGTTGGAATACGAGTCAAGTAAAGAATATGGAGAATGTGTTTGCAAGTTGTGATATGTTAGAAACGTTGAATTTATCAGGCTGGAATACAAATAAAGTAACGACAATGAACGGGATGCTTCATAATTGTTTAAAGCTTTCGACGCTAACGTTGTCATCGGATTTTAAATTTACGGGAAACCATATGTTACTTTCCCTTCCCAAAAATACTGAAACAACAACCCATCACTGGGTCAAAGATAACTACGCAGAAGTATATGATTTAACCAATGCTTTTACGGAAGCACACAATAAGTTGACTGGGCCAGCTACAGATCACGCATATACAATCCAGAAGAAATACAGGGTTTCTTTTGATGTAGACGATGGAATTGGCGATGCACCTGTTCCTCAATTTGTTTTTGAAAATAAAACGGCAGTCGACCCCAACTATACAGGGATTAAAATCGGGTGGGCCTTTGATTACTGGACGCTCAATAATCAACCGTTCTCTTTTGAGGATACGCTAATCACTGAACCTATCGAGTTGGTAGCGAGCTGGCGCAAGGCCAGATATACCATCCAATATGATGCTAATAAGGGTGATGGGAGTATGGCAGATCAAATGCTGACCGTTGATGAAGAGCAGTCATTATCCGAAAATCAATTTACTCGAATGGGGTATGATTTTGTTGGTTGGAACAAAGAGCCTGATGGCAGCGGAGACAGTTATTCAGATAAAGAAGTAGTCGAAAACTTATCTATGACAGAAGGTGCGCAGATAAAGCTTTATGCACAGTGGAATCCGATCACTTATACCGTCAATTTTGATAGTAATAACGGTTCACCCGTTTCACCAATGACTTACACGATCGAACAAGGAATCGACAAGTTTGATACGCCAACACGAACCGGCTATGATTTTGACGGCTGGTATGATGGGGAAGCTAAAGTATCGAAGATTGAAAAAGGCAAAACTGGCAACCGTACGTTAATTGCGAAATGGACACCAGTGACCTATAAAGTCACCTTCGACAGCGCCGGCGGCAATGCCATCGATCCAATGCCTTATACGATAGAAGAAACTATTTCAACGTTGCCAACGCCTACCCGAAAAGGTCACAAGTTTATGGGCTGGTTTGAAGGTGAAAATCAAGTGACGGAGATCCCAATTGGTGGGACGAGTGATCGTACGCTGACCGCGAAATGGGAGATCATTCCCTACACGATTCATTTTGAGGGCGATGTGCTAAGTCCGATCACGTATACGATTTCCGATCAATCGATTGCTTTACCAGACGGACCAGAACGAGCAGGCTATCGTTTCTTGGGCTGGTTGGTTTCTGAAGAGAAATTAAATCGCAGTGCACAAAGCAATAACGCCATCGTTCGCAGTTTGGCGGCAGGTACGATCGGGAACTTGAGACTATCGGCACAATATGAAGCGATCAAGTATACCGTGAACTTTGACAGTGCAAGTGGCAGCGCAATTGATCCGATTACATTCACCACTGAAAATTCTGTTACTAAATTACCAGAACCAGCACGGATCGGCTATCGTTTCCAAGGCTGGTATGATGGTGAAACGAAAGTGACCGAACTGCCGAAAGGAACGATCGGCGACAAAACCCTAACCGCTAAATGGGAAAAAATAAAAACAATAGAAGTCATTGAAAATATCCTAAAAGAAGAAAATCAAAAGAACCGCAAGGAACAGGATTATACTGAAGACAGTTGGAAAGTGTATCAAGAAGCCAAAAAAGCTGCCAAAGAATTACTGAAAGAAGTCAGTCCTGATCCACTCAAAGCCGAACAGGTACTGGCGAAGCTTCAATCTGCTATCCAAGGACTGACCTTGAAAAAAGCCGCTGTACCGACAGCACCTGTAGCGAAGATGACCAATATACCTACAAGTAAGAAGGTGTATCCAACATCGCAGGCAAAACAATATCCACGGATGAATATGGTCACAACCATTTGGCCAGGATTCATAGGAACAGGATTAGTTGCGGCGGTCATTGCTTTGATTAAGAAGAACAAGAAATAGGATGAGTTAGAGAAGAACTTGGGGCGTATGTCTCAGGTTCTTTTTTTATGCGCTAGGTATTATTAGTAATAGAAAAATGGAAATCCTGCGTCCTGTATCTTTTTAAACGTGTATTACCTTATTGACAAAATGTAATCAAGTGATTACTATTAGAATGTAACCACTTAGTTACATTTAGGAAGGGGTTAGCAACATGATAAAGAATCGTATTAAAGTATTACGGGCTGAACGGGACTGGACTCAAGCAGATTTAGCAAATTATGTGGGTATTTCTAGACAAGCGGTTATCTCAATCGAAAAGTATAAGTATACACCTTCTTTAGATTTAGCATTCTCGATCGCTAAAGCTTTTGGCGTTGATATTAATGAAGTTTTTAAACAGGAGGATGATGAAAAATGAGTAGATGGATTGCTCTTATAGGGTTATTGATTATGTTTATTTTTGTATTATTAAGTGATTCCTTTAGTAAGAGAAAAGAAGCCGAATACAAAAATGACGAACGCTGGCAGCAGATTAAGTTGAAGTCAAGCGGCATTGTATTAAAATTCTTTAACGTGATCGTAGGGATTAATTGTCTAGCCTTTCTCTTTGCGGCTTTATTTGCTGCCCCATCTGCTTCGATCTCTTTAGTAATGGTTTTTCGCTATGCCTTTTACATATTTGCGCTTCGTTATCCCTTTGAATACTTTGCTCTAAGATATTACGACAACAAACTATAATCTTCCTAGAAAAATAAAAATATGCGCGATCTTTAGAGTTAGTGCTTGATATCAAGCATGTATTCATGAAAGAGGAGGACTCCAAATGAAACAACCAGTACAGCTATTATTTATCGTATCTTTATTAATAGGCATTTTTTACAATGGCTATTATCGAGCTAGAAAGCAAACTCAATACAAAAATGACGAACGCTGGAATATGATCCAGGTAGAAGCTAGAAAAATCGGTTATTTGTATTTTGAAGCTTTGATCGTAGTTTTTTCTGTGATCATAGGCTATTTAGTATTTCGACCTTCAAGCTATCAAATTCCGCTACAAAAGGCTTGTTTCTATGGTTTCGGCATCATCATCATTGGACAATTGGTTGAACTAGTAGCGCTCAAGCATTTTGATAAAAATATGTGATACTAAGAGTTTCTAATTTATGACACGTAAAAGGCAAGTCTGATTTCAGACTTGCCTTTATGTGTAAACACAAGAGAGGTTTCGCTATTGATTTCCACAGGTAAAATTTTTCATCCATGCATATCATTTTCAACCATCACATTTTATTGATGGGCTACAAGTCGTTAAATCTCGCATTTAGAGCTTAAATTTTTCGCCATACATGACCCAATGAAGAGGTTGTTTCATTGTAAAATTTTCTTCTTTAAGGAATTTTCGTTGAGCAATTGTCCGACTTAAGTCTTCATGAACATCTTCTAAAGCCATCACTTTGTCGCGTGCATCTAAAAAACTAGTTAAGTACTCTGTTTCGTCGCCGCCTTCAGCAGGTGACTTTACTTTTTTCAACGCAGCCTTGCGAATGCCGTAGAAACATTCTTCATAAGGAACAGAACCGTCTCCAGGACCATGCATCACTATGGCATCATAATAGATGAATTGTCCTAAGACGGATAAACCGTCTTTTTTTGCTTGTTTTACCGCAGGATCAAAATATTGCTCATCGCGTATTTGGTTTTGCGCTTTTTGAAATTCTGGTTCTTTACTAGCCTTTTCCCAAGCAGAAGTAAAATCAGGATCTAGACCGCTATGAGAGTCAGAGCCATTTACTGTTTTTAGCGCAGGTAAATAAGCAGCTAACGGATTCTCAGGCTGGGTTTTCGTATATTTTTCTACTAAATCTAACATATCTCCCGTTCCTGAACAAAAACCAATAATTCCAGCGGTATAGCCTCGACCATCTTGAATATCCTCAATGTAATTGTATTGCGCCTTCCAATCAAGTGAAGAATTTTCCGCACTGGAAACCAGCGCCATTGCCTGTTCCTTTTTCTCAGGATCTTTTAGCGATACAGTAGATGTTTTTGCAGGTTTCTCGGCGGTTTGTTTTGTGCAACCCGTTATACCTAACGTGCTGCATAACAATAAGGTAAGGCAAATTTTTTTTAGCATGTTATTTCTTCCCTTCTTTTTTATCTAACTACTAATATAAAGAAAAAAAAGAAGATGTAAACGTTTTATAAGCATCTAGGCACGCGTTCCATTAATTGGCATTTGTGACAGAAAAAAAACAACTTGTACCATAGCTTTCTTTATTTGAAAACAGTATTTTCTAGTGGTGTTAACTTCGGCAGCGTTTCTTTGATAATTGGCAGAAAGTAAAAGAATCTAAGGATGTAGGAACAGTGGGGCGGTACAAACTGTTAATTTAATGCTTGTTTTACATAAAGATGATAGAAATGTGAGTACTATTATGCAAAATAAAAAGATGTTTTAAATATAGCAGTTGTGATAAACATAAATGATGATCGATTTCAACATTAGAAGACTACAATAAAATAACGTTAATCTTAATATTTTCGCATTCAAATATTCAAGAAATGCTTTCGATTATGCTGATAGTTTGTGTTTTAGCTATTTTGATAGTTTTTACAATTATGAATCTAATGATTGAAATCGGATTTATTTATACCTTGTTTGATGTAGTTGACTCTCAAGATTAGATTTCTCTAAGAAAAATTTAAAATAACGAATAATCAAGATATTTTACGATAAAATGTAAGCGATTACAAAATAAGGAGGTTTCTTATGAAATTCAGAAAAGGATGGTTATGTTTTGGCGCGCTGCTTATGTTAGGGAGTGTATTTTTTGGGTTGGCAAGTTCGACGGAGGCAAAAAGCAAAGTGCATGATTATTCGAAGGAAAAGACGGTCGAGCAATTGATTGGCCGCCATTGGGATGAGACAGAGATCAAGGAACAATATGAGAAGTTTTCGAAAAAGTTGACAGATGAAAAGAGTATTAAGGGCGAGATCGTCAGTGATATTTCAAAGGCGGATAAGAAGAAGATCACTGATTACTTTGACAAATTTGCTGGAAAAAAAGTGGAGTATGTTTACACGAAGTTCGATCAGTTTTATAAGGTGAAAGCTGACGATGACTACAATGATTTAAGAGCCATTTTGGAGTACAAATTCAAAGTGACGGAGAAGAAAAAGACGACGGAGTACAGCGTCTTATTGAAGATGGCACGTTTGGGTGATAAAGATGGTGTCAAATGGCAGATTTACGATATCTTATGGCAGGACACAGGCGTGGATGTTTCTGATATTGAGTTGACACAATTGGAAGCACCAAGTAAAGGTGAAGAAGTTTGTGTGATGGATACGGACGCGGGAGTCATTAAGATGCGTTTGTTCCCTGACCAAGCGCCTAAAGCTGTGAAAAATTGGATCGAGCTTTCCAAAGATGGTTTCTATGATGGTACGCCTTTTGCCCGTGTAATCAAAGACTTTGTGATTCAAGGCGGAGCGTTAGATGGTTCTGGTGATGAATCAAAATCAATCTATGACGGCTTTTATGAAGATGAGGTGGACAAAGGATTATACAACTTTGACGGCGCTCTTTGTTTAGGAAACAATGGGCCGCATACGAATGGAAATCAGTTCTACATTGTCCAAAATACTAAGATCGATGAAGAACAATTACCAATTCTTTCTCTTCCAGGAAATGTGGAAGAAAAATATAAAGAAATTGGCGGGCTGCCGGAATTAGACGGACGCTATACCGTTCTAGGGCAGGTTTATGAAGGAATGGATGTAGTTAAAAAAATCGCGGAACAAGAAACAGATGATGACGACGCACCAGTTTCAGACCCAGTAAAAATCAAGAAAATCACTTTTGAAAAAGTAGAGTAAAGTTAGAATACTGCGATCCTAGCTGTAGGGTCGCAGTATTTTTTTTTACGTTGTTGATCATTGTGTTCTGGAGCGACTGTGGTTAGTTCAGGCTCGCATCAATGAAAAGCGGTCTGAACTCGGATTGCTGAATGAGGCGATTTGCCATACAATTAGCTTGTAAGACAAACGAGGAGAAATGAGCACTTAGGGGATGCCCCAACACTACTTTTGTATAAAGGGATGATGTTTTTTGGTTACTAAAAATGAGATGATTGAAGCTATCGAGACGAGCTACAGGAGTTCGCCGGAGTATCTATTTAAAAAAAGCCCCGGTTTTTGTATTTTTCGTCATGAAAGAGGACGAAAATGGTTTTGTGCCGTAATGACGATTCCTCAAAATAAGTTATATGGAGAAAGTGAAGAAGAAATCGACGTGATCAATTTAAAGATCGATCCCAATTTAGGCGATATTCTTAAAACGAGTCCAGCGATTTATCCGGCGTACCATATGAATAAGCAGCATTGGATCACGGTTGATCTGTCCCAGATTGATCATTTTGAACAGGTGGCTGGTCTGATTGAAGACAGCTATCTGCTTACCGCCAAGTAGTGGAAAAAACAATTATGAGCAATTGCTAATAATTTTTCTCAATTTTATCTTAGTATCAAATAGGGGGATAGAAGAAAACCTTTTTACGCAGCCTAATAGTCTTTATTAGAAGTTATTGATACAGGTTGATGGCCGGTAGTCATTTTCGAATGATTACGCCTCAACTTTATTAAATAGGCTATTTTCGTGGAGGTCGTTTTATTCTTTTTTTATAGATTTCTTTTTATTTTAGAGTTATTTTTCAAAAAAAGAACTTGCGGTGTTGAAAACAAACTGGTAGTATTACTCAATAAGTGAAAGCGTTTACTTTTGAATGAAAATTACGAGAGAGTGTATTAAAATGCCGCCGAAGGAATAAGTATGGATGTTACAGAGCATTCATATGAAGATCTCAGGTAAAAGGATCGTAGTTGGACAAAACTCTGGAAAGTATAATTATACACCGAAGGGGCAATCATAGGAGATTATTGGCCTAATGAGAATCTCTCAGGTTAAATGACAGAGGATACCTGTACAAGGGACAGTTATCCTCTTTTTTGATGTGCGTAAAGGGAAACGCGAAGGTATATTTGTTACCTTTTTCACATGCAAATATATTATTTAAATAACTTGATTATAGTTATATTTGAAAGGACGCTTAATCGATCGAAAGGCTCAGGCAAGCGTTAAAAGAAAGAATATCGGACTGTTAAACGCGCCATGCTTTTGAACGTGTGGTTCGTTAAAACAGCCGTTAGCTATATAAATTTATGAGGGAGGGCAGGGTTACATCAATCATTAAAAAAGGAGATAGGATATGAAAGAAGGAAAACGCATTTTTTATGGCTGGTGGATTGTTGCGGGGTGTGTCGCAATCACGGCGACGATGGTCCCGTTGGTTATGTCCTTATCAGGAAAATATGCGCTGGCCGTGATTGACGAGCTGCAAATCAGTCGTAGTCAGTTTATGCTGGTAAACACCATCGTCCAATTGATCGGTATCTTTTTATCACCGATCGTATCGAAACGAATTGCCTCTGGTCAAATGAAAGTATTGCAAGTTGTCGGCGTTATTGGCTTTTGTATTAGTTATTTTACTTATTCGCTTGCTCAAGGAGCGGTCCATCTGTATATTTCCTCTATCTTTGTGGGGCTCTTTTATTGGGCATCTACGATAATCCCAATTACTTACATGATCACGATGTGGTTTAAAGAAAAACGCGGGTTAGCCATGAGTATAGCGATGGCCGGAATTGGTCTTGGCGGAACGATCTTTTCTCAAGTCATCACCATGTTTTTGAATAATTACGGCTGGCGCACAACCTATCAATTAATGGCGGGAATCGCGTTAGTGTGTTCATTGCCGATCGTTCTATTTGTTTTTAAGAGCTCTCCTGAAGAAAAAGGTCTGGTGGCTTTTGGCGCAAATGTTGCACCTGCGAATCAATCAGAAGGCGCGATTGAAGAAAGTAAAAATTCTTCCATCACGGTCAAGGCATCCTACAGCAAAGTGTTCTTCATATTAGCCATGATGGGGATGTTTTTAAACGGTCTGATCAATACAGGGGCGCTATCCAATTTCCCGGCGGCTATCCAAGAGATGCACGATCCAGCAACTTCGGCCAATATCATTTCTATTTATTCCTTTGTGGGGATTTTTGGGAAACTGATTTTGGGATGGGTAAATGACCGCTTCGGTGTGGTTGCCAGCAGTGTTTTCGGCTGCGGCTCATTTCTGTTGGCCTTTATTTTGATGTTGTTCGGTGATAGTTTAGGAATCATGTATTTGATGGCCTTTGCCTTTGGTCTGGGAACGCCAATCGGCACCGTTTCTCCGCCATTGATCACTGCCGGCGTTTTTGGACAAAAGAATTATCCCGAAGCGTACGGCTTAGTCAGCAGTGTAGGCACGATCGGGACGGCCTTAGGTTCTGTTTTTGTAGCTAGCATTTTGGATGCGTCTGGCTCATACCAGACCGCTTGGTTATTTATGATCGTCTTTACCGCATTAACCCTGTTCGGATGGGTCGGCTCTTATATCACTTCACGAAAATATTTTACTGGAAATGCAGAACTGTCAGAAACGGTTGATTAAGAAATTAATTTATAGAGCACTAGCAAAAAGGAGGAAATGAATTTGAATTTAAAAGAACAGCTATTTACGGAACTGCGTAAAAAAGAAGATCGAATGATCGAAATTCGCCGTTATTTGCATGAGCATCCGGAATTGTCTTTTTACGAGACAGAAACGGCAAAATATATCGTCGATTTTTATAAAAACAAAGATTTGGATGTGACGGTGGAAAGTCATATCAATGGAGAAAATGGCGTCATTGTGACGATTGATTCAGGAAAGCCAGGAAAAACATTAGCCATTCGCGCTGATTTTGATGCTTTACCAATCGAGGAAGCGACTGATTTGCCTTTTGCCTCTAAAAACGAAGGAGTTATGCATGCTTGCGGTCACGATGCGCATACTGCTTATATGCTGGTTTTGGCGGAAACATTAGCGGAGATGAAGGATCAGCTTCATGGAAAGATCAAGGTTTTCCATCAGCCGGCGGAGGAAACACCTCCCGGAGGCGCTATCGGAATGATCAAGGCAGGCTGTTTAGAAGGGGTAGACAACGTTGCCGGAATTCATGTAATGAGCAACTTTCCTTTCGGTAAAGTATTTTATCGCGAGGGTGAAGTCCAAACAGCACGTTCCTTCTTCAAGCTGACGATTAAAGGCAAGGGCGGTCACGGCTCTTCGCCTCATGAAGCCAATGATGCGATCGTTGCGGGAAGTTATTTTGTGACGATGCTTCAAACGGTGATCAGCCGTCGGATCAATCCTTTTGATATGGGTGTGGTGACGATCGGTTCCTTTGATGCAAAAGGACAGTTTAATATTATTAAGGACCAAGTCGTATTAGAAGGTGACGTCCGTTCCATGAGTGCGGAGGCGCGGAAAGTTATTGATGGAGAAATAAAGAAAGTCTGCGAAGGCGTCGAAGCAGCCTTTAGTGTGAAGTGTGAATTAGATTACACAACCGATTATCCGGTCTTGTATAATGATCCAGCATTCACTCGACAAGCAGCGGAAATCTTGAAAAATACGAAATTGGATCGCGTAGAATCAGTTGAGATCACCAAACCGATTCCGCCATCTGAAGATTTCTCTTATTTCGCTGAAAAAGTACCAAGCACCTTCATTTATGTCGGTGCCGAAGTGGAAGACAAAGCAGTCTATCCGCATCACCATCCTAAATTCGACATCAATGAAAAATCACTTTTGATCTGTGCCGAGGTCATGGGCAGTATCGTTGTCGATTATTTAAATGAAGAATAGTGAATTGAAGCCGCAGACAAGTGCATGTCTGCGGCTTTTTTTGTGAGCGATCTTCACCTAACCAAAGTGTCTTTTACTGATAATACAGCTGCTCGGATGGATAAGCTGCCGCTGAGGTAATATCGATTCCTAAGTTTCTAAAGGACTGTTCATTGGCTTTACTCAACATCACCGTCGAATGTGCCTGAGTGCCTTCAAGCTCGACCAGCTTCTCATAAGCGCACTGGGCTGTTGGATTCGTGACGGCACTAATGGCTAATGCAAGTAATACTTCACGAATATCTAGCATGTGATCTTTCATGTGCATCTCGTTTTTTTTCAAATTTTTGATTGTTTCTAAAATGATCGGCGATAATAAATGAATGTCGTCATCAATTTTAGCTAAAACCTTTATTGCATTTAAGATGACTGAAGCGGAAGCCTCCATCAATGAAGTTGTTCTGCCGGTGATAATTTTTTTGGAAGGAAGCTCCAAAGCAATCACGGCGGCCGATTCTTTTGACAAGGACTCTAATTTTTCGGAATATGCGTGAGCCGGAGTGACTACCGTCCGATCCTCTGGCTTCAAATCGATCTCTTCCATGATCAAATTGATTCTATTTACGGCTTCCTCATCAACCAGCCCTTTTTTGAAATCACACTCTGTCTGGAAAAATCGTCGAATGATTTCCTGACGGGAAGCTTCTTGAACGACTGCATCATTTACAATACCGGCTTTGACCTGATTCACGCCCATATCTGTTGGGGACTTATAAATCGATTCTTCGTCGGTGATTTTTTCAATGATCCGTTTGATTACTGGAAATGTTTGGACATCTCGATTGTAGTTGACCGCCATTTCTCCATAATAATCTAAATGGAAGGAATCGATCATGTTCACGTCTCCCAGATCGACGGTTGCTGCTTCATAAGCGATGTTCAATGGGTGCTTTAATGGAACATTCCAGACGGGGAAGGTCTCGAATTTTGAATATCCGGCTTTTTTCCCCAGTTTGCTCTCATGATAAAGCTGGTTTAAACAGGTGGCCAGCTTGCCGCTGCCTGCCCCTGGTGCGGTCACGATGACGATCGGCTTCTCTGTTTTGACATACTCATTTTTGCCGAAGCCTTCGTTGGAAACAATTTTATCTACATTTAAGGGATAATTTTCGATGGCTTCGTGTTTGTAGACTTTGATATTTTGGCGTTCCAGTTTGTTGATAAAGGCGTTTGTCGCCGGCTGATTGTTATAACGGGTAATGACCACACTATTAACCAGCAGATCATAGCCTCTTAATTCGTCAATTAAGCGTAAAACATCCATATCATAGGTGATGCCGTAATCGCCGCGGATTTTATTCCGTTCAATATCCCCAGCATACAAACAAATAAGGATCTCCGCTTGATCCTTGAGCTTTTGAAGCAGCTTCACTTTGACATCTTCCTGAAATCCCGGCAACACTCGTTTGGCATGCTTATCGTCGACCAATTTTCCGCCAAATTCCAGATAGAGTTTGTCATATTGATTTACTCGTTCCAAAATAAAGCGAGACTGCTCGATTAAGTATTTTTTTGAATCAAATCCTAGTTCCTTCATTTACTTCCTCCATAACATTGAGAGTGCGTTGCATTAAAAACAGACGTAATATTATAAGCCGTAACTAATCCATAATATTCTTTCATTAAATGCCTCATCCGTCAATGAAAAATCGCAGTGTTTTTTCTTTTTAAAGAAGCGTTCTGATTTGATAATTCCAGCCTGAAAAAAGAAGCGCATTTCACCATGAGCCAATATGTGTCTTTTCCTATTGGAAGTACGCTACAATGGAAGGGTATCAAATGATAGGAGGGATTTTTTATGAAGGTTATCGTTTTAGGATCTTCACACGGCGGCTATGAAGCAGTCGAAGAATTACTCCTTTCTCATCCCAATGCGGAAGTGCAATGGTACGAGAAAGGCGATTTTGTCTCATTTATGGGTTGAGGCACGCAAATGTATCTCGAAGGAGTCGTGAAAGACGTTAATTCAATTCGTTACATGACAGCCGAAGAGATGGAAAAACGCGGGGTTCGCGTTTTCACAAATACAGAAATTACCAAAGTAATGCCTGACCAACACGAAGTTGAAGTCTTGGATCATGTCAGCGGGCAGACTAGAACGGAAAGCTATGACAAATTGATTTTAAGCCCTGGGGCGAATCCATTTATCTTGCCTGTTCCGGGTCATGAGCTGGAAAATATCGAAACGATGCGCGGGCGTCAAGATACAATCGACCTTAAATTGCATTCAGTTGATCCAGACATCCAAAATGTTGTTGTAGTCGGCGGCGGCTATATCGGGATCGAAGCGGCCGAAGCTTTTGCGATGGTTGGAAAAAACGTGACGGTCGTGGATATTATCACTCGTCCATTAGGTGTTTACTTGGATCAAGATTTTACCGATATTTTAGAAAAAGAAATGACCGACAACGGTATGCATTTAGCGATGGAAGAAAAAGTCGTTGAATTTATCGGTGACGCTGGAAAAGTGACGAAAGTCGTGACAGATAAAGGCGAATACCCGGCTGAACTCGTTGTGATGTCAGCAGGTGTTAGACCGAATACCGCTTGGTTAAAAGACGCCGTGGAGATGCATCCAAATGGAATGATCAAAACGGACGAATATATGCGGACAAGTGCGGAAGATGTTTTCGCAGTCGGCGATGCTACCTTGATCAAATACAATCCGGGAAACACAGAAGTCAATATCGCGCTGGCAACAAATGCGCGTCGCCAAGGACGCTATGCGGCGAAAAACTTAGTCGAAGCAAACAATCCATTCCCAGGTGTACAAGGCTCATCTGCGCTGCGAGTCTTTGATTATAAATTTGCCTCAACTGGCTTGAACGATCAAATGGCAGACCGTTTGAAGATTGAGACGAAATCCGTGCTCTTGGATCAAGATACGTTAATGGACTTTATTCCAGCAGACAGAAAAGAACGAATGCTGTTCAAATTAGTCTATGATCCAGCTACACATGAGATTTTGGGCGGACAAATCATGTCGAAAGAAGATCTGACTGCTAATATCAATGCGATCTCGATCGCCATCCAAACAAAATTCACCATCGAACAGCTCGCTTACGCGGACTTCTTCTTCCAGCCAGAATTTGACACGCCGTGGAACTTGCTTAATATGGCGGGGTTAAAAGCATTGGAACAAGAAAAATAGAACAAATGATTACGCCGGAGGGAAGATTCCTCCGGTTTTTTTATGCAACATCCAGCCTTTGCAAGCAAGATAAATTGACAAAATCATCGCCCGATAGTTTAATAGTTTAAAAACATGAACGGATAATAATTTCGGCAGACTTTTTGCTGTTAAAGTCCTGCTTAATCATGTTGCGGAAATTATAGATGAGGGATGAAGGTTATGAAAAAGGTATTGATTGTTGAAACAAATGTCACGCGCTATCAAGGAACGAAGGACCCGACCGGTTTGTGGCTGGGTGAAGCGGCAGAGTTTGTTGATGAAATGCAAAAAAATGGCGTAGCGGTAGATTTCGTTAGTCCAAAGGGCGGATTTGTTCCCCTTGATCCGCGAAGCATGAAATATACGGATGAATCGATCATGCGGATTTACGAAAGTCAGGATTTTATTGATCGTGGATTGAAAAATACGCTGTGTCCTGATCAAATCGATCCGAACGACTATGCGGCGATCTATTACACAGGCGGTCATGGCGTGATGTGGGATTTTCCAGATAATCCAGAACTTCAGAAGTTGGCATTAACCATTTATAACAATGGCGGCTACATCAGCTCGGTCTGTCATGGAATCGCAGGACTGTTCAATATTAAGAATGAACAAGGCGAGTATCTGATCGCGGGTAAGAATATTACGGGCTTCACGACGGCTGAAGAGATCCTTGCCAGCAAGAAATCGGTCGTGCCCTTTCTAAATCATGAGGTGGCGGAAGCTCGCGGAGCCAAATTCTCGAAGAAACGCTTTTATAGCGAATATGCGATAAAAGATGGTCGACTGTTAACCGGACAAAACCCTTTTTCTGTACGTGCCGTAGCAAAATTATTACTAAATGAAATCAAATAAAAGGGTCCCGATAAAGCATAAACTTTGTCGGGACCCTTTATTTAGCTATTTTTCAGAATCATCGGTCATTTGCAGGATGATTTTTCCTTTGGCCCGACCGGATTGTGAATAGGTGAGGGCTTCTTCGATATCGGCAAAGGGCACGACGCGATCAATTATCGGTTTGATCACGCCGGTTTCGATCAACTGACCTAGTAGGGACAGCTGCGGACCGCTTGGCTTCATGAAAAGAAAGGTGTAGGAGGCACCTGTTTGCTTCTCCAATTTAGTAATCTTCCGAGTCACAAAGCGAAAGCCTAACTTTTTCCATAAAGGCACTCCGTATTCTTGCCCGAAGCGATAGTTGGGTAATCCAGAGATGCTGACGACTTTTCCGCCCGGTTTCACAATGCTGAAGGCATCCTCCAGCGCTTTTCTGCCCCGCGTATCAAAGACATAATCATAATCGGCAAGGATTTCTGTAAAATTAGTCGTTCGGTAATCAATCGGGTAGTCGGCGCCTAATGATTGGACCAGTTCAAAATTTTTCGCTGAGGTAGTGGTCGCTACATATGCGCCTAGGTGCTTAGAGATTTGGATGGCGATCGTTCCAATCCCGCCAGAACCGCCTTGAATCAGGACCTTTTGTCCCGGCTGGATATTCATGATGTCATGCAAAGCCTGATAACTAGTGAGTCCAACCAGCGGAATCGCGGCCGCTTCCTCAAAAGTAGTATTCTTCGGTTTTAGAGCGATATCGCCTGTATCAACGGCGATATATTCCGCAAAGGTGCCGATCCGGTTCTTCTGAACACGGCCATAAACAGCATCGCCGATAGCAAAATCATTAACCTGTTCACCAACCTCAACGATGATCCCGGCAAAATCACTCCCCAGAATCAGCGGCATATCATATTTCAGCAGCATTTTAAGTCCGCCGTCCTTTGTTTTTAGATCGATAGGATTGATGCTGGCCGCGACGATCTTGACCAAAACATCATTTGGCCGAACTTTTGGGAGCGCCACAGCCTTTATTTCTGGCATTGGTTGTTTATAAGAATCAATTACGGCAGCTTTCATTGTATTATTCATCTTTATTCCTCCAGCGTTTGAGTTTAAGCGTTTAACCTTTTAAACGCTTACGGATTAGAGTTTAGTTTATTGGTTTAAAAATGTCAACGGATGTTTCTTGACAATTTTTCCGATCTAGCGTTTAATAGTTTGAAATCATAAACATAAGGGCAACATGAAGGGGATCAGGACCAATGGCAGAACAAACATTAGATATTTTTAAAGAGAGTATCCCGATTTTCACGATGCTGCAGGATGAGAAGCGGCAGCAGATTCTGGTGATGCTTTGTAAAAATGGCCAAATGACGGTCAATCAGATCACAGACTCGATGTCATTATCACGCCCAGCAATATCGCATCATTTAAAGCTAATGTTAGGCGCGGGAATTTTGGCGGTGACTCAGATCGGCACCGAGCGATATTATCAAGCCAATATGGGGAATACACTGGATCTGTTGAAAAGACTGACGGCATCATTAGAAGCAGATGTTGAAAAGAAAGCTGGGGAGTAGGCATCAGCTTCATGGATAAACTAAAAAACCTTTTAGCGGTCGAAACAACGAATCGCTAAAAGGTTTTTGTGGTTCAATCATATAACTCCGCAATCTCACGGACTTTGCGCTGCATCTCCTCGCGTACATGCGGCGGCGCTAAGCACTCGCATTTATTGCCAAAGCTGAAAAGAATATTGTAGTGATAGTCATTTTCGATAAAAGGAAAACGAACGAGGTAATGGTCTTCGTCCTCTGGCGTAAAATGTTCAAAGGCACAATAATCAAGCACCTGATCCATGACCGAGCGATGAATTCGCAGTGTGATCTCGGTCTGCAGCGTGGTCAGGATATCCGAAAATTCCAGCTGCGGCTTTTGAAATGCGCGCGGCGTAAAGTCTTCGTCTTGTAGCTTCAGTCGAGACATACGAGCCAGCTTGAATAGGCGAAAGTCACTTCTTTGCTGGCAATAGGCTTGCACATACCAATGATTTCCCTTTAGGACAAGCTGATAAGGCTCGACGATTCGCGCGGTTTTATTGCCGCGGTGGCTGACATAATCAAAGGCAAGCAGCTTGTTTTCCTGCAAAGCGGTTTTGATAAGCTCTAAAAAAGGCTGGATGTTTTGATTGCCCATCCAAGGAGTCAGCTCGATATGGATTTGGTTCATTTTTACATCAATATCTTTGGCTTGGTCGGCGGGGATAAAACTTTTGACCTTCGCAAGGGCATTGACTAGCTCATCGCCCCGCATCACATTTGAAAGACTGGAAAGCCCCATCAAGAGGGTGGAAATCTCAGTCGTCGAAAAAACCTTTTTATCAAGCTTGTAGTTCTCCATGATCTCAAAACCGCCGCCCACGCCAGAGGTTGAGCGGATCGGGATTCCTGCCATACTGATCGAATCAATGTCGCGATAGATCGTACGGGGAGAAACTTCGAACATCTCTGCTAATTCCTGTGCCCCGATTCGTTTTTTATCCAGAAGTACCATAATGATGCTGACAAGCCGATCAACCTTCATCAAAAAACCGCCTTTACTAAAAGATCTTTTTTTAATTGTAGATTGTTGCCATACAGCTGTCAACAATTGCTAGGTATACTATAAACAAATCAACCAATCTTTTACAACGAAAATGGAGGAAAACAATGAATACTATTTATGTTTATGTACTTGATACTTTAGCTGACTGGGAATTAGGATATGTGACAGCGGAGCTGAATTCTGGCCGCTTTTTCAAAAAGGATGGACCGTCGGTGACGCTGAAAACGGTCAGTTCTTCTAAAGAGCCGATCAAAACCATGGGCGGGATGACGATCGTACCTGATTGCTTGATTGCTGACATGGTGGCAGATGAAAAAAGTATGCTGCTGTTGCCAGGGGCAGATACATGGAATGATCCAAAACATACTGCGATCCTAGAAAAAGCCAGCGAGTTTCTTAATACAGGCGCGACAGTGGGCGCAATTTGCGGCGCTACGACTGCCCTTGCCAGTTATGGGCTGTTGGATAATCGTCCCCATACCAGTAATGGAGCAGGCTTTCTTGAAATGTTTGCACCCAATTATCAAGGTCAGCAATTTTACGTAGACCAGCCAGCAGTAGCAGACGGCAATCTTATTACTGCCAGTCCCACAGGCGCTTTGGAGTGGGCTAAACAAATTATCGAACGCGCAGATGTGTTTCAAACGGACACCTTAAACGCGTGGTATGACTATTTCAATACTGGCAAGCCGGAATACTTCTATGCGTTGATGCAAACTTTGCCGGTTAATGAGGAAGCAAACTAGTTGGATAAAACAAAATAGCATATAAAGGACAGCGTGATTTCACGTTGTTCTTTTATTTTGGTGATTTTTAATTAACTTATTCTTTTTTTAGCGCTGTAAATATGATTAAAAGTTATTTTTTATATTGACTTTGCTGTTTCGCAACCTTAATCTGTTATTAAGTAACATCGGTTATAAAAAAGGTTTTGTAACCATTGCTTCAATGTTGGTCAAAATAAACGTGTTAGGGGATTAATGAATGAAAAAGTGGATTATTTTTACGGTAATGGCAGTTATGTTAGCAGGGTGCGGTTCTGGCGGCACAAAAGAAACGAGCAAGTCAGAAAAAGGTACAGCATCAGCCTCTTCAACAGAACAAACGACTTCCGCGCCAGAAGTTTCTTCTTCTGAAAAGAAGATTGAATTGAAGGAGGTCGATTTTGATGTCGAAGGAACGCCTTACAAGATGAAAGTGATAGACAGTTGGGAGATCATACCAGATGAAGAATTGTCTTTTAATGCAGAAGATGAGGATAAGGTACAAGGCTTGATGATCTATGGGTTCAAAAAAACAGATTTTGAGAGTTTAGCGGCGTTCAAAGATTTGATAAAAAACCAGTTTGTCTCAACCGAAGAGATTGAAATAAAGGAAGAAACTGTAAGTGAAACAGCTTATAAAACGGCACATTACGAGGGCTATCTGTATAATTTTACCGGTACCTATGAGGGCGCAAATGTACAAATGAACTTTTATTTTCTGGAGACAGAATCAGACTATGCGCTTGTAAATCTGATAGCATTTCCTTCATTTTATGATAAAAACGGGGACCTTGTTACAGAGATGCTGAACTCTTTTGTGGCGGAGTGAAGCGGCGGACTGGTTTTATTGTATTAGCGATAATGGTGAACGAAAAAGCAGATCGAGAGCTGGTCTGCTTTTTAGACGTTTGCTGAAGAACTAATGATTGTAAAGAATAAAATTTCCATTTTTTTAGCGATTTTTTGGGAGTTAATAGAAAATGTCATTATAGGGCAGCTCGCCTTTAAATGTTCTTTTGCCAAATTATTATTTTATTATAAAAAATAGGATGTTGACAATAATCGGGTATGCTGATATATTTTAGTTGTAGGCGTTACCAAATAATTAAATTAACAGGATTGTTACTGGCGAGGCAGGCGATACCACAATGATATGTGTGTATTTGCGTGTTCTTTTTTTTGCCTAGAGAGGTGGACTTATTGAAGATGATTATTAAGAAAAAGTTCAATAATAATGTATTGATGACCACCGATAAGGAAGGAAATGAAATCGTTCTGATCGGAAATGGTCTAGCTTTCAATTCTCGCCCAGGAGAACTTGTTGATGAGGAGAAAATCGAAAAAATATTTCGAATGGAGTCGACAAAGAATGCAGATTCCTTTGCAGATTTTTTGATAAACATTTCTAAATCCCAATTAGAGCTGATCGAGAAAATCATTGAATATGGTGAAGAAAAATTAGAGATACAACTCAACAAGTATTTGTATCTGAGTCTAAATGACCACATTGAAAATGCGCTGGAGCGCCATAAGGCTCAAATGGATCTAACTAATCCGCTGCTGTGGGAGATCAAGAAAATTTATCCAAAGGAATTTGAAATTGCCGCTCATGCCCTTGAGCTGATCGAGGAAAAAGAGGGAATCAGTTTATTAGAAGACGAGGCAGGCTTTATCGCGCTGCATTTTGTGAATGCACAGCAGAAACAAGAAAAAATGCATCAAACGATGCAGATTCCGAAGATCGTGAAGGATATTCTGAGTATCGTAGAGTATCATTTTTCAATTGAACTGAGTAAGGACAGTCTTTCTTATGAACGGTTTTTAGTTCATTTAAAGTTTTTTGCCCATCGAGCAGTCACCCATGCTGATTTTCCGAATTCGAATATTTCTATGTTAAAGCAGCTGGCTGCAACGTTGCCAAAAACCTATGCCTGTGTTGAAAAAATTAATCAATACATGCAGGAAAATCACGGGATTGAAATTAGTGATGATGAGAAGTTCTACTTGATGGTACATCTTCAGCGTGTGACTGAAAATTAAATAATAATAGGATTGTTACTGTTCGGCAGGCGATACCTTAGATGGGTCTTTAGCAAAGACTTTATTTAAGGTATCGCCTTTTTATTTTGAAAGGAGCGATAGGATGGCTAAAAGTAGTTTTCCTGAGAAATTTTTATGGGGCGGGGCGATCGCCGCGAATCAAATAGAAGGTGCGTGGAACGAGGATGGAAAAGGAATGAGTATCGCTGATTTGTTTTCTTATGATCCCGAAAGTGATACCTCCCAATTACATGTCTCCAATATGACCAAAGCGCAAGTACTAGAGGCACTGCATGATGACCAAAAGTATTATCCCAAGCGACATGGCATTGATTTCTATCATAGCTATCCGCAGGATTTGAAGTATTTAAAGGAAATGGGCTTTAAAACCTTCCGATTATCGATTAACTGGGCACGGATCTTTCCAAAGGGTGACGAGCTTCAACCAAATGAGGCTGGGTTAGCTTTTTATGATCGTTTATTAGATGAGGTGATTGCCAATGGAATGGAACCGATCGTCACGATGCTGCATTATGAAATACCAGTGAACATTACGCTAAACTATGGCGGTTTCCATAATCGTCACGTCATTGATTTATTTGTTCAATATGGAAAAACACTTTTGGAACGTTTTGGTGAAAAAGTGAAGTACTGGATTGTGATCAATCAGATCAATCTATTTCAGATCGAACCCTTCAATTCGACTGGAATCTGTATCGATCAGGTAGAAAATATGCAGGAAGCTTTGTATCAGGCTATTCATAATCAGATGGTCGCCAGCGCACAGATCGTCAAGGCTGCTCGCAAGCTCAATAAACAATTAAAGATCGGTACCATGCTGGCTGATTTGACGGCCTATCCAGAAAACAGCGCGCCAGAGAATAATGTGCTTGCCCTGCAGCATAATCGTATGAGCTATTACATGACGGATGTCCAGTTTCGCGGGAAATATCCGGGTTACATCTTACGGTATTTTGCTGAAAAGCAGTACACGATCACACAAACGGAAGCAGACGAGGAGTTGCTGGCGGAGTACACGATGGATTTTCTGGCAATTTCTTACTATTTTTCTCAGATGGTTTCCACCGAGAAAAATGGTGCCGATCGCTTTGCGGCAAGTCCGAATCCATATCTAAAGGCGAACCCGTGGGGCTGGGCGATCGATCCTAAAGGCTTATATCACTGTATTTCTCATTATTGGGATCGCTACGAAAAACCTATCATGATCGCTGAAAATGGATTAGGGATGTATGACAAACTGGAAAACGAGACGGTTAAGGATGATTATCGCATCGATTATTTAAGAAAGCATATCCAACAGCTAGAGGAATGTGTCAAGGATGGTGTCGACGTATTTGCCTACTGCGCTTGGGGTCCCATCGATTTAGTCAGTGCTTCTTCGCAGGAAATGGAGAAGCGTTACGGTTTTGTTTATGTGGATTACGATAATTTTGGTAAAGGTACTGGAAAACGGTACAAAAAGGAATCATTTGATTGGTATAAAAAAGTCATTGCAACAAATGGCGCAAAAATATAAGGGGGAAAACACATGTCAATATTTAATGAAGATTTTTTATGGGGCGGAGCAATCGCGGCGAATCAGTATGAAGGAGGCTATCAGGAAGGCGGAAAGGGACTTGGACCAGTGGACCTTTTACCGAACAAAGATGAAAATCGCGTTCATGTCATGTATCATCCAGAGTTGGCGATGAAGGAAAAGTTCAATTATTATCCTAGTCATCAAGCCATTGACGGCTATCACTACTTCAAGGAAGACATCGCCATGTTCGCTGAGATGGGCTTTAAGTGTTTGCGGATGTCTGTCAGCTGGCCTCGGATTTTTCCGAATGGTGATGAGGAAACGCCAAACGAAGCAGGATTGAAGTTTTATGATGAATTATTCGATGAGTGCTTGAAGTATAATATTGAACCAGTCGTTACCTTGAATCACTTTGATACGCCGATTTATTTATATGAAAAGTACGATGGCTGGACGAATCGGAAGCTGATTGATTTCTTTGTTCGTTATGCTTCGGTGATGTTTAACCGATATAAAGGTAAAGTCAAATACTGGCTGACCTTTAATGAGATCAATATTTTACAAGTTCTGCCATTTTTAGGCGGCAGCTTCGATCCAGAAAAATTTGAGAATCCTTTACAGACCAAGTATCAAGCGGCGCATCATCAATTAGTCGCTTCCGCCCTTGCAACAAAGCTGGCAAGAGAGATTGATCCGGCCAATAAGATCGGCTGTATGTTGGCAGCAGGCGAAGCGTATCCAAACACCTGCAATCCAAACGATATTTGGGCCGCAAAAATGTTGGATCGCGAGGGCTTCTTCTTTATCGATGTTCAAGTACGAGGCAAGTATCCTAGTTATAGCCGCCGCTTTTTTGAAGAACAGCAGCTGGAGATCAAGCAGGAAAAAGAAGACGCAGAAATTTTAAAAAACACTGTCGATTTCATTGGCTTCAGCTACTATTCAACCAAGGTTGTTTCCGCAGATGAACAAGTCCTTTCGAGTTCTGAAAAGACCGACGGCAACATTTTTTCTAGTTTAGAAAATCCATATCTTCCGAAAAGTGAGTGGGGCTGGATTATCGACCCAATGGGCTTGAGAATTACAATGAACACGCTGTATGATCGCTATCAAGTGCCGCTTTTTGTAGTAGAAAACGGTCTTGGTGCTGTCGATAAGCCAAATGAAGCAGGAATCATTGAGGACGATTATCGCATCAATTATCTAAGTGAACATATTCAGGCTGTGGGCGAAGCGGTTAAGGATGGTGTAGAGGTTTGGGGATATACGCCGTGGGGCTGTATCGATATTATCAGCGCAGGAACCGGTCAAATGTCTAAACGCTATGGTTTTATCTACGTTGATTTGGACGATAACGGAGTCGGCTCATTCAAACGCAGTAAAAAAGCCTCGTTTGATTGGTACAAACAAGTGATTGCCAGCAATGGTGAAAAAGTTGGGAGGAATAACGATGAATTTTAATGAATTAGCCAAAAAAATAATTCAAGAGGTAGGCGGCGCTAAAAATATTGAGCAGGTCTGGAACTGTACAACGAGACTTCGATTCAATCTGATCGATCACTCCGTTGTTGATGATGAAAAAGTTCAGGCAATCGATGGCGTGCTAGGGACACAGGACAAAAAGAATCAATACCAAATCATTATTGGAACCGATGTTGCTGAAGTATACAAGGAAGTTGAAAAATTATTAGGCGATCATGCCCCACAAGAGCCAGTGAAAAAAAGTAAAAAAGGTGTCAATCCCTTTAGCGAAGTTTTAGAAGTCATTTCAGGAATCTTCACACCGATCCTGCCGGCTATCATTGGAGCGGGGATGATGAAGTGTATTCTGACGGTTCTTTCACTTGCGAAGCTGGTAACACCGGAATCCGGCGTCTACAATGTTTTCTTTATGATCTCAGACGCGGCGTTTTATTTCTTGCCATTCTTGATTGCCGTTTCGGCTTCAAGAAAGTTCAAAGTCAATGAATATATCGGATTATCCGCAGCGGGCGTACTGCTATACCCAACGTTGATCAACGGCGCAGCAGAAGGCTTGGCGCCAATGAAATTCTTTGGTCTTTCGATTCCTTACCTGAGTTACAGCTCCTCTGTTGTACCGATCATTTTGACGATCTGGTTGATGAGTTATATCTATCATTTTGCAGATAAGCATATTCCAAACGTTTTCCGTTTTATTTTAACGCCAGTATTAACATTGATCGTCACAATTCCGATTGCCTTGATCGTATTGGCACCTTTAGGAAACTACATTGGGACTTATTTATCAATGGGCTTGGATTGGCTCTTCTCAACGGCTGGACCAGTTGCCGGATTCGTCTTATCCTGCTTCAATCCATTGTTGGTGATGACTGGGATGCATTTTGCGATTATGCCGATCGCTATTCAAAATTTGGCGATTACTGGATATGACAACTTTTGGCTTCCGTTTTGTTTGATTAGTAATATCGCGCAAGCAGGAGCAATCTTTGCTGTCTTCATGAAGACCAAAAATAAGGAACAAAAATCAATCGCTGTTTCCACCGGAATCTCTGCACTATTTGGTATTACAGAGCCAGGGATGTTCGGTGTCACCTTTAAATTGAAAAAACCATTTTATGCCGCAATGCTGGCAGGAGGAATCGGCGGTTTGATCGGCGTGCTGTTAGGAGTCAAAACGTATTCCTTCAGTGCACCTAATATTTTAGTCTTGCCAACTTATATCGCACCTGATGGAAATACCCAAAGCTTGATTGCGATCATCATTGCTCTAGCGGTGAGCTTTGTCCTTTCCTTTGGCTTTACGATGTTCTTGAAATTCGATCCATTGGAAGGAACTCAACCTGCCGATAAAAAAGCTAAATCTGAAGGTCCGGTCGAAGTAGGCGATACAGTGATCGGTACGCAAGGCATTTCTGAAGAGGTGGCGAGTCCATTAAGAGGTGAACTGTTAGATATTCAGCAAGTGCCAGATAAAACCTTCTCAGATGAGATTGTAGGAAAAGGTGTCGCCATCGAACCGACTGAGGGGAAACTGTATGCACCCTTTGATGGTGAGATTGCCTTGGTATTCCGAACAAAGCATGCGATTGCCTTCAAATCACTGAATGGGTTAGAGCTGTTGGTCCACATTGGTATTGATACCGTAGAACTTGACGGTGATGGCTTCACAATGCTAAAAGAAGCGGGTGATCCAATCAAAAAAGGTGAATTAGTGATGGAATTTGATCTTGCTGGATTGAGAGAAGCCGGTTACCAGACAATCACGCCGATAGTCATCACGAATTATGCCGAGTTTCAAGAAATAAATAAAAACAGCTTTGATCACCCTGTTAATGAAGATTCGATTCTACTTCAAGTAAGTAATTAATTCTGACTAAAAGGAAGGTGGAAAATTCTAGTAATGGATTTTTCACCTTTTTAAGTCATTAAGCCACCTTAGAAAACCAGTTCGTCACTCAATAGATCAATAACTGCGGTTATCCGCGGAATCCAGCTTTCACCTAGTTAGGGAGAGCGCCCCAGCAACAGACCTTTTATTTTATTCAACATTTTTTTACCGTTGCTTGTTTTCTGGGCTTGTTCTTTAGACGACGGTTCTGTTGGCTTTTCTACTGTGCATAAAGGGACACTAGAGTCAGACAAATCAGTGAATGGTTCAGGATATACTGTTGGCTTCGCTTCGGCGGCATTATTAATTGGTGCTAAAGCTGACTCTACATTTATGTTAGGTAACTTCTCTAAGGTGCGTGGGCAAACCAGATCAATATATTTCTCGTACTTCGGCTTGGGACCAGCAAAAACGATAGGTGCTTTAACTGACTTCGGTGTAACCGATGGTTCGGTCGCTTCTACAGGGTGCTCCTTGTCAAACTGGATATACTTAGTAGTTTCGACATATTTACAGGTATCGACCTCGGCATAGGTCTTCACACCGTCGTCCTCCTCAAAAATATCAAGGGTGGTCAATAGCTCCATGGCTTCGCGGATTTCTTCCGCAGATTTTTCGACGGTTGGATTTTTGATGATCAGATTTTTCTTCTTGCCGTTGCTCTTCTTAAAAGTGAAGACTAATTTTTTGGTTTTGATCGTTTTAACAGCGTACATTTTTTTTCATTCCCTTCTTATGATTATTCAACCTGCGCTTCTTGAGCGCCAAATATATTACTGATAGAGAAGCGGCTTCGCACAGCGGTGATCGCTTTTTCGGCGTATTGGCGAACAGGGAAGACGCGTAGATTCAAGTATTTCCATTCCTTTGAAGTGAAGTAATGCTTGAAATAGAAAAAGAATTTTTTGATGATCTTAGTAACTTTTCGTTGGGAGAATAAATGTTGGACAAGTTCTTTTAAAATTAAATGAAACTCACTATCTCCCAGACGCTCGCGAACTTGCAGCGCGACTAAATATTGCACGGTGCTGTCGGTATCTTTGGAAAGGTTGTAAAAGTCGTAAATTCGTTTTTCCAAAGTCTTTTTCTTTAAGCTAAAGAGTTTTTTGGCTGAAAATGCTTGTTCATTCATAATTAATACCTCCATAATTGTTTTTGGTTCCGATCGGTGACTAAAGAGTAGCAGAATTACTAAAAATCCACGATGTCCAAAATCGAAGTGAGATGTCCAATTTCGAAGTTTTAGGCCTTAGAAACGTTGAGTTACCGTTTTAGAGGCCGGTGATTGAACATTTTTGGCTGTGATTGGACTTTGACTTGACAGGGGTAAAAGGAGTAATATGAAAGGTTTGTCATTTATCGGACAACAGAAGGCATTAGAACTGGAAAGACGGAATCATCGAATCAGAAATGAAGTTGCCAAAAGCTGAGGAAATAACTTTACTCAGATATATGGTTCAACAAGTTAATCAAGCTAGTCAAGTTATCGTGATGACAGATATTTAGAGATTTAAGTCGCTATCTTAGATATAATGTTAAGAGATAGGGTGAAGCTATTTTTGATTTTCCAATATTTTTCAGATTTGTATATAATGAAGCTTGAATATACTTATCCGAATTTTGTAAATAATACATCGGGGAAAGGGTTGCTGCGAATGGTTACGATTCGTTTTATAGCGAAAGAGGCGGGCGTGTCAAAGAGTACGGTGTCCAGATATCTTAATAATGGACAGGTTAGTGATGACACAGCTGCGAAAATCGAAGAGACGATAAAAAAATATAATTATAAACCCAATGATTTTGCACGGAATTTGAAAAGTAATCATAGTGATTTTATTGGAGTTATTATCCCACGCTTTGATTCGGCGGCTACGATTGACATCTTAGAAGGAATCGATGATTTTGATTTTGGAAAAGAGTATCAAAAACTAATTGTGAATGCGAAACAAGACAGCAAAAAGGAAATAGAAGCCATGTATGATTTTGAAAAGAATAAAGTTGCAGGAATCATACTATTGGCGACCGAGATAACAACAGATCACATTGAGGCGATTCAAAAGATTGATATTCCAACGATAATTGTTGGACAATATGATGAGAAGCTCTACTGTGTAACACACGATGACTATCAGGCAGCGCAGGATTTAACGAAGCATCTGTTAAAACACCAGCCAAAAAAAATTATCTATATTGGAGTATCTGAACGCGATGTTTCAGTCGGACAAGAACGAAAATCCGGAGTGATAGATGCAGTCAAATCTTTAAAATCTGTTCCTTTCAAATTTATCGAAAGCACGTTTAGCGGGGACGAAGCCTACGAGTTGGGGAAAAAAGTTTTATTGCATGAGAACAATACCTTTGTTATTTGTGCGACAGATAATATCGCCATTGGGATGATGAAAGCAGCAAGAGAATTAGGGAAAAAGATACCTGAAGAAATCTCCTTGGCTGGTTTTGGCGGATATGGAATTGGTGAGCAAGTTTACCCAACATTGACTACTGTTGATTATCATTTCTATCAGACGGGAACTGCCGCCGCAAAAAGCCTAGAGAAACTCATTAATGGGCAGCAATTAGCTCATAAGGTTGTTATTGAAACAAGTGTTTTAGAAAAAGACAGTATAAAAAAGACAGAAAAGGCTTGAAAGCCTTTTCTTTTCGTGTTAAAGTATGACCAAACAAACCGGGACCGGTCCCGGTTTTAAAATATCTTTGCAGGGACCGGTTCCAGTAAATTGAGGAGGAGTTAAAAAATGTCGGAAAATGAAGTGATTGCAAAAGAAATTATTACAGCAGTTGGTGGTAAGGAAAACATTTCTTCCGTTGCTCACTGTGCCACGCGTTTACGATTAGAGGTGAAGAATGAGGAGCAGATCGACAAAGATACCGTTGAGAATATCAAGAAGGTAAAAGGGGCATTCTTCAATTCGGGTCAATATCAAGTTATTTTAGGTACGGGTACAGTAAATAAAATTTATGATGAAGTAAATCTTTTGTTAGGCAACATTTCCCCGAATGAAGGCTCTGAAAAGGTGCAGGATCAGCAAAATCCTGTAAAAAAAGTAATTCGCATTTTTGGCGATGTATTTGTGCCGATCATTCCTGTTTTGGTTGCTACGGGCTTGTTCATGGGCCTGCGCGGTTTACTTACTCAGCCGCAGGTGCTCTCAATATTCGGAATGACGCCTGATACGATTAATGAAAATTTCTTGATGTACACTCAGATACTTACGGATACCGCTTTTGCGTTTCTGCCAGCACTGATTGCGTGGTCTACTTTTAAAGTTTTTGGCGGTTCTCCGGTTATCGGTATCGTCTTAGGATTGATGCTGGTTAATCCAGTTTTACCAAATGCTTATAGTGTTGCGGCAGGCGACGCAGCACCTTTAATGTTTTTCAATTTCATTCCGATTGTTGGCTATCAAGGCACAGTCTTACCAGCATTTATTAGTGGCATACTAGGTGCGACGCTAGAGAAAAAATTACGGAAGATGGTCCCTGATACCTTCGACTTATTAATAACGCCATTTATCACCTTACTTGTGATGAGTCTGCTTTCATTGATGGTGATTGGTCCGATCTTCCATTCATTAGAAACCGTTGTTTTAAATGGTACCGAAGCGATTCTCGCTCTGCCATTTGGACTTGCGGGCCTTATTTTAGGATTTTTGAATCAGTTGATTGTGGTAACCGGTGTTCACCATATTTTCAACTTTTTGGAAGTGCAATTATTAGCTAATACGGGTAAAGATGCGTTTAATGCGATTATTACTTGTTCTATCGCGGCTCAAGGCGGTGCAGCGATTGCCGTTGGGGTCAAAACGAAATCAACAAAATTAAAGGCATTAGCTTTTCCTTCGGCATTGTCAGCTTTCTTAGGCATCACAGAACCGGCGATTTTCGGGGTGAATCTACGTTATGTTAAACCGTTTGTGATGGGCTTGATTGGTGGTGCAGTTGGAGGATTTGTTGCGAATCTGATTGGATTAGCCGGTACAGGGATGGCAATTACAGTGATTCCTGGAGCGTTGCTTTATATGAACGGACAGCTATTTCAGTATATTTTAGTAAATCTGATCTCCATAGCGGTAGCGTTTGTCTTGACGTATATGTTTGGCTATAACGATAAAATGTTGAAACAAAGGTAGGAAGAAAATGGATAGAAAAAGTTGGCAAGATAAAGTTGGCTATCATATTACGCCAGATTACGGCTTAATGAACGATCCAAATGGATTGATAAAATTTAAGGACGACTATCATGTGTTTTATCAATTGAATCCAAATGGCTTTGTTCATAAGAATAAAAGTTGGGGGCATATGGTTTCGACAAATATGGTGGATTGGGAACAACAACCCATCGCGCTCCATCCAGATTCTTGGTTTGATAAGGATGGTGTCTATTCTGGATGTGCCATTGAACACGAAGAGAAAATCTATCTCTTTTACACCGGAAATGTGATCGATGATGGTGTCAATAGAAGTTATCAGTGTGGGGCTGTTTCAGAAGATGGTCAACGTTTTGAAAAATTAGGACCGATCATGGAGCATCCTGCTGGCTACACTCGTCATGTCAGAGATCCGAAAGTTTTTAAAAGTCCTTTTCAAGCAGATGAATGGTACATGGTTTTAGGGGCTCAAACCAATGATTTGAAAGCAGATTTATTGGTGTACAAATCATCAAACTTACTAGAATGGGAGTTGCTTTATAACCTTCGGAGCGATCATGATACGGAGCTGGGTTATATGTTGGAATGTCCGGATTTGATCAAAATTGACGATCAATATGTTCTGATCGCTTCACCGCAGGGACTGAAAAAAGAGGACTACCGCTTTCAGAATAGGTATCATTCTGGTTATTTTATTTGTGATTTTTTTGAGGACGGCTCGATTAAATTGTTACAACCGTTTAAAGAGCTGGATTACGGCTTTGAATTTTACGCGCCGCAAACATTCAGAGATGGGAATCAAAACATTCTTTATGCTTGGATGGGAGTGATGGAGGATGAGCAAGAACGGCTGGTTCCGACCATTGAATCCTCTGGCTGGCTGCATAACTTGACCATACCTAGATTTTTGGAGTTGAAGGAAGGCGAGCTGCGACAGCAACCAGCCGCTGCTTTGTCTCAGCTGCGTGAAGGAAAGGGAAATAAAATGACTTTTGATAAAGCAGGTCATTTTCCCCTGCAAAGTCTGCAAACGGAAATCATTTTAACCTTTGAAAAAGAAACCGATCAATTCAACCTAACGTTAGATCGCTTATTCTCGTTATCTTTCCAGCTAGAGGAAGGAGTGCTGTCATTTACTCGTCAGTCATGGGTTACGGATGAAAAAGAACAACGAAAGCTCCTTTTTGATGAGGGATTGAAAGAGGTGCGGATCTTTATTGACCATTCAATCGTAGAGATATTTATCAATGGCGGAGCCTGCGTCTTTTCCTCGCGTATCTTTTCTAGAGCGGGGAGTACCAACGAACTATCCTTTGAGTTTTCAAAAAAGACTTCAAGTATGTCACTTCAAGTCTTTGACTTAAAAACGGTAGATTTTTCAGCAAAAGCGATAAACTCTATGTAAGAATGAATGCGATGTTTGAGAAATATCTATCGTAGGAAAACTATAAAAGCGCCCATAAACCTAAAAATGGTTTATGGGCGCTTTGCTATGCACTAATTCTAAAGAGTCGAAGGATGGCGTCTTGCGAAGTCAAAAAAGCGGAATTTATCGACTTGATGCCGACTCTCAGTAAATTGAAATTGACGAGCATTCTTAGTGAAAATACGGCTCTTTACAGAAACAATATTGATGTCGTTTTGATTAAGATCTAACAGCTTGTGATCCTCATCAGTAAGAGCATCAATAACAATTTCTTTTTCAGCAAAAGCAATGTTTAATCCTAAGTGGTCTTCGAAATAACGATAAAGAGAGTCACTGGCAATTTCAGCAGTCAGGTCGGGTGTGACTGACGTGAGAATCAAATCTTTATCTACTATGACTTTCTTTTGATCGATCGTACGAATCCGGATCAAACTCCAACAAACCGCCCCCTGCTCAAAGCCAGTAATAAGCGATAAATTATCATCAATCACGATTTGTTTTAGTTCAATCACTTCAGTTTTACTGCTGTAACCGTAAGAATTATGCAGCTCTGTGTAACTAGTTAATCCTGAAAGAGGGAACCGTAGCTGCTCACGTTTCAACACCAAAGAGCCCTTACCTTGAATCTTTTGAATATAGCCATTAGCCATCAAAAGGGATAAGGCTTTTCGAATCGTATCACGGGAAACGCGATAGGTTTCTCGCAGCCTGCTTTCACTTGGTAGAAAAGTTCCGGGTTCGTACACATTCTTCAATATTCCCCGTTCGATCGATTGGTAGATGATTTCATAGGTTTTCATCACGATTTCCTCACTTATGTCCGTAGAATTAAGTTCATTATAGAATAAAAAAAGTGGAAGTAAAGAACCTTTATTAGAAAACAAATGAGAAAAATCTTATTTTAGACGCAACCTGTATGTCTATCCACAAACCTCTTTAGGCGAATCAGAATGGTTTTTCCAGAATAACAAAAAGGAAGGGTCTGAAGATTAGATTGTTCTAATTTTAGCAGGCTGACAAAAAAAGTAAGCGGTTTACAATGTCCGTGAATGAATTTATAGTTATGCCATTAATCGAACGTATCTATGCAGGTTAAATTTCTGGGAGGGAAAAAAATGGGTAAATATGAAAAGGATACAGCCGAATTATTGGAGGCTGTCGGCGGAAAGAAAAATATTTCTGCCGTGACACATTGTGCAACGCGTATGCGTTTTGTTTTGATTGATCCTAAAGCAGCGAATGAAAGTCGGATCGAAGATATTCCTAGTGTTAAAGGGATGTTTACGAATGCAGGGCAGTTTCAGGTAATCATCGGTAACGATGTTGCTGTATTTTACAATGAGTTTGTTGCTATATCGGGAATTGAGGGTGTTTCTAAGGAGGCGGCAAAAGCTGCCGCAAAGCAAAATCAGAATCCGGTGCAACGCGCCATTACAGTTTTAGCCGAAATTTTTACCCCAATATTACCAGCAATTATCGTCGGGGGGTTGATTTTAGGATTTCGTAATATTTTGGAAGCTGTACCCATGGGCTGGCTCAACGGACAGACAATCGTTGAAGCTTCTACATTTTGGAGCGGGGTCAATGGCTTTTTATGGTTGCCGGGAGAAGCAATTTTTCATTTCTTGCCCGTCGGGATTACTTGGAGTATCGCTCGCAAGATGGGAGCAACCGAGATTTTGGGAATCGTACTGGGTATCACACTAGTGTCACCGCAACTATTGAATGCATATGTGGTGAATAGTACCACTGCTGCAGAGATCGCCAAGAACTGGACGTGGGATTTTGGTCTATTTACCGTCGATAAGATCGGTTATCAAGCGCAGGTGATTCCAGCTATGTTAGCAGGCTTTCTCTTTGTGTATTTGGAACGATTTTTCCGTAAACATATTCCAGAAGCCGTTTCAATGATCTTTGTGCCGTTTTTCTCCTTGATTCCGACGATTTTAGCAGCTCATATTATTTTAGGACCGATCGGTTGGAAAATAGGGACAATTATATCAGCGGTAGTAAATGCGGGCTTAACTTCTAGCTTTAGCTGGCTATTTGGCGGAATTTTAGGAGCTTTGACATCGCCGTTAGTTATCACAGGTCTGCATCATACGACTTTAGCGATCGATTCGCAATTGATTGCTGACTTTGGCTCAACGAATTTATGGCCGATCCTTTGTTTATCAAATATCGCACAAGGGGCATCTGTACTAGCGATTGTATTTGCGCATCGCGGGAACAAAAAAGAAGAACAGGTATCCATTCCATCAACTATTTCAGCCTGGTTGGGTGTAACGGAGCCAGCTATGTTCGGTATCAACTTGAAGTACACCTATCCGTTTATTGCAGCCATGATTGGCAGCGGGATTGCAGGATTGTTCGTTACACTATTCAAGGTTCGCGCATTGTCGATTGGGGTTGGTGGCTTGCCAGGGATCTTGTCTATTCGGCCGCAGGATTATTTGGTCTTCATCATTGGGATGATTATAGCCATCGTAGTACCGTTCGTTCTCACACTGCTTTTTCGCCGAATCGGTCTGTTTAATAAAATCGATAGGGTTGAAGAAGAGATTGTTCCAACATTAGGCAATGACAGTACGAAAAAAGCGGGTTCCATTGTGGAGTTATTTTCGCCGATCACAGGTGTTTTACATCCGCTAGGCAGTGCGAAAGATCCGGTTTTTGCAGAAGGGATGATGGGTCAAGGTGTTGTGATTGAACCTAGTGAAGGAAAGGTGGTAGCACCTTTTGATGGGCAAATTAGTTTGCTGTTTCCGACAAACCACGCGATCGGCTTAATTAGCGGAGAAGGGACGGAAATTCTCATTCATATTGGGATCGATACCGTTCAATTAGACGGGAAGCATTTTACCAGCTACGTGAAGCAAGGCGATAGTATTAAAAAGGGACAACTATTAATGGAGTTCGATATTGAGGCCATCAAAGCGGCAGGATATGAGGTTCAAACACCGATTATTGTAACGAATTCGACTGATTTTCAAGTTGATCCATTGATTGAAGCGGCTTCGCCTGTCGCAATTGATGAAAAAATATTAATGGCAACACCATTGTAAAGCTGGAGGGGCAAGATGAGTTTTAAAGAGAAGGTAATTTATCAAATTTATCCAAAGTCTTTTTTGGATACAAATCAGGATGGCGTAGGGGACCTGCAAGGTATCAAAAATAAAATCCCTTACTTAAAACAATTAGGCGTGGATATGCTCTGGTTAAATCCGATCTATCCAAGTCCGCAAAAAGATAATGGCTATGATGTCGCTGATTATACGGCGATTCATCCGATGTTTGGTACCATGAAAGACTTTGATGAATTAGTGGACATTGCAAAATCGAATGGAATTGACCTCATGTTAGATATGGTTTTTAATCATGTTTCTACTGAGCATGAGTGGTTTCAAAAGGCCTTAGCAGGTGAAAAAAAATATCAAGATTATTTTATTTTGCGCGATGAGCCCACAGACTGGCTATCCAAGTTTGGTGGAAATGCCTGGGCGCCTTTTGGGGAAACCGGAAGATATTACTTGCATCTCTTTGAGCAAACACAAGCAGATTTAAATTGGCGGAACCCAGCAGTGCGAGAAGAATTATTCGATGTTTTGCGTTTTTGGATGAATAAAGGGGTCAAAGGATTTCGTTTTGATGTTATCAATTTGATCGGTAAAGATGAAGTGCTAAAAAATTGTTCTGAAAATGATGGGAAACCGGCCTATACGGATCGTCCAATTGTTCATGACTATATTAAGATGATGAATCAAGCTTCCTTTGGAGACGATAAGGACATTATTACGGTCGGTGAAATGAGTTCCACGACACCGGAAAATTGTATTTTATATACAAGTCCTGATCGAGAAGAGCTAACGATGACCTTTAATTTTCATCACTTGAAGGTTGATTATCAGGATGGGAAAAAATGGACTAAAATGCCTTTTGATTTTGCCGCTTTAAAAGAAACGTTTCATGATTTTGGCACAAAAATGAGTGACCAAAATGGCTGGAATGCGCTGTTTTGGAATAATCACGATCAACCGCGTGCCTTGAATCGATTTGTGGATGCAAAAAATTATCGTGTTGCTGGTGCTAAAATGTTAGCAAGTGCGATCCATTTGAATCGTGGGACTCCATATATTTATATGGGTGAAGAGATCGGGATGCTTGATCCAAATTTTGATTCGATGACACAATATGCCGATGTGGAAACAGCGAATGCGTATCAGGAATTACTTGATTTAGGAAAATCTGAGGAAGAAGCGTTTGAAATTGTTAAAAGCAAGGCCCGTGATAATTCTCGTACCCCGATGCAATGGGACGATACAGAATTTAGCGGATTTACGGAAGGCACACCGTGGTTAGCTTTAGGGAAAACGGCGAAAGAAATTAATGTCGCGAAAGAATTGTCTGAAGGCTCAATTTTTAACTACTATCAACGACTCATTCAATTACGGAAAGAATATCCAGTTATTGCAAGAGGAAGTTACGAAGCCTTTTTGCCAGAACATCCGCAAATCTATGGCTATATCCGCCGATTCGAGGACCGTTCACTACTGGTGGTGAATAATTTTTATTCTCAGAAAACGAGCATCGAGCTGCCAGAAGAGTTTCAACAAGGAGAAGTTTTGATAGCAAATTACGATAATTGACTTCTGGGAGAAAAAATCAATTTAGAGCCGTATCAATCAATAGCGATTTATTGCTAAAAACAGGCTGAACACCCGATCCAATCTGGATCAGGTGTACAGCCTGTTCTTTTTTTTCACAGTAGGATTTGAGCAGCCCAGATTAACTTGCACTAAGCGATCGAACAAGTGATGCCAAACTTTTCAATGATTGCCGCGTAAGGCAGCAAGTCTTTACTTGTTAGCTGAGGAACACCTTCATACTCGTACGCTCGTTTCAAATAGTTATATTTACTTTTGCCAAACTGGTGGAAAGGGAGCAGTTCCACTTCTTTTACTTGATGGTGAAGGAGTAATTGCCCGAAAGCTTCGGCATCTTCCAAAGAATTATTATAAGCGGGAATAATCGGAATTCTTAATAGCATTTCCTTTTGACTATTGATCGCTTGATCTAGATTTTTTAGGATCGGTTCCAGTGAAACGCCTGTTTTGGCTTTATGAGCATCCTCTGAATGATGCTTGATATCCATAATCAATAAATCCAGAGGTTCGATCAATTCGTTAAAGTCGGAGCTTGATGAAAAAGCAGAGGTTTCACAAGCGGTGTGAATGTTTTCCTCTCGACATTTTTTTAGTAATTCAATGACAAACGCCTTCTGAGCCAGCACCTCACCGCCAGTGACCGTGATGCCTCCTTTAGATTCTTCATAATAATCTATGTCTTTGCGGATGACTTCCATCACTTCTTCGACAGTATAGTAAGCGCCGGTGATGATTTCTTGCTTCTTTTGATTGTCCCAGATAGGTTCAGGCTGCCTTTTTTGAGACTCTGGATTCGAGCACCACGTACAGCGAAGTGGACACCCTTTAAAAAAAATAGTTGTTCGGATTCCCGGACCATCATGAATACTGAACCTTTGAATATTAAAAATACAGCCTCTTCTTTCACTCATTACAAGCGCCTCCTCTTTCAAGTTCCTCTTTAGTATACGCCAATCCTCCTTGGAAATAAACGCCTTTTGACCTAAAATGAATCATAATGATTCAAAAAGATTGAAAAAGACTTGAAATGGAATGGACGTGGTGTTACACTACAGATGTGATAAAGAAGCAGTTGTACTAATAAAAGGGCTTTCAAGTTCTTGAGAAGGATGAATCAAAATGATTTGAAATGAATCAAAATAGTCTTTCTAGCTTTAAAACTCTCATTTTCATTTGTATAATAAAATAAAAGACCAAAAAGGAGAGTTAACTATGTTAGCAAAAGAACGTCAAATCTATATCTTATCTCGTTTGAAATCACAACCCATGATCAGTATCAGCGATCTATGTAAGGAAATGAATGTCTCCAAATCAACTGTTCAACGGGATCTAAAACTTTTAGAAGAGCAGGGGAAAGTCGATCGAGAACGCGGCGGAGTCGTTCAGATAGGATTGGAAGAAACCATCAGCGATCTGACAGAAGGACCTGTTTTGGAAAAAGTGAATATTCATCAAGAGGAAAAGAAGCAGATTGCTGAGATAGCTGCGAAGGAAATTAGAGACGGCGATTTGATCTTTTTAGATTCTGGAACGACACCGATGCAGATGATTCCATTCCTGCATAATAAGAAAATTAAAATCGTTACAAACAGCTATTTTGTTTTGAATCGTTTGAACCAGCTGGATGTGGAAGTTTACATGCTAGGTGGAAGGTATAGCAAAAAGCATGAGATATGCTATGGACCATCAACGATTGAACAGATGCAGGAGTTTCGTTTTGATAAATCATTTATTGGAGCAAACGGCGCCGATATAGATTTTGGCGAAGTATACACTAGCGAGCTGGAAATCGGCAGTATCAAAAAGGCGGTCATCAAACGCAGCAAGCATGCTTACCTGCTAGTTGATGATTCCAAGTTTAAATTAACGGCTTTAAGCACCTTTGGCAGTTTTGAGGATTTTGAAAAAGTCTTTACCAACAAAATACCTGAAGGTGGAAAAAAATATAAAAATATTATCTCGACAGAGTAAGGAGAATGTGAAATGAAAACAAATGATCCAAAAAAGCGTGAATTGCTTGAATCGTTAAAAAACGGTTTAATCGTTTCTTGTCAGACTCAAAAAGATGAACCGATTTACACGGATGACATGTCGATTAAAATGGCTGAATGTGCGAAATGGGGCGGGGCCGTGGCAATTCGCGCGAACATGCCTGAACAAATCAAAATGATTAAGGATAATGTCGATCTTCCGGTAATTGGTCTTTGGAAAATCTGGCATGAGGATACAGATGTTTTCATTACACCAACCTTAGATGCTTGTAAGGCAATTTGGGAAGCGGGGGCTGAGATCATTGCGCTAGACTGTACGACTCAAATCACCCATGAAGGCACAGTTGCAAGAGACTTACTGCCTATTCTAAAAAAGGAAATTCCGGAAGCAATCATTTTTGCGGATGTCTCAAACTATGAAGAAGCACGTTGGGCGGTTGACCATGGTGCGGATATCGTAGCCCCTACTTTATATGGCTACACCGAGGAAACAAAGCATATTGAAGGACCTGATTATCGTATGTTTGCTCAAATGTGCCGTGACTTTAAAGATGAAGCGTATGTCATGATGGAAGGGCATATTTATACGCCGGAAGATGCAATGAAAGTATTGTATTTGGGCGCTCATTCAGTAGTTGTTGGCAGTGCGATCACTAGACCTCACTATATTACCAAGCGCTTCACTGATCTGTTAAGCGGCTACCAAAATAATTGGCGCGAGGCTGAAAGGAGCAAACACTAACATGAAAAAGGCAAGTATTGCTGGGGTTCAAAATGTTGAAGTCAGTATCAAATTGCCAAGTGAAAAAACACCCAAAGAGCAGCTGGAAATCATGGAAGCTTATACTCAGGCTCACCAAGACTCTGAGGGGCTTTCCAAAGAAGCTAGAGAAATCAATTGCTTGAAGGTGATTTATCCGACGCTTTTTCGCAGCATCGAACCAACAGATTTGGTAGCTGGACGTCTTGATTTTCTGCCAATTGGATTTGGTTGTGTGACTTCTCTAGGTGGTGTCGGTCATTATTGTGTTTTTGACAAATTGGCAAAATTCAAAAATGAACTTGATTCTGAAGAAGATAAAGCCAGAGTTGATGCCATGTATGAATACTGGGAAGACCATGATGTTAAGGCGTTATATTGCGGAGATGTTTTGCAGGAAAATATCATCAACCGATTTATCGATGGAACAGCACCGCTAATGGCAACGGCACGCTTGAGTGGAATGATGCTCGATTATCCGAAGCTTTTAGATAATGGGATCGAGGGTTTGAAAGAACTCGTTTTAGAAAAACAAAAAGAGCTCGGTCCCAATGAGTTTCTGCAATCATCGATTGATGCGTTAAACATTTATCAGGCTGTTTGTGATCGTTTAAGAGAATTGGTCAATCAGGCTAAGAGTGGTGCAACTACTGAAAAACGGCTGCAGCAGCTTGGAATGATGGAAAATGACTTAAAGGTGATTACTTATCAAAAACCGCAGACCTTCCATCAAGCGCTTCAAATGGTTTGGGTCTATGCGTTATTAGCCGGTTGTATCAACTATGGACGATTAGATGATTACTTAGGTCCATACTTAAAACGTGATTTAGACAATGGGCTGATCACGGAAGAGGATGCCTATGATTATCTGAAATCCTTGTGGACACTGATTGAAAATCGTCGAACGACCGTCAATGGTCGGATCATTGTTGGCGGGTACGGGCGTAAGAACCCAGAAGCCGCGGACATTTTTGCCAAAATCGCTATGAGAGTCACGAAGGATTGCAAGTACGTCGAACCGCAATTTACACTGCGGTTTAACAAAGATACCCCAGAAGAAATTATGGATCTGGCCTATGACTGTATCGGGGCTGGTGCGACCTACCCGACGTTATACAACGATGAAGTCAATGTACCAGCGGTGATGCATGGTATGCGAGTCGATCGAAAGACCGCTGAGCAGTATGTTCCCTTCGGTTGTGGAGAATTTGTTATTCAAGGTCAGAGCGTCGGCACACCAAATACGCTGTTAAATCTTTTGATGCTATTGAATATGACCCTGAATGAAGGGGTTGATCCAATGGATGGCATCAAAAAATCAGGACCCGTACCGATTAAAAAGATTGAAAATTTCGAATATTTCGACGATTTGTATGCGAATTATAAAGAATTGTTGGATTACTATTTCGATCTCTCTGTTGACGCGCAATATTATAGCTATGAATTGATGAATCGAGAAGTTTCCTTCATGTTTGCGAGTATCCTGATGGATGACTGTATCTCAAGGGGCAAGGCGATCTTAGATGGCGGAATCCGTTATTTGGGCGGCACGAATGAAACTTACGGAAATATCAATAGCAGTGATGCTTTATATGCAATTAAGAAACTCGTCTTCGATGAAAAGAAATACACACTTAAAGAGCTGAACGAAGCAGCGAAGCATAATTTTGCAGGCTACGAAGCGATTCGTGAAGAGCTTTGGGCTCAAGGAAAATATGGCAATGATCTAGCAGAAGTTGATGAACTGGCAAATGACTTGTATGAATTTGTCGCAAACGGAATTCGCGATCGAGGGATTGAAAAGGGTATGCAATATTACCTGATCGTAATTTCTAATAATCAAACGAATACAGAATGGGGACGAGCAACCTCCGCCTCTTTAGATGGCAGGTATGCCGGACAGTTTATGAACCCGGCAAATAACCCACAAGGCGGCGCGGCGCAAAGCGGTCCGACAGCAGTCTTGAATTCGCTGGCAACCTTTGACGCGAAATATCATGGCGGCGCGGTTCAAAACATCAAGTTTACACCCAATATGTTCAACAAGAATAGAACGAAAATCAAGTATTTGTTCAATACCTATTTCAAAAAAGGTGGCTGTCATTTAATGGTAACCATCGTGGATCACGGGATTCTAGAAGATGCGCAAAAGCATCCTGAAAAATACCCCAATCTGATTGTTCGCGTCAGCGGGTTCAGTGCGATCTTTGTCAATTTAGATAAGGATGTACAAGATGAGCTGTTGAGCCGAACACTTTATGATGAATAACCTAATAAGAGATAGCAAACGCTATCTCTTATTTAAAAAAGGATCATGTGAATGAATCCCCAAGCTAAATAATTGACAAAAAACGCCTTTGGCGAAAAAAGGAGAATGACTATGTTTTTTAGAATTGATGACAGATTAGTACATGGACAAGTAGTGACGGCGTGGATCAAACAATTAGGAGCCAAGAAAATCGTGGTAATCGATGATCTTGCAGCTAGTAATCCAATTATTTCGAAAGCGCTAACAATGGCAACGCCCAAGCATGTAGAACTGGTTATAAAAAAATTGGATGAAGCCACACAATGTGTCAATGAGTATCCTGAAAATGAAACGCTATTTATCGCTAAGGCACCGGTTAGTGCCAAACAAGTCATTGAAGCAAACGATCAGTATGATTGGAAATTAAATGTTGGAAATGTCGGGATGGCACCAGGGCGAAAAAAATATGCACAAACCGTTCATTTAGACGACGAAAATTATCAAGCGATCGATGCATTGAACTGCAAAGATTGTGTAGAAGTATTTATGCAAACAGTGCCAGGGCAGCCTGTTTCAACATTTTAAATTAAACTGGGAGGAGCAAACAAATGAACTTATTGCAAGCAGTATTAATTTCACTTTTCACTTATTTAGCTTGGATCGCGACACCTTGGCTTGGCGGGCAGGGGATTGCCTATCATGTTTTTGGCAAACCTTTAGTTGCGGGATTAATCGTTGGGATTATCATGGGAGATGTACAAAATGGCGTAATCATCGGGGCAACGATCAATGCGTTATACATTGGTGCAGTGACTCCAGGCGGGGCTATGGCGTCAGATATAGGAATTGCAGGCTACGTTGGGACTGCCTTGGCGCTTTCAACAGGGGTATCGGCTGAAATGGCTGTCTCCATTGCTGTTCCGTTAGGGTTAATCGGGACTTTTGTTTGGCAATTATTCGCGACGATCAACTCGTTCTTGGTTCACAAAACAGATGAATATGCTGCTGAGGGCAATGTAAGAATGCTGACCTTTATGACACTCGGCCTGCCACAGATAATCGCCTTTGTTTTTCGTTTTGTACCAGCATTTTTAGTTCTTTATTTTGGTGCTTCGGCTGCACAGGACATCGTAAAAGTCATTCCTGAATGGTTAACAGCAATTATTACAGTTATTGGCGGCATGTTGCCAGCGTTGGGGATGGCCGTATTGTTAAAGATGCTGCTCACAAAACCAAGTTTGATGGGATATTTCATCGTCGGTTTTATCGCTGTTACAGCCTTAGAACTACCAATTTTCACTGTAGCGCTCGTTGGAATTGCGTTAGCGATGATTAGTTTCTTAAATCAAGAAAATGCGGGAGGACATGAACATGCCTAGTACAGCTCAAGAGGTGACAAAAAAAGATATTTATAAGGTTGGTTTTCGTTGGATCATGTCCAATACTTCGGCTTGGAACTGGGAACGAATGCAGAATGTGGCGTTTGCCTGGAGTCTCGTTCCGGTTTTGAAAAAAGTTACGAATGGTGATAAAGGTGAGATGGGGCATGCGTTAACAAGGCATATGGCCTTTTTCAATACTGAACCAACGATTGGTTTGCCGTTGATCGGAGCCGTTTGTGCGATGGAAGTTTCAAAAGCACAGGGTGAAGATATTCCTGATGATGTTTTTAATGCGATCAAATCGGGGCTGATGGGTCCTATGGCCGCGTTGGGAGATTCTTTATTCGCAAGTACAGGAAATGCGCTGCTGCTAAGCTTTGGTATGGGATTGGCTCTTGAGGGAAATATTTTAGGTCCGATCATCTTTCTTGTGGGCTGGACTGCCATCACATTAGGCTTTGGTCTTTGGGGCGTTCAGTTTGGCTTTAGAGAAGGCATGAAGATTATGGATTCTGAGATATTCTCTCCTGCGATGATTGAAAAAGTCACTGGGTTTTTATCCATTCTCGGATTAACCGTTGTCGGTGGCTTATCCGCTCAATTTGTTTCATTAAGCACACCAATCAAATGGGGCAGCGGTGGCGCTGTTACTAAATTGCAGGATATTGTCGATGGTCTAATGCCAGGCTTGCTGCCATTCATTTTAGTGATGGTTGTATGGTATTTGCACGATAAAAAGAATGTTTCGGTCATCAAGCTGTTGTTAATTTTAATTGTCTTAGGGGCAGCAGGTTCGTTACTGCATGTATTTTAGACTATAAATGAGGAGAATCAGATGGAAACCAATATGAGTAATGTTCTAGTTATGACCCACGGTGAATTCGCGACAGGAATAAAGAAGTCGGCCGAAATGATCATCGGTAAGCAAGACAATTTTGAGACCTTAGTTTTTACCCCTGAGATGTCGCTGGATACTTTAGTCAGCGCATTAAAAGAGACACTGAGAAAATTCGATAACGATTATCCAACACTTGTCTTTGTTGACCTGTTCGGTGGTTCGCCTTCAAACGCAGTGGCGCTGTTACTTGCTGAAGGATATGATGTTCAAGCAATTTCGGGAGTAAACCTGCCGATGCTTTTAGAAGTACTAGGCGGAAGAACCATTTTTCCACTGGAAAACCTCGTTTCGCAAGGAATCACTGCTGGAAGCGAAGGTGTGATCAATATTGTAAAGAAATTTACGGAAGAATAAAGTAAGGCTGTCTATTGTTTGCAATAGGCAGCTTTTTGCGATTTTCAATTGATTATTTCTTTGTACTCTAGTCTCAACAAATGACAATATTTCCAAATGTTTAACTTTAAGTCACAACATGGTATGATAATGATGGGAGTTTGGAATTGAGGTGAAACATATGAAGAGACTAGTGGAACGATCTGAATATTTAAATTTTTTGAAAAGACATCAGGACAAGCCATTAATCAAGGTTGTTTCAGGGGTGAGACGTGCGGGGAAATCCACGTTGTTTCAGCTTTTTCGAGATTATTTGACAGAAACAGGTGTGTCTGATGAGGCGATCATCAGTATTAATTTTGAGGATATGGCGTATGATTCTCTGAGAGGTGTGCGTTCTTTATACGATTATTTAATAAAGAAAATAGCAGACAAGAAAAAGGTCTATATATTTTTAGATGAGATCCAGCATGTTGAGAATTTTGAACGTGTTGTTGACTCCCTGTTCATTAAAGAAAATGTTGATTTGTATATTACGGGCTCCAATGCTTATTTTTTAAGCGGGGAAATCGCAACATTGCTGTCTGGCAGATATGTTGAGTTGAAAATGCTGCCGCTATCCTTTTCAGAATTTGTGGAATGGAAAAAGCAAAATGAAGACGATCAGCCCAATGCCCAGTATTTTAATGAGTATCTAAAAAGTTCGATGCCCTACACGCTGTTTACGGAAACGGATCAAGAAGCTTTAGAATATCTGCAGGGATTGTATTCTACGGTCGTTTTGAATGATATTGTTGCAAGGTTGAATGTTTCTGACGTTAGAGTGTTGGAGCGTTTGATCGAGACACTTTTCAGCAGTGTCGGGAGTCTGGTTACAGTGAATAAAATCAAAAATACGTTGGTTTCTAAAGGAACGTCAATTTCCAATAAAACGGTAGAGAAATATCTGCAGGGGATTTTGGATAGTTTAATTCTCTATGAGGCTAAGCGTTATGATGTACATGGGCGTGAACTGCTGGATACACAATCGAAGTATTATGTTGTAGACAGTGGGTTGAGGAGATTGATCTTGCGGGATCATCATCAGGATTTTGGTCATGTCTTGGAAAACATCGTGTATCTAGAATTGCGACGCCGTGGGAATAAAGTCTATGTTGGTAAGGTTGATCGGTATGAAGTTGATTTTGTAGCCATCAATGAAAAACAAGAGGTGTCCTATTATCAAGTAGCTCTGACCACTTTAGATGAAGCTGTCCTAAAAAGAGAATTGCGATCACTTCAAGCAATCAAGGATTCCTATCCTAAATACCTGCTGACCCTAGATGAGTATAATAAAGAAGCGAACTTTAATGGAATCAAGAAAATGAATGTGTTGGATTGGCTGCTGAGTGTGGATTCCTAGCCTTGCGCGAATTTTTTATCTGTCAATTGACCTTTTTGAGATCAAAAAAATCTCGAAAAGGTTTTTTGTGTTTAGAAAAGTACAATCAAGAGCAGCCTTTTCCCATTCAAACCCCCTTCAGATAACTGGTTATCAAACAAAAAATCAGTCGCAAAAAAGATCGTTTTTTTTTGCGACTGATTAAACTAATCAGAAAATGAAAATGGGGTGTTTTGAAACAGCATCCAGTGGATACCGAAGCGGGCGCTGTCTTCAAAATCCTCAACAAACTGCAAATTTAATTTATTTTTTTGCTGAGGGAAGATCGCATCTGCTGCGACTCTTTCCAGTATTGTGCTTTGATCGAGACCATCAACGTAAAGGACAAAGTTTTTAGGCGCGAAGGCAGCATTGTAAAATCCGAGGATATCAATCAAGCATTCCAGCATTTCTTGTTGATTTTGCGGGGCGCCGTTACGGATCAAAAAGGGCAGGTATTTAGCCTCGCCGGCAAGGGCATTGTTTCCCTCGATCAAATCGTTGTTGGCAATCAAAGTGATGCCGGGCATACTGTTTTTCGGCAAAAAAATGCCGACGATTGCTTGGTTCAAACTAATTCTATTTTGGATACAGTGTCCGATTGTAAGCAGGTGGGCATCATTTTGGATCGCCACCGGCACGGAAGTAAGCTCAGAAAAAATCTTTGCGAAATTCCATTGATTAAAAACATCGTGCAAGCTGGATACTGCGATGCCATTTGAAATTTTGCCGGGAAACAGGATTCCTATTTTATAGATGTCTTCATGAGAAGCGATCTGTTCCTTCATGATTGCCTGAAAGCCTGACTCTGTCACGTCTGAAAAAAAGATTTTCTTTGTCTCTAGGACGCGGCCTCTCACGTCGACATAATAGGAGTAGACATAAAGCTGCGCATCAATAGCACGGATCGAAACAAAGAGCGAGTTGAGTATCTGCGTATTTAATGAGTACTCGACAGCAGGTCGGCCAATTTCCTTTTGGATCAGCTTGCCTTCTAATACCTTGTTTTCTTTGACTAAATCCTTCAGCAGCGAATTAATGGTGACCATGCTTATTCCTGTCAGTTTGACCAGATCAGCGGCTAAGAGCCGCTCGTTTTTAAAAAATTGCCGCATGACAAGTGCTAGATTTCGCTCTCTGATAATGTTTCGATTTTTCGCCATGGTATACACCCCAATTTAATGAACTTATTTAATTAAGTATAGTATGCGAATTTTTGAAAGTAAACAGAAAAGAGTGAAGACTCGCGGAATGTGATCAAAGAGAAAATCATGAAAATGGGTGACGGCTTAAACGATATTGAGCGGATCTAGTCTGGAAAAAGCGTTTAATTTAAAAAATTTTTTTATAGAATATAGTGACTACAGCAGTCTTTTAAAAACACTTGAGGAGAGTTTATCGCTCCATTGATTCGTCTATTTAAGCCATGGGAAAAGGGCAGCCTGTAAATGTAGTTGTCCATTTAAAAACACTTAGTAAAGAAACTTAATTAAAGGTATTAAAAAATGCCGTATAGATGTGGTAAAATCCTGTATTTGGATTGTAACCGTTCTCTTGTACGATAGCAGTAACAAATGGAAGGAGCGAAATTTTGTAGGGAGTTTGGGGAATAATAGAACGCGTCAAACAGAAGGTGACTTCGAACAGGAAAAGGACAACACGGCATCTTCGCAGGTTCAAAAAAAATAAGGGGGGCAACATATTATGAAAAAGGCACTGATTATCTGTGCTGCAGGGATGTCTTCTTCAGTCATCGCCAGAAAGACAACCGCACATTTAAAAGAGCGAGGCAACGATATTGAAGTAAACGCCACTTCGCAAAGTCAAGGCGCGACGGCCATCGCCAAAGATGAGTACGATCTCTATCTGGTTAGTCCGCAAACAAAAATGTATTTTAATACTTTAGAAACCGCCGCAAAAAAGCAAAATAAGCCAATCGTGAACATTCCGCCACAAGCATATGTACCAATTCCGATGGGGATCGAGAAGTTGTCAAAAGTAATCACTGACCATATTTAGTTTAATCAAAGGGCTGAGGAAAATGTTGAGTAAAAAGGAAACATTGATTTTAAAACTTTTATATGAGAATAAGCATCGGTACTTAACGAGTCAAGAAGTTGCCAGCGGGATCAGTATGTCTAACCGGACAGCGCGAAAATACCTGCATTCACTTAATGAACAGCTTGAACAAATTCGGATGGGGAATATCAACGCGAAGCCTGGACACGGGTATCAGCTGAAGCTTTATGACGGTGAAGTCTTTGAAAGCTTTTATTTATCAGAGCTGAAAAATAAAAAAATTACGCAGGATAGCTGCATCGTTCAGGAATCAAAGGACCGGCAGTATACGATTTTGAAGCATCTATTTTTTGACCAAGGTCCCGTGTATGTCGATCATATAGCAGAAGAACTATTTGTTTCCCGCTCAACGGTTTCTAACGAACTGGTAGAGATAAAAAAGCAGCTCAAGCCCTACAATATCGTCCTTAAGCACAAAAGCAATAAAGGAATATACTTAGTCGGCAAAGAACAGAGTATTCGTCATTTCATTATGAACTACTTTTTTGTGAGTCGGCTGCACGATAATTTGTATACCTTTTCAATCTATGGACACCTGTTGGAAGGCATCAATATCGAGGAGATCGTTATTATCGTGTTGGATGAATGTCGCGAAAATAAACTGCGGCTGTCAGATTTTATCATTTACAACTTGGTGCTGCACATTGGCTTAGCGGTCAAACGAATCAAGTCAGGCTTCAAAATGGACAGCTCCGTGATAGTGGATATTACGCCAGATTTACCGGAATATCAGACCGCTCGAGCGATCATTCAGCGGATCGAAGCGAGCCAAGGCATCGTCGTTCCGACAGAAGAGGCACATTTTATTGCGCTGCACCTGTTAAGTAAGACTAGTTCGGCCAATGTTTTTAAAAAGACCGAATACAAGGAAAGCGAGATTCGGCAGCAGCTTTTAGCGGTGCTGAGCGAGATCGATCAGTCGACAGGATACAAGCTGCATAAGGATTCGATCCTGATCGAAGGTCTCATGCTGCATTTCATCCCTTTATTTCGCCGCTTACAGGAAAAGCGAACCAACGAAAATCCTTTGATGGCTGACATAAAGCAGCAGTATCAAGACATTTATGAAATGACCGTCAGCCATTTGAACCAAATGGCGATTTTCCAAACGTATCCAATGAACGAGAATGAGTGGGCGTATATCGCGATCCATTTCATTGCCGCAGTCGAACGGTTTTGCAACGAGCAAAAAGCGCATGTTTTAGTCATTTGCGCCACCGGCTTAGGCAGCTCTCAAATGCTGAAAAATCGTTTGGAAAGAGAGCTCGGTTCAAAGATCTATATTGAGAAGGTCATCAGCTGCTATGAGATCGTTGATCAAGATTTGAGTGAGATCGATCTGATCATCTCTTCGATCAATGTCTCAACGATCCTTCTAGGTGTACCGATCGTTACCGTCAGTGTCTTGTTGGATGAACAGGATATCGAAAGCATCAATCAAGCCATTGCCGCGGACAAAATCACTAAAAAAATCGACAATCTGCAATTTCGCTGCAATCAAATAACCATCAACGATCGTTTTTCAGCCTTTGAACAATGCGTGTCAGAGGAGCTGTTCTTTGTAGCCAACGAGTACGCGGATAAAACGACGATCTTAACAGAAATGCTCCGGCGGATCGAGCAAAAGGAGGAAAGAACGCTAAAAGAAACCTTTATGAAACAGATCAAATTAAGAGAATCCTATAGCAGTGTCGCTTTTTCCAACTACTTGGCAGTGCCTCATCCGATCGAACCGCTGACAAATGCGGCACATGTCGCAATCGCGATCCAGCCAGAAGGCTTCTATTGGGATCAAGCACACCCAAATATTCAATTAGTAGTGCTGTTGTCACCAGATAAATTCGGCCATTTAAACATGGATGTCATCAGTCAGGCGCTTGAACCCATCTTGGATAATAGAGAGTTCCAGCAAGCAATACTGAAATGCACAAGTTGTCAGTCTTTTATGGAGATATTAAAAAATGAAACGCTCAATGAACGAGTCGTATTGGAGGGATAAAGAATATGAATTCAGAAAAACTACAACAAATTGCTTTCGAACTTATTTTAAGCAGCGGAGATGCCCGGACACTAGTGCACGAAGCTTTTAAAAAGATGCGGGAAGATCAATTTAACGAAGCAGACGAAAAAATCAATGCAGCCAATGATTCTATTGTACAAGCTCATAAGGCGCAAACAGGTTTATTACAAAGCTACGCTAACGGTGACAAGATCGAAATGGAGATCCTCATGGTTCATGCGCAGGATCACCTGATGACTACGATAACTCTGAAAGAAGTCGCCGCCGAACTGCTGTTGATGTATCAAAAAAACTTTGAGCTCGTAAAATAGGGGATCGACTAGATGGAAAAAACGGCCTTTATGAAACAAAAACAGAAAGTCAGTAAAATTAATTTCTATTTCGGCCGATTTCTATTACTGAGATACTTATTAGCGGCGTTTTTCTTCAGTAATATTTACTGGATGCTCATGCTCGTAATGGCCAAAAGCTTCTATTGTATAGTGCCGATCGGTTTGCTTGCGCTGAGTCTTTTCGGTATAGCAGAACATCTAAAGCTTTATGGCGATACTTCAAACACGAAGGACCAAGCATTAAAATATTCTCTTTTGTATCAGAAATGCCAGCTTTTTCTGAACGCAGGACTGATTCTGGCAACGGCATTTGATTCAAGCTATAAGAGTCTATTTCCATTTCTATTGGCTAATTCTTTGGCAAAAGGTATTTTAGTGCTCGTTCTTCTTACAGGAATCGTCTTATCATGGGTGGTCATCAGCCGAATTAATCGTATCCGCAAAAATCAGGACAAGTATTACGGCTATCTTCAGGAGTTTAATAAACTATCAGAAAATGAAAGTGAGTGAGGAAGAAACATGGATGGATCAAACAACAAACTATTTAACTTTTTAGAAAAACGCTTGATGGGACCAATGGGAAAATTGGCGACCTTCAAAATCGTTCGAGCGATTATGGGCGCTGGGATGGGGGCGATCCCCTTTACGATCGTCGGCTCGATGTTCTTGGTGTTCAATATTCTTCCCATGACATTTCCCTTTTTAGAAGGCATTTTTAATTCAACTTTTTTTAAATTCAGTGAACTCTATATGTTGGCAAACAGCACAACCATGGGGATATTGGCCTTATATTTCTGTGTTGGACTAGGATATGAATATACGAAGATCATCGCAGAAGAAGAGGAGTTGAATATGGCGCCGATCACAGGTGCGTTATTATCGATGTTTGCTTTCTTCCTGTCGATTCCGCAATTAGTGATGGATGGCGGGAAAGTGATCCGAGTGACGAATTTAGACGATAGCATCATCAACGGCTGGGCGATCGGCGGCGATGGTGTCGCACGTCTAGGGACGGTCGGAATCTTTACTGGCATCATCATGGCGGCGCTCGCAGTACAGCTTTATCGATTATGTGTCGCTAGAAACTGGGTCATCAAAATGCCGGAGGAAGTTCCGGAAGGTGTATCGAGAGCGTTTACTGCCTTAGTTCCGGCGTTTGTCGTCGCTTTTGTGATTTTGATCATCACAGGGCTTCTCGTCTTGTTGAACACGGACATTTTCCAATTGATCGCTGTACCGTTCGGCTTTGTAACCCAGTTAACCAGCAGCTGGCTAGGTGTTATGGTGATTTATTTCTTGGTCCATGCACTATGGCTAGTAGGTATCCACGGGGCGAATATCATTTTCTCTTTGATCACACCGATCACTTTAGGAAACTTAGCCTTGAATGCTGAAGGCGCACACATTCCCTTAGCCGGAGAATTCAATAATGCCTTTGTCACGATCGGCGGCTCGGGTGCCACCTTGGGGTTATGTTTCTTCCTTGTATACATGGCGAAATCCGAGCAGTTGAAGGTATTGGGGAAAGCCGCTTTGGTCCCATGTATTTTTAACATCAATGAACCGATGATCTTTGGTATTCCATTGATCTATAATCCATACTTAGCCATTCCATTTTTCTTGGCACCAATGGCTTCAGCGAGTATCGGTTATTTTGCGATCCGGCTTGAGTTGATTCGTCCGGTCATCGCCAATATGCCTTGGCCTTCACCAGTCGGACTCGGAGCTTTCATCAGTACCGGAGGAGATTGGAAGGCAGCGGTCGTTGCGATCCTCTGTGCAGGAGTATCGTTCCTGATTTATCTGCCATTTGCCCGATCTTACGACCAACGCTTGGTCAAACAAGAGCATGAGCAAGAACAAGGCCAAGAAGCCAAAATAGCTTAAGCAGCGTGCTGAACACGGCTGTTCTTAATTATCAGAGTTTTGACAAATAAGCGGAAATTTTTAGTTTGAGAGATACAACAATCGTTCCTCGAAGCTGTGCATGAGTTTAAAAGTTGGGCGACTACGCAAGCTTGGTATATGTGATTTACAAAATCTCTGACTGTTTGGTCCGTTCGTATAAATCACATTTTAAGATGAAGCAAAGCTCTATTTCATCAGTGTGCTGAATGATAAGATGAATCTTAATTTGAAAGTGTTCAGCTTGTTTTTATACGAAGGAGGTAAATCCATGATTGGCAGTATCGCAGGAATCTTGACTACATTTGCGTTTGTTCCGCAGGTCATAAAAATAGTAAAAACCAAAAATACCGAAGCCATTTCCTTACAAACCTGTCTGTTACAGGTGATCGGGGTCTTCCTATGGACGATCCATGGAATCATTCAGTCTGACATGGCGATCTTAGGTGCTAATGCGGTCACACTCTGTCTAACAACAACGATCTTAGTCTGTAAAATAGGGTCGAGAAAACGTGAAGACGCAGAGCAGGAAGCATCTAAATAGAAAGAGAGTCCTTCATCGTTTAATGGGGAGGATAAAAACGCGTTAACCAGAGTCAACGGGTCAGAAATGAAAGTAACAAAAGCTGAAGAAAAGAATTGCTCAGTATATGGAACATATACGCAAATCCAATCTGTTTCAGTTATTGGCGATGGATATGTTTATGGAAAAATGGACAGAAAGTTTTGGAATTTTTTCAATAGAATAAAAAGTTACGACTGTTTATTGCTTTGCGATAGACAGTCGTTTTTTGTGGTTTTTCAGTTCGTTCCTAAAGGCTTATTAACAAAATATTTGTCAATTGTGCTATCAAAAACTCTGATTATCTATTTTAAAATATTAGAGAAAAATTATAGTAAAAAAATTTCTTTAAAAAAACAATATCTAGCATAATTTTCTTGTTGAAAAATGGAAATGGAACCCCTTGTATATTCGCTTTTTTGCCATATATTCGTTTTATCAAAATTATCATATATTAACTATTATAGTGATTTTTAAAAGTTTTTAACTTCATAAATAACCCGTTGCGCTCTGTAAATTATACATATATAATCATAATGGATTAAAAACAACCGAAATATAGAAAGGAATTATAAAATGAAAAGAAGATTATCTATCTATTTGAGTCTGCTTGTCATACTAGCATCGCTTCTGACGGCATCGTTAGTTGCTGTAGCAAAAACAACAGATTCAACTGAGAATACACAACAAACTATAGAGAATAGCATTAAACCAGAACCAATAAAAAGTGCGGAGGATGTTTCATTAAGCTCTTCCCAAGTAGAAACAGAGGGGAGTTCCTCTACATCTCAAGGACCAACCGCTTCAAATAGCACAGAAGTTGATCAAAAGCAGCAATCAACTTCAACTGCTAACCAGCCACGCGGACCCTCGACTCGTAAGGCGATTGCTGATATTGTTGATCACATATCATTAACAGACTCAGAGGGAAATTCATTGACCGAGGTCACTCAATATACGGATATTAGAGTCGCTATTGAATTTACATTACCGGATAATGAAGTCAGAAGCGGAGACACTAGTACCATCACACTTCCAGCTGAGCTAATGTTGGAAAGCAGTATTACTTTCAATGTAACTAACGCCGATAGAGAGATAATAGCTGTAGCAAAAGCTGACCCTATCAGTAATACAGTTACATTAACGTATACGGATTTTGTCGAAACGCATTCAAATGTTTCGGGAAAATTATATTTTAGCAGTAAAATTGACACCTCTACAGTGCAAAATAAAACCGATGTACCTATTTATATTGATGTAGAGGGAGAAAAGATATTTGCCGGGGACATTCATTTTGAGAATCAAGGGGATGACGAGAATGAAAAATTTTCGAAGTATTCTTGGTTTACAAATGATGAAGGAACCGAAATATATAATGAATTGCGAGTAAATCCATCTGGGAATACCTACACGGATGTCACCATAGAAGACATTTTAAAAACGGATGGGTTGTCTTATATGAAAGATACCTTTTCCATCAAAGTAGGAAATTGGGAATTAAATAGCAATCATATTTGGATATTTGAAGAAGAAGCCGATGTGACGAACCAATATAATATTGAGTTTAGTGAGAACGGCTTTTCGATCCATTTAGGAAATATAGGAAACAAAGAGTATAAAATATCTTATAAAACACAGTCCGATCATGAGCCGGTGGATGGTGAGACATTTACGAATTATGCTCGTATGACCGATAATCAAATGATCATAAAAGAAGTAGAGACAACTCGAAAATATCAATCTGGTGGCGGAGAAGCTGATGGGTATAACTACACAATTAAGATTCATAAGGAAAATGAAGCGAATGAAAGCCTAGCCGGTGCGGTATTCGAAATTATCCGCGACAGAACCGGATCAGTGGTAGGAACTATTGAGACAGACGCGAATGGTCTTGGCTTCGTTAATAATTTATTGAAGGATAATTACACCCTGAAAGAAACCAAAGCTCCGGATGGGTATATTTTATCAAATGAGGAAATCAAAATTTCTCCCGATGATTTTGGAAGTGATCAATCAGTTCTAAAAACAGTTCTAAATAAGAAAGACGAGCCTACATTAGAAATATCTGGTACAAAGAAATGGGAAGACAACGATAATCAAGCAGGGAAACGGCCAGAGAAAATTACAGTAAATCTATTAGCAGACGGTCAGCAGGTTGCTTCTAAACAAGTGAGTCAAAGTGAAAATTGGACTTATACTTTTTCAGATCTTCCAAAATTTAATAATGGAAAAGAGATTGTCTATACGGTAACAGAAAACATTGTTCCACATTACAATACTGAAATCAAGGGATTTGATATCACCAATACCTATTCACCGGAGTCAACGATTGTTAAGGGAACTAAGACTTGGGAAGACAACGATAATCAAGCAGGGAAACGACCAGAGAAAATTACAGTAAATCTTTTAGCAGATGGTCAACAGGTTGCTTCAAAGGAAGTAAGTGAAGTTGATGACTGGCGTTATGAGTTCAAAGATTTACCCAAGTTCAAGAAGGACCGGGAGATTGTCTACACGGTGACAGAAAACAGTGTCGCAAACTACACGACTAAAATTGAAGATTTCAATATCACGAATACGTACCAACCTGGAAAAATCAGTGGAACGGTTACGAAACAGTGGCAGGATAATGACAATCAAGCCCAGCTTCGTCCAGATAGCATCAAAATTCAGCTGTATGCAAATGGACAAACGCAAGGCGATCCGGTGGAATTGACTGAAAAGAATAAGTGGACATTTACTTGGGAAACGCTCGATTTGAATGATAAAGCTGGAAAATCTATTCAATATACTATCAAAGAAGTGGCTATTCCAGCTGGCTACACCTCATCGGTTACTGGAGAAAATAGTGGAAACCTGTTGATTACCAATACGTATACACAAAAAGCGATAAATAAATCAGAAAAAACAGACCACCCAGCAAATTCGATAACTAGTAAGTGGCTGCCGAAAACAGGTGAAGAAAAAACTATTTGGCTGACCATCATAGGTGCACTGTTAATTTGTGGGACAGCTGGATATCTTTATTTAAGAAAAAAAGTCAGACAGCCTTAAAAAATGAACGACGCTAACATCATGTTTTATTTATAAACGACGAAAAGATCATCTGATTTTCTAAATGGAAAATTAGGATGATCTTTTTGTATTTTAGTGCTATTAGGATCGATTTCTTTCTAAATATAGGCAATTTGCGTCACCTTGAATTTGAAAACTTGCGCAGGTACTTTATGATAAACTGAAAGTGTAGCGATTACATAAGGTTCGTCTAAGGTGAGGATAGATACTAGTCAATTGTATTTGAACTTGAGTATTTTGGATTTATCGCTATTGGGGGGAGGGGGATAGTTATGTACAGAAAAGACAGAGTATACAACTTCTTAGAACGATGCGTTAGCCATATTGGATATGCCGATATAAAAAATGGATTTAACGGAATTGGAACGACTGAAATATCTGAAGCAATCAATATTGACCGTACGAATTGTAGTAAAGAATTGAACAAGCTAGTTAACGAAGGGAAGGTCTTAAAGATTGAAGGCAGACCTGTTAAATTTTTTCCTACTAAAAAGGTTAACGAACTTTTTAATTTGGAGGTAACAGAAACAAGTATAAAAAAACTTAGCGACTTCTGTAGCGCGGAAAACTCGATCAACGCTTTTGATAAGGTGATCGGCAATCAAGGCAGTTTAAAAATGGCAATCGAAAAAGCTTGTGCGGCTATGATTTATCCGCCTCATGGATTAAATACTATCTTATCAGGTGAAACTGGAACTGGAAAAACAATGTTTGCAGAGATTATGTACAAGTTTGCAAAGTCGCATGGAATATTAAGTAAAGATGCTCCTTTTATTATATTCAACTGTTCTGAATACTCGGATAATCCGCAATTATTACTCTCTACGCTTTTTGGGTTTAAAAAAGGCTCATTTACAGGGGCAGAGAATGATCAGGAAGGTTTAGTTAGTAAAGCGAATAACGGAATCCTTTTCCTAGATGAAATCCATCGTCTGTCTTCTGAAGGTCAAGAGATGCTTTTTCATTTGATTGATACGGGAAATTATCGAAAATTAGGCGATAACGATAGCTACAATTCTTCCAAGGTATTAATCATAGGAGCTACGACAGAACCGCTCGAATCTGTATTATTATCAACTTTTCTCCGTCGGATACCGATGGTGATTGATCTGCCTAATATTAGTGATAGAGGAATGGATGAGAGACTAGAGCTGATCAGCATCTTTTTCAACTTGGAGTTTGATAAAATCCAAAAACCAATAACGATAAAAAAAAGCGTCTTAAAATCATTACTTGGCTACCAATGCGTGGGGAATGTTGGTCAATTGAAGGCAGATATCAATTTGATATGTGCTCGAAGCTATTTAGATTCCATCTCGAATCACGAGGAAAGGATCCAAGTAACTAAAAAGGTTCTTCCTAGTTATATATTGGAAGGCATATTGAATGCAGATAAGAACAGAGAGATTGATTTTTTATTAGATAAGTTAAAGGGAGATTTAGTGATCGATGGCACATCCATGCCAAAAACCTTAATAAATAGTCAAATGTGGTACAAGCGACTCGATAAGAACGCAAGCCTAAGTACAATAAAAAAAGAATTGGAACAAAGTATATTAGAAGAATATCCATCCTCTCCGTATAATCGAATGGAGCACGAAAATATTTTCAAGGTCATCGAACCAAGCATCTATTATGAGGTTGATATTATTCTAAAAATTGCGGAAAGGAAGCTGCAGAAGAATTTTTCAAAGCGAACCTACATTGCCTTTGCGATGCATATCAATTCGTTGATCAATCAGCCAGTGGTACATTCGGGCATTGATATTAATATTGAAGAGCTGAAGGCTAAATATTCGCAGGAATTGGAAGTCGCGCGTTTAGTGAAAAAACATCTCGAATTTGAGCTTGGTATCGAGTTCTCACCTGAGGAAGAGTATCTTTTCGCGTTGTTTCTGTCAATGGATGAACACAATAGCGAGGCAAATGAAAGTAAGCGAGTAGGTCTGTTACTAATGGCACATGGAAACGGTGTCGCTAAAAATATCGCAAAGGTTGCGAATTCTCTGCTCGATACAGACCATACACATGCTTTGGATATGCAGCTGGAAAAACGTGTCGATGAGTTTTATTTAGAATTTGAAGACACTGCAAATGAAGTGAATGAAGGAAACGGAATTCTGATTATGACAGACATGGGGTCATTGAATTCTTTCGGCGAATTATATACGGAAAAAACTGGAGTGCCAACGAAAACGATTAATTTCTTGTCGACGCCCTTTGTATTAGAAGCTTTAAGAAAGACACTAATATCAGATTACAAATTGGATGAAATCTATACAGAAGTGAAAGAGATCATGCATGCCTACGTTGAAGGAAATGTAAAAAAGAGCAAAATAAAAAAAGAGCCAAGAGAAGTAATTATAACCACTTGTTTGACAGGACAGGGAGCGGCGATTACGCTAGCTAATTTCTTAAGAAATTCAATCTCTTTGATTTCAAAATATAATATCGAACTATTCCCGACAAACAGCAGCGATTATCGAATAGAGGACTTCAAAAATAAAAGGATTATAGCGGTAGTTGGGATTAGTGACTTGAATATAGCTCAAGTTCCTTTTATTCCATCAGAAAAAATTCTTTTGGATAATGGTTTATCCCAGTTAAATGAAATCATCGAAAACTATTATTCTGATTCCAATGGACAGCAATCTTTTGAAATGACGAATGAAAATGGCCTAAGAATTATTCTGGAAGAAACACTGACATTTTTAAATCCGCAGAAAACAATTACTACTCTTGTTCATTCCTTTGATGGCATGAAAAAGGATTTATTGATGGGAGAAAATTCAGAGAGATATCTTATTATGTTTGTCATGCATGGTGCTAGTATGATTGAACGAGTCATACGAAATGAATGTATCGACTATCCAGACATAGAGTCTCTTATACGAGCTAAGTCGGATACTTATGCTATTTTGAAGAAAGGAATGGAAGAAATTGAGAGTACGTTTATGCTGAAAGTCCCAGATGTTGAAATCGGCTATTTAATGGATCTTTTTGACACGGAATGACACACAAGCTAAGTTCTTAATAATATTTTAACACGGTCTTTTACGTGGCAGAGTCAAATGCTGACTTTGCCACGTTTTTTTGACTTGATAAACTGGCACAGAATTTGCTCTATAAAAAGTACAAAGACAACTTTTAGGAAGATGGTAACGAGAGCATTGATCGGATTGTTGCAATTGAGAAAATGAATACGGAAGGAAATGAGGATAATGGGAAAAATAAAATTGATTCGAGCAGATTTTAGATTGATTCATGGACAGGTCATCACAAAATGGTTAAAAGAATCAGGCGCAAAAAAGATAGTCATTATCAATAATGAGTTGGCGAAAGACAGTTTTTTAGGAAATATCTATGTAATGGCAGCACCGCCGGGAATCAAGGTTGAGATTAAAACAATTGAGGATGCTGTAAAACAATGGGAAGAGGACGCGTTTGGTCAGGAGGAATTATTGATTCTATTTAAGGCAGTTAAGGATATTTATCAAGCGCAATTATTAGGATTTCCGATTGAGGAGCTGCAGATTGGCGGATTGGGCGGCGGACCTGGGAGAGTAAATGTATTAAATCAAATTTCACTCGATAAAGAAGATGCAGAATTATTAAGGGAAATACAAACAAAAGGGACTCATGTATACTTACATGTTTTACCAACGGAGCCTAAGGTTGAACTAGATGCTGCACTAAACAAGATGAAGTAAGAAAGGGGTAGGATGAAAAATGACTTCAAATTTCGGGATGGCATTAACAGCAGGACTACTATATTTTATGGGACACTGCAAAATCGGCTATTGGTTTTATGATGTTTTTGGACAGCCATTATTTATCGGGATGATTTTTGGGTTGGTCGCAGGGGATTTAAAAACCGGATTACTGTTGGGCGGAACGATCCAGCTCGTTTATTTAGGAATGATCATGCCTGGAGGAAACATTCCATCTGATCCTGCTTTAGCTTCGGTGATCGCCATTCCAATTGCACTGAACACGGGATTGACGGCGGAGCAGGCAGTAGTTTTAGCGGTACCTTTTGGTGTACTTGGCGTATTTATTGACCAAATTAGACGAACAATGAACGCTATGTTTATTCATAGAGCGGATAAATTAGCAGAAAGTGGAAATGGTAGTGGGATTTTTCGAGAAGGTGTTATTTTTCCGATTATCCAAGGGTTTGTTCTCAGATTTCCAATTGTCTTTCTCGTGACATTGTTTGGTTCAGATGTTGTAAACACGGTGATGGATTTTTTACCGGAATGGATCATGCATGGTTTAGAAGTAGCAGGAGGACTATTGCCGGCACTTGGTTTTGCAATTGTTGTTTATACGATCGGTAAAAGATCAATATTGCCTTATTTCATCATTGGCTATTTTTCGGTCGTTTATTTAGAACTAAATACCATGGCAGCCGCTGTATTTGGCTTATGTATCGCAATACTAGTCGTTAGCTCAAGAAAAGTTGAAAGTGAGGGTGCCTAATATGGATAACAACATCGTAGAAAACGAGAAGAAAAAGACGCTTTCCAAAAAATCCTTGAAAAAAACTTATTTCTGGTGGGTTTTTACTACGGAACTGAGCAACTCCTATGAACGCTTACAGGCATTGTCCTTTTGTGTTAGCCTATTGCCGTCCTTAAAAGAGCTTTATGGAGGAGAGACAGAAGAATACAAAGCTGCACTTAGACGTCATCTGCAATTTTTTAATTCAGAAGGAACCTTTGGGGGACTCATTTTAGGAGTTATTTGTTCTTTAGAAGAGGAGCGAGCTGGCGGAGCTGAACTCCCCGACGAAATGTTTTCAGGTTTGAAAACAGGATTAATGGGACCTATGGCAGGGATTGGCGATACGATCATTTGGGGAACTTTGCGACCAATCATCTTTTCGATCGCAGTGACTCTGGCTCAATCGGGCAATATTTTAGGCGGACTTTTTCCATTCCTATTTTCATTTATCAGTTTGGCTCTTGGTTATAATCTTTTCAAATTCGGTTACAAGGTCGGCAGAGAGTCTATTCAGTCTCTACTAAGCTCAGGAATGATAAATAAGGTAATCACCGGATCAAGTATTCTTGGGTTGATTATGATGGGCGCTTTGTCAGCAAGCTACGTCAAGCTTTCCATACCGATCAAGATTAAGCTGAGTAATGCAAATCCAATTGTTATTCAAGAATTATTAGACCAGATTCTTCCAGGAATGCTGCCGCTATTGGTAATTGCTGGAATATATCTATATTTCAGCAAGAAAGGTCAAAGCTATAATTTGGTAATTGGAGTGATCATTGCAGTGTCACTATTAGGCTCATTAATTGGTTTATTTTAAAAGAGAGTCGTTCGTTTGCATGAACCATTGGATTGGAGGAGAACATGGAAAAACATATTCTTGTTTTAACACATGGGGATTTTGGGGAAAGTCTGCTGAGATCAGCCCAAATGATTATTGGCGAGGTGGAAGAGGTGACCTCAGTTTCACTGTCGCAAGATGACTCTGTGGAGACTTTCTATGAAAAGATAGAAAATGAAATTGCTGGAATCTCGAAAGACATTGTTTGTCTAGTGGATATGTTTGGCGGAAGCCCATGCAATACCGCATTGAGACTTTCTCAAAACAGATCGATCAAGATCATCTGCGGGCTTAACTTGCCTATGTTTATTGAGTTGTATAACCAGCTATCCTTGGGTGAGGAAGTTGATAATGAATCACTAATTAAAACAGCGAGAGAAAATATTTTTGATGTTACTAAAAAGGTCTTCCAATAATCAAAAAATCAATGAAATTTTACTGATGAGAGGAGCTTGATAAATGAATAACCCAATTATAGAAACAGCAAAGGGAAAGGTAAAAGGAATAAATGTAAATGGTGTAAACAAGTTTTTAGGAATTCCTTTTGCTAAGCCCCCCATTGGGGAACGGAGGTTTCTTCCACCTATTGAAAATGATCCTTGGGAAGAAGTGTTGGACGCGGGGGCTTTTAAAGCCAGCCCGATGCAGCTGCCTGGAAGTTCTGAAGGGGCGATGTATCCTCCTGAAAAAAGAACACCTCCAAGCGAGGATTGCTTATATTTGAATGTTTATGCTCCGGACAACTCTGCCGGAAAAAGCCTGCCGGTGATGGTCTGGTTGTATGGCGGACATTATATGAATGGCTCTTCGACTTCAGAAGGGTGTGAAGGAAGTAATTTTGCAAAGAATCAAAATGTAATTGTTGTGACCTTTAATTATCGAGTCGGAATCTTTGGTTTTATGGCTCATCCAAAACTAAAAGAACAATCAAAAAATTATACGAATGCTGGACTTGAGGACATGCTGGCAACACTGAAATGGATTCGAACAAATATTGAAAATTTTGGCGGAAATCCGAAAAATATAACTCTGTTTGGTGTATCCGCGGGTTCTTCTGCAATAAATGTTTTATTGACATGCCCGGAGGCAAAAGGACTTTTTCATGCAGCAATAACTCAAAGCGGTTCACCGTTTAATCATGACGAGTGGGATATTGATGAAGAGCAGGAACAAAATCGGTGTAAAAGCTACCTAGAAAAAATCGGAGTGGGTGAGGACGAGCTATTCAGTGTGCCTGCAGAGACATTTCTAAGCAAACCTGAGGAATATGAGGCATCAGAATTTTGCCCTTATGTCGATGGTCGATTAGTCCCAGCCCGCTTAGAAGAATCCTTTTTAGCTGGGAAAATCCATGATATTCCGATCATCCTAGGCTGCACTGCGGATGAAGCTTTCATACTCTTAGGAGAGCGGGAGAAAGTCACCAAAGCTCGGTTTGAAAAAACAGTAGAGACAAAATATCCAGATCATAAGGAATTCATTTACAAAAAGTATGGTGCTTATTTAGAGTACTCGCCTGCTTATGCTCTAGGTCGTTTTAGGTCGGATAATACAATTGCTAATATGAGATATTTTGCATCGTGCTTAGTCGAGCATCGGTCAGCTCCAACCTACTTCTACATTTTTCAAAAAGTCACTCCAGGAAAAGAGCCTTATTATTATGGTGCCTATCATGCTAGCGAAAATGCGTATCATTTTCAAAATTTGACAAGCGAATTTATCAATTATGGAGAAAGTGATGTATTAGTTAGTAATTCTATAGCAAACTATTGGGCTAATTTTGCTGCTCAGCATGATCCAAATAGCGATAATTTACCTGTATGGAAAGAATTTGCGCCAGGGACAAACCAAATGATGTATATTGACGATCCATGTGACTGTGTCCCTTTAAAAACAAAAGCACTTACTGAAGACTTGCAAAAAATACTCGAAGAAAGAACGGAAAAAAGCATTCAAAAGAGGAGGCGTAAAAGTTAATAGACTATTACTGTTGAAAAAATAGAAAAAGCAGATCATCTTATGTTGGATTTTTGCATGAGACGATCTGCTTTTTTGTATAAATAAAGGGATGAAACAAGCATAAAAACGTATAGCAACGACAAATCCGTTTAAGATTAGCAGTTACTTTTACGGGTTTATATCCCACTTTTATTAATTTAAAAGCTTATTAGAATAATATTTCAGAGATAGCGACTGACCATAATTAATTACTTTGTTGAGTGAATCGCATCTTGTATTTTCTCCAGACTAGGAATAGACAGGGTGTCGTCAGAAGTCATGACTAAAGTAAATAAAAGATCCATAATCAGCATTTGTGCCAGTCTTCTTGTATATATCCCCATGTTTTTATATTTCAGCTCCTCAGTAGTAGCGATAAGTGTGTAGTCGGCGACTTTAACTAAAGAGGTATTATTGAAACTAGTTATCACGATAATAGGCACATTGTTTTTATTCAAAATATTCGCAATTCTGAGAATATCAGAATTTTCTCCGCTGTGGGATACGATGATTGCACAACTTTCCTTCGTAAGCTTTCCGGCTTTAAGTAATTGCATATGATAATCCAAGTTGAATTCAACCTCTAAAGGAGAGCGCAAAAATTTGTGGAATCCATCCAAAGCTACTGGCGCGGATCCGCCGAGCCCAAAGAAAACCACTTTTTTTGAATTTATTAAGACATTAACTACTTGTTGCAATTGCTCATAATCAATCAGGCTAGCAGTAGTAGATAAAGACTGAGTAGAAACCTCTAAAACTTTTTCAACGATAGCTTGAATACTATCTTCTTCATATATTCCTTCAAAAATTTTTTTCTTCGAACTATTGGATAAAAGAACAGTCAACTCTTTAAAACCGGACAAACCAATCTTCTTTGAAAAAAGAAAAACAGTTGATTCGGCGACGCCACAAATTTCAGAAATCTCAGAAATTGTTTTGTTTTTAGCCTCTTCTGGACTTTTCAATAAGTAATCAGCGATGCGCTTTTCCTTTTTTGTCATTGTTGGATAGTTTGTTTGAATAACGCTTTCTAAGTACACCATATTTCTCCTCCTGATTTAAAATCGAAAAAATTCGATTAATCTTATTTGCTTTTCGAAAAAATTCTATATAATAAAAATATATTTATTAATCGGTGTTCAAAATAAAAAAATTTCATTTTTAGTATATCACACTTTCATCGATGATTAAATTTTTCAAAAAATAGGGGGAAGCAAGATGACAGAAATAGGTTTGGTAAGAGTAGATAGTCGGTTGTTGCATGGACAAGTAGTCACTCGTTGGATTGGTCAAGTCGGCGCGAGAGAGGTCATCATTTTTGATGATGAGTTGTCACAGGATGAATTTATGATCGAAGTATTTAAAATGGCTGCACCAAGCGGTGTAAATCTAATCGTTAAATCAGTAAACGATGTAGAAAATACTTTGAGTGAGCGGAATTTAAAACACACCATTATTCTTTTCAAAAATATTCCTATGCTGCTCAAAGGAATGAAAGCGAATACAAAAATAGACAGAATTCAGATTGGCGGTATTGGTGGAGGTCCAGGCAGAGTAGTTGTGTTCAAGAATATCACTTTGACAAAAGATGAATATGATGAATTGCAAAATTTAGTTTCGGAAGGTAGCCATGTTTATCTTCAAACAGTGCCCGAAGAAAAGGAAGTAGGTCTTAAAGATATAGAAAATAAATTTAAATAGGAGGAAAGAGCATGACAATTTTTCAGGCAATTATTTTAGGAATTCTATTTTGTTTTTGTCGTATGGGGATTTTGTACACTTGGCCTAAAAATATTCCTTTATTTGGGGCGCTGTTGATTGGAATCGTATTAGGAGATGTTCCGCAGGCCATGATTATCGGAGCAGCGATCCAAGCCATTTATATGGGAGTAATTCAACCCGGAGGAAATATTCCCACAGACCAAGTATTAGCTACGTTTATTGCGCTTCCGATTGCGATCCAAACGAATTTATCACCTGAGGTTGCTGTTACTTTAGCGGTACCAGTTGGATTATTGGGAGTTTTACTAGATTATATTCGCAGAACTGTCAATGCTGCTTGGGTTCACATGGCAGATAGTTATGCCGAAAAGGCCAATACTAAAGGGATTATGCGGGCGCATTTTCTATATCCGACCTTATCGCTTATTTTCATATACATTATTCCAGTAGCCATAGCGATCTATTTAGGACCAAATGCCGTAAAAAGCTTTATGGACATCATACCTGATTGGATCATGACCGGTCTTCAGGTTGCAGGTGGAATTCTTCCGGCTTTAGGGTTCGCAATCACAATTTCTGTTATAGGTAAAAAAGGAATCCTGCCATATTTCATCTTGGGATTCTTCTTATTCCAATACGCGCAGCAAGTAAACACTATTGCTTTCGCGTTGCTAGGAATCTTTATGGCATTTCTGCACATCACATTTACTAAACCAAATTCATCTGAGGAAGCGGGGATCTTATAATGAGTGAAAATCAGGTAGATACAAAGAAATTATTAACAAAAAAAGATATTCGACGTTCATGGATGCTTTGGCTAGGTACTTGTGAGTTATCTAATTCATTTGAACGACTGCAAAGCTTATCGTTTGTCGGCTGTCTCGCACCAATTTTGAAAAAGCTGTACAAAGACGATGAAGAATTAAGCTTAGCTTTTAAAAGACATTTAACTTTTTTTAATACTGAGGGTATCTGGGGGAGCTTGATCCACGGAATCGTGATAGCGATGGAAGAGGAGAGAGCGAAAGGCGAAGATATTTCAGATGATATGATTACTGGTCTGAAAACAGGCTTCATGGGTCCGTTGGCTGGTATCGGAGACACTGTGGATTGGGGAACAATTCGGCCAATTGTTATTGGATTATTTTTACCTTTAGCTTCTGCTGGAAGCTGGATTGCCGGATTAGGACCATTTATTGTGGTCAGCCTCATTACCTCGTCAATTAGCTACTATTTATGGCACTTAGGCTACAAGGTAGGACGGAAAAGTATCCTGCAAGTATTGAAGGATGGTCGTATTAATCAATTCATTATGGCATCGAGTATTTTAGGAATGTTTATGATGGGAATCCTTTCTTCGCAGTATGTAAAGCTGGAACTGAAGCCGTTTCTCATGGTGAATGGGGAAAAGACCACAATTCAATCCTATGTTGATCAGATTCTTCCAGGACTTTTACCAATAGCAGCTGTATTCGTTCTGTACTATTTAATTAAGAAAAGAAATGTTAAGTATACGACGATTTTATTGGGTGTATTGGTCTTTTCATTACTAGGGGCACTTGTCGGATTATTTTAGGAGGAAATTATGCAGCCACATGTAAAAAACACAATTTATGAAAATGTTGAAGAGAATAAATCGGATTTAGTCCAAATCAGTGAGTTTATCCATGAAAATCCTGAGTTGGGTTACAAAGAATTTAAAGCAGTAGAAAAATTAACAAGCTATCTAAAGGACAAAGAAAATGAAGTTAGTATGCCATTCGGAGGATTGAATACATCCTTTAGAGCAACTCATATACAAGGTGGGGGAGAAAAACATATTGCTGTATTAGCAGAATATGATGCACTACCTAAGTTAGGACATGCTTGCGGCCATAACATTATCTGCACATCTGCTTTAGGGGCCTATTTAGCTGCAAAGAGAGCTATGGAAAAATTCAACATTTCGGGAAAAGTTTCTATCATAGGGACTCCTGCAGAAGAAGGTGGTGGCGGGAAAATAAGATTATTAGAAGCGGGTGCCTTTGAAGATGTAGATGCTTCGTTAATGGTTCACCCCACCTCTGGAACCACTCGAATAGCTGGGAGGTGCACCACCACCTATTCATTTACGATCGAATTTTTTGGGAAATCTGCGCATGCTGCCAGTCAGCCGTTCAAAGGAATTAATGCCTTAGATGCAGCACATCTGTTCTTCAATGCTATTGGATTTTTACGGCAGCAGGTAACATCGGATGTGCGTATGTCTGGATATATAGTGGACGGTGGGACTGCCAGTAATGTAATTCCTGACTATACCAAAATTCAATATAGTATTCGCTGTATGGAAGATCAAGAAATGTCTAACCTAGTTGAAAGAGTTAAAAGTTGTATTCAAGCCGCTGCTTTGGCAACTGGATGTGAGGTAAATATTAATGAAGAGAAGGGCTATGCAGCACGGACTTTTAGTGAAACATTAGGGAATATTTGCCGCGCCGCCTTAGAAGAACAAGGAGAAAAAGTTTTATCAGGATTTCCAGATGACTTTGGATCGACTGATTTTGGAAATGTCAGTCAACTAATCCCAACAACTAATCCATATTTTAGTTTAAATGAAACAAGAGTCTCTCTTCATACACCAGAGTACGAAAAACTAGCAAATCAACCAATTAGTCACATAGCGATTGAGCGTTCTGCAAAAGCGATGGCCTGTACAATAGTTGAATGCTTTTTAGACGATTCGATTTTAGAACGAGCCAAATCAGAACAAACAAATGAAGTCAGTGTAGATATGAGACCAAGATAAGGGAAGTGATAAAATGATCGCAATACTCGTTGGCAGTCACGGAAACTATGCAAAAGAAGCATTGAAAAGCGCTGAAATGGTAATTGGTGATCAAAGCAACACAGCTTCTTTCACACTCACAGAGACAATGGACTTAGCAATGACCATAGAAGAGGCTCAAAACGCCTATCATTCATTGGATAATGAAGCGGGTACATTGATCTTGACAGATATTGTCGGAGGAACACCTACAAATGTTGCTACGGTTCTAAAAAAGAAAGAAGAGAATGTTTCTTTGTTGGCTGGCTTCAATATGCCTTTACTGTTGGAGGCCTTGTTAAACAGAGAGAAGGAGTTGGACGATCTAGTTTACTATTTAAAAGAGCTGTTTGAAGATACATTAACAGAGATCAATTGAGATGGAATGATGACTGGTTCCTTTGATGGTTTTGTAGCAAAGAGTAGAGACTGAGCAAAAATGGTCTCTATTCTTTTTTACTTTTTTTTATCACGTCTATTGAAGGTATTTAAAGATCAAGGCGGTGAGGTATTTCGCTAGGTGAAAAGTTCCTTGACAACCATTTTCCCCAAATATACAATTTCCTTAGCATAAAATGAATTCGTTTTCACAAAGAGGGATTTTGAAAGGGGATAAAATGATTTTGAAAGATGAAGTGATTTATAGAAATCCAGTTCCAGAAGATGCGGAGGAGATTGTCGCATTTTATAATCGTGTGGGTGGCGAGACCACCTATTTGAGCTTTGTAGAGAACGAGTATCCACTCAACGTGGAGGAGCAGAAGGCGAATATTATAAGTACCGACCAGCAGCCGAATTCGGTCATGATCTTAGCGATAGCGGCAGATCAGATCATCGGCCTCGGTACCATTACTTCCGGTAATAAAATCAAGGCCAGACATTGCGGGGAGCTAGGGATCGTGGTGACTGAAAAATTCCAAGGAAAAGGGATTGGCAGTGAATTGATCCGGCGCATGATTGAGTGGTGTAAATCAAATGGCATTACCACCAAAATTCAGCTGGACACCAGAAAAGATAATACAATGGCGGTGGAATTGTATAAAAAATTTGGTTTCCAAATTGAAGGGGAATTGAAGAATACGACATTGATTGATGGCAAATATTACGATCTCTATGTGATGGGTCTGATGCTGTAAGGTCCCTTGAAAAGAATAGAATGATCAAGAAAGTATTAACGTTTAACAAACCAAGCCAGACCTCCCTTTAATCATGAGGAGGTCTGGCTTGGTTTTTCTGATTTTAAATTGCCGTTGACTGTCCTTCTCCTAAATCTTCATCCTTCGGCAATAGTTCATCCGGGATGGAATCTAAGATATCTTCAACGTTTGGGATTTCAAAGCCTTCTGGTTTTTCCTCGGACCAAGTCTTTCCGCCATCCGTGGAGTAGAGAGTTTTGCCGTCTTCAGATTGTTTAGTGATGACGGATTTTTTGTTATCTTCAAAGCCTTCTGGTGCTTCTTCGGACCAAGTTTTTCCACCATCTGTTGAGTATTGGATCTTGCCATCTTTGATTTTCATCGAGACACCTCCTTCAACTGGGACAGTGAAGCCATTCTCAAGCCAATCTTCTATTTCTTTTAATGGTTCCGACCAAGTTTTTCCGCCATCTTCGGAATATTTCCATTGATTGTTTTCTGGATCAAATTCCGAGACGTTTTGGTTATCTTCGCTTTTCCAAGTTAATTTGCCATTCTTATCGATTTCTACACCATCTGGTTTTTCTTCCGTCCAAGTTTTCCCGCCATCCGAAGAGAATTTCCATTTATCGTCTTCTCGTTTCATGATCACACCGTTGCCATTTTTATCGCTGAATGGGAATTTGAAGGTATCCTCAGTAGCGGAGCTGGTTATGTTCTCTGAGGTAGAATTTTTATAGCGCAGCCGACCGTTCTCGTCTTCATAGATACCTTCGGGCGGTGTTATGGACCAAGTAGAGCCTTCATCGGAAGAGAATTCCCATTTTCCGTTATTGCGACGGATTTTTACATCATCCAATTTAGTTTTTTGCGTCTTTTTGTTGGAGAAGGAGACATTCGCTTGGCTATTGGCCTTTGCCTCGGTGACAGCTTTACCGATGTTATAGGAGACAAGGGAAAGCCCTACTAGAATTGTGACCACGACGACTCTGACTGTGAAGGGAATATTCCTTAAGATAGTGGACCAAGCTGATTTTGGTTTTCTGTTATTCATATTAACGACCCCATTTCAATTTTGATGATTTCAATATAACGGGCGAACCTATAATGAAGCTGTACTTCAGAGATCGGATCAGGATTTTGGCTAAAAATGAACCAATTGTTTTTATTGATTTAGTTATTTTTATAATTCAAGGTTCATTAGAGCTTGATCCTTTATAATGGAAAAGAGTCTAGTGTTAAGGAGGACGATGAATGAAACTTTTACTAGTTGAAGATGAAGCGATGTTGGCTGAGGCAACGGCGCAAATTTTAAAAAAACAAGGATACATGGTAGATATCGCGGCAGAAGGAGAATATGGATTAGACTGCCTGCTTTCTGGTGTGTACGATTTAGCGATTTTAGATATCATGCTTCCTAAAAAAGATGGGTTAGCGATCTTAAAGGAGGCACGAGAAGCAGGGATCGAGATTCCGATTCTGATGTTAACGGCAAAAGGAGAATTAGACGATCGAGTCGCTGGTTTGAACAGCGGAGCGGACGATTATTTGAGCAAGCCCTTCCAATATCAGGAATTATTGGCGCGTTTAAAAGCTTTAGGCAGACGCAAAGGGGCTTTTAAGATCGATGGCATTCTTGCCTTTGGTGATTTTGAACTGAATCCGTACAATTTAAGTCTGAAAACTCAAACAGAAGAGCTGGGGTTAACCAAAAAAGAAGCCAATATTTTGGAAATGCTCGTGGCAAATTATCCGCAGCTATCTTCAAAGGATCGGATCATTGAAAAGGTTTGGGGCTATGATTCCGAGGCGGAATACAATCATGTGGAGATGCATGTGTCGCTTTTACGAAAAAAATTGAGGCAGGTCGAGAGCGTGACTCAGATCAAGGTTGTACGAAATTTAGGCTACCGTTTAGAATTTACCAGTGGTGAAGGCGATGATTAATCAGTTTAGAAAACGCTTGATCAAGCTGACGACTATTTTTGTAGCGATTATTTTGACAACAGCTTTTGCGGCGATTTTTCTCACCACGTATCTAAAGCAAGAATCGGATAACCTTGAAAAATTGAATCAGGCGGAGCAATTACGAATTACCGGCGGCAAGGTAACCTTTGACGAAAAGAGTGATGATACGGTGGAAATTAATCGCATCGTTCCTGGCGCAGGAGTCTATTTCAATATGCTAGTAGATAAATCCGGCAAGCCGATGATGATCGATTCCGCCTTGAAGCTGTCCAAAAAGCAATACCACAAGGCCGCCAAATACGCGTGGAAGAACCGAGCGGGCGGAGTTGTGAAAATAAATGGACGAGAATGGCAGTACGTTGTCGCGCCTGCGATTGCGAATTTTGATTATGGCAGCAAGGAGCAATCTGTCGAAAAAGATGACGAAACCTATCTCATGCGCTTTTTAGATATTACCGACTCGAAAAAGAGTCTATCTTCGCTGGCGATTACGTTGATTATTGTAGGGATCGGACTAATGCTTCTTTTCTTTTTGGTTATTATTTATTTTACCAACCGTGCGATCCGGCCAATGGAAGAGGCCTGGCAAAAACAAAAGCAATTTGTCGCCGACGCCTCGCATGAATTGAAGACACCGCTAAGTATTATTTCAACGAATGTTGGCGTACTTTACACTAGTAAGGACGAGACGATCAGCGAGCAGTTAAAATGGTTAGACAATATTTCTAGCGGCATCGACCGAATGAATGGCTTAGTCAATAACCTGCTGAGAATCGCAAAAACAGATACCAGCTTTGAGCAGCTGATGATTTCTGAGGTGCAGCTTGATCGAGTTTTGGAGCATTCGTTTTCGCATTATGAAGCGAAGTTCGAAGTAAAACAGATCACTGTAAATAAAACGATCGCGAAGGTTACAGCGAGAACCGATGAAAACCTATTAGGTCAGTTGTTCGATATCTTTATGGACAATGCCAGCAAATATACCAATAAAAATGGTTCCTTTGATCTTTTCCTAGGAACAAAGGGCAAAGAAACCACGATCAAATTTATAAATACTGGCGATGGAATCGCTGAAGAGGATCTTCCGAAAATTTTTGACCGCTTTTATCGAACGAATGAGGTTCGGCAAAAATATGCAGGCAGCTACGGCTTAGGACTGTCGATCGCTCAAAGTATCGTGGAGCAATTGGGCGGGAAGATCGAAGTTAAAAGCAGTGTGAAGGAAGAGACGGAGTTTACTATCTGCCTGCCTTCGAAGAATAGCAGAGATGGAAAATATAAAGTAATTTCGTGATATAGAAAAATATATTAAGAGAAAGTTGCGTATCTTCTTTAAAACAAAGGAGGAATTTAGTATGTATTTTAAAAATGATTTTGGTAAAGCCTATTTAGAAAATGAGAAATTATATGTCGACACAGATGTTTGTACGATCACCATCGAGCCAAAGGAAAACCAAGCAGGAAAAAATTTCTTGCGGGACCAGTTTAAAATGGAAGTGTCGAGGCTTCAAATGGCCCAAATGGTTTTACCACCCAAAAAATAAAGTCTAAGCAAAAACTCACCAACAATAAAACCGCTCCTCCTAACTAGGACAAAGAAACATTTAAGTTCTAGTTGGGAGGAGTTTTTTTAATTGGTGAGTTTTTTGCATCGTGATCAACGCGAGATTGACGATTCAAGGTTCATTATAGGTTGAATCGCTATAGTGAGATCAGCACATTTCAAAAAATCATAAGGCAAATAGAAAAGAGGTCGCAATATGCAGGAAACCACTTTAAAAACGAATGATTTAACAAAAAAATATTCTGGCGGAGCCGGCATTAGAACGATAAATATGGCGTTAAGAAAAGGTGATATCTATGGATTTATTGGTCAAAATGGGGCCGGGAAAACCACCTTATTACGGATAATCACCTCGTTGATCCACCCAACCAGCGGGAATCTTGAACTTTTTGAAAGCAGCGAAGAACGCGAATTGATTCTAGCTAGAAAAAGAATTGGCGCGATGATCGAGACCCCAGCTTTTTTTCCAAAAATGACTGCACGCGAAAATTTAGAATATTATCGCATCCAAAGAGAGATCGCGGATATAAATGAAATCGAACGGGTTCTGAAATTAGTAAATCTAGACAATACCGGAAGTAAACGATTCAATCAGTTCTCTCTTGGTATGAAGCAACGGCTTGGACTAGCATTAGCAATCATGGGTGATCCTGAATTATTGATCCTAGATGAACCGATCAATGGATTAGACCCAAGCGGAATGATCGAGTTTCGCGAAATCATCAGTAAGCTGAATCAAGAGAAACAGATTACGATTCTGATTTCGAGTCATATCCTTTCAGAGCTTGCGCAGGTAGCGACAAGGTACGGAATTATTCATCAAGGCAAGCTCATAAAGGAGTTTACTAAAGAAGAATTAGAGAAAAACACGCAAGGATACATCACTATGAAGGTGAGCAGTGCGGTGAAGGCAGGAGAAATTCTCAGTTCGACGATGAATCCAGAACGCTTTGAAGTTCATTCTACTGAAGAAATTCGGCTTTTCGACTGCCATAAGGATTCCTCGAAAGTAATCGAACTTTTAAGCTCAAACGGCATAAAAATCTATGCATCAAACGAAGTAAAAATAAATTTGGAAGACTATTTCATCCATGTTATCGATGAAATAGCTTGAGGGAGCACAAGATATGACGAGTATTATTAAATCAGATATTTTTCGCATAAAAAAAGGATCAGCCGTGCGCAATGTCTTTCTCGCAGGAATGGTCATCATCATTATTACAGGGATCAACATGTTCAATTCACGCAGCGGATTTGGCGGTGTGGGCGTTCAATCTTCGGCCAGTGCTGCTCGAAGCTTACCTGCAAACGGCGCGCAGTTTGTTCAGCAGATGCGCGATGACGGGTTATTCCCATTCTTTATCTTAGCGTTTGCGGTGGCGGTTTTAGGTGCAGATTACTCAGCAGGAACGATCCGCAACAGCTTATCTTATTTCGTGGATCGAAAAAAAGTATACTTTGCCAAATGTATTACCGGATTTCTATGCTGTTTAATCTATACGCTGGTTTGCTTAATCGTAAGCTGCATTGCAGGAGTTATTCTTTTTGGATTTGGCGGCTTCAGTCTAACTATGATCTCCAGAATTTTAACTCAACTGATACTTTCCATCCCGCTATATTTTGGGATGATCGCTATCGGGAGTGGACTGCTGGTTTTTACCAAGAAAACAAGCATCACCATTGCTTCTTATTTAATTGGATTAATCATTTTTCCATCCGTCACTTATCAAATCTATCAGCTGTTTCCAAACGCAGAATGGCTAAAACTCTGCGATCCTTTGTCAGCCTTTTCCTTGCTGTCGAGATTTTGGGAATTTCCACTGATGTATGTAGGGATGGTTCTGCTGTTTTGGATTATTTTAGATGCGATCGTACTGTTCCTTGGTATGCGTGTGTATTCTGAAGCAGATGTGATCTAGTTCTGTAGGCATTCTTTTATAAAACCTAAGGAGACTTTTATGCTAAATACAAAAAAATCAATCTCATCATTTCTTATGATCTGTTTTGCTTTAAGCGCAATCTTCTACTTTCTTATTATCCACTACCAATGGATGAATATGGCTTATCTATTAATGTGGTGTCCTGGAGTGGCGGCAATAATTGTCAAAAAAATCTATTATCCAAAAGAAAAGATTTTCAACTTAAAGAAATTTAAACTGCGATATGTCTTATTAGGCATAGGTATTCCACTTATTTATAGTATTTTGTCCTATGGTATCTACTTATTCTTGAGTGGAAAAGATGTAATTTCAGGAAATATGGCTTGGACGCTTTTAAAAAATCCATTTACGTTGATTTTGTATATGTTGATATTCTTAATCACAGCACTTGGAGAAGAGTTGGGTTGGCGCGGCTTTTTAAATCGTGAACTATACAAGCTTTTGGGGTATCATAAAGGAGCATTTCTCACAGGGGTAATATGGGCGATTTGGCATCTGCCGTTAATCATCACGGGGTACGTTTCTAGCATTCCAATTTGGTATCAACTCCCTTTATATGTTATCCAATGTATCGCCATGTCTTATCCAATGTCATATTTGAGTGTTAAAGCAAAAAGTGTGTGGCCAGCAGCATTCTTTCATTTCACTCACAATTTTGTCATTCAAATCCTATTAGATCAATCCATTAGTGGTGAGTACAAATCGTATTTAGTAGGTGAAACAGGGTTACTGACTATCGCAATTCTTTTGATGGTATGTTTTATGTATGCTAAGAAGCCGCTTAATTCATTGGATGAGAGTCGAGCGTTTGAAAATTTATAAACAAATGAAAAGGTTATGCAGGTTAATCGATAATCTGCATAACCTTTTTCATCTTACTTCCAAAATTTGAATAAAAAACTGTTAATGATTGTTTATCAGATGATCTTGAAGAAAGACCGTGATGTTGCTTTTAAGATTATCAAAATCCCCTAAAAACTCTGTTGATACCGAGATCACAACAGAATTTCCAATCAAGCGAAGTTTTCTTTTCTTAATATTCATAATAATGATTCCTCCCATTCTTTAGCTTGAATATACAATGTATAGACGGAATAAATAAGGTTTTGGAATTTTCATCAATGTATGAGAGCATGGTTCTACTATTTTGATTCTATTTTCATTTTTAATCTAAGCCTCCCATGCTATAGTTAATAAAAAGTACAAGCAAGTTTTGCGAAGGGAGCGCACCGTGGAAGAGAATCGATTGAAAGCAATGTGGCAAACCTATGGCAGTGAAAAACACTTCAACTACACGAAAATTCAAGATCGATTGGGCGATAATTATTCGATCGTGAAATTTAAGGCGAACGAGCCAATTGTTTTGCGGGGTGATTTTCCTGAATATATTTATTTTATTCGCAGCGGTGTAGCGGTTGGGATTAGGGATTATGAAGATGGCAGTGAGTACGATTATTTTCAATTGGACGAAACCAATGGAAGTATCGGTTTGCTGGAGACCTTGGCGCAAAAAGAGGAAATAATCGCAACAGTGACTTGTGTTACAGAGGTGGAGGTCGTGCGGGTTCCTTCTGCGACTGTTTATCAATGGATCATGCAGGATTTGGAGCTGCTGCGCTTGAGCGCCAATCTTTTGGCAGACGATCTTTATCATCGATCGGGCAGCGATGGGCTATTTTATCAGCTGGATGGGGTCGATCGGCTGCGTTACTATCTAGTGGAATATTATGATAAGCAGGCTAAAAGTGCGGATGATCAGGTTGAGGTCAGAGAGCTGCGGGAAAAAATCGGAAATAAACTAGGAATGAGCGTTCGAACCGTGGGGCGTTCATTGAAGAAGCTGCGGGAGAATCAAGAAATTGTCAGTATCGATCGAAAAATCTATGTGGGACCAAATGAACGGCAACGATTGCAGAAGCATTTGATTCGTATTTGAGGAAAGAGACGATTTCACCATGAAGGGTCACGTGACCTTTCGTGGCTTTTTTATTTTAAATATACTAAGGGCATCAGGAAGGAAGCCCTTCCAAAATAAAATGAAAGTAGGAAGAGAGATGAAACGAGGATTAAGGTATGATTTCGGATTACAGGCATTGATGCTGATTCCTGTAGGTGTTTCTTTGAATGTGGTCGGTTATCAGCTCTGCACCATATTGAAGCTGCCAGTTTTTATTGATCAAATCGGCACTTATTTAGTAGCAATGGTAGCGGGTCCATGGGTAGGCTTGATGACGGGATTTTTAGGAAATGTTGTGAACGGGATGCTGAACCCGGTTGCGATTCCTTATGGATTAGTCTCCATGAGTATCGGGTTGTTTGCCGGCTATTTCTCACGCTTCAAATTTTTTAACCACCTGATCGGTATGATCGTGGCTTGCGGTGTGCTGACGGTCGTCTCTGCTGGAACGGCAGCGATCGTGACGGTGTTCATGTTTGGCGGGATTACTGGAGCGGGGACGGATTTGGTGACGGCGGCATTTCTAGCGGCTGGGCGTCAATTATGGGATTCTGTATTTTCGACCAACATCATTACCGGCACGATCAATACGATCTTGAATTTTGCCATCAGCTATTTAGTCGTCAAACGGATTCCTCCGCGTTTTTTAGTCAAGTTAAATTACGGTGCGCCTTATATCAGCAAGGAGGTGTTGAAGCATGGGTAAAGCCATCGACAATTGGTATCCGTCTACAAAACTTATGATCGTTTTAACAGTAATCATCATCAGTATGTTTTCAACAGCTCCTATCGTGCAATATGTGCTGTTTGGTTTAACCCTCTTATTAAGTGTATGTTCGGGAAAAATCCTGCGCTTTTTAAATACCTTTTTCAAATCGATCTTTATCATTGTATTATTCATTTTTCTAGTTCAAGTTTTTATTGTCAAAAATGAAGACAGTCGTCCGCTGTGGTGGTTTATAAGCTATTCGCAAATCGGACTGGACACAAGTATCGGCTTGTCTTCGCGGATCGTTGCCATCAGCTCAGTGATCATTTGGTTCTTTCAGGTCACTAGTGTGAAGGATATCGTGGCGGCACTGGAAAAAGCGCGAATTCCTAAAAAAGTAACCTTTGTCATTTCCGCGACGATTCAGCTAGTTCCTCAGATGACTAAGCTTTCTCAGACGATCTCAGATGCGCAGCGTGCCCGCGGGATCGAAACAGAAGGCTCTGTCCTCGTTCGGATGAAGGCCTTTATCCCAATGATGGGGCCATTAGTGCTGACCTCGATCCAACAAACCGATGAACGGGTATTAACGCTAGAGGCTCGCGGTTTTTCCGCTCCGTTAAAAAAGACCGCCTATTATTCACTTAAGAAAACGGCGTTAGATTACGTGATCGTCCTTGTTTGTCTAGTCGGTTTGATCGCTTATTTTGTAGGAGGTCCGCTATGAGTTTAATTGAATTAGAAAAGGTGACGTATCAGTACCCCTTGGATTCTGAAGCGATTATCAAGAATATCGATCTATCGATTGAAAAGGGGAAAGTTTATGGTCTGATCGGCAGTAATCAAGCAGGGAAGACGACCCTGTGTAATATTATTCGCGGATTTATTCCCGAAATGTTTCTCGGGGAGCTTGCAGGAACAGTGACCTATAAAGGAAAAGCAATCCAACAATACAATATTGGAGCTTTAGCCGCGGAGATCGGCTATTCCTCGCAAAATCCTTTTACTCAAATCTCAGGCGTCAAGGACACTGTCGAAGAGGAGATCGCCTATGGCATGGAAAATATCGGCATCGCCCCAGAAACTATGCGCAAAAAAGTGCAAGAATTACTGGACCTTTTCAAGCTCCATGAGTTAAAAGACAAGAATCCCTTCGAACTTTCCGGCGGACAAAAACAGCGGGTGGCACTCGCTTCGATCGTGGCATTAGATCCCGAGGTAATCATCCTTGACGAACCGACGTCTCAATTAGACCCGCAAAGTACGGAAGAAGTTTTCGAGATTATCGCGATGCTGAAGCAGCAGGGAAAAACTATTATCGTGGTGGAGCATAAGGTGGACCTGTTGGCGGAGTATTGTGACGAGATCATTCTTTTGGAAAATGGGCGAATAGTGATGAATGGACCAGCTCACCAAGTGCTGAGTAATCCAGATATTCTGAACCATGGCGGCGCTTTACCGCAGGTGTCACTGTTTTTCCTGCAATATTTAAAGAAAAATACCGCTGTGCCGATTACAATGGCAGAGGCAATCAATAGACTGAAAGGAGACTTCGCGTGATGAGCTTTTTAACATTAGAAAATGTCAGCTTTAGTTATCCCAACGGCTTTGAGGCGACTCAGAATGTTTCCGCTGAATTTCAGTTAGGCGAAGCCGTGGCGATCATTGGACAAAATGGAGCTGGCAAAACGACGACCGTCAAGTTAATGAACGGCCTGCTGCGGCCAACGAAGGGACAGGTTTTGATCGATGGGAAGGAAACCAAGTCATTGACCACCGCCCAAATGGCAAAGCGTGTCGGCTATGTCTTCCAAAATCCAGACGATCAGATTTTCCAAGAAAGTATCGAAAAAGAGATCGCCTTTGGACCTAAAAAGCAAAAATTAGCCGCCGCAGTTGTCCAAGAACGAGTCCGTGAAGCCGCAGAGCTTTGCGGGTTGCTAGATGTTTTGAAGGAGCATCCTTATAACTTGCCCTATTCAAAACGAAAATTCATTACGATCGCTGCGGTGATGGCGATGGACCCAGAAGTCATCATCCTCGATGAACCAACAGCCGGACAAGATCGCGAATCAACCGAATTACTAGGAAAGCTGATCAAAGGCCTGACCGAAAAAAATAAAGCCGTCATTACCATCACACACGATATGGATTTTGTGGTCAAGGAATTCCAACGCGTGCTGGTTTTCGCCGAAAAACAGCTGCAAAAAGAAGGCACACCAAAGGAAATTTTCTGGAATGAAGAGCTACTGCAGATCAGCGCCTTAAAACAGCCCTATATTTGTCAGCTGGCAAAAGCACTTGGCTTCCAAGACATCCTAACGATGGATGAGCTGGGAAAGAAGGTCTTAGCATGAAGCATCTTCTGATCGATTGCGATCCCGGGCATGATGACGCATTAGCGATCATGGCTGCCCTTGCCAATCCTAAATACTTTAATGTTTTAGGAATCACCACCATCGGCGGCAACCAAACACTAAAAAAAGTAACCGAAAACGCCAAAAACATTTTGAGCTTTTTAAACGCAGATGTCCCATTAGCCGCAGGACAAGCCGGCCCATTAGTCAAACCGCTGCAAACAGCTCCAGAAGCGCACGGTGCAACTGGAATGGACGGTCCATACTTTGATGGCGCCGATTATCCAATCGCTTCAACCAACGGCGTTCAATTTCTAGCAGAAAAAATTCGAACAAGCAAAGACAAGGTAACGCTAGTCGCCTTAGGCCCATTGACGAATATCGCGCTGCTGATCAAAAACTATCCCGAGCTGCTCCCTCAGATAGAAGAAATATCTCTAATGGGCGGTGGCATTCATCACGGCAACCAAACACCACTTGCCGAGTTCAACATCTACGTCGACCCAGACGCGGCAGAGATCGTTTTCCAAAGCGGGATACCGATCATCATGTCAGGATTAGATGTGACCGAAAAAGCAGAGATCACTGTGGAGGAGATCAATCAATTAAAAAATCAAGGCAAGGTGAGCCACCTAGCCTATGAATTACTGTCCTTCTATAACCAATCCGGACGACAATTCGGCTTCATCAACTCACCGATCCATGACCTATGTGCAGTTGTCTACCTATTAAAACCTGAGCTATTCCAAGGCAGCTACGCTGATATCCATGTTATTACCGATGATTCACCTGCACGAGGAATGACCTATGGCGATTTTCGGAGGATCGCTCCCGAGCCGAAGAACACGTTTGTTTTGGAGGATGTGGATCGTGATGGGTTTGTGGAGGTTTTGAGAGAGGCTTTAGTTAAACTTGACGAATAATCAATAAAACATGAAGAGACACTCACTATTTCAATTTGTGAGCGTCTTTTTTGGGGTGTCCAGTTTATTGCCAACTACAATTCAATAATAAATCATTGAAACTAGTGTTGCCGAAAGTTCTTCAGGAAAACCATCGCCTTATGTAAAAAATGTCGAAAATATTTCTCGCACAGCCCTCTGACCAAACAGGTGATTTCTTTTGCAAGCCAGGAACATATGATATAGTAGGGCCTGTAAATTCGTATCAGAATCTCAGTTCTCCTTCCTGCTTTAGCAGGTCTAGTAGAATGACATACGTGGAGAGAAACAGATTCATTTTTTCGGTTTTTGAAAAATGAATCCCTTAATACGAACTAGGATCTCAGTTCTCCTTCCTGCTTTAGCAGGTATAGAAGAATGACATACGTAGAGAGAAACAGATTCATTTTTTTGTTTTTGAAAAATGAATTTCTTAATACGAACTAGGATCTCAGTTCTACTTCCTGCTTTAGCAGGTATAGTAGAATGACATACGTGGTGAGAAACAGATTCATTTTTCGATTTTTGAAAAATGATTTCCTTTAATACGAACTAGGAGTGGAACTATGCAAACCTTAAAAGAACGGATCATCGCTGAAAGTAAGCAGCTAGGTATAGATAAAATCGGCTTTACAACAGCTGAACCTTTTGATTATTTGGAGGAGTCATTGTTGGAGCAGCGCTCGCTGGGGCATACCTCTGGTTTTGAACATCAAAATATCAAAGAACGGCTGTATCCAGAAGAAACATTTGAAGATCCCCAAAGTATCATCGCAATTGCTCTGGCGTATCCGACCAAAATCCATGAAAAAGTCCCACGTGATGAAAAACGCGGGCAATTTGCTCGAGCTTCGTGGGGGACGGATTATCACTTCATTTTAAAAGAACGGTTAACTAAGCTGATCGATTTTATCAAAGAGCAGGCTGAAACGGAGCAAATTCAAGCTCAGTGGCGTTTTGCTCCGCAAGTCGATACGGGTGAGCTGGTCGATGTCGCAGTCGCACAACGAGCAGGTCTGGGATTTATCGGTCGCAATGGACTTTTGATTACGGAAGAATATGGTTCCTTCGTGTACCTTGGCGAAATAATCACGAATATTCAATTTGAACCAGACCAGCCGGTACCAAACGGCTGCGGCGATTGTACACGCTGCATTACCGGCTGTCCAACTGGTGCCTTGTTGGGAGACGGTCGGATGAATGCGAAAAAATGTCTTTCCTATCAAACACAAACCAAAGGCATGATGCCAGAGCAATATCGAAAGAAAATACGCAACGTTATTTACGGCTGTGATATTTGCCAGCTAGTCTGTCCCTATAACCGCGGCAAAGATTTTCATTTTCACGAAGAGATGGAGCCAAAAGTCGATGAGGTCTATCCAAAACTGACACCGCTCCTATCCATCTCAAATCGCGAGTTCAAGGAACAGTTCGGACATTTAGCCGGCTCTTGGCGCGGGAAAAAACCGCTACAGCGTAATGCGCTGATTGCCTTAGCCAACCTCGGTGGGAAAGAAGCACTCCCAGAAATTCGCTCCTGCCTACAAGACCAGCGCCCAGTCATTCGCGGCACCGCTGTCTGGGCATTAGGTCAGCTGACAAAAAAAGCACCTGATGAGACGATTAGTTTGTTGCAGGAATTAGAAAAAAATGAAGTTGATCCAGAAGTTTTGGATGAGATAGCGAAGGTTTTGGAAAAGCTAGGTTAAATTAAAAAAGATCGAACACGTATTATTGGTGTTCGGTCTTTTTTCGAGATATTTTCTTAGAACTTGCGTAGAAAATTTATGAGCAGATTTGACTATTTCGTTTTTGTTTAGAGGGAGTAGACTACTTTTCTGCAAAAGGTTAGTTAAATAGCTCAATTATCAGAATCAATAATTGAGCTAACTTGTATTTAAAGGTAGGATGTATCCTACAGCTCTTCATCCACCAGTTTGGTTTTATTATTCTCCATAACCTTAAAGAATGGATAGTAGATAATAGCACTAATTAGGATCAACACTAAACAGAAGACGATATTTCGCCAATCCATACTTGAAAGATACGCTTGTGCAAAGAACGGGGTGAAGGAAGGATCAACGATAAATCCAATTCCAATCAAACCGATACTTTGAGCGAAATAAGTCAGTAGCAAGGAAACAATCGGTGTTAGTAAAAATGGAATAGCCAGAATCGGATTAAAAACGATTGGAAGTCCAAAAATGACTGGCTCATTGATTGAACAAATGCCAGGGATCAGGGATAGTTTCCCGATTGTTCGGTATTCTGAGACTTTACTTCGCATCATCAAAATAATTAAACCTAGGGTTCCACCCGCACCACCTAAAACTGAAATACGAAACATTTGTAGATTCATTAGGTGAGTCATCGTTTCCCCGTTAGACATTTGTTCAGCATTCAGTCCTGTTTGCGCCATCCCTAGAGTAAAGACGATCGGGAAAATGATCGATGAACCATTAATACCGAACAACCATAAGATATTTCCTAGGGTCACGATCAGTAAGAAACCACCGAGACTTCCAGCGATATTCGTTGCCGGTGTCAAAACGTCCATCACCGTTTCAGGAAAAATCTTTTTTGTTGTGACTAAGAAAATCAGATTAATTCCATAAAAAAGGATGATGTTCGTTAATAGTGGAACGAGCGTGTTGATGAAGGTGGCAACCATGGGTGGTACAGTATCCGGCAATTTTAATTTGATATTTTTTACTTCAAAGATCCTGTTTACTTCCACCACAAGCAAACCAATGATGATTGCAACGAACAGCCCATTTGTTCCTAAGTAATTCAGGTTGATGTTTCCCTCTTTAACCGGAGTACATACCATCAGGAAAATGACGGAGGCCACCATCCCATTCATGGCTGGGTTAATCTTGTATTCACTGGCAAGGGAGAAGGCGATTCCGAAAACGCTGATCAGTCCAATGATCCCCATGGTCAAATTGTAGGGAGCGGTGATTAAATCATAATTGGCTACCGCAAAATCCTTCCAACCAGCCATGAATTTCATAAAAAAATTGGCTGTCGCAGGATTGTATTGATCTATGTTAATCGGTGGATTCGCAAAAATCAGAAAAAATGATCCAATCACGATAAAGGGCAGCCCAAACATCATTCCACTCGAGATTGCTTTAAGGTGTCGCTGATTCCCGATTTTTGCTGCAAAAGGGCTAAGCAAATCATTAAGCTTCGTTATGACTGTAGAATTTTCCATGATATTTCCTCCTATACTTGCCAAGGATTGAAAACAAAGGTACTTGGCACGACATGCTGCGGGTCATATTTTTTTATGATTTCTTCATATTGTTCTTTATAGTCATTTTCGACCTTTGCTTGAGGAATGACTTTGCTTGCTTCATGTAAAAAATGTTCTGATCCGCGTCCCATTTCTTGTCCACGCGTGGTGTGTTTGTCCAACGCGATGTCTGGTATTTCAGGCACATACCCCATGGCGAAGCTTTTTATCACGATATTCTTGAGCAGGTCGGATGAACGATCCTTTTCTGAATCGCATAAGTAACGAATGGCATGAAAGAAAAACATTGCCCGATCAGATTCATTATATTGAAATTCTTTGCGCATCTGATTTAAGTTGTTGATCATAATGGCTGCATACGGATTTCCCATTCCTACATCCTCAACGCTGATGGCTAATAAACGTCTCCATAGTTTCTCTTCAAACTGAGGTGAGGTAATATACATTTCATAGGCAAATTCGCAGGCCGCTTTTTCTTTTCCTCTGCGGATTGATTTCTGTAATGCTGAGATGACTTCATCACCTTGAAGGCCATTTCGTGTCGTCATTTTTGCCCATGGATCTTGAATAAAATTATTTTTTGTCATGTTATAATACTCCTAACTAAAGAATTTGAGGTGGATCTTATGGATACTGAAACGTTGATTGATAAGTATCAGTTGAATGATTCAGAAGCAGCCGTTTTACGTTTTATGGATAAAAATCGTGATTCACTAAGAGATTTAGGCATTCGCGATGTCGCCAGAGCCTCTTATGTCTCAACCGCGACCATCGTCAATATGGCGAAAAAAATCGGGTATTCCGGTTATAGTGAACTGGTCTTCGCATATGGAAGTAAACCATTAGCAACGAATCTGACGAAGAATTTCTCAGATGAAGAAAGAGACGCATTTGTACGCCTATTAACTGAGTATCGAGAGAAACGAATCATGATCCTAGGCTCAGGCTTTTCACAAAATATCGCGAATCATTTTTCTGAAACACTGAATCTTTATGGCTTCCGAGCAACGGCTAATAGTCATCTTGAGTTCCTGCGGGAAAACGTTGAAAAGGATGTGCTGATTTTTATTGTCTCTAACTCAGGAGATACCTTTCGTTTAGCTGATCTCGCCCAAATGGCGAAGGACCATCATATTGATCTGATCGCATTTGTTGGCGAGAAAAATTCAAAAATAGGACAGTTAGCAACTTTGACCATTAGCACGGAAACATATGCCCTGCGAGTCTTGTCTGCGTACCAGCCCAACCTTTTCTTTGGAACGACGCTGAATCAATTCGAACTATTACTAAGTGAAGCGTTAAGATCTATCTTTGATTAGAAGAACGATGTGGCCACTGTTTCTTCACTTATCAGTATAAATATCGGATAGCGAAATGTAAGTGTTTTCCTCGGGATATGAACATGTTTAGACATTTGCAAACGGGTTTAAGGAGATAAGCGAAAAGCGATTATTCATAAATAAAAACCGCTTTTAGTTTGACTTGTCCGCGTAGGTAGCGAGAAGAAATTGATAGTAGGTGATGGTATGAGAAAATACACAATAGCAAAAGTAATCAGTATTGATAATAGAGTTCCTATGGGAGCATCTAAGGCCTATTATGGTCACAGTGTGATTTTTCAAGATATTTCTAGTGGTACACTTTTACAGTGGGATACTAAAACGAAATTGAAATACGAAAAAGATGAGATTATCAATTTTACTTATGATGAATTAGATCAAGTAACACCTATGGACTTGTTCAATGAGGATGAGGAAAGAGTGGCTATCTCAAATCCAAGAAAAGTACAGTCCTTGGACTTACTTCTAGGTAGAAATCCTGTTCAAACACGGACCGACTATTTCTTTGTTACGAGTGTTCGAACCATAGGAGAGAAGTCTTATGTGGTGTTGGTTGACAGCTATTTAGATCAAGCATTATTTGAAACAGAGGACCCGGATAGTTTTAAAAAAGGGAACGTTGTCAAACTTAGGTATAAACAAACAACAAGTGCAATTGAGGCAGATGTAACAGAAGAGGACTTGCAGCATGTCGTCTATTATTTAGTGGATGTTGAAGTGAAATACAATGTAAGTAATGAGAGAAATGTGAAATTAAAGGATCGTAGATAAGGTTGTGTTGGATTTGTAAGAATAGGTATGTAGAGAAAATACCTAAATAATTATTAGGAGATGGAATTTTTGGAAAAAAAGCAAGGTATTCGTTCTATTGAGGAAGTATTAAAATGTAATCCAAGTAAATTTTATAGCAAATTGAATTCACTTTGTGAAAATGGGGAAATGAATGAATTAATTAGGTATTTAAAAATCTCGAAAGTGTCGGTTGATTTGTATGGATCAGGAAAATCTAGAAATAAATATTTTCTTGAATTTATAGACAATCTATCTAATGAAGTAAAAAATAAAAAAGAGTTCTTAAAATTTATGGATGAGGCAATGATATTTAACAAGATTTACCATGATTACTATATCCATTATATGCAGGTAGTTGACAATTTAGTTTGTGATGAAGATAAGTTCATGTCTTTTCTGATTGCTATGAATGAGAATTTAGAAGATGTTTCTCATTCGGCTCTATTTCGTGGTGAACCAGACTTGTACGGGCATTTACACGAAGTAATTATACTTTCAAGTTCGACAATTATAAAATATTTTAAATACAAAAAATATCCAATGATAATAAAGAAAGTTAATCGAAGTAGTATTGAAAATAGCTATGAACATTTTGTGAGTATAGGCATAAAAAATCAGATAGAGACATTATTTGATTTATGGAGTTATTCTGATTTAGAAGTATTTTATAATTCTGATGGAACTATCTGTACGTCCCTAAATAAGTGCGTAGACAATTTAAATCTTATGATTTCAAAAAGTAACTTCTATGATGCAAGAAATGCTAAATTCGCTAGACAAGTTTATGAGGAATCCCTAAAAAATCAATCACCTCTTGAGCAATCTAACTATGTAAAAGATGCTGAAGAATTCTTAGAAAAAGTTTCCTATTTGAACGATTGTAAAAAAAAATTTGATGGTATTCCTCTAGACAATTATATCAAGGCTTACCGTGCTGTGAATAAAGTAAGCCATAATAAGATATTGCAAAAAATATACAGAAAATCAGCAAAAAAAATGACTGATAAAAATTTGATTAATTTAAAAAAATACCAATTAACAAACTTACTCATTGAAGAAGGAATTGAACGCAGATATACAGAAAGACTGATCGAATTTTTAACCTTTGATTATGATTCGAACGATTTACTTGAAACGCCACTAATAAAACTTGAAGATTCAAGTTTCCTCATTCTTCCTCAAATTGGCATAAGTCCAGAGCCAGCTAGTTGTATTGTAACTAATTTTTCTAGGTTAAACATAGATATTGGTGAAAAAGGAACAGAATTTGAACAGTATATCTACTCAATTTTATCGGAAAAGGAAATTAAATACGTATGTCCAAAACAAAGATATGTAAAAAATACAAATGGTGACTATCAATGTGATTTAGTTTTTTCATTAGATAAAACTATTTATTTTTGTGAGATTAAACATTGGTTACATCCAATGAATGAACGAGAACTGGCTCTTTTTAAGGAGAACATTGATAGTGCAACTTTTCAGTTGAACAGACTAGTAGATTATTATACTGATGAAAAAAATAGAAAATCTATTGAAGAAGAGTTAGAAATAGAAATTAAAAATATGGAGATAAAAAAAATGATTATTACTAACGTGTACACGGGTACTTATATCAATAATTCAGGCACGAATATTGTTTCATCTCACGATTTCGTATCCTATTTTGAAAAGAACCATGGACAGTTGGTTGATGTTAAAGGGAGAGATATAAAAATAGAAATGAAGAATGGTTGTGCTTTGCCCGTTTACTCTTCAGAATCTTTTTATTTTTGGATTGAAGAACGCGTAATAAAACAAGCAGAAAACCAAAAGGAACGTTTTGAAATTGAAGAAACTCACTTAGAAGATATGAACTTTTTAATGTCTCGCCGTAAACTTGTAATAGGATCAATTATCAATCCAGAAATTGCACAAAGAGATAAAGTTGAGAGTTTTAATCGAGTTCATAGAAAGTAATACTAAATAATAATGATAGAAAGCTTAGAGATATTACTGATAAAAAAACGAATACAATATAAATTACGAGGTTAAAATAATACTCATTTAAGGAACAAGCAGATATGTGGCTCATTTATGCGTAGTCTGCAGAATAATACTTCTCATAAGAGAATAACTTATGAAATGAAGTTGAGAGATCGTTTTTATTTAAGATGAAAAGGATCAATACTATCATAGTTACACATACTTCGAAATGTTATAATTAAATCAATATCAGAAAAAAAGTTGTTGAGGTGTAGCATGGAAGTATCAAAACCAATTATCTATGAAGTTGATTATTCAAAAGAATCTCTGAATCATTTAGAAGGGAAGATTCAGAGTAAAGGGAAGAAAGAACAAAAGGTGATGCTTGGTTATCCAACGGTTTATATCGTAAACGATAAGAAGACTCCATCGAAGTATTCCGTTTACATTGGGGAAACGAATGATATTAAGCGGCGTACTATTGAGCATTTAAAGGAGCTTCGTGATGATTGGCAGGAGCTATCAAATTCTGATCAGGCCAAGATGTTTGTAATAGGTCATGAGCATTTCAACAAATCTTTAACCTTAGATATAGAAAATCGTTTAATGCAGTATCTGTCGAGTGTTGAAGCGGTTGAGAATTTAAATAATCGCAGAACAAATCCGCAGAATGATTATTATACTTCAGAAGAACTAGGAAGTATTTTTTCGGAAATTTGGAAGAAGCTCCAACGGAAAAATAAAGAGTTGTTTCCGCTTGAAAGAATAATTCGGGATTCAGCTATTTTTAAAGCCTCACCTTTTCACAAGTTAACTAGAGAACAAATGAACGCTCGTGAGGATATCATTCTTAAGGTAACTGAGGCGTTAAACCGAAACAGAGAAGGTCAATTAATCATCGTTGAGGGTGAGGCTGGGTCTGGGAAAACAGTATTGATGAGCAGTCTGTTTTATGAATTAAATCAGCTTTCTTTAGAAGACTCCGAAAATATAGTACTTCAGAATACGAGTCAATATTTATTAGTCAATCATGATCAACAGCTAAAGGTTTATGAACAAATTGCTTCAAAGCTAGGGATTTTGTCAAAAAGAAATCCGGACGTTGTTTCAAAACCGACGAGATTCATTAATAATCATTCAGAAGATGAGAAGGTAGATATTGTTATTGTTGATGAAGCTCACTTATTATGGACTCAAGGAAAATACTCCTACCAAGGTCAAAATCAGCTTAGAGATATTTTAAAACGAGCTAAAGTAGTTGTGGCAGTACTTGATCGTAATCAGATTCTTTCTCGGGAACAGTATTGGGATGTGGAAGATATGACAATGATGATCCAAGAAGCGAATCTCAATGGAAATCACATCCAACTTGAAAATCAATTACGAATTAATGCGGATAAGGAAACTGTAAACTGGATTCGAAACCTTATTGATAACGGGACAATCGAAAATATCCCTGTTGACTCTAAAAAATATGCGATTGAAATATTTGATAATCCTGATGAAATGTATCAAGAGATTCAAAGGAAAGCCCGGAATGAGGAATCTGGTATTTCTCGTATTCTAGCAACCTTTGATTGGGCATATATAGATAAGAAAAAGCCAGAAAATGAAGATTACTGGAATGTAAAAATCGGAGATTGGCAGTTACCTTGGAACTTGCAGCTTCCACAAACCCGTCAAGAGAAACGAAAAAATCGCAATCGTGCTTGGGCGGAGCAGCCTCAAACAATTGGAGAAGTTGGATCTACTTTTACGATTCAAGGGTTTGATCTTAATTACGCGGGCATTATTATTGGTCCATCAGTAAAATATCGAAATGGGAAAATAATTTTTGATAAAACGGCAAGCAAAAACAAGAAGGCTGTCGAAATGCGCAAGGGGAAAAATGGCGAAAAACTGGATATTTCTGATTTTCTGCTTAAGAATGAGTTGAATGTCTTACTAACTCGGGGTGTTAACGGCTTATATATTTATGCCGTGGACGATGAGCTTCGAAAAGCTCTTAATGAAGCAAAAAAAGAGAAAGTTTGAATCAATATGAAAAGTTGTAATGCGGAGAATTTTTGGAACGTAAGTATTATCCCACTTTTCAAAGTTTGGAGACATAACTGTAGCTATGTCTCCAAAAAAATCATTATTTCATTCAAATCCATAAAAACAAGCTCATCTCAAAAGCCTCGTTTTAGAAATGAGGGCTTTAAGTTGAGCTTGTTTTTTGTTTAGAAATGACTTGAATGTCAGCTGATAATGGATAATTGTTTACTAAATAGTTGTTAAGGATGTCGTATAGAATGCAATCCTTGTTGTTCCACTGATTTTAGTCTAAGCCTCTTAATAACGATACTTTCCCTTCTTACTTTGAAGTCCGTTCGTATGGTACAGGTATCCAAACAATGCACCTAACAAGCCGCCAATGATATGGGCCATTCTCGAAATATTGTCATTGGATAGCACATCGCTTACGATTTCATTTCCGATATAAAGCGTGCCTACCAAAATAACTGTAAGGGGAATCCTGCCATCCTTCATGTTAGCGAAGGATGCTAGCAGTATAAACATAAACACGATGCCGCTTGCGCCCAAAAGCATTGTACGCGGAAAGAAAATGACATTGATCAAGCCGATGATTGCAGATGTAGTCAGTATCATGATCAACACATTTTTACTGCCATACTTTTCTTCCACTAATGGTCCAACTGCTAATAGTAGTAGAAAGTTTCCCGAATAATGGCTCAAATCCTGATGGGCAAGTGTGTGGGTGAATAGGCGTAAATACATCATTGGGTCTGCCCAGGATGAATAGTATACGGCAAATAATTTGTTGATTTCTCCATTCGTCACTACATTTAGAATCAGTACGATAAACGATGCTATCGCCAGGCCTAAAATAACTGGTGAGTTGAAGCTGATTAACTTATTTATTTTTCTTTTTTCCATGTCATGCCCCTTTTTTAGGTAATCTAGCTAGTTGAGCTGCTCGCTGTACGTTTAAAATAATTTGGACAAGTTACATCTGGCATTGGCATGATCCTGTTCTGATCTAGTTCCATTGAATAGTCAGATATGACAAGTCACGATAGTCAACCGATCGAAATCGAAGCTTTTCTTATTTATGAAATAAGCTTTACCAGAAAAAAAGTGTTTTAGAAAAAACGACTAGTCAATGCTTAATCCAAATGCAAATTATATATAAAGCGATGATAGCATTCAATTTTTTCTTATTCAATAAGACTTAAGTTGTATTGCCCCAAGTAAACTAGGATACTTGGTACTTTTCTCTACACTAAGTTCTGCTTCGAACAGGATAAGAAGGGCATACAAAATAGGAGGGGTGGTAACAGTGAAGACCTATTTGTACGAGAAGCAATAGAAGACGGTGAAATGCTCGTCAGTTTATGGTAGGATCTATTGCGCTTGTTCCCTACATTCGATTTCTTTTAATACTCTCATGTTGCCTGCTGTTTATTGATTCTACTTTCTCGTCAAAATCCTTCGCAGAACAACAAAAAGACAGCTCCTAGCTGCCCAAAATTACTGCATCAAAATCATTGCGATCGCGCCTATAGCGTTATTGAAAAAATGAACCATAATTGAAACTTCCAGTCTTCCGGTTTTGTAATAAGCCAACGCGAAGACTAATCCCATTATCAATATAGAATTTTTTCTATATTGATAATGGAAAAGGGAAAGGATTGTTAAGTGTAATTAAAAAGAATGTTAGAGCTGGTATAAAGTCCCGTGAAGCGAAACCTTTTCCTGTTCGATAGTAAATGCAAATGCCTGAAACATAAAGACAAAGGAGGTGTGCTTAATCTAAGCTCGCTTGTCTATTTTAACAACAATCATTTATCGGTGTTTTTCTTTCCGACATCCTTGAATCGCTTATTAATCAGAATACGTGTCTAGTTTGTAATAGAAAAAATAAATCAAATTAAGTCCAATTGCCGATATCGAAAATATTAGAGACCAGACAGTCAAACTAATGGAAACGATCCCAAGCGCTTTTGTCATCGTTGAGTTAGCTAAAGGTGATCCACTAAAAGCGGCACAATTAAGTGCCTCGCTTGGCTGGGGTACAGATACCATCGAGCAATCAGGGCGGCGATTTGCGGAGGGATGAATCCTGAACTGCCAGAAGAAATGATTCGACAAATAGAAGAAGTTGATCAGTTGACGGAGGATGTCTTGCCATTTGTGAAGAATGACAGGTTTGTTAGGAAGAGTGTTCAATTGTGAGCACTCTTTTATGATTCGATGAGTAAAAAAAGCTACGAAATATAAGAAAGTAAGTATGCTATACTTGAATGATTAATCTAGGTGGGAGGGGCATGTCTATGTCGATTGATGGTATTCTAGGAGGTTTGTTAGGACTATTAGGTGTTGGGATATCCCTTTGGTATTCAAAAAAGTTGAACCAGCAGAATCAGATTTTTCAGGAAAAAATTGAGAAACAAAATAGAGATTATGATCTGTGGAAGAAGAAATACGATGTTCTGGTACAGATGATAAGCTATCGTTATGATGTTCGTTCAAAAGAATACTCAGCAGCTATGAACGGTGTCACTGCTACTTTTTATGACTCTAAAAAAGTCATTGACGCTACTAAGAAAATGTATGATTATTTATCAAATACCAACAGTGATGCTTCTATTGCAAACGAAAAATTAATTGCTATTTATTCAGCGATGTTTGAAGATTTAGGCATTGATCAAAATATAGATGAGTCTTTTTTAAATAAAGTTTTTAATGACTAATTTCAATAACTTGAAACCAATCATAGGTTTAAACTCCAAAAATCACAGTGATATGATTATGCATATTAACCGGCACTTTTATTTCCAAATGTTTATAGAAGGATTTTGCTCTACTTAGTCCCGATAAATAAACGTGCTATATAAACTAATCATTTTTTTTGATGGACATTTTAGTCTTACATCAGATAAAGGAGTTTTGAAGAATAGATGAGGTTCACGCTAAAATATAGTTAAATAAAAAGGTTTAGCACAATAATACTAATCTAAAAAGACTCAAATCGTGTCTTTAATCCGAATTCAAGAGGTGCGGGTTCTCACAATTATACGATGCTTTTGAGTGAACGGAATTCGCTATTAAAAGCGGGTTGGAGAAACGAGGGAATTTCTTGGTACACGCTAGGCGGTGCTCAACCAATCGCACCAGTATCGCGAACATTTGACAAGGGCGGACAAAAGGGCAATGTTTATTCCGGCGCTGGATTCGGCTGGGTCATCACACCGGGCTCATTGGCGAATTATGCAAAGAAATGGTATAGCAATGTCTCAAATATCAGCAATGTCAGCACACAAAACATCGTTGATCGGATCATCAATGGTAATCCTGTTTTATATTATGGCTATTCTTCTTATCAAGCCAATACGATCCGCAATCACTGCAAGGTCATTGCTGGATACAAGGACAATAAGTTCTTAGTGTACGATCCGTTGTACTATAGCTCAAGCGCGAAGGCTGGATCGGGCGGTCCAAATAAAACCTACGATCGTGGCGCGATGGCTTGGGTATCGATCACCGACTTTACTAAGGAGTGGGATGGCCGAGCTATTGGGATTAGTTAATAGATAAAAAGAGCAGTAAACGATTGTCAAAAATCGTTTACTGCTCTTTTTGTTTTCTAAAGTATTCAAAAATGAAATTGACTTCAAAAATCGATTGTTTTTAGTGAAATTTGAAGTTTAGTTCAAATTTTAGTTATTCCGCTATCTCATATTTAAACACGCCATTATTTTCATAATTTTCCAGCTTCACATCAGATAACCGTCGTTCAAAGAATGAACGTTCTTTACCATTTTCGTCATATTTATCTGGTAAGACTAGTGTTGGCTCGCTATCTGGAACTGGTTGCGACAATTGTTCTTTTAAGGCATCGATATGTCGGTCGTAGACGTGGGCATCATCGATACACCAGTGCATCGTGCCCAGTTCGAAGCCTAATTGATCAGCGATCAAGCGATGCAGTACTGCGTATTGGTAGGTGTTGAACGGTTGTCCTAGAGCCATGTCGGCTGAACGTTGCTTAACGTGGAGGTCAAGTACGCCATTGTTAACCTTCCAGTTAGTTGCCCAAACGCAGGGTTCCAAGGTCATATCGTCTAAATCGTCCACATCCCACAGACTAGTCATGATGCGGCGTGAGCCGGGATTGTTTTCTAGCTGATGCAAAACGTATTCGACTTGGTTTAGTTTTTCTTCGTGATCCGGCAGCTTGCGGCATTTTTTGGCCAATTGGTAGCCGTACGCTTTACCGATCGTATTGTTTTCATCGGCCCATTCGTTCCAAACTTTACATTTATGATCTTGCAGCCACGTTACGTCGTTGGACAATTCTTGCCAGATCCATTCCAATTCGATCAAAGGTGTTTTTTGAAACACGCGCTTTGATTTCAAAATCGGGATACCGTCGGCTGGTGTGATTTTAAAGTTGACGCCTTGAATAAAACGAGTGGGGGCAGGGCTGCCATCAGCGTATTTTGCCCGAACTAAAGCAGGGTCTTGATCCGTGCCGTTTTCAATGATATCCATGACGATGTCGCGATAAATTTTGTCGAAGCCAGTATATTCAGTCACAAGAATTCTCCTCTTTTTATGCTTTTGTCTGAGTTTAACATATTCCGATGGATTCGTGGATTAAAAATTCTCTTAATTACTCAAAAGAGGAAGGAGGCTTTATGGATAGTGTTTTTGGATCGGAATACGAAGCATTCACATTGATTTTTTACTTTTCACTGATGCAGTCAAGGAGATTTCCCATCCTCCCGGGTATGATACAATAAGTCACGAGTGTGATGAAATTGAAGGAGCGGGTGGAAAATGGAGAAAAAGCTTTTTTTCTTTGATATTGATGGAACGCTGACGGATCGAAAGACGAGGGAAATTGTGCCTAGTGCGAAGCGAACGTTGGAGCTTTTGCAGGAGAACGGACACTTTGTTTCGATCGCAACAGGGCGTGCGCATTACAAATGTCGCAACTTGTTGGATGAGCTTGGGCTGGAAAATATGGTTTGTTCAGGCGGCATGGGTGTCGTGATCGAAAATAAATTGGTGAAAAATACGCCGCTGGATAAAGAAGAAGCGGTAGCGGTTATTCGGCAGGCTGAGGAAAAAGGGATCGGTGTGTTGGTCGCACTTGATGATTCGGAGAAGGTCTATGCTCAGAATGATTTGTTTAGACAACAGGTTGGACCAAGACAGGAGCCGACGGAGTATTTCATTGATTCGGCATTTAACATCGCTGAAGTGGAGAATATTTATAAGTTTTATTTGGCGTTGTCTAAGGAGCAGGATCATTTGATCCCTGAGCCGAAGAGCTTTGCGAAGCTGCGGTTTGTGCCTGAATATATTATGTGCCAGCACGATAATAAGAAGCAAGGAATCCTTGATGTTTTGGATTATTTTGGCAGACCGCAAAAGGATGTCGTAGTCTTTGGTGACGACGTGAATGATCTGGTGATGTTTGATAAAGCTTGGACCAGTATTGCGATGGGAAATGCGGTGGATGAATTGAAGTCAAAGGCGGATTATGTGACCGATCGAAATGTTGATGACGGGATCTATAATGCCTGTCGCAAGTTTGGCTGGATTTAGCAGAATGTTAATAACAGAAAAGCAAGTCTCTTTTTTGATAGAGGCTTGCTTTTTTCGTGCTGTGAATTTATTTCATCGGCAAACGGATCTGGAACACGACGCCTCTTGGTTCCCAATCACGTACTGTCAGCTTGCCTTTATGTTGAGTAATGATTTGTTTAGCGATGGCAAGGCCGAGACCGTAGCCGCCGGTTTCTTTGGAGCGGGAGCGGTCTTCGCGGTAGAAGCGTTCGAAGATGTGTCTTTTGTCTTCGTCACTGATGGAGGGACCGTTGTTTTTGACCTCGATCAGCCAATTGTCATTGGATATTTCGGATTGCAGAATGATTTTTTCTTTGTCTTCGGTATATTTTAATGCATTATCCAACAGGATCACCAAAACCTGATGGATGCGTTTCTCGTCGATCATCATGGGTTGATCCGCGTAGTTTTCCAGCACGAACTGTTTGTTGTTCATTTCGGCAATCTCTTGGAAAGGCTGAGCCAACTGCTTGATGAAGATTTTTGGTTCCACAGCTTCTTTGTGCAAAAGCAGCTGGTTGGAATCACTGCGAGCCAGAGTCAGCAGGTCTTCAGTCAAGCTATTCATTCGCCGCGTCTCATTCAGTGCTTGGGCGATTGGTTCGGATTCCTCTAAAATCGTGTGATCCGGTCGGGTGAATAGTTGCTGCAGGCTATTTTGAATGATCGTTAACGGCGTACGCAATTCGTGAGAAGCATTTTCGACAAATTCCTGCTGCTTGCGCCAAGCATTCATGATAGGGCGCATATTCATTTTGGAAATATAGAAACTAATCCCGATTGAAATCAGCCAAAAGACTACCATACAAAGAATCAAGGTCATCTCAAAATTTTTCATCGAGTCGGCGATTTGATTAGTGTTGGCTAAAAATTGGATATACGCAACACCGTTGTCTTCATGATCGGCCCTGATCGTATAGGAATGAAAGGCTAATTTTTGTGCACTGTCAGCCGAATTTTCCAAGCTCAAGGACTGAATGGCATTCAACTGTTTCTTATCCAAAGTCAAATTCTCCAATTCAGTGAATCGACCGCCCAGCACTTCTTTGTTTAAGATTTCGCCATCCTTTGACCATAAGATAATTTGAGTATTGAAACGGTTGTTGCCATCAGGACCTTTGATCATTCGCTGATCATCCGGTATTTGTGATAAAAAAGGGTTGTTTTGCTGATAGCGATTAATTTCCATTTCAATCAGCCGATCATTTTTTGCCATTTGCTCTAAGGAATAATCCGTTTGGCGATAGGCCGAGCTTTGCAGCAGCTGCAAGGTAATAAAGCCCAGCAGAAGGAAAATCCCCGCGAAGGCGGCGACATTGATGAAGAAAAATTTTAAACGTTGCTTTCTTGATATTTCGGTATTCATAGCGTCAATCCTTTTGTAAGATATAGCCGACGTTGCGCAGTGTTTTAAATAGCTGGTCGATACCTGCCGGCTTCAAATGTTTTCGTAAATGACTCATGTAGACCTCCACGACGGTGATCGTCGTATCAGAATCAAAGCCCCAAATCCGATCGAAAATCTGCTCCTTCGTCAAGATCACGCCTTTATTTTGGATGAAGTAGACCAAAAGATCAAATTCCTTTCCTTGAATCGGCAGGATCTGATCGTCGAAGGAGGCTTCCTTAGTCGCGAGGTTGCAGGTGATCGTTTTATAGACTAATTGATTTTCAGCGAAAAGTCCCAACGAGCGCTTCAATAAAGCTTTGACCCGCAGGATCAGCTCTTCGCGATAAAAAGGTTTCGTCAAATAGTCATCGGCCCCTTTTTGAAAACCGGTGACTTTATCTTCTAACGCATCTTTGGCGGTTAAGATCAATACAGGAGTTTGGATATTTTTTTCCCGCAGCTCCGCTAAGACTTCATAGCCATTTTTCTCCGGCAGCATCAGATCCAGCAAGATCAGGTCATACATCCCGCTTTCTGCTTCAAACAAGCCTTCTTCGCCATCATAGACCTGCGTGATTTCGCCGAGGTCGGCCAAAATTTCTTTTATATTATTTGAAAGAGTTACTTCATCTTCTACGATTAATAAGTTGATCATGGATTGTTTCCTCCTATCCTTATTCCGCTTCCAGTGTACCATGCTTTCCTAAATCAACCTTAAAACTTTTTTTGCTGCGCTTAAGTTTAAGTTAAGCCAGCTTGACTATTCTACAAGCAGTCACATGAAGGATGACGAAGCAACGGTAACTCAAAAAAATCTATGAAAAACTTCAGCCGTAATAACCAGTGCACTTGACAACGAGCCTCCATCATTGAGCGTTCTGACATTAAAAGCTCAGCAAATAATCGCGTCAGAACAGGCACTGTAGCTCAATGATGCTCATTGTAAAGTGTTCGCTACGCCACCTAAGATAACAAGATTTAGTTCGGCATAGGGGGGACCAGCTAAAAACATGCTTGAATCCCTGTGGTATCAAGTTTTAGAAGTATTTTGTTAAATAGATTTTGAATTACTAAGCAACTAGAGGAGGAAGCAGTATGAATTACATCAAACGGGCTACACAAAGCCTTTGGGCCAAGAAAGGACGCAGCGTCATTATGATCGCCGTTTTTTCAGCTATCTTAATTTTTGTTCTAGCGGGTTTGACGATCCGCAGCGGCGCCGAGCTGGCGACAACGAATGCGAAAAAGAGTGTCGGGGCAACCGTCACCTTATCAACGAATCGGGAGGCGATGTTTGGCCAGAAATCTGATTCAGATACGGAAGAAGAAACAAGACCTGATCCAGGCAGCTTTGAACGCACACCAGTTAATTTGAGTGATGCGGAAAAAATCGCCAAGCTTTCAAATGTTAAATCCTATTCATTTGAAGCAAGCACCTCAGCCGATAAGAGCTCTGGAATCACACCCATCTCAAGCGACAGTGAAGAGGAAACTTCCTCTGATGAGCAGGCCGCTGGTTTTGGCGGACAAGGGGCACCGGGAGGTATGAGCCAAGGTGATTTCCAAATCAAAGGTGTTTCTCAAAGCAGCTCTTACAGCGATTTTTCTTCTGGCACGGCCAGTCTGGTGGAAGGGAAGGCGATCACTTCTGATGATGAGGGAACAAATAATGTACTGATCGAACAAAGCTTGGCAGAGGCCAATGAGCTAAGTGTCGGTGATACATTCAAAATCAAGGATACAGATGATAAAGACGTGGAAGTGACGATTAAAGGGATCTATAAAACCAGTGATTCCGGCGACAGCATGGGCGCTCGATTCAACTTTATGAATCCAGTGAATACGATCTTCTCTTCTTATACAATGGTCAATACTTTGACAGGTTCAGATGGCAAAACCATCGATTCAGCAGTTTATAACTTAGACGATCCAAAAGACATGGAAAGCTTCGTTAAGCAAGCCAATAAATTGATCGATACAGATACCTTTAGTTTAGAGACTAACGACCAAATGTATCAGCAAATGCTGCAGCCGTTAAATAATGTTTCAAGCTTCGCGAAAAACATCGTGCTTTTAGTAGCGGCGGCCGGCGTGATTATTTTGACGCTGATCATTATGCTGTCGATCCGCGAACGGAAATATGAGATCGGCGTCTTGCTTTCATTAGGCGAATCACGGGTCAAAGTCATTTCACAATTTTTCGTTGAAATTTTTGTCTGCATGATCTTTGCATTAGGGATCGCCGCAGCCAGCGGAAATATTGTCGGAAATGCTGTGGGAAATCAGTTATTGAGCCAACAAACAACCACGACGCAAAATGCGGAAGGGCAAGCGGATGCCGCAGGCAATGGCGGACCGGGACAAGGTCAAGCGCCTGGTGGCGGAAACGGCGGACCTGGCGGCAGACAAATGACCAGCAATCCATTTACTCAAACAGAGGAAATCCAAGAGCTGAATATCTCTGTGAAGCCAATGGAAATTCTCAGTTTAGCAGGTATCGGATTAGGCATCAGTTTATTCTCGATCGTTCTATCTTCAGCGGGAATCCTGCGATTGAATCCGAAGAAAATCTTGATTTCGTAAATGAAGGGATGTCAGTCCAACTTTTCCCAGTTCATTTGAATTGAAGAACGAAAGCACAAGTTAAGAAAATCAAAAAGCTAAGAGCATAGTTGGATGATATACGGCATGAAAATCGAACTTGTTTTTCCTGATTTTGGAAAAATAAATACATTAATAAGAAGAAGGATGTCAGTCCAACTTTTCCCAGTTCGCTTGAATCGAAGAACGAAAGCACAAGTCACGAAAATCAGAAAGCCAAGCACATAGTTGGATGATATACGGCATGAAAATCGAACTTATTTTTCCTGATTTTGGAAAAATAAATACATTAATAAGAAGAAGGATGTCAGTCCAACTTTTCCCAGTTTATTTGAATCGAAGGACGAAAGCACAAGTTAAGCAAATCAAAAAACCAAGCACATAGTTGGATGATATACGGCATGAAAATCGAACTTATTTTTCCCGATTTTGGAAAAATAAATACATTAATAAGAAGAAGGAGAAATCTTTATGACATTATCAACGAAGGATTTAAGTTACTGGTATGAAAACAATGGCCCATTGTTTGAAAAGGTCAATCTGACTTTTGAAAAGGGCAAAATGTACGCTATTTTAGGCACGAGCGGATCAGGGAAGACGACGTTTCTTTCCTTGATCGCAGGATTGGATACACCGAAAAGCGGGGAGATTCTTTATGATGATGTTTCCTTGAAAAAAATCGGTCTGCGAGAGTATCGCCGCAAGGATGTTTCGATTGTCTTCCAAGCATATAACTTATTGCCGTATTTATCAGCAGTAGACAATGTAGTTACGGCAATGGAGATCGCAAAAAGTCAGCAGGCCGATAAAAAAGCCTACGCTTTAGCTAATTTGGAAAAGGTCGGCATCGGCAAGGAATTAGCCGAGAAAAAAGTGACCTTATTATCTGGCGGTCAGCAGCAGCGGGTCGCGATAACGCGGGCTTTATGCTGCGAGCATGAATTAATCGTTGCCGATGAACCGACTGGAAATCTTGATGAAGCGACTTCAGGTGAGATCGTCAGGCTATTCCAAGAGATCGCCCATGAGCAAAAAAAATGTATCATCTTAGTCACCCACGAACAGGAAGTCGCCAAAGCGTGCGATGTGGTGTATGAGTTGAAAAACCAAGAGTTCAGTCAAGTATCTTAAGGGGATGCTCGTCCAACTTTGCTAGTTGATGAATGTGCGAGTGAAAATAAATTGGAGAAAGCAGTTCGAAACGAAACACCAAGTTTTCCCGCAAAAAAATGAGCATAAGGAGAATGCAAATGAAGACAACATTAAAAAAGGTGACCTGTTTTCTTGGAATGAGCATTTGTTTAGCTGGCTGCGGAGTAAGCGGCTCGGTATCGAATGACGTGGAGGCGGAAGAACTTTCCGTGACTTTGAATTCGGAGTGGAAAGAGGATCAGGATGACGAAGAAGCAGAGTACCAAGCGCTTCTAGACAGCGGTGAATACAATGAAGAGAATATTTATGTGAAGCTTGATCCATACGATGCCAGTCCGCTTTCGGCATTGCTGCTTTTTCAAACGGATGAAGCGATGAAGGTCGATATTTCCGTGGCAGGCAAGGATGAGGAAAGTACGATCAAAAATAGTTTTAGCGAATACACGACGGCCCACAGTATTCCAGTTTTAGGTTTATACGCGGATACGGAGAATGAAGTTACAGTGACTTTGACCAATGAAACAGGAGAAAGCATGGAAAAAACGGTAACGATAAAAACAGGAACGTTGCCTAAATCCATTGCCAGCATTGATGTCAAAGAAGCCGATACACAAAAAATGGAGATCGGCGACAGCGAGCTGACCTTTGCTGTTCCGAGTACGAGAAGACCGTATGCCTTCGATGCGAATGGGGATGTCCGCTGGTATTCTACGCGCTATAACAGCCATATTTTCCAAGAATTGAACAACGGCAATTTACTATTTCTGACTAAAAAAGCCAATGATGCCAATACCTATAACGTGCTGCTGGAGACGGACTACTTAGGAAAAATCTACAATCGCTATGATTTTTCAAGCTCTAGTGCTTCAAACGATACTGGCACAAGTGAAGGCGAAATGACCGTCATCCATCATGATGGCATCGAGCTGCCAAGCGGCAATTTCCTCTTAACAGTCAATGATGGCAGTAATTACATTGAAGACACGATGATCGAGGTCAACCGTGAAACAGGCGAAATCGAGAAAACGATTGATTTGAAGGATCTTTTGCCGGAAAGCTTTTATGAGGATTACGATTCGACTAGTCGTGAGGATGGCAAGGTCGATTGGTTCCACCAAAATTCGGTGGATTACGATGAGGCGGATAACAGCATCATTATTTCAGGGAGGCATCAAGATACGGTTATGAAAATTGATTATGCCACGAACGAAATCAAATGGATTATGGGAGACAGCAGCGGTTGGCCAGAGAGTTATCAAAAATATTTTCTAGATGGCGATGTCAAAGCCAGCGGCGGACAGCACGCGGCGATCGTCCTGCCGGATCAGGATGATGATGCAGCAACAACGGATGTACTTTTCTATGATAACAATATCTCTGTCACGCGCGGCGATAAAGACACCTCCGAAAAATATTCGGAAGCTCGTCAAGTTCGTATTAACGAAGAAGAGATGACGATCGAAGAAATTTGGAGCTTTGGTGAAGAACTAGGCGAAGAGTACTTTACTAAAATCATCGGCAGCGCCCGCTATCTATCAGCTACCGGCAATCGCTTAGTCAATTTCGGCTATCGCGACGAAGGCAAGACCAGCTCCATCATAGAGGTCACTGAAGATGGCGAAACAGTCTTCAATGTCGATCTCACCGATTTTCCAACCAGTGCGTGGTCATACCGAGCAGAACGCTTCTCACTTTATAATGAGAATTGGGAGTATCAGTTGGATTAGAAATAGTATTATTATGATGGTTGAACGAACGATTAAGTGAATTTTTCCCCCATTGCTTTAATTAACATGAAAGCAATGGGGAATTTTTTGTCTTCAGAAGATGAAACACTAGTCTTGAAGTTGCATCTAAATCAGTGACAGATAATTGATAAAGATCAGATGAAATCAGGCGAAGTTGCGGTTCAAAATTTATCCACACACAAATCTATCTACCACATATTTAACAATTCATTTGGGGTAACTTTTATGCTAGGACTTTGTAATAACTTATGAGAGAAGAATCCTCAGTTATGGCGAAGAGTACCATTTTCTTATAACCCCATAATGGTAGTTAATACTTTATAGTTTTACGGACATATCTCAAAAAATAAAGAGCTTCTTTCCAGAATGACCAAATAACTTGCGTCGTTTTAAAGGTTATGGAATTAACAAAAATAACGTTTGATGTCTAGTTAAGTTTTGTTATTAGTTTATTTTTAACGAGATAATAATTTAATTAGATTTTTCTTTTTAAATTTGATAAATGTAAGCGCTTTAAATTATAGTTTGTATACCAATAAATATTTATATTTTACAAAGGCTTTATTGATGCACATTGTTTTCTTTTTCATTCTTTATCCTGATTTTAAAACGAACGCACTAGTAATAAGGAAAAGGGGGAGAACATATGAAAGTAAAAGTCATCGAAAGAAGTTTAAAGTACCCGCCAAACAGATGATAAAGGAGCATTGGGCATGGTCATTAAAATTAAAACAACCATTTTATTCTTTTTTTTCGTGGTTTTTCTCTTTTCTGGCAATGAAGCTATACATGCGGAAGCTTCATTGGATCTGGTTACTAATCATGAAGAAATCATTTCATTTAAAAATTTTCCAATCAATGATACATCTAGCTATAAAGGTATTGAAACAAGTCAAAATGAAGAAACTATCTGCGTAAAGGATTACTTCATCCAAGAAGAAACCACTATTGGTAGAGATGATAGAGAAAAAATAATTAATACTAAAATTTTCCCTTATTCTGCATGCGTCTTTGTGACAGCCACTTATCGGAGTGGTGAGACTTATATTGGTTCAGGAAGCATGATCTCGCCCGATACAGTGTTAACAGCAGGTCATGTAATCTACAATAAGAAATTAAAACAATGGCCGAGATCCGTTACTGTATATCCTGGTGTTAATGGGTCCCATGCACCATTTGGACATTCAAGCAGTTCGAAGCTGGCTTCTTTGTTGGGGTGGACCAGAAGATTTGATCCCCAATATGATATTGGAATGATTAAATTAGATTGTCCATTAGGAATAACTACCGGTTGGTTTGGTTTAACAAGTATAGCTAGAGCCGGTTTGAAAGTGACAAGTACTGGCTATCCTGGAGATAAGGCGCTACAAACGATGTGGACGAATTCTGGGGAAATTTCATCCGTAACACCCAATCATGTCTATTATCGACTCGATACATTTGGAGGACAAAGTGGGAGTGCGGTCTATAATTCAGCTAATCAAATCGTTGCAGTCCACGCTTATGCACAGGATCGTCAAAACTTTGGTACTAGAACAAACGCAGCAATCATTAATTGGATCAAGAACGATTTGAAAAATATGAGCTCTTTTCCTGGGACGTATGGTCCAATTTTGGATAAGCATTTTCGTGTAGAAAGAAATCCAAAACTGAAACTATTGACAGACTCTCCGATGTAGATGAAGGGACTGACAAGTATGTTAAATAATACTTCGACTAGACTTACTATTAATGAAAAGGTGGCTGTCAAAACTATTGACGGTGTATTTCGATTAGGCACAATTGCAGCGTTTGGTGAGCACACGGTGGTTATTTCGTGTGGTGCCTATCGGTATTTAGCAAGAAAAGAAGAGTTGCTGAAACTAGGTTATAAACTGCCGCCATATAAGAAAAAGATGGGTGAAAAGATAACTAGAGGGATAATGTGGTATTAATACGGGAGTTTTAATCGGAAAGGGAAAAAATTATATTGCCAAAAAAGAATAAGCAGTGTTTATTGGGTCTCATTATAGCTCTAATGTTTATAAAACCCAATTTCATTACGAAGACTTCTAGACTTGATACAGATGAATTTGGGCCAGTAGAAATTGAAAAGTTAACGAATGATACAACGGAACCAGAGATTGAAGCATCGGGTACTAAAGCGATTACTGCTAGAATTCCGGTCTATCATATTTTTAATTCAAACTCAGGAGATTCTCTTTATACAACGAATTCATATGAACGAGATAACTTAACGAGATTGGGGTGGAAGGATAAGAAAACCAATCTGTATTGTACAAATTCTGGTCAGAAATTGTTTAGGCTGTTTAATACAATTTCAGGAGAGCATTTTTACACACTAAATATAGAGGAACGAGATACTTTAAAGAACTATAGTTGGCGGTATGAAGGGATTGCTTGGCTAACGCCTCAAAGCGGACAACCTGTATACAGATTGTATAATGGAAATCCAAAAGGTTCAGGAGCCCATCAGTTCACAACATTAATAAGTGAACGTGATGCATTAATAAGAGATGGCTGGCGAGATGAAGGTATTGCTTGGTTTACAGAAACAACGAAAGATTCAACTCCTGCTAATTTAAATTTTTTAGGGATTAATAGACAGCTCATAATTGACGAACTAAGTAAACATGAACGTGATAGTTATTATCTGGGAACACCATATATAAAACTAGGTACTAATGATGCTTCTAAATATATGATTCCTGAAGTAGGCATGAATTGTACTGGATTTGTAGCAAAAGTGATTCAAAATGCAGGAGGGGATTTAACTCAAATTACTAAAAGCTCTGATAATTGGGGCGGAGCAGCGAATGCTTATAATTGGAGAAATACTTTAAATTTAAAAGTTCGGTCGTATTCATTCAATAATGTATGGGAGCTGTTGAAAAGTAATAAAGTGAAGAAGGGGGATATCATTTATTTTGAAGCCGATTATTCAGAACGCAATCACGATTGTCATATCGGCTTTTTTTGGGGAGATAGCCCCAGTGACAATCAGATGTGGCACTCAGCTCCTTCAGAAAATAAAATAGGGAAGCTATACTCTCCAGCTGGATATTCAAAAATAATTGTCTATAGTATATGAGAATTTAGACACTTGATTGTTGCTGCTGTAAAAGTTTGTCGTGGGTACATGGCTTGTTATTCTATCATTTAGAATAGGCCGAAAGAAAGGATGCGGTTAAGATGAAAGGGATTTTGTTAATTAGCCAAGGAAATTTAGCCGAAGGGATGAGAGACACTCTCGAGCTTTTTTCGGGAAAAGTAAATCAACTTGATGCAGTGACGCTATTTGCCGGACAAGATATTTCCGAATTTAGTGTAAATCTCGAAAGAAAAATAAACGGGATTGATACAGGTGAAGGAGTAGTAATTTTTTGTGATCTAGCTTTTGGTGCTCCAACAAGCATTGTTATAAAATTGTTGGTAAATCTCGAACATAGAGAAAAAAATCAAGTCATTACAGGAATGAATTTACCACTAGTTTTGGCATACAGCCAACTGAGATCAAAAAAAATTGATTTCAACGATATTGTTGAAGTGGGAAAATCAGGCATCATTAATTTAAATGAGAGCTTAATTAGCTAAGACAATTATTCACTTATTAGAAAGTGATGTCCTCGGATTTAAGACTAAATAAAGGATGCTGTTAAAAAGAACTGCTGCAAAGAAAAAGCAATGTTTATTGGTGAATGATAAGTAAAAAAGGGTGATGACGATGGCAATTAAACACAACAAAACACTCGTTGCGGTGAATAGCTCAGAGCAATCGAGATTAACTTTACATGGATCGTTAGCAACGGAGTATAATAAAATTTTAGTTGCAGTGGATGGTTCAGAGCAGTCAAGGTTTGCAGCACACGAAGCGATCGCAATAGCCAAAAGAAACAAAGCAGAATTGACGATAGTCACTAGTATAGATCTTTCCGCAATTTCTCATGAACCGTTGATGGTAAGAGGAATTAGTAACGCTCTGACAATAGAAGCAAAGGGGATGCTGAAAGATTTCACCAAAATCGAGGCTAAAACTCCGATTGACAAAAGAGTTCTAATAGGAGTGGCTAAACATGAGATTATCAATCATGCCAAAGAGCAAGAAATTGATCTGATTGTCATGGGCGCAACCGGTAAAGGTGCAGTTGAAAAAGTATTTATCGGTTCAACGACAGATTATGTTTTAACTCATGCGCCCTGCAGCGTTTTGGCTGTGCGGTCTTTGTAAGAGTTATCACTTTAATTATTGTGAAAAGAGGACTATCGATTTGTAAAAAGAATCAAACGATCAATAATAAGCAGAAACCAAAAAGAAATTTTTGGCTACGCTGGCTTGATCGGCTTATTATTACTTATCCCATAATTGGTTATTTTATCTAGTTCATGGTTAAAAAGCTAATCATCAAGATAGCGAGCATTAACTTTTTCCTTACAAAAGTGGTACGATTCCACAAGTTAATTAATGCTTTTTTTAAATATGTTCGAAAGAAAAAAGCTGCGGAGAATTTCCGCAGCTTTTTGTATGAAGTCAATTAATAATAAATTGCTTCCGATAGGTTGATGGTGAAATAGCGAGTTTTGAATGGAAAAACTTCGAAAAATAGGAGGAAGAGGAGAAGCCTGTTTCGTAGGCGATCTCGGTAATTGTTAATGAGCTTTTCCGAAGTAAGGAGCAGGCCTTTTGAAGCTTCAGATTTTGAATATACTCGCTGGGCCCGATTCCTTTATAGGTTTGGAACAGCTTATAGAGATACGTGCGATCAATGCTGTTGGCTTCTGATATTTGATTGACACTGAGATTTTCTGACATATTGTCATCAATGTAGTTCAGAATATTTTTAAAGAGGTGCTCGCTTTGTGTCGTATCATCTGTTTTTAGATTCATTCTGTCGATGGTATCGAATAGAATGAAGGAAGAGGCCATCGTGCGAAAAAGATTTTCCTGTTTAAACGATTCGTAAATATCCTGAAAGAGAACGTCTATCCGATGATCAAAGGTGTGGCTGATGACACAATTAGATTTGTCCAATTTTAGTTTAGAAAAAAATTGATCCATTAGTTTTCCAGTAAAACCGACCCATCTGTACTGCCAAGGGTCTTCACGATTGGGATAATACACATTTTTACAATTCGAAGGAATGATAAAAAAATCGCCAGCGGTGATTTTTCTTTCCGGAAAAAAAGGCGTCGAGAAAAAGCCTTCACCTTCGATACAGTAGTGGATTACCCAATAATCGATCGGAGCGTACTCCGTAGGCTTGGTTGAGCGACATTTCTCATACCCAACCTCGCAAATATGGAACTCTGAGCTTAAATTTTCATTATTGATTAAAATACTAATATCGTTTGGCACCGAGCTGTACATTCCATTCCTCCTTTTAAGTAATTAATGAAGAGTCAACATTATTACAAGTATTTGGAAACATTTCTTATTTTTTATATCATGAAAGCGCTATAAAATCAATGTGTAAATAAATATTGAAAGGATGTTTGAGATGGAAAATTCTAATTCAAGACAGCGCTTGGGGTCGGTGGCATTAATGCTGATGACCTTTTCGGCAGTATTCGCTTTTCCCAGCATTGTCAACAACAGTATCCAGATTGGGTTAGCGACAATTCCCGGTTATTTGTTCGGCAGTATCTTTTATTTTTTGCCGTTCATTCTAATGATCGCGGAGTTTGCTTCTGCTAACTCAGGAAAGGAGTCGGGTGTTCACAGCTGGCTGCAATCGGTTTTGGGAGAGAAATGGGCATTTTTAGGTGCCTGGTCCTATTTTTTTGTTAATTTATTTTACTTCTGCTCTTTGCTGCCGAATACCTTGATCTACGGTTCCTATGCTTTTGGCGGCCGTAATGTCTTTCAAGGCGGGAAGAGTACGATCATTATCGCAATTATTTCGATTCTGTTGTTTTGGCTGATGACGTGGGTTTGTATCAAAGGTGTTTCTTGGATCTCTAAGGTGACAAGCTTTGCCGGCAGCGCGCGTTTATTTATGGGAGTGGCTTTTGTCGTTTTAGCCTTTATCGTTGTTTTTGGTTTTGGCAACGAACCGGCCCAGGATTTTACGATGCAATCAATTACGCCTAGCTTTAACTGGACTTTCTTCATGACGATGGCTTGGATTTTGCAGGCAGTCGGAGGCGGTGAAAGTATCGGAGTTTACATCAAGGATGTGAAGGGCGGCAACAGTACCTTCGTTCGGACGATGATCGGCGCTACGATCATTGTTGGGATCATGTATGTTTTAGGTGCTGTAGCAGTTGGATTTGTTGTACCTGTCGATGTGTTAAAGGGGAATTTCTCCAATGGGATATTCGATATCTTTAAAATTTTGGGGACTCATTTCCATATTCCAAGTGGCGTGATGGTGCGGCTTGTGGGCTTGATCTTGTTTATCGGCAGTCTTGGATCGTTAGCTTTGTGGACTGCAGCTCCTGTTAAAGTCTTTTTCTCAGAGATTCCAGAAGGGGTCTTTGGTAAGTGGCTGGTGAAAACAAATGAAGAAGGAAATCCTACCAATGCCTTGATCGTTCAAGGCTTTATCGTAACGCTGCTGCTGATTATTCCGGCGTTAGGTATCGGCAACATGGACAGCTTTCTTTCTACCTTGATCAATATGACAGCGTCTACATCCTTATTGCCGGTGCTATTTTTATTGATCGCCTACATCGGCTTGCGTTTGAAAAAGGATGACATGACCCGCAGCTTCCGCTTCGGTAGTCGTTCATTTGGGATTTTTGCAGGGGTCGCATTACTGTTGATTTTCATTTTTGTCTTCTTTATGTCAACGGTTCCTGATCCACAGCTAATCATGGCTGAGATAAACGGGACGCTGCCGGCAGGAGAGGCAAGTCCGATCGGAATGCTGGTCTACAATATCGTTGGACTCGTAATCTTTATGGGCTTTGCTTGGATCTGCTGGATTCGCTATGAAAGAAAATCAAAAGGATTAAACAACGAAGAAACTAATGTTGAGGTGACAGGTAAATGAAAATTTGGGAAAACTATCAAGTAGATCAGATCAATCGTTTGGAAGGACGAGCACATTTTTTATCGTTTCCAACCAAAGAGCAGGCGTTGTTAAATGAAAATAAATATACACATGCCTTCAAAAACTTAAATGGCATCTGGAAGTTTATGCTAGTAGATGCGCCGGAATACAGTCCAAGCAAGTTTTATGAAGCGGACTTTGATACGGCTGAAATGGCGGATATCAAGGTTCCTGGCAATTGGCAGGTGCAGGGCTATGGCAAGATGCATTATTCCGATCTTTGGTATAACTTTCCAATTAATCCGCCATATGTGCCAACGGAAAATCCAACGGGGATCTATAAGCGGCAGTTCACGATCGATGAGAGCTTTAAAGGCAAGAAAATGATTTTACGTTTTTGCGGCGTTGATTCGGCTTTTCACGTTTGGGTCAACGGGCGTGAGGTTGGTTACAGCAAGGGTGCAAGAAATGAAGCCGAGTTTGATATTACCGAGTTTGTGCAGGAGGATGCCGCTAACGATTTGACGGTGCGCGTCTATCAATGGTCTGACGGCACGTATTTAGAGGATCAGGATATGTGGTGGCTCAGCGGCATCTTTAGAGATGTGGAGTTACTTGGTGTACCTTATGCCGGGATCAATGATTTGACGGTAGCCGCTGATTTGGATGACGATTATAAGAATGGTCTGCTGGATCTATCATTCAAGTTCCGCGAAGCAAAAGGACAGCAGATTGAAGTGAGCCTGCTCGATCCGTCTGGCAAACAGGTATTGGGTCAAAGAATCACTAGCGAACAGGAGAGTCTTCATGCAGAGATTCCTGATGTCAGACATTGGACAGCGGAAACGCCTGAATTGTATCAACTGCTGATTTCTGTGTACGACGGGGAACATTTGGTTGAAGTCATTCCGCAAAAGGTAGGCTTTAGAAATATCCGTTTAGCCGGTGAAGTCTTCCTAGTAAACGGTGTAGCGATCAAATTTAAAGGAGTCAATCGTCATGATTACAATCCTCGAAATGGCCGTGTCGTTTCGAAGGAGGAAATCGAAAAAGATATTCTTTTAATGAAGCAGTTCAATATCAATGCCATTCGAACCAGTCATTATCCTGCATCTTATTATTTGTACGATCTTTGTGACGAATATGGTATGTACGTGATCGATGAAACGGATCTGGAATGTCACGGCTTTGAGTTAACTGGAAAATACGATTGGATCAGCAACGATCCAGAGTGGGAAACCGCGTATGTTTCCAGAATGGTCAGAATGATCCAGCGGGATAAAAATCACCCGTCGATTATTATGTGGTCCTTGGGCAATGAATCGGCCTTTGGCACTAATTTCGTGAAAATGACCGAGGTCGCAAAAGAAATGGACCCTACACGACTGGTTCATTATGAGGGAGATTTTGACGTAGAGGCTGCTGATATTTATTCCTCCATGTATACCTGGTTGGAGCATCCGAGCAAGAAACCATTGATGGAAACAATCATTCAAGAATCGAAGAAACCGCATATTCTATGTGAATATTGTCATGCGATGGGAAATGGGCCGGGAAATCTAAAGGAATATCAAGACCTCTTTTATGCACATGACAAATTACAAGGCGGCTTCATTTGGGAATGGTTTGACCATGGGATCGAGTCTTATACCGAAGACGGTGAAAAATATTACCGCTATGGCGGCGACTTCGGCGATGATCCTTCCAATAAAGATTTCTGTATCGATGGCATGCTGATGCCGGATCGGACACCTTCGCCGAGTTTGTATGAATACAAAAAGGTGATCGAACCGATCCAGACAACAGCGATTGATATAAAAACTGGCGAGATCGAGTTGCTAAGCCGTTTTGATTTCCAAAATCTGCAAATTTTCGATTTGTATTATTCCATTTTTGAAGATGAAACCTTAATTGAAGACGGAACGATCTCATTGCCTTCGATTCCAGCACGGGAGAAGGCGACGTTAACCTTGCCGTATAACTTGGATTTTGTGCCTAAACCTGGGGCAAGCTATTTCTTGAACATTTCCTATCAATTAAAGGCAACAACGGCTTATGCACCAAGAGGATTTGAATTAGCTTCAGCGAATTTTGAGCTTCCGATCAAAGCGGCAGGCGTAGAGATCACGCCAAGCGGTCGTTTGCAGGTTGAAGAGACTGAAACTACGCTAAGTATTACAGGCGCGAACTTTTTGGCAACCTTTGATACAGTTAGAGGAACGCTTCAAAAGCTGATAAAAGATGGTCAGACGATCATTGAACGGGGACCGAAATTCACTATGTGGCGGGCACCGATTAGTAATGACATGGAGATTATTGACGAAATGAAGAAACAATACTTCCTTCATTTAGAACATGAAATCGTCAATTCGTTTGACTGGAAAGAAACTGATCAGGCGGTTCAGATCACCGTCAAAACAATCAATTCAACGACGAACAGCGCATGGCATTACAAGTGTACGTATACGTATACTATCTGCGGAAGCGGCGACATTCTGTTCAACTTAGCGGGGGTTCCTAGCGGGAAGATCGATACCGCGCCAAACATGCTGCCGCGTTTAGGTGTCACGATGCATGTAAATAAAGACATGAATCAAGTAAAATATTTAGGACGCGGACCAAGAGAAAACTATGTAGATTCAAAAGAAGCCGGTTATCTTGGTGTCTATCGTTCAACAGTTGCGGAGATGTTTACGAATTATGTTGTTCCGCAGGCGAATGGCAACAGAATGGATACAAGATGGGCTGCATGGACGAATGATCGCGGGCAGGGATTATTTGCGGAAGCTGCCAAAGGGTTCAACTTCAGTACTTCTTATTACGAGGAAAGTGATCTGGATAACGCGAAGCATACCTGTGATTTAGCAGAACGCGACTATGTTGTCGTGAATCTTGATTACAAACAAAACGCCTTAGGCAGCTATTCTTGTGGACAATGGCAGTTAGAAAAATATCGAACAACTTTTGAAGAGTTTGAGCTGTCCTTCCGCTTGACTGGATTTAATGCAAAGGAAGTGGATGCTGTAGCACTGTCTCATGAAGACCTAACATTATTGTTCTAAAAATTAAGTAAATACTCCCTGCAATTTTAGAAAGTGGCTGAGTTCCACGGGATAGATTGAAGGGAGTTTTTTGTATGGATACGTTCATTTTCTACAATTTTATGCTACCGACTGGAGGTAGTATTATGTCATTCTCTTCAGCAATTCTTTTTATACGCTCTCTTGTTTTTGCAGAAAGATAGTCTCGTTTCACTACTTTATAATATGTGCCATGTGTTTGAGAAATTGATGCAATAGCTTGATTTAAACTCATTTCGGCGTATTTTCCTCTCCTAGCAAAAATCCTGAGTAATCTTTCAATTTGATTATCAGTTAATGAACAACCACCTCTTGCATGGGCCTTATTTTTTGTGAAACAAACTTTATCCTCATTTTTCAATGGTTGTTGTTCTGTTTTTAATTGCTTATTTTCCTTTTGCAATTGTTGAATGCTCTGTTTGAGTTCATCATTTTCAATTGAGAGTAACTCCATTTTTTTCAGTAATTCTTCACAAGGACCAACTTCTCTTTCCTGTAATTTACAAATATCTTGTAATTCAAAAATTATTCCTGGTAAGAAACCATTTGTTTCCGATATCTGAATTTGCAGCAAATGAGATGAATTATAATATAAATCAATCTCTGAAGAGTACTCTGAATGCTTCGTGTATATTCTTCTTGGCTTCCTTTTATCCATTTCAGAAAGTAATTTTTTAATCGATGAAGTAACAGGATAGTCTATCACTAGTGGTGAAATATTTTTCAAGATTTGTGAAATTTCTGATAGCCGATCATAGCGGTCATTGTACATTTCTTTATAGAATTCCAACTTTCCAATTTTATCAATTTTTTCAGAGTAAGGTTCTACAGAACGTAGTTTTGAATGACTTTTTTTCAGCTGTGAAATAAGTGATTTTAAGGCTTTGAATTGTTTTTTTGAAAGCAAAATTTTCTCCCCCTTTATGGGTGTCAAAATATCAAATTATATTTATAATTTAACATGGATTAATAAAAAATGAAAAGGAAATTTTTTCGTAGTGTAGTAATGAAGATCCAAAAATTTGAATCTATTATCTATAAAAAAATATTTGACAATATTGATGATTGAAGAAGATCTCTTTGTGGGATGAATGTCTAAATGAAGACAATATCATATCCAAGAATAGTGAAACATACAATGATTACACGCGTTGGGTTGAACTTAATTGAATTGACGTATGGCTATTTAAAGGTTGGAGAGATACGCATGCTAAAAAACTTGAATTGTATATTAAAACAGACTCCCATCTCAATTATCAAAATGGGAATCTGTTTATTTATGGTTTGTTTTATCAAGTTTGATCATTCAGATTCTTTAAAATTTGTTTTTAAAAGATTCAATATGGACTCAATAATAAGAAGCTGCTTATCCTTTTCGAATTTCGCAATTGTATCCAAAAGTTCCTTCAGTTCATCACTGCTTGAAGTGAATTTGAAATTGAAAAACTCTTCATAGGAAACATCTAGAGCTTTAATGATTTGTTCTATAGTGTCAATTTTTAAATCATATTTTTGATTTTCCAACTTGTTAATGTATTTAACTCCCAGTTCAGACTGTTCTGATAATTTTTCTTGGCTCATCTTTTTTTGAAGACGGAAGTATTTTACTCTTTCCGAAATTAGTTTTCTTAATTCGTATTCTTCCATAGTCACCATCCCTTTAATAATAGAATAGAGTGGTTTACAAGCCACTTTAACTACCTTGTAGAGCACTATTTATTTATAAAAGTATTGCAAAGAACACTTTTCAGTGGTATTATTTGCTCATAATGATTAGTATCAATATTAAGTTGAATGATTTCTTAAGAAATGGTTCTTAAAAAGAAAATAAGAAGGGGGGATTAACTGATGTCAGAACATAAAACCAACTATAGTAACTTGAATTATCTGTCTGTTATACGATTTGGACATTGTATGGGGGCTGGATGGTATCCGATAGTGGCAAGAGCTGATATGAAGCTACGAAAACTAGGGCATACGATTGAAAAAATTGAAAGAAGAGATGGTGCTCTTTCCATCTTTACTGAGCTTGAAGCAGATAAGCTAAACTCTCGGGTCCAGAATATTTTGTATGAAGCAGAACAAGAAAGTGAAATGACTTGTGAATGGTGTGGTAATTATTCGGTCTCTCAAATTTTTCTTGATAAAGAGTGCCTTACTCTTTGTGAGGCATGCCAAGAAAAGTGTGACAGTCGTGAAGGGGTAGAAAAAAGATTGCATATGTACCATCTACAAGAACTTGAGAA
>NZ_BJED01000018.1:103874-116085 GCF_005405485.1 Enterococcus hulanensis | reverse complement strand
TGTCTCTTACCCGCATAGCGGGTAGTTTATTTGTTTCGGACAAAATACGTCCGAAACTGGGCATCTAGGCCCATAAACTAAAGAAAAAAATAAATATTTTTTTTATTTTAATTCAAAATAAAGTAAATCAACAACTCGCTATAACTATTGTTATTTTATAAGCGGTAATGACTAGTAATTGGAGCGCACTCCTCCTCTTTTGTTCCAGCGATTACACAAAAAAGTCCGAGAGCTGGTTATTCGCTCTCGGATTTCTTATTTACTTGCTTATTCTTTTCTAAAACAAAAATCGTTATTTTTTTCGTTAATATCCTTAATAAACAGGCACAATTTTACACTTACTCTTAAATGGATTTCTATCTCCTTCTATCAAGTTATAAAACTGACAGCTACCTTCTACTAAAGGAAACATTTTTCTAAAAAAAGAAAAATGTTCTTATTGTCGCCACGCATACGATCCAACTATACTTCTCGTAAATGCCTAAAACTAGAGAAGTATAGTTGGATCGTAAAAATTGAACTCCGAAAAGCAGAACTCGCAGCTAGCTCCTTTATAATGAAGTCCTTTTTCCAAAGACCAGAAAAAGGAATTTATCCTCGTACGCATATCATTTTTCTAACCTGCTAAAGCAGGAAGAAAAACTGACAAAAACAAGCCTGGAACGGATCAAATGTCTTTGATCGTTCCAGACTCTAAGAAATATAACCGCACAGATCAACCTTTTTGGGAAACCAAATTCCCGACCGTCCTGCTTACTGGTGGCTGATTGATTAAACAGTAATTGCAAAAACTCATTTTATATAAAAAGTGATACTGGCGGACTTCCTCAAAATTAATATGCGCGTGCGATCCAAACAGTGTGTTTCGCAGGCTTTCCACTAACGATGTCGACTGTTTTTTCAACAGGCGGGTTAAATGGAATATTACGTGTCGTGAAGCCAGTTTCTTCTTTGATCTTAGCTTCAGTTTCGTCGGTACCATCCCAACCAATTAAGACAAATCCTGGGATTTCGCCGGCTTCTTTAGATTTTTCGATATGTGCTTTCAATTCATCTAAAGTATCAATATCAGTATGTTCATTCGCTTCATAGCGTTTTTGCGCGCTTTCGAATAAACGTTTTTGCATAATATCTAGGTGTTCAATGATGTAATCTTCGATGCCGTCTAGTGATACAGATTCTTTGTCATCTAGATCGCGCATTTTGATTACGGCTTGATTGTTTTCCAAGTCACGAGGGCCGAATTCAACGCGTAATGGAGCGCCTTTTAGTTCCCATTCGTTAAATTTGAAACCTGGTGTATTGTCAGTTTCATCAATACGTACACGCAAGCCTTTTTCAGCTAATGATGCTTTTAATTCATGCAGCTTGTCCAAAATAGCTGGTTGTTTTTGCCAAGGACCTACTGGAATTAAAATAACTTGAGTTGGCGCTACTTTTGGTGGTAATACCAATCCTTGTTCGTCGCCGTGAACCATGATCAATGAGCCGATTAAACGAGTTGAAATTCCCCATGAAGTTGTATATACGTGTTCATGTTCGTTATTACGGTTCAAGAATTTAATGTCGAATGCTTCCGCAAAGTTTTGACCTAGGTAATGAGACGTTCCTGCTTGGACGGCTTTACCGTCACGCATCATTGCCTCTACAGAGTAAGTGTCAACCGCTCCGGCAAAACGTTCAGACGGCGTTTTTTGTCCGCGATATACTGGGATCGCCAATGTATCTTCGATCAATGTAGCATAAGCTTCTAAGATCGACATCGTACGTTCACGTGCATTTTCTTCTGATTCGTGTGCTGTATGTCCTTCTTGCCATAAGAATTCTGAGGTACGCAAGAATGGCATCGTCTTTTTCTCCCAACGGAAAACGTTCGCCCATTGATTGATTTCATATGGAAGATCACGGTAAGAATTGATCCAGTTAGAGAACGCATCTCCGATCAGCGTTTCAGATGTCGGACGTAACGCATATGGTTCTTCCAATTCTTCATCGCCAACCTTAGTCAACCAAGGCAGTTCTGGCGCAAATCCTTCTACGTGCTCTTCTTCTTTTTCCAAGAAATGTTTAGGGATCAGCATTGGGAAGTAGACATTACGAATGTCTTGTGTTTTAAGGTATTTGTTAAAGTCTTCTTGAATATGTTCCCATAATTCCCAGCCATCCGGTTTAAAGATAATACAGCCGCGAACTGGTGAATAATCCATCAAGTCAGCTTTTTGAATTGTCTGTAAATACCATTTTGAAAAATCTTCTTTTTGTAAGTTTGTCATTCATGCTTCCTCCTAAAATTAAAAATAAAAATAAAAAAACCGTTCCATCCCTACAATATTGTAAGGACGAAACGGATAATTTCGCGGTACCACCTTGCTTGGCCAAACTATGTTGACCCAACTTTCAGCTCCAATAACGCTAGAGTCGCGTGCTGCTTTCGCAACAATCAACTTTGGTAGGTTCATAAATTCCAGAGGGCGTGTTGATCTTTCAGACGGTGAATCAACTCTCTGCTGCCGGTAAAATTTATTACTATTCCAAATGCTTATCACCATATTAAAGACTTCTCATCAAAATTGCAAGCCCCAATTTCAAATTTTTTTCTAATCTTCTGAATAAAAGGCTGCAAGAACTCTTTTAACGCTTGAACAATAAGGCTAAAAAGTTTCTTTTATAAAAGCGTTGAATTTCTAATCTTCTGGAACGTAGCGTTCTTCCAAACGGCTCATCCACCAGCCCAAAGCTGCACCTAAAATACATAAAACCGCACAACCAAGGAAACCAAGGAAGCCGATGCCGCTATAATCTGTCGGTACGATCATAACCGTCGAAGCAAAAACGATTCCCAAAATAAAATGATACATCGGTGCGTAAAAATGGCTAAATACCCAGTCCATTACCTTTGATAAACTCAAAACGGTGACTAATCCGCCGATTCCAATCGGAATAATTACACCCATATCCACTGTTTTGAAACCATCTGCCATCGCCTTATACATTCCCATATAAACTAAAAAGTTTGATGGACTGAGTCCTGGAACGATCAATCCTAAACCGATCAAAGCCCCTGCAATCATCCAAGTGAAGAAGTTTTGATCAACTGTACCAAATAGGCTTGAACCCTTCCATAAGAACAAGAAGCCTACAACAAAGCTGATGGCGATAATAACATAATCCTTCGTTTCTCGCCCTTGCTTTCCAGCTTCTTTCCAAAGTGCTGGAACTGTCCCGATGATACAGCCGACGAAGAACCAAAGCATGATCGTTTCAAACTCTCCAAGCAGGAAACTAACTGCAAACGATAATACGAATACTCCAGCTAAACCGCCTAATCCTACTGGAATGAAAAATAACACATTTTCTTTAAAGTTTTTAGTAATGTGGGCTAAAAATGAAATAATCCGTTCGTAAATACCAAAGACCGCCGCCAGAGCCCCGCCGCTGACACCCGGTAAAATAAATCCAGAGCCGATAAACATTCCTTTGATGAAGCGTAAAAACCAGTCGCTTTTACTCGGCTGTGTTGCTTTTTCGTTTTCCATAAAAAAATAAGTCCTCCTAATTCATTTGCATCTTAGCCAGTGTAACGATAAAAAGAAAGCGGCGCAAGACCAACTAAGGAGCTTACGCCGAAAACTTAAAGAAAGTTTTGAGATTATGGGTAATAATTATTTGATCACCATTATAGAAATTGATTGCTCTTTTTCACTTTACATTCTTTGATAAAAGCGGATAATTTCAAGTAGGCGTTTTCAAAACAAAATCAAATTTTTAGGAGGATATGTATGTACTTAGCAAATGAACAGCGTTACGAAAAAATGCTTTACAATCGAGTTGGTAAATCTGGACTGAAGCTTCCTGCAATTTCATTAGGTTTATGGCACAATTTTGGCGATGTTGACAACTTTGGAACACAGCGCGAGATTGTCCAAGCAGCATTTGATAACGGTATTACACATTTTGATTTGGCGAATAATTATGGCCCTGCAGCAGGTTCTGCTGAGATTAATTTCGGTCGAATTTTAAAAGAAGACCTGCTGCCTTATCGTGATGAATTAATTATTTCTTCAAAAGCGGGCTACTATATGTGGCCTGGACCTTATGGCGAATGGGGTTCTCGCAAATATATTATTGCCAGCTGTGAACAAAGCTTGAAACGTATGGGGTTAGACTACGTTGATATTTTCTATTCACATCGTCCAGATCCTGATACACCGTTAGAGGAAACGGCGTTGGCGTTGGACCAATTGGTTCGCCAAGGAAAGACCTTGTATGTTGGGGTGTCAAATTACTCAGCCGAACAAACTGCCGAAATAGCCAAAATCTTTCGCGAGCTGAAAACCCCCTTCATTATTCATCAACCGCGCTATAACATGTTTGATCGCTGGATCGAAGACGGCTTAACCGATGTTTTAGCAGACGAAGGTCTTGGTGCGATTACTTTTAGTCCGTTGGCCCAAGGAATGCTTACGAACCGGTACTTAAATGGTATTCCAAATGATTCACGAGCGCACAGCGGCAGCCCATTTTTGACAGAAGAAAATGTTCAAGCGACCTTAGATGTCGTAAATCAATTGAACACACTTGCAAAAAAACGTGGACAAACGTTAGCGGAAATGGCTCTAGCCTGGAATTTGCGGCAGCCAACTGTTGCTAGTGTCCTGATCGGAGCTTCCCGAGTAAGTCAACTGGAGGACAATTTGAAGGCCTTAAATAATTTAACCTTTAGTCCAGATGAGCTCGATCAGATTGACAACATTCTTTCAAAATTAACTAAAAGCTAAAAAAAAATCGAAGCTCATTTTTTGAGCTTCGATTTTTACTATAATTTACTATAAACCGAATCAAGATATTCCAAACGTTCTTCCTCGGTTAAATTTTTCACGGAGCCTAAATGATGCCAAGAAATATTGCGCATGCCGATATCTTCTAAAGTCGTCGTCAGCTGATGCTTGTAGCTTCGCGTACAGCGCTGCTCCAGACCCGCAGTTGGTTGATCGGAGGTGGTGAAAACTACCACTGAATCAATCGATAGTAAGGGCTGGATGCCATTGCCGCCATCAAAAAAAGCGAATTCATTCAACAATACTTTATCAAGAAAGCCCTTTAAACTTGCCGGTGAGCTATACCACCAAATCGGGAAAATCAATACCAACTGTGTCGTTTCCCGCAGCAGGTTCATGTAGTGCAGCACTAAAGGATCTAAAACCGAACCACTTTTATATACAGCCAATTCTTCTTCCTTCATGACCGGATTAAAGCCGTCCTTATTCAGATCGATCACCTGATAGATTTTTTGATCTTGCTCCAAACCTGCGACTAATTTGTTCAGCACACCATGATTAAAACTTTCCTTCCACGGATGATCAATAATCAATGTTGTTGTCATTTTCGTCTCCTCTTTACCCTTTTTATCAAAAATAGCACAAATTCATTACATTTTGGTTTCAGTAAGATTTCAAACAAGCTAAGAACATGATAAAGTTAAGTTATAAATCAAAATTACTACTAAGTGTGCTTTTAATAGTTTGAAACAAAATGGAGCAACCGCATGAAATATATTCCTAACATTTTAACAATTTTTCGTATTTTGACTTCGCTATTAATAGTAATGGTCTCCGATAAATATTTCTTTCCGCTTTATTTTTTTGCTGGAATAACAGATATTCTCGATGGCTGGATCGCCCGTAAGATGAATTGGACGAGCCGCTTTGGAACTCTGCTGGATAGTTTGGCCGATCTGCTTTTCTTTATTGTCGTCGTCTTGAAAATAATCCTTACCGTCAAACTGCTTGCTTTTTTGTTGTGGGGTGCTCTGGTGATCGTACTCATCCGCTGCATCACGTATTTGATCGGCTGCTTTCGTTTCCATCAGTTCGCAAGCTTGCATACCTACTTGAATAAACTGACCGGGCTGCTGCTCTTTTTATCCCCCATCGTCTTATTAATTATTCCTATTACTCCTTTTGGCATTATTCTTTTGGTCTGTGGAAGTTTGTCTGCTATCGAAGAATTTCTAATCGTATCAACGACAAAAAAACTGGCTAAAAATGTGCCGACTATTCTAAATAAAAAATAAACTGTCTCATTGCAGGATGTTTTTATACTCGGTACACTAGTAATAGGAATTGCGCGCGTAATGACTAGCTTATTAAGATGTTAGGAGGTGACCCTCATGGCAAATGAGGATCAAAAGGATTTCAATGCAATGCTGAAGGAAGACAAGGACATGCCGAAGATGCAGATCGTCACGGATGAGGCAACGATCAAACGCTACGGCGGAACAAAAATGTACTTTGCGCCCCCGCGGGATTATGATGCACTGATGAAAAAAATCCCTTATGGAAAAATCATCACGACTGGTGCAATCAGGGAATATCTAGCAAAACAAAATGACGGTGATTTCACCGAGCCAATCACTGCCGGCATCTTTATCTCGATCGCCGCTTGGGCAAGCGAGCAGCGTGATACAGACTTGACGCCTTACTGGCGAACGCTAAAAAATAAAGGTGAGATCAATCCAAAATACCCTGGCGGAGTGGAAGCCCAGATAGAAAAGCTTGAGGCTGAAGGCCACACGATCATTCGCCGCGGAAGAAAAAATTTCCGTTATTATGTTGAAAATTACGAAGAAACAATGTATGAGTTATAGCCGTTTTCTTTATGAAGACGGTTTTTTTATTGTATTTTTTTGCTTATTTTTTTTGATGCCTTTCTCGTGATTCAAGTCATCAAAGGGTTTCTACTGATTAGCCTTACAGTGCATATTTTTATTATATATTTTCCCCCAATGATTCGATAAAATTATTGTTAGGATAGGACTTTTGCGAGGTTCACTTTTTATTTTCACGTCTCAGCCACCTCGCAGATGACATTCAAATTTCATTATTTCGAACAGGAGGAAGACGATGGAGATTAGTGAATATACTCTGCCTGAGTATCTGCTTCAGCGAACCACCCTTTTTGATAAAACTAGTCCCCTCATCGTGACCGCTCTTTCCAACGAAAAGGACAAATACGTTGATGGTTACTTGAATTACCTTTACACCCTCAAGCAGGGCAATCGAACACATATCATCAAACATTCGAAAAAGACGATCTCCAGCGGCATTTCGCTGGCTCCGATCGATCCTAAACGGAATTATTTAGAATACATGACTTATCAGCTGCGAGCAGGCTTGGCACCGCAGATGGTTCCGGATACCTACTTTGCAGATCCCGCGGCACACCTTTTTATTATGGAGGATCTCTCTTATCTAACCGTCCTGCGCTTTTCTCTTTGTCGAGGAGAACAGTTTCCGCGATTAGGCAAACAGGTCGGGGAATATTTAGCCCGAACACACTTAGCAACATCAAAGATGAAACTGTCGACTGAGTATTGGCAAGCCCTAAAGCAATACTTTCAAAATTCAGATATGCGTGCGATTATCACTGATTTTATTTTAAAACCGCCTGTTAGCGATAAGTCACAAAAAACCGACTATCAAATAGCAATACTCGATATTCTGGATGTGATTTTACAGGATGAGCCGCTTCAAAATGATTGGAATAGATTGATTGCCCGTATTTCAAGCAAGGATGAATGCTTGATCCATGGTGATTTCCATTCTTCCAATATTTTTGTTTCCCAAACATCCTTTAAAGTAATCGATATGGAATATACCATGACCGGCCCTTTTTCCTACGACATCGGCTATTTCTTGGCAAATATTCTTTCGCAATATGCTGCCTTTAGCATTAGAGGCAATGATGCGATGTGTACCTTTTTGCTGCAGGTGATTCGTGATATTTATCAGACGTATTTCAAATACTTTTCTGACCACACAGCAGGCGACCAACAAAATCGATTTTTAGAAATCCTGCAAGACTCGCTGGGCTACCTAGCGATGGCCAATATCAATCGGATCGCTAACCTGGGAGAATTTCCAGATTTTGACAGCTTGGCAGATCCTCAAGCAATTTTTTTAGCCAAAGGACTTTCCATGATGCTGGCACAAATGTTACTAAAAAAACGACATCACTTAACCAGTACTGACGACGTTTGCGAATTGATCCAAGCAACCAGAAATAGTTTTTTACAAAATTTAACCCGATAAATGAAAACGCTCTTATTTTAGCTTAAAGAAATGAGGAACGAATATGCTATTGGAACAAATCACTTCAGCCGGTATCGTAGGCTGCGGCGGCGCGGGCTTCCCTACGGCTGCAAAATACAATACAAAAGCAGAATATTTTATTATCAATGCGGCAGAATGCGAACCGCTTTTAAAAACCGATCACTATGTCATGAACCACTATGCGGATGAGTGCATTCAATCCATCGCAGCCGTTGGCAAATTATTGGAAGCAGAACATATCGTGATCGCTACAAAAGGGCATTACACAAAGGAGATCAATGCTTTAGAAACTGCCATTCACGCACAAAATGCGCCGATTTCTATTTTCAAAATGAATAATTTTTATCCAGCAGGCGATGAACAGATCATGGTGTTTGAGGTCACTGGACGAACAGTGCCGCCTGGCGGTATTCCGATAGAGGTCGGTTGCGTCATTTCCAATATTTCCACCATGCTGAATATTTATCAAGCCCAGCATGGAAAAAACGTCACCCATAAATTATTGACCATCACTGGCGCAGTTAAAGAACCCAAAATATTAGAAGTTCCGATTGGTACCTCCTTTGATGATTGTCTGGCCTTGGCTGGCGGTGCGACGATCGATGACTTCATGTTTATCAATGGCGGTCCGATGATGGGAAAAACAGGAACGCAAGAAGATTTTTCGCAGCAAGTCGTTACTAAAACAACTTCTGGCATCATTATTATGGAGAAACGGGACTTTATCTACGAACTGCTTGAAAAAGAAATCCCTCAGATGATTAATAAAGCCCGTTCCTCCTGTATTCAATGTCGCTTGTGCACCGAGCTTTGCCCTCGTTATCAAATAGGGCATCCGATTCATCCACATCGCGTGATGCGTCATTTAACGATTACGGAAGTTCCAGAGGATATCGATGATGATCCGATTTGGAAAGAAGCCCTTCTTTGCTGCGAGTGCGGGATATGTGAGGCAATCGCTTGTCCAATGAATCTGCTGCCGCGGCAAGTCAATAAATATGTAAAGCAACGCTTAGCCGAAAAAGGGATTCGTTATCAGAAAAATGATCAGCCGCTCACTCCTTCTTTAATGCGCGAGTACCAGCAAGTTCCGCCAGTCAAAATTTTATTAAAGGATGGATTAAAACAATACGCCGATTTGAAAGTCGAAAATCTTCAGAAATATGAAACACCTCGTGTGAGTATCCCACTAAAAATGCACATTGGGGCACCGTGTGAACCGATCATCCAGATTGGCGATCAGGTCAAAGCAGGCGATCTGATTGGAAGAAAGCCGGAAAAAGCATTAGGAGCAGATATTCATGCCAGTATTGACGGCACCGTAACTGCGGTCGCCGCCAGCATTACTATTGAAAGAAGGGACAACTAATGAAAATAATGGATACGATCGGATTTTTAGAGTTAAATAGTATCGCCAAAGGGATTGAGGTTGTTGACTATATGCTAAAAGCAGCCGACGCAAAATTAATCATGGCGCGAGCAAGTTGTCCTGGAAAATACTACATCATGATCTGCGGCCAAGTCGCAGCAATCGAACGATCGATGGAAGTCGGTGTGGAACTTGGCGGCCGTTACGTGGTTGGAGAGCTGGTGATTCCACGGATCAATCCTTCTGTGATTCAAGCTATCAACATTGGTAGAGTTCCAGAAAATATCCGCGCAGTCGGTGTACTAGAATATTATTCAGCAACCGGATCAATTATTGCCGCCGACTTTGCCGTCAAAGCAGCGGATGTTGAGCTTCTAGCGATTCAGCTTGGAACAGGCATCGCTGGCAAGTCTTTCGTAGTCTTGACTGGTGATGTTGCCGCCGTGAAAGCCGCGGTTGAGGCTGGTGCAGCTGGCGCCCACGATCAGGCGATGCTTATCAATAAAATAGTCTTGTCTAACCCGCGGCAAGAATTGATCGATAGCCTTATACAATAAATAAACGCCATGGATTTTTATCAAGTCCATGGCGCTTTTTTGCAATATTTTCCTGCAAAAAGAGCTGGAGGCATCCGCCTCCAGCTCTTTTTCTTAAATCAAAGCATAAGTATCTCTAACGATCATTAATTCTTCGTTCGTTTCAACGACTAATACCTCTACAGAAGATGCCGCTGAACTGATCCGTCTGCTGTTTTGCTGATTTTGGTTTTGTTCAATCTGAACGCCAAAGAACGTTAAGTCCTCACAAATCATCTGGCGAATAACAGAAGAATTTTCTCCAATTCCCGCAGTGAAGATCAATACATCAAGCCCGTCCAACTCCGCAGCATAAGCCCCGATCGTCTGTTTGACACGACTTGTAAACATGTCTAATGCCAGTTTAGCCCTTTCATTGCCCTTTTCAGCCTCGCTGATGATATCTCGCGTATCGCTGCTGAAGCCCGTCACGCCTTTAAAACCAGACTCCCCATTCATCAATTTATCCATGTCATTGGCTGAAAGATTTTTTTCATTTTGCAAAAATGGAATAATCGAAGGATCAATATCACCGCAGCGTGTCCCCATCATAAGTCCCGCCAACGGAGTGAAGCCCATTGAGGTGATCACAGATTTGCCCTCTTTGATCCCACAAATGCTCGCACCATTACCCAAATGACAAGAAATAATTTTCAACGAATCAAGTGGTTTCTCAAGATAATCGGCTGCTTCTGAAGCGACAAATTGGTGGCTAGTCCCGTGGAACCCGTAGCGCCGCACACTATCCTCTTCATAATAGTGATAAGGCAACGGATAGATGAAATTTTTGGCCTCCATTGTTTGATGAAATGAGGTATCGAAAACGGCAACTTGCGGACAAGCTGGCAACTCTTTTTGCAGCGCTTCGATCCCAGCGGCATTCACAGGATTATGCAAAGGTGCTAGCTTGCCTAAATCTTTGATTTTTTTCAGAGCTTCTTGATCGACCAGGCTGGCTGTCTTGAAATCTTCACCGCCATGGGCTACGCGATGTCCGACGCCAGAAAGTTCAGCCAAACTAGTTAAGACATCTCTTTCTAACAAAAAGTGCAGCAGAAAATTAATTGCTTCTTCATGCGTTTTTCCCTTAACCGATGTTTTAACTTTTGCATCCTTCATCGAATAAGAAAAAATCATTTCATCCTCTAATCCGATTCGCTCAAATAATCCTTTTACTAACAGCTCTTCCTCTGGCATTTCGAATAACTGAAATTTCAACGAAGAACTACCGGCATTGATGGACATGATTTTGTTTGCCATATTCTTCCCCCTTACTAATAACTGCTTCGTCGTCTGATGAACAGATAACGAAGCAGCAGTAAAATTTTATCCTAAACCTTTTACTAATAACGTCGCAATGCAGGCACCAATGATTGGTCCAACAATCGGAATCCAAGCATATCCCCAATTAGCATCGCCTTTATTTGGAATCGGCATCAAAGCGTACATCAACCGTGGACCAAAATCACGACAAGGGTTGATCGCATATCCGGTGGTCGATCCTAGTGACAGACCGATACCAATTAGAACGAATACGAGCATCAATGGCTGCAAGCCAGGAGGAATATCAGCTGGCATTAATTGAATCGCTAATACGAAGAAACAAGTAGCAATGATTTCACTAACTAAGTTTAATGCGGTGCTTGGAATTGCTGGTCCAGTAGCAAAAATTCCAACGCTGTTTCCTTCTTCCACAGTCGTTTGTTGAAAGTGCGGCCAAAAGTGAATCGCAGCGATCAACGCTCCGACAAATGCACCAGCCACTTGAGCCAAAATAAACGGAGCAACCTGCCCCCACTCAAATGAACCGGCTACTGCAAAACCGATTGTTACCGCAGGATTCAAGTGACCCGGCGAACCAAAATGTCCGCTGGCTAGAACACCCAGCATAACCGCAACACCCCAGCCCATAGCAATATACAACCAGTTAGCGCCTACATTTTTCGCCAAGGTACCTTTCAAATTGACGGAACAACCAACACCTGAACCAAAAAGGATCAGGACAACCGTACCAAAAAATTCACCAAATACAGGACTATTCATCATGAGACCTCCTTATTCTTATTAATGTATTTATTTTTCTGGTAGAAAAATAAGTCTGTTTTTCATGCCGTATATCATTCCTCTATACATCTGAAAATTTGAATTGATCTAAC
>NZ_BJED01000018.1:0-103702 GCF_005405485.1 Enterococcus hulanensis | reverse complement strand
TTTTTCTGGTAGAAAAATAAGTCTGTTTTTCATGCCGTATATCATTCCTCTATACATCTGAAAATTTGAATTGATCTAACATCGATTTTTTCTTTTTTATTCTAGCAACCTGCTAAAAGAGGAACTGACATCCTTATTCTTATTAATGTATTTATTTTTCTGGTAGAAAAATAAGTTTGATTTTCATATCGTTTGTCACTATTTAATGATTTTGCGATAAATTTCTTTAATTTCTTCTGCCGTAAACTGAATTGGATTGGTCTTGAATGTTGTATCATTTAATGCGTTGTTTGCGATGACATCCTCAGCGGACAATGCCGCTTCTTCTTGAACACCAAAGCTATTCAATTTAATCGGCGCCTTACATTCGATCGCTAATTGCTGAACAGCTTGAGAAAGATTTGAAACTGCTAAATGATCCGGCAAACTCGGTGGACAAATACCCAATTTGCGTGAGATTCTCGCATAATTCTTTCTTGTCTCTTTATTCTTACTGTTTGCTTCTATGACATATGGAAGCAGCATCGAATTGGCTAATCCGTGAGGAACTTTAAAGTTTGCGCCTACTTGATGCGCGATTGCATGACAAACACCTAATCCGGCTGCGTCAAATGCTAAACCAGCTAGCGTTGATGCCTCATGCATTTGAATTCGAGCATCTAGTTCCATTCCTTGATTTACACAAGTCGGCAAATATTGAAAAACCAATTCTGTCGCTTTTTCTGCCAAAGCGTTCGTATAATTTGTCCGATTCACTGAAGCTAGTGATTCTATCGCATGAGTCAAAACATCCAAACCGCTGAAGGCCGTAACCGATGGCGGACTAGACATCACTAAACTCGCGTCTAAGATCGCCTCATGCGGGATAATGGCTTCATGAAAAATCGGATACTTTATTTTATTTTGCGTGTCCGTTATAACAGAGGCGCTGGTTACTTCCGATCCAGTACCGCTTGTTGTTGGTATGGCAACGAATCTTTTTACCTTATTGCCTGTTGTTCGTTTGTAGAAGAACAGCATCGCCTTAGCTGTATCAATCGCAGATCCTCCACCAACTGCGATCACCACAGTTGGCTGAATTTTCGTCATTCTTTCGATTCCTTCTACCACGGTCTCGATCGGAGGATCTGGGATAATATCAGAAAAAATTTCGACACTGTTTGTCCGCTTCACATAGCCTAAAATTCTTTTTAAACTGTCGGATTCCGCTAAATAAGGATCGCATACGAAACAGAGGTTCTCTTTTTCAAACTGCTGCAGCCGTTCCAGACTGGCAAAACCAGAATAAATTTCTGGTTTCATTGACCATTTTTTCAAAAAGAATCCTCCCCTCTAGCGAATTGAAAATCCGTCCGTCAGCACACAACGACGTTTCCGAGCAAAATCACGAGCTGATGTCGTACACTCTCCCGTCGGTGTTGCGATCGTAAACGTTGTCGGTCCTTCGCCGCCAAAACCTAATCCGGCAAATGATGACCCGTTTTTAACAAAGATCGATGTTTGGAATTTCTTAGCCGCCAGATTCATCCGGCCAACATTTTGTGAATGCATTGTCGCCGTGTGATGGCGGCGATTTTCGATCTGCAACGCAGTCGCTAATCCTTCATCAAAATCTTTCACGGTAACGATCGGCAGAATCGGCATCAGCATCTCCTTCACAACGAAAGGATGAATCTTATCTGTCCGTAAAATGATGACCCGCACATCGAAATCTACCTTGATACCTGCCTCAGCTAAAATATAGTTGGCATCCTTCCCAATAAATTTCCGGCTCGGTGCCCCATTTTCCATGATCGTCATGTCCACCATTTTTTGAATAACGGCTTCATCTTGAACTAGATATGCACCGCTTTTTTCCATCTGAAGAATCAGATAGTCGGCAACTTGTTCAACGACCACGACACTTTTTTCAGCAGTACACAAAATATTGTTGTCAAATGAAGCACCGATCACGATATCCTTCGCTGCTTTTTCAACATTTGCGGTCTCATCAACAAGTGATGGCGGATTCCCTTCACCTGCTGCGATAACTTTCTTCCCGCTTTTCAATGCTTGCCGTACAACTCCCGGTCCGCCTGTGATCGCCAACAGCGGAACATCTGGATGAACCATCATTTCTTGAGCCGCTTCGATCGAAGGCTCCGCAATTGTTACGATCAGATTTTGAATCCCGCAAGCTTCATAAACCAGCTCATTCATTTTGCTTACGACCCAGCGGGAAATTTTCTTCGCTCCCGGATGGACACTGAAATAAATTGCGTTTCCAGCCGCCAGCATACCGATCGAATTACAAATCAACGTTTCAGCCGGATTGGTACTTGGAGTAACCGCTCCAACAACACCATAAGGAGACAGCTCATACAAGGTCATCCCATTGTCGCCGGTTAAAGCTTCCGTGTGTAAATCTTCAACACCGGGTGTCTTATCTAAAACTAGTTGGAGTTTTTGCAGCTTGTCTTCATACCGTCCCATTCCAGTTTCTTCTAATGTATCGCAGGCGATCTTTTCAATATGCGGTCTCATCCCGCAACGAATCGCGTCAATCACTTTTCTTCTTGTTTCTAAGGTTTGATTTTCGTAACATTCTTGGGCAAATTTCGCCGCATGAATCGCTTCTTCAACGGTCTCAAAAACACCAAATTCCTTCGCTGGAGAGGTTGTTGTTTGAGCTTCTTGAAGAATTTTTACGATCAGTTCTTTTATTTCTTCTTCACGCATATCAAATCTCCTTCAACTTCTCTAAACCTTTTTGAGCGATCGCCATATCTTCTTCAACTGCACCGCCGCTGATACCTAATCCGCCGATAATTTCACCCATCGAATCTTTGATCACAAAGCCGCCGCCAAAAGTAACGACCTGTCCATCAGTTAGAGTCTCTAATTGATAAAGATCGCCAGCTGGTTGAATCAGCTCCTTCAATTCATGAGTATTGGCTTTCATCGCGACAGCCGAATAGGCCTTTTTCTGAGCCAAAGCCTCACTGACTAGCAGAGCGCCTGACATTCGATAAAAACTTACTAGGCTGCCTGTTTCATCAACCAAAGCCATTGAAACAGGAACACCCATCATCTCTGCCTGTTCTTCACAGGCTTGAAAGATTTTATGATGCTTGATCAATCGGCTGCTTGGCATTTGAGTGCCGCTTTGTTCAAGGTAACGCTGTAAAATCTCATCCACCAGCTTTTTTTCGGTTTCAGCTTGGTCCTCCATCCGCGCAAAAATATACAGACAATCGGATAACCGATTAACAAATTTTCGCACGTCTTCTCGTACCTCTGCTGTTTCCGATAAAGCTGTCAGCAGCCGCTCCCCTCGCCGACAAATAGCTCGCGCCACATGCAGTTGAGCTGCTGAGAGCGTCTGACCCGGTAAAATGAAACTATGCAATTCAGGCAAGCGTTTGGTGTATTGATCGATCCATTCTTCCATTTGCTGAATATCGCTTGATGCAATCAATGTGCTCTTTGCCTCCAGCTTGGTGAGATCCTTTTCCGTCGCAATTTCTGCATTCAATCGGAACAGCTTTTGCTGAACCCATTCCAAATGCTGAATCGTTTCTGAATCCTTAGCTAGCTTCTGAGCGACACTGACTTGTGCGCAACATTCATCAAATGTCCCGTAAGTATCGACTCGCAGATCTGATTTTTTTACCCTTGTTCCATCAAAAAGGCTCGTTGTTCCTTTATCTCCCGTTTTCGTATAAATCGCCATATACTTTCCTCAGCTCCCTAAAAATCAAACGTGTCAATAATTCCAACGATTGCATAATCAACAGCATCTGAAGAAGTCGAAAACAGTTTTCTGGCAGAAGAACCACTAGTCAATAAGACGTAATCCCCAATACCAGCCCCTACTGTATCCGCCGCCACCTGTTGGAAGCGAATATCCTGTTGCTCAGAGTTAATCGGTTGAATGATCATTAATTTCTTTCCTACTAATGATTCATCCTTCTGGGTCGAAACTACACTCCCAACTACTTTTGCCATCAGCATAGGGTTGAACTCCTTTCTACAACAATGACTTTCTTTTCCTTTAAGCGCTCTCTTGCCAAGTCCGTAACTAATTGCTTAGAGGCCAGTAATAAAATATCCTCCTGCGTCAGCATAGCTATTTGCTGGTAAGTGATGACTTTGTTAGAAAATCGGAAATATTGTTTTCCTTGATTGTTAAGCAATTTCACACTGCACTCGTTGAATAATTCATTTGGAATCAAATCCGTGTTTGAAAAAGCCAGTTCAAAGGTCAGACAACAATCATAGTCATAGCTTTGATACAGCCATTTCACTAAAGGGTCTTGATCGTCTTTTTTTATGAACCGCTCTAAAAATAGGATATCTACCTCGGTCAAATGAATATGCTTATTGTATAAAAAACCTCTAATTCCTTGATTAATATGGGAAGGCGTATGACAAGAAAGAAATAAGGTATTTTGTTCACGCTGATTGATGATTGAAATAATACGCTCAACTAACTCGTCCATATTCTTACTCCCAATTCTTATTGCAGATATAGTTACTATTCAATTGGAACACTGTTGCCCATCCACACGATCAGTCAATGATTGGAATGGAAGACATCGCGATTCCAATTGGCGTTACAAATTGAGGATATTTTGGTTTATAAACCTTTTGCTCCAAATAATTGGAGAATTCTTTTTCAAATTCAGTGAGATACGAAGCGCCGCCAACCACATAGATAGGATCCGCTGGATGCTTTTTCAATACATTGGCGGTAATGTTTGCCATTCGTTGAATCACTGGACGACAAATAATAAAATTCTCTCGATCACGTGCTGGATCTCGTTTGATTTGTTCAGCTTCTTCGATGGAAATTTTATTATTTCCGGCAATCACTAATGTCATATGCGTTCCGCCGGTAGGTTCATCTTCGACAATGATCGGCTGACCCTTCTCAAAAATACTGATACCAGTCGTTCCGCCGCCAACATCCACGACAGCTCCTTCGTCTACATCCAGAACTAAAGCGGCTGCTGTTGGTTCATCGACTAGTTGATCTGCCAACATATTCGCACTTTCGATGACATTCGCCACCACTCGTTTATTGTTTCCAACCGTTCCCGGTGGAATAGCTCCTGATGCAGCCTTTAGAGGAAAACCCAGCGCCTCTTCTGCTTCAGCACGCAAACGATTAACGATTTGAACGGATTGTTGATAATCAACGACCAGTCCATCGCGAATCACATCCGCATACTCAAAAGCACCAAAGATTGGTCGATTTTTCCCATCTAAAACAACCAATACAATAGAGGAAGTACCCAAATCGACCCCAACTTTATAGCCATCTTCAGGATTAAATTCCTGTGCTTGCTTTGTGTTCACAAGTTCATGAAAAGATGTTAATAATTGATTGGCTTTTTCGATTGATTCCATACTTCCTCCTTTGGACTATTCTCTGATAATCCGTCCTCGTGTATTTGGCTGAATATCTGCACCATTCGCTTCATCTGTATCCACATGCATTTCTAAAACGAAATTCTTTCCGGGACGCAATTCAACATCATGAAAAATACAGCGCCGCGTACCTTCGAAAATTTCTACCGAAACAACTTGACCTTCTTTTAAATTCAAACGCTCCATGTCCTGATAGTTCAAATGGATATGGCGTTTTGCCACGATCGCCGCGGGAATCGTCAACTCTGCCGCCTCACTGCGAATCATGATTTCGACAGCATCAGCTAAATGACCGGATAAACGGATCGGCGGCTGCACACCTAAATTCCGTGCGTCGGTTTTTGAAATCTCCACTTGCGAATGCTTCCGCAGCGGGCCTAAAATACGCACCTTTTTGATCTCACCTTTTGGCCCAACTAAGCTCACCGTCTGCTTTGAGGCAAATTCTCCCGGCTGCTTCAAAGGCTTCAAGGGTTCGATCGATTCATTTGGAAATAGAATATTAAAATGTTCTTCCGTTAAATGTATGTGTCGGTTAGAGATGCCGATTGGAAATGTTTCTGCCTGCATCTCCAATAACACTTCACGAACAATTTTTCTAATTTCCTCAATGCTGTAATTATTCATTGCCTACTTTGGGTACTAAAATTTCGTCAACATCGTGATGTGGTCTTGGGATTACGTGAACGGAAACCACTTCTCCCACTTTTTCAGCAGCCGCACTTCCTGCATCTACTGCTGCTTTGACTGCACCAACATCGCCGCGAACCATAACCGTAACTAGTCCTGAACCAATTTTTTCAGTTCCAACTAGTGTGACATTCGCTGCTTTGACCATCGCATCGGCTGCTTCCACAGCACCAACGAGCCCTTTTGTTTCAATCATTCCTAATGCATCATTCATGTCTATTCCTCCTATTACCGTCTATGATTACTTCTTCTTTTTTGACTCTGAAGCTTTCCTTGAACCCTTTGGTGGATTTTTTTTCTTTTTAGATTCCTCTTTGGCCGGTTTTTCTTTAACCGGAGCTTCGTTAGTCGGCTCTTCTTTTATTGCTTCATTTTTACTGCTGTCGTCTTTGATTGGTTCGTCGATCACTGGCTTTTCAACTGGTGTCGCTTCTTCCTCAACTTGCACAGACGGTTGTGGGTCACTCATCCCTGGTGTTTTTTCTGAGCTTTCAGCAGATAATTCCAATTGCTTTTGTTTCTTCATAAAAAATATTTTTTCTAAATTATTGGCTGGGCGAGGAATAACCAGTGCAGATAGATAAACGTTGTTCGCTACTGCTTTAGCTTTACCAGCGTCTACCGCTGCCTTTACAGCACCGACATCACCAGCAACCTTAACGGTCATCCAGCCGAAGCCTTTCGCTTTTTCAACACCTAAGAGTTCAACGTTGGCCACCTTGACCATCGTATCCGATACTTCGATGGCACTAGCTAACCCTTTTACTTCCACTAAGCCAATTGCTTGATTCATAGTTTCACCTCCGTAGGATCAATTGATTTGAATGGCACGCCCTTTACCAAACGTGCCGCATTCCCGCCGAAATTTTTTAAAATCGCCGGCGGACAAGTTACAACTCGTTGAATCGATTGATAAGGAGTTTCTGGTGCCAAATTTTTATAATGAAGGGCTGCTTCATTATTTACATACCCGATTCCGACATTGAGCGAAGAAGTATTGGACGCAACATATGCGGCTGCTATCGCATTTGTAAAATCCCTTTGCTCTATTGAAAAAGGAATTTTTTCCTCTTCCAAACCGTAAAGGATGTACTGAATATCATCTACCACAGCATTTTTAGAAATATAGATCAGTACCATTGGTCGAACATTTAGATCAAACTCCATCGAATCCCTCCCTCAAATAGGAAAGGATCAAGCCAGTCGCTACAGCGTTTCGCGGTCCTTCGATTTGCCGAATATTCCCGCGGCCTGCTACCAAGCCGTAATGAGACAGCGCATTGGTTACAATCTGCGGAATTTCAAAGTCTAGCGCAGAGCCACCAACGATTACAACAAATGGAATATCTCGAATACTTCCAGTCGGACTGACACGTCGCAAGGCTCGCAAGGCGTTTGTTACAAAAACACGTTCCTTCGCAGTTTGCCGAATCAAGCGAATTTTTTCAATGGAATCATCCCCTGGGATCGGTACATAACCATCCGGAGTAACCACCACCACTTTGGCAAATAACGCGGGATCTAAAGGTTCATCAAAAAATTGGACCGAGCCGTCTTCATGCCGGATATAAAAAATATTTTCCACTTTAGCTAATGGGTATTTCTTAATATCTTCGGCTAAATAAACATCCTCCAAGCCCAGCTCTGATTGAATCAGCATTGTAACCATGTCTCCTGCACCAGCCAAATGTGTAGCAACGATTTTCTCATCTTTTTTGATAATAGAGGCATCTGTCGAACCCGCACCTAAATCTAAAATAGCTAACGGTGCAGAAGTTCCCGGCGTTGTTAACGCCCCTAATATCGCGGCTTCTGCCTCCGCGCCGCCGATCTCAACTTTGATCCCTAGATCTTGTTGGATTTCATCGGCGATTTTCGACATCTGCAAATGATCAGATTTGACCATCGAGGCTATCCCAACCGCCTGCTCCATCGAGAATTCACCGGCTAATCCGCCTTTGACACTGATCGGTACAAAGGTATCCACCGCTAATAAATCTTGGATGAAGATTTGATTGACTGGACGATCCGTCAGCTCCGCCATCGTTAAGCGAACCTTTTCCAACATGCCGCCAACATTCGTGCCCGATTCTCCGGTTACGTTGTCGATCACTTCAAAGGCCGAAACAGCTTCCATAATTTTCTCAGCACCTGCCGAAATACCAACTGTACTCCGGCGATTGCCGCCAGTAATCTCGATTTTTCCAGCCGGTATCGTTCGCGCTTTGACATCGCCTTTGGGTGTTTTAATCACAACCGCAGAGCGATTGCCAATTAGCGCTCGGGCAACTGGAACAATGTTCTTAGTTGCCTCAGAATCAAGTTCAAAAACCGTTGCGATCCCATATGGATTGGATAACTGCGATACACCGCGGCCTGTTTCAGCAACTTCGACTGCTGCCAGCATATTGACGGGAACCTTATCGATATAAGAAACCTCATCAACGATCGGTATTTTTTTGGTTAAGCGATTGTTTACCAATACCCCATCATCTGATTGCATGATCGCAGCAGTGATGAGATAACCATTTGCTACAAAATGATTGATCTGCTGTGCGACATCATCAAAATCAAAAGACTTCTCAATGATCAAAATATAAGGAGTATCCTTCTTGCCAATCTTTTCAAGCTCAGCAAAGCGAAGCGTGGTTCCTACACCCAATCCTAAGCCGCCTGGCGTTTTTGGATTATGACCGATCATTGTAGACTCAGTGATGATCGTTTCGGTTATAGTCTCCATGGCAACATCGCCGATAACAGGCGTGGCCTCATTGATTCGAATCAAATCAATTTCTTCGACCTTTAATCGATTCTTAGAACAAGCCTCGTTGATCGCCTTGTAGATACCAAATAGATTTTTCTTCGTTCCTTTTATTCCGGTCGTATCCGCAATTGCTGATTCTAGGAATCGGACATGCTGATGGTCATCAATTTCAACCAAAGCAACTTCAGTTGAGGAATTTCCAATATCAATCCCAATTACACGTTTCATCATTCATTGCTCCTCTTCCTGAATTTCCGAACTAGAAATTAGTTATCACCTTTAAGTTTTTTCCGTTTTTCATAATGCGCAGCCGCTTCACGAATATACGCCGCACTGATTTTCGCATCATATTTCGTTTCCAACTCGCTCGCGATATCCAACAGCTCTTGTTTGCTTGAACGATAAGGCCGCAGCGCATTGTACATTTCCAGCACTCGTGCATCAGGAACAGCCGTTAACTCCGACGCGCGGTCAAAGTTATTAGCGATCGTTTTTCTACCTGCACTAGTTGCGATTTCTCCTTGTGCCTTCAAAATACGCGGCGTAATTTTCAAATCATCCGGTGTTAATGAGCCGTTCAATACATTTTCTAAAGTAATATCATCTAATGTCTTACCAGTTTTAGTTTTGATCCAATCTGGATGATTTTTTGCGATCGGATAATCAGCAACGGTTGCTGCTCCAGAACTTATTGGACTTTCTGATGCGGAAGAACTTGCACCATTATTCATATCTTTTAAGATTCCTCGAACCAAACTTTCGATAGATTGTTCATTCATTCTAGTCACCTCACTATAAAGTTACAGAAATTTCTTCTGCTGGTTTTCCGATTACTACGTGCTTCGTTTCCTTAATATGGAGCAATGCTGACAAAGCTTGATATTTCGGCCGAGCCATTTGATCGTTCATCATCGGCACTGGACTTGGTGACTCGCCTTTGGCATATTTCGCAGCGTTTTTCCCAATCGCACGATACGTTTCCAACGTGATCAGCGGAGCTTGCGGGAATAATTCTAAGTTTGATAACGGTTGCAAATCTTTTTGGTGAATGATTGCCGTGCCTTTTGATTGAATTGACACACAAACGCCCGAACCAGATAATTTATCTCCTTCAACACCCGCAAAGGCAACATCAGAAGTACGATAAACTTTAACTACTCGTGCCTTCAAGCCTTCTTCTTCAATCCCCGCAATCACTTGTTTTAGAATTTCTTTGTGAGGAACACCAAGAATATTGGTTGTTTGTGAATCTGCAAAGGCCGGTGCCACCGCAATAACTACTTCATCCTGAGAATTTCCTGGTTGGGCAACGCCAACAGATTTAAACCAATCAGACGATGCTGCAGGCTCTGTCTTTGATTGTTCAAAAGCAACAGGTTGATCTCCAGTATTCGCTTCCATTTCAGTTAAGACTTCTTTAATAATGGAGCGCAAAAGATTTTCATTCAGTTCTGTCATTTTAATCCTCCTAATTCCTATTAATGTATTCATTTTTTCTGTAAGAAAAAATAAGTTTGAGGTTCATGCCATATACCACTCTGCTAACTTTTGATTCCTTCTTTTCAGCAGAATGGACATCCTTAAATATCTTTCGGATTGATTGCTTTAGGGATTGCTTTTACTTTTTCCCACTCTGAACCATCAAGTCGGTAGCCTGTTCCCGGTCCAGCATAATCATTCTTGTCATTGACAGCAGAGATAACATTCCAGTCTGCATCAAAGATAGAAGACGTTTGTAAGAAATCTCCAGCTACACGTTGTTTCAAAAGATTGAGCAAGCTTGTTGCTACATCTTCAAAGCCGCTTTCTGATAACCCTCTAACAAGGTCTAAGCCTGTCTTTCCTTGTGTTAATAATTCTTGCGCCGCTTTGATATCTTGAACCATGTCGCGTTCTGGCATATCTTGTGATCCGCGAGCATAAGTTGCCGCTTCAACCTCTTCATCCGTGATTGTTGGCAAGCCTAACTTATCAAATAGGCCTTGCAACGCTCTCGCTGCTTTATTACGAACTGCGATTACGTCTTCTTCACTCACAGGGCGTAAACCGCCGTCAACGCGCAGGTCACGTTGGATGATATTATAATCATCGAAATCATCGGCATCGAAGTTTGAACCAGCAAACATGTTGTCATAGTTCGGTGTTGCAGAATAACCTGATGAAATGAAATCTGTTCCCGGCAAGAATTGCATCAACAAACGAGCAGTTCTACGAATATCAGAATGTGAGAAGGTTTGGTCATTTCCTGAAGCAACTTCCAAATCAAGCAGCATTGCAATCAAGTTTTCAGCTAAAATTGCTCGAATTCCTGATGGAACCGCACCTGGTACCCCGATACAACTGATCGAACCATTTTGCAATCCTTGAACCCCAGCAGCTTTTGCTAAATAGATACAACGTGTTTCAAGATAAAGCATTGATTTTCCTTCTGCATACCCCATTTGTACCTCTGAACCCGTTCCAGAAGTAAAGCGCATTTTCAATCCGCGAGAGGCATAACAAGAAGCTAAAAATCCTTTAGACCAAGGTGTGTCGTCACCATCGGTAAATACTTGTTCAGTTCCATAAACAGAGATCGTTTCAGCGTAGGCAGTAAATCCGCGCATCCCAAGGTCAAGCTCTGTCGCTTCTTCTAACGAACATTGAGTCAATACACCTGGACGGCCAGTTTGAGACCCTACCATGATCGCTACGGCATTGAAAGGTGCGTAACGAGCTACGGCAACGGTTGTTTCTTGTTCATCGAATCCACGTAAAGCACCTTCAGCTGCATCGGCAGCGATCTGAACAGGATTATCGCGGACGTTTGTTACGTGAGATTGGGTTGTTGGGCGACGACGTGCACGCATTTTTTGAACAGCCATCATCATTTCAACTACGTTCATATAACCAACAACGTCATTCAATTTACCTGGTGTAGCAGCCGTAGTTAATTGAACGATTTCTTCTCTTGAAATATTTGGATCAACGATTTTATTCGCTAATTCTTTAGAAGGAATAGCCATTACTTCTTCGGTGCGAGTCAAATCGATCCCGTATTGAGCAATATATGAATCGATCAAATCAAAGTCGGCTTTGTCTTTTCCATCAAGTTCAACTACTTCGCCGTTGACAATCTTGATACTTGGCTTAGGGTCATTAGGACTTTGCATCGCAATTAATCCTTCTTCTACCCATTCATCCACGAAACCATCTTGATTGACCGGTCTTTTTTCTAGTTCTTCAAATCGTTTTGATTTCATCTATTTTTCACTCCCACTCTTAAATGTATGATGGTTGATCATTTTTAGGCGTACTTCCCATAGTTCCCAGCAATTGGCAACCAATGTCGCGAGCTGAAATAATCGCTTGACGAACAGCACCTGAATCTCCTGTAATTGTCATCGTTACCTCATTTGAGAAGCTTTGCCCATTTTGCGGTGTTGCGTAAGAAACTACATCAACATTCGCTGATTTCAGTGCCGTATCAGCCATTACTACGCCAATTGCAGCAGGAGCACCAACTAAAATCCCAAACGCTTTTCCAACTGGAGCGCCAAATACTTTATTGCAGGCATAACTAGCACGTGCTGTATATTGACATTCGATATGCCCAGCTTCGTTGCCGTATACATCTCCGAATGTGCGGGTATCGACTTCCTTCAAGGTAACTTCAACCGCACGCTTCACATCCGATACATCGTCGCCGCCGAAGATCACGATCGATCCATGACCAGCACCGCCTTTAGTGTCACGAGGCATTTCAATCAAAATCACTTCAGTATTTGTTGCCTTAACCGCTTCATCAGCCGCCATAATATGAGGTCCGGCACCAGTACGGGCACCAACAATTCCGATTGAACGATATTTTTTCTCTAATTTCATTGTTTCTAATAAAGATGAATCTACGTTAGCAATTACTAAACCAATAGTGTCTCCAAACTCTGTTGCTCCTACAAATTCAGTCAATGCACATTGCTTTTCAATCATTTTTTGATCTCCTCCGTTTGTGGTTTTCATCTCATTTCCTGTTTCCATTTTTGCGAGCACACGCTTCATAATCTCTTCGATTTTTTGATCTGTGTTTGCCATCAGCTATTCCACCCTTCTTTCTATTCTGACTTAGGGAGCAAGCCTTCAACTTCAGTATGTGGACGTGGAATAACATAATTAGAAACAACTTCTCCTACCGCGTTGGCCGCAGAAACTCCCGCATCAACTGCTGCTTTTACCGCACCTACATCTCCTCTTACCATGACAGTGACTAATCCTGAACCAATTTTTTCCGTTCCAATTAAGGAAACATTCGCAGCTTTTACCATCGCGTCAGCTGCTTCAATGGCACCAATCAACCCCCTAGTTTCAATCATTCCTAACGCTTCCTGTTGCATAAAACATTCCTCCTAATTATTTTGATAGCACTTACATTTATAATGATAAACAAAAAAGATAGAACAAATTTGTCCTATCTTTTAGTCCGATTATTCGCGATGTTAATATTTTGTCATGGGAAAGTGTCAAGACAACGTCAAATAAGACCTAATTGATGATCAATTAAGTTCAAAAAATATCAATATTTTGTCTTCTGCTGGTCAAAATAATGTTATTGGTCTAAACAAGATTTAAAATAAATTTGTGTTCTGGTAGAATGATAGATGACTAGGAGGCGCTTACATGGAAAATATCAGTACATTGAATTCGCAAAGTTCCTTGCAACTTTCCAAAACAATCCAAGATTTCGCCCTTGCAGCAGATTTTGGCTCGGTCCTTGTTGACATACATGGAAAGGAGACTTCCGACCTGTATAACTTTTCCCCTTTTTGTCAGATAATGCGTTCAAACCCGGAATTCAAATCGCTTTGCCAAAAATGTGATGCATTTGGAGGCTTAGAGGCCTCAAAAAACGGTAACCCTTGTATTTATCGTTGCCATGCCGGACTCACAGATATTTCATTACCTATCATTCGCAATAATCAATTAATTGGATTTGCACTATTTGGCCAAGTAGAGATGAGTGGTGACACTGAGAACCCATTTACCCGTATCCACCCGATCGTTACTCACTGGGAATCTTCCCCAGAATTACGTCAAGCAAGAAAGAAAGTTAAGACTGTCAGTACGACTCAAATTGAATCTGCGGCTGCTTTACTAAAGACAATTGGCGACTATCACTTTAACGACACTGATCCTCGTGATCAAATTAAATTTAACTTCCATCCAAATAAAAAAGAAACAAAAGATTCGATAAGCTCAAAAAATGATGAAATTCGCAAAGCCATTTCTTATATTGATACCAACTTAACTACAAACTTAACACTCGAAGACGTTGCTAATCATGTTTATCTGAGTCAATTCTACTTCAGCCGTTTGTTCAAAAAAGAAATCGGTGTCAGCTTTATTACCTATTTAAATCAGCAGCGAATTGAACAAGCAAAAGTCCTTTTGACTCAATCCAATTTGAGTATTAAGTCTATTTCACAAAATATCGGTTATTCGCAAACAAGCTATTTCTGCAAAATATTCAAAGAACTTGTAGGGATGACACCAGTGAATTATCGAAAAATAAAATAATTTTTATTAAACAGCCGAATTACGGCTGTTTTTTTTCGCACAAAAAAATGAGGTGTCTGGAAGACACCTCACCAAATAAACGTCACTTTGACTATTTTAAGGTGAAATAATTCTCCCAATACAATTATCTCAGCAAAAGGGCAGGTATCCTGACTTCGCTTCATCCTCCATCTCGCCTTCCCGAAAGTGGCCTATTGAGATTTCGTCTGCTTATACAGTAGAAAGGGTCTGCCAAGGATTCGCACCTTGTTCCCTGTTCCAAATGCTTTTATTCAATTATTCACGAATTCATAATAACGCAGAATGTATCCGTTGTCAAAATTCATTTTTAAGTAAAAATTCTTTCAAAATTGAAATTCCATCTTGATTTACTGACGACAATGAAAAAATCTTTTTAGCGCCAGCTAGCCTTAATCTTTTTTTGGCTAAGTCAAACTCATCTTCACTATGCTCTAAATCAGTCTTCGTAATAATTCCAATCATCGGTTTAGTAAAACGCGAAGAAAAGCATGGCGGAAAATAATTTTGCTTGCTTGTAATGCTTTGAACGATGGCAACGCAGTCAGCTCCAACTGCCGAGCTCACCAATGCATTATAATAAAAACGATTTTCCATGAATTCACCAGGTGTATCAATCACGTTGTCCGTAAAATAGACCTGCTGTGTTTTATGGTACTTGATTTCCCAATCATTAAGAATCTGCATTAGTGTTGTTTTTCCTGAACCGGTTTCCCCAATAAAAATGACCCGCTTCATAATTATGTCCTAGTAATTTCTGCAACATCAAAATCCAAAATCGTTGCGAGTGAATTTATTACTTGTTTTAACGCAAATTCTACAGACGATACTTCGCCGATAATCACTACTGCTCCACTAAAACGATCCATAAAACCAATCGAAACATTTCCTGACTTTTTGGCAATATCCGCACCAATAATCGATGCTTCACTTGGTGTAATGGTTAAAATTCCGATCGCGTCACCGGTATGTTCAAGACCAAGCTTCTCAAAAACCTCCTGATTGGCATGAGGGATCAAGTGAGCAAGTGTGACTTGTTTTCCGGGAACGTATTCTTGAATGGAACGCTCAATATTTCTTTTTTCGCTCATGACAGTCACTCTCACTTTCACAAAAAGTTTAGCACAAAAAAATAGCATAGTTTTGTTCTCATACAACAAAATTATGCTTTCAGATTTTTAGCTTTAAAAAGCCTTTGCCGCGATTGGCAAAGGCTTAGTTATTTATTTACTTAAACGTTCGACGTCACGAGCAATCATTACTTCTTCATCAGTCGGGATAACATACACTTTCACACGAGAGTTTTCAGTAGAAAGTTCTGCTTCTTTTCCGTGAATGCTCTTGTTGATTGCTTCATCGATCTCAATCCCGAACCAAGTCATGTTTTCTAAGACCATACGGCGAACTGGATCAGCATTTTCACCAACACCTGCAGTAAACACGATAGCATCTACGCCATTCATTACTGAGATGTATTGAGCGATATATTTACGAATACGATCACAATAAATTTCTAGAGCTAAAATTGCCTCTTCATTACCTTCGTCGGCACCATTTTCGATGTCGCGCATATCACTTGAAATACCAGTCAGTCCTAAGATACCTGATTTTTTATTCAACACATCGATCATTTCGTTGATATCTTTGATTCCAGCTTTTTCCATTAAATATGGAAGTAATGAAGCGTCGATATCTCCAGCACGAGTTCCCATTGTTAATCCTGCTAACGGTGTGAAGCCCATTGATGTATCGACTGATTTACCGCCTTCAACCGCAGTAACAGAACCGCCATTTCCGATATGAGCAGTGATGATCTTTGTTTCTTCGATTGGTTTGCCTAATAATTCTGCTGCGCGTTCTGAAACATAGCGATGGCTTGTTCCGTGGAATCCATATTTACGTGCCGCATATTTATCGTAATATTCTTTCGGAATACTGTATAAATAATTTACAGCTGGCATTGTTGCATGGAAAGAAGTATCAAAAACAGCCACGCTCGTTACATTTGGTAAAATATGGCGGAATGCTTTGATTCCCATTGCATTAGCTGGATTGTGCAGCGGTGCAAATTCGCTTAGCTCTTCAATTTTTGCTAAGACATCATCATCGATCAAAACAGAATCTTTGAAGTATTCGCCACCAGCTACGACACGGTGACCAACGCCGGTGATTTCATCAAACGATGCAATGATTTTTAGTTCAAGCAATTGATCTAGTAACATTTGAACCGCAACTTCGTGATCTTTAATATCCAAAATTTGTTCAAATTTTTGTCCATTGCCATATTTGATTGTGAAGATTGAATCGTTCAATCCGATCCGTTCAACGATTCCTTTTGCGATGACTGACTCTTCAGGCATTTGGTAAAGTTGCCATTTTAGACTTGAACTACCTGCATTGATTGCAATTGTTTTTGACATTTTAACTCTCCTTTATAATTGAAATGCTTTTCGCTCATTTGAGCAGTTTATAAATTAGAAGACTTCCAGTCCTCGAATTTTTTGAAAAACTCTGTTACTTGATTCGGATCTTTTAATGACGGTAAGTGAACCAACAATACTTTTTCTGCTTGTTCGGTCATTTCACTTTTTTTCTGCAACAGTATAATACTTTTTCGCGAATGCTCAGACATGAATAAATCATTTGGCAGTTGAATAATCCCCTGCAAAAATACTTCATCCTTAAACCATTTTTGCAGCAGCGGCCCTTGCTCCGTCTCAAGAAAGTTGCTTGGCACTAGAAATAGCCCAAAGCCGTCTGGTTTCAAATAGTTCATCGCCTGCTCCATCAATAGATGATGCGCATAACTGTGTTCCTTTTCTGAATGCGTTACAAACTTTTTAGCTTGCTGATCATTTGGATAATAGCCAACTGGCAGATCACCGATAACATAATCAGCTGGATCGACTAGCAGGTCTTGCAGACTATCTTGGTGGAATAATTTAATATCCTCATCCACTAATATACTATCCGCAGCAGTAACGGCAAGTAACGTCTCATCGTTATCCACGCCGACACCTTTAACCGAATAGTTTGCCGCCTGCAAATTGATCAGTGTCGTCAATAAAAGATTGCCCATGCCAACGGTGATATCTAAAATTTCCAATGGCTGTTCTTTTTTTAATGTCAACTGTTCGATCAAAAAGACAAATAAAAAACCAATACTATCAGGCGTCAATTGATGATTGGGCTGTATGCTTTCAGTTTTTGATCCTTTAAGTAAAATCAATTGCGTTAGCTTGCGCCAATCTTCTTTCTCTAACTTTAAGTCCAAAAGTTTTTGATAAAGCGCCTCTACTTTTTTCACAGTGGCTTCATCTGGCTGTTGATCAAGTACACGTACTTTTGCATTGTCAACTAAGTTCTCCGTATTTTCGATGTAAGCGTCAAAAAAAGAAGTTCCTAGTGAACGTTGCAATGCGATGATCGCTTCTTCCATTAAAGGAAAAGCCGTCTCGATTTTTTCTGGATTCATCTTGCACCCCACTAACTAATATAACACTCACGATACCTGTTCTATTTTAGCGGACATGTTCCAATTAATCAATCGCTTTCTTTCTTTTATCATTGTTTTTCTAATTCAACATAAAAGTATCTTTTACAATATATCCGGCTATATTTGCTCGATCCCGCAGGCTATATCAATCTGAAGAATTTGATGTGCTATTTTTTTCATAAAAATGATATGTTTTCTTTTTAATTTTCACTGTGATCTTCACTTGATTTTGTTCCGTTTCATAAATTAATTCTCCTAAATTAAACATCCACGTACCATTTTTTGCGTCCAAATCAGGATAATCCGCTAAAAAAAGTTCCTTCGCAATTTTGGCCTGATACAACTGTTCGGTGCGTGAAACTAAATCAGCTGTTTGATGGTAGCTCGTGGTTAAATTCAGCAATAAAAAACTAAACAAAAAAATAGCCAATAGCACGGAGAGCAAAACTCCGCCTTGGCTATTTGAAAATCCACGTACCTTCTTTCTGTTTTCCATTAGTGAACGTAACAACAAAATCCACTCCTTGATTTTTTTCTTGGCAAACAAATTGATCCACTCCTGTCAATAATGGTTGATTCCCGCCAGATTGTCGTTTAATAATTTTTTTATTAACTTTCTGTATGATCAAAGGAACCATCTTGCCTTTATCTTCTACTTTAGTTGAAATTTCATTATGAGTGGTTGTTATGTACTCTGCATCATCTAATTCATTGTCTAACTGAAGCAAAAATACTTCCCACTCTAACTGATGATACCCGCTTAAAGCCTGCTCCATTCTATGTGCATGTTGAATTAATCCTGATAGCAGCAAAAGAATTCCGCTGAGCATCAAGAGTGCGACTAAACTTTCTAACAACGTAAAACCGTTACTTTTTAACAATCAGAATTCCTCCTTGTCGATTTGAGGCTAATCCTTGTTCTAAAATAATTTCAATCTGCGATTTAGTTGCACTAACAGAATGCAACCGACAACGGCGAGTTTCATTATAGAGATCACGATAATTGGATAGTTCGCTTAAACGTTGCCGGCTCTCCTTTTGCAGCTCAACCGTCACCTCTATGTAACTTGAGACGATCACTACTAAAATTGCTAAACTAATCAAACTCTCTAACAAGATATATCCCTTATTTTCTTTCAAAACGTCCACTTCCCATTTGAAATTGATAAACTACTTGGCCTTCATCAGAAAAAACGACTTTGGGAATATTCCCATTTCCCGGCTGATCAGTAGAAATATTTCCTTTTCCTGCACTAAAAAAGACAGTCCCCTTGCTTTCTAGTTGAATCGACTGAGGAACATTGAGTTGTTTCCATGGCAATTCTGTATGAATCGTATAAAAAATAATCACTTGCTGATCTTTATGAAGTTCGATCCGAGTCCCACGATAATCTGTGATCGCGACCTGCTGAAGATGTAAAATCGATTTTTCAAATTGATAGTAGAAAAAGGTTTTCTCTAATTGACGCTGCCAACTTTTAAGCGCAATCGTTGGCAACAAAACAAAGCTGCACACCACTATTAATACGATCAGGATCTCAATTAAAGTAAAACCAGCATTAGTCTTTTCCCTTATTACGTTCATAGGCTTCATATTGTTTCTCCTTAACATAGCCTTGATCAATCAATTCCTGCTTATTCGGCGCTCGACCATGATCTAATTCAAATACTTCAATCTGAGTCTCGACAACTTTTGCAATGGCTGCATCACTTTTTTTCGTCGCACTGTCTTTTTGATTGATCAGCTTAGGTACAAACAGTAACAACAGCAAACTAATAACGAAAAGTACAACTAACATTTCTAATAATGTAAAACCTGACAATTTCTTTTTCACAAGATTCCCTCCAAATTTGTTAAAGGCAGGAGCATCGTTAAGTACAAACTGACGATTAAAAGCGCGACAATCAAGAATACAAAGGGCTGCAACCAAGAACACATAAACTCCAATTGATTAAAAAAACGACGCCAGACTAATTCGCTGTAAGTCAATAATTCTTTAGCTAAATTCCCGCGAGCTTCTCCTTGGAAAACAATGCGGCTAAATTCCTTTGTCAAAAAAGGGTATCTTTTTAATTCTTCAGCTAACGTATTTCCTTGTGCTAAGCGTATTTTCAGCTCAGCAGCCAATTCCTGCATTAAAGATTTCCCTTCAATAACCAATAAGCATTCGATTATTTGGTTCAATTCTAGACCTTGTTGAAAAAGCTTTCCCCATTCTAAAGCAAAATAAGCAGAATAATAGTTGCTGAATAATGTTCCAATTAAAGGAATTCTTGCTAAAAAACGAAATCGAGTTAAAAAAGTGTGGCGCTTTCCAAAAGATCGCCAGCCTAAAAGAAGGAATAGTAAAAAAATAATCAATCCCAAGCCAAATACTGGTACTGATTTGATTAGCTGAACTGAAAAGTCTTCTGCTCGAATCATTCCGCTAGCCAATAATTGTGGTAATAGAAAAAAGCGCATGCCTAATAAAATCACGATCAAAAAAAATAGTAGAAGCAGCGGATAAGAGATTGCTTTGAGAAAATTTTCTCTTTGGCGCTGGACCAGTCTCATTTGTTCTGCAATACCCAATAATGTTTTCGCGAGATCACCATGAGATTCGGCCAGTTTAATTTGTAAAACCTGATCGTTTGAATAATCCAATTGACTAAAGCTCATCGCTAAGCTGTTTCCCTGATGAAGCTCTTGTTGTACATCGGCTAAAATTGAGGGAAGAAAAAGATTGGCATTGATAAAAAAATCAAATGCTTGCTGCAAACTGAAGCCATTCTCCAATAAATCGCCTAGTAAATGTACAAAATCAATTCTCTGTTTTCTAGTTAATCTGGATCTATTCCACACGTCTTCAACCCTTCTTCCCAAGTAAATAGCAAATCATCCTGATAAAAACGATAACTAGTCAATAATCCGATCGTTTCATTTATCGGTAAAAGTTCTTGATAAACGATGCCCTGCAAGCATTCTTTGAGTAATGAAGCTTCACCGCCTAATTCAAAAATCCTCGCATGTGCTGATTCCAAACTGGCCGCATGCAAAGTTGCGTAAACGCAATGACCTGTCAGAGCTGCTCTGATCGCTCCTTGAATCGTCTTTGTATCTCGTATTTCCCCGATGATCAACACATCTGGATGATGCCGTAAGGACAATTTGATCAATTCATCATAGCTCTGATAGATTTTTTCATTTACCTGCAGCTGTAAAAAATTAGGTTCTTCAATTTCTACTGGATCTTCAATCGTCAGCACTCGTCCGTCCATTTCCCGAGCCAACTTATACATCAATGTCGTTTTCCCTGAGCCCACAGGACCGCAAAACAAATAGAGCCCTCTCTTTCGAGTATGTTCCTGAATTATGCCTAACTGTTCGGGTATATGATAAACTTCCCTACTACGGCCAAATTGGTGTAAAAAACGAATAACTAGACTTTCACGCTGTAAGTAATCTCCTACAGTGGAAAGCCTCAACCTTTGAGTACCATGAGGTAAGGAATAGGAGATCGCACCCAATTGAGCTTTTCGTTTTTCACTGACATCCATCTGACCCAGATACTTGAAACGATTAATCAGCTGCAAGGCGGTAACTACACACAATTCATTTTTAGCATTAGTTAGATTTGATTCTTCGCGCTCATAGAAGGGTCCTCGGCGAAAGAAGCAACGGTACTTCTCTCCCTGAGGTAATAAATATAAATCTTGCATCTGATGTTCGAAACCGTACTGGATCAATTCGTCTGAAAGCTTTTCAATCTCCATTCCTTTCACCTCACAAATAATATACGTAAAAAAATCTGCTGACTTCAAAAAAAAGAAGATGAATCAAAAAAAGATTCATCTTCGTAAATTACATATTTTTATTTTTTGGTTTTATCTTGGAAACGCGCCTCTACTCGATAAATACGCTGGCCTCTATTCGAAAATTTTTCTTCGTATTCAGTCATAATATTTCCCTCATAAGAGCTCTCGTGTAAATCCAACCACACTTGTTCAAGAGTCATACCATATTTTGAAAAACTGCTTAGAGAATATTCGAATAAACCTTGGTTATCCGTTTTGAAATGGATCTCACCAGCTGGACGTAAAATTTCTTCATCTACAGCTAAAAAGCTTGGTGACGTTAAGCGACGCTTCTCGTGTTTCTTTTTCGGCCAAGGATCGGAAAAATTCAGATATATTTGATCAACTTCACTATCCGCAAAGTAATTGGTTAATTCTGATCCATCGACATGCAGTAGCTGCAAATTCGGCAATTCTGCTTCAACTAGTCTATCTAATGCAAGAGAAATCACACTAACCTGCATCTCTACACCAATATAATTGATTTCTGGATGCGCGGCGGCCATCCCAGTAATAAATTGACCTTTTCCCATTCCGATTTCAATGTGGATCGGATGATCATTACCGAAGCGTTCGGACCAGCGGCCTTTCCATGCCTCGGGATCTTGTACTACATATTCAGGTCGAGCCGCCAGCATTTCAGCGGCGCCTGGACGATTTCTTACTCGCATTGTTTTCCTCCAAAAAAATTCTATTAATCATTCACTTTACTGCATTTCCCATGGTACATACTGTTCAATTTATAACCTCAGCTCAACTTAATGAAGCTGTAAAAGGTTGGATTCGCAAAAAGAAAACTGAACAAAACGTTCAGCTTCCAGCAAAAATTCGTTTTAATTGTAAAATTGATTGATTCATATGATGATACTCGTTCCGTTTGTATTGGCGAGCGATTTCTAGAAGCAGACTCATCAAACCATACCAATAAACTCGCTCCATATTCTCATCCGTTGGCCGAATACCGTATCTCACAAGCCATTTACTCCAACTGGATAACGGCACATAATTACCTAAAATAGTTCCAATATCTAATGCCGGATCAGCAAACATAACCGAGTCCCAATCAACTAGATATAAATAATTAGAACACACCAACCAGTTGCGATGATTCACATCGCCATGGACAACGGTGTAATTTTTCTTAGCATATGTGGGAATATTTTTTTTCAAATAATCGTAAACTAATTCGATAAACCCATTTTGTTCGATCATGGTTGGTAAGTTAGCTTCATAATCCGCCAGCAGCTGCTGCGGAGAAACTTGCCGTCCACCCATTTTCTTTAGCATCACTTTCAACGACGGCGAATGATGAAGATGATATAACACATCCACAACATCATTCCGACGAGGGATTTCTTCTGGTTCAAGAAGTCTCCCATCCAACCATTCTTGTGCGGTCAACGTATCACCATTCCCTGTCCGTTTGATCCAGACAAGCTTTGGCGCGATTCCTTCACGGGATAAGGCTGCCAACATTGGAGTGGTATTTCGTTTAATGAAGACGCGATCTTCGTCTCGATAGCCGATATACGTTTTTCCCGTATCGCCTTTGATCGGCTGCACACGCCAGTCACTATCCAACTGAAACTCCATTCCCAAGGCCCTCCCCTAGCATTTTAAACGTAATTACTATTTTAGTCGGGGAAAGGCACTTCGTCAAGAGCATGTATGTTCTTCTTTGCTTATTTTTCATCGCGATGTGCTTGAACAGTTAAATTCACTGCTTCAATATAAGCATTAAGAACTTTTTTCGTAACCTTTCCGGGCATTCCATCACCAATTTTTTGATCATCGATTTCAATAATCGGCATGATTTCTGCTACTGAACTAGTCTTGAAGCATTCATCTGCTGCTAATAGTTCTTTTTTAGTGAACGTTTCTTCTCGCAGCTCGAGCCCTAAAGCATTTGCCAATTCACGAATTTTGATCTTCGCAATCCCCGGCAGAACTAAATTACCATCAGGGTGTGTGTAAATCACACCATCTTTTACCATCCATAGATTTGAAGCGGATGCCTCAGTCACGTTGCCATCACGAACTAAAACAGCTTCATCATAACCTTTTTGCTGCGCTTCATCTAAAGCGAGAATATTTCCTAATAAACTGATGGATTTGATATCACAATGCAACCAGCGTTTATCTTCAACGAATCCAGCTCGAATCCCGATATTTTGTTTAGAGGTTGGGCGTGAAGCAGGTTGGATATCGGCCATTAAAACTGGTGGAACCTCTTTTGGATCTGGAAAATTATGCAACCGCGGTTTTGCTGTTCCACGAGTGACTTGAAAATAGACACGCGCATTTTCCAGCCCGACTTCATCCGCTAAGCGGTGTAGTCGCTGACTTAATTCTTCTCTTGTAAAAGGAAGAGTCATGCGGATTTTTTCTGCACTAACCCATAAACGGTCTAAGTGTTCTTTTTCCATATACATGTAGCCATCGTAGATACGGATCACTTCATAAATGCCATCGCCAAATTGATACCCGCGATCTTCAAGATCAATCTTCACTTCTGATTCATCTACGATTTTTTCATTCCATAATACCTTCATTTACTAAACCTCCATTTTCTTTATTCTTGCCGGGAGATAGAACCAGGCAAACAAGCCGATTTCGATTAAAAGCACTGCAAATAAAACTAAACTTTCCACGACTGACAAATGAACTAGACTGCATAAAGTAAAAATAATCGCCGCCGCAAACAAAAGAAGTACCATCAATCGTTGCAAGGCTGCTTTCTTATATTTAGTTGGTACCGGATAAAGCTGCGTGGCACTAATGTAATCAAACTGATTATACAAAGGGATCATTTGAAATCCGATCAAGTAAATAAACAGCAGACTTACGCCTGTCGCAAAGCGAAAATCATTTAGTGAAAACAATAATACTCCGCCGACAATCAGCAATCGGAAAAACAAACCGCCAAACTCGGCCCCTCGCAGTGCACCGCGAGCAAATAAATATAGATAGGTATTTTCTTGTTTGAATGAAATCCTAGCTAACAAGCCATCCAGATATTTCCGCCGCCGAACCTTGGCTTCAACCTCCGGCACATCCGTAAATAGATTAATGAACTGATAGATCCGATGCAAACGCGCATTTTCGCGATCAATCATTTTGCTCCAATCTAATAGTTGTTCCTTTTCTTGAGTTAATGAAATAAAGGCAATAGTTACCGCTAAAGCCAGCACCGTCCCAATCCAAGCCGTAATATACAGACTGATAAAAATAGTCGCTCCGCTAACGATAAACCACAATATTAGTAATCGCTGGGTTTGATCTTGTGTTTTCTGGTAACAAGCCAAGCGCTGCAGTCGTAAATGAGAAAATTTCAATCCCCACAGCATTAATAAATAGAAGAAAAAATTTGTGAAACTGATCTGCTTAGCCAAAACTACTAATGGCAGCAAGGCTCCGCAAATAAGCAACTCGACAACAAACGGAAACGCCAGCGAATGACGTAACCCACGAGATAAATAGTCACCCATCTCCTTTTCCTTGGGTAATAAGAAGGTCATATCAGCCGGCTCGACCAGTGTTGCTAATTTACCAAACGGTAAAATCATCCACCACACAAGGCCAACAATCGGCAAACTCCAAGGAAAATCCGGCGGTAATTGTTTTAATAAATTTGAGTAATAAAAGGCTAGTCCGCCAACTAAAAACAAGCACACCAAGACAAAATGATCATTCAACACATAGCGCATGTACTTCATCATTTTTTTCTGATGGCGTTGTCGCCTTAATAGAAAAAAATCATGCATGTTCTTTCTCCTTTGTCAGTGCAATATAGATTTCATCTAAAGAAGAGCCCGGCAAATCAAATTCTGTTTGCAAATCCTGCAAGGTCCCTTGGGCTCGTACTTCTCCTTCGTGTAAAACAACAAAACGATCGCAATACTTTTCTGCTGTCGCTAAAATATGTGTCGACATCAGAATCGCTGCCCCTTGTTCTTTCATTGCCACCATTAATTCCAATAAAGCATTGATCGCCAGTGGATCTAATCCGAGAAATGGTTCATCGATGATGTACAAACTTGGCTGAATCAAAAAGGCGCATAGGACCATCACCTTTTGTTTCATTCCTTTAGAAAAATTCACAGGAAACCAATCCAAACGATTCTCTAAACGAAAAGTTTTTAGCAGCGACTCCGCTCGTTTCATCGCTTCTTCCTTTTGAATACCATAGGCCATAGCGGTCACTTCGATGTGCTCCCGTAAAGTCAGCTCTTCATATAAGGAAGGTGTTTCAGGGATATAGCCGATTTTTTTTCGGTAATTCTCAGGATCTTGCTGCAAAGTCAGTTCATCAACTGTGATCGTTCCTTTTTGCGGCGTCAATAACCCGATAATATTTTTGATCGTGGTTGATTTTCCTGCACCATTCAAGCCGATCAAACCAATCATCTCTCCATTTTTGACTTCAAAATTAATATCTTTTAAAACAGGCAAGTGTCCATAACCGCCTGTAACATGCTGAATTGTTAAGCTCATCTTTTCCCCTCCAATATCATTAGTTAGTATTATAGCAGAATCCCACAAATATTTAATCTTCTCCTGACCTTTTCCAGCACAAGTATAACAAGTTATGGTAAAGTAAAAGGAGATTTTACGACCGCTTCTGATTTTCTTTCAGCAGTTGTCGCCATAAAATAAAACCATCATGAATGATCAGAAAGGATGTTTGCAATGGAAAATTGTATTTTTTGTAAAATCATCGACCAAGAAATCCCTAGCTACAAAATTTATGAGGATGAAAAAGTCTATGCCTTTTTAGACATCTCACAAGCAACAAAGGGACACACACTAGTTGTTCCCAAACAACACGTGACAGATATTTTTGAATACGATGATACCTTGGCAGCAGATGTCTTTGCTCGTATTCCAAAAATTGCCCGTGCTATCGAGAAAGCTTTTCCTGAAATGGATGGATTAAATATTTTAAATAATAATAAAGAATTAGCTTACCAATCTGTTTTCCATTCTCATATACACTTAGTTCCTCGTTACAGTAAAAACGATGACTTCTCGATTCACTTCGGCAATCATACCGATCAGCAAACACCCGAAGAAATGCAGGCAATCGCTGATAAGATCAAGGAGCAGGTGAAATAAATGAGCTTTTTTAAAGGAATTCTATTTGGTGCCGGACTTGGGACACTAGGCGGACTTCTATTAGCCCCTCGCAAAGGCGAAGAAACACGAGAAAAACTAATTACTAATACACGAGAGTTAGTATTATTAACTGATGAGTTAAATGATAATTTGGCAGACTTCCGTGAATCTTTGGTTACTTTGAAAGGAACCTTCGATACTTTAGTACCGGCCTTCAAGTCTGGTGTCGAAAAGGATGTTGAGGAGTTCCGCTTTCAAGCTGAACCTCGTATCCAGCAGATCCAAGCACAGTTAGATAAAATCAATCAAGCATTACCGCAAACAGAAGAAAAAACAGTCATCAAAAAAGGCCGTTTCTCTTTAGAGCGTCCTGCCGATGAAAAGTAATAATTAACTTGTTTCACTTAAATAATTGTGCCTTTATTGTGAATTTTCTCGGAAACTATTTTTAACCCCCTTTCCTTTGCATTTTTAGGTGTGTTATAGTTGAAAAGGAATAACAAACGTATGTAAATATAATTTTAGGAGTTGTAGCAAAGAAATGAAAAAAAAGATTCTCTTAGCCACTACTGGCTTACTTAGCGTAATTGTACTGGGGGCTTGTTCAGGAAGTTCTAATCAAGACATCGCAACAATGAAAGGCGGAAAAATTACCGTCGAAGATTTTTATACCGAAGCGAAAAAAGAACAAACGAACCAAAGTTTAGTTCGTAATATGATCATCTATAAAGTTTTTGAAAATGCTTATGGTGATAAAGTGACGGAGAAACAAGTCGATAAAGAGTACGACAAGCAAGCAAAACAATTAGGCGACAGTTTCGAAAGCCAACTGCAATCTGCCGGCTATACGAAAAAATCTTATAAAGAATATCTGAAACAATCTTTAGCTTTCCAAGAAGGTTTGAAAGCTCATGTGAAGATTACCGATAAAGATATAAAAGCTGCTTGGGATTCATTCCATCCAGAAGTAACTGCCCGCATTATCTTAGCAAGTAGTGAAGACGAAGCAAAAGAAATCAAGAAGCAATTAGATGACAAAGGTGATTTCGCTAAAATCGCAAAAGAAAAATCACAAGATTCAACAACGAAGGAAGATGGTGGAGAAATCAAATTTGATTCTCAATCAACGACTGTTCCAACTGAAGTAAAAGAAGCAGCCTTCAAATTAAAAGACGGTGAAGTTTCTGATGTGATCACAGCAATGGATTCATCTACTTACCAATCAAGCTATTACATTGTCAAAATGGAGAAAACTTCTTCTAAAGGCAATGACATGGACAAATACAAAAAAGAATTGAAACAAATCGCCGAAGATACAAAAATGGCTGACCAAACCTTCTCTTCTGAAGTTATCTCAAAAGAATTGAAGAAAGCTAACGTGAAAATCAAAGATGATTCATTCGAAAACATCTTATCTGATTTCTTAACTACTAATTCAAGCGAAAAAGCAACAACCGAATCAACGAAATAATTTGAATTAATCAAAAGGGGAATTCCTAGCGGAGTTCCCCTTTTTTGATTATTCATGCTACAATAAAGTGGCTAATACTTATAATAAGAAGATGGGTGAACAAAGCATGAAAAAATTTGCCTCTAAAGAAGCAGAAAAAGATTATTATGAACACGAAGCGGATGAAGCTGAATTCATCGCTTGGTATAAGGAACAAGATCAGCCCGAATATGACAAACCTTCTGTCACTGTCGATATTGTTATCATGGGCTATAACAAAGAAGAAGATCAACTGAAAATTTTACTGATTCAACGTCGCGGAAACCCGTATCGTAATTCTTGGGCTTTGCCGGGCGGTTTCGTTGAGCGTAATGAATCAACGAATGACAGCGTTCGTCGCGAAACAGCCGAAGAGACAGGATTAGTCATCGGCAGAAAAAATGTCGAACAGCTGCATACCTTCAGTTCACCAAATCGTGATCCTCGCGGCTGGGTGATTACAGTCAGCTATTTAGCCTTTATTGGTCAAGTGCCGCCGACTGCTGGTGATGATACTCAAGACGCCCGCTGGTTCAACATGGAACGTCGCGGCGAGACAATCTATCTAACTAGTGACGACGATATCTCCATCGAGATCGATTTGGAAACGGGAAAATCACTTGGCAAAGATACCTTGGCCTTTGACCACAACGAGATCATTCGTAAGGCCTTCAATCGGGTCGTTAATAAAATGGATCATGAACCCTTAATTCTGCAGGTCTTAGGTGAAGAATTCACGATCACAGAAGCACGCAAGGTGTTTGCGAAATTTCTAGGGGTTGATTTTAAAACAGTCGATCACTCGAATTTCAAAAAAGCCATGCTGCAATACTTCGACGAGATCGGTGAACGTCCTGTCGGAATTGGCCGTCCTTCAAAGATTTATCGCTTAAAAGATGAGATCGGTGAAAAAAAATAAAAGTTTTACTTACATGAAAGACAAAAATCTGTATATAATGGAAAAAGCAAAAAATGTCTTTCCATAACGCAGTGAAGATCCCAAGTGGCAATCGTAGCGAGTTATACGATTGCCACTTTTTTGTGAGTTCTGCTTTTTGCAGTGTATTAAATTATAAGATGGATACATGAATCAAATTAGCTGTATTCAAAAATTAGGAGGATCTTTATGCCAAGAAATAAAAGAGAAAGTTTTGTTTATACGATAATGATGTGTTTTGTGATGGTGTTCTGGATGAGTTTGTACAATATTTATTTACATTCCGGTACTTTCACTTTAGAGGTTCTTAAAACTGCTTGGCTCGGATTGCCGTTGGGGTATTGCTGTGCGTTGTTTTTAGATTGGTTTGTTGTTTCAGGACCTGCCAAAAAAGTCGCATTTAAGCTTTTACCGACCTTTGCTAGTCCTTTACGCAAAGTTCTGACCGTTTCCAGCTGTATGGTTTTACCAATGGTCTTCTTCATGTCCCTTTATGGTACGCTTGAGGTCTTAAGCCAGACACAAGAATGGAACTTGCTGTTTGTTATTTGGGGAACGAATATTTTGAAAAATCTTGTTATGGCGCTGCCTTTTCAACTACTCATTGCCGGCCCCCTTGTTCGAAAAATTTTCAGAAGAATCTTTCCAGTCGGAACGATTGTAGCATGATTAGAAAGGCTTCGCGAACTCGCTCAGCTTTTGAGCACCAAGTAGGTACTGTTCCACATCAGCTCCAAAAACCAATCGCTGTGTCTCACAGCAATAAGACTAAAATTTTGATAAGTTGTCAAGAAACACAGCGATCTTTAGGAGCTGATGGCGATTATTCCTACTTGGTGTTTCTCAGACTTAAAAAAATTTTCTTACTCGCGATATGCTAGTTCTGCTTAATGCTAATTTAGCAGCAACTGGCTGGGTCACACCGTTGTGTAGAAAAGCTAGTTCGTGAAGCTGGACATCGTTAAAGCTGTGGATTCAATGTTTTCACTTTTGAAATTTTATACTTTCTATACAGTAAAAAACAGTCGGGAACACACTATTCGTGTTCCCGACTGTTTTGCTTCATAGTCATTGCTAATTGCTCTGTTAGAATATACACCTGTTTTTCAAGAATTGTGAGTCGCTTTGCTACATCAATAATAGACGTCTTTTCTTGTTCATCCTTTTGCTTTTGCTGAGAATACAGCTTCGGCAATCCTGAGGACTCATAGCGTTCTAAAAGCTGTGGGACCTTTTGATTATCAATTGTCACCTGCGTCGTGATCAAAACTTCGCCATCCTCATTCACCCGTTTATTGGTGCTTGTCTCCATTCCTTCCAGAGCATTGGGACCAACCACATAGCCAGTTATTTCCTTGACGATCAGCTGATTTTCTCTCAACCAACCATAAAACGTATTTTGATTGAGTCCATACTTTCTTTTTACATCGATTAATTTCATTGCGCGCCTCCTTATTTTTTAAAAAGATACGCAAAAAAATTAAGAGGGCTCTTATTTCGCTAGATTAGCAAGAATTTCCTGATAGCGTTCGGTCGCTAACACGCTGACTTGATCCTTTTTACAGAAATTCAATTTACGTAATTTAGGAACGACCCGCTCTACCACAATTTGATCTTCTAAGGTTTTTTCCTTTAATGTCTCAAACGCTTCCTTGAAACGCGAATCATTGCGAGCTTTTTCATAGAAGGACAGCACATAGAGATAATAAAATAGGCCATAGCCGCGATACGGATGTTCCACCTGCATGAACAATGTTCCGATGCCATAATGACAAGGGCCCAGCGGCAATTTAGTCTCCCAATGTTTCAATAGAAATTCTACGGCATCATCTAATTCGGCTTCTTCGACAAAGTTTGTCCGACGAAACAATTCCAACGCATTCAATGTCGGTAATGGATTTGAGAATTCTGTTTCTGGTCCTTTTCCAAAATAAAATTTCTTGCACCACCAGCCGCCATCTTCGTAGCGTGTTGCTAATAAATGCTCCATCGTCTGGATCATGCGCGGATCATCGCCGTGGCCTAATCGAACTAACAGTATTGCCGCTGGAATCGTTTGGCAAGGAAAGACCGCCCCTTTAGGATAAAGCTTGAACTCGCCGGGTTCACGCCAGCTTTCCCACAAAAGCTCAGCGACCTTTTGCAATATCTCTGATTGCGGGTCCATTCCCAATTCCAACAAATATTCTGCTGATTCTAAACAAGAAAAAGGCGCCCCCTTACTTAAACGCCTATCTTCAGTCGTCCAATAATCCCAGCCTTGATCGTAGCGATGATCTAAAATTGTTTGAATGTCTGCTTCATTCATGACTTTCACCTCAACTGCATTTTCTTTTAAGTGTATCATAGCTGATTAATGCAAGGGAACGTATTTTCGCATATATAATGGTCTGAACCTGCTTCTTGCGTGATTCATTTTATAAGAAAGGCTTTGCGAACTCGCTCAGCTTTTGAGCAATAAGACCAAAATATTTCTAAATTGCTTCTCAAATTTCGAAATATTTTTGCTTATTGCCGATAAAGCTAGTTCGTGAAGCCAGACATAGATATACCCGCTACAAAGCGATTTATTCATGTAAAGATTTTATACTTTCTTTATAGTCAAAAAAATCCCTCATTATAATGAGGGATTCAACCATTTATTTAGTTGCAACTTTTTTCATTTGTTTACTGCGTAATTGTCCGCAAGCTGCATCGATATCCGTACCATGTTCTTTACGGATGACGCAATTGATGCCGTTCTTCTTCAAAACATCGTAAAAACGTAAAACATCTGCTTTGCTGCTGCGAGAGTATTGGTCATGTTCACTGACTGGATTATATGGAATCAAGTTCACGTAAACCAATTTTTTCTTGTTCTTCATTAAATCCGCCAGCTCTTGTGCATGATCCGGACGATCATTCACACCTGATAGCATGATATATTCAAACGTTACCCGACGATTGGTTTCTTCTATATAATAGTCGACAGCATCCATCAATTTTTCGATTGGGAAGCTGCGGTTGATTCGCATGATGGATGAACGAACTTCATTATTTGGCGCATGCAAGGAAATTGCTAAGTTGACCTGCAAGCCATTTTCTGCGAATTTTTTGATCTTCGGAACTAAACCACTTGTTGAAACAGTGATATGGCGTGCCCCGATCGCCATTCCTTTATCATCATTGATAACGTTAAGGAAGTTCATTACATTATTGTAATTATCAAAGGGTTCGCCGATTCCCATCACAACGACATGGGAAACTCGTTCTTCTTCAGCGCGTTCATCAAAATAATGTTGAACTAACATGATTTGCGCGACGATTTCGCCAGCAGTCAAATCACGCTGCTTCTTTAATAAGCCTGACGCACAAAAGGTGCAGCCGATATTACAGCCGACTTGAGTCGTCACACAAACGGACAAGCCGTACTCTTGCCGCATCAACACCGTCTCGATCATCAAATGATCCGGCAGTTCAAATAAATATTTGACCGTACCATCATTCGCTTCTTGTACAACCAATTGCTTTAATGGGTTGATAATAAAATTTTCTTCTAACAGAGCGATCGTTTTTTTCGAAAGGTTGCTCATTTCCGCAAATTCAGTCACGCGGCTGCGATAAAGCCATTCCCAAACTTGTGTCGCACGGAATTTTTTCTCCCCGTGTTCTAGAAACCATTCAACTAATTCTTCTCTTTTTAAACCATAAATTGAGGGTTTTTCCAAAGTGTTACCTCCTACTATATCCTTATTAATAAGGTAAGAAATCTTTATAAAATTTCTCTTTTCTTCGTACGCATTCCATTTTTCTTATCATCCTAAATAGGAAGAAAACTGGAAACATTCGCTACATACTATAACCGATTCACAAAGAGAAAACAATCAACTTTGAAAAAAAGAAATGATTTCACAAGCTAATTTGCAGAAAAAGAGAGGCACGAGGCCTCTCATTCCAAACCGTCAATATTCGCACGGATTCCTGCTCGTTCAAATTTTGCTTTGATTGTATCTATTTCTGTCTGTGTCAACGTTTGAACATCCTTCATCTTGTATTCCCAGCCCAGATAATCATATTTGCTGCTGCCGTATTGATGGAAGGGCAGTAAATGAACTTCGCCTATTTTTCGTGCTGTCAAAAAAACGATAAGCTGCTGAATATTTTTTTCATTCGTTGTATATTCTGGAATCAGCGGAATGCGCGGGATCACTTGAATCTGCTCTTGCGTTAAAAGGTACTCAAAATTTTCTCTGACAGTTTCAAGATCAGCTCCGATGACTTTTTTAGCCTCAGAGCGATCCATGATTTTCAAATCAAACAGCACTTGATCAACATAAGGGGTTAGCCTTTTGATCCGCTCTACTGGAAAGCAGCCAGTTGTTTCAATTGCCGTATGGATCCCAAGCTTTTTCAGCTCGTGCAAGAACGCACTGGCAAATTCGGACTGCATCAAGACCTCGCCGCCTGATAATGTCACACCGCCGCCTGATGTACGATAAAATATTTCATCCTTCAGCACTTCATCCAGCAGCTCATCGATTGAGTGCCAAGCTCCGATCTGCTCCGTTTTGCCGTTCTTTTTCCAAGTCGTCGGTTCAACCTTTTTTCGTGATTCTGGATTGGAACACCACGGACAACGCAACGGACAACCCTTCAAAAATATCAGTGTTCGGATTCCTCCACCGTCGTGAACGGAATAGCGTTGAATATTGAAAACTAATCCTTGATCCATTTTTATCCCTCATCCTACAATTGGTGTTCAACACGCGCGATAATATCGTCTTGAATTTGTTTATTCAAATCAACGAAGAAGGCACTATAGCCGGCTACACGAACTAAGAGGCCTGAATATTTTTCTGGATGCTTCTGAGCTTCTAACAGTGTTTCCTTCGATTGAACATTGAATTGAACATGCTGAATTTTTAATTTGGTGAAAGCTAACAAGAAATCAGCAAATTTATTTAGACCTTGTTGCCCTTTCAACGTATTCGGCTGAAACTTCAAATTCAATAAGCTGCCGTTGACAGTTAAGTAGTTGTCTAGCTTGCTGACAGATTTTAACACAGCAGTCGGGCCTAAATGATCCCGTCCTACCATTGGAGATAAGCCGCCATCGGCTAATTGCTCTTGGGCCTTTCGACCATCTGGTGTCGCTCCAACCGCTTCACCTAATGGGATGTGGGCGGATACCGTGTAGGCTCCGGGGATAAATTGCCCGCCGCGAACATTTTTATATTGCTCCAATTTTTTGGCGTAGTGGCGGAATAATTTTGCCGCAATGATATCCAATTCCTCATCATCGTTGCCGAATTTTTCAAAGTCTTGGATCACATGTTGCTGCAGCTCAGCGTGTTCTCCGGTGAAATTCGACTCTAACGCATCCACCAATTTGCTGAAGCTCATTTCTTTATTTTCGAAGATCATCTTTTTAATAACATACAGTGAGTCGCTTAGGTTGGCCTCACCGATACCTTGTACACCAGAAAAATTGTAGCGCGCACCGCCTTCGGTTACGTCCTTGCCATTTTCTAAACAATCATCAATCAAGACAGATAGAAACGGCGTCGGTGCATAATGCCGATGCCCCAAATCAACAATGTTCGAACCCTTGACCACCAGCTCTACATAATAATCGATCTTCTGCTCAATCGTTTCAACTAATCGATCATAAGTTAATTCAGACTCATCTCTTAACTCGTACATGCTCAATTCCATGATTCGTAATAAATTAAAGAGGGCAATATCGTGCAAACCATAAGTTTTACCCGGAATCGATGTCTCTACACATCCCACTGTCGCATAGTCCCGTGCATCATCCAGTGAGACTCCTTTGCTTAAAAAGGCCGGTACACAAACCTCGTCGTTAAATAATTGAGGAATTCCTGTGCCTAAACGAATCGTCTCCACCGTTTTAAGTAAAAAGCGGCGGGGGATCAATTCATTCATCCGCACTGATAGATTGGGCTGCGGCAATAAGATCTCATGGTAAAGCTCCAACATCACAAACGACAGCGGATTCACCGAAGTATGACCTAACTCATCCAGTCCGCCTAAAACGACCGTGTAGCCCGTTGGAAATCCTGCGAAACACTTGGCACTGCTCTCGGAACGCAAAAGCACCACATCATTGGTCTTAATATAAAAGTCGCCTAAAACTTCATATAGAAAATTTTTATCGATCCCAGCTTTTATGGATGCTTCATAAAATGGATACAAATATTGATCCATTCGACCTAACGAAAGTGAAGAAGCATTTGATTCATATTGCCCGACAATACTGGTCATCCATAATAACTGGAGTGCCTCGTAAAACGAGTCAGGCTTTTCTGTACTTAGCTTGCGGCACATTTTTCCAATCTGCTGCAATTCTTGTTGGCGCTGGTTTTCTTTTTCATGTTTGCTCATCGCCTCGGCTAATTCAGCATAGCGTAAAAAATGATCGCGCATCGCAGTAAAAACGATTTTTCCAGCTTGGTAAAAGTGATTGTCCGACTCTTCCCAGATTTTCTTGTCTAATTGTTCAAGGTAGTTGCCGATTCCTCGTGCTAGTATTCCGGGGAAGTCCATAATGATATGGCCTTGTCCTTTATCCGTTTGGTTCAATTTGAAGACTTCATCTTTCAAGGCTGTTTTTACTTCGTCAGTCAACTCGCCATTGATAAAATCCTTCATCGAGCGCTTCTCCCAGTAAGGGTATAATTCCTCGCGATAGATCTTTTTATCTGCTTCTGTGAATTCAAATTGATCCTGCGGGCGTGCAGCAATCGTATCAATCTCCTGCATGATCCAATAAGGGTCCATCTCCGGTGAAAGAATCCCAGAGCGCGGGCGAACTGTTCGATTGCCGACTAATAATTCTCCTTCACGAATACTGATCTCAACATTCGCTAAAATATGTGCCACCGCTTTTGCTCGCCGAACGATCGTAGGCTCGCCTTCAGTCTGGCGATAGCTTTCCGTATAAAGCAATGCTCGCTCCAGCGATATTTGCCGTTTCTCCTTGAATAAATGATCTTTCATCTTTTGAATGCGAGGATTTCCTTTGACCACTACATTGGCAATATTTTTTTCCTGATTGATTACTCCCGTTCCCATTTTGTTCACTCCTTTTTTTCACTTCTGTTCACTCTTAGTATAGGAATATTTTCTGGGTGAAACTATCGATTTCTTTGAAATACAAGTAAAAAGTTGGATTTGCTCACTTTTTCCCAAGTTTTTAATTGTTTTTGTTGGAATCTCATGCTACCTTAGAGCAAAAGAAGGAGGTTGCTTTATGAAGGCCGCTGAAATTGCACAACGCCGCAAAGAAATTACCGAACTTTTATATCAGCAAAACGAAATGAAAGTCCAAGAGCTAGTGAAAAAGTTTCACGTCTCTGATGAAACCATTCGTAAAGACTTAACTTATTTAGCTGAAGAAGGCATTTTAGAAAAACACCACGGCAAAGCCCGGCTTGTACAAGAAAAAGAATTGGCACCGGTCTTTCGCCGAACCTCCCAGTTTGCAGAAAAGGATAAAATTACGCAAGCCGCCTTAAATTTTATTACTGCTGAGGACTACACGATCGGCTTAGATCAAGGAAGTACTTTGGCTCTGCTCGCTAAAAAGATTGTACCCTTGGAAAAAAAGCAAATCTTTACCAGCTCGCTTGCCGCTATTTCTCAACTGGCGAACAGTCAGCATAAACTTTTTTGCTTCGGCGGTGAATATTCTCCTGCCGACATGGCCTTTCGCAATAGCGGCGGCGAGATGTATCCCGATATTCAGTTCGACTTATGCTTCTTCGGCTCCAGCGGTGTCAAAAATCGTAAAGGCTTTTGCACCTCTTCTCTGATCGATGCCGAAGCAAAACGGCGGATGCTTAAAAAAGCGACAAAAAAAATCGTGCTGCTGGATCACACGAAATTTGAAAAAACTTCTCTTGTCCAAGTCGCTCCCTGGTCTGAAATCGATGTCGTCATTGCCAGCAAAGGTCTGCCGTTAGATTATGAACGGATGATCAGTGCTTATGCAAAATTGATTTTGGTTTAAAAAAGATGTGCCGAAATTTTTTCGCGGCACATCTTTTTTATTACATAATCTCGATATCTAAATCAAAGTCATCATCCAGATCGATCGCTTGGGATGCTTCCTCAACGACCGGCTTCTTCAAAGCAATGACGATACCGGCAGTGATTACTGAACCGATCACTGTTCCAAGAATATAAACTAACGGATTCTGTGCTACCGGAGCAACGATCCAGCCGCCCCAAGGTGCTGGATTCCCAGCGCCTAATACCATCGCGATAGCTGCTCCAATGGCGCTGCCGATCATATTCGCCGGAATACAACGCAATGGATCAGCCGCTGCGAATGGAATCGCACCTTCTGAAATCCCGACCATTCCCATCACAATCGCAGCTTTTCCAGAATTTCTCTCTTCGACTGTAAACTTCTTAGGTGCAACGATAGTTGCTAATCCCATGGCAAGCGGCGGAATACAAATCGCTGCTCCGATCCCCGCCATGATCGTCAATGCCGTATCGCTTGGCAAACCAGTCGCAGGATTGATCGTTCCTACCATCGCAGAGCCAAAACTAAAGGCAACTTTATTGATTGGTCCGCCCATATCAGAAGCGATCATCGCTCCCAAAATCAAGCCAAGTACCACTAAATTTCCAGTTCCCATTGACTCCAGCCATTTTGTTAAGGCCGTCATTAATGCCGCAATCGGCTGTCCAATCACCCAATACATCAAGACCCCGACAATCAAGGTTCCAAATAATGGAATAATAAAGATTGGCCCTAATGAACGCAGGCTTGACGGTAATTTAATTTTCTTTAGATAAAAGACCACTACTCCTGCCAAAATCCCTGATAAAATCCCGCCTAGAAAACCAGCACCAATATTACTAGCGATCAATCCACCAATAATCCCCGGTGCCAAACCTGGACGATCCACCATTGAGAAGGCGATATAACCAGATAAGATCGGTACCATCATCCCGAGCCCGGTAATCCCGATATTCGCAATATCCGCCAACCAGCCTTTATCCGGCACTGACGCATTTCCCGACAGCAAAACACTCAATGCCAACAAAATCCCGCCGGCAACGACAAAAGGAATCATGTATGAAACACCGGTCATCATATTTTTTCTTGTATTCTTTAATAATTCAATCATTGCGGTTCCTCCTATTTCGCTAATTTCTGCTGGAGCTTTTTGACGATCGTTTCTCCCTTGTTGATGCAATCCCCAGCACTCACCCGGACGACTGGCTTGCCCTTGAAGCGATCTTCATTTTTGATTCCAATATTATTGGTTAAAATCACTGCATCCGCCTCATTGATCAAATCCATTGATAATTCATTTTCGATCCCGATCGAACCTTGAGTCTCGACATGAATTTCTACGTTATTCTTTTTGGCTGCCACCTCTAAGCTTTCAGCGGCAAGATAGGTATGAGCAACTCCTGATGGACATGCTGTTACAGCAACTAATTTCATAATTTTTTTCTCCTTCATTCTTCAATTTGTTTTTAAACTCGCTAGGCAACGACACCTGCTAAGCTGTCGTTTAGTAAATCAACAATTTCCCGATCACTTGCTGCTTGTTCTAATGTATCGCGAAACTCTTGATGGACTAATTTTCTTGATAAACCGGCAATGATTTTTAAATGCTGATCTCCCTGACATGCTTCTGGAACAGCCAATAAAAAGACTAAACCAACATTTTCACCATCCAGACTCTGCCAATCAATTTTATTGTTCAGGCGTCCGAAAGCTACAGTCGTTTCTTTGACATGGGGACTTTTCCCATGAGGAATCGCGATCCCAAAGCCGATCCCTGTCGTTGTCAAATTCTCCCGCTCTACAACACTTTCAACGTATCCTGCATGGTTATGTAACCGTCCCGCTTGATTGATTCGATCGGCTAAGATATTGATGGCGCTCATCTTTGAATCTGCATCAATCGCCAGATCGACTAATTCTTCATTAATCACTTGCATTTTTCTACCTCCTGCTAATGTCGTTATAAATTGCGATTGCATCTTTTTCTGCGAAGAAACATTTTAATTGTTTCTCTGATTGAACGATTTTATGAATGTCTGTGATTACACCTCGAACAAGGTTGCGATCCTCTTTTGCGATACACATCAACAAAACATAGTGAACCTTCCGCTGATCCCAAATGATCGGCTGGTCTAAGGTAACGATTGCGATCCTTGTCTGCAAAACATTTTGCGGAGATGCATGGGGAATCGCTACTCCTGTGGCAAGCGCTGTCTCGCCGATCGCCTCCCTTGCAAAAACCTCTTTGCGGAAAGCCTTAGTGACCACTTTCTTCTTCTCCAGACGATCAATCAGCCAGTTTAAGCACGCCTGCTTGTCTGAAAATCTTTTTTGTGTGTAAATAAAATCCAGATCAATTACGTTCTTTAAAAAAGGAAATTCTAAAATCTCCGCTTCATCGGATTCTTCCGAATAAAATAAATTTGAGTAGAGTGCGGTAATATTCTTGATATCTTCTTGAGTCACTAAAGTTGAGACTTGGATAATCGGTTTATGGATCGCTTCCAATTTAACTGAAGAAATAATCAGGTCAACGTTGTTCAGATTTTTTCTATAAAGTTTATCAAGTGTCGTGATCTCCGCAGTATCCTGTGCAGGTAAAATTCGTTTGATCTTATTGAAAATCAATTCTGAAGTACCCACACCATTGGGACAGACGATCAAAATCTTTTTGCCATTTTGACTTTTTTCCAGTGAGACCTGAAAATACATTGCCACCAAAGCAACCTCTTCATCGTTGAACTGAACACCTAATTGTTCTTCAGTATTTGCTAACGCATATCTGGTTGCACTAAAAGTAACTGCATATTGACTCCTGATTTCCTCAACTAATGGATTCGTGATCGCAATCCCCATTTTTAAGCGATAGATCATTGGAACAAAATGGCTGGCGAACCGTTCAGCTAATTGTGTATCCGCCAAAAAATCCACCTCCATGATCTCACTCATGTTTTCTAAAATCTTTCGAATCGTTCCAGCGTATCTCTCATAGTTTTTTTGACCGTTAGTGTTCGGCTTTACACCGTAGCCGACTAGTTGCCGATTTACATAAGAAATATCTTCCTCGTTATATTCAACACCATGCACCTTTGCTATCTTCTCCAATAATTCATTCGCGATCAGATAGGTATCGATCAGCTTGATTTGATCAAATAGAAAGTCTTTTTCTTCAATATGCTGACCGCGGCTTAAGCGAAAGCAAAAAACTAATAGACGAATGACCAAGGATTTTACGTAATGCTCAGGGAAACAGAACTCCGTTTGCAGCTTTAATTCTTCGATTTGTTGAAGCGTCATTTTAACTAATGACGGTGTAAAGAGCTTAGACAATAATTCCTGTGTTGTCTCTTGAAACAGCTCCTCCGGATTGATTCCGTGATAATCCAAATAGTCTTCACAGAATCGAAAAAGACTATTCTGAATTTCCTCCTCGCTGCCAACCATTTTCGTGCCCCGTTTTGATGGCTCCAAAGTCAAACGATACTTTTCAATGATTTTCTCCAAATCACTCACGATCGAACTTGGACTCACATGAAACTGTTGCGCAAGCATTTGCTGGGTCACTGTCTCTTCATCAATCAATAATTGTTTGGTGATCAGCCATTGACGTTCTTGTGATTCAGCAACAGCCGTCGTGCTTATCCCAGTGATTTGTTCCAAAAATTGCAGCTTTGCTTCAACGGTTCCTCTTAATTGAATTCCGATTCGCGGTTTCTTTTCTAAAACAAGTTGCTCCTTTGGTAATAACTTTTGGATTTTATCCAAATCAGAATAAATCGTCCGGCTCGATTTTTCTAACTTCTCGGAGTAGAAAGACACCGGCAAGTAGTTTTCATTCTGAACAAGTAAATAAATTAATTTTTTCTGCCGTGGATTCAATCCTTTCATTTTTTACTCCTCCAATTGTAAGCGCTTATCAATCTAACAAAAAGATAGCACAGGCTTTTTCTATTGTATAACACATAAAAGTTACACATTAATGTTGAAATTCAATCGTTTTGCCGTTGCTATAGCGAAAAGAATCGTCGTAATTACGTTTAAAACCCTATGGTAACAGCTTTTCTAGTTGGAAGCTGAAAAAGTATTTTTCTGAAATCGACTGTTTCTATCCACTTCAATTGGTTTTGATTCTGCACATATGTGCAACTCAAGAAAACAGAAAAAAGCCTTGCCAAAACTGGCAAAGCTTTCTTATGGTATTACTCATCTAATGGATTTTCTAGTTCTTCTTCTACTTTTTCTAACAGGACCTCTCGCGGTTTGCTGCCTGTTGATGGTCCGATTACACCATGCTCTTCTAGTTCATCGACAATCCGAGCCGCTCGGTTGTATCCGATGCGGAAACGTCGCTGGAGCAGCGAAATACTAGCTGTCTGCATATCGACCACTAAGGCCTTGGCTTCCTCATACAGCTCATCCTGCGGTGTTTCTGATGGGGATGAGGTTGTTTCTTCTGTCGGCATCATTTTTTCTTCGTAATGAGCCTCTTGCTGATCCGAAACAAATTCCACGACACGCTCGACTTCATGATCCGAAATAAAGGCCCCTTGGACACGAATTGGTTTATTTTCTCCCATCGGTAAGAACAGCATGTCTCCGCGACCTAGCAGTTTTTCAGCACCATTACTGTCAATAATCGTTCGCGAGTCTGTCCCGCTCGAAACCGCAAAGGCGATCCGCGATGGTACATTGGCTTTGATGATCCCGGTGATAACATCAACACTTGGTCGTTGTGTAGCCAAAATCATATGGATTCCGGCTGCCCGAGCCATTTGCGCTAGACGCGTAATCGCATCTTCGACCTCGTTACTGGCAACCATCATCAAGTCAGCTAATTCATCGACGATCACAACGATAAATGGCAGGATCGGACGATTTTGTCCATCTTCCAGATTTTTCTGGATCACTAATTCATTAAAGCCGGAAATATTCCGTACACCCGTAGCCGCAAATTTTTCGTAACGTTCTTCCATTTCCTGAACGACCTTTTGTAAGGCCTGCGCCGCTTTTCGCGGATTCGTTACAACGGGGGTCAATAAATGGGGTATCCCATTATAAACATTCAATTCAACCATTTTCGGGTCGATCATCATTAGTTTTACTTCGTTCGGTTTTGCCCGCATCAAAATACTGGTGATGATCCCATTGATCGATACGGACTTCCCGCTACCAGTCGAACCGGCAACTAGCAAGTGGGGCATTTTAGACAAATCAGCCGTTTGGACCATCCCTGAGATATCTCGACCTAAAGGTACTTCCAATAATTTATCTGGATGATTTGGCTGAGCTTCAATGATGTCTCGGAATGAAACCGTGCTGATGGTGCTGTTAGGTACTTCGATCCCGATCAAAGATTTCCCTGGAATTGGTGCTTCCATCCGTACGTCTTTTGCCGCTAGCGCTAAGGCGATATCATCAGTCAAGTTAACGATCTTGCTGACCTTTACGCCAACTGCTGGTTGGACCTCAAACTTGGTTACGGATGGTCCCAAGCTGGCTTTGACGACTTTTGCATCTACACCAAAGCTGTTGAAGGTTTTTTCCAATACTTTGATGTTTTGCTCGATTTTCTTGTATTCATCACTTTGATCCGCCGCTTGAATCGAGTCTAATAAAGTTGAAGGCGGTAATTGGTAATCATGATCTTCCGGTTCGGCATTGATCTCAAATTCCAAATCACCGGGATCATCGATTTCTTCTTCATCAAGATCTGTTTTTTTGGCCGGTGCTGGTGCCGCTGTTGGCTCCAAATTTTCTTGGAAGCCTTCGATTGGCACTAAGGTCATTTGCTCTGGTTCTTTGACCAGTTTTTCTTGATTTTCTTTTGCCAACTGCTCACCTGGCGTCATTGAACGAACTTTATTTTTTTCACGCTCTGCCTGTTCCGCTTCCTTCTTCGCTTTCTCGGCGGCTTGTTTTTCAGCTTTAGCCTGCGCTTTTTGAGCCTGACGTTCTTCCTTTTTGGCAGCCCGCAGAGCTTTTTTTTCGTCTGATTCCGAGAATTTTTCTTGCGCTGTTTCAATCAGATTTGCCAAATAATCGGCCACTTGATTAAATTCTAGGAGACTAAACAAGAAGACACCGAGAATCAATAACAGGCCGGCAATCAAATAGCTGCCTACTTGGGAAACTAAGAAATGCGTCAAACTATAAAGAATACCGCCCAGCATTCCGCCGCCGACATTTTGGGTGATCCTATTGCCTAAGAAATCAGTCATCAATAAGTCCCACGTCGTTTTTAGGATATTCGGATCTTGATTTGCTACATTCGCAAATAAGCGTGCATGAAGAATCAGCAGAATCCCTAAATAAAAGACACCAATCCCGACCCAGCGCCGCGGTTTGGTTAAACGCAGCTTCGTATTCTTTACGACAAGCAATCCACCATATAAACCTAAAAGTACAGCTAGAAATTGGTAGGTATTTCCTCCAACTAATCGCAGTACGTTAGCAATCAAATTTCCTAAAAAGCCCAGCTTAAATAAGGCGAAGACCGCAAATAAAATAAATAAAAGCCCAATCCCGATAATCAGGCGCTGTTCTTGCAGTTGTTTTTGTTTTTTTGTTTTTCTTTTTTTCTTTGTACGCTTCTTCTGCGCCATACTATCCCTCTTTCCATTCTGTACCATTATACAAAAAAAAGAAGGCGAACAAAAGTTTTGCTCGCCTTTTCTTTTTGGTTAAATAAAGTTTAAATTTTTTAGGGATAAAAACTGCTGCTTACTCTTTTGGCAACGATAATTCTTCGCCGAACCATTTCTTCGAGATTTCAGCGTACTTGCCGTTGTCTTGCAGCTCTTTGAAGGCACTATTGATCTTCTTAACTAGCTCTTTATCGCCTTTGCGGGCACCGACCGCAAAATCTTCATTTTTAAAGCCGACACTAAAAATATTGTAAGCATCTAATTTTCCTGCTTGTTTCAAATAGTAATCTGCATAAACTTTATCGATTAAAAGTCCATCGATCCGTCCATTTTCCAAATCAATCATCGCTTCATTAAAACTGGCATATAAAGTCGCATCGTTTTCCTTCACGATATCCTTCAAAGTTTTTGTTTCGTTGTTGAAGGCTTCATAGCCGGAAGAACCTTCCTGCGCACCTAAAATTTTGTCCTTCATACCTTCAGAGCTCGTAATCCCGCTGTCCTTTTTAGTGACTAAAATTTGTTCGTTTTGAGCATAAGGATCAGTAAACAGTACTTTTTTCTCACGAGATTTTGTGACTGTGTAACCATTCCAAATCAAATCGATCGTACCATTTTCCAATTCATTTTCTTTCATTGACCAGTCGATTGGCTGAAAATCTGCTTTGATACCATATTCTTTAAAGACTGCTTTCGCAAGATCTACGTCAAAACCAACGATTTTCCCATCTTTATCCTTAAAGCCCATCGGAACAAACGTATCATCTAAACCAATCGTTACTTTTTTATCTTCCTCAATTGTTTTCCAACTGTCGTCACCGCTGGCCTCTTTCTTACCGCAGGCAGTTAACGTTACCAAAGTTAAAAAAGCTGCCATTCCCAAAATAATTTTTTTCAATTTCATACTTACTCCTCCTGTATTCTTTTTTATTTGATAGGTTCAACCTTCAATAACTGATCACCAATTTCTTCTGCGAAAACTAAATCATGGGTCACGACGATCTGAGTTACACCATCGGCCTTCAACTCTAAAATTAAACTAGCAACTTGTTGACGTAACGCGGGGTCTAAAGCACTCGTAGGTTCATCATACGCCAACACCTTAGGATTCATCGCCATCGCCCGAGCAATCGCCAGACGTTGTTTTTGTCCACCAGATAATTGATATGGATAGTTATCCAGCAGTTCTTCGATACCTAACAGGCTGGCTAAATGCTTTGCCTTGTTCGTATAGGTTTCTTTGTCTTGCTTTAAGACCAAACGCGGACCGATCGTGATATTGTCCAGTACGCTCAAATGTGGAAATAATTGAAAATCTTGGAAAACCACACCGACGACTTGTTCCTGTTGTTTCGAAGACGTCGGATCAAAAGGTTTTCCATCTAATAAAAACGTCCCGCTATCTGACGTCTCTAAGCCAGCTAAGGTTCTTAACAATGTGGTTTTCCCGCCGCCGGATGGTCCGACGATCGCTAAGATTTGTCCATCAGGAATTACCAAGTCTAAATTATCAATCACTTTTTTATTGCCAAAAGATTTGTTTACATTTTTTAATTCGATCATTTTTTCCACCTGCCTAACGATAATAGTTCAAACGATTTTCTAATTGTTTCAAGATGACTGACGTAACCCCCGTCAATGCCAAGTAAATAATTGCTACCCCGAATAACGGCAGTAAGGTCGTATCTCGTTCCATCGCGATTTTACCAGCCCGCATCACATCGGATAGACCAAGAATATATACTAACGATGTATCCTTCACCAAGTTGATCACTTCATTACCAACAGATGGCAAGACGATTTTGACAACCTGCGGGATAATGATTCGCGTAATCGTTTGAACAGGCGTCAATCCAATAACTTTCGATGCTTCATATTGTCCTAATGGAATCGATTGAATTCCTCCGCGGAAAATTTCAGCATAGTACGCTGCATAGTTCAAAACAAAGGCAAAAAGTGCAGCTTCGAAGCGGTCAAAAATGATTCCGACTAGCGGCAGCCCGTAAAAAACAAAAATCAATTGCAGCAGCAGCGGCGTGCCCCGCATGATCCAAACGTAAAAACGCAAGATCCATTGCAGTGGTTTAAAGCGGCTCGACAAACCAAATGAGAGTAAAATTCCCAACGGCAATGAGCCTAATATCGTATAAGCAAATAATTTCAGTGTTGTCGTTGCCCCTTGTAATAATTGCGGCATGACTTCGATCAAATAATTCATCCCAATATCCCTCCATGTTATCGAAAGTTGTACGGCCTTTCGAATGTTCTTAATCTTGACTTAGTTCGTTTGGTAAATAAGTTTGGCATATGAGGTACTCTTTTTTCGTACGCATACGATTCCGCTAAACAGACCCCAATCTCAATTCTCCCATCAAAATAAACTGCAAAAAGCGTAACTCGCTGCTATTTCGTATTAAGGAGCAAACTTTTTCAAAAAACGAAAAAGTTTATTTGATTCTCACCACGCATATCATTCTACTAACCTGCTGAAGCAGGAAGTAGAACTGACAGCTAACTTAATGCTAAGGAAATTATTTTTCTAAAAAACGAGAAAAATATTTCCATTTTCGTACGCATACGATTCCGCTAAACAGCTCCATTCATGATTCTCTTAAAAGCCCAATCTCAATTCTCCCATCAAAACAAACTGCAAAAAGCGTAACTCGCAAAAAAAGCCCTCTGGTATTTCTACCAGAGGACGTTATATACGTGGTTCCACCTCATCTTTGTTCCTTTCTCGCAAAAGGAACCTCTTCGGGTCAGTGTCCAATCAGTGAAATAAAAAAAAGTCCTTTAGCCGCTAGGGCTAAAGGACGTAATTACGTGGTTCCACCTTTTTTCATCGTCGTCTCACAACGAACGATCTCAACTGGTCAATCTGACCTCTGCGCTAACGGGCTCTCCCGGATCAGCCTACTTATTTCAGCTGATCGACTCAAAGATGTGGTTCACAAATCATTGTTGTCTCTTCTCACCAACCAGAGACTCTCTGAGAACAAATGAACTGCTACTCTTCTTTTCATTGTCGTTTGATTAAGTTGAGTCATACTTTACACGCCTTTTGAGGGTTTGTCAATAACGAACCTTCATCTTTTTATCATCAGTCTCAAATTTAGTTTTTAGGAACAAACTGAAATTTCGTCCAAGGTTTCAAAAAGTCTAACATAATCAGTTCTTCTTGCGGAATTTTACCAACTAAATTTTTCCGCGAATCACTATGCGGTTCTAAAACAACTTGCAGCTCATTTTTGTACTTGCCAAAATCATCATTGCCGACGATAACATCCCCAACTTGGAATTCTTGGGTATTGTCATGAACAGGATTTGCAACATCCGCATATTTCACCCGAACCATCGTTGACCGTACTGCGGTTGATGTAATATCTCCACGACGAAAATGTTTTTTATCAGCGACGATTTTCCGCTCGATTTCTGTTGCTTCTGGCACAAACTCGATTCCTAAGCTTAATTTATAACGATCAACTGCCGCGACTTTTGCTAATTCTTCATCAGAAGCATAGGCATTTCCGATAATCACCGTATCAATCAACCCCGTCGCAAACATATGGCGGGCCTGTAAATCAATCGGCAAATGACGGTGCATTTCCAATGTCGGCAAGCCATCATTCACATCCCACGGACCGTATTCAGCACTTTGACTTGTAATAAACGCCGCTGTTTTGATTCCATGACCTTTAAAGCGTTCACTACAGCTAATAAAGAAGTCATAAGGCAAAGCCGAACCTTCTTGCGGATAGAAATTGTGACAGCCATAAATGAATGGTTCATTGGCTTCGTAGGACAAGATATTATCAAGGTAAGCAACATTGTTACTCATATTCAACTCAATAGCTAACCCCTCAGGATTGTAGCTCAACATCGCTTCTTTGTTCCCGTCGAACCCTTCATCCAAACGAATTCCCTCAGCACCCAGCTCCGCAAAAAAGCTTAGATCATCATATGAAATTCCTAAGTCGTTAAAAATTGATGGCGCGATATCCAGCACAGTTTCCATGCCTAACTCTTTTGCATAATGAATCACACTGCCAAATTTCTCGCCGACCTTTTCTTTGCCCTCAGTTACCTCCAGCATACTCATAAAAATTCTAGTATAGCCAAGCTCTGCCGCCTTTTTGATGTAATCACGATCCGCCTGCGGATCACTATGATCGGGATATACCGAAATACCTAATTCACGTTTCACTGATTTTCCTCCTTCTGAACTAACCTTCTAAGCCATTTCTTTCAGTTACTTCTTTGAACCAATAACCAGATTTTTTAATCGTTTTGATTTGAGTGTGGATATTGTTTGAAATAAAACCATACCGGTTCTTATACGAATTCAACCAAGACCAGCAATCAATTGGTGTCCACATATGGTAGCCAAAGCAATTTGAACCTTCTTCGATTCCCTTATGAAGCCAATCCAAATGCTCCTGCACAAAATCAATACGATAATCGTCTTCGATCATTCCAGCAGAATTTTTGAAGCGCTCTTCATTTGAGACACCCATACCATTTTCAGATACGTACCATGGAATATTTTTGTAGTTTTCTTTGATGTTAACTGCAATATCATAAAGTGCCTTAGGATAAATTTCCCAGCCGCGATCTAAATTCACACGACGGCCTGGCATATCATAAGCATCATAATAACGATCCGGCATCCATTCACCAACGGAATTTGGGGCAACATCTGGTGCTTTCACACGATTTGGATGATAGAAATTCACTCCTAAGAAATCAACCGTGTTGTTCTTCAAGATTTCTTTTTCCTCGTCGCTTGTTTCCCATAAAACTTTGTCTTTCGTTAATAACTCTTCCAATTCAGCAGGAAAATGTCCATAAACTGCCGGTTCTAGGAACATTTTGTTGTTCCAAAGCTCCGCAATCCGAGCAGCTTCTTGATCTTCAGGCGCATCAGAAGCAGCATACGTTGGAGTTAGATTTAGAATTGTACCGATTTGCGCATCTGCGATATTCAATTTACGGAAAGCTTGGATTGCTTTAGCAGAAGCTAAGTTCAAATTATAGGCAACTTGAACCGCTTTTTTTCCATTTACAATATTCGGATAATGGAATTGGAATAAGTATTCACCTTCCACTACAACCATTGGTTCATTGTGTGTCGCCCAGAATTTTACACGATCGCCAAATAGTTCAAAACATTTTTCCGCAAAACCAACATATAGCTCCACAACCTTTTTCGATTCCCAGCCGCCGTATTTGTCATACAATTCCACAGGTAAATCAAAATGGTGCAGATTCATTACCGGCGTCATACCTTCTGCCAGCATTGTGTCGATTACATTATTATAAAAATCCACCGCATCTTGATTGACCGTGTTGGTTTCCAAATCATCAATCAAACGACTCCATTGAATACTCGTCCGTAAACTGTTCATGCCGATCGAGCGCATCATATGGATATCTTCTTTGTAGCTGTTGTAGAAGTTTGATGCGACATCTGGTCCTACCTGATTATGGAATTTCTCCGGTTCGATCTCAAAATGATAGTCGAAGACATTTGCGTGTTTTTTGTTGAAGCGCCCTTCACTTTGTGGACCAGAAGTTGCTGCACCCCACCAGAAATTATTTGGAAAAGTTTTCATTGTAAATCTAATCCCCTATTCATATTAAATATTTAAGGGGGCTAGGACATTGGAATGTCTCAGCCCCCTTTTAGTTTATTTAAGCCTCTTGTACTTTTTTCAATTCTTGTCTAGTCGCTAATGATACGAATGGTACATACATTGCGATTGAGATGACTACGTTAACAGCAGCTAAAACTGCGCCCGAGAAGCTTTGAGTTGCTAAGAATCCTCCGATGATTGGCGGTGTTACCCATGGCGGCATAACTGTCGCTGCCGGTACCCAGCCAACGCTCGTTGCAAAGTACGCTGTTGAAACACAAATCATTGGTGTCAAGATGAATGGGATAAACATAATTGGGTTCAATACCAATGGCAATCCGAACATCAATGGTTCATTGATGTTGAAGATACCAGGAGCTGCAGCCAAGTTGTTTACGACCATAAATGGTTTGTTTTTACGTCCTACTAAATAGATGGCGATGATTAAACCAATCGTTACACCAGTACCACCCATATTTACAAATGAATCAATGAAAGGTTTGTTAACGATATAAGGAGCTGCTTTTCCAGCTGAAAGAGCCGCATTGTTTGCTTCAATCGCTGGTGCGTTGATTGCTTGCATGAATGGGTCGATCATGTTGGCACCATGTAATCCAAAGAACCACAGGAATGGTGTGATGAAGGCAATCAATAATGCTGAACCGTAAGAATTTGCTAATCCCATAAATGGTTCTTGAACTAGTGCATAGAATTCAGCGAACATATCTTCAACACCAAATCCGGCGATAATCGCTGCGATCAAACCAAAGAGTGAAACAGTGATCATTGCTGGGAATAAAGATGCGAATGAACGCGCAACTGCTGGCGGTACGCCATCTGGCATTTTAACAATTAATTTTTCATTACCAACTAAACGAGTGAATATTTCTGCAACTACGATACCTACGATCAAAGCTACGAACAAACCTGATGAGTTCATTCCGCTAGTTGCTGCACCTAATGTGAAGAAAGAAGCAACGGAAACAACACCTGTTCCGATTGGATCTTTACCATAGTGATGCGCTAGGTTATAGGCTACTAAGAAAGCGATAAATACTGAAAGGACACCAAATGTTCCGTTCCAAACTGCTCCTCCGAACCCTGTCCATTTGTCACCACCGAAAATTCCGTTCATAAAATTTTGGAAAGCTGGAATCGGCAAGTTGTTGATCATTACCGCTAATGCCCCTAAAATCATCAACGGCATAGTTACTGTAAAGGCATCCCGAATTGCGATCAAATGACGCTGGTTACCGATCTTTGACGCATGCGGGATAAAGTGTTTTTCCATAAAAGCAATAAATTTATCCATTTTTTGTGTTCCCCCTATTTTAAAAATAATCGTAAAAACTTTGTCGACCTTTTGGGAAAATTTCTGTCTCAAAACCCTTTGAGGTTGTGACTTTACCGAGGAAGATTCCTTCGGCTAAAGTTAATTCTCCCAGTAATAATTCGCTCCACCCATGAATCGAAGCTTTGATATCGCCTGCTTGTTGTACTTTTTGACAATTCCCCTGACTGATCAGCCAGCTACCAACATTCCAAGGACATTCCTTATCTTCAGTTACTTCTATAATAATTTCTTTTTGGTTAAGCGGAAGTTTCGGTAATAATTGCTCAATGTCAATAATTCGACTCATCATGTAAGGTTCTAAAGTAATCGTAAAATATTCTTGTTCACGAAAACATTTTTCAATGATTTCATGGACAGGCGCATGATAAAGAAATTCTTCAAATGATGAGACATGGGATTTTAAGTACGTTAATAATTTTCGCAGTGCAAATTCGTTTTCATAAGCAAGCTCATCTACTACTAATGCGCGGCCCTGCATTCGATAAATGATGTATCCTTTCGCTTCACCAGTGTCGTCATAAGCTGCGGCGTAAAAACGGTGTGGATAATACTCATTTAGACGATCCCACCACCAATCTTCACGAACAACCGTGCCAACTTGCTGCTGTTTTAATAAGCGCTGATAAATTGATTGGATCACCGGCTTCATCTGCTGCCAGGTTCCACGTTTGACATTCCCCCTTTTTTCACTTGTCAAATAATTAAAGGCTAGTGCTGGAATGCGATATGTTTTTCTTCGGCTAGTAGCTTCGTATCCAAATTGACGATAAAAATCTTCGGAAAAAGGGGCAAGTTGTGAAACCGCCACTCCTTGTTGATGAAGATCAGTTAAAAGTTCAGCCATGATGCTGCTGACCCCGCCTTTACCTCGATATTCTGGATAACTGGCTACATAACCAACACCAGCCATTTTAACTCTCTGTTGAAAAAATTGAATCTCAAAATGATTCGCCATCACTAAATTAGTTAATTCATCTTCTTGATAAACACCGTATACATCTGCGTGTTCATAGCGAGATAAAAAGAGCGGATCATTGATGATTGTTTGCTGCTTTCTAAAAGCGTATTCAATTAAACCTGTGATCGCTTTCAACGTTTCTTGATCACGAGTTAATTTCACGGGATCACTTCCTATTCGTTCCCCAAACGTTTGTAAACATCTACTACTTCTTTGGCCATATCGTTAAAGGTAATACTAGTCATCAAGTGGTCTTGACTGTGAACCGCTAAAAGTGTCACGGTCATTGGGTTGCCGCTTGCTTCTTCCGTTAATAGCCCTGTTTGAGAGTGATGTGCTTCCACTAAAGCTTGATCTGCCGCAGCAAGCTTTTCTTGAGCTAAGGCGAAGTCGCCATCTTTAGCTGCCTGAATCGCTTCCATTGCATCGCTTTTTGCATTGCCGGCATTGATGATTAACCCCATCACTGCTTCCAATTGTTCTTGACTCATTGTTTCGCTCATTTGCTTAGCTCCCCTTCTCCTTCTTATTTCATAAGATTAAGTGCAGTATTTAGAACAGCTTCACCGTTCATCATGCCATAATCTTTCATATCGATTACATCAACTGGAATACCTTTGTCAGCTAATTTTGTTTCAAATTGGCCTTTCATAAAACGAACTTGAGGGCCTAATAATAAAACATCGACTGGTTTGCTTGCGTCTTCTAATTTTGCATCTGCTTCTGATGCTGATACTGCAAAGATATCTGATTCCAATCCTTGGGCTTCTGCTGCTTTTTCCATTTTTGTTACTAGTAAACTAGTGCTCATTCCTGCTGCACAAACTAACATAATTCTTTTCATAATTGACACTCCTTAATTTTTTTATTGTACACTTTATATAAAGCAAGTCCCGTGCCAACTTTTTCATCGCACAGAAGCTGTTGTGATAAGGTTTTCATCTTACACACAAAAAAACTAGGATTACACACTGTGCAATCCTAGTTCAATTCGATTATCTTCAAGTGTTTTAACGATGTAAGCGATATCGTCTTCGATAAAGTGAACACCAAACTGTTTCTCAATCAATGATAGACTGGCCGCGGTTTGGTTAAAACGTAGAAGATGCTCTTGATGGAAATACTTCACGTTTTCAAATGCCGGCCGCTCTTCGCCTTTTTTGATTTTATCTACCAAGAAAGCAATATGCACACTTAACGCCTGCATCGCTGTATTCTCGATAATCAGCTCTTGATCTTTACGGATCAGCTGCAAGACATCATCAATTAGTAAAAAGAGTGTTTTCACATCTAGCTCAGGTGAAAAGTTCTTGGTTAATGAATCGACCATCTCAGGAAGAGTGATCGTACTGCCTAATAAATCTTGAAACTCTAAAATCTTATCCCGCTTGAATAAATTCATTGCCGGAATAAACGGAATCTTTTGATAATGGATCTCCATCGTTCCTACGATCGCTACGATATCCTTATGTGTGATTAGCTGGTCGATGCGGTGCTTGAAGCTTTCCCGTTCTAATGATTGCATTTGAATGACCTCAAACTCATCCAAGTTAACGATCTGAGAGACCACTTCATTCAAACGTTTAGAGACACCTTCACCGGTAAAGCAGGCAACGATGATTACCTTCTTTTCATCCTTTTGCGTCGGTTCTTCTAGACGGACCATTGTTTGGAACATTGAAATCACACTAGTGTAGATTTCTTCTAATGAACGCCCCAGCGTTGCTAGACGGATACTTTCCAGCACCAACATCGTACTGGTCATAGAGATTACTCGTGTGCGGATACCCATTTCATGAAAGATCAGATTACCGAAATTATTTGGTGAACCCATATCCGTCAAAAGAATGATCCCTTCTGAAAATTCTTCCCGTTTTCCTTGGATATAATTTTTGATCTGACCATACATCTTTTCAGTATTCAACGTTAAGGGCATGTTAAAGGCGATCCCATGAGTGGTTCCTAAGAGCTCCTGCACCGTTTCTAACATACTTGAAGCCGTTGACTTTCCATGCATTACAACGAGAACAGCGACTTGTCGTTCATCTATTTTTTGTTGTTCTTGATTATCCATCGTTAGAAACATCGTGATAAAGCCGATCTCATCTAACGGGATCATAATATTGTAGGCTTCTTCGATTCGATTAGATAATTCAATCGCCAACTGAAATTCCTTCGAGTAGCTGCGGCGAATATCATTCAAATTAGGATGAGAAATAAACTGATTGCCACGAATTCGCTCGATCGTTGAATTGATGTGCAGTGCAAAAGCGAAACGTACCTTTTCGTCGTATTCTCGATTCATTTGAACAGAAGCAAAATCATAAAGTTCATTCACCAGCTTCCATAGATCGTCGGAAATAATTTCTCGATACGCATTACTGTGGGAAAGCTCTTCAACATATGTCTCAAAATATTGATCCACATCATCGGAAATCAATTCTTCCAAATCAATCTCCGATAAATTCTCACGGCCTAATTTTTCTAACTTATAGGTGATTGAGTGGTAGACCTCCATGTCCTTATTCGGGTCTTGTCCCCAAACCACTTCTTCGGTACCGGGCTTTAAGGTCAAATAAAGATTTCTTTTATCCATAAAAGGGGTTAATTTATCTTGGACTTCATTCATCCGTAATAAACCCTTTTGCACAACTAACGGCAGATCTTCTTCAACAATCATTAATTTTTCTGACTCGCTATTGGTTTGGTGATGAAGAAACGCCTTAGCGCAAACTAATTTTAAATCTCGTTTTAACTGTCCGATATTTCCTTCTGCAGTATATAGAAGAAACGCGAGCAGGCTTCTTTTATCAATCGCAATTTCCTGCATCAACCGATTGGCCTCTTGTTGAAGAAATTCCTTAATGATTGCTAAACGTTCATCCAACGAACGCTCCGCTAAAGAAGGCAGTTCGATCTGCATCGGAATTCGCCGATTGAAGGTCGATAAAAACATAGAGCTAGTCTCTGTCGTTGCTCCAATAATCTGTACCGAAGCCTGCTTTTCTTGTCCATCCCCTAATGAGCGGAAAGTTCCCTTATCGATGAAGGTAAAAAGCATTTCCTGCCCTTCTGGAGGCAAACGATGAATTTCATCCAGAAATAGAATACCGCCGTCTGCTTGTTCCATTAATCCTGCGCGTGTCTCTTCAGCTCCAGTAAAAGCGCCTCGCTTCACACCAAAGATATGTCCGTAGAGTAATTGTGGATTTTGCGCATAATCTGCACAGTTGAATGTGATGAACGGCGCATTTTCATCTAAAACTTTGGCCGAAACAGCGTAACGATACATACATTCCGCAAACATCGTCTTCCCTGTACCGGTCTCGCCAAAAATAATCGTATGTAATCCGCGTGGTGGATATAAAATAGCCGCTTTTGATTTTTGAATCTGACTCTTCAGAGAATCCTCGCGGCCAATCAAATTATCAAAGTTAATATGTCCCTCTTTTGACACAGTAGTGATTTGAAACTTCACCGGACGTCCATCAATTTTTTTGACTGTCCCGTCTTTTGTCAATTCATTCAAGTAGCGGCTGACGTTTGTGCGGTCAACCCCCAGCTGATCTGCCAGTTCTTGTGCCGTCTGTTCGTTAGGATTTGCTCTCAATGCCTCTAATACTTCGTCTTTTCTTGATTTCAAAAAAATCCCTCCCGAAATTGGTATAAACCATTTACATTGTAACCCTTTTCTTTTTGAATTTCTACTAAATATTCTTGAAAAAAATCGAATCCTTTTAACGAAGTGAATGAGTAATTTTTTCTATTTCCTGTGATATCTCTATTTCGGAAATATCGTTCACTAAGTAATGTTCCAACAAACCAACAAATCCATGAGCGAAGAAGATACTGGTCAGCTGTGGTTGATCTGTCATTTGTTCCATTAAATAATTGCTTTGGAAGCGGGCAAAGAATCCCTGCTTATCCGCAAGAAACAATCGCTGCAAATGATCTCGATGCGCTGCAATATATTCAAACGTTTTTTCCAACTTCTTTAGATCACTCGATTCTTCACACCTATCGCAGTAATTGAATAATTTCTGCATTTCATGAGCGATACTTTTCTCCAGCAAATCATCTTTATCCATAAAATGAAGGTAAAAGGTCCCACGATTGATATCGGCTACCTGACAAATCTGACTCACTGATATTTCTTCGTAACTTTTTTTCTTTAAAAGTTGATAGAACACATCTGTGATTGTAGTTTGTGTTTTTCGCTTTCTTCGATCCATCACTCTGCTCCGATCATTATTTGATTACTGTTCATTTATCAACAGTCTCTCATTTTTGTTGATTGAAACTTATTAAATATCACTTTATTATATTGTACACAAGTTGATTAATCAACACCTGTTGATTTTGAAAGGAATGACATTATGAGAATACTAATTTACGGTGCAGGCATCCAGGGAAGCTACCTAGCTCACTCGCTTATGAAGGGAGATAATCAAGTCACCCTCTTAGCACGGGGAAAAAGAAAGGAAGAATTGTTGAGCGACGGTGTCGTATTGTACCACAGGCTGCAGCGAAAACTAACCAAAGACAACATTCGTGTGATCGAGAAGCTTCAACCGGAAGATAAGTATGATTTGATTTTTGTTACGATGAAATACAGCGATTTCCCAGCAATCATTGAACCATTAGCAAAAAATTGCAGTCAAACAATTCTCTTTATTGGTAATCAGCTAAACGCTGCTGGCTTAGAAATAGAGCTGCAGAAAAGAAGCACGCAACAAAAAGCTATCTATTTCGGCTTTCAAATGACTGGCGGAATCAAAACTGACAAAGGAATCTCAATTTTACGTTTTGGGAAGGGACAATTGAAGGTTGGTTCATTAGCAGCCGATTTTAAGATTACAAACATGCTAGATACAGCATTTAATGGAACAAACTATGCTTGGCGCTATGAAGCAAAAATGGACGATTGGCTGAAAAGTCATGCAACTATGATCATGGTACAAAATTCTTTTGAATACCTTTATGATTTTTCTGCTGAGGCCATTCGGAGAAGCGGTGAACTTTCAACGCTTCCGCAAGCATTAAAAGAAGGTACTGAACGTTTGGAAGCAAGCGGCCATGAAATACTGCCTAAAGGACAAAACTTTTTGTTTCAGCATCCAACACTTTCCAATCTTTTTTACACACTTTATTATCGACTACCGATTAGTCAAATGGTTCAAGGGGACTTCAAGGAAGTGCAACAATTAATCATTGATTTTGAACAATATCAAACCAAAGCGAGCCCAAAACTTGATTCAATGCTGCAGGCGGCCAAAGAGAAATATGAAAAAAGCCAAGGACTGTCATCCTCGGCTTCATAAATGATCTAAATGAAAGAGCCTGCTAAGACCGAACATCTTAGCAGGCTTGTTGATTAGTCTTTGTTTTCCATTGCTGCTTTGAGTGCGGCAGCCAAAGGACTTTCTTGTGGTTCTTCTTGAGAATTGACTTTTTTCAACAGACGACGTTCTTCGTTCTTCGTCATTTTTTTCGAACGTTCTTTCTTATCTAGCATCTTCTCTGTTGTCCCGTCATATTTACAACGGAAGTAAGAGCCATTCTTTCCACCAATGATCTCCATCTTGCGGTGGCATTGCGGGCAGCGATGATTTGAGACTTTAGGATCTTTCCGACGACGATAGTTACATTCCGGATTGGTGCAAATATAGATCTTACCATCGCGCGTATTCTTTTCTCGTAATGGCGAGCCGCACTCTAGACATTTCTTGGCAGTAATTGAGAAGTCTTGATATTTTTTGTCACTATGTTTGACTTCGCTAACTAGCTTCTTCGTATCGGCTTCGATTTCTTGCAAGAATTGTTTACTGCTGTATTTGCCATCGGCGATCGCTTCTAATTGCTTCTCCCATTTTTCTGTTAATTCTGGGGTCACTAACGATGGGTTTACCAGCTCTAGTAATTGCTTGCCTTTTGGCGAAACTAATAGTCCTGTATTCGTCCGCTCCATCAATTCTGATTTGATCAATTTCTCGATAATCTCCGCACGAGTTGCCGGTGTTCCCAGACTATGCTTTTCCATCTGACCCAGCAATGTTCCTTCATTCAAGGGTTTCGGCGGCGAAGTCAAAGCTTTTTCGATCGTAAAATTCGGTACGACCTTCATTCCATTTGACCATTGAACAGGTTTTTTAGCTTCTTCAGCTGGTTTCCAGCCGGCTACTAGAACCTTGTTTTGACGGAAGGTAAAGGTTTCCTTTTGGAATGTCACAGTCACTTTTTGCTGACTTTCTTTGTGAGCATCCGCAAATAAACCTAAGAAACGAGTCACGATCATATTGTAGATGCGCTGCTCATCGGTTGATAATTTTTCAAAGCGCGCCCGTTGCTCAGTTGGAATCAATGCATGGTGATCCGTCACTTTACTATCTTGGAAGACCCGCTGTTGTTTTACTTGCCCGCCATTTTTAATGTAGGATTTTACCTCTGGTGCAAAATCACTAACAGCCTGCAGGCGCTCTTTCATAGTCGCCTTCATATCACTCGTGAGATATTTACTATCCGTACGTGGATACGTGACGATTTTGTGCGTTTCATACAAGCTTTGGACTAACGACAATGTCTTCTTCGCTGAAAATTGATAACGCGCATTCGCTTCTCGCTGAATTTCTGTTAAATCATAAGGCAGCGGAGCTGGTTCGGTTTTTTCCTTTTCAGTGATCTCAGTCACAGTACCTTTTTGCTGGGACAGCTCTTTAACTAATTTTTCAGCGGCCTCGCGCTCTGTGATCCCATATGGATTTTTTTGATTCAGCTTGGCCTTTTGTCCATCGACTTCTAAAGAAATCACGAAATAATTCTGTGGACGGAATTTTTCAATTTTCTTTTCTTGCTGACGTACCATCGCAAGGGTTGGTGTTTGCACTCGCCCTGCGGATAAGCTGTCTTCGTACTTCACGGTTAACGCTCTAGTGACGTTCAAGCCAACAAGCCAGTCAGCTTTTGCCCGTGCCAAGGCAGAGTAGTACAAATTGTCATACTCCTTGGCAGGCTTCAGCTTTTTGAAGCCGTCTTTGATGGCCTTATTTGTTTGCGAAGAGATCCATAAGCGTTTGACCGGCTTTTCAAATCTCACATATTCTAAAATCCAACGTGCGACTAATTCACCTTCACGCCCAGCATCTGTCGCGATCACCGCTTCTGAAATATCTTTGCGTTTGGCTAATTGTTGAATCGATTTTAATTGTCCGCGTGTTTTTGGTAAGGGTTTGATCCCGATGTGTTTTGGGATCATCGGCAATGTTTCCATCTGCCAGCTCTGCCATTCCTTATTTAAATCCTCTGGCATTTTTAGGCTCAATAAATGACCAAGGGCCCAAGTCACAACAACATTGGGTCCTTCAAAATAATTTTTATTCTTTTGATTGGCGTTAAGCACCTTGATCAAGTCTCTTGCAACGCTTGGCTTTTCCGCTATAATTAGCTGTTTCATAAAATTCCTTTCTGCTGTCAACCGTCAACGGCTGTTCGTCCTTTAATAGCGCCAGACCCCAATACTGCTGTAAATAGTCATCACACTCTTCACACCAGCGTTCATCCTGATCTTTCCAAAATGCGCTTAAATAGTTATGTTTTGCATTGCTATATGTATTAGTCTTTTGGAGCTCGTTCCAACGATGCTCATAATATGCTACAGCCGCATCAAAATCTTCAAAAGCCGCGGTCTCTTGGATATCGTCTTGCCATTCTTCAAAGAACCACCAAGGTTCATTATCACCGTACATTGTTATTACTTGATACATCCCGCTACCCTTCTTTCCATCTCAATCATAAGTATCATGAAAGAAAAATTCAAGAAAATTGTTTCTGGCTGATACAAGTTCAAGAAAAAATTAGATAACCGCAAAAAATTTGCAGAAAAATATTGCTTTTTTCTTAATAATATCCTAACACAAAGCAGCATAATTTTACATGGTCCTTAAGAGAGTTATAATGAAAATTGTTTTTTGAAATTCTCATTTTTTCTGAAAGAAGGCCTTTTTTAGTTTGAGTAAAATCAAGAATAAATTATTTCAACCACGTCCCACTTGGCAAAAGAATTTGATCGTTCTTTGGTTTGGTACTTTTATGGCTGGTATCGGTTTTAGCCTCGTCATGCCCTTTATGTCCTTATACATAGATACTTTGGGCAGCTACAGTAATCAGCAGCTAAACTTTTGGAGCGGGATTACTTTTTCCTCCACTTTCTTGATCACCGCAATCGTTTCTCCTTTATGGGGTCGATTAGCCGATCAAAAAGGGCGCAAACTGATGCTTCTGCGCGCTTCTCTTGGAATGGCGATTGTTATTAGTTTGATGGGCACTGTCGGAAATGTGTATCAATTGATTGGTCTGCGTTTGCTTCAAGGTGTTTTTTCAGGCTATATCAGCAACGCAACGGCCTTAGTTGCGACAGGTACTCCGCGAGAAAAAAGCGGACAAGTCCTCGGAACTCTGGCGACCGGTGCAGTAACTGGCAACTTGCTAGGTCCTCTAGTAGGCGGCGTGACCGCCTCGATTTTTGGTTACCGTCTAACTTTCTTTATCACCGGCAGTATTCTATTCTTAGTTTTTCTGCTCAGTTTGATCTTTGTCCACGAAGAGTTTACCCCTGTTGAGAAGAAAGATATGCTTCCCGCAAAAGAAATTTTTCATAGTTTAAAATACCCGCACGTAGTCATCGGTATGTTCGTTACGACCTTGATCATCCAAGCCTCGAATAACTCGATCAGTCCAATCATCAGCTTATACATCCGGCAATTGATGCACAATCATGGCAACATTACGTTAGTCAGCGGCATCATCGCGTCAATCCCTGGTATTGCAACCTTGATCGCGGCACCGCGCTTTGGCCGTCTCGGCGACCGAATCGGCAGCGAAAAAGTTTTAGGTATCGGTTTGATCTTTGCAATGCTGGTCTTCTTGCCGATGGCAATTGTGACCAATGTCTGGCAATTGGCCTTTTTACGGTTTTTAGTCGGCATTTCTGACGCTTGTCTCTTACCAGCTGTTCAAGCCTTGATCACAAAATATTCACCGCAAGCAGCTGCCGGAAGAATTTTCAGCTATAATCAATCCTTCCAAGCAGCCGGAAATGTTGTGGGTCCTATGATCGGTTCCAGCGTTTCATCGATCTTTGGTTATCGCGGCGTCTTTGTCTCAACCTCAGCATTGGTTTTGACTAATTACCTGCTGGTGCACCGCAATACGAAGGAAATCGCTGAGAAATATCATTCGACACAGCAAACTCACTGATTTCAAGTCTTATTGATGGCAACTTCCTCGTTAATTTTTTATACTAATAAATGATTCTAATGAAAGAAGTGAACAACATGTTCGAAGGACAATTAAAGTTTTTAGACTTTTTCCTAAACAACACGATTGAAGGAAAAGAAGAGGAAGCAAAGGCGATTTTGGTCAAAAGTTTTGCGGATCAAGAAACTGAGGCACTAAGCCTACAGGAGTTTAAAAAACTCCAAGAAAAACTATTCCCTCTGATCAAACCTGAAAAATTAAATGAAGTAAAAGTTGCAATGGCGCATTTCGCCCAAAGTCTTGCATAGAAAAAAATCATCGTCGGAATCAGACGATGATTTTTTCTTATGCTTTAATTTCTGAATAAACCTTTAAGCTCGGGAAAAAGAGTTCCTTATTCGTAAGAACGATCAAGCCAGCAATACTAATGATAACCACTGTTTGAATACAGCTCGTCCATTCGGTCATTTGCGTTGATGTCTGCATGAAATTCAAGAAGATATGGAAAATGATCAACGCTAACGTGCTGCGGTTGCTCTTAACATACAGCCAATTTAATATGATCCCCAAAGGAATGATACTGACAAAATAATTGACTGCAAACCAAACATTTTCTTGTAACAAAAGATTCATCGAGTAATTTTTAACAAATACTAGCGGCAAATGCCAAATTGACCATAAGAAGCCGAACATCAAAGAACCAGTAAGGAGATTGAAACGACTCAACAACGCATCAACACCGTAACCTCTCCAACCAATTTCTTCTAGTACAGGCGCGATAATCATCACCATCAAAACGGGAATCGAGCCCGCTGAAAACTTAAAGTCCTCTGACAATTGCAGCTGATTGATTGAACCGCCGAATAGAACTGAGATAAGAATAGCTGCTACTACCGATGAGCCCATAATCAAACAAATTTTTACTAATGGCGCTAGATTTATTTTCTTCATATCGAAAAGGCGTTGAAAGAAATCTTTCCGAATCAAACGATTTTTCGGCATCGCGATAAATGCGATCGTAACCAGTACTGGCGCAAACAACCCCGGGATTAAAAAGATCGAGTAAAAATTTGGATCAGGATGATTATAGCTTAGATATGCTGCAATCAACCAACTGCCCCAAGTAATCAAAAACACCCATCCAAAAAATTTCCCCGGCTTATACCCTTTTTCTTCTACTGATACTGTATTCTTCATCATGTTTTTATTCCTCCTGTTTTTCTGTCATTTACTAACTGACTTTAGTATAGGAGGAAAAAAGAAGTTTCTTTGCAAAATGTAACGAATGACCCTTTTTTGTGTAACAACTCGCAGCTAATTCGGTTCCCAGATCGATAATTCTAACCGAAAGGAGGTTTTCTTTGCTTCATAAAGCATGTCGCCTTGGTATTTTTCTGTGATTGCTTGAATACTTTTAACCCCAAAGCCATGTTCAAACGCCTTTTTCTTTTGTGTTTTAAAATCGGTCACCTGTTCTGCCGTACTATTTTCGATTTCCAGCAACAACATATGATTAAAATAAATCAATTTCAAATCGATCCACCGTTCCTGTGAAGACCTTTGGCAAGCCTCGATCGCATTATCAATGGCATTTCCAATCAACGCTCCTAAATCCCGCATTTCAAAATTCATCTCGGCGGGGACCTTTACTTCAAAGCTGGTTTGGATATTGCTTTCCTGTGCTCGCTGATACTTATTGCTTAATAATTGATTGATGCCGCTATTTTGAGTAAACTGACTGGCTTCTTCCTTGATAATTTCGCCTAATAATTTTTCAATCTGGGATTCCGACTCATGACTGTCAGCAACCAGCGTCAGCAATTGATTCTTTAAATCATGACGAATCGCACGTATTTTGGTTTGATGATTTTCCATCTGCTGATAATATTCCTCGCGATGGGCAAACTCCTGAACTAGAAAAAGATTTTCGTAGTTTTCTTTTTCCAGCTTCTGGTGAATCTCAAGAATGAGGAAATGAACCAAATTGATCACTGTAAATAGTAAGACAACCATGAAAAAACGCACATCATCATCTTGTGCCTGCTGCTCAACAAAAATCGGGTAAATAATAAAAAACAAGCTTGTCATAAAAGGAATCAAAACTTGTAATAAATAGAAGCTGTTTTTCCCGTTGATACCTATCGGAGCTTTCCGTTTAGCCCGTAAAAGAAAAACCGCAATCAGTTGGATAAACTGACTGGCAAATATTCCTCCATAAGCATAGGATAATTGATTCGAAGCAAAATAATTTACCGCAAAAAGATTCTGAATGATCCAATAGACCAGAAAATCAAAAAACAGCACCAGAATCATTGAGAGAAAAATCAATAATAGCTTTGTCACCGCTTGTCCTTTAAAAAAGAAATAACCAATGCTGTACATTAAAAAAATGTATGTTGCAACGTTAACCAGCATATAGAAGGAGCCAAATGACAAATACATTGGACTGATGTTTCTTATTAGATATGCCGTTATTACAATTAATACAGCGAAAAGACCTTTTAACTTGTGTTTCTGCCAATAGTCAATGGACCGTGCTGGCAAATAGCATGAAAAAAATACACTCATAATAAAGATGTCATTCACTGATTTGATAAGTTCGAATAATCCGCTAAAGGTCATTATTTTGTCCTCATCAATACATAATTTCGATAGGCGCGTTGAAAGGTTTGATGGAATTTTTTAGTGATGGCAATTTCTCGTCCTGATTGCATCACAATCGTTTCTCCGCTCTTTACTTGAACATAATCCATGTTGATCACAAAAGAATTGTGAATCTGTGTAAATAATTGCGGAGATACTTTATCAATGACCTCTTTCATCGTTCCATAGTATTCGTATTCTTCCCCACTCTTCAAATGAATGATCATTTTTCGTTTCATACTCTCAAAGTATTCGACCTCTCCTAAATAGACGGTGTGAACTTTTTTCTGAATCGTAAATTGGAGGATCATTTTCCGTAACGTCAATTGCTCCAAGGCCTTTGTTAAGACTTGTTTAACCTTGATCTCGTCTACTGGTTTGATCAGATAATGAAAAGCATTAACTTCAAAAGCCTCAGGCATCAACTCTACATGACTGGTAATAAAGATGATGATGGCCTGCTGATCCTTTTCTCTAATCGCACGCGCCACATCAAACCCATCTAACGATTTCATTTCCACATCTAACAAATAGATTTGAAACGAAGACACACTGTTAGTTAAGTGTTCCACTAGTGATTCTCCAGAAAGAAAAGCTTCGTAATTAAATTGATTGGGATCATTTTCAAAAAACGATAATAATAGGTTTTCAATTTGACCGACCATTTTGGGATTATCATCGCAGATAGCTATATTCATTCTTCTCTCCATTTCCTTTTTTTTTAAGCGTTAAAGCCCTTTTAACTAGTATCCTTCATCCGTTTCGAATAAACAAGAAGCTCCATAGATATTTTCCCCGCTTTGTCAAAAGGCAAAAAAAACGACCCCTTTAAGAGTCGTTTTATTGCTTATTCTGCGATAACTTCTTCAGAATTTTCAGTTTCTACATTAAATAAAGAACGTAAACATTTAGTCGCTACCATTAAGCCAAGACCTAATAATAAGAAGGCGAAAACTAGCTGCAAGCCATCTGATAAGAAGACAAATTGTCCTGCGGCTGGAACTGCCGGAATGGTTACTAGATATTGCGTTGCATTAATCAACTTCGTTACTAATCCGTAAATCGACATCCCTAACGCTGTAAAGGTCACAGCTAACATGATCCCCATCGGAATATAGAACATGACACCAGATTTTTTAGAGGTCTTCATATACACTGCTACAGCGATCATCACCATCGCAGCTAACAATTGGTTCGCTGAACCGAATAAAGGCCAAACGCTGTTGTAACCGCCAAGCGCTAAAACAAATCCTACACCTAAAGTAACTATGGTCGCCACATATTTATTCGTTAGTAATTTTGCCAAACCTTTTTGCTCCACGCCTTCTTCATAGAAGAATTCCTGCAGCGACATCCGACCGATACGAGCAACTGAATCCAACGAAGTCAGTGCCAACGCTGAGACACACATCGTCATGAAGGCTTGTGCAATGTTCAACGGCAAACCAAATTTTGTTAAGAAGCCTGCAACTGAACCAGAAAAAATTTGAAACGGTGTTCCTGCCGGCAATTGCCCATTTTTTGCAACCGCACCTGCAACTACCAAAGCAACGACCGCTAACACACATTCACACATCATCGCTCCGTAACTAATCGGACGCATATGCTTTTCATTCGTTACCTGTTTTGATGATGTTCCCGAAGAGACCAAACTATGGAAACCAGAAACCGCACCGCAGGCAACTGTAATGAATAAAATCGGGAATAAATATTTCACATTGCCAGTCGCATCTTGTACAGCAAAACCATTAAAGGCATTCAACTCAACCATTGGCGCTTCTACTAAAAGCCCTAAAACAGCAGCGATGATCATCCCCAGCAGCATGTAAGTGCTAAGAAAATCCCGAGGAGCCATCAATAACCAAATCGGCATGACCGAAGCTAGGAATAGATAAGCAAATACGATCAATAACCAAGTCTGCTTATCTGCAAAAATCGGAAACATAATACCAACAGCAAGTGTCACTAATAAAACCGCGATCCCAAAAACATGCATGGCAATTCCTTTTAAATGAACCTTTTTCATGAAAAAGCCGACTAACACAGCAGAAACGATGAACAACATCGAGATCGAAGCCGCTGAAGCATTTGCCGTATTTACTGCCGCCGGTACATCTGGCGTCAAACCATTAAAAGTTGTCGCCACGATATCGCCAAACGCAGCGATAACTAAAAGAGCAAACAGCCAGCAAAACAATAGAAACAGCTTTTTACCAAGCTTGCCGATATATTTTTCAATAATCAGACCGATTGATTTTCCTTCATTCTTGACTGAAGCATACAACGCACCAAAGTCATGGACAGCTCCGAAGAAAATTCCACCAAATAAAATCCATAAAAATGCCGGCAACCAGCCAAACATCGCCGCGATGATTGGACCTGTCACGGGCCCCGCACCAGTGATCGATGAAAACTGATGACTAAAAACCACAAAAGCCGGTTCAGGAACATAATCATCGCCATCTTCCATAGCGACCGCAGGCGTCACAGCCTTAGGATTAATCCCCCATTTTTTCTCCAACCAACGGGAATAAATAAAATAGGCCGCGACAAAACAAATAATAGCAAATACTAATAGAACAACACCATTCATAACCTCACCCAACTCTCTTCAAATTATAATAAATATTTAATTAGTATATTCCCACAATTCCATGAGCATGTAAAGAGAATCATTTTAATTTTCAAGAATTTTCTGTAAATATGTATGAAAGGCAAAAAGACTGGGATTGCTCTAAACAAAGCAATCCCAGTCTTTTAACACTATTTAAATATATTGTAATTCTTTGGTTTCTTGGTACGCGTGATCGATCAAACCGCCGCCTAAACATTCCATGCCATCGTAAAAGACAACGGCTTGTCCAGGAGTGATCGCACGAACAGGATCATCGAAGATCACTTCCGCGCGATTATCTTCTAATAGACGAACAGTTACCGGTACATCTTGCTGACGGTAACGGAACTTCGCAGTACATTTGAATTCTGTTGGACGGTCTTCATTTGTTGTGAAATGAATCTCACTGGCATCCAAACTTGTCGCATACAATGCTTCATGATGGAAACCTTGACCTACATACAACGTATTCGTAGATAGATCTTTCCCAACAACGAACCATGGATCATTCGTTTTTCCACCGCCGCCGATACCTAAACCTTGGCGTTGACCGATGGTGTAGTACATCAAACCATCGTGTGTTCCCTTTTCTTCGCCGTCTAGCGTTACCATCTTACCTTTTTTGGCAGGCAGATAATTGCTTAGAAATTGTTTGAAATTCTTTTCACCGATGAAGCAAACACCAGTTGAATCCTTTTTCTTGGCAGTCGCTAAGCCAGCACGTTCAGCAATTGCGCGAACTTCAGGTTTTTGCATACCGCCTAGCGGAAACATCGTTTTCGCTAATTGTTCTTGTGATAATTGACTCAAGAAATAGGTTTGGTCTTTGTTGTTATCGAGGCCCCGTAACATATGGACCACACCATTTTCGTCCTTTTCAACTTGAGCGTAATGCCCGGTTGCTACATAGTCCGCACCTAATTCCATCGCGTAATCCAAGAAGGCTTTGAATTTGATTTCCTTATTACACATCACATCTGGATTCGGTGTGCGGCCTGCACGATATTCCGCTAAGAAATATTCAAAGACACGGTCCCAATATTCCTTCTCGAAGTTGACAGAATAGTAAGGAATACCAATTTGGGCAGCGACTTTCGCCACGTCCTTATAATCCTCTGTCGCGGTACAAACACCGTTCTCATCGGTGTCGTCCCAATTTTTCATAAAAATGCCGACTACATCATAGCCTTGTTCTTTTAACAACAAAGCAGTTACTGATGAATCGACGCCGCCGCTCATTCCTACGACGACTCGTGTGTTGCTGTTAGACACAGTATCACCATCATTTCAATATAGATTCCGAAAACTCTACGATTTGAAGGTCGCAACTTTTCAGTATGACGAATTATACAACATAAATCTTAAATTTTCGATAGATAATTCTTCGAAAAAACTTTATTTGCCTTTTTGTATCATTTGTATTAATATAAGCAATACAAAGGAGGACAAGTAAATGATTTTAGAAATTGATCCTCATTCTGAGGAACCGATCTATCTCCAGTTGCGAAAGCAGATCATTATCGGCATCGCTCAAGGCGAGTTGAAACCAGGCGAACAACTACCAACAGTCCGGCAATTTGCAGATGAATTAGGTGTGAATACGATGACTGTTTCAAAGGGCTATCAGCAATTGCGTGAAGAAGGCTACTTGATTACCGATCGACGCAAAGGAACATTAGTCGCCCCGCTGCCTGTCTCCTCTAAGAAGACAAGTGTAGAAAATTTGACCTTGCTGTTGGCTGAACTTTACTTGTCGGAACCTAATGAAAAAGCCGTTCAAGAAAAAGTTCAAAAGATTTTGACAAGTTTTGGAAAGGATGACGTTTGATGCTATCACCTCTTATTTTAGGTATATTGATTTTTTGCAACTTCATCATGGCATTTACCAATTCTTTAGCGGCCAAGCCTCATAACTATGTAATCGTGGAAAATACCTTCCCAGCGGATAAAATCGATGATCCACGTGTGCTGGCTTTTCGAAAGAATTATCGGAAGCGCCAATTTCAATTAGCAGGCGTATTAACTGTTTTAGATTTAAGTCTGCTGATCCCTATGAAGGACTCGATCTTTATGATGCTTTTCTTTGTCCTTATATATATCACAATCGGTGCAGGTTATCTGTTGCAGATTCGTTATATTCGAAAAGGTCACCAATTGATCGTCGATAATAACTGGCAATTAACAGAGCAACCGATTCAGGTCGATACAAAACTTGTGCTTGAAAAAAATCGAAAATTAGTTTCTCCTTGGTGGTTTGCTCTTTCACTTGGAGTGTTGATTGTATTGACGTTCATACTTCATCAACAAGGTATGGAAAGTTTGACTTGGATTTTATTATCCGCTTGCGGAATTACTTTAGCGTTGTTCATCTTAGGCTGGTGGATGATCAGTCGAATGCCAGTACGAGCTTTGACAAATGATTCTACGATCAATCGCCAATACAATGATCTGACAAAATTTTATTGGTCAGCCTTTATGGCGGCAACAAGTTTCTTTGTTAATCTAATTGTTTATCTTCCATTATTAACGATGAATATCAGTGATCGCTTTTTTGAAATCCTAATGATTGCAGAATTTTTGCTGGTTTTCATTTTCTGCGGCTTTACTTTATGGTGGCTGCTCCGCTTGCGCAGCAAGCAAGATCAATTATTGGCTCAGACACCAAGCTTCCGCTATGCCGGTGATGACTATTACTGGCGTTATGGCTTTTACTATAATCCGAATGATCGTCGTTTGATGCTCCCTGATCGTATTGGCCTTAATATAACAACAAATTTAGCAAGAGTTGGCGGGAAAATATTCATCGGACTAATTCCTGTCGTATTGATCGCATCCATGTTAATTGTGGTCGTGCCCTTGTACATTTTGGATTATCGTCCTGATCCGCTAACTTATGAAGTAAAGCAGGAAAATATCAGTTTAGATGGTCCCTTCTATCGGAAACAAACAATCAATTATGATGCCATCGAAAACGTAGCCTTGATTGATAAAATGCCAACCGCCGGAATGAAGATTAATGGTCTTGCGACAGATAATTACGCAATTGGAAGTTTTAAAGTTGACGGTAAAGCCGCTACCCTTTTTGTGAATCATCAGTCCAAGCCGATCTTAAAAATCTCAACAAAGAAACGAGATTATTATTATACTAATACCGATTCCACAGTTACTAAAAAAGTCTATCAAAAAGTACAAGCACATCAGTAAAGCAAAACGCCCTCTTCATTTTCAGAAGAGGGCGTTTTTATTATTCTACGGTACCGATCCGGTTGATCGGCCAGAAAACAAATTTTACATTGGTTAAAATATCCTTTTGATTGATCATACCGATAATGCGGCCGTCTTTTGATATCCGCCGATTATCGCCTAAAACAAACAGCTGTCCAGCTGGAACTTTTTCGTATCCAAACAAATGCTGCAGATCAAAATCATTGGTTAATGGTTGACCATCCGTCAAATTAGCTTTGTACTCATCCAAATAAGGTTCATCATATTTCTTTCCATTGATATAAAGCTGATCATTTTTATAAGCTACTGTATCTCCCGGTAAACCAATCACACGTTTGACATAATCTCTGCCCGGATCGTCAGGCGCTGGAAAAGTCACGATATCGAATCGTTCGATATCAGTATGCTTCAGACCAAACATTCGCTCACCATCGTTTAAAGTCGGTTTCATCGAGTCTCCGATCGCCTCGACAGGCGTAAATACATAATGTCGCAACGCAATAACCGCAACGATCATTACGACATACATAAGAATCGTCTTCACAACTTCCTTCATTTTCACTTGCTTGCCTCCTTTTTTATCTTGTCTCGTTGTTCTTATAATTAATTTACCATACTCATTCTATTGTGAACATAGTCGAACGAAATGAAATCAAGTAAATAAAACTTTTGGGCAATCCGCACAAAAAAAAGCAAAGGCATCAGTTAAGTAATGCCTTCACTTATTTTAATTTCTTTATTTCAGCTTCCTTATAAACAGCGATCTCATCAATCAAATTTTCAGAGATCGGTGTACCAAATGGTAGTGGTGTTTTAAGAAAATCGCGTTCAGGAGCATCCACGCCAACGTTGATATCCTCAGCAATCGGCATACTATAATTATGGATATGCCCATGCAAATTGCGAATATTCAATGTTTTGCCTAAAAGCATCGGATAGTGTGTCAGATAATATTGATGATGATTGAATTTGACGATCGCACCTACATCATGAAATTCAAATTTGTCCTCACCGTTGGGAAGCTTCGGATCATGTGCTGCCAAATACCTGAAAAACGTCCGAGAATCATGATTACCCTTGATAAAAACGATTTTACCTTTTAATTGTACCAGCTGCTTTAAAATATCGGTAAAGCCTTTTTCATATTGGGGATGCATCGCCACATCGCCTAGATGATAAACAGTATCTTTCTCATTGACGACGGCGTTCCACGCATTGATCATTTGTCGATTCATCTCTTCGACAGAATCAAATAACCGCGGCGCAAAATCATTGTCACCTAAAAGATTCTCGTGAAAATAGTGTGTATCTGATATAAAATATTTCATTCTGATCACCTGCAAACGAATTCTGATTCTTTCTTTTATTTTACCATCTCTGCTAAAAAAATGCGCTATTACAGTCATCGACAAACAAATATTTTAGCTGGCGATAGTCAAATAAGGCTTCAACTTGCGATGAGTTTAGCCTTTATTTGCGAGGTTTCTTTTTCCTTTGATTAAAATTATCCAAAAGTTTTCGGTCTTTTTTGGAAAGCTTTTTACCATTTGGTTTAACAAGTGTGTCAACTTTTGGCTGCTTTTCTGTGCCTTCTTCAAGAATAGCTCCTGCTGCAAAAGATGGGATCAGATCGTTTTTCAGTTTTGCTAATGTCGATAGCGGCTTTTGTTGCTGATTCCCTTTTTCCTCTGGAACAATCCTTGATTCTATATTCGTCTTATTTCCAATAGGCAGATCTGCCGGCAATTTTTCAAAGCCTTCTTCTGCCTTATCAGAGGATTCCTCTAACATAGCTGCTTCAGCTTCCTCAAAAATCCCTTTAAGCAATATGATAAGCTCTCCCTTTGTCAATACAGAAAGGTCCATGCCGTCCACCAAAACCTTCTCAATGCTTGTATCCGCCTTCGTTTTTGTTGGCTCTGCCACCGAATTTTGGACAGACTGCTCCTGCTCTTTTGGTTGTCTCGTACTGTAAATCGTCGTCGTTCCTTTGAAATCACAATCGACAAATTTGGCAAATCGACGCACGTCACCCTTTTCAAAAATCGTCAAAGTCGTTAAAATGTTGAGGATTCGTTTGGTTTCTTCAAGAGTATTGCTGGGGTCGGCATCTCTTAATTTCCAAGTATGCTTTTTCCCATTGGCATCTTCAAAAATAGAAACCAAAGTGTAGCTATCATAGTTACCAGCAAGCGCAGCACTGCCTCTATTTTTTAAATTACTTTCATGTACTCGCATCTTTTTAGTCGCTTTATAATACGCATTCTCATTTTTGAATAACCGCTTGATGACGCTGATCCATTCGCTCTCATCCAAATAGTCCTTGAAAAATGGACTGAATTTTCTTAGTGTCTCGCTTGGTTCGGCTTGAAAAAGCAGGTTCCGCACAACATCTTGACACGGCAGCGAAAAATCGCTTGCCACTAGCGCATTCCTTACAATAATCGCTACGATATATTCCACTACTAGATCCGCATTTTTGGTTGCTTCCCAAAACTTGCGTACTTTTGTTTCAAGGTTCTTTCTGTTCTTCATCGTAAAAAGTTGTCGTCTGGTCAGTTGTTTGATTTCCATGCTTATTCGCTCCTTTTTCAATGTTATGTTCTCTTTACTATTAATGTACGTAAAAAAAGAAAAAATCAGCCAAAATCTTTCAAAATTTTTAGCGATTTGCGAATAAATAACAAAAGGAAAACAAATAAACAAGGCCGCCAATTTAAACTTGGTAGCCTTGTTTTTGTAGAAGTGCTTGATATTTTAGTTTGATAATCGTAATAACTGCTTCCAGTTGAGTCAGGTCTTCAACTTTGGTCACATCGAATTCTTTAGTGCGCTTAAAGGATTTACCCGTATCAATCAAATGAAAGATTTGGTTCCATTTTTCAAATTCAGAAAGATTTTTGAGATTAGCGATCGGAAAGGCAGCGCCATCACAAATTTCCCACAAACGGAAGATCAAAAATGCTGTATCGATCACTTCCATCTTTTTCTTTTTTTTACTGCAGGTAACAAGTACTTTTTCAGGATTGTATTCCAAATACCAGTCTAGAAGAATAAAAAAAGCTTCCCAACGATAGCTGTCGCGGAACATTTTTTGCGTGTCGGGCATATCGCGGAAAATCAGCGGAATTAAGTAGCTCTTCTTGTATTTCCAACAAGGAATTCCGTCGATAAAATAATCAACGTAACGAGTCAAGTAGCTATTTCCTTCATAGTCGCTGATATAATAATCCTCTACACCATATTTTTGAAACTCTTTTGTCAGGTTGGCACAGTCTTCAATAGAAACGGTCAGCCCTGACAGGAGACGGAAATCAGAAATAATTTTGTGATGCTCGATCGTATGTACCTTGTGAACCAACTTCTCACCTTCGTTTCCAACAATTTTCTTAGTATTAGTGTACCATAATCTTTTCGAAATTAAGCTTTTAAGCGTTAAAAAGATTTAGAAAAAAAGGTGAATAAAGAAAAAAGAAAGCGGATTATAATTACATTCCCCTTGTTTAACTATTCAGATAGAAAAACATCCATTACATCTAATGGATAAATAACCTTGATTTCATTTCTACACATAAAAAAAGAGCATCCAAAAGATAATTTCACCAACCTTTGAACACCCTAAAAATTCTCTTTAAAACCCATGCGAATCTTTTACAACTTACACTATGTCTTATTTTCCCTGTCTCTTTAAGCCTCGGTTATTTTTTTCTTAATTCCTTCAAAATCGTTTTCCACGACCTCGTTTCCCGACACCCATATGACCTTCGCGTTTTTCGCCCGTTCTGCATAGAGAGCTTTATTTGTCTTAGGAATAACGATTACATCTGCATTTGACAGCTCTTCTGACAGATCATCACTGATAAAATTCGATCTCCCATTCAGGTGCCAGCACTCCTCTCAACCCGCTTTGAAACTTGAGCGGCCTCATTGTCGCATTCATCCCATTCGGCAGTATAACAGTTTGCTGACGATTGTTGAACGACCAGATCCACAATACTTTTTTGCTCATTGACCTCAGTCCTTTTTTTATTATTATCCGCTTATAACATCGTAAAATCAATCAATCTCCGATCACACAGGTTGAAGAAAAATTTTTGACTGAAGCGAACCTGTAAAATATTGAGATTCATCTATTAATAAAAAAAGCAGATCTTATCTGATTAGATAAAATCCGCTTTACACTTACACTTCTTCTTTTACAAACAGTCCACGATCAATCATTCCATCCAATAGGAAATAGAATTTTTCTTGAACCAATTCTTGTTTTGAGTCTTTAAAGATATCGACTGCTTTTAATCCGTTGGCAGTCGTTACCGACATTTTCATCGTGCTGATATCTTTTGATACCGTGATTTTTAGTTTGAAGCCTTCTTTGCTTTGGGGCGTCGCTTGTAACGGACGGATCAATTGGAAATTACCTGAACTAGTTTCAGTAAAACCATTATCCCGCAGCGTATACTTTTTAGCTGTCGGCGCTAATTCGTATTGATATTTTGACCCTTTGATTGTCGCTTTCTTTGTAAATGCCATTTACTCACCTCATCATTTTTTCTTTCATTCTTAATTATAAAGATAAGTATCAGCCATTTCAATCTACTTTGTCAGTTCTTGTAAACTAGCGACCAGCTGTTCAGCAAAATATTCCACCTGTTCCATGGTATTACCATAGCCAAAACTTACCCGCAGTGATTCTTTTACTTCCTGCGCATTTTTGCCGTACATAGCTTCTAATACATGAGACGGATCGATTGTCCCTGCTGTACAGGCTGATCCCGTAGAAACTGCGATCCCTCGCAAGTCCAGCTTCATTAATAATAGATCATTGTTTATTCCGGTAAAACGAAGATTCAACACATGGGGCAGCTTGTTTTCAAGATCACCGTTCACATGATAATCAATGCCCGCTTGATTTAACGTCGTTAAAACTTTATTGGTGAACTGGTCATAGAGCTCGCGGCGCTTTTCCCGTTCGCCCTCCGTTAATAATTCAACAGCTTTTGCCATTGCGCAAATACCGGCTAGATTTTCCGTTCCTGCGCGGCGTTTTTCTTCTTGTTCCCCCCCGCGAAGCAATGGGGCAAGCTTTGCTCGGTCATTTTTATATAGGAATCCGACACCTTTTGGACCGTTAATCTTATGTGCTGAAATACTTAGAAAATCAACACCTAACTCATGTGGGCGAATCAATTGATTGCCGTAGGCTTGAACGGCATCCGTATGGAAATAGGCAGGATGATCTTCCAAGCGTTCACCAATTTCCTTGATGGGCATCAAATTGCCAATCTCGTTGTTTCCGTACATGATCGAAACCAGAATCGTATCCGGCCGTAAGTTGGCATCAAAATCAGCCAAAGAAATATTTCCTTTGCGATCCACCGGCAAATACGTAACTTCAAAGCCTTGTGTCTCTAAATACTTCATTGTATTGATCACGGCGGGATGTTCGATCTGTGTCGTAATCAAATGGCGACCTTCATTTTGACGACCAAAGGCAGTCTCTAAAATCGCTGTGTTGTCTCCTTCAGTACCACCGCTATTGAAGATGATCTCATGGTATTTGACCCCTAGACTCTTACCAATTGTTTCGCGCGCTATTTCTAATATCCCGGCAGCTTGCCGACCAAAAGAATGAACGCTTGATGGATTGCCAAAAGTTTCCGCCATAACTTCTGTCATCGTCGCGATTACTTCTGGATGCATGGGGCTTGTCGCTGCATGATCTAAATAAATATTTTCCACAAATCTTCGAACCTTTCTATAAGAAAGGCTCCGCGAACCTGCTCAACTTTTAAGCAATTAGACATAGATTGTCTATTATTGCCGATAAAGTCAGTTCGTGAAGCCAGACATTACTATTTCTAATACTAACGATTGTTTCTTATTCGAAATCTTTCCGTTCCATTGTAAATAGAGGACTGACAGATTCATCTTGATGGATTCGTTTAACTGCTTCTCCCATCAATTCTGAACAACTGACAATCGATAATTTTTCTGGATGACGTTCTGGATCAGTCAAAACAGAATCGGTAATACAAATGTCTTTGATGTCAGCAGCATCCAAATTCTTTTTCGCTGGAGGTGATAATAGTCCATGTGAAGCACAAGCGACAACTTCTTTGGCACCGGCTTTTTTCAATGTTTTAGAAGCGTTGGAGAAGACTTCTCCCGTGTTCAAAATATCGTCCACCATGATACAGCAGCGTCCTTCAACATCACCGATTACATAACCGGTATCCGGATTGCCTTCTTCAGTAACATCAACGATTGCGATCGCTGTATCCAAATATTCTGCTAGACTGCGAGCTCGTTGGACTCCGCTATTTTTCGGAGAAACCACGACATAATCATCCCCCACCATTCCGCGGCGACGATAATAATGCGCAAACAACGGCATCGTGAATAAATTGTCAACAGGAATATCAAAGAAACCTTGGACTTGCACGGTGTGTAAATCGAGTGTCAGAACTCTTGTTGCACCTGCATCTGAAAGTAAATTCGCAATTAATTTTGCTGTGATCGGCTCATGCGGTTTAGCTGTACGATCTTGTCTGGCATAACCATAATATGGCAATACGACATTGACTGTCTTCGCACTCGCACGTTTCAATGCATCGATCATGATCAATAGTTCCAAATAATAATCATTTACCGGCTCATTGGTCGATTGGATCAGATAAACATCAAATCCTCTGACTGTCTCCTCCAAGTTAATAGAGATTTCTCCATCACTGAATTGTTTGACAGTGCTTTTTCCTAACGGCACGCCACAGACATCGGCGATTTTTTCAGCCAATGGTCTGTTTCCATTTAGGCTAAAAATTTTAAACTTTTCATTACTTTCTTCTGACATGGTGTCCCTCCAAGTATTTTTGTACCATCAGTTTAACATATTTTTAGTTATTTGATGTAGATTTTACTTTTCGTTTAGAAAGACAAATGGTCTTCGTTCGGGTTTTGCTGATTATCGATAAAACGAATGCGTGATGTCAGTCATGGTGCATAAATTATTTTCTTTGAGAAACTAACGAAATCGTCCCGTTTCCCCATTGCGCGGGTATTATTGCGTCACTCTTGCCCCAATTATCATGAATTTTATAAAATTTTTGTCCGTCTGCAGTTTCCATAAACCCGTGCACAACGACCCAATGATTTTTATAGGTGCTGCCGAACATTTGTAAAAGACCGATCATGACAGGTTCGCCAGCCATGATGCGTTTAGTCACTCGCTGCCAAGATCCTGCCGCGGTACTTCTTGCTCGAAAAGGAATGCGATAGCGTCGGAAAAAATGATTTAACCCCAAAGAAATCTGCAAGGGCACTGTCGGAAAATCAATTGGCTGTAATACAGGCTGCAGCGCATGGATCAATTCTTCATTTTGACTACTGCCCTTTTCTCTTAAACCTTTTGGAACACAGCGATCATCTAAATGATCCTGCCAATAAGCCAACAACACACTGCTGGCATATGTCCCGCATAAAAATCCTCGCGGTGTTTTCCACTCGCGGTATGTTTCAAAGCTTTTTAGTTCATTCCATTGATCGATTGGATAATCCATTTTTTTCACCACCAAATCTTTTTGTATTTGTACTTAAGGTATAACATATATCCGTTCCACTCGACACTTTAATATGTTCAGTGGAATACCAAGTGTGCAAATACGAAAAAATCCCAAAAGAAAAAAGCTGCTTTCCTATGAGTCACACGTTAATTGTTTTATTATAGTATAGATGAAACAATAAATACAAAGGAGTGGTAGTTTTATGGACAAAACAAAAATCAAAGAAGATTTATACGAAGCAGTCAATGGCGAGTGGATCAGAAAAGCCACGATCCCTGCAGATAAACCAGCGACAGGTGGCTTTCAAGATCTGGTAGATGACATTGACGACTTATTGATGGCTGATACGAAAAAAATGAGCGACGATCCCTCACTCATTCCAAATGACTTAATGAAGGAATACCTCGCTTATTTCCAATTAGCCAATAATTATCAAAAACGCGATCAAGATGGCGCGGAACCGATGCTTCCTTTATTAAAACAAGTAGAAGAATTAAAAGATCTTGCTGATCTCGATCAGCAAATAACCAGCTGGGTACTTGATGGGCTGCCTTTGCCTTTCGGTGTCGACGTGGACGCTGACATGAAAAATACTAAAATCAATGCGTTGTTTGCTGGCGCGCCTAGTCTGATCTTACCGGATAAAACCTATTACGAGCCTGACCATCCGCAAGCACCGCAGCTTTTAGCGATTTTTAAAGAGATGACGATGAAGTTATTCACACTCGCAGGCTACGAAGCGGCTGCAGCAGAAAAAATCACGGATGAAGCACTCCAATATGATAAATTGTTAGCTCCTCATGTAAAAAGCGCGGAAGAAAATGCAGACTACAGTAAAATGTATAATCCCGAAAGCGGTGAAGAATTTATTCAACGCAGTCAGCATTTAGACTTGAAGAAATTATTGGTTGGTTTAATCGGTGAGGTTCCCGAGAAGATCATCGTGACCGAACCTGATTTTTTCAAGCAGTTGGATGAATTAGTGAATCCTGACACCTTCCAGCAAATGAAAAGCTGGATGCTGGTGATGACGATCAACGCATTGACTGCTTATCTCAGTGAGGAGTTCCGTCAAGTCGGCGGCGCATACAGCCGTGCGCTTTCTGGAGCACCCGAAGCACGTCCGCAAGAAAAGGCGGCCTTCTACTTAGCCTCTGGGCGTTTCGATCAAATCGTTGGCGACTATTACGGGAAAAAATATTTTGGCGAGCAAGCGAAAAAAGATGTCGAACAAATGGTGCGTAGAATGGTCGGTATTTATCAAGACCGTTTGAGCAGCAACACATGGCTCAGTGAGGCTACTCGTGAAAAAGCCATCGTGAAACTAAGTACCTTGGGCATCCACGTTGGTTATCCAGAAAAAATTCCGCCAATCTATACACAATTCAAAGTAACTCCCGCAGAAAAAGGCGGCACACTTTTAAGCAATGCTCTGCATTTTAGTAAATTGAAGCGCAAAGATGAGTACGCCAAATGGAACAAGCCAGTCCAACGTGATGAATGGGAAATGAGCGCAGACACAGTGAATGCCTATTACCATCCATTCCGCAATATCATCGTTTTCCCAGCAGCGATCCTGCAAGCACCGTTTTATAGCTTGGAGCAATCCAGCAGTGAAAACTTTGGCGGAATTGGTGCCGTGATCGCTCACGAAATTTCTCACGCTTTTGACAACAACGGCTCACTCTTTGACGAGTATGGAAATTTGAACAACTGGTGGACAACAGAAGATCAAAAACACTTCCAAGAATTAGCCGATCAAATGATCGCTGAATTCGACGGTTTGGAGATTGCCGGCGGAAAAGTAAACGGAAAACTGACAGTCTCAGAAAATATCGCCGACGCAGGCGGTCTGAGCTGTGCATTAGAGGCAGCGAAGAAAGACAGTGATGTCGACCTTGAAGGCTTCTTTATCAACTGGGCGACGATTTGGCGGATGAAAGCACGACAAGAATACACGCAGCTGCTCTTGTCAATCGATGTGCATGCACCCAACAAATTACGGGCCAATGTCCAAGTTAAAAATCTGGAAGACTTCTACCAAACGTTTGATATCCAAACAACAGATGCCATGTACTTGGCACCTGAAAAACGTGTAAGTATTTGGTAAACAAAGTCCTTTTCTAAATACAGAAAAAACAAACTGCCTAAAAGACTGTTTTGCTGGTCTTTTAGGCAGTTTTCATCATTTATTTTATAAGCAAGAGCCTATCGTTTAACTTCCACTCGCTTAACATTCCATAAGGCAACGACTAAGAATAGACAGCTTGAGATCACTAGAATCGCGATTGGCAAGGCAATGCCAGTTTGTCCGCTCATTACGATCCCTAACTCTTCTTTGACCATAGTCGCCGCAGATTTATCGGCTGAGGAAAAAACATTCTCTGTCAAAATGCGCCGAATCAAGACAATCCCGCTAGTTAAGGGGAAATACTCTACCACTTTTTGAACACCCTCTGGCAGACTCCCTATCGGAACATAGCAGCCAGTTAAGAAACCGATCAGCGGGCCAATCACAGCGGTCACAGTAGAAAAAGTATCGATCCGTCTAAAAAAGCTAGCTATGAAAAACATGAAGGCCGATGAACAAAAGACGGTCAAAAGACTTACGACAAATAATAAACCAAATTGCGGTAAAGTTAAGAACTCTCCTTTTGAAAGTACCACGAGATAGATTTCAGCGATAACGATCACAACCAAAGTAATCAACAATGAAATCAAAAAGGTACTAAAGAAATAGCCCAGCATGATTTTACTTTTTGAAATAGGTGAAATCATGAAGTCAGTATAGACATTGCTTTCTTTGTCTCGAATCATCAAACTAACCGAACCAAGTGTGGAGCTAGCTGAGGCAATCCCGATAACCCCCGCAAGCATCCAAGCATCAACGACCAATTTAGGATGAGTTAGGACAGATAATGAGCCGACTAAACTTTCCCCTAGTAAGAAAACATACAGAATGATCATAATCGCAGCACCAATAAAGGAACCAATTACCGCCTGCCTGTTTTTGAAAAATAGTGATAACCCTCTATAGACTAAAGCATTCATAATTTTCTCTCCCTTTTTCCATGATTGTTAAAAAGACATCTTCGAGTGTTAGGCAGTGATAACTTTTTTTCAATGCCTCTGGTGCATCATAGGCCATGACTCTTCCCGCATCCAGCATCAAAACATTATCAGAATCCTTGGCTTCTTCCATATAGTGTGTGGTCAGTACGATCGTCATCCGATATTTTTCTTTTAATTGGTGGATCAATCGCCACATGTCTGCTCGCGATCCGATGTCCAAACCAGTTGTTGGCTCATCCAGAAACAGCAGTTTTGGTGTATTCAGCAAGGCACGAGCGATATCAACCTTGCGCTTTTCACCGCCGGAAAGGACACCGTAGCGCTTATTCAGCAAATGACTCCCTTGAACATCGGCTAATTTTTCTTTCGCTAATCGCTTGGCTTCTTTCCAGTTATTGACATAAAAGTAAGCGCGAATAAATAAATTTTCTTTGACTGTTAGAGCTGGATCTAAAATACTGTTTTGAAAAACCACAGAGATCACTGACTTATGCTCGATCGATTGCGTTTCAAGTTTTTTTCCCTCAAGTAAAATTTCGCCAGCATCTGGTTTGGCTAATCCTAGAATTAAAGAAATCAAGGTTGATTTTCCGGCACCATTTGGTCCTAGGATTGAAAATAGCTCCCCCTCATGGATTGAAAATGAAATTGCTTTTAAGACTTCTTGATGATTGTACTGTTTAGCTAGGTTTGAGATTGTTATGAGTTCATTCATGTTGTTTACCCCTTTTTCTGATTCATTTTTAATCCAGTTCAGCTCGCTGTTTTTTCCATTTGCGAACCTTGGTCCGAAATGATTTGAATGGTGCGACGGTGTTGATGTGGACCCATTTCCAGACAGGCCAATTGGAAGAAGTCGATTGAGCCCATTTTCGACCGCCAGGCTTGAACAGCACATCATCATCTAAACTAGCAAGCCACTGACTATTCTCAGCGACAGCATTCTTGAATAAGGTGATCATTTCAGCTAGGCTCTTTCCTTGATAATCCGCATAGAATTTTTCATGCAAGGGGCCTAACTGATTCCACTTGATCCCCGGAGCAGGCATTTCCACTGTTTCGCCATTTCCTTCAGCATTCTCCCAATGTTGGATCAGTGCCAACCAGCCCAGCTGATACGCAAGATTTTCAAACGGCGTCCGTTCTCCTTCAGCTAAACGTACATCCTTATCTTCTTCACTGATATCCTCGTATTCTTTGATGAACAAATTTGCTCTTTTTTCTATTTCTGTGATAAATGCTTCTTTGCTTACGTATTCTTGCATGGTTTACACGCTCCTTTGTTTGTTTTAGCTATTTGCTACACTCATAATTTAACAGTTCTAAAAGGGGGTTTTAGCAACTTGTCATGTTTGCTTAGGTTTCTCGTTATGATTGAATGACATTTTGTACAAAACAAAAAACCCTGACAGAAAAAATGTCAGGGTTCTAGTTAGTTACTATGCTTTTGGTTTCTTTGAATCGATTGCGTATTGACGGCGTCCGCCTGGTTTTGGTACTAGATCGCCGATCATATTGCCGAAGCCGCCTTCTACCCGTAATTCGTGACCGTTCGTGTAGTCTGAACGTTTGCTTGCAAGATATAATACCGCGTTAGCAATATCCTGCACTTCACCGATACGACGGTTGGCAGTCATTCTTCTACGACCTTCTTCAACTTCTGCGTCTTCATAGAATTTTGTTGATAATGGTGTTTTAACAAAACATGGTAATACGCAGTTGCTGCGTACGCCATATTGTCCCCATTCGCCAGCAATCATTTTAGACAACATATTCACGCCGGCTTTACTTGGGCTGTAAGCACCTGAATAAGTTTCCGGTGCGATTGAAGCGATCGTAGAAATGTGAACCATTCGGCCTGATTGTTGCTCGATCATCACTCGACCGATACGTTGTGAAACTAAGAAATAACCAGTCAAGTTTACATCAATTGTCCGTTTCCATTCATCTAATGCTAAATCTTCTAATGGGCTGAAAGTTAGGATCGCTGCTGTTTGCACCAATACGTCGATGCGACCAAAGTCTTCCTTCACTGTTTTCGCTAAAGCATCTACTTGTTCTTCAACCGTTGAATTACACGCATAGCCTTTTGCCTTAATTCCATACTTATTCGCTAATTCTTTGGCATAGCTTTCAGTCGCTTCTTCATTTAAATCGACTAAAGCTAAGTTGGCTTTTTGCTCTGCGAAGTCATTTGCGATTTTGCGTCCCATTCCACCTAAAGCTCCCGTGATTACTACCACGTCATCTGCTAAATCTAACCATGTATTTTCCATTATTTCCGCTCCTTAAAGGTTTTCTTTCTTTAAATATACTGAATCCGTTCAGTGGATACTAATTCTTTTTTTCAATCAATCTATAGCCCTGTTCAATCAATCACTAATAGTTGTTTTGCCAGCTCTTGACTATAATCAGGAGCCACAGGAAAAAGCAAAACAACATTCAAAAGAATTGGCGAAAAACTAAGATCCAACAGCTCTTGGACAAAGCTTGTCGCAGCAATCTCACTTAAAGAATGCAAGCGTGCTTGCTTTTTAAAAGGTCCTATTTGATAGGTCAGCTGCTTTTGAATCGTAAACAAATTCTGCTGATTTTCTAAGTAATGATACAGCTCATGAGCTAATAAGATTTCATCTACTCGTTGATCCTTTAAAAACTCCTGCTCTTTCAAAAATTCGTCCGCTTCGTCTAATAAACTTTGATTGATCCGAATCCGATTCGGCAATTGAAATTCTGCCAAGACAAAACGAAAATTTTCCGCTTTCAGCTCTTCCGTAAAATAATCGATCTCAATCGCTTCTTGCTGACAATATTCCCACAAATCTGCCGCTAAAAAATTTCTTGCGGCATTCCTTCCGCATTCAATCGCTTGATAAATCAACTCTGAGCGCTGGTCGTCGGGAATTTTCTTAAACAAATGATCCTGCGATAGTAAATACTCAGCATATTTCTCATCGCTCTGATCTAATAAAGCGTTAAAATCCATCGCCAGCACTCCTTTTCATTTTTAGACTGATTTAAATATATCGATTTGCTGCAATGATGATGATCTCATCCGTTCCTATAATTTCGCTCATCTCAATCTCCATCAGCATCGTTAATTGAGAGAAGTCCGTACTGGAAAAGTCCAATAGCCGCGGACCAACACAGAAATAGTAATCTGGTCTGATAATCAAATCACTTTGATAATTTGCCATACTTTCCCACAACTGATTGACGACTTCAAAGTAGCTTTGGATCGTGGTCTTGACTACTTCGGCATGCTCCCGCTGAACGCGGATAAAGCCTTTCTTATCAATTACACGGATCGCATTGCCTTTTTTCGTACTGGAGCCGTAAATATTGAACTGCTCCGTTGAATCCAACAGCTTGACCTGTTCAGCCGGCAAACGAAAATCTTGGATCGCGATTTCTCGTGCTTCGGCTTCTGTAGCAGCACTTTGAAGCTCGGTTGCTTGCGCAGCCGTAGAGCCTGAAGCCCGGGCCGTAATTTTTTGTGTCTGAGGATCAATTTCGATGTGGACCTCGACACTGTCTTCGGTCGCACCGCTTTCGATCGCCATATCCGTTACTTCCTGCTTGATCGCCTGAATATCTTGTTTCGTTGGGCTTGGCACGATACGCTCAACTACGTCTTGAACTGCGGCCAAGGCGACACCGATGGAAGAAATAACTTCCGCATTATCGGGGATCTTATAATTTAATTCCATCTGCTCAGCCGCAAATTTGATCAACGAGGCCACACCGCCGCCGACACCGACTAGCGTCATTTGATTCTTTTCTAATTGATACTTTTTCGCCAACGAACGAATCACTGGGATGATTTTTTCGACTGCTTTGGCTAGAATCTGGCGTGCCACTTCTTCAACGGACGTATTCAAATACTCTGCTAAAGGTGCCATCGCTTTTCTCGCCGAAGCGACATTTCCATAAGAAAAATCTTCCTCAGTGACATATCCTAAAACATTGGCCGCACATGAATTGGTGATTGTGATTCGTTTGCCGCTAGCTAATTTGATCGCGACATAATCAGCCGGATCGCCTTCTTTTGGTGAGAACAGCTCCAGCTGCGGCTCCACGATTTCTTCTTCAGGAGTATAAACAGCGTATTCAAGCCCTGCGATGTGAGCACTGCGGGGACCGACATCCTTCACTCCGCTTTTGCTCACGCGGATCATACTGCCGCCGGCCACTCCTAATACTCGTACATCCAGTGAATTAACGTATGTCTTATGTCCTGAGATTTCCGAATAATCAATGACCGGCCGACCATTTTTGATCACACCGAGATTGGTCGAAGTGCCGCCGACCTCGAAATAGATCCCATTCGAAGTACGTAAATACATCAAGGCACCCATCACACTCGCAGCCGGCCCTGACAGCATCGTCAAAACAGGGCGTTTCTTCATTTCAACAACATCCATCAAACCGCCGTCGCCTCGCATGATCATCAGAGGTACATCCACACCGGAAGAACGAACACTCTCTTCCGTGGAATTCGCTGTCTCCAGCATTTTCGGCAGAATCGAGGCATTGATCGTCGCTGTCCGCGTTCTCCGAGACAAGCCGTAAAGCTTCGTCATTTCTGATGCTAATGTTACTGGGATATTCTTTTTGCGACCAACTGCCGCAATCTTTTCTTCTAAGCATAAATTATCGACACCAAAGGCAGCCGAGGCTACCAGTACGTCAATTTCTTCTGCTAATAGTTCATCGATAACCTTTTCGATTTCTTCTTCTGTCAAATTTTTCTGAGAAATGAAACGAGAGACTACATGGATACTGCGTCCCGTTCCCAGATCGATATCTTTCAAATTGGTTTGAGGGCGAGCCAGCCAGCCCTCAATTCCTGCCTTGGCTGTGCTGATGATCCCTATTTTGGCAACATCACCTTCCAATAAGGCATTCGTCGCCTGTGTTGTACTATGAGCGACAAAGACGACTTCCTCGGGTGCAATATCAAACTCCGCCAAACATTTTAAGAAGGAATTGACCACACCTTCAGCCACACCTTGTTCGCTGTCATGGGTTGTTTTTACCGATGATTTACCGATAATTTCTTGGGTATCGTTGTCGATCGCTACCGCTTTTGTATGGGTACCGCCGACATCGATCCCGATCCGAACACGTCGTTTCATGTTGAGACCTGCCTTTCTTAAGTTCTATAGCGGATTGTTGAGGAAAAAGTTCGCGATTTCCAGAATCAATGCCACTGTTGTTCCCGGAATCAGCGCCACCTTCATATAATCGACTGCATTGATCCGATTGAAGCCCAATCCCCAAGCATTCCAAGAGATCGTAATGTCAAAATGAGCCATGCCGATCAGAACGGAAGCAAACAAAGGATATAAGAAGGTTGTCGGAAAATTCGTCGTCTGACTGACCACTGCCAGCAGTGCCGCACCTGAACCAATCAACGAAAGCGGTCCTTTGAACCACGTTAATGGTGCCAAGATCCCAAAAGCGATACATAAAATCAACGGAGAAGATGGAATCCAGCCGCCGATAATTTCTTGAAAATAAGGAGCCGCGTAAACTGCCGCGTCATTGAACATCGCCAAAGTAATCCAAAAGGCGATCAGCGCCGACATGTCTTTTACTCCTTCGGTAAAGATGCGGGAGATCGTTCGGCAGACTTCACGGAAGTTACCCGTTAAGCCGCCGCAAACACCTAGCCCATATAAGCTTGCTAAAATAAAACACAGTATCACAGGCAGCTTAAACACGATTACTCCTACCACCGGTAAAAATGGTGTGATTAATGAGATTCCTGGTGCATCCACCACTTCACTCTGTTTGACCGCTGCCCAAGAATACGTGAGATTTTCCATTTTTAAATAAATCATTGATGCGAGTGAAACTACTGTGATCATTACTGCGAACGCCAAAATCCCAAACGGGAAGTAATCGTTATACGTATACTCCTGTCCGCCATTTGAATTTAAAAAGAAGGCTGAGTATTGTCCGAAGTTGATCGGATTTAAGAAAATTCCCGCCGCAACTGATCCAGTAAAGGAGAAAAAACCAACGACTTTCGGAATACCGATCGAAAATAGAATCGGTAAAACAATGACTGCAATAGCGATTACCGATCCGCCGCCGGTCATTGAGGTAAAGATAAAGCCGCTGATCAAATTCACGATCGCTAAAATCACCGCGGGATTATCTCCCCCCAGCTCGACACTTTTTCGAATGATCGTAGCCGCAATCCCAGTGTCTAACAGGATTCGCCCAAAGAAGGCTCCCAAGAAAATATTCATGACCGATGCACCATATTTTTCCGGTGCTGTTTGATACACTTGACGCAGCATATCATGGATCGTCAATCCATCAAATGCCGCATTCGGCGACAGCAAATTGCCAATGATCGGCAAAAATGTCCAAATCGTCGCCATGATGAAAAAGCCGATCATCAAGTTATGACCTTTGATACAATAGATGACCATCCCCGCAAAGGAACAGATCAGTAATAGTCCAATTACAATATCCATGAGGACCTCCTAAATTACCTAGCGTCCAACAGTGGACACAAATTAATACGGATGATAAGCAAAAAGGATTTCCGTTCAACTTTTTGCAGCTCATCTAAAAATTAGGTAGAAATATTATAAAATCGACTAGTGATTACTTAAACCGTTTAGCTAAAAGCTATCCAGTGTTCGTACACTAAGCGAATAAGGAGGTGACTAGTGATAGTCCTACCTCCTTTTTTGTTTTCGCAATTAATCTCGCATTTTTTCAAAAGCGCTATAGCCGAATACTTTTTTATGTTGACCTAATAGATACACCATCATAACTGTTGCCGTAAGGGCAGCGACTAAAAGCAAGCCCATCATAATGTAAATCGCTTGTTTTTCACCGACTGATTTGGTCATCGCCGAAACGATGAACGGTAAGAAGGTACTGGCAAAGCCCATGAATGTATAGTAGATCCCTGTATTTCTTCCTTTAGGTCCTGGACAGAATAACTGACGCAAGCCCAATCCTGTTTGCAAAGCACCGCCTGACGCGAAAAAGCCTAGAGCCGCGATACTTGCATAAATGACTGCTGGATGACGAATGACCAATACACTCGCTAATGCCAATGCAGTAAAGACTGAATCAATCACTAAAACCTTCAATGGGTTCCAACGTAATTTACCCATCAGAATTGCCCAGAAAACTACCGCGATGATTCCGCCAAAGGTATAGATCGACGTTAATCCAGCTGCTTGCAGCTCAGTAAGACCGGCATTGCTTAATCCGAAAGCTTTGGTATATTGTTGAGCGCCATACATAATAAACATACATAAGAAGGCATAGAACATGGTGATGAAGTTAACTAACACATTTGGTTTCACTAACATTTTTGCTTTAGCTGCTTCGATTTCCTGTTTGATGGCATCTGAATGATTCCCATCTGAAGCCTCTTGATCATTACTGCCCTTCATCATATCGTCGTAGGCGAATGGAGAAAATGCCGCTAAAACTAAACAACCAACAGACAAAACTAACGGAATAATGACATTCAATTGAGGAGAACCCATTTCAGTGAAATTAACCACCATCAACGGATAAACGATCCCTGCTAATGAAACGAACAATTTAATTCCCAATAAAGCTGAACCAGCATATTTTGGTGCTGCTTCTTGAACCGCTGGATATAGTGACGCATCCCAGAAACCAGATGTTGCCACACCGGCCATAAAGGCACAGACCGAAGCGATCATCATGCTCGGGCTAAGTAATAATCCGGCAAAACAAATGATGTAGAGGATCGATCCGCCGATCGCCATTTTCTTCCGGCCGATCTTATCCGAAACTTCCCCGCCGATCCAAACAGAAACGAATTTACCAAAACCGGTTGCCGTAATCGCTAGAGAAACTGCTGCTGCTCCGGCTGTTGCATCTGTATAGCCCCATTTTTCATAAAAGTAAGGCATATTTTGACTAAGAATAAGTGCTTGCATCCCATGTGTAAAATAGCACAAGTATGTCGTTACCAACGACATGATATATTTTTTCGATCTCATCTCTAGGCTCCCTTAAAAATATTTTTAACACTAAAACAGTTTACTAACGTCCTTTGCTGAACGGCTGCCCCTCATTTGTATTCCGTACACTCCGCAGAGTGCACGGAAAAAGAAGGATTTATGGTCTGACCGGTAATTCCTGATCAGTAAAAATCTTGAACGCCGCTTTACCTTGCCCTAGCAGCATTCCTTCACCAGTCACTGTTTTACAGCCTGTTGCTGTTGCATCATTGATCAATTGTGTTTTCGGCGGATTGTAGATCGCGTCGGCTACAACTAATTTTTCATGAAGCATGCTTGTATCACTGATCGGTGTCTTAGTAGAACCTACACCCATACCAACAGTTGTTCCATTTACTAAAACATCCGCTTCAGCAATTTTTTGTTTCAATAATTCAGCGTCACCTAAATCATGGATCGCAACAGCTAAATCAGGATAGAATTTTTTGATGCGTGCGACAGTTTCTTCGCCTTTAGCAAAGAAATCATCTTTGATATTGAAGATATCGATAGCTACCGCTTCTTCGATCGCTAATTGAACTTGGATCGCAGTTGCCGCACCGCCCGTTCCTAACACGACAAATTTCTTTCCTTTAGGTTCCACATCATGAGCCTTCAAGTTATCGACAAAACCGATACCGTCTGTAATGTGACCCGTTAATTTTCCATCTTTGTTTTGGAAGGTATTGATCGCACCGACCATTTGGGCCGCTGGTGATAATTCGTCCATGTATTTCGCCGCTTCACCTTTACAAGGCATTGTTACGTTGCCTCCAGGCATGTTGAATGTGCGAACAGATTGGAATGCATTTGCTACTTCTTCGATTTGTACGTCGAACGCTAGATATACGGCATCGATGCCTAATTGTTCAAAGCCATAATTGTACATCGCAGGTGACCCTGAATGTCCGACTGGACTGCCGATCAACCCGTATAATTGTGTTTTACCTGATACGCCTTCTAACATTTTTTTATCCACCTTTTTTTAGTCTTCTAATAGTTCCGGCCAAGCTTGTTTGATTACATCGATACTTGTGTCATAGTTCATTTGCGCTGCTTTTTCATAACCTAGGCTTAAAATTGGATCAGAGATAACTTCTGTTCCGACTACGCGAGGTTTGATTCCATGTTCTTTGATTGCTTTCAAGAAACCAACTGTATCTCCCCAGCCAGTTCCTGGGCAAAGACGATCATGCATTGATTCGTCACGTAAAATTGTGTCTGGGTAGCGGCGCTCCAACACGTCACAGATTTGAACAGAGACAACTTTTTCTGCTGGTACACCTTTCAAATCTTCTGCTAACGTTTCAGCGCGCGCCCAATGCCATGTGTCTAAGATCAACATACCGTTGTCGCAGCCTGCTTTATCAACGATATTCCATGCACTCGCTAAATCTGGTACACCGCTGTAAGGCATGAATTCTAAACCAATCACTAATTCTTTTGCTCGTGCACATAATTCTTTGAACGCTTGGATATGAACTTCCGCTGGATATTTTTCCATCAAGCCGCAGTTGATATGACCTACGCCGAACAAACGAGCCATGTGATAAACTGTTTGTTCTTTGAATTGTTGTAACAGTGTTTCTGGTGTTTCTTGGGTTTTATTTGGATCAGCCCACAAGGTGATGTATTCAACTTCCGTTACCTTCATGTCGTTTTCTGCTAAGATTTCTAACATGCGTTCATCAGAATAGCCTTGTTTAATTGCCAGCATATACGTTTCAGCACGTAAGCCAATGCCGTCAAAGCCTGCTGCCTTCGCAATTTTTACACGTTCTTCAAAATCAATTTCCATTCCTAATGTATAAGAGCTGATTGTTAATGGTACCTTTTTCATTTGTTCTCCTCCTAATTTGTACTGATCCAATCTTTTTTGTCGTCATTAATCTGCGTTTTCACTTAATCCAAAATCATCTGACATCTTAAAATCGTATTTAAATTTCTGAAAGTTATTTCTTTCACATGAAGAGCTGCAGTCTCTTAATGTATGAAAGGATTTTTTGATGCGAAAACCGTAGCTTTAATAATGTATCGGCTTTCACAATCAAATCTTGCCTTCATTTTAACGTGGGACTTTTCAAAATTCTAATTGGTTTTTCTCGAATAACCTATAGGTAAAACATATAGGTTTTGCTATAATCATTTAAAAGGTCATATAAATAGGAGCGTGCGCATGAACTTACAACATTTGAAATACTTTGATGTATTAGCCAAAGAGCAGCACTATACCCGATCTAGTAAAATATTGAATGTCACACAGCCGAGCTTGAGCAATGCCATCGCCTCACTTGAGGATGAACTGGGCATCACCTTATTCGAAAAAAAAGGCCGGAATGTCGTATTGACCAAACCGGGCATGATTTTTCAAGACTATGTTTCACGAACATTGGGGACATTAGATGATGGGATCGAGACGGTCACCAAGATCAGCAAAGGCAGCGGCTTTATCAGTTTCGCCTTTTTACCAGTTTTAGGAACGACCTTTGTGCCAAAATTAGTGCGGGAGTTTCGCGACGCCAACTTAGATAAAGAGATTATTTTTGATTTTCACACCTCCTCTGGAGTAACCAAAGAGATCGTGGACGGAATCAAAAATATGCACTACGATATCGGCATCGCCTCTTACTTGCCGGATGAACCTAGTGTCGAGTTCTTACCGATCGCCAGCCAAGAGTTAGTCGTGATCGCACCGCTGGATCACCCTTTGGCACAGTTTGATGATATTTATTTAGAGCAGACTCAGCCCTATGAGCAGATCGGCTTCAGCAAAAGCAGCGGCCTGCGCAATGTCATTGATGAGGTCTTCCAGAAAAATAATTGCAGCTACAATATTGTTTATGAAGTCACTGTGGATCAGGTCATCGCCGGACTAGTCAGTCAAGGCTTTGGTATCGCGGTAGTACCTAATATGTATATCCTGAAGCATTTGCCGCTAAAAACAATTCATTTGAAAAATGTGCTTATGGATCGTTCCTTCTATTTAGTTACGAATAAAGAAGCCTATCTCACACCAGCGGTCATCAACTTCAAAGAGTTTGTTTTAGCGCATTCCGATCCAAAAGAAATCGTTTATTAAACATAGCTAGCAAAAACTATAACTTAAAAGGGGTGAAGACGGTGACGATAAAACAATTTGTCGTCCTGATTATTCCACCGCTGCTTACCTTTGTTTTTTTCTTGATAAGGCAGCCGCGTACCAAAAAGCAGAAAATTTATCAAACTGCCAAAGAAAAAGGTTGGTATGTTCCAGCCAAAGCTGTGAAATGGCACCACTCTACCAAAAATACGGATGATCTGAGTGATTATTCCAAGATTTTTGTGACATACGAGTATGCGATCAACGGCCGTAAAAAGACAAAGAAATTCGTGTATCGTGATGATGGCGGAGGGGATTTCCCGATACAGCTAAATGTTTACTATTTAAAGAATGATCCAAATAAAGCAGTGTTTGAGAATGATGTTGAAGATTCAAATTTTACCCAAACATATACAGGGTACAAAAAAGGCTGCGGTTGGGGCATAGTTGTCTTCATCGTTTGGGGTATCTTAGTGTTTAACGTGTTGAATATTTAAAAAGAAGAAGCAGGACGCTAAAATCGTCCTGCTTCTTCTTTTTATCAGTTACGAGCTTTATTTTTTTTTCGAATAATTGAATGTTTGACTTCTGACATACAATCCTCTCCCAGAATTTCTTCGAAACGACGAACGCCATCTTTCTCAAAAATCGTCAGCTTTGTCAAAATTTCTAATAAGATATACATTTCATGGCCTGACTTGCTGATGTCCGCGTGCTTGAAGGTTACCATATGCTTCTTGCCATTCTCGTCCGCAAAAAGGGCTTTAAATAAAAAATCAAAGTTCTCTTTATCAGCAAATGCTTCGGCTCTTTTTTTTTCTGAATAATTCCTTGTTGCATGGGTTAATATCTCATCGAACTTATCATAGGTCGGTGCTGCGGCCGCCCGTATATACTTGGTCTCTGGTCGAATTACTCGCGTCCATTCAGAAAATTCTGATCGCGTTTTAAACAGCCGTGCTCGGACGATCTCCCATTCACTATAGTCAAAAAAGTCGTAGAAATATAAGCAAAAGTCGCGCTTCTTATCGTTCGGTTCACCTTCTAAAAATATCTTGCGAATCAGGTCCTTGCAGATGAAGGAATAATCATCCATCACCATCGCATTTCTCATTAGAAGCGCCATCCCATATTCGATCACGACGTCTTCGTTCTTTGTTTCATTATAATATTGAAGAATTCTCTTTTCTAAAGAATCCCGATTCATTTGAAGCAGCTGTCTCTCCTGCAAAACTTGCATATTCCTTTTCCCCTCTTTCTAAAAATCGTACTTTGGTGCTTACTTCATCCCCTAAAAAGTATCTGCTATTATCGTTTTACAATCAGCAGGCACTACCTGAGTAAACCTTCGCACACCATCTTTTTCAAAAATGGTCAGCTTCGTTAAGATCTTTAATAGTGTAAAAAGCTTTTTGTTTGGCATATCTACATCCACATTTCTAAATCTTTGCTTATGCTTCTTTCCCAGTTCATCCTTAAAAACTGTTTCGAAATAATCCTCGGAACTCTCTGTCGTTTCCGCTGTAGGCGCAGATTCTGCTCGTACATATTTTGTTTCCGGACGAATCGCCCGGGTGTGCTCAGAAAATGCTGCTCGATTCTTGAACAACCGATCTCTTACCCGTTCCCATTCTTCGTACTCAAAGAAATCGTAAAAATACAAACAATAATCCCGCAGCTTATCACTAGGTTCATTTGTTAAAAAGATCTCCTTGATCAAATCCTTACAAACAAATGAATAATCATCTATCGTAATCCCATTAAATACTAGAACGGCTAGACTATACTCCAATACTGTATCTGTATCATGGGTCTCTAAATAATAGAGATTGATCCTCTTCTCAAGATTTTCTCGTTTCATTCGAAACAACTGTCTTTCATCCAACGGTTTAACAGCCATAAATTGACCTCTCTTCTTTATAATTTATATAGTTCTATAATACCTCTAAAATGCCCCAAAAATTACCCAACTTTATTCGTAAAAATAAAGTTTTTACTATTTTCGCGGGAATGGAATGAAAAGATTGTTTCCTCTTTCATTCTGTGCTAGTATTTTTTCGGGGACTTCCCCAAAAATAAATCAGAGTAGGAAATAAAGCGTCAAGTGCTGGAGGGATGGGATGTTGTCCTCTGGACGAAAGACTTTGGTCTGCGGTTTTATTTTCGCATTCGCTGCATGAAGATGTAGCAGCTCTATAAGGAGATGCTAGAAATGAAGAAACACCTCGATGCTAGAAGCATCACAACGATGGCGCTATTAATCGCCATGATGGTCACTTTGTCTCGGCTTTTGGGAATCGAGACACAATTTCTCAAGGTCAGCTTTACCTTTATCCCAGAGATTATTATGGGAATGCTGTTCGGTCCATTCTGGACAGGAATCGGCTCGGTGATCGCTGATTTTATAGGAATGTCGCTTTTCGCAAAGGCACCTTTTTTCATCGGTTTTACCATCAATGCCTTTCTAGAAGGAGCCATTTACGGTTACTTCTTCTATAAGAAAGAAATTACCTGGAAAAACGCGATTCAATCGGTGCTAGCAACAACGATCTTGATCAATTTAATCTTGACTCCGCTATGGCTGGCGATGATGTATCATGTGCCATTGAATAGCTGGGTGATCTGGGCACCACGTTTGATCAAAACCGTGATTTGGATTCCGATCCAAGCAGCCATCACCTACTTCCTAGGCGGCGTATTACCATATAAACAATGGATCGCTCGTTTCAATCGGGCACATTAATTTTTGAGAATTCATTACATTTGTTTGAAAGTTGTTATTTCTTTCACACTGTATATCCTCTTAGAGACCGTCTTATCCCATAGGCGGTCTCTTTTCTTATCAGCCGCGCTTTTCACAGTTAATTATAGTAAGAGCGGCTTTCTATGATGGATAAAGTATTCGCGTTTAATCAATGTAGCGCGATGATATGCGTAGGAGAACAAAAAATTCCCTTTTTCATGAGCTAGCTGTGTTATTTTTCTCAAGCATAAAAATCGCTATTAGCGATGGAAAGCGCTAAACTGGGAAAAATTTAATACGAAAGCTGGGAGAAAAATGAAAAACTCAGATGTCTTGATCGTCCCTAAGGACCGTTCACTTTACTTTTTCCCTGCCATCTCAGAGATGAGTGTTTGTTCAGGAAAAGAGTTACTTGCAGCAAGCAACGAGTATTTACGCCACTATTTGAAAAACTTTCAATTGATCATATTCTTAGATTTTGGCTTTGAACCAGAAATGGCCGCCCGAATTCGACCATTCACAAAAGCCAAAATCGTTCTATTTTTCTGGAACCACTTCAAATTAGAGCACTACCGCAAATTAAATGTCGCCCAAAAAGAAGCGGCTATCGATGAAATTTATCACTTCGATCCGTTAGAGGCTCGGGATTTAGGACTAAAGCACAACAGTTCCTTTTACACGCGATCTGTTGGCGAACCTCTGCATGAGACAGATTACGATATTTTCTTTGGCGCCAATGACAATGGCCGTAAGCAGCAAGCGTTGGATTTAAAAGATCGCTTTGAATCACTGGGGCTATCAACGTTTTATCATATCCTGCCAAAGCGCGGGAACGAACAGGAAGGCTATCTGCCTTATGGGGACTATCTCCAACTAGTCAAACGCAGTAAAGGTATCTTAGAAATATTACGCGCTGGTCAATATGGTGTGACCCTTCGAACCTTTGAGTCGCTGTTCTTACAAAAGAAACTGGTCACAGCAAATGAAATGCTGCCCTTTTATCGCCTTTATGATCCAAGAAATGTTTTTATGCTCAAACCCGACTTGAGCCAATTAACAGCCTTCTTGAATATTCCCTATCAGCCAGCCGATCAAGAAATGCTTGATTTCTTTGAAGCAAAAAATTGGGTCAAGCGTTTCATAGATTACGATCCAAAGCTTTTCGCGGAATACGAGTATTATCCAGAGCTGATGGAACATGAAAGTGCATTGTAGATTAAATAGAGTAGAGGAGAAAGTAGATTAACTTTCCGCCCCTCTCACACCACCGTACGTACGGACCCGTATACGGCGGTTCAATAAGTTGAGTGTAGGAACTGGTACTGCAAGGATATGTCCACATATCCTTGTCGTGCCAGTTCTTTGTCTGTTAACGATCGATGTAAAATATAGCTCTTGGCGATTGCCCAATAGCCTTTTCTTGTATTCGACCATTCATACGCTTTTCTGTGATCGATCCCCAATCGTATCAGATTTTTCCTTCTGGTTTTTGGTTTCTTCCATTGCTTCCAGATGTACTGTCTGATTCTTCGTTTCAACCAGCCGTTTAGTTCCCTCATGAACACTTTCATTTCACCGATTCCATAATAATTCAACCACCCTGTCATTAATCGGTTGATCTCTCTTAAGAGCACTTGGATGCTTCTTGCTCGGTTTCTTTTAGTGATTTCCTTGAGTTTCTTTTTCACGTTTTGTTTTGCTTTCACGTGGGGACGGACTTTGACACCGTTTCTTGTCGGTAGAATACAAAATCCAAGAAACTTCCGTTTCATGGGGCTTCCTACTGCACTTTTCTCACGATTCACGATCAGCTTTAATTGTTCTTCAAGGAATTCAATGGATTTAGTCATTACTCGTTGTCCAGCTCGTTTGCTTCTGACATAGATGTTACAGTCGTCGGCGTACCGGACGAATTTATGACCTAGATTTTCTAACACTTGGTCAAATTCGTTTAGGTAAATGTTACTCAACAACGGCGAAAGATTGCCCCCTTGGGGCGTTCCTTCCTCGCTTGTGGTAACCAGTCCATTTTCCATTACACCGCTCATGAGATATCGGCGGATAAGTCGCAACACCTGTTGATCCTTCACTTTTCGTTCAATGAAAAACATTAGTTTGTCGTGGCTGACGGTGTCGAAATAGGCTTTCATATCAATATCTACTACATATTTATAGCCTTGTTCGTAATAGGATTTCGCTTTTTGTACTGCTAAGTGAGCACTGCGATTCGGGCGAAATCCATAACTATTATCCGAAAAGATCGGTTCAAATAGTGGTTGTAGAACCTGATTGATGGCCTGTTGAAACATACGATCAATTACTGTGGGAATTCCGATTTTCCTAATACCGCCATTTGGCTTTGGTATTTCCACTCGCAATACTGGTTGTGGTTTGTAATTTCCTTGACGCAGCTCATCCAGTAATTCCTCACGGTGTTCCTTCAAGTAAGGTAAGAGCTGGTCTATGGTCATACCATCGACACCCGCTGCTCCCTTATTTCTGACTACTTGAAGATAGGCTTGATTAAGATTATTTCGTTTGAGTATTTTCTCAAACAGATTTCCTACACCATCCTGTGTCCTTTGTTCACCGCAAGAAGTGCTGCGCACTTCATCATACCCTTCGTGTTCCACACGTGCTCTTTGATGATAGCCAAGTTTTCTTGTTTTCTGCGGTCGTCGCATCTTCTCACACCTCCTAAATTCGTCAAGATTCTCATTGTTCAGTCCTTCGTAACGGTCAGTCTCGTTACTACTATGACCTCGGCTGACTTCTTATGATTCACCCTTATGTCTCCACAAGGGTTGTATCGGTTTGTTTTCATTCAACGCCCACGATACCCTCATAAGACCTCCCCCGGTAAGAGTGAAAACTTTTCTCCCATGTAACTGCTGGATTTACTGTATAGGTTTTGGGCAGTATTGGACTTTGTCTTGTTAGGCAGACTTATCCGACCTAATCCAGCCTTGTATCCAGTTTCTGTTCGTCAGTTCAGGAGTTTGCGTCCGGCTTCCTTCAGCCACAACCTCACGATTGCCACCTTGCCATTCGCTAACAGTTCCTACTGCCAAGCCTGTAATGGACTTTCACCACCTAGTTTTCACCCATGCAGGGCGCACCTAAAGAAGCACAACTTTCGCAAATGAAAGTTGTGCTTCTTTTGGTCTAGGATCATTTGGTAAGGGCAGAGATATTTTGAAAATCATTTGGTAAATAGCATTCTTATTTTTAGACAAAACTATTTTGTTATTGTCAGACTCTTTTTGGTCAAATTATGTCTATCCTTATCCATTTGAAACAACCTTCTTTAAGTTCTCATTCATTTGAATCCGATCCAGCAATTCTTGATTGATCCGATAGCCTTTACCCCATAATGTTTGGATTGCTTTGTGAGACAGGTTGGTCTGCTCGAATTTATTCTTAATCCGTGTAATGGTACTAGATAACGAAGCTAAATGGGATTTGTTCACTTCTTCGTTCCAGATTTGATGACAAATCGTTTCTCTAGTCACGACTTGATTGCCCGCTTGAAGCAGGATCGACAAAATTTTCGTTTCTGTCGTCGACAGATGATGCAGGACTTCTAAAAATTGATAATTATCCTCCGGAGAAATTGACTCCTTTTGCAGGACATTCGGGCGAATTAATGAGACTTTATCCGATAATTGCACATATTTCCGATTTTCTTGCAGTGATTCTTTTTCATCTTTGTAGTTCTTCAGAATATACAAACACTCCCGCAGCTCATCGACAGAATCCTCATTTGAAATGATGGCGTGGATAAGTGCTTCTTCTAAATACTGATGATCCATTTCCGTCACTTTGGCTTCCACTTTTCGAATAATACGAATGGAACGATTTTTCAACAGCGGAACGAGCTCCATGACTTCTGATTCACAGATTGTTTCGCTTAAAATGACGTACTGAAAGAAATTGAAAAACTCTAACATTTCCAGTTGTTGCCCACAATTTTCAAAAATCTTCGCAGAACAATAGACCTCATAGTTTAGTGCCTGCAGTTTTTGTTGAATCTCTTGCTCAGCTAAAATATTTCTAGTCAGGATCAAGACTTGGTTCATGTTAATCTCTCCTATTCATAGTGTTGAACTATTTTTGAGAAAATTAGTTCTATTTTACCTACTGTTTACCCTTTTTATCTAACAACCCCACTAATGATTCATCCTATTTCCTGAAACACTATGTACGGCACGAGAACAATGAAAGCCAACGCTTCTTTTGTTCTCGTTTATTTGTTTTGCTTAATACTCTTTACGCGTCTCTTTGCGGGACATCACAGAAACCTTCGGATATTCATAGCGGCCTTTGATTTCCTCTAGGTCCGGCACATCACTTTGAGCCAACTGATCCACACGGGTCTTCATTTCTTCATAGATACTCATGATTGTTTGACGGGATTCGTCGACTTCACACGAAATTTCTTTGGCCCGGTCATGGATCGTTTGTAATTCAGCTTCGGAATCCTTCACAATGCGTTGGGCATCCATCTTGGCTTTTTCCACCATCCGATTGGCCTGGCGGCGAGCCGAGATCAGGACTTCACCGATCTCATGTTGAGAGTGGATTGCTTCTTGTTTTAATTGGTCATTCTCGTTTCGAAGTTCGGTAATTTGATCTTCTAATTTCGCGATCTGTTCACTTTCAATCACGGCTTCTTGATGCTTTTGATCTTCGATCAATTGTTGCACCAACTCTTCTTTTTCCAGAATCTGTTGGTCCTTATCGGTAATCAAGTGATCCAATTGAGCCACCAATTCTTCTTTTTTGGTCAAGTCAGCGGTGATGCTGTCCATTTGATGTTCAACTTGCTGGATCGCTTCTTGGTAGCGACGTTCGCCATCTTGTTGGCTCACGGCGAACTCGTGAAGCTGTTTCTTGGCTTCTTCCAAATCAGCTTCCAACGAATGGTGCTGTTCCAGCGAGGCCTTCAAGGTAGTGACTTCTTCTTCGGCTTGTTCCAGTTGTTCTTTTAAGTAGCCGGTCTCTTTATTGTCCTGCAGCCGTTGGATCTCTTGGCGGTTTCTACGAACCTCTGTCTCTAGGTCTTGGATCTGACGACGGTTCTCCGCTTTTTCTTCGCCAGTTCGTAGAAGGGCTTGTTTGTATTTTTCATTTTCTTTTGTTAGGCGTTGTTTCTCTAAGGCTGTGTCCCGCTTTATCTGTTCGATCTGGTGATCCCTTTCGGAAATAGCCCGCTTCAGTTCTGCGGTCTCATCGGTTTCTTTCTTCACAGGCTGCTCAACCGTTCTTGGGCGTTCTTCGATCATGATCTCTTCTTCTGGAACCGAATTGATTTCATCAATGATATTCTTATTGAAAAACCAGCCATTCTTTTTTTGTTGTGCGTTCATACGGACTCCCACTCCTCTTTCTTTACTCTTCTTCTTGGATCAATGTAAACTCTTCGTCGGCCTTCTCGCGTGAAAAGGTACAACTATAGGTCTTTTTCTTCTCTTTATCGTTCATCAAATTCATTTGGAAGGTGATCTGGGTGAGTTTTGAGACATCCTTCGCTTCTTTCGCGAAGGCTTTGACGTTGTCTTTGATCTGTTGGCGATTCTCTTCACTGCCGGAATCCCCCGCTAACGCAATGTTCAGGGTCTGCGTTGGAATATCCAGTACGATCAAGGTCGTGGATAGGCCAAAGTACGGGCTCACCTTCGTCGACAGGTCGCTTTCGATCTCATATTGTTTTTCGCGGTTTTCTTCTGAAAACAAGTCATCCCATGGATACTCCTTCAATCCAATCCCCTTGGCAGGATAGGCTTTGATCGGCAGTTTGTTAATGATTTGTTTCTGCTCTTTTTTTAGCGTATACAGCTCGTCTTTTAATTGATTGGTTCGTTCCGTCACGACGTGCAGCTGGTCCTCCATTTGAAATAATCCATAGGTGGTCAAAAGCAGCCCGATCGCTAAAAAGATCGTTAGGAATAATAAGGCAGAAACGTGTTTCTCCTGTTCTGCTTGTTTGACATACTCCAACTTTCGTTGAAATGACAGCGGCGTATTTGGCGGTACGTTCAACCGCTGCAGCTGCACCTTAATGATCATTCGCCGAAACCAGACAATGAGTATCAAAATGACCAGCCCTACGCTCATCCAATTTATGATCAAAATGTTCGTTTCCCCTTTTCTCTCTCTAGTTTCGTTTCGCAGCTACTCAAAATAATTGGATAACTTCTGTCCCTGACTATTTTTCTTTATTTCCTTTAACAGTGTGCCGTTCGAGAGTGCTTCGACCTTAAATTCCAAATCATCATAGATCGACAGCACATTCTTCCGTGATTCTGACACTTCGATCAGAATCTTTCGCGCCCGGTTACTGATGTTTTCTAATTCCAATTCCGCAGAACTGATCAGGTGCTTTGCCTCGGTTTGGGCCTCTTCGATCGTGCGATTCGCTTGTTTTTTCGCGGAGATCAGCACTTCGCCGATTTCTTGTTGGGATTGCACCACTTCTTTTTTCAACTGTTCATTTTTCTCGATCAGTTCCTCGACTTGTTTCTTGGCTTGGATCAGTTCGAGGCTTTCCTCTGCATCTTTTTGTTCCTTTAGCTTACTTAATTCGACCTGCGCATCCGCTAAGCGGCTCGCCAGTCGTTCCTTTTCAGCTTCTAGCTGTTCCAGCGCACTCGTTTTTTCTTCGAGCTTCGCAATTTCTTCATGGGCATCGAACAAGGCGCTGTTGAGTGCTTCTTTTTCAGCGGCCAGCTCCTCCATATTGTCCGTTGTTTCTTCTTGGATTTGTTCTTCTGCCAGTGGTCCTTGTTCACCTACATCCATCTGTGATTCCTCCAATGCGTTTTTAAGCTTTTGAGCGACCTGCTCCTTTAACTGCTGGATCGTCTGTTTGTATTTCGCGTTTGCTTCTTTAAGCGATGCCAGTTCAGCGGCCAGCTCTTCTTCCTTTTCTTCAAGCAGTTCGTCCAGTACATCATTTTCAGCTTGAAGTTCCATCATTTTGGCCTCATTTTTTTGATTGAGTATATGTAACTGCTGGTAATCTTGTTCCAATTCACGGTACTGCGTTTTTAGCTGATCATTGACTTCTTTATATTCTGTGATTTCTGTACTAATCTGGTTCAGCTTTTTTTCCTTGTCACTATTTTCTGTCTGCGACTCCTGATACTTTTGTTGGTATTCCTTCAGCTGCCGCGTCAACTCCTTCAAATCTAGGGAGGAAGCGTCCTTTTCTGCCTCTTCTTCCTTGATTCGATCAATGGTCGCCGTTAGCTCTGCTTGTTTTTCTTCTAGTTGGTCCTGAAGCTGTGCGACCTTTGATTCAATCGCGGTTTTCTCTTCTTCTAGTTCAGAAATTTTCGTCTGCCATTCTTCCTCACGATCGTTTAGCTCATCTGCTAATCGGGTACGCTCAAAGGCAAGCTTTTCTTCCAACGCTTCCTTTTCATCCGCTAATTGCCGAATACTGGTTGCCGCTTCTGCCTTTAGCAGCGCCAGTTCTTCTTGAACTTGGTCAAGCTCCTGCCCCTCAGCTTCTGCTTCCACTGCCGGATGTTCTGTTTCTTGGCTATCCGTGACAGGATCTTGTTCCTGTTGGGTGAAGGTTTCCTGTTCTTGAATCAGCGCTTCTAGTTCCGCTTCGGAGTCCTCGATCTCCTCTCCCATTTCCAAGGGACCAGGAATGCGTGTCGTTTCGTTATACAGCTCTTCTGCCTTCAACTCTTCTTCCGTAATATCATTGATAAATTCCTTCAACGCTTGGGTTGAAAGCCATTTTCGTTTCTTCTTATTCTCTGCCATTAGCCCTTCCCACCATCATTCTTTAGATTCTGCTCGGAAACATTCTTCTTATTAAACCCATCCGTATCGTTTTCCCGTGAATAATTTACGCTATAGATGACTTGTTTCTCTTTACCGACCGCGGTGATCATCCGAACGTGAATGCTCCGCACTTCGCCAATTGCCTCTGCTTCTTTCGCAAACGCATCAAGATTCTTTTTGACAGTTTCCTTACTTGCGTCGTCATCCGTTTGCCCTTTGAGTTGAAGGGAGAGCGTTTGGGGAACGGCTAAGGACACTGTCGTATCAGAGGAACCAAAATACTGCCTCGTCTCTTGCGTAATCGCCGCTTCCATCTGCTTCTGCAGCTTGGAATCCTTCATTTCACCAGCTAATTTATCCCAGTCGTAGGTATCAAGCCCGATGCCCTCTTCCGGATAATTCTTCAAAGGAATACTGGCAATCAGTTGTTTCTGTTCTGCTTCTAGCTGATCTAGTCGATCTTCTAGCTGAGTATTCTGTCCGTTTAATTTCTGATGGTCCTCTGCCAGCATCAGGAAAGCTCCCACAAAGAGCATCAGGGCGATCCCGATAGCCAGGCAGGTCAACAGTAAGTAGCGAATATGCTTGGCTTGTTCGATCTTTCTTAGATACTTGACTTTTCTGCGAAACAAGGGCGATTGATCTGGTTCTTTTTGAATGGCTGAAAATCGCAAATCGAACACGAGCCGTATCACTACAAAAATAATGGCTAAGACGACCAGCCCCGCGCCGACGATTCCTAATATCACCATCTTGATTTCTCCTCTAGCAGGAAGTTCTTTTTCATTCGCTCTCCCCCTGCTTTCTGATCAAAGAGGGGAGATGGAGTTGAACCCTTCCCTCGATTTCTTTCTTGTAGACAAACCCAAAGGTCCGACTGTCCTTCGACACATCAATGTGATCACCGGTCGTGAAGTACAATCCTTTAGGAATCTTCGCTAAATCCTTAAATTCTTCCGCGACAGCTGGGGAGAGTTGAAACGTATAGGTTGTTTCAAAATCCCCGTGCTCACCAATATTCAAAACCATTCGATCGTTGCGGATAAACATTGTATCTCCCGGCATGCCGATCACACGCTTGACGAATTTCCCCTCTTCGCCTTTGACCGAAAAGGCGATCACATCATAACGATGAATCGGAGCGCGTTTCTTCACCAAGACCATGTCTTTTTCCGTCAATGTTGGATTCATGGACGTGCCCGAGATTGGATGAAAGCTGTACTCTCTTCGCACGAGCTGTCCGGATATGAACAGCACCACCAATAATAGGAGCGTCAAGATCGTGAGCACGAGGCTTTTCGCAATCGAACGGTGCGGTGGACTTTCTTCTTTTTTAGTTTGACGTGAGCGAACACTTGCCATAAGTTACGGGGCTCCTTTTTCGTATTAATGAATGAATTTTCTTTAGAAAATTCAGTTGATTCTCAAGCCGTATATCATTCCACTAGCTTCCTAAATAATTATTTCCCTTAAACCTAAGAATTTGTTTTCTCATGATAAAACTGTGAAAAGTGGAACTGAAACCCTTTTACTTTGCTTTAATATAGGAAACTTGGTCTGAGGTGGCTAGGTCGTTAGCGATCACGCGATACGAAATCACCGTGCCGCCATAGACGTTCCCTTCTGAAATCAAAATTCCTTCTGGTCGAACAACTTCTACGAAAGCCACATGACCATAACGTGCATCTGATCCGGCAACTCCCGGTTTAAAGGAAATCAACCAGCCAGCTTTAGGCTTCTGACTGACTTCATAACCTAGTGCTTTGCCTTTGAT